>NZ_JAFDST010000001.1:0-1368941 GCF_017832095.1 Bacillus capparidis
GTCCTTCAGCACCCGGATGAAGGACATTTCTTTGGCTATCTTGTGGCATTTTGTCCTTCAGCACCCGGATGAAGGACATTTCTTTGGCTATCTTGCGCCATTTTGTCCTTCAGCACCCGGATGAAGGACATTTCTTTGGCTTTCTTGCGTCATTTTGTCCTTCAGCACCCGGATGAAGGACATTTCTTTGGCTTTCTTGCGTCATTTTGTCCTTCACGACGTAGATGAAGGACATTTCTTTGGTCTTTTTGCGCCATTTTGTCCTTCACAACGCAGATGAAGAATATTTCTTTGGCTCACTTGCGCAGTTATGTCCTTCATAACCCGGCTGAAGGCCTTTAACTATGGATCACGTACTCCTTTTTATCCTGTTAGGAATCGACAAAGTCAGTTGTATTAAACATTCCTCAGGCTACAAACGAAAACTAAAAAAACTTGTCAGCTCCCTT
Organism: Bacillus capparidis; assembly: GCF_017832095.1. NCBI lineage: Bacteria > Bacillati > Bacillota > Bacilli > Caryophanales > Bacillaceae > Bacillus > Bacillus capparidis. Next base: position 450 of record NZ_JAFDST010000001.1, read on the forward strand.
TTCTATTGAATACTTTTCAATTGTCAAAAAATAATAACTGTGATACATTAATTGAGTACTTACTGACCGGATTGTTCATTTAGTCATTTTGAGGGGTGTTGTCATTGGGAAAAGATCGCAGGCAGCTTATTTTAGATGCAGCGTCAAGAGCATTTACGGAATTTGGCTACAAAGCAACCACAATGGATTTGGTAGCGAAGATGGCCAATGTCGGAAAGGGGACGATTTATACTTTTTTTAAAAATAAAGAAGAGCTTTTTGATGAGATTTTTTCCTCCCTTTTTAAAGAAATGAGAATAATGGCGGATGAAGTGATGGAAACAGAGATGCCATTTCACGAAAAAGTGCATCAGGCGTTATTTGCCATTTTGGAATACCGTAAGTCCCACCTGTTGACCATAAAGGTTTTTCAAGAAAGCGCACAGCTGGGTACGCCAGAAGTAAAGGAAGTTATCGATCGAATTGAATCGATGATCATTCTTTATATAAAAACTAAAATTGAACAAGCGATTGAAGATGGTGAAATCGAAAATTGTCATTCGGAATTATTGGCATTTACGATGTATAAGCTGTATATCGCTCTCATCTTTGACTGGGAAAAAAAACACGATCCGCTTGAGAAAGAGACGATTGCCAATCTGCTTCAGCTTTTTATAGAGAAAAAATTAACGGCAAAATAATCTTCCGAAGAAATAGGTGGTATGGATGATGTGGAGGTTTTGCAGGTGAACATAATAAAAGAACAATGGAAAGAGATTGTAACGAGCAAAAAGCTGTTGATTCCATTAATTGGTGTTCTGTTTATTCCGCTTATTTACAGCGGAGTGTTTTTAACGGCTTATTGGGATCCGTATGGTTCAGTTGATAAACTTCCGGTCGCTGTTGTAAATAATGACAATGGTGCTGATTATGAAGGAACTGATCTTCATATTGGTGATAAGATGGTGAAGGAATTGAAAGACAACGATTCGTTTACTTGGAAATTCACCGATAAAAAGAAGGCTATGCAAGGCTTAAACGATGAAACGTATTATATGGTGGTTGAAATTCCTGAAAATTTTTCAGATGAAGCTACGACTGTCATGGAGAAAGATCCACAGCAGCTTGATCTGAAGTACCATACAAATGCCGGCAGTAATTATGCTGCAGCCCAAATTGGCGATAACGCCATAAAACAGTTAAAGGCTTCAGTCGCAGAAGAGGTTACCAAACAATATGTCAATGTTATGTTCGACACCTTTGATAAGATTGCTAAAGGTATGGAAGAAGCGAGCTCCGGAGCAAAAGAAATTGATTCCGGTACAAAGGAAACCAAATCAGGAAGCGAGCAATTAAGCGAAAACTTACAGAAGCTTGCGGGAAGCTCTGCCACTTTAAATCAAGGCATACAGGAGCTTGATAGGGGTGCCCATGAATTAAATAATGGGCAGCAAACGTTAAGCGGGGGCTTAGGGCAGCTTTCCTCCAAAAGCTCAGTGCTTTATACAGGTGCAGACCAGGCAGAGAACGGTTCTGCAGCGCTCGAGTCCGGACTGAAGAAAAGTTTAGATGGCCATCAAGAGCTGGCAGCTAAACTTCCGCAGCAGACAGCGGGGTTAAAGGAATTGAATAATAATGCACAGCGCCTGGCGCAATTTGCAGATAGTATTGATCCGGAACAAATAAAAGAGCTGATGAGATGGGTATCGAATGCCGAAGAACTGCAGAACCAATTGAATCAAATAAGGACGCTTGAGCAAGCGCAAAACGAACGAGTGAATCAAGCCGTTGATTCGGTAGAAGGTATTACTCCGGAGCAAAAAGCTGAGATTAAGGAAAAAGTAAACCAGGCAGAAGGACAGGATTCTCTTCAATCTTTACAAAGTGTTGACCTTCAAATTGATGAATTGAAAAAGCAGCTTGAAGGCTTACCGTCCCCAGAAGAACTGGAAAAAATCAAGCAGCTCCCAGAAAACATCAACAAATTGTACCAAGGTCAGCTTGCAATTGAAGACGGAGTAAACAAGCTGACAGCTGCTACAGAACAGCTGTATTCAGGAGCAGGCCAGTTGAATGATGGTCAAAAGCAGCTACTATCTGGAATGGAGACATTTATCAGTAAATTAAATGAAGCCAATAAAGGAGCTTCGCAGCTGCTTACTGGAAGCGGCAAACTTGCGGCGGGACTTGATCAGGCAGCAGGTGGAACAGATGGACTTCAACACGGATCATCTCAGCTTGCGGAAGGGTCGAAATCGTTAGAAAGCGGATTAGGAAATCTAGCATCAGGCACTGAAACATTGTCTAATGAACTAGAGAAGACGGCTGATAAAACCGGAGATATTCAAGCCGGAGATAAAAATTCGCAAATGATTGCGGATCCGGTACAGCTTGATTCCGATAAAATGAACGCAGTTGAAAATTATGGAACAGGCTTAACGCCGTATATTTTATCATTGGCATTGTTTGTCGGCGCATTAATGATTACGGTGATATTCCCCATTAAGGAGCCAGCAGCAGAACCGCATTCTTCATTCAGCTGGTTTATGAGCAAATTCAGCGTGATTTTGCTCGGCGGAATTTTGCAAGCCGTAATTGCAGTGACTGTACTCATCGCTGGAATTGGCCTTGAACCGGAAAGCATCTGGCGCTTTTACTTGTTTTCCATTATTACGAGCTTGACCTTTATGTCCATTACTCAGCTTCTGGCTACGACGATGGGGAACCCGGGAAGGTTTATCTCAGTTATTCTTTTGGTACTTCAATTAGGAGCAAGTGCCGGAACGTATCCAATTGAGCTTGTTCCAAGATTTTTCCAAATTATTCACTTTTTCTTGCCTATGTCGTACAGCATTGAAGGATTCCGTGCGGCGATTTCCACCGGGAATTTCTCAACAATGTGGCAGCAGGCGAGCATACTTGGAAGCTTTGCCATTGTCATGATGCTGTTGACGTGGGGATACTTTGCTTGGTCCTTAAAGAGAAATAATACAGAGGAACATATGGCTTAACTTAACGCACTTTTTCTTTGGAAAAAGTGCTGTTTTTTTGGGCTGGGGAGGATAAATTCTGATTATGGTCGGATATCTTTTAAAAACAGGTAGATGTAAGTCGAAAAATCCCTTGAGATTGAATTCTCAAGGGATCATTTCTTCAACAACAAATACATAAAATATGGCGCACCGATCAATGCGACCATAATGCCTGCCGGAATACCGTCGGGATCTACGAGCCCGCGGCCGATGGTGTCAGCAAAGAGTAACAGCCAGCCGCCAATCAGAATGGCGATGGGAATAAATAATTGATTTCTAGGTCCGACTAACGCCTTTGCCATATGAGGAGCCATAAGACCGATAAAGGCAATTCCTCCAGTGACAGAAACGGCAGAGGCTGCCAGCGCAACAGCTGTTAAAAGCAATACGATGCGTTCCTTTTCGATCGATACGCCAACACCGATTGCCACAGGCTCACTGAGTCCAAGGAGATTCAAGCGATTTGCCTTGTATAAAGTAAATGGAATGAGTACTGCTAACCACGGAAGGAGCGCCCAAATAAATGGCCAATCCGAACCCCAAATGTTCCCGGCGATCCATTTTGCGATAAAGTCTACTTTTGCACGATCAGCAGATGAAATGAGTACAACCATGACTCCGGCAAGGGCAGTGGAAAACCCGACGCCTGTTAGAATTAATTTGACAGGCTGAAGTCCGTCATTTTTGTTGTATGAAAACAAATAGATCAGGCAGGCTGTGAGAAAAGCCCCGATAAATGCGATAAGCGGAAGCAAATAAACAAAGGAGCCTGGTTCAATCGGGAAAAATAAAAAGAAAACAGTGATGGCTACACCTGCACCTGAATTTATTCCAATGATGCCGGGATCAGCTAAATCGTTGCGGGTGATTCCTTGTAAAATCGCCCCTGATAACGCAAGTGCCATACCTGCTAGGAGTGTTATCAGCATTCGCGGCAGGCGAATAGAATACAGTACAAATTCCTCTTTAAAGTTCCCATGTCCGAATAGGGTTAGAATCACCCTGTCGAAGGACAAAGAGGAGTACCCCATTCCGACTCCGATAACGATTGTCACCAAAATGAGCAATAGTAAAACAAACAGAATGATTCGTTGTTTTTTTTGTAATGCCGGCTGAATCATGAAAAAGCTTTGCCTCCTTTATTCACGATGAACAGGAAGAAAGGAAGGCCCATCATCGCAACAATTGCCGCCAAAGGTGTTTCAAATGGTGCTTGGATCGTACGGGCAAGCGTATCGGCCAACATCATAAAAGCCGCTCCAAAAATGGCAGACATGGGCAGGACAAAACGGTAATCCGTCCCAACGATCGCACGTACTACGTGGGGAACGAGCAATCCGATGAATGCCATTTTGCCAGCCAGCGCAACTGAAGCGCCAGCGAGCAGGATAATGACAAGAAAAAGAATCGTTTTTATTTGGATCGTCTTTTGCCCGAGTCCTACAGCGGCTTCTTCGCTTACACTAAGAATCGTAAGCTGTCTTGAGAGAATGAAAGAAATAAAAATGCCCAGCAAAATAAATGAGGCAATGACTTGCAGCTGGCTCCATGTCGTTCCGATTAATCCTCCGGCTGTCCACATGGAGACATCCTTTGAGATTTTAAAATAGATGCCAATTCCTTCAGCGATCGCATATAAAAAGGCAGAAACAGCCGCCCCGGCCAACACGATACGATAAGGAGAAAAGCCACCCTTTTTCATTGCGCCAATACCGAACACCATTATCGCACCAACACCAGCACCGATAAAACAAGCAACCATAATACCGAAGTAGTTTGCTGAAGGGACAAGTGCTAGCGTAAGCGCCAGTCCCACATTTGCCCCGGCCGTTAAGCCAAGTAATCCAGGATCGGCCAGCGGGTTTCTCGTCATTCCTTGCATGATTGCTCCAGAAACAGCTAAGGCCGACCCGACAAAAATCGCCGCAATTTCCCTAGGCAAACGAGTTTCACGGATGATTGAAATTTTCTCGCCTGCGGCACCGGAGGTAAGTGCGAGCCAAACATCCTTGACAGAGACGTCAGCTGCCCCATATACCATGGAAGCAGCAAACATACTGGCTAATACTACAATGCCTGCAAGCATTTTATATGCGAATGGAATAGAAGGTTGGTTTACTTTCGCCATAATTTCTCATCATCTCTTTTAGAATCTATTTGCCAAGAAAGCGGTCTTTAAAAACATCGAGCTGGTAATCTAATGTTAACGGATCATTAAAGTAGAATTCTTTTGCATCAACTTCGAATACTTGATTGTTTTTGACAGCTGGTATGTTTTTGTACGTATCGGTATTTTGGAACGAATTGTCCGTATCTTTGCTCCTGCTAAAAATAAGATAGTCACCGGAAAATTCGGGCAGAACCTCAGTTGATAACGCGTAATAACCTGCTTTGAGCGCTTTTTCTTTTACTTTGTCAGGCATTTTCAATTTCATTTCCTGATAAAGAATTTCTGTACCGCGGCCCCAGTTATCCCCGAAAACGTAGAGCTGTTTGTCGAAGTTTTCGATGACAGAAACAGTCGCGTCTTCACCGATTTTTGCTTTAATGTCTTCGCCGGTAGATTGCGCGCGTTTCTTAAAGTCATCGACCCAAGCTGTCGCTTCTTTTTCTTTGTTTAACAGTTTGCCAATCTCTATGTGCTGAGTTAAGTAGTCTACTTTTCCGTACGTGTAAGTTACGGTAGGTGCAATTTCTTTTAATTTATCAACGTTTTTAATATTGGATAAACCAATGATTAAATCCGGCTCGAGCTCAATAATTTTTTCTAAGCTTTCGTCGGAAACTACTTCCGCATTTTTTAACTTTTCTCCAAAACGCGGGTTATCCTTCGACCATGAATCAACGCCTACAACGTTTACACCTAACGACATAACGTTCCCTGTGAAGGAAGAGAGTACTACTACTCGCTTTGGATCAGCAGGGACTTCAACGGGTCCATTTTCAGATTGGTATGTAATTGTTTTTTTCTCTTCATTTGAATTGCTTTCTTTTTCTGTTGCTCCGCTGTTACATGCGCTAAGAATAAGCACGAATACCAGCAGGAATGCGGTCGCTAATCGTTTGTTCATTTTTTTCTTCTCCCTTTATTAGATTGTATGTGATACACATTGGTTTATTTGTTCGGGGATCCCATCCAATTTCAGCATCAATTTGAAAGACTTTTTTCAAAACATGATGATTTATTACTTCTTCACAAGCTCCGGCTTTGATTATTTCTCCGTCTTTTAAAGCGATGATATAATCAGCAAAACGAGCCGCTTGGTTTAAGTCATGAAGGACCATCACGATCGTTCGCTCCTGTTCTTCATTCAGCTTTTGCAAAAGCTCCAAAACCTCCAGCTGATGAGCCATATCCAAATAGGTGGTCGGTTCATCGAGTAGGATCATTTCCGTTTCTTGCGCGAGAGCCATTGCAATCCAAACGCGTTGTCGCTGACCGCCAGACAAAGCATCTACAGAGCGAAACTTAAAATCTATTGTTCCGGTCACTTCAAGGGCCCAGTCTATGACTTCGAAATCCTTTTTCGTTAATCGTCCGAAGCCCTTTTGATAGGGAAAACGCCCATAGGAAACCAGTTCGCCAACAGTCAATCCGCTAGCGCTTTCCGGATTCTGCGGAAGGATCGCCATTTTTTTAGCGAGTTTTTTAGTATTTTCTTTTGAAATATGTTTTCCGTCTAAGACAACTGCTCCAGATTGAGGAGAAATTATCCGAGTAATGGCTTTCAATAGGGTAGATTTCCCGCAGCCGTTTGAACCTATAATAGTAGTGATTTTTTTATCAGGAATTTCGACTGTGAGATCTTTAACGATCAAGTGATCACCATAGCCGACGTTTAAATCATCTGTATATAGGCGGATCATGAACTGCACCTCCGAATCTATTAAATGATAATGATTATCAGTTTCAAATTAATTACTAATATAAAGGTAACTTTTTCTGCTGTCAATACTTATTTAGGTTGTAAAAATGATGAGAAAAGAGTATATTTAATTGAGAATGAATATCAATTGTATGAGATTGCTGAGGAGTGATCGGAAATGGAACAACAGGATATATTTGATGTGACAATTATTGGCGGAGGGCCGGCAGGGCTTTACTCCGCGTTTTATAGCGGACTTAGAAAAATGAAAACAAAGCTTATTGAATATCAGCCTCAGCTTGGCGGAAAGCTGCACGTCTATCCGGAAAAAATGATTTGGGACGTTGGAGGACAGACTCCGATTCAAGGTGCAAAATTAATTGAACAGCTTGTCGAGCAAGGGTTAACCTTCGACCCTGAAGTTGTATTGAATGAAAAAGTGGAGTCGATCTCTCGAAATGAAGAAGGTCTTTTTGTTTTGCAGGATGCCTCCGGTCAAACGCATATTTCGAAAACAGTAATCATTGCAGTCGGTAGCGGAATATTGAACCCGCAAAAGCTTGAAATCGAAGGGGCCGAGCGATTTGAAGTGTCGAATTTAAATTACACAGTTAAGTCGTTAGAACGATTTAGAGATAAAACGGTGATCATTTCCGGCGGCGGGAACTCCGCGATCGACTGGGCCAATGAAATCGAGCCCTTTGCGAAACAAGTGTATGTCACCTGCAGAAAGGAGTCCTTTTCAGGGCATGAAGCGCAAGTCTCCCAGCTCATGAACATTTCTGCCATTTGTTTCTTTCATACGACAATTACAAAATTAATTGCAGGTGTTGATCATGACGTGATTGAACGGGTCGAGCTGACCAACCATCAAACGGGAGAGGTCTCATACTTGCCTGTAGATGAAGTAATTATTAATCATGGCTATGAACGCGATACGACCTTGCTGGAAAATAGCAGCATTCCGATTGAAAGGGCAGACGAGCATTATATTGCGGGCAACGCAGTCAGTGAAACCTCCGTTGACGGACTTTACGCTGCCGGAGATATTTTAAAACATGATGGAAAACTGCACTTAATCTCCGGCGCTTTCCAGGATGCCGCAAACGCCGTAAACAAAGCAAAACAGTATATCCAGCCAGACGCGAATAAAAGCGCAATGGTGTCTTCGCACAATGAGGTGTTTAAGGAGCGGAATAGGGAGATTGTACAGGGGATGTTGAGATAGCCGCAGGAAGTATAAGGGGGGGAAGGACAAAAGGGAGTAAGTGTACTCGGGAAAAGTCCGTCATAGGAGGTCTGAAGGACAAATAAGAGTAAGAGAGCTCGAGAAAAGTCCCTTCATAAGGGTTATGAAGGACAAAAAAGAGTAAGAGAGCTCGAGAAAAGTCCCTCATACGGCTAGTGAAGGACAAAAAAGAGTATGTGAGCTCGAGAAAAGTCCTTCATACGGGTATTGAAGGACAAAAGAGGGTATGTGAGCTCGAGAAAAGTCCTTCATACGGGTACTGAAGGACAAAAAAGAGTAAGAGAGCTCGAGAAAAGTCCTTCATACGGCTAGTGAAGGACAAAAAGTGGTAAGAGAGCTCAAGAAAAGTCCTTCATAAGGGTTATGAAGGACAAAAAAGAGTAAGAGAGCTCGAGAAAAGTCCCTCATACGGCTAGTGAAGGACAAAAAGTGGTAAGAGAGCTCAAGAAAAGTCCTTCATAGGAGTTGTGAAGGACAAAAAAGAGTATGCGAGCTAGGGAAAAGTCCTTAAGTCCTTAATAAAGCTTTAAAAATTATTATGGCGGCATCTTGTTAATTAGGTCTGTTTTATTCGTAGAAGGACCATTGATGAACCCCTACAATTTTGAAGTTTTTTTCTAAAATCCGTCTTATCCTCTTTTTAGACTTTACCACTTTACACCACTCATGAATTACATTTGTAGTAATTTTAAGATTAGGAAAAAGAAGCTTAAATTCGTTCACACTTCGCATGACGGCAACTGCTACCAATTCTTCGTGTCCACACTCTTTACAAGCACATTTTCTTCCCTCAACGTAAATTGAAAATGAATTGCACTTTTCACAAGTGATTCCTTTTTGCAGTTCATCATACTCATAAGACTTGACGTGCTTAAAAGGAGAATCTTCGATATGCATCGATATTAATTTGTCAGCTAATACTTTGTGTTTTCCATTTAGCTTTGTAGGTGTTGTATTTAATTTTTGTAAATAACGTTTAACCTGAGTTGGAAAAATAAAAGGATTATCTAGAGGTGTTTGGTATAAGGTGAATTTAGGGTTGATAAAAACGACTGAAGCATCAACGCGAAGGTTAAATTCAAGATTTTGGAGTAACTGGCGTAACAAGGCTTCACTTCTACTCAGTTGGATTAAGGGATTAATAATTTCAGTTTTGTTTTCCTTATATAATCTATCTGATTGATAATAATAATCTCCTTCATAATTTTTCAATTCGAAAAAGTAGATGGTTTCTGAAATAATAATCAGTGAGTCGATTTGGAACATGGAGTTATTTACTTTGAGCAGCAAATCATTCAATATAATGCATTCACACTTAAGCTTTTCTGTTAGTGAATCAAATATTAACTCCCCTTCATAGCCCTTTTTAAGGTTGAAGTAATGTTGCTTGTCTTTGTTAGGTAAATTCATTCGAGTGTTTAAAGATTTCAGAGTGAGTAATTCAGCAGATTCAATACGAGATTTATAAGGCATTGTCCACATCCATTCTTTTTTGAAACTCCAAGTTTATTTATACCAGTGAACCGTATCAAAAATAAAATGACGAAAACATCCTTTCTTGAGCTAGAAAGGATGTTTTTATTTGTTTACCATTTTCTCTTGATCAATCAAAATGCAATTTATAATCTTCCGCCTTAATCATTTTCAACTTCCTAGAAAAAATATAAATAAGACCTAAATTCAATAAAACCGGAAGAACAAAGAAAGTCCCTACCATGATCGAAATATTTTTAACTGTCCAACCGCCCTCAGCAAATGTCATGTAATTTAACGGTCCGACCAAACCTGATAATCCGAATCCGGCGCTGTAAGGCGTTCCTTGAATGTTTAACAGTCCGGCTAATGCACCAAGAAAGACTGCGGTGATCAGCATCGGAAAAGCGATTTTCGGTTTCATAAAAAAGTTTCTCATTTGAATTTTCGGAGAGCCTAATACATGAGCCAATGCGGTTCCAAGAGAGTTTGCTTTATAGCTGGCTATCGCTAACCCTACACCTGCTGCAACAATTCCTAGATTGGCTGCACCTGATCCTATACCGGAAAGTGAGATCACTGTGGCAACACCTACTGTGGATATAGGTGACAAAATAATAAGACAAAAAATAACAGAAATAATAATGCACATTATAACGGGTTGTAAAGTCGTCACGTTTTCAACCGCAACACCGATGATACCCGTAGAAGTCTTAACAAAAGGCAGAATTGAATAACCAATCATACCTGGTATTAAAATACTGCACGTAGGCATCAAAAGGATGGAATACGCTTTTAATCGGTCGCCAATGAATTGAACGAATAACACCGTTAGTGCTGCGGTTATTCCAGTATTAATTACGATTCCAATGCCGCTTAGGGCAAATAATCCTTCTGCTGTTTTTTGGACGGAACCGCCGCCAACCATTGCCGCAATCCCTACACTTGCGGTTTGGATAGATGTTAGTTTAAACGACATCCCTACCATCACGCCAATCATAACTGGCAACAAGCTCATTACGAATACGGTGATATCGAAAATATGCTGTAATGCAGGAAAATGAGGAATCAATAACTTAAGTATTTCTCCTAATAGAGCATTCGGTATTAATGAAACGACTATCCCGATACTCATTCCTGTAAGCAACTTGCTGAAAAATTCTTTCATACCTCTATTCTCCTATCTCCACACTCATTTATAACGGAGATAATTATAGAAAACATTCTGACAACAGTCAATAAATTTTTTAATGCTTTACCGCGAAATCGTGAAAAAGTATTTCGAGCATAATGGAACGATGATCAGGGAACCCTGATGAAAAAGGAGGGATGTTCATGGCAAGAAGAAATAAATTATTAGTTCCTGAAGCTCGTGCTGGTGTTGACAGGTTAAAAGCAAGAATTGCAAACACTCAAGATCCGCAAAAAGCAAAATATGAAGCGGCCAAAGAGGTGGGAGTGCCTCTCGATCAAAAGTATAACGGCAATCTTACTTCAAAAGAAGCTGGTAAAATCGGCGGCAGCTTAGGCGGGCAAATGGTACGAGAAATGATAAAAATGGCTGAAGAAAAGCTGAAAAAATAACAACAAAGAGCATGGTTTACAGGAGTAATTCAACTGCAAACCATGCTCTTTTTAACTCGGGTCATTTTCATCTAACGACAAGGTTGTGACGTTTGTATATTCTCCTCTTTCTTTTTCCTCGGGGCTGGCATCTTCTTTCAATTCATCTTCCGTGTCGATACCTTCTGCAACAGTTGGTTCATCCGTACGTTGGCGATGTTTTTTCATCCATAGACACTCCTTTTTTCCGCTAGTTTGCCCGGAGTGTTTCTGAATCATTCCTTAATATTTGATGGAACTCCCCATTTTACAATCAACCCTGTATAGGTAAAGCCGCCACCAAAGCCAATGAGAAGAAGGACATCATCTTGTGTCACCCTGCCATCTTTTACCGCAAGATCCAAGGCAAGTACAATCGATGCAGAAGAGGTGTTTCCGTAATATACCATGCTGGTCAATACCTTTTCGATGGGAAAGCCTTTTTTTTCACAAATCGATTCAATCATTCTCAAATTGGCGCTGTGCGGAACAAACCAGTTGAGATCTTTCATTTTTATATTCGCTTGCTCTAGTAATTTTTCCATTCCCTCAGGAACTGTTCGTGTCGCCCATTTATACACTTCACGCCCGTTTTGGACCATTTTTTCACTGTCCCTCAGCGGCTCTCCATACCATTCATTCCGTAAAGCAGTCCTGTATAAATGTTTTCCAGAGCTTCCTTTCGTATCTTGAATATACGAGAGAAAGCTCGGCTGTTCTGCATCGTATTCAACGAGCATTGCCCCTGCTCCATCTCCAAAAAGAACACAGGACGTACGGTCAGTATAATCGGTCACCTTTGATAAAGTCTCTCCGGCAATAACGAGAACTTTCCGATGCAAACCAGAGGTTATAAGGCAGTTTGCAAGATGCAGCCCGTAGGTTAATCCGGCACAGGCTGCATTTACATCGATTGCGCCAGCTTCAGGAATTCCAAAAGCATCCTGAATCATGGAAGCCGTACTCGGAATGGCAAAATCTGAAGTCGTCGTAGGAACTATAATCATATCGACATCTTGTATATTTACGCCATATCTTTTAATTAAGTCATTTACAGCACGAATACACAATGTTGAAGTAAACTCATTCTCTGCAGCAATTCGTCTCTCTTTCATTCCCGTCCGCTGTACAATCCATTCATCAGAGGTATCTACAATTTTTTCAAGATCATCATTTGACATAATCTTGTTAGGAACATAACTTCCTATCGCGGTGATTCGTGCTTTCGAATTCAATGCTTTCACTCCTTTATCCACTATTATAGCACTAGATATTATGACCAGATACTAATTTATCTGTTTCCAAAAATTTGAATGAGTTCTCGAATTTAAAAGAACCTTTCATAACATAGAATGATTATAGGTGAGTCGTTGTGAAAGAATTAAGGTCGTACAAAGGGTTTAATAACAATTCCTGCTGGATAAATTTAGAGCAGCAAAGGAGGTGGAATTATTCGAAGAATCCGTTGCTGCAGTCAAAGCATAAGCTTATGGCCAATAGAAATAGAGGAAGAGCCAACGTCAACAAAAAGGAGAGCGCCGAGGCGCTCCCTACTATATTAGAAAGATAAATAAGAAATGTCGAACCTTTCCCGACGCGGCTATTTACAGCAATTGTTCCCTCATGTGCGTTAACGATGGTTTTGGTTATTGAGAGACCTAGGCCAGCTCCGCCATACTGTCGTGTTAGAGAACGATCTATCCGATAAAACCGGTCAAATATATATGGGAGATTTTCTGTTTCTATGCCGGTACCATTATCCCTAATTGAAAGTTCGACTTGATTGTCTGCGATCATTAGCGAAAGTTTTATATTCCCGGTATTAGGGTCGGTGTGTTGAACCGCATTGTGAAACAAGTTTAAGAACACTTGCTTGATTTTATCGGTATCATATTTGCCCTTTATGCCTTCCGTTAGGTTGCCAATCCACATAATAATTTTTCTGAAATTGCGCAGACTGAATTTATGCAGAAGTGGATACTTCCAATTTGCATATTCAACCAGAATAACGGAGGCGGAGTTATGCGCAAGAAATACGTTAGGGTAGTAGTAATGGTAAGTATTTTACTATTTGCAGCTTCGTTAAGCTTTCATCCCAAAGCAGAAGCAAATCCAAGGGAAAACGTAATTGTAGATACTAAATATTATAAGGATATTAAGGAGCTTAAATACCCGCAGGTCAGAATTGTCGGCAATCCATCGTTTGAAAGAAAAATTAATAACGACTTTACCAATTATATTAAGAAATCTTATAAGGCATACAAAGATAATCTAGAGGCTGCCAAGAAGTATGGCTATGAGCCGCAATATCAAAGTGATTTTGACGTGAAGTACAATAAGAACAATAAGCTTAGTATTTTAACGAGTGATTATATTTTTACAGGCGGCGCTCATGGCAACACTGTTGTTCAGTCCTTCAATTATGACCTATTGAAGAAGAAGAGGGTGAAGTTGGACGATATCCTCACAAATCAACAGAAGTTCGCCAAAGTAACGGATTACGTTTATCAATATGCGAAAGCTCGTCCAAATATTTTTTATCCAGATCTAAAAAAAGAAGATGTAAAAATCAATAAGAACACGGCTTTTTTCTTTACAGATGATGGAATCGCTTTAGTTTTCCAGCAATATGACATTGCTCCTTATGTTTCGGGCAATCAGGTGATTGTGATACCAAGCAGCGTGTACAAGTAAGCGGCGGATCTTTTTCTGCCGCTTTTTGGCATATAATAAGGTAAAGAAGCACATAAAACAGGCGAGAGGCACATAAAAAGGCAAAGAAGCACATAAAACAGGCGAGAGGCACATAAGAGAGCAAAGAAGTACATAAAACGTGGCAAGTGGCACATAAATTGAATCTCGCGATATAAAAAAAGCTCCGGAGAAGTAAATAATCTCAGGAGCAAGAAAATTTATAGAAGCTGTTTTCTCGTCGCAGTTACGTCACGAACCAAATGCGGAAGCCAATTATCTAGATCACTAAAAGAAAATCCAGCGGCAGCCGCTTTTTCATTTGAAAGAGTCCAGGATTCAGGAAGATTATATGGTGAGGCATTATCCTCCGTTTTTTCTTTCGCTAAAAGAAATTCTTCGCCGGTTTCATTTTCAATCAAGCTTAGTAACGCCCGTAATGAAGTTGCACCTGAAGCACAAGCATTAAACGGAGTGTTCTCGGGACGATCAAGCAGCCAACCTAAAAAAGTTCCGGCTTCTTCCTCTGAGATAAAGCTAATTTTTGATTCGGGATGATCAAAATAAATCTCTTGTTTTTTTAAGATACGATCGATATGACACGTCAGCCGCTCTGTATAATCGTTTTTTCCCAGAACAATAGGGAAGCGGACGGATGTAACCGGGAAGGGTGCCTTTTGATGAAATATGGCTTCTGCGTGCCTCTTTCCCTCCTGATAAGTGAAATCCTCTCTTGTCCCCATTACAATCGGGTAGGAAAACGGGTCAAATACATCTTCCGTTATTATGCTTTCACCTAAATCATAAACAGACATGGAGGACGTGAAAATATAGTGCTTTGTTTTGTCTCTGAACACCTCGATTGCGGTATAGGCATCCTGTGAAGTATAGCAAATTTGGTCATAGACCGCATCCCAGCTCGTACCTTGAAATGCGCGACGGAAATCTTCAGCATCTTCTCGATCAAAGACAATCTGTTTCACTTTGTCTGGGAAAGGAATATTGGAATTCCCTCTTGTAGCTACAGTGACCTCAACTCCGCGTCTAATCAATTCTTCAACTAAATGGATTCCAAAAAAACGAGTTCCACCTAACACTGCAACTTTGTTCATCGTATCCCTCCGGTTTGAGTGTAATAATATAAATTATAACACCCTATTGTTGGATATACTTCAGGTGAAACTTATGACACCTGCCCGTTACAACTGTATAATAATAACTACATAAAGGAGGGGAACGAGAATGACTGATACAAATGAAACCATGCATTTAATAAAAGAGCTTGTCTCCATTCCGAGTCCTTCGGGAAACACCGGCAAAGTAATTACATACGTGGAAAACCTCTTGAAGGAATGGGAAGTAGAGTCGAGGCGCAACCGAAAAGGCGGGTTGATAGCAACAATCCAAGGTAAGGAAGTTTCCCGGCACCGCACGCTGACTGCGCACGTGGACACACTTGGAGCCATCGTAAAAGAGATCAAACCGAGCGGCAGAATAAAAATTGATCGAATCGGCGGCTTCAATTATCATTCGATTGAAGGCGAGTATTGCCAAATTGAAACAGCGTCCGGAAAGATATACACGGGAACCATTCTGATGCATCAGACGTCCGTCCATGTCTACAAAGATTCAGCAAAAGCAGAGCGGAATCAGGCAAATATGGAAATCCGCCTTGATGAAGTTGTAAAAAATGCAGAAGAAGTGCGAGCGCTTGGGATCGAGGTCGGCGATTTTGTCTCATTTGATCCAAGGGTGGAGCTCACACCGAGCGGCTTTATCAAATCAAGGCATCTCGATGATAAAGCAAGTGTTGCGCTCTTGCTTCAGCTGATCAAGCAAATAAAATCAGAAAGTGAACCGCTGCCGTATACGACTCACTTCCTAATTTCTAATAATGAAGAAATCGGCTATGGCGGAAACTCTAATATTACCCCTGAGACTGTCGAATATTTGGCGGTGGATATGGGTGCGATAGGAGACGGCCAAACAACGGATGAATATACAGTTTCCATATGTGTAAAGGATTCAAGTGGCCCTTACCATTACGGGCTTAGAAAACATTTGGTGCAGCTCGCCAAGCAGCATGATATTGGATATAAGCTTGATATCTATCCTTATTACGGATCTGATGCTTCAGCTGCCATTCGTGCCGGACATGATATCGTCCATGGATTAATCGGACCAGGAATTGATTCGTCTCATGCATTTGAACGAACGCACCAACAGTCGCTTGAGAACTCAGGTAAGCTATTGTACCACTATGTCTATTCGAAAATGGCAGAAGAATAATAAAGGCAGACCTTCATTCTGGTCTGCCTTTATTATTGGACAATCTAGGGCGTCGATGTCCGAAAATCTTATTCACTTATAAACTAGTAATTTTCATGCACTCATTACATTTGTTTGAATAACATTCATGCTGTTCTTCCATCTTATTCCCGCAGTCTGAACATTTTTTGGCTGGCAAGTTTCTGAAAAATTCAGTGATTTTACCTAACATGAATATCCCTCCGCTTCCTTTGATAGATTTATTGTATTATAACAGTACAAGAATAGTCAACATCTGTTTTGTAACAAATACAGAATGCATGCATTTCCAACGAAAAATGGGTATATTGAAAAGAGAGAATAGAAATAAATGAGGTGAATCGAATGAAAATCACAGTAATAGGCCACTGGGGCGGATTTCCGTCAGCGGATGGAGCAACGTCAGGTTATTTATTCCAGTCAAATGGATATTCACTTCTTGTTGATTGCGGAAGCGCTGTTTTGTCCAAGCTTCAAAACTACCTGCCAGTGGAAAAATTGGATGCCGTCATCCTCTCTCATTATCATCATGATCATGTTGCAGATATTGGACCGCTGCAATATGCGAGAATGATTGGTTTTCATCTGGGGAAAGTTGAAGCTGCCCTGCCGATTTACGGACATCCGTTTGACGAAGAACATGTTGCCAAGTTAACACACCCGGATCATACCGAAGGAAAGACGTATGATCCAGAAGCGACGCTCTCGATTGGTCCATTTACTATCGAATTTTTAAAAACTGTGCATCCCGTCGTTTGCTACGCAATGAGAATCAGTGATGGGGAGCATACAGTCGTTTACACTGCTGATTCCAGCTTCGTCGAAGAGTTTGTTCCATTTTCAGACAATGCCGACCTGCTGATTTCTGAATGTAATTTTTACGCCGATCAGGATGGGACAAATGCGGGACATATGAACAGTCTTGAAGCTGGCAGTCTTGCGGAAAAAGCAAACGTGAAGCATTTGATGCTCACGCATTTGCCGCATTTTGGGAATCATAAGGAGCTTAAGGAGCAAGCAAAGACGATTTTCCAAGGACCTGTTGATCTTGCGGAAACGGGATTTGTGTGGGGAAAATAAGGAGGAAACCTCTTGTTATTTATTGACAATAACAACATTACTGATCCGCGGATCAATTTGGCGATCGAAGAATATTGCCTGAAAAATTTGGACCCGGAAGAATCGTATTTGCTGTTCTATATCAATCAACCATCCATCATTATCGGAAAGAATCAAAATACGATTGAAGAAATCAATACGAAATATGTAGATGATAATGGGATTATCGTCGTCAGACGGCTGTCAGGCGGAGGCGCGGTCTATCACGATTTAGGTAATTTGAATTTCAGCTTCATTACAAAAGATGACGGAAACAGCTTTCATAATTTCAAAAAATTTACGGAACCGGTGATTGAAGCGTTAAAGCGATTAGGCGTAGATGCCGAGCTTAGCGGCAGAAATGATATTATCGCAAATGGGAAAAAAATATCAGGTAATGCCCAATTCTCAACGCGCGGCAGAATGTTTAGCCACGGCACCTTGCTTTTTGATTCGGAAATCGAGCACGTCGTGTCTGCATTAAATGTGAAGAAGGACAAAATTGAATCAAAAGGAATTAAATCGATCCGAAGCAGAGTAGCAAACATTAGTGAATTTTTTGAAGAGAAAATGACCACTTTGGAGTTTAGAGAGCTGCTGCTCCGTTATATTTTTGATACAAAAGGTGAAGTTCCTGAGTATAAACTGACAGACGACGACTGGAAAAAAATCAACGAACTGTCATTGGAGAGATACCAAAATTGGGAGTGGAATTACGGCAAATCGCCAAAGTTTAATCTTCAGCACTCGAAAAGGTTTTCCATCGGAAGCATCGATGTCCGCCTGGAGGTTCATAAAGGCGTCATCCATCAATGCAAAATATATGGTGACTTTTTCGGAGTCGGGAATGTTGAGGATATTGAAAATAAACTGTCAGGAATCAATTATGAAAGAAAATCGATTGAAAAAGCAATTGAGGATGTGGATCTCAAGCACTATTTTGGAAACATCCGAAAGGAAGAATTCGTGGAATTGGTTTATTAAACATTGTGAGAGGAGTCTCTATAAAAAGAGATCCTCTCTTATTTATGACTATCAATTAATCGAAACAGCTGTCGTGAATCGCTTTTAGTAAGCTGATAATAATTTCCATTATTAAATATCGTTCCCTTTTGATCTCCATTCATCCAAAGCTGGAAGGGCTCGTAATGGTCATCATTCATTTTAATTTGCCCATTATAATCCGGCTTGCTCGTATCAATAACACCTGCTTCATTTTTCTTCATTGATTGATTAAGAAGCTTCATAAAATTAACGACATCCACCTTCTCATCAAGTATGATCTCTTTTGAGGCAGGATCGGTAGGAAGTATATAAATTTCTTCGGCATCTTCCGTATCAAATGGCCTGCTTAAAAGTGTATATACATAAACACCGGTAACAATCACCAACCCTGCGACCAGCACACTAACAATTATTTTTCTCAAAAAATCACTCCTGTAGATTGTCCTGTTAAAAGTTTTCCCAACTTGTTAAAAATTATCTTTTCTTTTTTGTGGTTGATTTGTATAATATATTAAACAAAAATATGTTATGTTGGAGGTGGACGAGTGGAAGACATTCAATTGAAAATCGCTGCCAATTTGAAGCGCCTGCGTAAAGAGAGAAATTATACATTTGATCAGCTTTCTGCGTTAACGGGTGTCAGCAAAGGGATGCTGGCCCAAATTGAACGGGGAACATCTTCTCCCACCGTTTCAACGCTTTGGAAAATTGCCAATGGGCTGAAGGTTTCCTTTTCATCAATATTGGAAGATGAAATGAAAAAAGCAACGCTCGTAAAAAAAGAAGACCAGCCTTGTGTGAAAAGTTCTGATGACAACTATCATGTCTATCCGTATTTTTCTTTCGATCAAAACAAAAAGTTTGAAATTTACTTCATTGATTTATTGCCCGGGTGCAGACACGAATCCGATGGCCACCATAGCGGCGTAGAGGAATACGTATTGGTGTCAGAAGGAACTGTACATATAACTATTGGTGAAAATGAGTATGTGATTTCTGACGGAGACGCTTTAAGCTTTGAAGCAAACGGTCCGCATTGCTACGAAAACAGGGGCGGAAAGAAAGCTTCTGTTTTTCATTTCATTTATTATTCGTAGGGGTGAAGAAATTGAAAAATCCACTCACATTTATAGAAGGCATTCGCTCAGGTCTTACGATTGCCATCGGATATATCCCTGTAGCATTTACATTTGGGCTGATTGCCAAGTCGACGGAGCTTTCTTTATATGAAACGTTTTTAATGAGTGCGATTGTTTTTGCCGGTGCCTCTCAGTACACATCATTAAGCCTTTTGGCTGCTCAGACGAGTGCTGTGGAAATTATTTTTACGACCTTTGTTATCAATATTCGTCATTTTTTATTATCCACTACGTTAAATGAGATAGTCGAAAGGGACAGGTGGCTGAAAAAAGCGGTTTATGCGTATTGGATTACAGATGAGTCATTTTCGGTTGCTGCCGTACGGAATGAGAGACTGACTACGTCATACATGATGGGGCTTGGTTTGATTGGATATGTATGTTGGGTAGCCTTTAGTGTAGTTGGCCATCTTTCAGGATCCCAGCTTCCGGTCATTATCCAAGATAGTATGGGGGTTGCACTTTTTGCCTTATTTATTGCCCTTTTGATTCCATCGGTAAAAAAACACCAAAAGGCGCTTTGGCTGTCAGTATGTGCCGGTTTATTTCACCTGTTTTTTTATGCCTATCATCTTCTGTCAACTGGATGGGCGATCGTTTGCGCAACGCTATTATCTGCTGTGTTGATCGAGTGGGCTGATAATGCATTGGTAAGGAGGAAGAAACATGCTTAGTTCTATCGTTTGGATGATTTTGGGCATGGCAGCAGTTACCTATATTCCGCGGATGATTCCGCTTGTGGCTTTTCAATCCTTTAAACTGCCCGCTTTTTTGCAAAAAGTATTAAAAAATGTACCGTATGCGATTCTTGGCGCTTTAATCATTCCTGGTGTGTTTCTCATTCATGAAGAAATCATGTATGGTGTCGCTGGAACACTCATTGCGGTGATTTTCTCTTATCTTGGGGCGAATGTGATCGTCGTCGTTATTGGAACGATTGTTGCATTGACAGGACTAAGCTACTTGTTTTTTTAAGATAATAAACATACAGCTTAGTTCTATCTTAGGACAAATTGGATTAAAATAAGATTAATCCCCGAGTTAAGGAGTGAGAGTCTGTTGCGTAGATGGATATCAGGGGCTGTACTTGCCTATGTGCTATACGGCCTTTTTATTTATTTGTACATATTTCAGTCAGGGGACAGCTCTGTACCGGATTCGGTCAAAGGAACTCCTGCAGATCCGGCAACCTTTATGACCGGACGGGAACTAATCCTTTCAGAGGAATATTCTAAAATTAGAAACTTTTTGTTTTTTATCAAAATTCCATTCGACTGGCTGGTCTTTTTTATTCTTCTGGTCGCCGGTTTTTCGAAAAAAATTAAAAGCGTGTTGGAAAGGGCAACCAGGTTTTCCTACCTTCGGATTGCCGGATATGTGTTTGTCTTAAGCGTCATTGTCGCTTTGTGCAGCCTGCCATTGGATTGGATAAGCTACCAAATCGCACTTAATTACGACATCTCCGCACAAAGCACAGGCAGCTGGATCAAGGATCAGGTCATCGATTTCTGGATCAGCTTTCCGCTCATGACGCTCGTAACGATTGTTTTTTATGCGTTATTAAAAAAGAGTGAAAAAAGATGGTGGCTATACGCTTGGTTGATAACCGTCCCTTTTACGCTATTCCTTTTCTTTCTGCAGCCGGTCGTCATAGACCCGCTCTACAATGATTTTTACCCTTTGAAGGACCAGGAATTGAAGGCTGATATTCTGGCACTTGCGGACGAAGCAAAAATCCCTGCCGATCAAGTGTATGAAGTCAATATGTCAGAAAAGACGAACACGTTAAACGCATATGTTACCGGTCTAGGCAACAATAAACGGATTGTTCTATGGGATACGACCTTAAAGGAATTGGATAAACCGGAGATTCTGTTCATCATGGCGCATGAAATGGGTCATTACGTAATGAAGCATGTCTATTACGGACTCGGGGGATATTTGCTAATGTCACTGTTGGGTCTTTATTTCATCGATAAGATTTACCGCTGGCTAGCCAGTCGCTACCGGACGATGCTAAACATTGAAGGGAAGCACGATCTGGCTGCATTGCCACTATTGCTGGCGATCGTTGCAATTTTATCTTTTCTATCCTCTCCATTAAACAACACGGTGTCAAGATTTATGGAGCGGCAGGCCGACCAATACGCCATCGAGCTGACAGAGGATAAAGAAGCCGGCATTAAAACGTTTCAAGAGCTTTCAATAGCCGGATTAAGCCAAACGAACCCTCCTGCGCTAGTAAAATTCTTTCGCTACGGACACCCAACGATCATGGAACGGATACAATCGTTGGACAACTATAAAAAGGGGGAAGATCGCGAGTGACTTTGGTTGGAATGTGCGTAATCAGGTTGGGTATCGCGCATAAAATGAGAAGATCGCGCGTATTTCGGATGAGATCGCGCATAAAATGAGAAGATCGCGTGTATTCGATTGGGATCGCGCATAAAATGAGAAGATCGCGTGTATTCGATTGGGATCGCGCATAAAAAGTGAAAATCGCGCGTATTTCGGTTGGGATCGCGCATAAAATGAGAAGATCGCGCGTATTCGATTGGGATCGCGCATAAAATGAGAAGATCGCGCGTATTCGATTGGGATCGCGCATAAAATGAGAAGATCGCGCGTATTTCGGTTGAGATCGCGCATAAAATGAGAAGATCGCGTGTATTCGATTGGGATCGCGCATAAAATGAGAAGATCGCGCGTATTCGATTGGGATCGCGCATAAAAAGTGAAAATCGCGCGTATTTCGGTTGGGATCGCGCATAAAATGAGAAGATCGCGTGTATTCAGGTTGAGATCGCGCACAAAATGTAAAGATCGTGCATAACCTGTCAAAATCGAAAATAAAGTCCAAAGATCGAAAATAAATCAGGCAAAATCGCAAAAAAAGATAACAAAGTTACCTTCACAAGGACAAAAAGTAGCCTTCCTGTATCAGGAAGGCTATTTTTCTTGGAGTTCCCTTTTAAGTGTGTAATAGACAGCAGTGGTCGTGCCGCTTATTTCATTTGTGAATGAAGTTGTGACCTGCCAGCCATTTTGCCCGAGGCGATTTAATTCAGAGTCAAATTCAAAACTAGAGGAAACAAAGCCTTTTTTCTGAGGAATAAATTTCAAAGTTTTGTATTCAAATACAGCCAAGTGATAACTCTCCTTTCGTATATGATTACGAAAGATAATGTCAAAAGTTTCAGTTTAATAAGAAAAACTTAATCTTAAGCTATATACTTTCAAAAATAAACAGTAAGCTAATAGTGGAAAGGGGAGATAATGATGTCATTTCAATTTAAAGTAATTGACCACGTGCAGTTAGCCGCACCAAAAGAGGGAGAAGAATCTGCTCGTCATTTTTTTACTCAGATTCTAGGTTTTAAAGAAATTAATAAACCATCTCAATTAAAAAAGAATGGCGGCGTTTGGTTTGAAAAAGGTTCCATACATGTCCATGTAGGAATTGAAGATCCGTTCGTGCCGGCAAAAAAGGCACATCCCGCGTTTGAAATTGAGGATTTGCCTTCGTTTATCGAACATTTGGAAGCAAATTCCTATCCATACAAATCAGATAACCGCCTTCCGGAGGCCGATCGAATTTATTTAGCAGATCCATTTGAAAATCGTATTGAAATTTTGGAATGGAATGGGGAAAGAAAACCATTATAAAAATTTCCTAGTCCCCGATTCTTCATAACTTTTGTTCTTCTAAATACGTCCGAATTTCCTTTTTGTTTTTCAAGATCACAGTCTTTTTGTCCTCACCAATGGGTTGAAAGGAAGCGAGCCGCTTCTTTATCTTTTTTCTCCGAGGATAATAGGTGGTCATAATAAACTTTAGAAATTCAAAGTCTAGCTTCTCCTGACAGCCTGGAGCCATATCCGGCCTAGTGTTTCCAATGTTTTTGATGTAGCGCTTAAATACCCGGTACAAACATAGTGACAAAGGAAGCTCAAGGTAAATGATGGTGTCCGCTTCTCTGGACCGAATTTCGTAGGTGCCGGTGTAGTTGCCTTCGATGATCCATTCGTTGTTCTGGACGATTTGCTGCTGGGCTTCGGCAAATTCCTCCGGCGGAGCCTGTATCCAGCCTGCTCTCCAAAAATAGGCATCCAAATGATGAACCTTGATTCCGAGAATTCTTCCAAGTTCGTTCGCAAACGTTGATTTCCCGACTCCTGGAGAAATCCCAAGCACCATAATTTTTTTCAAAAATCATATCTCCTTTCTTGCATTTCGAAATCGAATGATGGAAAAATCTAAGGTGGAGGAAATGACTTGGTCCCTGATCAACTGCAAATGAGGAGTAACTCGAATTTCAATCCCTGCTTGTGCGATTTGCTCAAGGCCGTTCGGTATGCACTCGGTCGCAATAGGAGCGACGGTCGTTTCTGCTATGTAGTATCCGGCTGTTTTTGCTTCTTCGAACAGAGTGAATGGCGCTGGTTCAAAGCTATATTGATAGAGAGGGGTGTTCAGGATTCGTGCCAGCCAACCGTTTTCGACAGCGATCACCTTTCTCGCAGTGGACTGACTAAAAAATCGTTTTGTATCTGCTTCGTTAGTTTGTTCACCTTGCCAATAGATGACTCTCGGACAGTCACGCGGCAGGAAGTAATGGGGCAAATGCTCTTGATCAATGGCCCAAACGACAGGCGGAAGATGAGAATAATTCACTGCGATTCTAGGTGCGAATACAGATAAGTCTGGCTCCTCGCTTATATGGAACAGCATGCTTTTATCCTTTCTGTGAGAAAAATGAAAGCGCCGGATAAACTCCGGCACTCACTTTTATTAGAGTAAATGTTCGCTCAGGTTGTAATTCGAGACATTCCACTTTTCTTCCGCGAATTGGATGTTGCTTATACAGGCGTTGACAAGGGGGGTGTTGTCCAAATTGACTTCTCCGTTGGAAATAGTGGTAAGGATGGTATGAATCGCTCCCCCATGCGCCACGACCAATACTTTTTTATTTGGGAATTCTTTTTGAACTTTTTTTAATCCAGTCATAAGCCGTTCAGTAAAATCCTCAATCGTTTCTTGGTTTGGGTAATTTTTTGAAGGGTATTTTTCCGTTCGTTCTTCTAGCGATATTCCTTCCGCATCCCCAAAATCGCGCTCCTTGAATTCTTCCATTTCGATTAATGGGAGCTGCAGATATTCATTAATGATTTCAGCGGTTTTTTTCGCTCTGATTAAGGGGCTAGCCACAATGACGTCCCATTCTGTGTCTTTTAAATGCTTCCCGGTTTTATCAGCTTGATTTAAACCAGTTGAGTTTAAAGGAATATCTGTGCTACCTTGAAGCCTTCTTTGTAAATTCCAGTCTGTTTCTCCATGTCTGATTAGGCAAATGGCTGTCATCATGATCCTCCCGGTAAATATAAGATTCGTTCTCTCCTATTTTACCCGAGACCAGATGTTTACCCAAGCGGTTTGTATCCTGTTTTTCTCATTTCTTCTGCGATAACTTGATAGCCAAGTTGATTAGGATGAATGTTGTCGACCGATACATACTCGTCTGTATGGTTTTGAAACGCTGAATAGAGATCGGCGATTTTTACATGAGGTTCATTTGCTAGCTGCTGCAAATGTTTATTGAAACGCGAAATCCATTTCTTGGCTAATGGAACTTGAGGGACGGGGTTGTATAGATTGGCGATTCGAATCATATAGTCGGATTTTCCTTCTTTCAGCTCTGCAATACGTTCCAGAATTGAACGAAAATGGTTGCGGGATGTTGCGAGGGCATCTAAAAATATTTGTTCATCGGGGTCATTATAATATTCGAGCACTGCGTCGATTAAATCATTTCCACCCGCGGTAATCGTAATAATGTTTGCTTTAGATAATCGTTGTATATGATCAGGCTGATTAAGCATTTGAAGAATTTCTCCCGTCGTTTGGCCTGAACGAGCACAAACATGAAGATAGACGTCTATATGAAGATCCTCCTCGATCATTTTCTCGTATCGCTCAACAAAGCCCGTACCAAACAGGCCCGCACCTACTCCGACAGAAAGAGAATCCCCAAGTGCCGTATAATAAAGCGGCATGATGATGCCTCCTTTCCTCTTACATTCGATAATTATAAGTACTCGTTTGCAAGGGAAATGGACACGGACAAAATTGGAAAAATTATTTCATGCAGTTTTAATAAGAGACAATCGCTTCCTAATATAAAAAAACTGCCGCTCTCAAAAAAAGAGCGGCAGTACATTACAGCTTTTCTGAATCCCTCTTTGCCAATGGCTCTATTGCAGGTCCTTCGATCACGTCGCCTGTGTGTGAGAAGCGTGAGCCGTGGCAAGGGCAGTCCCATGTGCGGTCGCCGCTGTTCCATTCGACTTCGCATCCCATATGGGTGCATGTCGTATCAACGAGAAAAAGCTTGCCTGACTCGTCGCGATATGCTCCCGTTCGATAACCGTTCACATTTACGACCATTCCTTCGTCCTTGCCGACCTCACCCGGTCCAATTTCAGGAGAATCGATTTTTCCTTCCGTTAAATGGGCGGCAACATCAGAATTTTCCTGGATAAACTTCTTAATGGAAGGATCAGGATAGAAGCGTCCGGGACGATACAGTTCATGGCTTCGATTTGTATTACCAGTAACGTAATCAGTTAATAGCTGGGCAGCGAGT
Organism: Bacillus capparidis; assembly: GCF_017832095.1. Lineage (NCBI taxonomy): Bacteria > Bacillati > Bacillota > Bacilli > Caryophanales > Bacillaceae > Bacillus > Bacillus capparidis. The sequence goes on from NZ_JAFDST010000001.1 coordinate 26,538, forward strand.
GTCCCTGATGTCATGCCCCATTTTTTGTAGGCTGTGGCGATTAATATTTTCTCTTTCTTTCGGGTGATTGGACCGATATACGGCAGCTTGTCAAGTGAAATCAAGTCTTGCGCCGACCAGCGGGAGATGATTTGATCAATGCCAAACGTTTTCTCAGAAAAGTCCTCCAAAGCGGTGTAGTAAGCTTCCGTGTCGTAGCCTTGGCCGGTTTGATGGCTTTCTCCGCCTACCAAAAGTATTTTTTCACCGTTGTGCATCGTTTCTCGCAACGATCTTACAGGCGTATCAATATTCAAGTACATGCCTCCTGGGAATGGAGACTTAGGCTTAATAGCCATCACATACGACCTGTCGGCATGAAGCTTTGAAAAATAAAAGCCGCTGTCATAAAACGGAAAATGGGAGCATATGAGTACATATTTGCTCGAAATCTTTTTACCGTTTTTTAATAAGACCTTTGGGTGATCTGCGTTATCCGTATCTTCTATATCGACTGCCACCGTGTGTTCATAGATCTCGCCGCCTTGTTCAACAATTTGTTCCAGCAGAACCTTTAAATAAGCTAACGGATGAAATTGTGCCTGATTTTTCATAACGAGTGCGCCTTTGCTTTTCACTGGCAAGGGAAGCTCGTCCAACCACTCTCGATCGATGCCGATTTGTTTATAAGCTTCTTCCTCCTGGCGAAGCTTCTTAATTGCAGATTCATCCTCGGTCCAAAGAATGGCGTCCTGCGGAGAAAAATCGCAAGAAATCTGATGCTCTTTTACTATATTTTGAATATACGTGATAACCGCTCGATTAGACTCATAATAAAGCCTTGCTTTTGGAACGCCCATATGCTGAATGAGCTCGTGATAGATGAGGCTATGTTGGGCTGTAATTTTGGCTGTAGTGTGGCCGGTTGTTCCGTTTAACAGCTCGTTTGCATCAATAACGACAACCGAGTAGCCCTTTTTTGTCAGCTCGTAGGCTGCCGTAATACCTGTAATACCGCCTCCTACGATCGTAACATCTGTTGTTTTATCCTCTTCTAATGCCGGAAATTTTTTAATTTGGCATGATTCTCGCCAGATCGGCTCTGGTTTTTTTTCGATAGAGTCTGTCAAAATGGCACCTCCCCATATTTGTATTCCTTAATTTTTCCAAAATGAAAGTATTCATGCATGAAGAAGGAAAAATAAAACATAATAAAATAGTCACTTTATCTAAGGAGGTTTTTGTACTTGACAAAGAACACACCTAAACAAGTGCTCCCGCCACAGCATCAAAATGAGCGGCCGGGCCTTGAGCATGTCATGAATCCCACTCCAGTGTTTGATTTCCCAAAAAAAGATAAAAAGCTGGCAGGGAAAACAGCGATTATTACCGGCGGCGACAGCGGGATTGGCAGAGCAGTTGCTGTTTTGTTCAGTAAAGAGGGCGCTAACGTAGCTGTTGTTTATTTAAATGAAAAAGAGGATGCCCAAAAGACAAAAGAGCTGGTAGAGAAAGAAGGGACAAGCTGCTTGCTCATTGAAGGAGATGTAGGTGACGAAGCCTTCTGCAATGAAGCGGCTGCACAAACGAAAAACACGTTTGGAAGCATTGATATTCTCGTAAACAATGCTGCAGAACAGCACCCGCAAACTGGGATTGAGAAAATTACGAAAGAACAGCTTGAACGGACGTTTCGCACGAATATCTTTTCCATGTTCTTTTTAACAAAAGCTGTGCTGCCGCATCTAAAAAAGGGGAGCACAATCATTAATACGACTTCAATAACAGCATATGCCGGCCATGAGAAGCTGCTTGATTATTCGTCGACGAAGGGCGCGATCACTACCTTTACTCGTTCGTTGTCGCTTTCTCTTGCTACACAAGGAATTCGTGTCAACGGTGTTGCCCCGGGGCCAATCTGGACACCACTTATCCCTTCAACTTTTACAGAAAAAGAGGTGGCGGAATTCGGTTCAACAACTCCGATGCAGCGCCCTGGCCAGCCGGCAGAGATAGCCCCTGCTTACGTTTACCTTGCATCCGACGATTCATCCTACGTGACTGGACAAGTGATTCACATCAACGGAGGAAGCATTGTAAATGGCTAGAAAAAGAAAATCAACTCTTCTTATCAAAGGGTTGATTTTTCTTTACGGAAAAGATCGAACAACTTCTTCCAGCTTTTCTAAAAAATAAAATATAAAATTACATTAATGATTTGAAATTTCTGAATGCTTAGTTATAATATAGATTGTAAGCGATTTCATAGTGGGAGAAGGGAGATTGCAAGACTGATAGGTTTTCCGACAAAACAAAAGGGGAGATTTATTTATGCTAAAAATGAAAGCGCTATCTTTATTGTTGATGGCTTTTGTTCTCGTTATTAGTGGTTGTTCCAGCAGCTCGACAAGCGGAGAAAAGCGAAACGAGGAAGAGAAAGACGAAGTCGTAACAATCGTTTATTCGAAGGGGCAGGACGCGACTGGAGGAACGAAAAAAATTGTAGAAGAATTTAATAAACGAAACCCGAAAATTCAAGTGAAATTCAGAGAAATGCCTGCTGACACAGGGCAGCAGCACGATGCATACGTTACGATGTTTAACGGGGGATCATCTGAAATCGACGTGATGGAGCTTGATACCATCTGGCCGGCAGAATTTGCCCAGGCGGGGTATTTGGTGGAGCTCGACCGTTTCTTGCAGCAGGATAAAGATATTAAACTTGAAGACTACAATCAGAGAGCTGTGTCTGCAGCATCGTTTAATGGGAAGCAGTGGGCGATGCCTAAGTATATTGATACCGGTCTTTTATTCTATCGAAAAGATATTATTGCTGAGAATGAAGTGCCGAAAACGTGGGATGAGCTAATTGCTTCAGCAAAAGAAAACCAAGGGAAAAACGGTATGAAGTATGGGTATCTAATGCAGGCGAAGCAATATGAAGGTCTAGTTTGTAACGGAATTGAATTTATTTCTTCTTACGGCGGAAAATTCCTCGATGATAACGGAAAGGTAGTTGTCAATTCGCCTGAAACGATAAAAGGTGTTGCGAAAATGGTTGAAGTAGCCACTATGGATGCTGTTCCGGACAACGTTACGACCTTTATCGAACAAGAATCACATACCGCGTTTATCGAAGGTCAATCCCCGTTAATCCGCAACTGGCCGTACCAATATAGTCTTGCTAACGATCCTGAGCAATCGAAAATTGTTGATAAGATTGGAGTGGCGCCTCTTCCAGCAGGGGATGCAGGGACAGCGGCCGCGCTTGGCGGATGGATGACCGGAATTAATAAGTTTTCTAAGCATAAAAAGGAAGCCTGGGAATTTGTGAAATTTATGACCGGACCTGAAGGGCAAAAAATTGGAGCGCTTTACGGGGCACTCGCACCTACTATTCCGGCTTTATACGAAGATAAAGAAATCATTGAGAAAAATCCGTTCTTTGCTGAAGAAGGCTTCCAAAAAGGCCTTGAGACTGCCGTGCCAAGACCGGTAACTGCCAATTATCCTGAAGTATCCGAAGTGATTCAAATTGAACTGAGCAAAGCGATTGCAAAAGAGGTTACACCGGAACAAGCAGTTCAAAATATGGAGAAAGAGCTGAAAGCCGTGCTTGGTCAATAAGTGTCTTTCAAAAAAGGGATGAGTGAGATGGCAACAAAAGTTAAAGTTAGCCGGGAGAAAAAAGCTGAACGCAGATTGGCTTATCTGTTAATTATCCCTTCTGTAGTACTGATTCTTGTCGTCGCCATTTGGCCCGTCATCCAGTCCTTTTATTTCAGCCTGTTTGATTACAGGCTGAATGACCCAAAAGCTTCAACGCTTCAATATGAGCACCAGCTTGATTTATCCGTATATTTGGATACCCAGCCATTTCTTGTGGCAGCCCTAGATGAAGTAAAAGAAATACCGGCGAATGAACAGGGGAAACTGGATGAAGCGGTCAATGTTTTGACGAGCCTGGATGAGGACGTAAGGGAGTATTCTGACGAACGTTATGATGAAATTAATACGAAGCTGATGGAATTCGAAACCCCTTCTTCTGAAGAGAAGATGGTTTCTTTGAATGAACAAGAGGCTGAAAACTATACTGAAAAATCAAAGCAAGCAAGTGAATTGATAACTGGAATCGCAGCTCTGGAAAAAGATGAGAAAATCACGGGGCTTGCAAAACGCATGGACGATGCTGTGGTAGAGCCGAATTTTATCGGATTAGCTCATTACGGCAATTTATTTTCAAACATGAGGCTATGGAATTCTCTTTATAATACGTTGTTTTTTACCGTCATTTCGGTCTGCATTGAGCTTATTATCGGTCTTGCGATCGCCCTGTTAATTCACAAAAGCTTTTTTGGAAGAGGTATGGTACGTGCTTCCATTCTTATTCCGTGGGCGATTCCGACAGCTGTATCGGCTTTGATGTGGAAGTTTTTATACGACGGCCAAAACGGAATTATCGCAAAATACTTGTCTGACATTGGGCTGTTCGAGTCGATGGGAGATTTATTGACAAGTGGGGCAGGTGCGATGTTCTCCATTATTTTTACAGACGTTTGGAAAACGACGCCTTACATGGCTCTCTTGTTGCTCGCTGGATTACAAACGATCCCAAATAGCTTATATGAAGCAGCTTCGATTGATGGTGCGGGAAAGTGGAAACGGTTTGTCACGATTACACTGCCACTTTTGAAATCGAGCATCCTTGTGGCATTGTTATTTCGAACGCTGGATGCCTTCCGTGTCTTTGATTTGATTTATGTGTTGACTGGAGGAGGACCAGCAAACAGTACAGAGGTAATCTCTCTTTATGCGTATAAAATCATGTTTTCCCAAACCAATTTCGGTCAAGGCTCGGCAATCTCTGTTATCGTCTTTCTATGTGTGGCGGTTATATCCGTTATTTATATTAAGCTGCTCGGATCAGACCTCATTTCTGACAAAAAATAAGGAGGTGGTGCAACCGTGAAAAAAAAAGCGGGACCTTTCTTTTATCTTGGCTTAATCTTATTTGTTTTTTTCGTCATGTTTCCTTTTTTATGGATTTTGCTTGCCAGCATCAAACCCTTGTCCGCGCTGTTCGGGGAAAGGGCTTTCGATTGGTTTGCCTCTAATCCCACATTCTCGCATTACGTTTCAGTGTTTACTGAATATCCGTTTATTAAGTATTTGTGGAATTCAACCGTAGTTGCCGGAATTACAACAGCCTATACCGTGTTTGTGGCAGCATTTGCCGCTTACGCGATCGCCAGGCTTGATTTTAAAGGAAAAACATTGTTTCTTGGCATCGTGTTATCCGTGTCGATGTTTCCGCAGATAGCAACGATTTCGCCGATCTATCTTTTTTTAAGAAACGTTGGCTTAACTAACAGCTATTTGGGACTGATTATCCCTTATACTACTTTTGCTTTGCCGCTATCCATCTGGTTACTCGTCACTTTTTTTCGGAAAATCCCTTTCGATTTGGAGGAAGCCGCCCGAATCGACGGCGCAACCAGAATGCAAACCTATTTCAAGGTCGTGCTTCCCCTTGCAGTACCGGGCGTTTTTACGACTGCCATTCTCGTGTTTATCGCGGCTTGGAATGAATTTTTATTTTCTTTAACCATTAATACAGATGAACCATTTAAAACGGTTCCCGTCGGCATCGCCATGTTCAGAGGGCAATACACGATACCATGGGGAGAAATAAGCGCAGCGACTGTCATCGTAACCGTTCCGCTTGTCATACTCGTCCTGCTTTTTCAACGCAGAATTGTGTCAGGACTTACATCAGGCTCTGTAAAAGAATGAAAGATCAGCTCCCTGATAAAGGGGGCTTTTTTATTGTTAAAAAATGGCCGTCGCTATCCGATATTAAAATTACGAATTTATACAGTGGAGGCGGATGGTTTTGTTATTTGGTAAAAAGAATGAACCGCTTATTTTTAAGTGGCTGCAAGCCGGAACGGGGCAAAGAATCAATTCAGAATTAAGCGGGGAGATGAAAAGACAACTGCAAATGATCAGCCTGGAGGAAGAGGATCTTGAGATTTTATCACGTCTTAAACCAATCGTAAGCAGAGAGATTGAAACTATCGTCAACAAATTTTATCAAAACCTTGCGATAGAAAGCTCCCTCGAAGAAACGATCAATCGGCACAGCTCAGTGGAGAGGTTAAAAAAAACGCTGATGATCCATATCCAGGAAATGTTCACAGGAAGGATAGAAGAAGAGTTTTTAGAAAAAAGAAAAAGAATCGCACATATTCATCTTCGGATCGGGCTGATTCCCAAATGGTACATATGTGCATTTTTAGAATTTGCTTTTATCATTTATCATCCTTTTTGATAAGCATATCATGGATAAGCAAGAAATGAGACGGGCAATGGAGGCAACGACAAAAATTTTGAACCTTGAGCAGCAGCTTGTCCTGGATGCTTTTTCAAGCGGAATATACGAGGCATCGCGATGTGGAAGAAGCCAAAAGGGATACGCTCCATACTAAAATAAAGGAGACGTCTGAATCCTTAGCAAATATTTTTCAAGAGACAATGGATTCTGTTGAAAGATTAACCGGCAAATCAGGAAATGTAGCGGCTCTTTCAAAGGCAGGAGCAGAAACCTCTGAAAAAGTTGAAAAAAAGTCAATTAACGGAAAAGCGGAACTTGACGTCCAGCAAACGCAAATGAATCAGATTGAGCAAAGCATGAATCGAATTGAAGAAGAGATGTCGAAGCTGGAGGTCATTGCAAATGAAATTGGGGACATCGTGAAAATCGTTTCCAAGATTGCGGAGCAAACCAATCTGCTTTCCTTGAACGCTTCAATTGAGTCAGCTCGCGCCGGTGAGCACGGCAAAGGGTTCGCGGTGGTGGCTAGTGAAGTGAGAAAGCTTTCGGAAGAAACAAAAAAATCGGTCTCCACCGTATCAAATTTGATCGGAAATACAAATACACAGATTTCCATCGTTTCCAGCCATGTATCAGAAGTCAATGAAATGGTCACAGAAAGCGGAAAGAAGATGACCTCTGTGAATCTGTTGTTTGATGAGATTGTTGAAAACATGAAAATGAGCAAAATCGAGGACAGCCAGATTAATCAAGAGGTGTTCTCCTTTATCAATGATCTTGAGGACGTAAAGGGTGCGATTTCTCACGTATCAGCTTCTATCGATTCGTTAATGGACCTTACAAACAGGTAATGGGTAGCTGAACTCTATTGGACAAGAGTCTTCATATTAGAAAATAAGAAAGCCGATCCGTAAAGGATCGGCATTATGTGTTTTCCAACAGTTTCTGGTATTCTCTTGATAAAGCTATGAAAGCCTCTTCATCTCGATTATCCAGAGCCTTATTTATCTTTTCAGTTAGTGTTGTCAAGCGCCGCGTAAATAACGCTTCGTCCAAAACCATTTGAATATAAACATCAAGCATCGTCACATCAAGTTCATTGCCCTTTTGAGTGTTACGGGACTTCATGAGCTCAGCATACGTTTTTTTCTCTTTCATAGAGATTCCCCCTGATGCCTTTTTTATATTATATGGACTTTTGGCGAAAAAATCAATAAATATTTAAAATTTTTAGACAAGTTGTACAGGGAGTCGAGTGGATAGAAGGTTTTTTGAAAAATAGCAGTCTAAAAGACCTAATTTATACGCGGAAAATGCAGAAATACGCATGGTTTGGAAAATATATTGTAAAATTATAGATAAATGTATATATTAATGGTAGATTAATAGTATAATATACCTATCAAAACCAGGAGGTATGCAATTGAATCCTAATAATGATGAAATCAGAAAATCGTACGAGGTAAATAGTTCAACCATTGCAGTGTTGCCTCTGCAAAAAGAAAAAAGCATTTACTCGCTTGTGATTGAGACAGAAAAGTCATTCCAGGTCAAATTGAAACCAATGCAAATTATTGACCGAAGCTGTCGCTACTATGGGTCAAGCTATGCTGGAAGAAAAGCGGGAACCTTTGAAATGATTAACGTTTCCCATAAACCGCCAATAGCGGTTGACCACGTTAATAATATTTTTATGTTTCCAACCTTTTCCTCAAGCCGTCCACAATGCGGATGGGTTTCGCTTAAGCATGTGGATGACTGTAATTCTACAGAATTGGATAACACGAAAGTCCTTTTAAAGAACGGCCGCACCTTAGAGATCCCTGTTTCATCCGCCTCTTTTAAACATCAAGTCCAACGTACAGCATGGCTTAGAACCAAATTTTTGGATCGACTTGAAACAAAAACTGCAAACCTGCCTGATTTTATGGAATTATCTCCAGAAAACCAAGCCAAGCTTTTCTACGATTACATCCTGCGTGAAATAAGAAAAAGGTACTAGCTTTAAGAATTATTACCTCAGTAATTTTCATTGGAGCAGGGGTATTCTGATGGCTAAGTTATAGTCTGCCCCGGGTATTTATGCAAAGCATGCTAAGAAGGGTCGGCTTTAAATAAATAATGCTCTAATAAAAGATTCACCTGCTCACGGATACGGGGATTGAAATACTTATGCATTTCCTCGTATCCGTCATAAAGAAATGAGTACTTCGTAAATCCTTCATCCTGTTTGACCTTTCGTATCCGAATTCTTTTCCTCCTAAGCTCTTGTTTTACTTCAGATAAATCCTTTAGTGCTAATTTCAGCGATTCCTCGATAAGATGTAAATAAGGATCCTTTAATTTAAAAGGTCCTTCTTTAATGAACGTTAGATCACGGTTTAAAATAGCGATAGCCATCGGGAGGTAAATGGCTTGTTCAATCATGTTTTGGATATTTGATGGAATTCTTGACATATCCTTACCTTCTTTCCTCCAAGTAGCGAACGTATGTTCTTTTCTTATTTTACATATTTTCTGTTATTATTTCAAGAGAGCGAAAAATGAAACGAATGATTTAAAGTTTTTTGATAAATGTGTAGAATAAAGAGAGACGAATCTTAAGGAGTATCGAAGTGCAAGAATTCCTCAATTTTTTTTCGAATGAAAATTTAACAGAGCTGTTTAAATCCTATCGGGCTTTCGGTCCGTTTATTGCGATATTATTGCCATTTATTGAGGCGTTTCTTCCGTTTTTGCCTCTGGTTGTTTTTGTGGTTGCCAATACCAATTCGTTTGGATTGTGGCAAGGGTTTGTCTTAAGTTGGCTCGGTTCGTCAGCGGGTGCATTTTTTGTTTTCTTTTTGGTTCGACGTTTTGGACAAGAGCGGTTGCTTGGTTTTGTTCGCAGACACAAGTCCGTGCGAAGACTGATGCACTGGGTGGAAAGAAGAGGGTTTGGTCCGTTGTTTTTGCTCCTTTGCTTTCCGTTTACTCCTTCTTCTGCAGTAAATGTTGTCGCGGGTCTGTCAAAAATAGGTGTTTGGCAATTTTTGCTCGCCGTGTTTGCCGGAAAGCTTGTGATGATTTTTATGATCAGCTTTATCGGTTACGATTTACAAGCGCTAATCACTCAACCTATACGATCAATTATTGCTGCTTCGGTCATTTTTCTTTTGTGGATTATTGGAAAACGTCTTGAACAGCGTCTTAATGTGAAGTTCGTGAAGAGGGAAAACGAGAGAGAGGAGCGTTGATAGTGAAAAAAAAATTCTGGGTGATTGCAGGAGTAGCTTGTCTTGTGTTGGGAATACAAGTGAAAAATGTAGTCTTTATTGAATACAAGGTAGAAGGAATCAGCATGAACCCAACCTTTCAAGAGGGAAACGAGCTTGTGATTAATAAGTACGCCCATCATTTCAAAACAATCAAGCGCTTCGATATCCTTTTATTTAATGGTCCTGAAAATAATGTTTATATCAAACGAGTGATCGGACTGCCGGGAGATACGATTGAATATGACAAGGATCAGCTGTATGTGGACGGAAAACCTGTTAATGAACCTTTTCTTAAGGATTTAAAGACAGTTAATCAAGGCTACCCGTTAACAGGTGATTTTACTTTGAAAGAAGTAACAGGTGAAAAGGAAGTTCCGGAGAATAGTTATTTTGTAATGGGAGACAACCGAATACACAGCTTTGACAGCCGTCATTTCGGATTTATTTCAAATCGTGATGTAGTGGGGATTGTATCGGATTAATTACGATACGTTTAAAAGGAGGGGGATTTATTCACTCTTCTTTTTTTGTATATGAAAATTCCCCGGGCAATGAATTGGTAACGCGTTCTTTTTTTGCGAAAAAAGCTTGAAAAAAAGATGATTGTGTATTACTGTATATAAACATATAAACACTATTGGAGGGAACAACGTGGCAAATCAAAAACAATTGTGGGGGCTCGTGGCGTATGAATTAAAGGTAACTCCTGTGAATCAGCTGCTGCGCCAGCTTTTTATGGCTGCTATCATTGCTTTTTTCTTTGGTTTTTTTATTGACCGGGATATAAAAAATTGGGGAGCCGTCATCGCAGATTTGGTCTTATGTATCTTTGTTATGTTTTATCCGTATTCAGGGAGGCTCCAAATTTTCAGAGTGGTGAAAATAAAAAGCCATCTATATGCCAATGCATTTTATGTTCAAGCCTCCATGCTGCCGATTAAGCAGGAGGTCTTGCTGGCAAGCCGTTTAATCCTTTCTTTTTTCTATACGTTTCTCACGGCAGTTGTGGGGGTATCAGGAGCGTTCCTTTTACCTAACAGTAACCCTCTCTTCTCAGAGCTTTCTTTGGGCCAATCAGTCGCATTTATTCTCTTGTGGGCACTTATTGCAGCATCAGCAGGAGCATTCTTAGCCGCAGGAGATGTTGGCGGCAAATATTCTATAAAACAGCTTATCAACTACAATGTATTGCTTTATTCGAGTGTCATTATTCTTTTCGCAGCACTTCATTTCTTTACTGGGAAAGGGTTGGTTGGATGGTCGTTCGATATCGTGACAAATGCTCCATTCCTATCAGTTTGCATCGCTTTGCTAGTTTTCCTTATCAGTAATGTACTTGCTTTTCTTGAAGCGAAAAGGTTGGCAAAGAAGGTAGATTATCATGTGTAAACTGAGGGCAAGGAGCAATCATGTATGAAACTTCCAATACAAATCGAGGAAAATTCCAGAGAGCCGATTTATCATCAGATTGAAACTCAGCTAACGGCGCTCATTGTTTCCGGACATTTAAGGCCCGGAGATTCTCTGCCTTCCATAAGAACACTTGCCAAGGACTTAGCATGCAGCGTCATTACAACGCGTCGTGCCTACCAAAACCTTGAACAGAGCGGCTACATAAAAACGTCCCAAGGAAAAGGGACCTTTGTAGCTGAGATTGAAGCAGGGGAGATTGCTGAAACGAAAAAAATGACCGTCATGCAAACACTGGATCGGGCAGTCAAGGTTGCGATGCAGCACGACTATACGCTGGAAGAAATTAAAGAAATGGCAGAAGAAATCATCAGAAAATATATGGAGGAGAAAAAATGAACGGGATACTGATCAATCAGATTCAAAAAACGGTAGACAAGCACTTTTCCTTAGGGCCGATTCAAACCGAACTTCCGGCCGGCAGCGTGATTGCGTTAGCAGGTCAGAACGGTTCTGGAAAATCGACACTGCTGCAGCTTCTGGCTGGGCTAATCAAGTCCGAGCAAGGAGAAGTAATTATTTTTGGCCATAAGGCCGGCAGTTTGGAAGCGAAAAAAGATACGGCTTATCTTTCTCAAGGGATGGAGCTGTATGGTAAATTCTCTCCTTTGCAGATTGCTAATTTATACAGGCTTTCGTTTGACGATTGGTCGGAGGAATCGTTTATTGAATATATGAAAAGCTTTAAGATACCGATCAAGAAGAAGCTGGATTCTTTATCGGGGGGTATGCAAAGAAAAGCAATGCTCGGCCTGCATCTTAGCCGAAGCTCCAAGCTTTTTCTGATGGATGAACCGTATGCTGGCTTGGATTTTGAAAGCCAGACAGCTCTGGATCAGGAAATCGTGAACTATATGGAGCGCGGAGAGGGACAGACGATATTGTTTTCGACCCATTCCGGTGATGAAATGAAACGAGTCGCTGACTATATCCTGCTTATCGAAGAAGGGAAAATGCTTGGTTTTTATGAAAAGGACCAGCTTCAAGAATCCTGGAAGCGAATATGGATATCTCAACCTATCCATTCAAACGAACCGACTCCGGGCATAGTGCGGGTGGAATCAAGAGGGACAGAGCTGATAACTGAGAATCATGTTGCGACTATGGAGACTTTGAAAAACTATGGGATAGATATAGTGCATACACAGGCGATAGAGCTTAGAGAGATTTTGACAGAGCTAAGTAAAAAAACAGCTAAACAGCATTAAAAAGACAGAACTTAGAATCAGGTTCTGTCTTTTTTCTTCGTGCCGCTCCAATCATCTCGTTTTCAAGGAATGAATTTTTTTCCTTTTTACCCTCTCTGTCCTTAAATGCAGAAATCGAAACAACGGCGGGAGCATGGCAATAACCAATATAAGCCTCAAAACCTGAACAGTTACGACAAAAGTCGAATCTGCATGCAAGGCGACTGAAGTGCTGGCCATTTCAGCTATTCCGCCGGGTGAGAAGGCGAGAATAGAGGTTGTCAGTGAAATTCCTGTCACCTTGGAGACGACTAAGGCGCATAAAAGCATGGCGATAACGAAGCCGATTGAACCAGTAAAAGCAACGGTTAGCGTTTTTCGTACACCTCTGAACATTTCTTTATGAAAACGGGAGCCAATCGAAGCGCCTAAAAAAAGCTGGGAAATAACATTCATCCCCTGCGGCCACCAAGCCGTAGGCTCAAACCCGAGTGCTCCGCTGATGACTTGCGTAATAGCAACAGCGAGCATACTACCCAGCAGCCAGCGGGCAGGAATTCTAAGTTTTTTTCCTGCAAAAGCGCCTGCCCATGCAATTAAGAAAAAGCAGACCGTGATCCCAATGCCTGCTAACGAGAGTTGTCCAGTTGCTGATGCGGGAATCGCTGCTGGTGCGGCAGGTGAAGAACCACCGATGTCATGAGAGTGCAGGAAGAAAACTAAAATCGGAATCGTCAAAACGACAAGCAGCACCCGGATGGTTTGAACCAATGTGACGGTCGCTGTATTGGCGCCAACCTCCTGAGCAATTCCCGGCATCGCAGACATGCCGCCAGGAGCTGTACCGACAAAGCTTGTCAATATGTCGCTTTGACTGAATCGATACAGATACAAACCTGTAAGCAAGGCGAAAACGATGGATAAGATCAGCATGATGGTTACCGTCAGCCAGTTCTCCAAAAAAATAGAAACGACCGATCCGTTCAATTTCTGTCCGAGCTCGACCCCTAATATCAATTGGCCAAGGTTCAGCCAAAGCTTATTAACCCCTTTCCCGGCATCGGGAATTCCTGACCAAGCCGGGCGTAAAAATGAAAAAAAGCACGCTGCCATGAGAGTCCCAATCATCCATCCAATGGACATCCCCGTTAATGAGAGAAGAAAACCGCCGCATGTACAGAGAAGAATAAACCATATATCACGAAGGATCAGCTTGTTTCCTTTCAATAAAAACCCTTCTTCCTTTTCTATAAAAAATAGTTCATTTAGTAAAATAATTTCTTCTTTCACTATATTATACTTTTTATGATTGGTAAATTACGAAAATTTTTTCGAGAGTCATAATAAATTTGAATTGTGAGTTAAAATAGCTGTAAGCGAAAAGATGATTTTTTTCGGAAAAAAATCACATTTTCCCTAAAAGGCGTTTTCATATAGTGTTATACTAGAGAGCAGAATTTATCATTAGAACTTGGAGGAGATGTGCTTGCATTCATTAGCCGAGCAACTAAATAAAACCATTTATCGTGAAAACCCAAATATATTTGCCATGCTAAGCAAGCTTGGAAAGGAAATTTATTTTCCGAAAGTAGGAATTTTAAACCAATCAGCAGAAGCGAAGAAGAAGGCTTCAAAATTTAATGCGACGATAGGAATTGCGCTTGAAAACGGAGAGCCCATGCATCTGGATGTGTTTCAACAGAACTTATCCGCATATTCACCAAAAGATCTTTATCCGTATGCCCCGCCAGCAGGTAAGCCGGAACTGCGTTCGTTATGGCGGGAAAAATTGCTGGAAGAAAGCCCGTCTTTAAAAGAAAAAACGTTCAGCCTTCCTGTTGTAACCAATGCACTGACACACGGGTTAAGCATCGCAGCAGATTTGTTTGCGGATGAGGGGGATTCCGTAATTTTGCCGGATAAAAATTGGGAAAATTACGAGTTGACGTTCGGCGTCCGAAGAGGTGCTGAAATCACCTCGTACACTTTCTTTAATGAAAATGGCGGTTTTAATGCTGAGGGCCTTCGCCAAACCATTTTAAATCAAAAAGAAAAAGGAAAAGCGATTGTTTTGTTGAATTTTCCTAATAACCCGACAGGCTATACACCTAACAAGGAAGAAGCTGCGCAAATTACGGCGGCAATTGAAGAAGGTGCCAAAGAGGGAATTAAGCTCGTCGTCATTACGGATGACGCTTATTATGGCTTGTTTTTCGAAAACTCCTTGAAGGAATCGCTCTTTTCCGAATTAAGCAATATTCATCCGAATGTACTAGCATTGAAGGTTGACGGTTCAACGAAGGAAGATTATGTATGGGGATTCCGCGTAGGATTCCTTACGTTTGGAGCAGAAAGTGAAGAGCTTCTTCAAGCGTTAGAGCAAAAAACATTGGGAATCATTCGCGCGGCAACGTCAAGCGGCTCTCATCCTTCGCAGACGTTTGTGCTTGAAGCGATGAAATCGCCGGAATACAAAAAGCAAAAAGAAGAAAAATTCGAGGTAATGAAACGCAGAGCAAACAAAGTTAAAGCGCTTCTCGACAGCGGTAAATTCGAAAGTGCTTGGGAGTATTACCCGTTTAACTCAGGCTATTTTATGTGTCTGAAGCTGAAAACAGCGAATGCAGAAAAAGTCCGGACACTTCTTCTTGAAGAATACGGCATCGGAACGATCGCTTTAGGTCAATCAGATCTTCGCGTAGCTTTCTCCTGCATCGAGGAAGAAGATCTCGAAGAGCTGTATACACTGATTTATGAAGCAGCTAAGAAAGTCGAAGAGCAACAGAAGGAAGCATTGGAAAAATAAAGAGAGTGCACGTAAACGCTGGACACCTGAAAGGATGTCCGGCGTTTTTTAAGGAACCATGTTTAATTTTCAAGAAAAACGGAAAATGTACGCTAATGAAAGGTGGTTAAATGATGGAAAACTTAATGTTAAATGGAAAAGTAGCAATTGTTACAGGAGCTGGATCAGGAATTGGCGAAGCAACTGCCGTTCGTTTAGCAAAAGCGGGTGCAAAAGTAGGACTGATCGAAATTAATGAGGAAAATGCAAAGCGGGTCGAAGACAAGATCACAAATGCGAATGGCGAAGCGGTTACAGCAAAAGCTGATGTGTCTAATCCTGCTGAGTTAAAAAGCGCGATTGATTCTATCTACAGCAAATGGGGACAAATCGATACTGTATTTGCAAATGCCGGAATCAATGGAAGAATCGCGCCGATAGAGGAGCTTGAACCTGAGGATTGGGACAAAACGTTGACAACAAATTTAAAAAGTACATTTCTCACAGTGAAGTATGCACTGCCTTACATGAAAGAAAAAGGCGGAAGCATCATCATTACCAGTTCAATCAACGGAAACAGAGTATTTTCAAACTTTGGCTTTTCCGCCTACAGTACGTCTAAGGCAGGCCAGACAGCATTTGGGCAAATGGCAGCTCTTGAGCTGGCGCGCTACAAAATTCGCGTGAATATTATATGTCCCGGAGCAATCTCAACGAACATTGATAACCGTACATATCCGGACCAAGACAGTTTGGAGAAAATAAAAATCCCGGTTGAATTTCCTGAAGGAGACAAGCCGCTTCGAGGCAAAAGCGGTGAACCTGAACAGGTTGCTGATTTGGTGCATTTCCTTGCATCCGATGCCTCCAATCATATCACCGGCACACGGATGTATATTGATGGCGCTGAATCGCTTATAAGAGGTTAGGGAGAAGGCAACGCTTTTTATGGCGTTGTCTTTTTATTATTTTCTTGAGTAGCACCTCTAAGAATCTCCATCATTGCCACCTTCACCCTGCTGTTCCTCTCGCAGGATTGTTTATTACTTACTGGATCTTTTAGGTAACTTAGGTGCATGATATGAACCTGAAAAAGCCCCGATAAAGGGCTTAAGGTGGAACTTTTATAATGCTCCTGCCTCCCTTGCCGTGTAGAACGAGGGGAAGATCGGACGATAGTTTAATTCATCCCTTATGCGCGTAGTATCCACGATCATATCCCATGGATTAAGCCCTTGTTGCAAGGTTTCCTCCGATTCTTGATGAGGCAACCCGTTGAGCTGAAACAACTCTGCGACCGTTATAGGGGAGTCATCAGCAACATTATAAATATGGCCATCAATGTCCGGTGTGAAGGCGGCAAGCAACAGTGCTTGTCCTACATCCGCATGGTGCACCATATGAAGCCGTTTAGCAGGATTCCATTTGCTCATGATCGGCAGAAATTCGGAAACATGGGGATCACCCTCACCATAGACAAAAGCAAACCGTACGATGCGAAGTCCTAATCCCTGCTCAAGATGGAGCCTAAGCAAATTTTCTTCAGCTGCCGCTTTCGATTGCGGATAAGGGAACGCAGGTCGCAGCTCATCATCTTCACGGCTCGGTCTGCTATGATTACTTGCACCATACACTAAATTCGTGCTGGCAAACACAAACCTTGGAACGTTTGCCTTCAGGGCAGCTTCCGCTAAAGAAATGCTGGCATCGATGTTTGATATTCTCGCAGTTGCTTCATCTACTCCACGAAATTGTGCTGCCAGGTGTACCACGGTATCAATGTCTTGCAACGCGTTAGCGAGATTTTCTGTTTGCAGTAGGTCACCTTCTAAAACCTCGACCCCTTTCTGTTGAAACGAATCCGCCTTCGCAGGATCACGAACCAAAATTTTAACGTTATGACCACGTTGAAGCAAACGTGGTATAAATCGGCTACCTATTTTTCCTGTTGCCCCAGTTACGAAAACATTCATTCTCAATGACCTCCTCATATTGTCAGTGCTATACTAGTAGTATTACAGATGGTGGAATCAACTGCCCTCCCGTGTTTATCGTACGATTGGCAGTGTCAGGGTAAGGGGGACTAGTCTATGAAAGAGATTTCTTCCAACGTATCGCTTGGTGAATTTTTGCGGGCGCGTCGAGAACGCCTTACCCCGGAAGATGTGGGGTTACCGTCATATGGTCGACGTCGAACGCCTGGTCTTCGTCGTGAAGAGGTGGCACAACTCGCCTATATAGGTACTTCCTGGTATACCTCATTAGAACAAGGCAGAGAAGTAAATCCATCCGAACAGGTGCTGGATAGTTTAGCAGAAGCGTTGCAATTGTCTGTAGATGAGTGCCGCCATCTCCACATGTTGGCAAGGCAAATTGATCTGAAGAAAGATGAAGCGACTCAAGAGGTGAGTACCGGTTTGGAGCAAACGGTGCTAGCTCTTGAACCTAACCCTGCTTTTGTATTGGGGAGAAGTTGGGATTTGTTGATATGGAATAAAGCGGCGGAGTTTGTTTTTCGCCTACCTGCATTCTCTAAGGAAATGGAGCAGCAGCCCAATTGGTTAAGACGGTTTTTGACGGATCCATTGCTTCAAATGGACAACATGGATTGGGAAGCAAAAGCGCATATCATGATTGCACGATTTCGTGCAGATTATGCGTACTTCCATCATGACGCAAGGTTTAAGGAGCTAATAGAGGAATTTATGGAGATAAGTGAACTATTCCGTTCTTGTTGGCCGCGGCATGACGTAAAAATCGTCACCGATTGCCACAAGCGATGGAGTCACCCCTTGATCGGGGAGATGGAGTTTGAGCATGTGACCTTACAGCAACCAAACAATCCGGCGCTAAAGATCATGATTTATACCGCATCATCATCAACTGCGGAGCGTTTGAAGAGTTTGCTGGGAACTTAAGAAAAGTTTTGCTTCCAGGAACAGCGCCAATCACATAATAGGGGTCAAATCTCTCAGTTGCTTAGTAAATTACGGGATCATTAGTTCAGAAAGAAGAAAGGATCCCTTCTTCTTTCTGAACTAAAAGCTAAAGTTGGATAACGGATTTAGTAAAGAACTTTTTTGTTACATATTTTTTGGTAAACCATGCACTAGACAATTCTTTCGCTTTTCACTTCTTCTTCTGCTAAACTAAACGAAAAAATCAAATAAAGGGGCAATTTCAGTTCATGATACGCAAAGCCATCTTTACATTTATCCTTGTATTTGTATTAGCTGCCTTTCTTTTTATTGGTTTTGATAATGACAATGAAGCTGAGGGGAATAATGTAGATTTAAAAGAAGACGAAATCAACAGTGTAGAGGATCAAGAAAAACAAGAACCAAAAATCGTCCAGGAATCAGACCCGGTAAAGAACGAAGTCAAGCCTAAAAATGTCCCGCTGATTAATCAATTGGATAACCCGAGACTCTATAATGGCTGTGAGATCACAAGCTTGGCAATGCTGCTTCAATATAACGGGTTTGATGTGACAAAAAATGAGCTGGCGGACAAAGTAAAAAAGGTTCCCTTAAATTATGAGAATGGCCTAAAAGGTGATCCGAATGAAGGATTTGTCGGCAATATGGAGGATGGACCAGGGCTTGGCGTGTATCACGAACCGGTCTATGAGCTAGCCCGTTCATATGCAGGAAACCGAGTAACAGATTTGTCCGGACGAGATCTAAACGAAATGTACAAAGAGTTAAGCAAGGGAAATCCTGTCTGGGTGATTACGACCGCGGACTTTACACAAGTAGATGACATCGAGCAATGGGAGACTCCGAATGGAAAAGTGGAGATTACCTATAGCGTTCACAGCGTAGTCGTAACAGGGTATAATAAAAAACGTGTGTTTGTCAACGATCCGTATGGCTATAAAAATCGCAAAGTTGACAGAGCGCCGTTTGAAAAATCACTTAATCAGCTTGGAAAACAAATGATGGTTATTCACCAATAAGAAAGAACTTTAGTGCAGCCAGTGGATTTCCGTACTGCACTTTTTTATTTTATTTACATCTAAAACGGCATTTTCTTCAGGTAGTCAAGTCGAATAACTTTAGATAAAATATGGATAGATCATAAAGAGAAAGCGAAGGGAGTCTTACAGTTTGAAAGTAGAGTTTTTAGTAGGCCGATCGGGGAGTGGGAAAACGACCGCCATCTTAAACAGCATAAGGGATCAACTTCGAGAAGACCCCCTTGGTAAGCCAATCATTTTTTTAGTCCCGGATCAAATGACATTTTTAATGGAATATGAGCTTGCTAAAACAGAAGAGCTTGGCGGGATGATCAGAGCACAAGTTTACAGCTTTTCAAGGCTTGCTTGGAGAATTCTCCAGCAGGAAGGCGGCATGGGCAGGCAATTTTTAGGCACAACAGGTGTACAAATGCTGCTCAGAAAGCTGATCGAAGAGCATAAGCATGAATTTAAGGTCTATCAAAAAGCAAGTGATAAATCAGGATTTATTAAACAAGCTGCGGCAATGATTACAGAATTTAAGCAGTATGCGCTTTCTCCTGCCGATCTGCGTCAGGTGATGGAAGGAAGCAGCAATTCTCATTTTGGAGAGGAACGGGTTCTCGCAGATAAGCTTCATGACCTCTATCTGCTCTATCAAAAGCTGGAAACTACTCTTGAAGGGCATTATTTGGATTCGGAGGATTATTTAAATTTACTGTCAGAAAAAATACCTTATTCGGAAGAAATAAAACAGGCTCATGTGTACGTGGATGGGTTTCATCAATTTACAGCCCAAGAGTACCGCATTCTTGAGCAGCTGATGATCTACAGTGAAGGGGTAACAATCAGCTTGACAGCAGATCGTCCATTTACCCAGCACCTTCCCTATGAGCTGCACTTGTTTCGCATGACGGGAAAAACCTTTCACAAACTGTATCAAAAGGCGAAGGAACTGAATGTTGAACCGGAGATTGTTCCGTTTTCAGAAACGAAAAGGCAACTTGCAAGTCCGGAGCTTGCCCATTTGGAAAAGACATTCGAAGCTCGACCGACGATCCCTTATGGTGACGCGGCTGATGGCCTTACAATTCTAGAGGCTTCCAACAAACGGACGGAAATCGAAGGAATCGCGCGTGAAATTCATTCCCTTGTGAGAAAAGGAGAATACCGTTATAAAGATATTTCGATTTTGACAAGAAATACTGCGGATTACAAAGAAACGATCCAAGAGGTATTCAAAGATTACGGGCTTCCCTTTTTCATAGATGGAAAAGAACCAATGCAAAATCACCCTCTAATTGAGCTTCTGCGCTCAACAATGGATATGATTACAGGGAATTGGAGGTACGAGGCTGTTTTCAGATGCGTTAAAACTGAGCTTCTCTATCCTTTGAAAGGAAACAAACAGAAAATTAGAGAGCAAATTGATCAATTGGAGAATTACTGTATTTCTTATGGAATCAAAGGGGACCAATGGACAAACAATAAACGATTTCAATATCGCCGCTATTCATCTCTGGATGACCAATTTCCTTTAACCGACCAGGAAGTGGAGATGGAGACCATGCTGAATGAGTTGAGGGAATGGATTTCAGCTCCAGTATACTCTTTGCAGAAGCGCCTGAAGAAAGCAAAATCCGTCAGAGAGATGGGTGTTGCGTTTTATACGTATTTAGAAGAGATTCAAATCCCGGAAAAGCTTGATTTGCTAAGGCAGGAAGCAGAGGATAAAGGACAGGTCATTGAAGCGAGACAGCACGATCAGGTTTGGAATGCGGTTGTTCAAATGCTGGAAGAGTTTGTTGAAATGATGGGTGATACGAACATCTCGATCCAGCTCTTTCAGCAGATGATTGAAACCGGTGTGGAGTCGTTAAGCTACGCGCTTGTCCCGCCTGCTCTCGATCAAATATTTATCGGAAATATGGATATATCAAGAATGTACGGTACGAAATGTACGTTTATCA
Organism: Bacillus capparidis; assembly: GCF_017832095.1. Taxonomy (NCBI): domain Bacteria; kingdom Bacillati; phylum Bacillota; class Bacilli; order Caryophanales; family Bacillaceae; genus Bacillus; species Bacillus capparidis. The sequence goes on from NZ_JAFDST010000001.1 coordinate 47,478, forward strand.
TAGGGGCAAATGACGGCGTACTTCCAGCTAATCCTTCAGACGACAGTGTACTTTCTGAGGACGATAGGGATTGGCTCGTAAGAAACGGCATCGAGCTCTCACCATCGGGAAGAGAGCGCCTGCTGGATGAAAATTTTCTTATTTATTTGGCGATGGCAAGCGCGTCTTCAAAACTATATCTTTCCTATCCGATCGCAGATGCTGAGGGGAAGGCGATGCTTCCGTCTCCTGTTATAAAAAGAGTGGAAGAATGGTTTCCTTTGCATCAAAAAAAGCTGCTCATTAACGAGCCCGAACAGTATTCAGATGAGGCACAGCTTGATTTTATCGTAAATAAGCATGTTGCATTGTCGTATTTGGCATCGCAGCTGCGGCTTTGGAAAAGCAAATATCCTATCAGCGATGTCTGGTGGAGTACGTACAATTTTCTTATGAATGAGCCGGAAAAGCTGTTTACAAAAAGGATTTTGTCCAGCCTTTTTTATAAAAATGAAGTTCGCAAGCTGGAAAAGCAGGTGAGCCAGGATTTATACGGGGAGACATTACAAGGCAGCGTATCACGAATGGAACGATTTAATTCATGCGCATTTTCCCATTTTGCCTCGCACGGACTCGGTTTGAAGGACAGACAGTTTTATAAGCTTGAGGCGCCTGATATCGGCCAGCTCTTTCATTCAGCGTTAAAGCTGATTTCGGACCGGTTGCACGAGCTCCGGATCAATTGGAGTGATGTGACAAAAAAAGAGAGCGCCACTTTGTCTCATGAAGCAGTGAATCACCTTGCTCCACGTCTGCAAAAAGAGATTTTGCTGAGCAGCAGCCGCTATCAGTATATGAAAGAGAAACTCGAAAAAATTATCGCAAGGGTAGTCAGCATCTTAAGTGAGCACGCCAAAGCCAGCGGGTTCGCTCCGGCAGGTCTCGAGCTTGATTTTGGAAAAAAAGGACCGCTTCCTCCGATGCGTTTTCAGCTGAAAAGCGGCCAAACGATGGAACTAACCGGAAGAATTGACCGAATCGATCAAGCTGAAAACAATGGACGCCTTCTCCTTCGAATTGTTGATTATAAGTCAAGCAGCAGAGGCCTCGATCTATCTGAGGTGTATTATGGAATTGCTTTGCAAATGCTGACCTATCTAGATATGTCAGTCACGTATTCCAAGGAATGGCTCGGGACTGAGGCTGTACCTGCGGGAGTGCTTTATTTTCATATTCATGATCCTTTAATCCAATCGGATGTTCCGCTTGGGTTTGATGAAATTGAAAAAGCAATCTATAAGCAATTCAAGATGAAGGGGTATCTTCTAGACGACCGCGATGCAATTCGGCTCATGGATCAATCGTTAACGGAAGGGCGTTCAGAAATCGTTCAAGCCGGTTTTAAAAAAGATGGAAGCCTTCGATCAGATTCAACTGTGGTCAATGAAGAACAGTTTCGCAATTTAAGGCGTCATATCCGAAAAACGTTCCAAACAGCCGGTGAGGAAATCATGGATGGAAAGATCGCGATTGAGCCGTATAAAATAAAAGATAAAATGCCTTGTACATATTGTTCCTATCGATCGGTTTGCCAATTCGATGAATCGTTGGAGGAAAATCAGTACAGGCTGTTAGCTTCTGAAAAAGATGATGTTATTCTAGAAAAGCTGAAAATGGAGGATCAAGAAGATGAGGAAGCCTGAAGGAAGCCAGTGGACAGACGATCAATGGAAGGCGATTGTATCCAGCGGCCAGGACACATTGGTAGCGGCAGCAGCAGGCTCGGGAAAGACGGCGGTTCTCGTTGAACGGATGATTACCAAGATGATTTCACGTAACAACCCGGTCGATGTTGACAGGCTGCTGGTGGTTACATTTACAAATGCGTCAGCTGCGGAAATGAAAAATAGAATAGCTGAAGCACTGGAAAAAGAGCTGAAGAAGGCTCCCAGCTCACTTCACTTAAGACGGCAGCTTTCGCTGATTAATCGTGCCAGTATCTCTACACTTCATTCGTTTTGCCTGCAGGTTTTGCGCAAATATTATTATTTAATAGATTTGGACCCCGGCTTTCGAATTGCTGATCAAACCGAGGGAGAGCTGGTTGGCGACGAAGTGCTGGAAGACGTATTTGAAGAAGAGTATGCAGCTGCCGATCCAGGTTTTTTTGACCTTGTAGACCGGTACACCGGGGATAGAACGGATGTCGATCTGCAGCTGTTGGTAAAAAAGCTCTATGAATTTTCCAGGTCTCATCCTGACCCGAATGGATGGCTCGATCGTCTCGTTGATCTGTATAACGCGGATCAAGATGGCAAGGTTGAAAACATGCCGTTTTATAGGGTGATACAGGAGGATATTCAAATGGTTTTAAAGGGCTGCCGCCAGGAGCTGCTTCGTGCCTTGGAAATCGCTTCGCAGCCAGGCGGACCTTCTCCGCGTGCAGAAAATTTCCGCGATGATCTCGCTCAAGTGGAGGAACTTCTAACGTACAGCGGCGATTTTTGTGCGCTTTTTGACCGAGTTCAGAAGGTCACTTTTAAAAGGGCAAAGCCTTGTAAGGGAGACGACTTTCTTCCCGAACTGCTGGAAGAAGCTACGAATATCCGAAATCAAGTAAAAAAACAAATTGATAAAGTGAAAAAAGATTATTTCACGCGTGCTCCGGATCTGCAGGTAAAGGATTTAAATGAAATGAAGCCTGTGATTCATAGACTTGTCGAGCTTGTAAAAACGTATAGTGAGAGATTTGAATCCGCAAAAAAAGAAAAAGGGTTAGTCGATTTTTCAGATTTGGAGCATTTGTGTCTTGCCATTTTAACAGAAACAGATCAAACGGGTAAAAAATTTCCAAGTGCAGCGGCGAGATTCTATCGTGAACAGTTTGAGGAAGTGCTGGTCGATGAATATCAGGACACGAACCTTGTACAGGAAGCCATTTTATCGCTTGTTTCAAATGAGGAAGAAGCTGCAGGCAACCTTTTCATGGTCGGAGATGTGAAACAGTCGATTTATAGATTCAGGCTGGCTGAGCCTTTTTTGTTTTTATCGAAATATAAACGGTTTACGGTTGCGGGTAAAACTTCTGGAATGAAAATTGATCTTAACCAAAACTTCAGGAGCAGAAAGGAAGTGCTCTCTAGCACAAACTTTCTCTTCAAGCAGTTGATGGGCGAAAAGGTTGGGGAAATCGAGTATGACATCGATGCCGAACTTAAGGAAGGTGCCCATTATCCGGAACTGGAAGGCTGTGAAACCGAGCTCCTATTAATCGACCGCTCCAACGGTGGAGAAGAAAATGAGGATCAGGAGAGTTTTGAGACGGTTCAGCTTGAAGCTAGGGCAATGGCGAAAAAGATACGCGAGCTTATTGATGAGCGATTTCAAATTTATGATCGAAAACGAAATATGACGAGAAACATCGAGTATCGTGATGTCGTCATCCTGCTCAGGTCGATGCCGTGGGCACCGGCGATTATGGACGAGTTCAAGCAGCAGGGGATTCCTGTTTACGCCAATTTAAGTTCGGGATATTTTGATGCGACGGAAATTGCGATAATGATGTCCGTTCTAACTGTGATCGATAATCCGTATCAGGACATTCCCTTAGCCTCTGTGTTAAGATCCCCTGTCGTTTCACTTGATGAAAATGAACTTGCCCGAATTAGGATACATCTAAAGAAAGAGCCATTTTATTCTGCAGTCAAGGAATTTTTAGAGGCTGTGCCTGCCGATGATTCGACCTTTAAAAAACTTGACTCTTTTTACAGACTTCTGCAAAAATGGCGGGATTTCTCAAAAAATCATTCGGTTGCCGAGCTGATATGGGAGATTTTCAGGGATACGAACTACTTGGACTACGTAGGAGGAATGCCGGGCGGCAAGCAAAGGCAGGCAAACTTAAGAGCTTTATATGAGCGGGCAAAGCAATATGAAGCGACTTCGTTTCGCGGCTTGTTTCGATTCTTGAGGTTTATCGAACGAATGCAGGATCGCGGAGATGATCTTGGAACGGCGAGAGCCATTAGTGAACAGGAGGATGTCGTCAGGCTGATGACGATTCATTCGAGTAAAGGCTTAGAATTTCCTGTCGTTTTTGTTGCAGGGATCAACAGGAACTTTAATATGATGGATTTAAATCAGCCATACCTGCTGGATAAAGAGCTTGGATTCGGCTCGAAATTTATCCATCCAAAATATCGTGTCAGCTACCCGACTCTCGCGTTAACCGCAATGAAGAAAAAAATGCGCAGAGAAATGCTCTCTGAGGAATTACGCGTCTTATACGTAGCACTGACACGGGCCAAGGAAAAATTATATTTGATTGGTACGTGTAAAGATCAAGAGAAATCTGTAAGCATGTGGATGCGATCTGCGAATCATAAGGATTGGCTGCTGCCCGATTTTGAGCGCTACCAAGCCAAGAGCTATCTGGATTTTATCGGTCCGGCGCTTATTCGCCATCGGGACGCTGCATGTTTTCATCATATAATGAATGTTACAAACGAAGAGATCTATCGGCACTCATCACGTTTTTCAATCAACGTCATACCGTCTTCGGAGCTCCAAGCCGCCGAATTTTCTCTTAATGAAGAAACAAATATAACGTTTTTGTCTTCCATTCAGGAGGGACAGCCGGTTGATGCCGGTTTTGACTTTAAAGAAGAAACGAAAGAAAGGCTCCAGTGGACGTATCCTCAAGAAGCATTCACGACGATCCGTACGAAACAAACTGTTTCAGAGATTAAAAGACAGAAAGAATTCGAGGATGAATATGGGGAACGGATTCTATTTCCGCAGACGAAAGAAATGCTGTTTCAACGACCGTCATTCATGATGAAAAAAGGTTTGAATGCTGCGGAAAAAGGAACAGCAATGCACACTGTTATGCAGCATATTCCGCTCGATTCCGCACCTGATGAAAAGCAATTGAAAGAACTTACTCGCTTGCTCGTTGAAAAAGAGCATTTGACAGAGGAACAGTGCTCCGTTATCCAATTCGAAGAGATTCTGAGCTTTTTTTCTACTGAAATTGCCAAGAGATTGCTGGGATCCAATTGGGTCAAGCGTGAGGTGCCTTTCAGTATGTCATTGCCTGCTGCGGATCACAGTGACGAAATCGTCCTTGTTCAAGGAGTGATTGACTGCCTATTTGAAACAGAGGAAGGGCTGTTTTTGCTCGATTATAAAACAGACCGGATATATGGCAAGTATAAAGAAGGATTCAAAACAGCAGAGCCGATTCTTACCAAACGATACGAAACGCAAATTGAGCTTTATTCAAAGGCGGTCGAGCAAATTACTAAGAGAAAGCTTTCTGGACAAGCTTTGTACTTTTTTGACGGCGGCCATGTCATCTGGTACTAAAAAATCTAGGAGAAAGGAGAGTGCTTCGTGAGAATATTGCACACCGCTGATTGGCATCTTGGCAAAACGCTTGAAGGCAGGAGCCGGCTGCCGGAACAGGAAGCGTTTTTAGATGAACTGAAACAAATTGTAAATGAAGAAAAAATTGATGCAGTGATCATGGCAGGTGATGCGTTTGATACGGTTAATCCTCCATCTTCAGCAGAAAAGCTTTTTTATGAGAGCTTGTCATCTTTAGCTGACAAAGGAAGGAGGCCTGTTGTCGTCATCGCGGGAAATCATGATCATCCCGACCGGCTTCAAGCTGCATCTCCTTTAACCGACGGGCAGCCTATTTATTTGGCGGGCTTCCCGACAACAGGCGTGATAGATATTCCGATCAAGCAATCAGGAGAGGTTCTTGCTGTCTCGCCGCTTGCCTATCCATCAGAGGCCAGGCTGAATGAAGTCCTGGCTGACGATTTCGATGAAGCTTTGCTTCGGGACCATTACAATGAAAAAATCAAACAGGCTTATCACGAAATTTCCAAATCATTTAAGAAAGAAGCTGTAAATATTGCCGTCAGCCACTTGTATGTAGCCGGAGGAAGCCAGTCCGATTCCGAGCGTCCGATAGAAGTCGGAGGTGCTTATACTGTCGCAGCAGAAAGCCTTCCAGCAGCCGCTGACTACGTTGCACTAGGACACCTGCATCGACCGCAAACGATTAAACGGGCGAGTACACTGGCGCGGTATTCAGGCTCACCCCTTGCGTATAGCTTTTCAGAGGCGGGCTACGCAAAATCGGTGACAATTATTGATGCAAAGGCTGGTGAAAAAGCAGCTTTCAAGGAAATTTTCTTATCGAGCGGAAAACCGCTTGTGAAGTGGCAGGCACGGGAAGGGCTGAACCAGGTATACAGCTGGATTGAGGAAGGGAAAGACAAAAACGCGTGGATTGACCTTGAAGTTTATGCTTCAGATCAACTCTCCATAGAAGAAATTCATCGCTTGAGAAAGCTGAACCCCGGCTTTATTCATATTAGGCCGATTTATGAGGAACGCGCAACTTCTCGTGATTCAATACATACGAAGCAGCTGCCGATTGATGAGATGTTCGTTAAATTTTATGAACGGCAAACAGGCGGAGCTCTTCCCGATGATGAAATGATCAAGCTCTTTTTGGAGCTATCTTCAGGACAGGAGGGCAATCTGGAATGAAGCCTATTAAACTCGCAATAAAAGGTCTTCACAGCTTCAGGGAAGAACAATTGATAGACTTTGACAGGCTGTGCGGAAGCGGGGTGTTTGGCATATTCGGCCCGACCGGAAGCGGAAAGTCCTCGATATTGGATGCAATGACCCTGGCTTTATACGGAAAGGTCGAGCGCGCATCAAACAATACGCACGGAATATTAAATCATGCGGAAGACCAGCTGTCCGTCTCGTTTACATTTACGCTCCAATCGAGCTCGGAGATTTCATATAAGGTAGAACGTGTATTTAAAAGGGTCGATGATACAAAAGTGAAAACGTCTCTTTGCCGATTGATAGAAATTGCTTCAGAACAAACGGTCATTGCTGATAAAGCCAGTGAAGTGAATCGCCAAGTGGAAAGCCTCCTTGGATTAACAATTGATGATTTCACAAGAGCCGTCGTACTTCCTCAAGGCAAGTTTGCCGAATTTCTTTCTTTAAAAGGAGCGGACAGAAGACAAATGCTCCAGCGCCTTTTTAATCTGGAGCAATACGGCGACAGATTCATGCAAGCTTTACGTACGAGGGCTGCCGAAGCCCAATCGGAAAAAAACGAAATGATGGCGGAGCTGACCGGACTAGGCGATGCGAGTAGTGAGAAGCTCGAGCTGGCTGAAACAAATTTAGCACAGGCAGAAGAGAATCTTCTTAAACGTAAGCTTGAACGAGAAGAAGCTGCAGCTCACCACCTCAAAACTCAAGAACTTTGGGTGCTTCAAAAAGATCGTGACAGCTACTTGGCAGAACAAAAAAAATTACATGAAAATCAAAAAAACATCGAGAGCAAAAAAGAGAAGCTTGCTCTCTCACAAACCGCTGAAGCTTTAAAGCCATACGCTGATGCCAGCCTTGATTCGCAAAAGAAATGTGATGAAGCAAGCAAGCGCATGCAAGAAGCTGAACGTATCTATGAAAAAAGAAAAAAAGAATATACAGGTTCTCAGCAGGAAGAGGAGGCTTTTTTTAGCTATAAGCGAAAGACAGAGCCAGAACTTCTTCAAAAAAGAGAAAAGCTTGTGCATGCCATACAGGTGGAACAGGCACTTTCAGAAGAAAAACAAAAGGAAAAAACGCTAGAAACGGCAAGACAGCAAAAGGATAAAGAGATTAGCGAAATGCAGGCTCAATTAGAAAAAGAAACCTCACTTTTCGATCGGGCACAAAAAAAGCAAAACGATTTAAAAAACGAGTTGACTTCATACGCTGTATCAAGTGAGGAACGAAAACAATGCCAGGAGGCCGGTCAGTTTGCCTATCAAATGGACAGAATCACTGAGCAGTATGACCAAGAGCTAAAACGCAAACTTGAAGCAGATGAAGCGATAAAGAAAACACAGCGCTTCGCTGATGAGGCTTCAAAAAACAAGAAGTCGCTTGAGGAAAACATTCAACAGGCGTTTGGCACCTTGCTTGAGCTTTATGAAATAACTTGTGATTCTGAAAGAACACTAACCCATACTGTTCATGAAGCACAGCATCAGCTCCGTCAATTATCGGAACGGCGTGAGGAAGCCAAAATGGAAGCATTTGCTGATGAGCTGAGAAAAAAGCTGAAAGATGGTGAAGCCTGTCCCGTTTGCGGCTCGATTCATCATGATCAAAGGCTGGAGCACCACGCGGCTTCCTCAGACTATCCTTTTGAAGAAGAAATGGCGGGATTGGAGAAGGTGATCTCAAGCGCAAAGCCTTTATCCGATGAATTTTTATCAACAAAAATCAAGCTGGAGGAGCAAGCTGACTATCTTCTGCGTGAAGCGCCCTTCGTAAAAAACACGGAAAGCAATGCGCAAGAAGCTGCCGCCGCAATGGAAAGAGCCCCTTCTCTCGAGCAGCTGGAGGAGATGGAGTGGGATTGGAGAAAGCTGAAGCAGGATATTCAAGAATCGAAAGATAAAACGGCTCGTTTGCTGAAAAAATATAAAGAAACGGCTAAAAAGGAGGAGCAGCTTCTAGAAAAACTCGAATTTGAAGCAAAGGAAAGCGAGCGAATTGGCAATCAAGCATCTGAACTAAAAGCTTCAATCGATCAAGCGCACAGCGAGTTTTCCGGTCGTTTTAAGGGAATCGAAGTTTCTAAGGCTGCTGAATGGCAAAAGGCCATCGACGAAAAGGATAAAGCATCTGAAGCGCTTTCCAAGCGGATTGAAACGAGCGTTACGTTTCTTCAGGAAAAGGAAGAGACACGTACACAACGTTCCGACCGAATTCAATTGCTGGAGCGAGAAAAATGGGATGTTCACTATTCCTTGGAGCATTTACAAAAGTCGATCGCAGAAAAACAACAGAAGTTATCTGCTTTTTCCCAAGCGACAGGACTTCAACAGCAGCTTGACAATGTCTCTGCGGAACTGGATCATATCACTGAAAAAGAAAGAAAACTGACTGAACAAAAAAGCTCGCTTCTCGGCGGTCTCACTCAGTCGGAAGCTGATTATAAAAGCAGTCAGTCCTTTCTTGAGGACGCAAGGAAAGGTAAGCTAAAAGCAGAAGAAGCATGGAAGGAGAAAACAGCAGGAACTCCGTTTTCTGATTGGCAGGAAATCAATGAGCATTTACTTTCTCATGAAGATATGTCTATTTTGAAAAAAGAAGTTGAAGCTTTTGAGGATCAAGTAAAGCAATGTAATGCAAATCTGAAAAGAGTGGAAGGGCTGCTTCAAGGACGATGCCTAACTGAAGATGAATGGAAAAAAACGGTGGATGCGAAAAAGGAAGCAGACGATGCCTATGATTCGGCAATGGAAGAGCGTGGTGCTTTCCACAAAATTTTGATCGAGCTGAAGGTCCGCCATGAGCGATATTCAACCTTGGAAAACCAACTGAACAAACTTCAAGTGGACATTGACAGACTCAGTAAATTGCAGACAGTCTTTAAAGGCAACAGCTTTGTCGAATTTTTGGCGGAGAAACAGCTGGAAAGCGTCAGCCGGGATGCATCCGCGCGTCTTAGCAATCTGACAAGGCAAAGGTATGCGATAGAAGTCGATTCAGAAGGCGGCTTTGTCATGAGAGATGATGCGAACGGAGGCTTTAAGCGGCCAGTATCGAGTTTGTCAGGCGGTGAAACATTTTTAACTTCACTGGCATTGGCCTTGTCATTGTCTGCCCAAATTCAGCTGAGAGGAGAGTATCCGTTACAATTCTTCTTCTTGGATGAGGGATTTGGAACGTTAGATCAGGAGCTGTTGGATACAGTAATCTCCGCCCTGGAAAAACTTCAATCGGATAATCTCTCTGTCGGAGTGATCAGTCACGTGCAGGAGCTCAGGGAAAGGCTTCATCGAAAGCTTGTCGTTCACCCATCCGAACCTGGCGGCAAAGGAACTGCGGTTGTAATAGAAATATCATAATAAATTAATCAAAAGAAAAAAGCAGTTTCTCATTTTTACGAGAAGCTGCTTTACCCATTTCCTACCATGTTTTGGTCGTTGACATCCGGATCAATATAGTTTGTTGCATTAATGCCATTATTAACAATCAGGAAATCTCCTGTATTTCCTGCTCCGGCACCACTCGCGGTTTTAGAAGAGCTTTTTGGTGAGAGATAAAAGGAGTCTCCAAAGTTTACGACACCGCCTGAAATTGAATTGATGCTAATTGGTCCGACAATCGCTGGCATATCCGACACCCTTTTAGAAAGTCTCGAGATACTATATGCGTTTAAGTGGACCCACGTGATTCGTTAGAAAGTAATTTCCGAATATGCTTCGTTCGTGATTTTGCGTCAATTAAAGGAGTAGAACCAATTTGAAAAATTGAAGAAGAAGAAACTGCTTGAATCTTGATCGAATGAACATGAATCAGCGGTTTCTCGTGAAAAAAAGCCGTGTGGACAGACGTTTCAGGTAGCAGATAAGGGAATGGCTGATGAAACGTTTGAAAGTCCTCCCGTTTAAGTGAACCTTCGTTACCAAAGAAAGTAGAGATTTGCCTCTGAACTGCTAATACTTTTATTTTTGGCAGAATTTCATTGGAATCGCCGATTTGAACAAGGCTGCAGAGTCCAACCGAATTGATTTTGAATAGATCGATCTTAGATGTTCGATTAATCATTATTCCGGTGCCAGCGGGACAAGAGGCCCAATAATTAGAGATTCCGGCGGTGTATCAAAGATGGAGGATAAATAAATCTGCTCTGTATCTCCGATTAAAAAAACGGAAGAAGAAGCTACCCCTCTCACAGTAATGTCACCAACACACAGCTCACGATTGACAACGGTAAAAATCATTCGTGATCAGCTCCTTTCATTTCGTCTGGTATGTGCCTTAGAAAATGTTCAATGGCATTGGAGACATCCCGCTTCACATGTGATGCAATCTGATCGGCATGCTGCTCAGGAGAAGCATTGTCAGAAGGCTTTAAATGGGCTAAATAGTAACGGATTCTGCTGTCCATTTGTTTTCTGATGTCATTAACTATGTGAAGGCGGTTTGCGTCATCAAGCCGCTGATTAAATCGTTGTTCCAGCTGTTCGATTAGTAAAGGTGCCTCCTCGATCAAAAACATTTCCACCAGCTGTCTCGATCTTTGAAAAACAGGCAATTGCATGTCTTGCTGCGGCGGCATTCCTTGCTGATAAAGCGGCCCCTGAGGAGAACCAGGTTGATTCTGGCTCACCTCAAAATTGTCAACTTGATTCGGATCAAGCGGGTTTAAACCGATATTTAGCGTGCCTTCAAGCTTTTCGATTTTTAATTGGTCAAATTTATATTCAATTTTATCAATCTTTGTGTTTGGACGATCTTGCAAGGCATCAATTTGCTTCTGCAGATCAGCAAGTTTTTTTTCAAGCTCTTCTATTTTTGATGCTTGATGTTGATAGTAGGATTGCATATTTTGTTGATGCGGTGTATTTACATTTGGAGGATATTGTTGCATCAGTCTTTGCACCCCTTACATGGTTACTTTGAATAAAACAATTAGAAAACAGGTGACTGTAAAGGGACGAAGGATTCAGGACCGGCTCCCGGTGACGGGCCTTCTGATGTAGGTCCGGTTCCTGGTGACGGTACCTCTGGTGCAGGCTCTGTATAGCTGCCTGTATTGTACAAATTGGATAAAGATTTAATGGAACCTGCACTGCCAATTTGCAATACCGAAGAATTGCTCACCGATTCAACCCTTAAATAATTGATGTGGATCGACTGATTAATATAAAAATTCATTTTGAGTCACCTCTTAAAAATTTCCTACAGTTGGTTGATCAATAAAGTCATTATCATATGAATTTGTCACGTTATTTTGATTGTAAATATTTAATCCATCTCCCGTATTAAAGCTCCCCGCACCGGAAAAGGTCTTTACTTCACTGTAGGGCGAAATCGTTATGCAATCACCAACATGCACGACGCTGCTCGTACCAACAACATTGACTTTAAAAGCACCCACGATCGCAGGCATAAGGCAACATCCTTTTTGCGAAAAATCTTAATTGCGTACTTGATTATACAATTTGGGCTATATAAGATAAGGTATGTGGTGGTTGATCAATTGTGATTATGAATTATGGAGGATGATGAATGAATAATGAGATTCAGCCTGTGCATGCAGGAGAGAGGATTGTTTCTCTTGATATTTTGAGAGGAATCAGCATATTAGGGATATTTTTGGTAAATATTTTTGATTTCAAAGAACCGATCAGTTCCACAGGAACAATTATTTCAAGTACTGATACACTGAATTATTGGCTGGAAGCGTTCGTTACTGTCTTTGCCCAGGGCAGTTTTTATCCGTTATTTTCTTTTTTGTTCGGAGCGGGTGCATACATAATTTATGAGAGATCTGTCCAAAAAGGATTTTCTTTTCACGCATATTTTACTAGAAGGCTTTTCGCTTTGCTGTTCTTCGGAATCATACATATTCTTTTTGTTTGGCATGGCGATATTTTACTTACCTATTCAGTAATAGGATTTCTTTTGCTTTTGTTTATCAACAAAAAGCCATTGACATTGCTCATCTGGGGAGCGGCTCTTTATGTGCCTGTATGCTTTACCGCTCTACTCGGGCTGTTGGCGCTTCTTGTCCCAGCTGAAGAGCTGCAGTATGCAGATCCAACCAGCATTCAAGATACTATAAGAATCTATCAAGACGGTAGCTTTTGGGAAGTAATGGCTTTGCGAATTTCCGAATGGTTTACTGCAAACGCTTTGGGGATATTCTTCTTTTTATTTCTTATTCTGCCTTTTATGCTGTTGGGGATATATGCATATAAAAGAGGATGGTTCAAAAAGAATTGGAGCGCAGGTATAAAAAAGGAGATAAAAGTGGTCATGATTTGTGCCTTCGTCATCGGCTTGCCGATTAAACTGCTTCCCGTGGCAGCAGGAACGCATATATCATGGGTAATGCTTCAAAACTTTATTGGTGCGCCAATTTTTACGCTTTTCTATATAAGTGCTGCATTGCTATTACTTCACGGAAAAGAAGCACCTGCAAAAGGATGGAAGCTATTTATACCTGTAGGGAAAATGTCCATCACATGCTATTTGTCGCAGACAGTATTTTGCTCCATCCTTTTTTACGGGTACGGATATGGTTTATACGGCTCGCTTTCATCGGTGCAGCTCGTCCTTATTGTTGTTTTCTTTTATATACTTCAAATGTTGGGGTGCCATATTTGGCTGAGAAAATTCCGTTATGGGCCAATTGAATGGATATGGAGAAAATTAACGTATTGGACGGTTTAATACTTCTTGGAAATGTTCCGGATGTTCATGCAGGTATTTGCTTAACAGGTTGTCCAGCTCTTGACTACACTGAATGGTTTCTTTCGAATTTAAACCAAATTTTCGGGCAGTTTGAATAAGATCCAGCCTTTTTTCTTCAATTGTATTTATTTTCATTAAGACGCCAACTTTCAATTTTAAATTAAATATATAGATAGTATAGCGCATTTTATTACTAAAGCATTAGTTTCGTCAAAAATACATAAAACACGACAATATTTTTAAAGAATTCCCTTTTGTTTTCACCAATAATTTTGAAATTTTGATCTAATTCACTCAGAGAATACTGTTGAAAATGTTTTCTTGGTATAGTTGTTTGCTCTGTTTTGTGATTTTGTTTAACGAAAAAAAGGTTTTTGCTTATCCATAGAGAATAATAACAGGTAAGGGCATTGCAGCTTAGGGATTCTTAACGATTGAGAGGGAGAAGTAATGAAATTTCTAACAGGAGAACTACACGGAAAAATATTTATTGGTCTAGTAGTGGAAGAGAATCTAGTAATGGATCTGAAAAAAGCGGAAAGGAAACTGTTTGAGCTGGAAACTATTCCTTCGAGTTTAATTGATTGCATGAAAGAGGGCCAAAGATTTGTAAACCACGTTCAGCAGCTTACAGAGTGGGCAAAGAAACCAAACGATGAATCTGGTTCGTTTATTTACAGCCTTTCCGAGGTAAGACTGCTTGCTCCGATTCAAAGGCCTCTGAAAAATATTTTTTGTATTGGCAAGAACTATCGAGACCACGCATTAGAATTGGGCAGCGAAGCAGACATCCCGGAACATGTAATGGTATTTACGAAAGCACCTACAACAGTAATAGGCGATGGAGATAACATACTTGCCCATCAAGACGTAACATCGGAGCTTGACTATGAGGGCGAGCTTGCTGTCGTGATTGGCAAACAAGGCCGGAGTATTTCAAAAGCAGACGCGATGGATCATGTATTTGGTTACACAATTATAAATGATGTGACTGCCAGGGATCTTCAAAGCCGGCATAAGCAGTTTTTTCTTGGAAAAAGCTTGGATGCTTCTTGTCCGATCGGGCCTTATATCGTTCATAAATCTCAAATTGCAGATCCGGAACATTTACATATTGAAACGAAAGTGAATGGAGAATTAAGACAGTCGGGAAATACGAAAGATTTAATTTTTTCAATCCCTGAATTAATAGAAACGCTATCACGGGGGATGACACTAGAACCGGGTGATATTATTGCAACCGGTACTCCGGCAGGCGTCGGAAAAGGATTTAATCCGCCAAAATATTTAAAGTCTGGAGATCAAGTAGAAATTACAATCGAAGGAATTGGAACGCTTTCTAATCAAGTAAAATAACGGAAAAATAGTTGCTATTACAAATAAAACATAAAAATAAGGGCTGCGCTATGAATTGTAATGATAAAATAGCGCAGCCCATAAATACATTGTAAATGACCACGTTCTTGTATGTTCCATGGGCTTGTCGCAATTAAGCTTATGGAATTTTTTATGCGAAAAACTCAGGAACAACAGGTGGAAGCAAAATTGAACCAAAAAAAATTTGAATTGATTAAAAGAAAGGGACGACCTTAGAAAATACCGGAGCAATATTCTATTAAATACCTCTTTGACGGGTGGAATCCCGATTATATATTCATATTTTTAAATTTATATCTGAGCGCTTTCATGGTACGATTGAATTGATTGTGATTTGATGAAAGGGGCTAAATGAACTTGAGCACACACTTACATATTACGACATGGGTCATCGGCTTGATTTTCGTGTTCGTCACCTATGCCATGTATTCATCTGGCAGCAAAAGCGGAGCGAAAATTGTCCATATGATTTTAAGGCTTATTTATCTATTAATTATTGCCACTGGTGCAGACTTGCTGTTTCGCTTACAGCTTTGGAATGGCGAATACATCTCAAAAGCGATTCTTGGTATTATCTCAATTGGGTTCATGGAAATGCTGTTGATTCGCCGTAAGAAACAAAAATCAACAACTGGGATGTGGATTGCTTTTATTATCGCGATTGTAGTCACGATTGCTCTCGGCCTGCGCCTTCAGCTTGGGTTCAAATTGTTTTAATCTGTAATGAAAGCTGTCTGTACTGGCAGCTTTCATTTTTGCTCTGCTTCCATGAGCAGGCTGCGTTCTCCTGATGAAAGGGTAAATTCAAATCGGTCACTTGTGAATTCGCCTCTTTTAAAATGATGCTGTAAGGAACAGTGGCTGATGTCATTTGCAAATTGAAAAAAACCAGCCCCGGAAAAGTCTGATTCCTTCTTTAAAGATGAATAAGAAAGAGGGTGAAAACTGTACACGCAATCAAAGAGTGAAAAGCCGAGCCGGTTTAGCTCCCGTAACAGCAATTCAAATTGCCGGTCATTCAGCTGCTCCAACAGTTCCTCCAGCGGCTTAAAAAGGTTCAAAGGGTAGCTTATTTCTTCTCCGCCTTTAAGCTTAATGATTTTATCCTTCATTTGAAATTCATGCTTACTTCCACAAAGTGTGCCCTCCGCCCATGCTGCTCCGGTATTCATCCAAATAAGGCCATTTATACTTTCAGGCAAGAAAAGATCTCCGGTTTCGTCTTCAATGAGACAATGGCCGTCTTCAATCATAATATAGCCGATTGCACAGCTTCCCGCTTCAAGAGATATTCTTTTTTTTCGCTCTTCTGTCAACATGTTTTTTCTCCTTACATCTTCTTCTATTTTATTGTGTTTCCAAAACAAGCTCGTCCCATACAACTCCATTTGGACAATTCAACTATTCTTTGCGGTAGCATAAACTATTGAAAGTGCAAGGATCATACGGTATTAAAGGATACAACCTAAGATTGGAGCTGAAGCTGATGTGTGGAATCACTGGATGGGTTGATTTCAAAAAAGAAATTTCCCATGAAACCTCGATTATTGAGGATATGGCAGACACGTTGTTGTTACGAGGACCGGATGAATCAAATGTATGGGGAAGACCCCATGTTCTATTTGGCCATAAACGGTTGGCCGTAGTCGATTTAATCGGCGGACGGCAGCCGATGAGAAGCGTCCATAAACAAGAGGAGTATACAATTATTTACAACGGAGAACTATACAACACCGAAGATCTACGCAAGGAATTGATTCAGCGGGGCCATGAGTTTAAAAGAACATCGGATACAGAGGTTCTGCTCCATGCGTATATTGAATGGAAGGAAGAATGCTTGCAGCACTTGAACGGAATTTTTTCATTTGCGATATGGGATGAGAGCAGGGAAAGTTTATTTGCTGCAAGAGACCGTCTCGGAGTCAAACCGTTTTTTTATACAGAGTCAGGATCGTCTTTTTTATTTGGATCAGAAATAAAAGCTATATTGGCGCATCCGGATGTAAAAGCTAAGGTAGATCGGGAAGGGCTTTCTGAAATCTTTGCCCTTGGACCGTCCAGAACGCCGGGATCGGCCGTATTTAAAGGCTTAAAAGAGCTAAGATCCGCCCATGCAATGACGTTTTCCCGAAATGGATTGAAGGTTTGGAGATACTGGAATGTCAAAAGCGAAAAGCATCAGGACACTCTTGAAGAAACTGTTTCAACCGTTAGAGATCTGTTTAAAGATGCGGTGAAGAGACAGCTTGTTTCAGATGTGCCTGTTTGTACGTTCCTATCCGGAGGACTTGATTCAAGCGCGATTTCAGCGATTGCTGCAACGGAATTTGAGAAGGAAGGAAAAGGGCCGCTGCATACCTTCTCCATCGATTATGAAGGCAATGATCAATACTTTAAAGCCTCCGCTTTTCAGCCGAATGCGGATGGCTATTGGATTGAGAAAATGACGAGTACGTTTGGGACTCAGCACCACAGCTGTATCATTTCTCAGGATGAGCTCGTTCATCATTTGAAAGAATCGGTCATTGTAAGGGACTTGCCGGGTATGGCGGATGTTGATTCATCCTTGCTTTGGTTTTGCCGTGAAATAAAAAAAGACTTTGTCGTTAGTTTATCTGGAGAATGTGCTGATGAAATTTTCGGCGGGTATCCTTGGTTTCATAAGCCTGGAGAAGAGGAAGGGTTTCCATGGATGCGATCGACAAGTGAACGTGTAGGACTTCTCCAGGACAAATGGCAAAGCAAGTTAAATCTGCCGGAGTACGTGAGAAGAAGATACGAAGATACATTGAATGAAACGCCGCTTCTTGAAGGCGAGACGGAAATCGAGAAAAGCAGAAGGCAGTTATTTTACTTAAACATGCTTTGGTTTATGAATACTCTTTTGGAAAGAAAAGACAGAATGAGCATGGGAGCAAGCCTTGAAGTGCGAGTGCCGTTTGCAGATCATCGCCTTGTAGAGTATGTCTGGAATATTCCATGGGAAATAAAAATGCATGGAAACAGAGAAAAAGGGATTTTGCGAAAAGCACTGGAAGGTATCTTGCCGGAAGAAGTCTTGTATCGGAAAAAAAGCCCATATCCGAAAACGCACCATCCATATTATACAGAAGCTGTTTCGAAGTGGCTTTCTTCTTTACTGAAAAATAAAGACTCCGTCCTCCACAGTTTATTGGATATAAAAAAGGTGAATGAATTGCTGGATACAAAAGGCTCTTCTTTTAAAGTCCCTTGGTTCGGCCAGTTAATGATGGGACCTCAGCTTTTGGCTCACCTTGCTCAAATTCACACGTGGTTTGAAGAGTACAGAATTGATATCGAAGAGTAGGGGCAATGAGCCAGGTTTTTTGCAGCCTGGCTATTCCCTTAAAGTGAAAGGAGGACAATATGGCGAAAAAAATACTGATTATCGGAGCTGGCCCAGGCGGACTCGCCGCAGCTATGATGCTCGCGAGTAGAGGATTTCATGTCGAAGTATTTGAAAAGAAAAAGACGATTGGCGGCAGCAATTCACGTCTGAAACTCGGCGATTTTATGTTTGACAAAGGACCGACCTTTCTCAATATGGCTTATATTGCCGAAGACGTGTTTGCCTACGCGGGGAAAAATCTTCATGACTATATAAGGATGATCGAGCTGACAGAGCTTTACGAGCTTATTTTTGATGAGACAAGCTTAAAGGTGACACAAGATATAGAAGAAATGAAAAGACGGATTGATCAAATAGCACCTGGAGACGGGGATGGGTACCTTCGTTTTATGAAAAAAACGAAAAGAAAAATGAATGTACTTGTTCCGATTTTGCAGAGCAAAATGGACAAGTTTTATCATTATGCAAGCTGGAGGGTCGTGCGTGCTCTGCCTTGGCTGTCTCTTACGAAAAGCTTGTACAACGATGTCTCCTCTTATTTTAAGGATGAACGTATCAAGCAGGCATTTACCTTTCAATCAAACTACCTTGGAATGTCATCATGGGAATCACCGGGCTTATTTTCAATCCTTCCATACATAGAACATGAATACGGTGTTTTTCATCCGGAAGGTGGGATTAACCAACTAAGCAAAGCTATGGCAAAAGCAGCTGCTGAGCTCGGTGCGATCATTTATTTGGAAAAAGGAGTACGAAAGCTAGTGCTCGATGGCAAAATAGTAAAAGGAGTAGAGCTTTTTTCCGGAGAAAGGATTGAAGCGGATGAGGTAATAGTAAATAGTGATTTTGCCCATACGATGACAACGATGGTGGATGAAGGCGTCTTAAAAAAATATTCAAAGAGAAGGCTTGAAAACAAATCGTATTCGTGTTCGGCGTATACGATGTACTTAGGATTGGATAAATGCTATCCCCTGTCTCACCACACAATTGTTTTTGCCAATGATTATAAGCGGAATTCGGAGCAATTGACGAAATCGTTTGAGCTTCCTGATGATCCTTCTATCTATATTCAAAACGCCAGTGTCACGGATTCTACACTCGCTCCAAAAGGGGGTTCTGCGCTTTACATTCACGTACCCGTTCCGAACAGCAAGAGCGGAATCGATTGGGATAAACACGAGGAGCGGTTCCGTGAGCTCGTGTTCGATACGATTGAAAAACGGACAAGCTTTAATGATCTTCGTAAGCATGTGGTCATTGAAAAGACGATAACGCCGAAACAGTGGGAAGAAGACATGTCCATATATAAAGGGGCGATATACTCTCTTAGCCATATGCTTTCTCAGTTGATGGTGATGAGGCCTCACAATCAATTTGAAGAGCTGGAAAACTGCTGGCTTGTCGGAGGAGCAACACACCCGGGAAGCGGATTGCCGACAATTCTGGAGTCGGCCAAAATCACTGCGAAAGCTATTGTGAAGAAAGAGAAACATTAGACATTTTTATTGTTTCCCGGACTTTCCATACGTGTTAGACTGAAAAAAATCTTGGAGGAAGTGATAATAGTGATGACTGCAGAAGATGCCTACAAAAAATGCGAAAATGTGATCAAACAACATTCAAATAGTTTTTATACTGCGTTCCGTAAGCTGCCTAAACAAAAAAGAAACGCAGTATGGGCAATTTATACGCTTTGCCGCACCATTGACAATATTGTGGATGAAGGAAAGTCTCCGAAAGAGGAGCTAATTGAATTTGAAAGAGAATGGAGCTTATTTTTGAAAGGGGAATTTGATTCAAATCACTACATGTGGGTTGCCCTTCATGAATCGTTTCAACAGTTTCAACTGGATGGAGAACCGATAAATGAGTTGCTTCAAGGCCAAAAAATGGATTTAGAAAAAAGCAGGTATGAATCGTTAGAAGAAGTTCTTTATTATTCTTACCTCGTAGCTGGTACCGTTGGCGTCATGCTTTTGCCGATTCTTGCCCCCCGAAAGAAAAAGAGTCTGCACAATAGTGCTGTTTCATTAGGGCTTGCGATGCAGCTGACCAATATATTACGGGACATCGGCGAGGATTACGAAGTGCGAAACCGGGTTTATTTGCCACAGGAAGCGATGGCTCAGTTTGGTTATTCAGACGAGCTTATCGGAAAAAGAGATGTGAATCAGGAGTTTATTTCGGTGTGGGAATATCTCGCATTTGAAGCGGAAGCGTATTACGAAGAAGCTTTTGATTCAATCAATGAATACCCCTTGTATTCGAGGAATTCGGTGAAAGCGGCAGCGTACTTTTATAAAGCGATATTAAATAAAATAAGAATGAACAATTATCAGGTTTTTAATGATCGTCATTCGATTACCTCAGAAGAGAAACAATCGATTCTAGCGGAAATATGATAAAGTAAAAATCCCCTTCTTCCTGAAGGGGACCATATTAAATCCAAGCTTTACGACTGAACATTCATCTTTAATTCTAATTGATTAACAATGGATAATACGAGTGAGTTTAAGGGATTAATAATTGTCCTAGATGTTTCGTCCTCTACTTTCCCAGCAGCATTAACCATAGATAGCTGTGCAACGGAAATAACCTTCTTTTCATCTTTTAACATTTGTTTTAAAAAATTAGTTACTTCTTGATTGTACGTTTCTCTTTGACCATTCATAATCAAATCAAAGGTATTTTCAATAACAATAACTTCTAAATCTAATGATTTTTTGAATGTATCAGCAAAAAGATGAAGACGATTTAAAGTACCCTCAACAGTTGCAGGATTTGTAAAAAGGATAGTTTGTGGCTGTTGTATATTGCAAATGTCATGAAAGAAAGGTTCATCAATCTTAATAATTGGAATGGAAAGTGAGAGCCGGCATTCTTCCAAAAAAGCAATATAATTTGTGCAAGTAATAAGTATTGCATCGACTTTGGATTGCGCAATCCATTCAATTTGTTCAATTACCTTATTTTGAGCATCTGATGCCAGGAAGTTATGATCTGATGTCACACGATAGATTAATGCCGGGTCTACAAAATGCAAGATTTCGATGTCAAATGAAGAAAGTGCATTTTCTATATATTCAATATTGGAATAATGGGCGTGAAGGCAGCCTAATCTTTTTTTCAATACCGTCTACCTCTATCTATTTTTCATCATTCTACCAGTATGCAAAGCGAATTGTCTAGGCTGCAGATCAGCAGCTGTTTCTTATGTAAAAAGGCTTACGGCCATGTACGCAGCGATTCCCCAGATAAGACACGCCGATCCTTTATTTAAAATGAGCATCCATCTCCCGGACGGATTCTTTTTTTGCAATACAAAGCCGCAGAAAGCCAGTGAGAAAAACCATATCCAGGATACGAGAATACACGTGAAGGCAAAAAGCAGCTTTTCCATTCCTGAATATTGAAGAGAGCTTGTGCCGATCACACCGATCGTATCCAAAATGGCATGCGGGTTAAGAAGAGATACGGACGCAGCAAAACTCACTTGTTTTTTCAAAGAGAAGCTTTCGGAACCGTCATCTGCTTGAGTAATCTCACTGTTCCAAGTCGTCCATCCCATATAAAACAAGAATAGAACGCCTGCGCCGATTAAAATGTTTTCAACGACGGGATTTCCAAAAACCAGAACAGAAATGCCCATTATAGCTAATACGATTAAAACGGTATCACAAATCGAAGCCGTGAGAATTGCAGGAAATGCTCTTGCCAAGCTTTTATGGTAAGCCCCCTGCTGAAAAATAAAAACGTTTTGAGCTCCTAATGGCAGAATCAAGCCAAAAGCTAAAATAAATCCATGAAGCATTCCATTCAATGTAATACACCTCTTTCTCCACCAGTATAAGTGCAGAGACTACCCGAAGTCTCCAACCATTTGGATGGTTTTTAACCCAACCAAATGATAAGCTAAAGAAAAAAGCTAAGAGGGGCACATATGACGGATCAGGAATGGAAAATAGATAGGTATTCTGGCATCCCGCTTCATAAACAAATAGAAGATTTTATAAAGCGCAAAATCATTCATGGGGAATGGACTGTTGGAACAAAGCTCCCTTCCCAGAGAGCTCTAGCCGCACGGTTCCAAGTCAATCGAAGTACAGTGGTGGAAGCAATGGGTGAACTTTACGCCCAAGGTTTGGTGGAAGGGAAAACTGGAGGCGGTACGAAGGTATGCAACAATACGTGGAGCCTGCTGTCAGCGTATGCATCTTTGGATTGGAATTCTTACGTCAAAAAAGGAAGCTACCACCCCAATTTTTCTATCATTCAAAAAATAAACAGAGAGGAATTCAACGAAGAAATCATCCGGCTTGGAACAGGTGAGCTTTCTAAAGACCTGCTGCCAGTAAGCAAAATGGAAAGTGTAATAAAGAAAATGTCCTTTTCTAAAGTAGCACTTGGCTATGAAGAACCAAAAGGCAACATCATTCTAAGGCAGACTGTCAGCAAGCACCTTGAAAGATATGACATTCAGGCTTCACCGTCCAACATACTCATTGTGTCAGGAGCGTTACAAGCGTTGCAGCTCGTTTCCTTTGGCCTGCTAAAAAAAGGTTCGATCGTATTAGCGGAAAGCCCGAGCTATCTTCATTCAATCAAGTTTTTCCAGTCTGGAGGCACACAAGTAATTGGGGTTCCGATGGATAAGGATGGGGTAAAAACAAGTCTCTTGCGCCAATACAAGCAGCAGCTCTCTACAGATCTTTTGTATACGATTCCTTCTTTTCACAATCCAACCGGGATTACCATGTCAGAAGCCAGAAGAAAGGAGCTCCAGAAGCTTTGCCGGGAGGAACAGCTTCCTATGATTGAAGACGACGTGTACAGGGATCTTTGGCTCGACGATCCTCCTCCGCCTCCGCTGAAATCAAAGGACAAGGAAGGAAATATTTTGTACGTCGGCAGCTTATCGAAAACAGCCAGTCCCGGCCTTCGTGTCGGATGGATTATTGGTCCTGAGCCTGTCATAGAAAGGCTGGCAGACATAAAAATGCAGACGGATTATGGAACGAGCGCTTTATCGCAATCGATTGCCGCCGAATGGCTGTCCGAAGGCTACTATGACGAACATTTAAAGGTGATACGAAGCGCTCTGAAACGACGAAGAGAAAAGGCGCTGCAACTGTTACAAACTTATTTTGGCGGGAGCGCCCATTGGACGATTCCAGCTGGAGGATTTTACATATGGATCACCTTCCCGAAGGAAATACGAGTACATGAATTATTCGAAAAAGCATTGAAACGAAATGTTCTTATTAATCCAGGAAATATTTACGATCCGGCAGCATCCAGCTGCATCAGATTTTCCTATGCATACTCTTCAATGCAGGATTTAGAAAAAGGAATTAAGGTTTTAGCAGAGATCATGGAGGAACTGGGAGGCAGCAGATGAATGGGATGTTTTATGGTTCAATTGTGATGACCGCCCAAATGAAGGAAAGATCGCCGGAAAATGTGACGAACAGGGCATTATATATCAAAGAAATAATCAAATCACATCTTAAGAGAACCCTTATAAAACAAAACAGCTGCCAGGCTGGCAGCTATTTTGTAAGGAGCAAAAACTTAAATCCATAAGCGGGGAGGGTAATCTCCGTCTCGTCATCTTCAAAACTGATTTCTTCGTTTGTCCAGATGTCCGCTACCTTTTTTCCGGCAAGTCCTAGTTCAGCCGGGAGATTTACTTTACTTTCACTGTCCTTGTTAGACATCATGCAAATGAGCTTTTGATCATCGTCTTCCCTCGTATATATAAGTGATTGGTCATCTGGATTCGTGTTTAAAATCCGGAAGCTTCCCTCATTTCGCATAAGCGGCAAGGAGCGGCGAAGGGATATCAGCTTTTTTACGTGATTCAGCATATCTTGGTCTTGCTGGTTCTCGTCCCAAATCATACATGCTCTGCAGCCAGGGTCATTTTCTCCTGCCATCCCGATTTCATCACCATAATAGATGCATGGCGAGCCAGGAAAGCTGAGCTGAAAGGCCAAAACCTGTTTTACTTTTTCCTTGTTCCCGCCGGCAATCGTTAATATTCTAGGCGTGTCATGGCTGCCCAGTAAATTGAAGGAGACTTCATTTACTTGCTGGGGATACATATTCAGCACTGTTTGCATCGTATTTTTAAATTGGCTGGCACTGGTTTTATCCTTTAAAAAGAAATCATTAGCACCGATTGTAAAAGGATAATTCATCACGGCATCAAATTGGTCGCCTTCCAGCCATGGCAAAGAATCATGCCAAATTTCACCGAGGATATATACATCGTCTTTGATGCTTTTTACAGCGTGGCGGAATTCCTTCCAAAAATGATGATCGACTTCATTAGCGACATCAAGTCTCCAGCCGTCAATATCAAACTCTTTCACCCAGTATGTACCGACCTCCAGAAAATACTTTTTCACCTCAGGATGAGACGTATTGAGTTTTGGCATCGTGTGCTCGTAGGCAAATGTATCGTAATTAGGGATAGGCTCTGTTTGCAAAGGAAACTCGTGAAGGTGGAACCAGTCCTTATATTTTGACTGTTCACCATGTTTAAGCACATCCTGAAATGGAGGGAACTCATAGCCGCTATGATTAAAAACGGCGTCTAGCATAACTTTGATTCCGCGATTATGGCATTCGTTGACGAGTTTTTTCAATGTTTCTTTGTCGCCGAATTGAGGGTCGATTTCTTTGTAGTCTTTCGTGTCGTATTTATGGTTTGTAGGTGCGATGAAAAATGGATTGAAATAAATTCCGTTAATTCCAAGTTGTTGTAAATAGTCAAGGTGATGAATAATTCCTTGGAAATCGCCTCCGAAAAAGTTATCAACCTTTGGCTCTTCGCTATTCCAAGGCACAGTTCCTTCGGGATCATTTGAAGGATCACCATTGGCGAATCTCTCAGGAAAAATTTGATACCAAATCGTGTCTTTTACCCAATCTGGTGCTTTTAAAAGGTCATTTTTATGAATAAAGGGAAAACAAAAATAGTAGGCGACATCGTCAAGAGGTGCGGAGTCATAGAAGCCTTTTTCAGTTAAAACAATGCTGTCGCTTTCTCCAAAAAGTTCGAATCCGTAACGGAGCCTGCGGTGATGAGGCTGCACGGCAATGAGCCAATAATCAAACAGTTCATCGTTTCCGATTTTCTCCATATCCTGCTTTTCTGCCATCCAGTTACGGTCGCTGTCAAAATCATACGGATCGCCAAAAATCAACTGAACTCTCTTTGCATCCGCTTTCTTCGTACGCAGCCGAATATGAATGGTTTTCTCATCGTATGCATATGCATAACTGCCTCGTGGACGGTGATACACGGCTTCTTTAAACATTACAAAGACCACCTCGCATTTCGTTTATGATTAGAATAAGTGTTTCGATAAACCATGTCAATTCATGGATGGGTTAAAAAATAGATGGATAATGTTGGAGGGAAAGTTATAATATTAATGTAAACGTTTTCAATTATAAGGCGTTTGTCTTAATTTTTTCGATAATGGAGGGGGAAGAAATGAAGAAATTGCTTTTAACGCTTTTCGCCGTTTTTCTAGTCTTCGGATTACTTGCCGCCTGCGGACCGCAACGTAGCGCAGAGGAAGTGAATAACGCACAAAAAGAGAGATCTTCATCGGAAGGGATTGAAAAACCGGAAAAGCTTGTCGTTTGGGTGAACAACAATGAAGATCAGAAAACGGCATTAAAAGAAATATTCACAAAATACACGAAAAAAACTGGAATACAAATCGAAATGATTGAAACGGATATGCTGAGTCAAATTGAAAAGCTTTCACTGGACGGACCTGCCGGCAAAGGTCCGGATTTATTCTTTCAGCCTCATGACAGACTTGGAGATATTTTGCTTCAAGGATTAGCAGCTCCAGTTCAGTTGGGAGAAGAAGAAAAGCAATACTCGGAAACAGCTGTTTCTGCTGTCACCTATGAAGGGCAAACTTATGGCTTACCTATGGTCGTTGAAACGTACGGGCTTTTTTATAACAAGGATAAAATAAACGAAGCTCCAAAAACCTTGGATGAACTTCAAGCAATTATGAAAGAACATACAAATTCAGAAAAGAAACAATATGGCTTTTTAATGGAAGCGGCGAATCTTTATTTTGCTTTTCCATTTTTTTCAAACAACGATTCATACATTTTCAAACGTTCAGCCGATGGCACGTACGACATAAATGATATCGGTTTGGCGAATGAAGGTGCTGTACAAACGGGACAAATGATTTCGGAATGGTTTGCTGACAAGAAAATGCCTACGGAGATAACTCAGGATATTTTAAATGGTGTTTTCGAGAAAGGGGATGCAGCAGTCGTTTTAAATGGTCCTTGGGCTTTGCCGCAATATAAAGCCGCATTGGGTGAAAAGCTTGGTGCAGCTCCGCTTCCTGATATTAATGGAAGTCCTGCAGCCTCATTAGTCGGTGTGAAGTCGTGGATGCTTTCTTCTTATTCTAAAAATAGCGAATGGGCTACTGATTTAATGAAATTTATTTCAAATGAAGAAAACTCTCTTCTTTATTACGAAAAAGCTGGCGAAATGCCGGCAAACCGCTTAGCCTTGGAAAATGAAAAAATTACAACGGATCCTCTGATAAGTGCATTTGCCAAACAGGTTGAGAACGGGGAACCAATGCCGAACATTCCTGAAATTCAGCAGGTATGGGAGCCATTTAATAAAGCGCTTGAACTGCTCTCCAAAGGGGAAGACACCGGCGTGCTTGAAGAATCTGTTCAGGAAATCAAGAACAACATTGAAGCGAGTGGAGGCGGGAAGTAACATCCTATTGGGATAGGGGCATCTATCTTGCCCCTATCCCTTAAAAAGGGGGGAGAAAGGTAATGACAGATCTAAAGACGGAGAAGCCGGCGCATAGCACGTCTTTAAAACGAGTACATCGACCGTGGCTAGCGCTGGTTTTGTCTGCAATATTTGCAGGGCTTGGTCAATTGTATAATCGAAGATACGTAAAAGGAATATTCCTGTTTATGATCGGAGCTGTATTTTTGATCGTCTTTGCTAATTTTATCAATATCGGGTTTTGGGGACTAATCACCCTTGGGGAAATCCCGATGCTTGATCACTCCATTTTTCTGTTAATCCAAGGAATTATTTCACTTATTTTGGTTTGTTTCGCTCTTGTTTTATATATTTACAATATCCGTGATGCGTATCTCGATGCGAGAGAGAAACAAGCAGGAATCCCGAGTGCTGGCTTTAAAGAGATACTGCGGCATATGTGGGATTCGAGCTTCCCGTATTTGATGATTACACCTGGCTTTGTCATGCTTATTTTCGTCGTTGTGCTGCCGCTATTATTTATGATAGCACTCGCTTTTACAAATTATAATCTTTACAATTCACCGCCAAGAAATCTTCTAGATTGGGTAGGGTTTGCGAATTTTATCGATTTAGTTACAGTTCCGATATGGCAGGATACTTTTTTCAGCGTCCTTTCATGGACACTCATCTGGACATTTCTTGCAACATCTCTGCAAATTGGGATCGGCTTGCTGCTGGCGGTAATTGTTAACGATCCCCGGATTAAATTCAAACGAGCCATTCGGACGATGCTCATCCTTCCATGGGCAGTTCCTGCTTTTGTAACGATCTTAATTTTTGCAGCAATGTTCAATGATGAATTTGGTACAATCAATCGTGATCTTCTTTCCTATTTTCACTTAGCGATTCCATGGCTGTCAGATCCGTTTTGGTCGAAAGTTGCATTGATTCTCATTCAAACTTGGCTTGGCTTTCCGTTTGTTTTTGCTTTGTTTACAGGAGTTCTCCAAAGCATTTCAAAGGATTGGTATGAGGCTGCTGATGTAGATGGCGGAAGCAAATGGCAGAAGTTTCGCATGATTACGCTCCCTCATCTCCTCTATGCGACTGCTCCTTTGCTGATCATGCAATATGCAGGGAATTTTAACAATTTTAATATAATCTATTTGTTTAATGAAGGAGGACCAACTGTCAGAGGACAAAATGCGGGAGGGACGGATATATTAATCTCCTGGGTTTATAAACTGACCTTTCAAACGAATAACTACAATATGGCAGCAGTCATATCTATACTGATTGGGCTTTTCGTGTCTGCAGCCGCATTTTTTCAATTCAGACGAACGAGATCCTTTAAAGAGGAGGGGACTCTGTAATGTCTGCGAAAACGAAATCAAAAATCGAAGTGACATTCATGTATTTGTTTATTTTTATTATGTTTATTTTGATTGGATACCCTCTTGTTTGGACGATAGGGCTGTCATTAAATTCAGGAAACAGTCTGTATACTGCCGCCTTGATACCGGAAAACTGGTCATTTACCCATTATAAGTGGCTTTTTACTTCTGCAGAAAGTGACTATTTGCTTTGGTACAAAAACAGTTTCATTGTCGCCGTCATCAATTCAGGTATCTCGGTTCTTTTGACTGCTCTGATTGCGTATGCTTTTTCTCGGTATAAGTTTGTCGGCAGAAGATATGGATTGTATACCTTTTTACTGCTGCAAATGTTCCCTTCTTTAATGGCAATGGTCGCGATTTATGTGCTGTTGAATATGCTCGGGCTTCTCGATACACTGGCGGGGCTCATTCTCATTTATATCGGCGGGCAGATCCCTTTTAATGCATGGCTGGTCAAAGGCTATTTTGATACGATTGGCAGGGAGCTTGATGATGCGGCCAGAATCGACGGTGCAGGGCATTTTGCTGTCTTTTTCAAAATCATGCTGCCGCTGGCAAAGCCGATTTTGGCAGTTGTGGCTTTGTTTAATTTTATGGCGCCGTTTACAGATTTTCTGCTGCCTTCAATTATTATTAGATCACCAGAAAACTTTACTCTTGCCATAGGTCTTTTCTCCTTTATTAATAATCAATTTGCTAATAATTTCACTAGATTCGCAGCCGGCAGTATCCTAATTGCCATCCCGATTGCCTTGGTTTTTCTGTTTTTGCAAAGGTATCTCATTTCCGGTTTAACCGCTGGTGGAACAAAAGGATAAAAAATGCCAAGCGGAAAATCAGTTTTCCTGCTTGGCAAAGGGTTTAAAAAATTTCTTTTTGCTTTGTTTCCGTTCCTAAAAAGAAGACCGCTAACACGGCGAGAAAGACTGACCCGCAGAAAATAGTGAAAATAATCGCGATCGATGTTCCTTGTGTGACCATATATCCGACTAACAGCGGACCGAGGATGCCGCCGACACGGCCGATGGATGCTGCCAGCCCTGCACCGGAGCCTCTGACGGCTGTCGGGTATTGCTCTGGTGTATAGGCGTATAAAACTCCCCAGGCACCGAGGTTAAAAAAGGAAAGAAGCATCCCGAATGTAAGAAGCATTGGAAGAGACTCGGCATTTCCGAAGAAAAATGCGCTGATGGCCGTTCCTATTAGATAGATCATGAGAACGGCTTTCCTTCCAGCTTTCTCAATGAGCCACGCTGCAGAAAAATAACCTGGGAGCTGGGCAAGCGTCATGATAAGGACATATTCAAAGCTTTGAATCATGCTGAAGCCTTTCATAACCATGACACTTGGCAGCCATAGGAATATTCCGTAATAGGAAAAGACGACGCAGAACCAGACGATCCATAGCATGGTTGTTGAGCGCTTATATTGTTTTGACCATAGTAATGAAATATTTTTCATCCAACCGTTTTTCTTTTTCACATCAAGTGTTTCGTACTTCGGTGAATCCGGCAGGCCGATTCGTAAATATATGGCGTAAAGTGCAGGAATGGCCGTTAAAATAAGAGCTGTTTGCCATCCAAACGAAGGGATCACAAAATACGAAATCAAGGCGGCAATAAGCCAGCCAACTGCCCAAAAGCTTTCAAGCAAAACGACAATTCTGCCTCGTTTTTCAGGTGCCACTGACTCCGATACGAGCGTCGAAGCCACTGGGAGCTCTCCGCCAAGGCCCATTCCGATAAAGAAGCGCAAAATTAAAAATGCGCTAAGAGTCGTCGTTAGTGCAGACAATCCACTGCCAATCGAGAAAAATAAAAGAGTTATAATAAAGACGTGTTTCCTTCCGATCCGATCAGCAAGGATACCGAAAACGAAAGCGCCTACGGCCATTCCTATTGAATTGATACTGCCGATCCAGCTCATCTCCTGAGGGTTTAAATTCCACTCACTGTGCAATGCTGCTATGATAAACGACAGGATGCCAACGTCTATTGCGTCAAACATCCAGCCCATTCCGGCAATGCCGAGAAGCTTCCTCTCTGAAATTTGTTTGTTCTTCAAATAAGCCACCTCTGTTTCTTCATCATCTTACGCTAATTAAGTTTACACATGTCTTTACACCTTGTCATTAAAAAACGGTCAAAAGACTTAAAAAATGCTTAAATACACTAGGGGAATGCCAGAACAAAATCTGATCAAATTCATAGATTAGTAGTGATGGTAAAAGATTAAGTCATAGTTAAATAGGACAACCATCTAAATCAAGTAAGAGGAGGCATATCTAGTGAAGCTATTTATTGACCCTGGCCACGGAGGTACAGATAGTGGAGCTTCTGGAAATGGCTTGCTTGAGAAACATGTGAATCTTTCAATAGCGCAAAAGATTGCTGAGATATTGCGAATTGAATATGAAGGGGTAGATATACGCTTAAGTCGGACAGGCGATCAGACGGTTTCTTTGACAGCAAGAACCAATTCAGCCAATCTGTGGGGAGCGGATTTTTATTTATCTATCCACGTAAATTCTTTTAATGGATCTGCAGAAGGATATGAAGATTATATTCACACTAGTCTTTCCGATCAATCTGCTACAGCTGGCTATCAACGAATCATTCATGAAGAAGTGTTGAAGCAAAATGAACTAAGAGATCGCGGACGGAAAAAAGCAGATTTCCATGTACTTCGTGAAACAACAATGCCAGCGATTTTAACCGAAAACGGATTTATTTCGGACGAATCGGATGCGAATAAAATGAAAGACCCGGCATGGATTACACGAGTCGCAAGAGGGCACGTAAACGGATTGGCAAAAAGCTTTAGTCTGAAAAAAAAAGCTAGCAGTAACATATACCGCGTGATCATTGATGGAACTCAAATTGGTGCTTATCAGGATAAAGACAATGCGTTACAGGCGATTTCCGCTCGTTGGAATCAATTTGCTGCCGCGCGTATTGAACGCATATAATCGTAATATAGAAAAAAGCTGTCGCATCACTTGATGGGCAGCTTTTGGTATTTAATGTACATTGAAGTAACGCGCTTCGGGGTGAGAAACTACTATTGCCGACACAGAGGCCTCAGGTTCCATCATAAACCCTTCTGTTAATTGAACGCCGATTCCTTCCGGCTGAATGAGGCGGAAGAGCTTCGCCTGATCTTCAAGATCCGGACAGGCAGGGTACCCGAAGGAATACCGTTGTCCCTGATATTTCGCCTGGAATCTTTCTTCCATTGTGAAATCCGGAGAATCAGGGAAGCCCCAGCGGTCACGGATGATTTGATGCGTCCGCTCCGCCAAGCCTTCTGCAAGCTCTAGAGCGAGCGCTTGAACGACATGGCTTTTTAAATAGTCTCCCTGTGTTTTAA
Source organism: Bacillus capparidis (assembly GCF_017832095.1). Taxonomy (NCBI): domain Bacteria; kingdom Bacillati; phylum Bacillota; class Bacilli; order Caryophanales; family Bacillaceae; genus Bacillus; species Bacillus capparidis. The sequence continues at coordinate 79,069 of NZ_JAFDST010000001.1, forward strand.
ACTGATTAGCAATTTCTCTAATATGGCGTCCGGCTGTTACCGTGAAAAATGACACGTAGTCAATCTTATCCTTTGTATGCACATAATCGGAAATGCAACGGAACGGAAGCTTCTCTTGTCTCGGGAAATGGAACGTTTCAAGAATATCCTGTTGATTCCCAGGGTCGAGGATATGAAGATCATTCCCTTCACTATATGCTGGAAAGAATTGATAGACAACTTCAGGATCAAACCATTTTTTCTCTTTCCCCTCCTGCAGAAGCTCATCAATGATTTCTTTTAGCTGCATCGCTTTTGGATCTCTCTCAGCCAAAAGCCTCTTCACTTTTCCTTTTAATCCTAAGTGATGGCCGATCAGCATTTGTTCATTGACATACGGAACGATACTGGCAAGGTCGATGTTTTTTAAATAATGCCGTTTGCAATCTTCCGGAACAAAGACAGGAGCTTCAGATATAACGGCTCTCTTCTCAAGAAGCTTCACTGCTGTTTCTGATTGTTTTTTCTCTTGAACGGTTTCTGCCGGCGTTTCCTGCTGGCGTTTCTCCTCGATAAATCGGTCTAAGTCTGTTCGGAGATCATTGGCCAAGGCCAGTCCGTCCATCGCATCCTTTGCATAAAGAACTGGTCCAGTATAAGCAGGAGAGATTTTCATTTTCGTAAATTTCCTTGATAAGGCTGCACCTCCTACCATAATCGGCAGAGAAATATCAGCCTCATGGAGATCCTGTGCCGTAATGACCATTTGCTGGGCGGATTTGACAAGCAGCCCGGATAGCCCGATGATATCGGGATTTTCTTTGCGGACAGCTGCGATTAAATCTTGCGGAGTCACCTTAATGCCAAGATCTACAACCTTATAGCCGTTATTGCTTAGGATGATATCTACTAGGTTTTTGCCAATGTCATGAACATCGCCTTTGACGGTCGCAAGAATAATCTTGCCCTTTCCGCTCTCGTCTTTTTTCTCCATGTAGTTTTCCAAAAAAGAGACAGACGCTTTCATCACTTCAGCTGATTGCAGAACCTCGGCGACGATCAATTCATTATTGTTAAAGAGACGCCCAACCTCTGCCATGCCGGTCATCAAAGGTCCATTGATAATTTCAAGAGGAGTGCTGTATTTTGTTAACGCCTCCTCCAAATCCGGGATCAGCCCTTCTTTTGTCCCTTCAATGACGTATTCGGCCAAACGATCCTCAAGAGATAGTGACTGCTTTGGCTTTTTGTCAGCCTTCTTTTTGCCTCGATAAAACTCTGTGAAAGTGGCAAGGGTTTTGTCATCCGTCTGGAACAATAGCTTTTCCGCCATTTCAACCTCTTCTTTTGGTATGGAGGCAAATCGTTCAAGCTTTTCGGTATTAACAATGGCATAGTCAAGTCCCGCTTGCGTACAGTGGTACAAATAAACCGCGTTTAAGATTTCTCTTCCTACTGGCGGAAGACCGAATGAGACGTTGCTGACGCCAAGAATAGTCAAGCAATCGGGAAGCTTTTCTTTAATTAAACGAATGCCATTGACGGTTTCACTCGCAGAGCCGATGTACTGCTCATCTCCAGTTCCGACCGGGAAGACGAGCGGATCAAAAATAATGTCAGTGGACGGAATGCCGTATTTTTTTGTGAGCAGTTCATGCGAGCGAATCGCGATTTCCAGCTTCTTCTCAGCTGTGACGGCCATGCCTTCCTCATCTATCGTCCCTACAACAAGAGCTCCACCATATTTTTTGACTAGTGGCAATACCTCTTCAAACCGTTCTTCACCGTCTTCTAAGTTAATAGAATTAATAATTGCTTTTCCTTGCGTATATTTCAAGGCTACCTCAATCACAGCTTCATCTGTTGAATCAATGACAAAAGGAGCTTTAACTTTTTTCATCGCTTCTTTTATAAAGTTTTCCATATCCTCAGCTTCATCACGGTCGGGATCTGCCAAGCAGACATCCACGACATGGGCACCGTTTTTAATTTGCGCTCTTGCGATTTCTGAAGCTTCTTCAAACTTTTGTTCAGAAATGAGTCGCTTGAATTTTCTGGAGCCGATGACATTTGTCCGTTCTCCTACAAAGAGAGGGCGCATGCTTTCTTCGTAAAACAGTCCATCAATTCCGGAAACCGAATGAGGAAGCTTGTCTTTCGGGATCTCTCTAGGAGGAATAGCGGAAACTGCTTCGCGCAGCGCCTCGATATGTGCCGGCGTCGTTCCGCAGCAGCCGCCGATAATATTCAGCCAGCCTTGCTCGGCAAAGGCTTTAATTTTCTTCGCAAGAGAGGAAGGGGATTCATGATAATGCCCTTCTTCATCAGGCAGTCCGGCATTCGGATAACAGCTGACGTAGGATGACGAAAAGGAAGAAAGCGTCCGGAGATGATCGGTCATAAACTCCGGTCCCGTTGCACAATTTAATCCGACACTGATCGGCTTCATGTGCTGAAGGGAAATGTAGAATGCTTCAATATCTTGTCCTGCCAGAGTGGTACCCATCGGTTCTATCGTGCCGGATACCATTAAAGGCAATTGCTTGCCTGTATTCGCAAAGGCTTCCTGAATACCGATAAACCCAGCTTTCACATTCAGCATGTCCTGGCTTGTTTCCAGCAAAAGAAGGTCAGAGCCGCCGATTATCAAGCCTCTTGCTTGCTCTTCATAGTTGGCAACCAACTCGTCAAACGTTGTACCCCCGGTAACTGACAGTGTTTTAGTCGTAGGGCCCATAGCACCTACAACAAAACGAGGCCAGTCGGCAGTTGAGAATTTCTGTACAGCTTCTTTTGCCGACTCAGCTGCTTTTACGTTAATATCAAATGCTAAATGTCCGAGCTCATATTCATCTAATACAAGCTTCGTTGCCCCGAATGTATTTGTTTCAATCAAGTCAGCGCCAGCTGCTAAATAATCTTCATGAATAGACCTGATAACGTGGGGCGCAGTGATTGTTAAATATTCATTACAGCCCTCGTATTCTTCTCCGCCAAAATCATCTGGAGAAAGGTTGGCATCTTGAATCATTGTACCCATGGCACCGTCTAGAATGAGAATTCTCTTTTTTAGCTGATCATTGATGGTCGTGGACATGATGTATCTCCTTTTTCTTCTGGTGTATATAAGTCGTTAATTCTGACGTTAGATCGCTCCGTAAAAAGGGAGTAATTAAATAGATTCCGTTAAATAACTCACATGCTGTATCTAAAAGGGATTTTGCAATAGAAAGTCCTTCCTCTGCCTGTTTTTGCTTATCTTCTCCGGCAAACGCCATGGCCTCTCTGATTTCGTCGGAAAGTTTAATCCCCGGGATCTCATTATGAATAAATTCAGCATTTCTGCTGCTGGTCAGCGGCATGATGCCAATGTAAATCGGCGTTGTCAAATGCTTCGTTTCTTCATAGATTTTGTATAGCTGCTCTTCGGAATAAACGGGCTGTGAAATAAAATAATCAGCTCCGCATTCAATTTTTTTCTCCAATCGTTTAACTGCTTTATCAATATGGCGGACATTCGGATTAAACGCACCTGCAACAGAAAAGTTTGTCTTTTTCCCTAAAGGCTTACCCGAATAGGATACTCCCTCATTAAATTGCTTAATCAGTCTTATTAAATCAAAGGAAGTCAGATCATATACCGAGGTCGCTCCTGGAAAATCACCTATTTTTGATGGGTCTCCTGTGATGGCCAGGATGTCTTGAAGACCTAACGTATCAAGACCCATTAAATGGGACTGAAGTCCGATCAAATTTCTGTCTCGGCAAGTGATATGAACTAGCGATCTCATGTCAAGCTTCTGCTTTAATAGCGCCCCGCAGGCAACATTGCTGATTCTCGGAGTCGCTAGCGAGTTATCAGCCAACGTAAGTGCATCAATTCCGGCGGCTTGAAGCTCAGAAGCCGCATGCAGAAATTTTTCAAAATTAAGTTTTTTAGGAGGGTCAAGTTCCACGATAATTGTCCGCTTTTGCTTTGCAAGTTCGTCCAAGGAAGGCTCCTCGCGGATATCCTGAACATGGACGGGATCCGTTTTTTTGACCTTGACGCTTTTTTCGGTAACTGGATGCAATTGCTTGACGGCTTCTGACATTGCTTTGATGTGTGCAGGAGTCGTACCGCAGCAGCCGCCGATAATTCGCGCTCCTTGATTTCGAAATTTTAGCGCACTTTCGCCGAAATAATCCGTATCTGTTTCATAGACCAAGCGTCCTTCCTCTAATGCCGGTAAGCTGCTATTCGGATAAACAGCCAGATATGAATGCTTTGGCAGTGGGACCTCCTCAAGGGATTGAATCATGTGATAAGGTCCGAGACTGCAGTTCATACCCACTGAATCGGCTCCTAAACCTTCCAGTGAAGCAAGGGCATCGGCTAATGATGTACCGTCTTGAAGAACACCTTGTTCATGCATGCTCACATTGACAATGATCGGAAGGTCCGTTTCCTTTCTGGCGATCTTTAATACTTCCTGTGCTTCTTCCAGGTCGTAATACGTTTCTAATAGTAACCCATCAGGCTCTTCGTGAAGCAGAAGGTAGAGCTGTTCACGAAAGCTTCGTTTGATTTCTTCGAGCGTATGGGCACTTTTATTAAAAGTGCGGATACCGCCGATAGTACCGAGCACATATGCTTGCTCTGCAGCTGCCTTTGCGAGCTGAACAGCAGCTGCATTGATTTTTTTAATATCGTCTTCTAGACCATATCTGGATAGCTTTATATGATTTGCTCCGTACGTATTTGTTTGAATAATATCAGCTCCGGCATTAACATACGCTTGGTGAACGCCGCGAACTGCTTCAGGCTGAGAAATGTTTAATTCTTCGAAACACCGGTCAATTCCATAAGAATAAAGAAGTGTTCCCATCGCACCATCGGCGATTAAAATTTTCTTTTGCAAATCTTCGATCAGTCCCATAATTTCCTCCTCAAGTACGAACTATAAATAAAAAAAGTCTTCTGTTTGAAGAAGACTTTTGTTCGTTTCCGCTGTCTCCTTATCTTTCAAGCAAGTACGCTTGCTGGATTTAGCACCTTGGTCATGAATGAATTGAATCATTGCACCGGTTGCTGAAGCTTCACAGGGCCAGTCCCTCCGCTTCTCATGATAAGTTGTATGAATGATATGAAAAATAATAGTATTTTCAATTTACATGAAGTGAACGAAATAATCAACTAGTAATTTATCGGTAATTAATAAATTGGACATCAATAGGTAGGTCTGCTCCCTTGATTAAAGAGATAATTTGCTGAAGATCGTCTTTGTTTTTACCTATGACGCGGAGCTGATCGCCTTGAATCTGGGATTTTACTTTGATTCCGGAATTTTTAATCAGGTTATTAATTTTTTTCGCTTGCTCGCTGTCGATCCCTTGAACAAGTTTTCCACGTTGCCTGACCGTGCCCCCTGCGGCTTTTTCGCTTTTCGAATATTGAATATTTTTGGTCGGCACATTCTGCTTGATCAGCTTGTTCACCAATACATCCTTCAGCTGATCCATTTTAAATTCATCATCTGAAACCAACACTAGCTCGTCCTTTTCAAGTGTAATGTCACTTTTGCTTCCTTTAAAATCATATCGGTTGGCTACTTCCTTCATCGCATTTCCGATTGCATTTTGGACATCAGGTAAGTTTACCTTTGATACGATATCAAATGAACTCTCTTTTGCCATTTTCGGCCTCCTCGTCATTTATCTTATGAATTGATTATAGTAGAATAAAGTACAAACTTCCAACGTAGCTGGAGATAATATAAGATGATACAGGAAACAGAAAGGAAGAAACAAATGAAACCCGGTTTAAAGGTTACTTTAGAAATAGAGAAAAAAGCAGATTACGGATATTTTTTGACTGATGGAGAATCGACTATCCTGCTTCATAACAGCGAGATCATAGAGGATATTTCCGATCGTGAAGAGGTACTTGTGTATCTTTATGTTGATCATGAGGAACGATTGGCTGCAACAATGAAAATGCCGAAAATAACGGAAGAGGTTTACGATTGGGTCGAGGTTGTCGACGTAGTTTCAGGCAGAGGAGTCTATGTCGATGTCGGCCTGTCAAAGGATGCGTTAGTAGCGACAGAGCATTTGCCGCCTTTTGAAAGCATTTGGCCAAAAGCAGGCGATAAGCTGTATTGCATGATGAAAGTAACAAAATATGGACGCATGTTCGCAAAGCCTGCTCCTGAAGATGTCATAAAGGAGCTGTTTCAACCAGCTGATCAAAGCCTGATGAATAAAGAATTAACGGGCACGGTTTATCGATTAATCGCTTCAGGATCTTTTGTCATTTCTGAAGAGGGAATCAGGGGATTTATCCATCCATCCCAACGCAAGGAAGAGCCAAGGCTTGGCGAACAGCTTAAGGCGCGTGTGATTGCGATTAAGGACGATAGCTCTGTCAACTTATCTCTGCTGCCGAGGAAACAGGATTCGATGAGCACTGATGCAGAACAAATCATTTCCTATTTGAGAACGAGAAATGGAGCTATGCCTTTTTCAGATAAAAGTGACCCGGAAGATATCAAAGAACGATTTCAGATGAGCAAAGGTGCTTTCAAACGTGCGTTAGGTCATTTGATGAAGCAGGGTAAAGTGCGTCAAGAGGGAAGCTGGACTTACGAAATAACAAAAGAAAAATAATAAGAAGAATACAGGCTGGATGCTAAGTTTCTTCGTCTTTTTCTAGAAAAAACTGCAGCGCTAATAACCTGGAGAGATCGCACAAATTAAAATCTAAAGAAACGACAAAAGTACATCAAAGTAAACATGAAAGAGATAATTTTATATCTCAACTAAAAAAGCCGGCTCATTAATCTAAGCCGGCTTCTTCTATTTCACATGTAAGGCAGAAGAAGACTTTCTGTCTATTCTTTTCCTGCAAAAAATATGGCAAGCGTACCGGGACCTGAGTGGGCTCCGATTGCGGCACCAATCATACTAATGACGATCTCTTTAGGTTGAAAAGCTTCTTCGATCAGCTCTTTCACCTCATTTGCCAGCTCAATGTCGTCGCCGTGGCTGATTCCGATTCTTTGTTCGCTTAAATTTACGCCTCTTGCTTCTATCAGTTCAATCATGCGTTTTACTAATTTTTTTCGTCCCCTGATTTTTTCTAACGGAACAAGCTTTCCATCCTTCATGTGCAAAAGTGGCTTAATGCTAAGCAGGCCACCGACAAAGGCTGAAGTTTTGCTTATACGTCCGCCTCTTGCTAAATAGGTTAAATCGTCAACTGTAAAAATATATTGAAGACTTTCACAATAGTTCTTTACAGACTCTTCAACTTCCTGTATTGTATTTCCGGTGCTAATAAGCTCCTGAGCATACATAACGGCTAATCCACAGCCTAATGAGGCGCCTTTTGAGTCAATAATCTTCAGATCGAAATCAGGATATTCTTCTAAGACTTCATTTTTCATCATAACCGCCGTGTCGTATGTACCAGAGAGTCCGGAAGAAAATGCGATATATATTGAGGGTTCCGCGGTTTTCGCGAGTTCTGTAAAGGTTTCCTTCAGAAAATTTGGAGATGCCTGAGAGGTTTTGGGGGATTTTCCGTTTCTCATCGCTTCGTAAATCTCGCCAGGCCGAATTGTGATTAAATCGTCATATTCATTTTCATCAAGGTTGACTCTTAATGGAATAAATGTAATGTTATTTTCATCATAGTAACTTTTTGGCAGATCAGCTCCGCTGTCAGCAAGCAGTCGAATCGTCATGTGAATGGATCCCTTCTTTCTATAACATAAATGAGCATTCATTCATTGTAACTATATCACACTTTTTTACTTTTCGTATTCAAACCTATGTAAGAAGGGTAAACCTAACATATAGGAATAATTTTTTTGGAGGAAACAAATGAAAGAGGAAATAAAAAAATTCGTCATCGTATGTATAGGAGCACTATTAAACGCAATTGGACTTAACCTTTTTTTAATCCCTGCTAATGTGTATGCGAGCGGCTTTACAGGTGTGGCCCAGCTGTTGTCAGGAGTACTTGACGCACACTCGCCGATATATATATCAACCGGGATCCTGCTCTTTCTATTAAATATCCCCGTCGGTATATTAGGTTGGCTGAAAGTAGGGAAATCATTCACTCTCAATAGTATTTTGAGTGTTGCGCTTACTTCAGTATTTTTGACGATTCTTCCTGAGACGAGATTTTCCGAAGATATTTTGTTAAATGCCGTATTCGGAGGAGTGATTTCCGCGATTGGGATTGGAATGACCTTGAAATACGGAGCCTCAACAGGAGGTCTTGATATCGTGGCGATGATTCTTGCCAAATGGAAGGACAAGCCCGTTGGAACCTATTTCTTTATCCTAAATGCAATCATTATTTTGATGGCTGGTGCATTAAATGGGGCAGAAAAAGCATTATATACATTAGTCACGCTTTACGTAACGACACGGGTAATCGATTCTATCCATACAAGACATGAAAAGCTGACCGTCATGATCGTCACAAAAAAAGCAGATTTGCTTACAAAAGCAATTTATAGCCGTATGAAGCGTGGAATTACGAACGTACCTGCAAAAGGGGCATTTACAAACGAAGAAAAAGATATGATGATAATAGTAATCACAAGATACGAGCTCTATTATTTGGAGAAAATAATTAACGAGATCGATCCTGAAGCTTTCACTAACATCGTTCAAACGACAGGGGTATTGGGACTGTTTAACAAGGATTAATCAGGGGGTCATGCGATGAAATGGTTTGCTGTACTAGTCTTTTCAATGTTACTGCTTGGAGCTTGTGATCAAAAGGAAACTCCCCAATCTGACAAGGAGGTATCAGGTGAAGTGGAACAAAATGATCTGGCATTGTCGATTGAAGCAGTACCGAAAAACGGTGAAGTAGAATTTATTATGGCTCTAAAGAATAACAGGAATGAGGATGTTGAATTTACATTTAACACCGGGCAGCGATTTGAGCTTGTCGTGTACGATGAAAAAGGAGAACAGAAATACCGGTATTCCAAGGACAAAATGTTCACACAAGCATTTCAATCGATCGTTTTAAAACCAAGCGAGGTTTATGAGTTTACCGATGTATGGAAAACAGAAAATTTAGAGCCTGGTGAGTACAAGGCTACAGTTACGTTTTTAGGGAAATCAGAATCTGTGAATACATTGAAGGCAAGTACAAGCTTCAGCTCTTAGGGGAAACCCCTTTTCCTAATAAATAGGAAAAGGGGTTTTTTGTCTTGGGTTACGATAACCTATCCAGATGGTTTTGCATCTTGCGCAGCTGAGCCCTTTCAGCGTCTGTCGAATTGGCAAATGCAGAAGAAACGGCATTTTTTGCTGCAGAAATCGCATGTGTCAGATCACCAGAGGTTTTTCCTGAAGCTGTTTGGTCGGCATGAAGAACAAAATCTTTTGCCTGATCAAATAATTCATTTCGCACGATTTAAGTCCCCCTAATTGTGGATTCTTGATCTCGAATGGATTCCTCCAAAGTTGAACGGTAGGGAAACCTTGCATCATGAAGGCTTACAGCATCTTTACCTTGCTGAACAAAACGCTTTGATTTGTTGCGTTTACCCATCAATATTGCCCCCAAAAAAACGTATTGGCGAGCCTGTCGCCAATACTAGTATGTCTTTGGATAATCAGAATTAGTAATGGGAAAAAATAATATTACGAAAAGAAATCTTTTAAAAATTCGGCAATGCCATTTTCTTCATTTGTCTTAGTGATGTGATTGGCTGTCTCTTTTATCAGAGGAATAGCATTTCCCATAGCAACACCATGGCCTGCAAATTGTATCATCTCTGTGTCATTGTCTTCGTCGCCGAAAGCGATGATGCGATCTTTAGGAATTCCGTAATATTTGCTGATTTTCTCAAGACCTACTGCCTTATTGATTCCTTTTTTAATGATTTCAATGACATGAAAAGGTGCAGCCCATCTACGATGATCGACGACCTCTGCGTGTACATCCGATAAATAACTTCTGATCCTTGGGACATCCTCTTCTTTCGCATGAATTAATATGCTTGTGACATCCTCGCCAAGAGTGGATCTCAAATCGCCTACCGTTACTTTCGGATCACCCATGCTGAACACATCGATCAACTGTTCATCATGATAATGGAAGTACACATCGTCAATGATTTCAGCTAAAATATTATGTACGTGATATTTTTCAGAAATTTCAATAATATCTTTCACTGCATTCAAATCAAGTGAGGTATGAAATCTCCCCCACGATTTGTCTTGCGGATGATGGACAAATGCACCGTTAAAATTAACGATTGGACTGTCAAGCTTGAGCTGTTCATAATAAATCGCAGATGAACGATAAGGTCTTCCTGTTGAAATGCAAACTTGATGTCCTTCTGATTTTAAACGCTGAACAATTTCAATTGATTCGTTCGAAATGGTTTTATCATCTTTCAATAATGTGCCATCCAAATCTAAAGCGATTAAATACGGTTTAGTGTTCATAAAAGCTCCTTTGTCGTGGAAATGTAAGCAATCGTCAGCTGCCCCAGTCATATTATCTCCTACTATAGTTTATCTTTTTCCCATATTTATTGTCTACATGTTAGACTTATGTAAATGGATATGCGTAAAGGAGTTGAAATAAACATGGTCACTATCGAAAAAGAAAACATTTCAACGATTTCATTGCTTCATATTTATAGAAATGATTTGCGTCAAAACAAAGCGCCGCTTGTTATTTTCGTCCACGGATTCACAAGCTTTAAGGAAATGAATCTTTCCTTAGCATATATGCTGGCTGAAAAAGGGGTGCGTGTTGTTCTTCCTGACGCACTTTACCATGGCGAAAGAGGAGAAAATCTTTCTAAAAATGAATTAAATCTCCGCTTTCCGTCCATTGTTGTTAACGAGATTAAAGAGCTTGAAATGATTAAGGAACATTTTGAGCAGAGAGACTTAATTGACAGCGGCAAAATCGGAGTCGGAGGTACATCGATGGGCGGGATTACGACTCTGGCAGCCCTTACACAATACAAATGGATTAAAGCTGCGGTCAGCTTGATGGGCAGCCCGAGTTTACATAGTTTTTTAAAGCTGCAGGTGGAATCGATGAGAGCCAGCGGTTTTTTGCTTCCGATCCCCGATACTGAATTAAATCATGAACTCGAACAGTTAATCGCCTATGATTTATGGGAACAACCGGAAAAACTGAATTTGCGGCCGCTATTCTTCTGGCATGGAAAAAGGGATCCATACGTTCCTTTCGAGCCGACCTATCAATTTTATCAGCAAGTGGTTCCCTTCTATGCAGATACACCAAAACGGCTTGAATTTATTGCAGATGACCAGGCTGAGCATAAAGTGAGCAGTGAAGGTTTAAAGAGAGCCGTTGAATGGTTTGCCTGCCATTTGTAGGAAGAAGCACTTTCATTTTTATTCAAGAGAAGTTTCGTTATACTAACAAAAAAGGAGTGATATAAATGGATGAAGCATTAAGGGAAAATATTTTCGGAGCACTTGAACAGGTGGTCGATCCTGAGCTTGGTATAGACATTGTAAACCTAGGTCTTGTGTATGAGCTTGACATGGATGATGAAGGAAATACGACGATCACAATGACATTGACATCTATGGGTTGTCCGCTTGCACCTATTATCGTAGATGAAGTTAAAAAAGCATTAAATGACATTCCGGAGGTCAAGGATGTACAGGTGGATATCGTTTGGAACCCGCCTTGGACAAGAGATAAAATGTCAAGATATGCAAAAATCGCGTTAGGCATTCAATAAGATTTTTTTTACTGCCCCCATTTCGTTGCAAATGGAGGCAGTTTTATTTTTTGGTAATTTTTTTATTTATTTTATTTATTAGAAGTTTCTTTACTTTATAATAAGCATGTAGCCTGTCTTTTGCGAGAGACAGGCTTTTTTAGGGCGGATTCGAATGTTTGGTTTCGATTTATAAAAGGAAAGAGTTATTTGTATAATCGGCGAAATAAAGATTTTAAAAGAATTAGTAAATATACAATTGAATTAATTTTTATTCATGTTATAATGTTATATAATTTAACAGGATCGAGAAGGTGAACGGAACGTGAAGATTGGTATTGTTGGTGCTACTGGCTATGGAGGAGCAGAATTACTTCGTATTTTACATACTCATCCATATGCAGAAGATTGTATATTGTATTCATCTAGTGAAGACGGCCTTCCGTATTGGGAAAGCTTTCCGCATGTCAATAAAATCATAGATAAAACATTACAGCCAATTGATGTTGAAAAAATGGCTGAAGAAGTGGATTTTGTCTTTTTGGCGACTCCGCCGGGAGTGTCAAGCGAACTAACTCCCCAATTTGCAGAAAGACAAGTGCCTGTTGTTGATCTTTCCGGTGATTTGCGAATGAAAGAACCGACAGTCTATGAAAAATGGTACAAGAGAAAAGCAGCTCCTCAGCAAATCATTTCTGAGGCAGTATACGGATTGAGCGAATTAAATGCCAAGGCAATCAAAGATGCTTCATGTATTGCAAATCCGGGCTGTTTTCCGACTGCGGCTATCCTTGGTCTTGCGCCGCTGGTTAAAAATAGAGCAATAAAGGAACCATCCGTCATCATTGACGCAAAAACAGGAGTGTCGGGAGCGGGCAGGAAAGCTTCTTCTGCGACACATTTTTCCGAAACAAACGAGAATTTTAAAATATATAGTGTCCATGAACATAAGCATACACCAGAAATCGAGCAGATGTTAAGCAGTCTCAATCCATCCTTTGAGCGAGTGACATTTACGTCTCATCTCGTGCCAATGACGAGAGGAATCATGGCGACGATCTATGCCGATCTTGCCGGAAACTATAACAGCAGCCAATTACATGAGCTGTATAAGGAATTTTATCAAGATTCCTATTTTGTAAGAATCAGAGATATCGGAAATTATCCGTCGACAAAAGAAGTTTATGGAAGCAACTATTGTGATATAGCCGTCGCAGCTGACGAGAGAACAGGAAGGGTAACCATCGTTTCTGTGATCGATAATCTCGTCAAAGGAGCTGCCGGCCAGGCAGTACAAAATTTTAATTTAATGAATGGATGGCCGGAGGAAACAGGCTTACTCTTCTCCCCAATATATCCATAAGACAGGAGCGAAAAAAATGATTCAGTTGAGTCAGGATAGCATCATTAAGGTTCAAGGTTCGGTATCTTCACCTAAAGGCTTCATTGCCAAAGGAGTACACATTGGTCTGCGATACGCAAAAAAAGATTTAGGGTTGATTGTAAGCGAGGTTCCCGCTGTCAGTGCGGCAGTTTATACACAGAGCCACTTTCAAGCCGCACCGGTTAAAGTAACTAAAAATAGCTTTGAAAATGATTCCTTCATAAAAGCTGTGCTGGTAAACAGCGCAATCGCAAATGCGTGTACAGGAAAGCAAGGCATGGCAGATGCTTACGAGATGAGGCGGTTATGTGCAGACCAGTTGAACGTTGATCCGGAAATGGTAGCCATTTCTTCAACTGGAGTGATCGGAGAGCTTCTCGATATGGATAAAATCCGCAAAGGAATAAATGTTCTAAGCGAAACGGACCCGGGTGACGGCCATTTCGAAGAAGCCATTTTAACGACAGATACAAAAATTAAGCAAACCTGCTATGAAATGACGATCGACGGTAAAAAGGTTACGATTGCGGGCTGCTCTAAAGGATCCGGAATGATTCACCCGAACATGGCGACGATGCTTGGATTTGTTACAACGGATGCAGCCGTTAACGAACAGGCGCTGCAAAAAGCATTGAGTGAAATTACAGACGTATCCTTTAACCAAATCACTGTTGACGGGGAAACCTCGACGAATGACATGGTTTTGGCCATGGCGAACGGCTGCGCAGGAAATCAGCCGCTAGACGAAAACCATCAGGATTGGAACACATTCCTAACTGGTTTCCGTATGGTCTGCGAGGATCTTGCCAAGGAAATTGCCAGAGACGGAGAGGGCGCAACGAAGCTGATCGAAGTGCGTGTAAGCGGGGCGGAAAACAAAAAAGAAGCAAATGTTATTTCCAAAAAAATCGTAGGCTCCGACCTAGTAAAAACAGCTGTGTATGGAACAGACGCTAACTGGGGCAGAATTGTCGGAGCGATCGGCCACAGTGATGCAGCTGTATCACCTGATTCCGTTGAAATCTACATCGGCGGGCAATGCTTATTTAAAAACGGCGAGCCTCAAAGCTTTTCGGAGGAATTGGCGAAAGACTATTTATTAGGCGATGAAATTACCATATCTGTGGAACTGAACATAGGCGATGGAGCAGGAACTGCTTGGGGCTGCGATCTAACCTATGATTATGTGAAAATAAATGCAAGCTACCGAACTTAATTAAGAGGGGAAAACAATGAATAAAACAATAGTTTTTAAATGTGGAGGCAGTGTCATTAAAGAGATTTCTGACGACTTTTTTGCCAACCTGAAACAGTTAAAGAATGACGGATGGAAATTTGCAATTGTTCATGGCGGCGGACCAGAAATTACTTCCATGCTTAACAAACTTAAGATCAACACGGAATTTGTAAAAGGACAGCGAAAAACAACAAAGCAAGTACTCGAAGTGGCTGAAATGATTCTTTCAGGCAAGATGAATAAATTTTTCGTATCACGCCTTACAAGCCATGGGTTAAAGGCGGTCGGTCTATCAGGGACAGATGGAGGACTGCTTAAGGCTGAATACCTCGATAAGAAAGTGTACGGAGAGGTAGGTTCGATTAAAGCAGTTGATACAAACGTGCTTCATGGGCTGATGGACGTTGGTTTTATTCCTGTCATCGCCCCTCTTGCATTAACAGAAAGCTGCCAAACCCTAAATGTGAATGCTGATCTTGCCGCTTCAGCAGTAGCTTCTGAATTGAATGCCAACAAGCTGATGTATGTGACTGATGTTTCCGGAATAATAAATAATGGCAAGCTGGAGAGTGAGCTTACCCCTGCAGACATCAAGGAGCTGATTTCTTCCGAAGTGATTACGGGAGGAATGATTCCTAAGGTCGAATCAGCGATGAGCGCATTAAGTGAACGTGTAAAAGAAGTGATGATTGTAAATGGAAAAGGATCATTTTTAGCGAATGATACTTTTACCGGTACGAAAATAATTAAAGAAAAGGAGCATGTATTATGAGCCATTTGTTTCAAACCTACAGCCGTTGGGATATAACTGTGAAGGAAGCAAAAGGATCCTATCTCGTCGATGAAAACGGCAAGGAATATCTCGACTTCGTTCAAGGAATTGCCGTGTCAAACCTTGGTCATTGCAATCAAGCAGTCACAGAGGCTGTCAAAGCGCAGCTGGATAAAGTTTGGCACGTTTCAAATATGTTTCATTACCCTTTGCAGGAACAGGTGGCAAAAAAACTTACGGAACACAGCGATGGAGATTTGGTTTTTTTCTGTAATAGCGGCGCTGAAGCTAATGAAGCAGCGATTAAGCTGGCAAGAAAGAAAACACAGAAGAAAAACATTATCACATTTACTCAATCGTTCCATGGCCGTACCTATGCAACGATGGCCGCTACCGCCCAAGAGAAAATAAAAATTGGGTTTGGTCCAATGCTAGAGGGTTTTCATTATCTCCCTTATAATGATGCAGAGTCGTTGCAATCATTTGAAGGCGATGATATTGCTGCTGTGATGCTTGAAGTGATTCAAGGAGAAGGCGGTGTAAATCCTGCGGAAGAATCTTTCCTTGAAGCGGTAAAAACGTTTTGTGAAGAAAAAGACGCATTGCTTATCATCGACGAGATCCAAACCGGAATAGGCAGAACCGGCAAGCCATTTGCTTATCAACATTACAATCTGTCACCTGACATTATGACATTGGCAAAAGGGTTAGGGAACGGCTTTCCGATTGGAGCAATCGTAGGGAAGAAGGAGCTTGGAGATGCGTTTTCTCCCGGATCTCATGGAACGACCTTCGGAGGGAATATGTTGGCAATGGCTGCAGCAGATGCTGTGACGACTAAAATTTTTAATGAAGAATTTCTCAAGGACGTCCAGCAAAAAAGTGAATACCTGATAGAAAAATTAAAAACTGAACTCGATGTCCCAACTGTTAAGTCCATTAGAGGAAAAGGATTTATTATTGGAATTGAGTGTACTGAGGAAATTCAGCCAGTTCTACTGAAGCTGCAGGAACAAGGATTTCTGGTGATACCGGCAGGACCGAATGTGATTCGTCTGTTGCCGCCGCTGACAGTAACGAAAGCGGAAGTCGATACCGCTGTAACGAAAATTAAAGAAGCTATATATGCAGTATCAACTGTCAATTCAAAAGGGTAGCGGGGGCTGATCGCCCTCCGATAAAAAATTTGAGCCTTATTGCATAAACATTCAATATAATTTATTATTATTCATCGAGGAGGGATTCGGAAATGGAAGGCTACTTAGTGTTAGAGGATGGAACCTCCTATAACGGAGAAATAGAGACAGAAGTTGAATGTTCGGGTGAGATCGTATTTTTCACGGGAATGACAGGGTATCAAGAAGTTCTGACAGATCCTTCTTATAAAGGGCAAATTGTTGTTTTTACCTATCCTTTAATCGGAAATTATGGGATTAATAAAAGTGATTTTGAGAGCATGAAGCCTCAGGTTAAGGCAGTGGTTGTATATGAAGCGACAGACCACTTTTCCCATTGCGAAGCAGAAATGAGCCTGCGTGAATATTTGAAAAAATGGAACATCCCGCTGATTACTCACGTAGACAGCAGGGCTGTTGTAAAAAAGATTCGTTCAAAGGGTACAATGAGCGCAATGATTTCTGCATCAAAAGATGCACCAAGTTTTGAGAAGGAAGAAAAGGATCAAAATGTCATTGAACAAGTGGCTGGAAATAAGGAAATTTCAACGTACGACAATGGTTCAGTTCATATCGCCGTAATCGATTTTGGTAGTAAAAAATCGATTATTACTAGATTAATAGAACGCGGATGCAAGGTAACAGTCATACCATACCATCAGCTGGAATCGGTAGAACAAATTTCACCTGATGGCATCGTTCTTTCTAACGGCCCTGGTGA
Source organism: Bacillus capparidis (assembly GCF_017832095.1). Classification (NCBI taxonomy): domain Bacteria; kingdom Bacillati; phylum Bacillota; class Bacilli; order Caryophanales; family Bacillaceae; genus Bacillus; species Bacillus capparidis. The sequence continues at coordinate 96,069 of NZ_JAFDST010000001.1, forward strand.
CCCGAAAGTAATGGAACCTTATTTAAAAACACTGAAAAAGCTATTGATTGCTTATCCTTCTTTAGGAATATGCCTTGGCCATCAGTTGATAGCTTTGGCGTTCGGAGGAAATACGTATAAGCTTCCATTCGGCCACAGGGGAGCAAATCATCCTGTCATTGACAAAGACACGAAAAAGGTCTTCATGACAAGCCAAAACCATAGCTACGTCGTCGATAAAGATTCACTTCAGACAACCGATTTTGATGTTCGTTTTTACAATGTAAATGACGGATCAGTCGAAGGTCTTTACCATACGAAATATTCAATCATGTCCGTCCAATTTCATCCGGAAGCAAATCCGGGGCCAGTTGAAAGCGAATGGATCTTTGATGATTATTTGCAAAAACTTAAAGCAGGAAGAAAGGAAATTGCTCATGTCTAAAGATAGCTCTTTACAAAGCATACTCGTAATAGGCTCTGGTCCCATCATCATCGGGCAGGCAGCAGAATTTGATTATTCGGGAACTCAAGGCTGTATTGCTTTAAAAGAGGAAGGCTATAGAGTCATACTCGTAAATAACAATCCTGCGACCATCATGACAGACCAAACCTTTGCGGACGAAATTTATTTTGAACCGCTTACGCCAGAAAGCATTACATCCATTATCGAGAAGGAACGTCCGGATGGTCTGCTTGCCAATTTAGGCGGCCAGACTGCATTGAACCTTGCTGTTCAGCTTGAAAAAAAGGGAGTGCTTAAGAGTTACAATGTAAAGCTTTTGGGAACTTCTGTAGAAACGATCGAAAATGGAGAAGATCGGGAGAAATTCCGGGCGCTTATGAAGAAGCTTAATGAGCCCGTTCCGGAAAGCGAAATTGTTGACAATAAAGAAGACGCACTTGATTTTGCCAGCAAAATAGGATTCCCAGTCATCATCAGACCCGCTTATACACTTGGCGGAAAAGGCGGTGGAATCGCAAAATCGAAGGAAGAATTTCTTAAGCTGATCGAAAATGCTCTTTTGGCAAGTCCGATCAATCAATGCTTAGTAGAAAAAAGTATAGCGGGATACAAGGAAATTGAATATGAAGTGATGCGCGATAAAAACGACACGTGCATTACCGTTTGCAATATGGAAAATATTGATCCCGTAGGCGTTCATACCGGTGACTCAATCGTAGTAGCACCGTCACAAACCTTAACTGACCAGGATTACCAACGGCTGCGTTCTGCAAGCTTAAAGATTATTTCAGCTTTGGATGTCATTGGAGGCTGCAACATACAATTCGCCCTTGATCCGCACAGCAAGAATTATTTTGTTATCGAGGTTAATCCGCGTGTCAGCCGTTCTTCCGCTTTGGCATCAAAGGCAACCGGTTATCCGATTGCCCGCATGGCCGCGAAGCTTGCTGCCGGTTACACGCTTGATGAGCTGAAAAATCCATTAACGGAATTAACCTATGCAAGCTTTGAGCCAGCCCTTGACTATGTGGTCGTAAAATTTCCAAGATGGCCGTTTGACAAATTCAAACAGGCAGACAGAATTCTTGGCACAAAAATGAAGGCGACTGGAGAGGTTATGGCGATTGAACGCAATCTGGAAGCAGCATTGCAAAAAGCAGTAGCTTCCCTTGAGCTTGACACAATTGGAACGCATCTCAGGGAGCTTGGCGATGTATCGACGAACAAGCTATGGGAAATGGCAGTGAATCCGGATGACCGGAGATTCTTTGTTGTGATGGAATTGTTAAGCCGAAACGAATCGGCGGAAGAAATCCACTTGAAAACAAAAATCGACCGCTATTTTCTTTCTGTTTTCAAAACAATTATTGAAATGGAAAACAAAATGATGAAAGATCCGGAATTTCTAAATGGCAATGGTTTGAAAATCGTTAAGGAAAAGGGCTTTACTGATCGGTCAATTGCATCCTTGACCGGAAAAGAAGAATCTGCCATACGTGCCTTGAGAAAAGAAAAAGGAATCACAGCATCGTATAAAATTGTTGATACGTGTGCGGCCGAATTTGATGCAAAAACGAATTATTTTTATTCCACATACTTTGGAGAAAATGATGCGGATGTAACAAAGAAAGAAAAGAAAAGGGCATTGATCATCGGCTCAGGACCGATTCGTATAGGTCAGGGAGTCGAATTCGACTATAGTGCCGTGCAGGCTGTGTTGACTTTGCAAAAGATGGGCTTTGAGGCAATCATGCTGAATAATAATCCTGAAACAGTCAGCACAGACTATGAAATTGCTGATCGACTTTATTTCGAACCGATTACTCTTGAGCATATCTTGAATGTCATCGAAGCGGAGGAAATCGATTTTGCCATTGTCCAGTTCGGCGGACAGACCGCGATCAACGTCGCAGAAGAATTGGAACAGGCTGGAGTCCCTCTTCTTGGAACCTCATTTGAGACTATCGATTTGCTTGAAGACAGGGACCGGTTTTATCAACTGCTAAATGAGCTTGATATTAAGCATGCCAAAGGTGATACTGCTTATGACAAGCAGGATGCCGTCAATAAAGCAAAAGATATCGGCTATCCAGTATTGATCAGACCATCCTACGTTATCGGCGGTATGGGTATGATTATTGTTGATTCAGAAAAAATGCTGCTTGAATTGCTGAACGATGCGAATCACTTGCCTTATCCGATATTAATTGACGAATATATTTACGGCAAAGAATACGAGATCGATTTAGTGGCGGATGGGAAAGAAATCTTTGTGCCAACGTATGTTCAGCACATTGAAAAAGCGGGTGTTCACTCAGGGGACAGCTTCGCGGTACTGCCAGCACAATCTCTCACTGAGAAACAGCAGCAGGAGATGTACCTGGCGGCAGATCAACTCGTTAAAAAGCTTTCCTATCAAGGTGTTATGAATATACAGTTTGTTATTCAGAAGGATGAAGTACTTGTTCTGGAGGTTAATCCGCGTGCGAGCCGGACAGTACCGGTTGTCAGCAAGGTAATGGGTGTGCCGCTTATTCCGTTAGCGACTAAAGCTTTAGTGGGAGAGCATCTTGAAGATATGAACCCTGAAATCCAAAACCATTCTGCAGTCGCTGTGAAATTTCCAGTCTTCTCCTCACACGCCATTCAGGATATCGACCTGAAGCTCGGTCCGGAAATGAAAGCGACCGGTGAAGGAATGTGTGTAGCGGAAAACATGGAAAGTGCGCTTAAGAAGATTTTCGCAAACGAGTGGACGAATAAGGGTTCGATCTATTTGGAAGGTTCTTCAGAGCTAAAAAAGCTTGCTGAGGAAAATGGTTTTACAGTGGATGAAGACTTTGACTCCTGGCTGAAAAAAGATGATAAAATCCTTCATATTCATCTGAACACTTCGGAAGAAGCGAAAAAGCAAAGGATTGCTGCCCTTACCAACGGTGTTACTGTCTTAACAGAGGAAGAAACGGTTTACGCCTTTTTTGCCGGCGCCTCAGGCGAAACGAAAGTGACATCACTAAGTGAGATTTATAAAAAGGAAGTGGAAGTATGAGCTCATTACATGTGAAACAGGAGTCAGTGACCGAATTGCAGGGTAAGGACTTTCTCACATTGGCGGATTTAACAAAGGAAGAAATCATCGGCCTGCTTGAAGAAGCAGCTAATCTCAAAAAAAACAAATTTCAGCCGATTTTTGCAGGAAAGACGCTGGCAATGATTTTCGAAAAATCTTCCACTCGGACACGCGTCTCGTTTGAAGCTGGTATGGCGCAGCTTGGTGGGAATGCGCTGTTTTTAAGCAATAGAGACATACAGCTCGGGCGGGGAGAAACGATTGCCGACACGGCTAAGGTGTTGTCTGGCTATGTCGATGCCATTATGATCAGAACGTTTGAACACGAAAGAGTTGAAGAGCTTGCCAAATACGCAACGATTCCCGTTATCAATGGATTATCTGATTTCGCGCATCCATGCCAAGCGTTAGCAGACCTGTTAACGATATATGAAACAAAAGGCACACTGGAAAACGTAAAGGTCGTCTATGTAGGGGATGGCAATAACGTTGCCCATTCCCTTATGATTGGCTGTGCGAAGGTCGGCTGCGACATCACAGTCGCTTCTCCTTCGGGGTATGAACCACAAGAAGGAGTCATTCAGTCGGCAAAAGCATTTGCAGAAAAATCAGGTGCTGCTGTTACCGTCACTAATGATGCGGAACAAGCGGTAATTGATGCAGACGTCATTTATTCAGATGTCTTTACGAGCATGGGACAGGAAGCGGAAAGCGAAGAGCGCTTGAAGATTTTTTCAGGCTTCCAGGTGAATTCAGAGCTTGCAGCTCATGCGAAGCCTGATTACACCTTCCTTCATTGCCTTCCTGCTCATCGAGAAGAAGAAGTCACAGCTGAAATTATCGACGGACCTAATTCAGCGGTGTTCCAGCAGGCGGAAAACCGGATGCACGTCCAAAAAGCGCTGCTGAAAGCTTTAATCAAGTAATAGCAATAAAAAGGCCTCCCAGCTCGGGAAGGCCTTTTGCTTTTTGTAAAAACATGTTTTTTTATCGAATGGGTATACTATTTTTGATTAAGGTGAAGGAGTGAAATTATGGGACAGCAGCACCAATTTAAACCTGGCCAAAAAGCACCGAACAATGGTATATATGTTGAAATTGGTGAAACAGGAAGCATGGTAAAAGACCCGCAAAAAATCCGCTTGAGTGCAGGTGATATGTTTCCCGACACCTCAAACCATAATCGGATTTGGACTTACCAAAGAAAACCTTAAAAAAACTCTGCTTGGAAAAATATCCAAGCAGAGTTTTTATTTTTAATGCTGTTTCGTTTCTTTCGTAGCTGGCAAAATCTCACCCAAAATAATCAGGAGAACGAACGCAATTACCGCTATAATTGATGTAGTCAATGGTTCGTAAGCTGCTCCATTCATTGAGGCAATTAAATAACCTGCCATGTGAGTTAAAAGGAACGCCCAAAAGAAAAGCATAATAAAACGCACGATCCCACCTCGTCCTTCTTTCCATTTCTAAAGCATATCATACCATAGAAAAATAGAAGGTAAAAGTACTCTAGAGATATATAAACACCAAAATTGTGAACATTTTTCAGACATCCGCTCCAATTTTTGTTTTAATGATAAAATTCAGGGGATAGGACAATTTCTTAACCCTTTCAACAATAATTCCATATGATATAGAGAAGAATTGACGTGGAGGGAGGTGAGGCAAGGGGTGACTATTTTCGAACGTTTTTTTCAATTTGAATCAGAATGGAATGCGATCCATATACCCTACCGGCCAAATGGATTCGGAGTGCTCGTTCTTGGGGACAGGAATCACTTTGTCAAGCCTGAAACAAGCTTTTGGCTGGAGCATGATGGGAAGTACAGGACGATTCAATTGCTTTTGTCTGAAGGTTATACAATTTTTTACAGCAATTTATTTAATCCCCATTGGGGGGCGAAGAAAGCGTCGGATTACACGAGGCATTTTATCCATTACGTATTAAAGCATGAAATTCTAAACGAAAAAATCCATATCATAGCAGAAGGCACGGGTGCTCTAGTGGCTGCAAATCTTCTGAATGAATCAGAAGAGCAAATTCGTTCAGTTGCTATGCTCACTCCTTGCCTTGACCTGCAAAGCTATTATGAGAACGAAAAAGAAAATAAATTTTTTTATAAGCAGCTCGTAAAACAATTGGAAAAAAGCTACGGAATTCCTGAAAAGGAAATGGAGAATTTTCGATTTCAAACAATTATCCCCTACCACAACAAAGTACCTGTCCATATTTGGCAAAGAATGAATGGGGCCTATCCGTACGATGCCCATGCCAAAATCTTCGAAGAAAAACAAATGAATGGCAAGAATCAGGTGAAAGTAACTTATTATCTGGCTGATCATCCGAATCGAATTCGATCTTCTATTCTGAAATTTTTCAAGAGGCATGAAAAGGAATTGTGAAGAATAAAGTAGTAACAGCCTGAATTCAGGCTGTTTTTCATTTTTGGACGTTAATGAAACTAATAATGAGAGGTGGGACAGGTCAAATGAATTCGGTCCTTGTCCTTGGAACAGATGAATTTTTCGGGCTTACACTTTGTGAAAAATTATTGGATGAAGGCTTTGAAGTCCATGCAGTTTTGCTTCAGACTCAAGTTAAAGAAAAACAGCATTTAATTGAGGAAAGACTGCTGTGGCTGGGAAGAAATGAGCATTTTTATGTAGAACCAAACGGAAAAAGCCAAGAATACGAAAGAATTTATATTATCTATTCTCCTGAACTGGCGGATCATGTCTGGAAAGATAGGGAACATCCTCTTTTTCTTCTTGTCTATGATCATGAAATCGGTCAAGTAAGATTAAATGAGGAAGAGCAAAAACATGTGAAAATCATTCCACTTCCTAAGATGTATGGGCCATGGGACATGAATTACAAGAAAGAAAGGCCGGACGATTGTTTTTTTGTTAATGATGTGGCTGATAAACTAGTGGAAGAAACATCCGATTGGAAGCGGAAAAAATTTTTAGCAGAGATTGAGAAGAAAACGTCAGAAGAGGAAGCGGATAAACTCATTGAACAATGGCAGCGACAAACACCTACAAAAATCGACAAAATATAAGAAACTTCTTCCAAAATTGCTAGAGGGACGATAGAATATAATCATGCATGTTTTGAAAGGAGCTGAGCATGAGTTGGCTAAGCAGCTTGCCACATTGATTGCTGTCCTCCTTGTTTTAACTAGTTGTGGACAACCTTTTACTGGAGGGAAATTAAAAAAAGCGGGGCTTCTTGTACCTGATACGATTAGTGACCAGGTCTGGGGAACAAAAGGATATAAGGGTTTGTTAAGCATCCAATCGGAATACAATGTGGATGTGTTTTATAAAGAAGGAATGAAGAGTGAAGGAGATATCGAGCGTGCGGTAGAAGATTTTGTGAAAAAAGGAACCAATCTGATTTTCGGGCACGGTGATATTTATGAACCAATCTTTAATAAACTCAGTGAAAGATATCCTGATGTACAGTTTGTCTTTTTTAATGGAGACTCAGATAAAAAGAATGTGACAAGCATTAAGTTTAAAGCTGAAGCCATGGGTTTTTTCGGAGGGATGATAGCTTCTCGAATGTCAAAAACGAATGAAATCGGCATTCTCGCTTCATATGAATGGCAGCCTGAAGTAGCAGGCTTTATAGAAGGTTCGCGTTATCAGGATAAAGAAGTCAAAGTGGATGTAGAGTATGTTGGCAGCTGGGACGACAAAGCTAAGGCACTTGAATTAAACAAAAAGTTAATCAGCAGAGGGGTCGATGTTGTCTATCCTGCAGGTGACGGGTATAATATTCCTGTAATCCAGCAATTAAAAGCTAACGGGCTATATGCCATCGGCTATATCAACGATCAAATCGATTTGGGAGACAATGTTGTTCTGACCAGTACAGTTCAGAATGTGGATCATCTCTATGAAACTGTGGCAAGAAAGTTTAATGATGGTACACTTGAATCGGGAACATGCTATGTTGATTTTCAAGAAGATATTATTACCCTTGGTGATTTCAGCCCTCTTATACCATATGATTATCAAAATAAAATCAATCAATTGGTCAAGGATTATAAACAAACAGGAAAACTTCCAAACGAAGGGACGTGAATGAGAGTGCCACATGAAAAATCAATGGAATTTATGCAAATCGCCATGAAATATTTACCCGAAGCAAAGCAAGAATTAGATAAAGCCGGAATCGAGCTGTCAATTGATTCTTTGGAGCCATTTATGAATTTATTCACGAAGGTCATGGCTGAAGCCTATGAACTGGGTAAAACAGATGCAAGCGAAAAGTAAATAAAAAAGCCATTTTTTGAACGAAATGGCTTTTTTTATTTTCCTATTTTTTTCTTTATGCTGTTAAAGAGAGGGGCAAATTCTTTCAGGGCGGGTTTAATTTCATCAAGAGAATTCATGATCTTCCCAATTTGGTTCATCACATGATTATAATCAATCGAATCAGGATCTTTCTGCTCATCTTTGACTTCTTTCTCTTCCGCTTTCTCCTTTTCTTCTCTCTTTCCGAACATCATTTGATTAAAAAAATCATTCCCTTTGTTCAATCGCATTTCCCCCTTTATTGCCAGTTTATGTTTTCGCTCGGCTTTCAGTTTAGGCGCATGCAGTATTGCCAAAGAAAAAAAAATAAGGTACGATTAGTACCAGATACTAATATTAGCTTTTAACTTTGTAAAGGAGCTTATCCTATGAATGCTGGAATATGGGGAATCGGGCGCTATCTGCCTGAAAAAGTCATAACTAATTTTGATTTAGAAAAAATGATGGAAACTTCCGATGAATGGATACGTACTAGAACAGGTATAGAAGAAAGAAGAATAGCCGGAGATGACGAATTCACCTCTGATATGGCATACTATGCTGCAGAAAAAGCTTTGAAACAAGCAAATGTGGATGCGGCGGACATAGATATGATTTTAGTAGCAACTGTTACGCCGGATCGCTCGTTTCCTTCAGTTTCTTGTATGCTTCAGGAAAGGCTGGGCGCACATAGAGCGTGTGCGATGGATTTAAGTGCTGCCTGTGCCGGCTTTATGTATGGCTTAATTACGGCAAAGCAGTTTATCGAATCTGGCAGCTACAAGCATGTTCTTGTCGTAGGGGCTGAGAAGCTCTCGGGGATCACAAACTGGGAAGACCGTAACACGGCAGTTCTTTTTGGAGACGGTGCCGGTGCAGTTGTTCTCGGCCCGGTCAGTGATGGGAAAGGCATTCTATCTTTTGAGCTTGGATCAGATGGAACAGGTGGAAAGCATCTCTATTCTGATGATGCTGCTAAAATTTTCATGAACGGCAGAGAAGTGTTTAAATTTGCTGTTCGGCAAATGGGCGAATCAAGTGTAAACGTCCTTGTAAAAGCTGGTCTGGGTAAAGAAGATGTTGATTTTCTCATTCCGCACCAAGCGAATATAAGAATCATGGAGTCGGCAAGAGAACGTCTTGAACTCCCGCTTGAAAAAATGTCAAAAACGATTCAAAAATATGGGAATACCTCAGCTGCGTCTATTCCGATTTCTCTTGTGGAAGAGCTGGAAGCTGGTAAAATAAAAGATGGAGATTTACTTGTTATGGTAGGCTTCGGCGGAGGCTTGACTTGGGGAGCCATCGCAATGCGCTGGGGTCGATAGCAAAAAAGGTGAGGTGCTTTTTATGAATAAAAAAAGAGTGGTCATTACTGGCATAGGAGCTGTGTCGCCACTTGGAAATACAGCCCAAACATCATGGGAAAATGCCGTAAAAGGCGTTTCGGGAATCGGTCCGTTAACGAGAGTGAATCCTGATGAATATCCTGCTAAGGTTGCAGCAGAGCTAAAGGATTTCGATGCAGCCGATTTTATGGATAAAAAAGATGCCAGAAAAATGGACAGATTTACACAATACGCGGTTGCTGCTTCAAAAATGGCAGTCGAAGATGCAAAGCTTGAAATTACCGATCAAAATGCTCCCAGAATTGGAGTTTGGATTGGTTCAGGCATAGGCGGAATGGAAACATTTGAACAGCAGTATGATGCATTATTGTCAAAAGGACCAAGACGTGTCAGTCCTTTTTTTGTACCGATGATGATACCGGATATGGCTGCTGGGCAAGTATCAATTTACCTTGGTGCAAAAGGAGTTAATTCTTGTACCGTCACAGCATGCGCAACAGGCACAAATTCGATTGGCGATGCCTTTAAGGCAATTCAGCGCGGAGATGCGGATGCGATGATTGCAGGTGGAACTGAGGCGCCGCTTACGAAAATGTCGTTTGCCGGTTTTTGTGCAAACAAAGCACTTTCCACCAATCCTGATCCGAAAACGGCAAGCCGTCCGTTTGATAAAAACCGCGATGGCTTTGTCATGGGTGAGGGAGCAGGAATCGTTATTCTCGAAGAGTTGGAGCATGCGATCAAAAGAGGCGCGAATATCTATGCTGAGGTATCGGGATATGGTTCTACCGGCGATGCGTATCATATTACCGCTCCATCACCGACTGGTGAAGGAGGAGCGAGGGCGATGCTGCAAGCCATTCTTGATGCAGAACTAACTCCGGAAAACATTGATTACATCAATGCACATGGAACTAGTACTCAATATAATGAAAAATTTGAAACGATGGCAATCAAAGAAGTATTTGGCGATTATGCTTATAAGCTGGCGATCAGCTCAACAAAAAGCATGACAGGCCATTTGCTAGGTGCTGCTGGCGGTATTGAAGCTATTTTTTCAATTATGGCAATCAAAGACGGAATCATTCCGCCGACGATTAATTACGAAACGCCTGACGAGGACTGTGACTTAGATTATGTTCCAAACAAAGCTCGTAAGCAGGAAGTAAAGGCTGTTTTAAGCAACTCCCTTGGCTTTGGCGGACACAATGCCACACTCGTATTCAAAAAATATGTCTAGCATAAACAGCAGGTTACCTATACGGTAGCCGGTTGTTTTTTTTTTGCATACGATAAGGAAAGGGGGGATATAGATGAGTGTGATAAACACAGTCAAATGGTTTGATAATGCGGACAATACAGCTGAGCTTTCGAAATACGTGCTGCCGTTATTTGAAGGAGCTCATGAAAAAATGGGAAGAGGTATCCTTGTCCATCTTTCCAGTCACGGAATGTTTCGTAATTGGAAAGATGGAAAAAGCAATATAAAAAAGTTAAAAGAGCAAGGGTTTTATCAAAAAGCTGCGAAAGAAATTAACTTTTTGAAAAAAGAATGGAATGGACCCGATGTTCCAGTAATTATACTTCCAGTAGACGAGCAAAACAGAAGATTACGTGCTGAATTCGGATCAAAAAGCGGTCTTGCCTTTCCTGATAAAATCTTTCTTTTTTTATCCCCTGACAATTCAAACTCCTCAATCGCAGCCCTCATCACCCATGAATATAATCACATTTGCCGTTTAAATAAAATGAATAAAGACGAATCCGATATCACACTTCTGGATACATTGATTCTCGAAGGATTGGCCGAAGCTGCCGTCAATGAACGGTTCGGTAAAAAAGAGACAGCCAAATGGACTGCTTATTACAACAACAAACAGCTAGATCAGTTTTTCGAAAGATGGATTAAGCCAAATATCGACGTCAGACAAGAAGAAGGCAGCCTCATCCAAAGGCTGTTATATGGAAGAGGGCCTTATCCGCAAATGATGGGATATGCGGTAGGATACCGTATTGTAAAGGATTACATGGCAAGGAGCAATAAAAAAATTAAACAACTCCTTACATTGTCATCTGAAAAGTTTTTGCATTGATCACAATAAACATCCGAAGAATGCTCATAAATGAGTGGGAGCGACCCGTAACAAAATAATGGCCACAAGTAAATGCGCAAAATCGGAACCGATAAGTGGCAAAACTATTTCTATCGAGATCTACAGTCAAGCTGTCAAAATTAAGCCCAAAAACTGATCCTTGTGGAATAAATTCTCTTTTAACTGCCTATACTGTTGAACAAAAGTTACAAAAAGTGAGGGGTTAAAGATGTTGTTTCTTCATGATGTGTGGGTCAATTGGTTTGAAGGGGAAGAAAATGGATACAACGTGTGCCATTTTCATGAATGGAGAAAGGATGACAGCGTCGAGTTGTTGGATCAAGTACCTTTGCTTCGGGTTCCGAGCGTGCTGTTTCATTACATAGAAAATGACTTGTCCGAGCTGCCGCCGGATTTGTTGTCTGAAGTGTATCAGAAGGCCTACATTCGCAAAAACCATGAACGTTCGCAGCTTGATTACTGTTTTTGTGTAACAGACGGCATAGGGATTCTTGCGGTGGATACGATAGGCTATACGATTCCAGTCAGAAAAAGCAGGTTGATTCCAAGGCAAGAACAGCTTGTTTATGAAATGGTCAAGGACGTCGATCCTAATAGTTATGATTTTAGCAGCCAGACACTTGAATCTTCAAAAGAGTACCATATTCTTTCCTTGTCGCCCGAGCATGTAAGGGGGTTAACGAGAAAGGAAAGGCAGCTAAAGCAGCTTATGTTTATGGCGCTTGATCAGCTGAAGGGACTGAACAACAAATCGGAAATCGCATATTGGTACACCGAGTGGAATCCGTCTATGTATAAACAAATGAAACGAATGAGCTTCGAACAAATTTGGGATATGCTTTACAATGAAACTGTAGAAGGCTGGTCTGATAAGCATCTGAACTTCTGCGAGAACTTAATAAAAGGACAACCTTTTTTTGAAAAGCTTTGGGATCTTGAAAACGAAACGAAAGTGAATTGAAAAACGCACCGCCATGAGCGGTGCGTTCGTTCTTTCTATCTTCTTTTACGGCCAAGGCCCATTGCATTTTCCATTTTCTTTAGCATTTTAGAAGCTACTCGGTTTGCTCGTTCAGCTCCATCATCTAAGATTTTATCAAGCTCCTCAGATTCCAACAGCTCATAATAGCGGTCCTGAATCGGCTTCAAAGATTCGATGATTACTTCTGCGAGCTCGGCTTTGAATGTACCGTAGTTTTTTCCTTCGTAACGGTTTTCAAGCTCTTCAATCGAAACTCCTTCAAAAATCGAATAGATCGTCAGTAAGTTTGAGATCCCAGGTTTGTTTTCCTTGTCGTATCGGACGACTCCTTCTGAATCAGTGACCGAGCTTTTGATTTTTTTCTCGATTGCTTTCGGTTCATCAAGCAGGGTAATAAATGCTTTTTGATTCGGATCGGATTTGCTCATTTTCTTTTTTGGGTCAGCCAGTGACATAATTCGTGCACCGGACTTCGGAATTTTTACTTCGGGAATCGTAAAGATGTCGTTGTATTTTTTGTTAAAACGTTCTGCGATATCCCTCGTAAGTTCCAAATGCTGCTTTTGATCCTCACCCACTGGAACTAAATCGGTTGAATAAAGAAGGATATCTCCAGCCATTAATGGAGGATAGGTAAGCAAACCTGCTGCTACGGCTTCTTTCCCTGCCGATTTATCTTTAAATTGAGTCATTCGTTCCAGCTCGCCAATGTAGGACACACATTGAAGCATCCACCCGGCCTGGGCGTGTGCAGGAACCTCTGATTGAATAAAAAGAGTCGCTTTATTCGGATCAAGCCCGACGGCAAGATAAAGCGCTGCGAGGCTTCGAATGTTCTTTCTTAACCTGAGCCTGTCCTGAGGCACGGTAATTGCATGCTGATCAACAATACAAAAATAACTGTTGTAATCATGCTGCAGGTCAACGAATTGCTTCATTGCCCCAATGTAGTTTCCAAGCGTGACAGATCCGCTTGGCTGAATCCCTGAAAAAATGGTTTTCATTTCTAATTCTCTCCTTCATATAAAATGCAAAAAGGTTCATTCATTCCCTAAAAAGGGACGAATGAACCGCGGTACCACCCTGATTTATTTCAACACGTGAAATCACCTTAATGTTTGTAACGGAGTCCTCTCCGGCTGAGCCTACTACAAGTTCAGTCAGCTGCTCCAAAGCCCATTCCACATTACTTCGCTACCAGCTTCCAGCACCGCAGGCTCTCTTTAAACGTTGTCAATGTGTACTATTCTTCTTCATCGCATTTTTAGTTCATGTTACGGAATTTATTATATAAAAGAATGATATGGACTTCAAGTTTCTAAAAAATAATACACCATTAGCAGAACGAGCATGATCGCAAATAGCACGAAACCTGTGACACCCAGCGTCTTCATGAACTCTTTCGTATTTTGAGAGCTGCTTTGATTGCTCTCAGGTGATTCCCCGGTCAGTTCGCCGTACATATCCCGCTCCTTTTGGGTGAACAGCCTTCTAAAACTATATGAAATTCCTTTAAAAAAGCCTCCGCGAAAAACTATGTATGACAGTGAAGGAAGAATGAGAAGGAAGGAAACAAGAAACAAAGCATTAATTAAATTTAGCAGAGTAAATCCTCCTGTAAAACACATCATAAGTATGATTAGCAAAAGACAAGAAAATAGGGTAATAATAACTGGTCGAATCGTTAACAACTCCTTTACATTCATATTGTAAAATATTAATAAGTATATTGAAAATTATGTGATAAGTATAGAGAAATATTATGTTTTCGAGATTTACATGAAATAAATATAATTCGTTTTTACTATTAAAGGGAAAAGATTAAACCTGTTATAACGAGAGAAATCTCTATATATCAAGCTTTAGATCATATCAAAACCAATTATTGCATTTTTTATTGAAAATTTATGAAACTATATTACTGGGATTATTAAAATGTTACATTCAGGTAAATTAAATTTAAATTTTTTTAACAAAATGAATGCATAATTTTCAGTTAGCTTGTATAATAGTTTTCGTACACAAATTTATACTTACAGGGAGGCAATACTTGGATGTTGAAAAAATCTAAATTTTCATTGCTTTTGGCTCTTGCCCTTGTTTTCAGCCTGGTTCTTTCAGCATGCGGCTACGGCGGCAGCTCAGAAGACAGTGGAGATAAAAAGCAAGAAGCAGTTATTCTCGAATCAGCTGAACTTCCTGACATGGATTCTGTCAAAGCAACCGACACTGTTAGCTTTACGACGTTAAACAATGTAATGGAAGGCTTATACCGGATGGATCAAAATCAAGAGCCGATTCCTGCCATTGCTGACGGCGAGCCTGAGGTAAACGAAGATAAAACAGTCTACACGTTTAAGCTTCGTGATACAAAATGGTCTAATGGTGACCCTGTGACAGCAAACGATTTCGTTTATGCTTGGCAGCGTTCTCTAGATCCTAAAACAGAATCAGATTACGGCCCATACATGATGAGCGGAAAAATTAAAAACGCTGACAAGGTATATGCTGGTAAAGCAAAACCAAGTGAACTAGGCATTAAAGCAATTGATGACAAGACGCTTGAAATTACGCTTGAAAAGCCTATTCCTTTTATCGAATCATTACTTGCTTTCCCTACTTTCTACCCGCAAAACCAAAAGTTTATTGAGGAAAAAGGCGACAACTACGCGAAAAATGCAGAAAACCTCGTTTATAACGGTCCTTACACCCTTGCGAAATGGGAAGGATCACAAGCTACCACTTGGCAATATGCGAAAAACGATCAATATTGGGACAAAGATAACGTATCAATGAACAAAATTACATTTAACGTATCTAAAGATCCGCAAGCAGCTGCCAATGCGTTTGAAGCAGGAGAGGCTGACGTAACTCCAAAGCTGTCAACTGCTGCAGTACTTGAAAAGTATCAGGACGATAATAGAAAGGTTCAATGGCTGGAGCCGACTATTTTCTGGTTGAAAATGAACCAAAAAAATGAAGCATTAGCAAATGAAAATATTCGCCGTGCGATTGCTATGTCCTTTGATAAAGAAGCGCTAGTGAACGATGTCCTTCAAAATGGTTCCGTTCCTGCCTATTATGAAGTACCACAAGATTTTGTCAAAGACGAATCTGGAAAAGATTTCCGTGAAAACGGCGACTTTTTGAAAATGAATAAAGAAGAAGCGAAAAAGCTATTTGCTCAAGGACTGAAAGAACTTGGTCAATCCGAAGTAACCATTAACTATCTAGGTGACGATACTGAATCAGCAAAAACGATTGCTTCGTATATGAAAGATCAGCTTGAAGGAACGTTAGACGGCCTTACACTTAATATCCAAAGCGTTCCGTTTGCTACTCGAATTGATCGTGACACAAGCGAAAATTATGATCTTCAAGTAGCTGGATGGGGTCCAGACTATCTTGATCCGATCACATTCTCAGATCTGTTTATTACAGACGGCGGAAACAACCACATGAACTATTCAAACAAGAAATATGATCAGCTGATCAACGATGCTCAAAACAAACTTGCTGACAAGCCGGAAGAAAGATGGGCTACGCTACAGGAAGCTGAGAAAGTTCTTTTAGAAGAAGATGCTGCACTTGCGCCGATTTATCAGCGTTCATCCAATGTTCTTGTTTCTGATAAGCTTGAAGGGTTCACTTACCATTTGGTTGGACCTGAATATTCCTACAAATGGTTGAAAGTGAAGTGAGTTTTCCGCGGAATGTTTCGCGGAGGAGAGTATATTCTCTGAATATGCTCTCTTTTTACTTTACAAGATATGTCGAAAAATAAAGAATTTTTTAATTAGGAGGTGCCGTTAGTGATAAAGTATCTTGCGCAAAGAATCTTTTATATGGTGATTACTCTGTTTTTGATTGCTACATTTTCTTTCTTTTTAATGAAATTTATGCCGGGTACTCCTTTTTCGAATATAAATAAGCTCACAGAAGCACAAAAAGCGATAATGTATGAAAGGTATGGACTGAATGACCCTCTTTTTATTCAATACCTCAATTACATGGGAAATCTTCTAAAAGGAGATTTGGGAGTATCCTTCCAATTCAACAATACCTCTGTTGCTGAACTAATTTCCTATCGAATTGGACCGTCACTGACATTGGGTATTCAGGCGATGGTTGTGGGAACGATTGCAGGAATTCTATTAGGGATTATTGGTGCATTTAAACAAAATACTTGGCTTGACTATTTAGCTACTTTTCTCTCTGTCATCGGAAAATCTATTCCTTCTTTTGTTTTCGCTGGATTGCTACAATACTACGTCGGTGTGAAATGGGGGATCCTTCCTACTCAGTTCTGGAACGGATTTGAATACAGCATTTTGCCGACGATTGCATTAGCAATGTTCCCGATTTCGATTGCCGCACGTTTTATGAGAACAGAACTGGTTGAAGTTCTTGGTTCTGATTACATTACGCTAGCGAAGGCAAAAGGCGCGAGCTTCGGGGAAGTTGCTTTCAGGCATGCCTTGCGAAACGCACTGATCCCTGTCGTTACCGTGCTGGGACCTTTAACAGTAAGCCTTATGACAGGTTCGTTAGTTATTGAACGGATTTTCTCCATCCCTGGGATAGGAGAGCAATTTGTAAAAGCTATTACAGTCAATGACTACACTGTTATTATGGGGACGACGCTATTGTTTGCTGCATTATTTGTGTTCATAACCTTGATTGTCGATATACTCTACGGAATTATCGATCCGAGAATCCGTGTGACAGGAGGGAAAAAATAATGTCTCTTCACGAAGAAAAATTACCAAAAGAATTATTTGAGCCAGCCTCTCCTGATCATAAAGAAGCAGAAAAGATCGAACGTAAAAGCTTAAATTACTGGCAGGATGCATGGCTGCGAATCAGAAAAAATAAAGGTGCTGTTATCAGCCTTGTTGTCCTATTGCTGCTTACCTTACTGGCATTATTCGGACCGATGATGAATGATAAGCCCTATTACAAGCAATATACGCCACACGCTAATTTGCCCCCTCGGGTGCCGGTGCTTGAGAACGTCAAGTGGCTTCCGTTTGACGGGGTACGGACAACTCAAAGCGGAAACGTAGTCAATCCTTACGAGGAGAAACAAATTAATGACTATTATTGGTTCGGTACGGACAACCTTGGCCGCGATCTTTGGTCCAGAGTATGGAAAGGGTCACAAATTTCACTGATGATCGCTGTACTTGCTGCTTTAATCGATTTAGTCATTGGTGTTATCTACGGCGCGATTTCCGGCTATTTCGGGGGCAGAATTGATAACATTATGCAGCGGATCATAGAGATCTTAATGGGGATTCCGAATCTGGTTGTCGTCATCTTAATGATCATTTTGTTTAAACCTGGATTTGGACCTATCATTCTTGCTTTAACGATCACCGGCTGGATCAATATGGCAAGGGTCGTACGCGCGCAGGTAATGAAAATGAAGGAACAGGAATTTGTACTGGCATCAAGAACGCTTGGGCTCGGGCATGCGAAAATCATCAGCAAGCATATGCTTCCTAATTTAGCTGGTGTGATGATTATCAATACGATGTTCACTATCCCGAGCGCGATCTTCTTTGAAGCGTTTTTGAGTTTTATCGGGCTTGGCCTGCAGGATCCGTTAGCATCTTTAGGAACTTTAATTGATGACGGCTTTAAGGTAATGCTGGCTTACCCAACGCAAATGATTTTTCCTGCAATTGTTATCAGTGTAATCATGATTGCATTCAATTTAATCGCAGACGGTCTTCGTGATGCTCTTGATCCGAAGATGCGCGACTAATTTATATTTATAAAGGCAGGTGAACATTTTGAACACAGGAGAAAAGGTATTAGAAATAAATGATTTAACAATTTCCTTTCACACGTTCAGCGGAGAAGTGCAGGCGATCCGCGGTATTAATTTTGAACTGAATAAAGGCGAAACCTTGGCAATTGTCGGTGAGTCTGGTTCAGGCAAATCGGTTACGACAAAATCAATTATGGGCCTTCTCCCAAAATCAAACTCAGAAATTAAAAAAGGTCAAATTTTATACGGTGGCAAGGATTTGACAAAGCTGAAAGAATCTCAATTGCAGAAAATCCGAGGCAAAGAGATTTCGATGGTATTCCAGGACCCGATGACATCGTTAAATCCGACAATGACCGTTGGAAAACAGATCATGGAGCCAATTATTAAGCATCAAAAGGCAAGTAAGCATGAAGCGAAAAAACGCGCGATCCATTTGCTTGAGCTTGTGGGAATTGCGGATGCGGAAAATCGATTCAAGCAATATCCTCACCAATTTTCCGGTGGAATGAGGCAGCGCGTTGTTGTTGCGATCGCATTGGCGTGCAATCCCAAAGTGCTGATTGCCGATGAGCCGACCACTGCCCTTGATGTAACCATTCAAGCCCAAATCTTAGAGTTAATGAAGGATCTTCAGAAACAAATAGACACATCAATCATTTTCATTACACATGATTTAGGTGTCGTTGCAAACGTTGCGGACCGTGTCGCCGTTATGTATGGAGGTAAAATTGTCGAGATCGGTACGGCAGATGATATCTTTTATAATCCGAAGCACCCTTATACGTGGGGATTATTAAGTTCAATGCCGAGCCTCGATGCGACGGAAGAAAAGCTGTATGCGATTCCTGGATCGCCTCCTGATTTATTAAAGCCGCCAAAGGGTGATGCATTTGCTGCGAGAAATCAGTACGCGATGAAAATCGATTTTGAAAAAGAGCCGCCGATGTTCAAGGTGTCTGATACTCATTATGCAGCAACGTGGCTTTTGCATCCGAATGCGCCGAAGGTAGAGCCTCCGGAAGCAGTGAAGCAAAGAATGAAACAATTCTCCGGTAAAGGAGGCGGAAATTCATGAGTGAAAAAGAAGTACTGCTGGAAGTGAATCATTTAAAGCAATACTTTAATATCGGAAAACCAAACCAAGTGCGGGCTGTTGATGATATCAGCTTTCAAGTGTACAAAGGAGAAACTCTCGGGCTTGTAGGAGAATCCGGCTGCGGAAAGTCGACCACCGGAAGAACTTTAATCAGGCTGTACGATGCAACTGGAGGCGAAGTCCTTTACAAGGGTGAAAACGTCCATTCGAAAAAAACGAAAGCTGAACTGAAGGCATTCAACCGCAAAATGCAAATGATTTTTCAGGATCCGTATGCGTCATTGAATCCCCGCATGAAGGTAGCAGACATTATTGCTGAGGGAATCGACATTCATGGCTTGGCCAAAACAAAAAAACAACGCCAGGAACGGGTCTATCAGCTTCTTGAAACGGTAGGGCTAAATAAAGAGCACGCCAACCGCTATCCGCATGAATTTTCCGGCGGGCAGCGCCAAAGGATCGGTATTGCCCGTGCACTCGCTGTTGAGCCGGAATTTATCATAGCTGATGAGCCAATCTCTGCTCTTGACGTTTCCATTCAGGCTCAGGTTGTGAATCTGATGAAGGAACTGCAGCAAGAAAAAGGGCTGACTTATTTGTTTATTGCCCATGATCTTTCAATGGTAAAGTATATTAGTGATCGAATCGGGGTTATGTACTTAGGGAAGCTGGTGGAGCTTGCTCCGGCTGAAGATTTATATAATAATCCGATTCATCCTTATACTCAATCACTACTGTCCGCAATTCCTCTGCCTGATCCGGATTATGAAAAGAACCGTATCCGCAAAAAATATGATCCATCCGTCCACCGATTGAAATCCGGAGAAGAGATGGAATTTAGAGAAGTGAAACCTGGGCATTATGTCATGTGCTCTGAAGAAGAATTCAAATCATATCAAGCATCATATCAGAAATAGTCATAGAAGGCGGCCCCTATGAAGGGATCGTCTTTTTTCTTTGTTTGTTGTTGAAGTGTTGGCGGGACATACTTTATCCTATTCACGGATTTTTGCTTGTCTTATAATGAAGTTGAGGAGGGGGGTCATGTGCGATTAAATATAATTTTATTCTGTTTATTAGTGAGCTTATCGGCTTCAGCTTCAGCTGATGAAGAAGGGGCAGGTGACGTTAGTACAAAAAATCTTGGAATAAAAAAACTCATGCTGCCTAGTGAAATGCCCAGATTTGAGTATCGCTCCGGTTATGAATTTGAATATCCTGATGCGGTTCGGGGGATTTATGTATCTGGAAATTCAGCAGGAGGAAGCAGGTTTAATGAGCTAACAAAATTAGTGGACGAAACGGAATTAAATGCGATGGTGATTGATGTTAAAAATGATCATGGCAACTTAACGTACAGGCCTGCTAAGGAATCAAAGTATGAAGGGATCAGCCACCAGTTCATAAAAGATCCCCAAGCCATGCTAAAAACACTGGAAGAAAAAAAGATTTATCCAATTGCACGGATCGTAGTGTTCAAAGATTTGGTACTTGCAAAAGAAAAACCAGAATGGTCATTTAAAGAGAAAAACGGTGAGGTATGGACAAACGGACGAGGGGAATCTTTTGTCAATCCATTTCTGAAGGAAGTCTGGGATTACAATGTCGACTTGGCCATAGAAGCAGCAAAAATGGGGTTTAAAGAAATTCAATTCGATTATGTACGTTTTCCTGAAGGATTTGAAAAACGAGATGCCGACCTGAACTATCAGACAGGAAAATACGGAGAATCTGCTGAGGACAACGTACAAAAGCGAGTAAATGCCGTTACTGATTTTGTCGCGTATGCAAAAGAAAAGCTCAAGCCATACAGTGTCGATGTATCGGTTGATATCTTTGGCTACTCCGCCACCATTCCTGAAGCTCCAGGAATCGGACAAAACTTTTCGAAAATATCGAGTAATGTGGATGTTATATCATCAATGATCTATCCGAGCCATTGGACTGGGTATTTTGGAGTAAATAAACCGGATTTAGAGCCGTATAAAATGATTAAGGAATATTCGAAGGTTGAAAAACAAAAGCTGGAAAAATTAGATCACCCGCCAACTTCAAGACCCTGGATGCAGGATTTCACTGCTTCCTACCTCGGAAGCGGAAACTATCAGGAGTATGGGAAAGAAGAGGTAGAAGATCAAATCAAGGCGCTAAATGAAGAAGGAATCAATGAATTTTTGTTATGGGATGCCGCAAACTCTTACACGCGCGGCGTTGATTATACTCCCCTTAGTAAATAAGATGGATTAAACTTGCAGAACTTCTTATTGGAGATTTTCTTCAAGTTTTTTTATTGTTTTCAAAAAATATGTAAATATATTTCAGCAAATGATGTAAGATATAAATAATTTAATATTTCGAACCAAGAAATACAGATGGAAGATATTGTGACGAATTTCTTCAATTTGGTTCTTTTGTAGAATAAAATAGGACCGTTGCCAGTATTAAAAATGCCCCAATACAACCTGTCTACTCAGTACGGACAAATGCATAGATGCATAAATTATGGTCTGATAATATATTTGTGAATAAAATAGTTTTTTGATGATATTTTATTTTAGCAAGATATAGGTGAATCGTAAGACTGGATAAACAAAAGTATCGAAGCTGTAGAAAGCTCTCCTTTTTGATTCTTTACCTCTCTATTTCTATAACGTCTTAAAGTGATAACGTTTTAACTGGTTTCATTTTATTATTTTTTTTTGCTTTTCAACCGACTTAATAGTTCTAAGGTTTTAGTTCTTTTATCTTGATTTGAAACGTCATATTTTTCAAAAATATTAATATTTTTATTATTTTTTATATTGAAAAAATTCTGGCTTGAATGTATACTTTTTCTAAATATAAATTGATAGACTACTTGGCGGACATATTGAATCACGAGGTGAAGTGAATGGCTCAAAATGCAATTTTAAATGTAAAAGGGTTAAAGACCTATTTCTATTTAGAAAACAAAATGGTTGCGAAAGCCGTCGATAATGTTGATTTTTCAATTCAACCAGGAGAGACTTTAGCACTAGTTGGGGAGTCCGGAAGCGGGAAAAGCATTACCTCACTATCTATTATGCAATTAATCAATAAACCTGGAAAAATAAAAGAAGGGGAAATCGTTTTCGGCGGTGAGGATTTAGTAAAGCTCAGTGATAAGCAAATGTCTAAGGTTAGAGGAAATGATATCGCTATGATCTTCCAAGAGCCTATGACTGCGTTGAATCCAGTGTTCACTATTGGAAATCAAATTGTCGAAACATTAGTAAAACACAAAAAAATATCAAAAGTCGAAGCACGCAAAAAGGGAATCGAGCTCCTTAAAACAGTAGGCTTCCCAAGAGCAGAAGCCACAATGAATGAATATCCCCATCAGCTTTCCGGGGGAATGAGACAGCGGGCAATGATAGCAATTGCCATTTCCTGCGAGCCGAAGCTATTGATTGCAGACGAGCCTACAACTGCGCTGGATGTCACGATTCAAGCACAAATCTTGGATTTAATGAATGAAATGAAAGAAAAATTTAATATGGCTGTTCTATTAATCACTCATGATCTAGGAGTCGTAGCAGAATACGCAGACCGTGTCATGGTGATGTACGGCGGTCAAATTGTTGAAAGTACGGATACGCAAAACTTGTTCGAACACCCCGAACACCCTTATACACAAGGACTATTGGCCAGCCTTCCAAGCTTGGATAAAGATGTGAAACGGCTTGGAGCGATAAAAGGAACCGTTCCTCCAGCTTACAGCTTCCCGACAGGCTGCAGATTCGCAGATCGCTGTCCGCATGTAATGGAAATTTGCAGAGGGGAAAATCCGAGTTTAATCGAAACCTCATACGATCATAAGGTTCGCTGCTATCTATACGAAAAGGAGGCTTAGGACATTGTCTTTAGTTGAAAACGATCTCCAGAAATTACATAAAGATGCGGAAGAAGATTATATTTTACATGCGACAAACATAAAGAAGTATTTCCCTATAAAAGGCGGAGTGCTCAAGCACACAGTTGGGCACGTCAAAGCTGTAGACGGTGTAAGCCTTGATGTGAAGCGCGGTGAGACTCTTGGGGTTGTCGGCGAGTCTGGATCAGGAAAATCTACGCTTGGACGTGTCCTTTTGCGCCTGCTGGATCCGACAGAAGGTCAAATTGTCTTCGAAGGCAAAGATATAACAGGTTTAAACAACCGAAAGCTTCGCCCATACCGGCGCGATATGCAAATCGTTTTCCAGGATCCATTTGCTTCGCTTAATCCGAAAATGAGCATTTCCGAATTAATTGAAGAGCCTCTAGTTGTCCAAACCTCCTTAAGTAAAAATGAGCGAAGAGATAAGGTAGACAGCCTGTTGGAGAAAGTTGGCCTTCGCAAGGCTGACAAGTTTAAATACCCTCATGAGTTTTCAGGGGGACAACGGCAAAGAATCAGCATCGCCCGCGCGCTTGCTCTTAATCCTAAATTTATCGTATGCGACGAACCGGTTTCAGCGCTTGATGTGTCGATCCAGGCTCAAGTATTGAATTTGATGGCCGATCTTCAGGACGAGTTTAAACTAACCTATTTATTTATTGCTCATGATTTAAGTGTCGTCAAGCATATCAGCGACCGGGTAGCAGTTATGTACCTCGGCCGGATCGCTGAAATTGCACCAAAGGGAAGGATTTACGATGCACCGCTGCATCCTTATACAAAAGCGCTTTTATCTTCAGTGCCTACAACGGATGTCCGGAAAAAAAGAGAAAAGATTATTTTAAAAGGAGATTTGCCAAGCCCATCAAACCCTCCATCGGGATGCGCGTTTCGCACACGCTGTCCAAAAGCGCATGAACGTTGTGCAGAAGTCCGTCCCGAATTAACTGATATCGGCAGCGGACACTATGTAGCCTGCCATTTGTACACGGAACCTAAGGAATAGTGCTATGGGTACTAGGTAAGGGGGTGATATGAGGATATAGTGCACCAACTGAAAAATGATTTGAAATGATAAAAAAATTAGAGGGGTGTTCAACTTGAAAGGAAAGAAACTTTGGCCGCTGCTTTTGATATTTGTCCTTATCCTTGCAGCATGTAATTCGAATTCTTCTTCAAATGAAGAAGGCGGCAGTGAAGCCGCAGGCGAACCGCAAAAAGGCGGGGAGCTTGTCGGAGCGATGGATACGCCTCCTGAAGGTGTTTTCAATCCGATTTTTTATTCCAGTTCGTATGAGAACAATATTTTACAATTTACTCATGACGGATTGATTACGCAGAATGATAAACTTGAATTTTTGCCTTCTTTGGCAAAAGACTGGGACTTAAGCGAAGATCAAACCTCCGTCACTTTCACGCTAAATGAAGGAGTGAAATGGCAGGACGGCGAACCGTTTACAGCTAATGACGTTGTCTTCACCTATAAAACCATTTCTGATCCGGATTACGTTGCTGCCGGCGGTATTCGTACGGATTATGTTGTTCGTTTAAAAGGTTATCAAGATTATTCAACAGGCAAAACGGATAAATTCGAAGGCGTAGTTGCGGATGGAGATAACAAAGTAACATTCTATTTTGAAGAGTCAAACATCCAAGCATTGTCTGACGCGAGCCTGCAAATCATTCCGGAGCATATTTTTAAAGACATCCCGGTGAAAGATATACCGAAAGCGCCGGAAACAAGAGAAGCAGGCAAGGTCATCGGAACAGGTCCATTTAAATTCGCACAAGAGGTTCAAGGCGAGCAGTATGTACTTGAAAAGAACCCAGATTATTTTGACGGTGAGCCTTATTTGGATAAAGTTACATGGAGAGTAATGGAGCAATCAGTTATTTTAGGTGAGCTTGAATCAGGTTCAGTTGACTTTGTTGCTGATCCCAACGGTTTCCCTCCAGCTGATTACGACACAGTTAAGGATATGGAAAATATCAGTATTATTGAGCAGCCGCAATTTGGTTATCAAATCATGGGGATGAGCATTAACCATCGTTCAAAAGAAGACGCCCAAGCCGGTGTGATTAAGCCGGAGCAATTTGTGCCAAATAAAAAACTTCAAAGCAAAGAAGTTCGACAAGCGATTGCATATGCAGTTGATCGCCAAAAATTAATCGATGGGCTGCTTTATGGCCACGGGGACGTAGTTAATTCACCGATTCCCCGAAATTTCTCAGCGTATGATGAAGAAAAACCAAATCAGTATAAGTTTGATCCGGATAAAGCGAAAGAACTGCTTGACGGAGCAGGATATAAAGATACAAATGGTGACGGCTTCCGTGAGGATCCGGAAGGAAAGGAATGGGTGTTGAACCTTAATTATCCGAAAGGGAACCAAACACGTGAAAAATCCGCGCCAATCATTAAACAATTTTTAGAAGACGTCGGCATTAAAATAGATCTTCGCCAGCCGATGGAAGCAGCTTCCTATTTTGAGAGCTTAGAAAAGAACAATTTTGATTGGGATTTGTATTTGATCGGCTGGTCGCTAAGCTCGACAGATCCAGATCCAAGCGGGATATATGGAGCACCAGCTGCTTATAACTATGGACGCTGGAATAATCAAGAAGCAGAAGATTTAATTAAAAAAGCAAATACACCTCCTGATGCATTAGACAAAGATTTCCGTGATGGAGTATTCAGCGACTGGCAAGTAAAATTCCAGGATGAAATGCCTGCCTTTATCTTGTATGCACCGAATGACTTATGGGCTCATAATAATCGTCTTCATGGTATAGAGCCGCTTCCATACTCTATGTTAAATAAAACGCACAAATGGTGGGTTAGTCAAAATTAAAGGCACAAAATCTTAAGTGGAGCGAGCGTGCGCGAAAAACGCCGCATGCTCCTTCCTTTTTTATGATTAAAAAAGCGGACAAGGTTTGTTGAACGGCTGATATTCGCTTTTCGGAAGGAAAAGGAGGGGAAAAGTTGTATAAATATATATTTCGCCGGATTCTCGTATTTATCCCTATGCTGCTTACTCTTACAATTATTGTATTTGCGCTTATGAAGACTGCTCCGGGAGATCCTTTTGCTGGTAGAGTTTTGGATCCAAATGTCGATCCGAAAGTGTTTGAGCAGATGAAAGAAGAGCTTGGATTAAACGATCCAATCCATATTCAATACTTCCGCTGGCTTGGCGATGTCGTTCAAGGAGATTTTGGGAATTCAATTATTTATAAAGGTCGTGCAGTTACGGATTTGATCGGCGACCGGATTCAAAATACACTGAGCTTAGGGTTGTTTTCCCTTTTTATTACTGTGGTCATTTCAATCCCGATTGGTATTTATTCGGCCAGAAGGCCTTATTCTCTATTAGACTATTCCACAACTGCAGTTGGATTCTTCGGTTTGTCTATCCCTAACTTTTTCTTTGGCTTAATAGCAATTTATATCTTCTCCCTTACATTAGGGTGGTTTCCTTCGCAAGGCTCCGTTTCAGGTCCAGGAGGGAGTGGAATCAGCTTGTTTTTCGACAGGCTTCATCACTTGATTCTGCCCGGATTTACACTCGGCCTCGCGGGAACAGCAAGCTACATGAGGTATATGCGTTCGGAAGTACTTGACGTTTTAGCAAGTGATTATATCCGTACGGCAAAAGCAAAAGGAATGAGCGATAATAATGTACTCTACAAACATACGCTCCGAAATGCCCTCATTCCCATTATTACTTTATTGGGTTTTGAAGTTGGTTATCTTTTAAGTGGAGCTATCGTTGTAGAGAGTGTATTTAACTATCCTGGCCTTGGGACGTTATTTTTACAGTCTATTGGCAACAGAGATTATTCGGTGATTATGGCAATTAATTTAATGCTCGGCTTTTTTATTCTATTAGGGAACCTATTGGCTGACATCTTTTACAGTATTGTCGATCCAAGAATCCGCTATGATTGAGGTGAAACAGTGATGCAACTTAATCCGAATCCGGAGGACCAGCTCGAAGTAAATCCGGAGATTCAACCATTAACTTCTTCTGAAAAGAGCAAAAGCCCGTTTCAGATCGCAAGTAAACGATTTTTGAAAAACAAATTGGCAGTAGCAGGATTAGTTGTCTTAGGATTGATTGTCATCCTTGTGCTGCTCGCCCCAATTATTACTAATCATAGCCCTACAAGAGCTGACTTATTGCTGGTAGAACGGCCGGCTTCCGCTGACCATCCGTTAGGAACGGACAGCTCGGGAAGAGACAATTGGGCGCGATTTTTATATGGTGGGCGCATCTCTTTGATTGTTGGATTTAGCGCTATGCTTTCTACCGTAATAATTGGTGTTATTCTTGGCTCGATAGCTGGCTATTATGGCGGAAGAATTGACAGTTTAATTATGCGTATTGCAGACATTATTCTTACCCTTCCGTTTTTTGTATTATTGCTAACGATTGTCGCTGTTCTGCAAAAGACTAACATTACAATTATGGTAACAGTGATAGCGTTAACGACATGGCCAAACCTGGCGAGGGTTATTCGCGGATCGTATTTATCGCTCAGGGAACAAGAATTCATTGTAGGCGCAAAGGCGATTGGAGCAAGCGATATCCGGATTATTTTTAAGCACTTTATTCCGAATGCGATTGGACCAATTATTGTAAATGCGACTCTGTTGATGGCGACAATGATCATCATAGAATCAGCGCTTAGCTTTATTGGGTTTGGAGTTCCACAACCTACGCCGACGTGGGGAAATATGCTGTCTGAAGCGCAAAGCATAAGAATTTTGCGCAATAGTCCGGAAGCATGGCTGCCGCCTGGACTGGCTATCTTCCTAACTGTGCTCAGCATTAACTTCATCGGTGACGGCCTTCGTGACGCATTTGACCCGAAAAGCAACAGACGTTAAAACCATCAATAGAACCTGCTGATACAATAATCAGTGGGTTTTATTTATTCTATATTGCACAATGTTCTGTTCAACTATCATTTAAAATCACTCTTCTCTTGTTTCATCTTAAATGAACCTATCTTCTAACAAACGACAACGATTCTGACAAAAAAGTTAGAGGAAAATATATTATTTTGTAAAATTTGAAACTAAAATCATGTCACACCGTATATCATATAGACTTAAAATATTATTTGCTGGAGGAATTTTGTTGGAGGATTCTTGTAGAATTGCAATAATCGGGGGGACGGGCAAAGTAGGTTATTACATAGCGAAAAAAGCTTTAGAAAACGGCTTCCGAGTTCGTATGCTTGTCAGGAACCCAGTTAAGTTAGCGTATAATGATAACAGAATTGAGATAGTAAAAGGCGATGCTCAAAACATAGATTCTATACGTCTGCTGCTCAAAGATTGTCACATTGTTATCAATACCCTGGGACAACCGGTAAAGGATGTCCCTATATATAGCAGTGTAACTGCTGATGTCCTATCTTTAATGAAAGAATTTGCAATTAAAAGATATATTGGTGTTACAGGAGCATCACTAAATATAAAAGGTGATAGCAAGAAAATGATAAATAGAATAGGAGCGAAAATATTTGAAGTCTTATTTCCTAAAATGATGATAGATAAAAAAAAGGAACTAAGCATTCTTTTAAAAAGCGATATTAAATGGACACTTGTACGGTTGCCATTTGTTATTGAAGGTTCAGAAACGGGAGTGATAAAGGAAAATTTAACAGATGTGCCAGGTACAAAAATTACGAATGCAGATATTGCAATATTTCTCATTAATCAGGTGAATGACAAGAAATACATAAGAAAAACCCCCTTTATTTCGAATTAAATGACAAGAATATGATGAGTTAACTGTACGGGAAAAACTCCCTATGCCATAAAATAATCACAATCCAAATCCACTCGCATTATTATACAAAATTAATTGAAACCTTTCTGTTGATCAATCGTCTTACTGTATATAGGGCAAATCGTTTAAAACGATTTGAAATAGGGTATGTTTAAAAGTGAATACGTGAACGTAAGGAGCAGATCGATGAATTGGTATGAAAAACTCAGTAAGTATTTTCCAATTGAAGAAATGAAGTCGAAGGAACATATGGAAGCTTTACTTAAGGAACAAAGCGACATCTATCATAAAGAGGAAGGTCCTCACCATGTGTTAATGTATGCTGAGTTTGAAAACTTCATATTTATTGATTACTTATACGTTTCAAAAGACGCTAGAGGACAAGGGCTTGGCAGCAAGCTGCTTGAAAAGCTAAAAAAGAAACATAAACCTGTTTTGCTTGAGGTAGAACCCGTCGATGAAAATGACAAGGATACAGCCAAACGTTTAAAATTTTATCAAAGGCAAAACTTTAAGCATGCCAAGTCAATTGGGTACAGAAGAAGGTCTCTAGCTACGAATGAAGTTAATCAATTGGAAATTTTGTATTGGTCGCCGGAATCAAACACCGAGGAAGTAGTGTTAGGCGCCATGAAACAGATGTATGAAAAAATTCATACATATAAAGACAAAGAGTGGTACGGCGAATCGTACGAGCAAGTTGACCAAGTTCTAAAAGTGATTGAGGATGATAAGCAAAAGAACATTTTCGATCAATTGGACTAATTGAGAATGAAAAGTTGGTCAAATGAATAAAAAAGTTGCTTCTTTGTCACAAATATTCCTTTTAGACCTATTCACACTTACTTTTTTATAGTATAATACCCTATAAAGATTCCTTTTTTAAACTAATTTCTATTTAGGAATTCAATTTAACATTAATTCATTCTACTTATAGAGGAGTGAAGATCATGGTGACACTATACACATCACCTAGTTGTACCTCATGCAGAAAAGCAAGAGCATGGTTGGAAGAACATGAGATTCCGTTTGAGGAAAGAAATATTTTTTCAGAACCATTATCAATTGATGAGATAAAACAAATATTGCGAATGACTGAGGACGGTACGGATGAAATCATTTCTACCCGCTCCAAAGTGTTCCAAAAGCTTAATGTCAATGTGGAGACGATGCCGCTTCAAGAGCTATATCAATTAATCCATGAGCATCCTGGTCTTTTACGCCGCCCGATCATTATTGATGAAAAAAGATTGCAAGTCGGCTATAACGAAGACGAAATCCGCAGATTTTTGCCAAGAAAAGTTCGTTCTTTCCAATTAAAAGAAGCCCAAAGGCTTGCGAACTAAAAATATAGCAGAAGGCTGATCCGTTCAGTCTTCTTTTTGTATTTACTGTTTATGTACACTTTGTTCGTAAAAAATACTCGCCAGGAGAACAAAGAGGATCGACAGGACTGGCAATAGAACGGGCAGCACGTCTTGGCCTTCAAAGAATTGGGCGAGTTTCCGCTCTCTTGTGATCATTTCACCGCCTGTATAAGCTAAAAGGGCGCTGCCGACATAAATAAGAAAAGGAAATTTGCCCATTGCCTTATAAATTAGCTTGCTGCCCCATATAATAACGGGTACAGAGACCATTAGGCCAAGTACGACAAGGAGGTAGTTGCCGTGAGAAGCTCCTGCCACAGCGATTACGTTGTCAAATGACATGAAAAGGTCTGCAAGTACAATGGTTCGAATGGCTTTCCATATGGATGGGCTGCTTTTCACCTGCTTTGATTCACTGTCTTCAACCAGTAAATGGTAGCCTAAGTAAAGCAACAGAATACCGCCTGCCAGCTGCAAATAAGGGATTGTCAGAAGATATACGGCGGCACTGGTCATACAGATCCGAAGAAGTACGGCAATGATTGTTCCCAGGACAATGGCTCTATTGCGATCTTTATTTGAAAGGTTTTTGCTCGCCATGGCAATAATAAGTGCGTTGTCGCCGCCGAGAATTAAGTCAATTCCGATAATGGTAATGACTGCAAAGAAGAATTCATGTTCCATTTGTGTCCCTCACTTTTATCCCTGTCTGCTTGTACAGATAGTGTATGAGCGAACATGAAAAATATGATATTGAACTGACCTGCAGCAGGTTGAAGCATTTTCGTTTCATTTCTCTTCAAAGTGTCATAAAATAAAATTATAACGTTACATGCCAAGATGGTTAAGTTGTGGACTTAGAAGGGTAATATGTAGTAAAGTATCTAGTAATCGGGAGCTTAGTTGTCCCTTCAAAATCTTAAATAGAAGGGAAGGTTGGCAAGATGGAAATCGAAAGAATCAATGAGCATACGGTTAAATTTTATATTTCGTATAATGATTTGGAAGATCGCGGCTTTGACCGTGAAGAAATTTGGTATAACCGTGACAAAAGCGAAGAATTATTTTGGGAAATGATGGATGAAGTGCATGATGAGGAAGAATTTTCAGTAGAAGGTCCACTTTGGATACAAGTTCAAGCACTTGATAAAGGATTGGAAGTTATTGTGACAAGAGCACAGCTTTCTAAGGATGGACAAAAGCTCGAATTGCCGATTCCTGAAGATAAAAAGTATAGTCAAGAAGCTGAGCAGTTGAATTCATTACTAAATGATTTAGACAATGAAGAAAAGCCTGATGAGATAGAAAATGAAGAAACGAAGCTGCAATTTGTTCTTAAATTTGCAGACTTTGAAGATCTCGTTTCATTAGCAAAGCATCAATTCAGCGGATGCAAGACAACTCTTTATTCATTAGAGAATACGTATTACCTATATATAGATTTTGAACAACTTTCCGACCATGAAGTCGAAGATCAATTAAGCCTGTTTTTAGAATTTGGATCTGAATCAAACGCAACAATTCACAGGCTTGAAGAATACGGAACACTTATCACGGCGGAACATGCACTCCACACTATTAAAAAGCATTTTTCATAATAATGGAATGAGAAGGTGGCTCATATATTGAGTCACCTTTTTATATTGGCTCCGCAGGTTAATTTCACATATCCCCAATTGGCAATACTCAATGTATTTGCGATCTCAGCAATTATGATCAGCTGCCACAACCCTTTCATTTTCTATTCCAATAGCACGATAACCCTTTTATCACGTCCCAAAAGGCTGTTTTCAATAAATAAAAGGGGACAGGCATTTTCTTGTTGAAATGATTCGTATCAACAGGAGAAAGGAGTGGTTTGTTGTTATCTGCAAGGCGGGACGATCAACAGCTAATTTATTTAGCTGATGACTATTCATCTGACGTTTTAAAAAAATGGCGTACTGATCACAGTTTTTATTGTCCGGTATGTAAAGAGCAAGTAGATTTAAAGCTGGGTCAGATTAAGATTTTTCATTTCTCACATAAGCGCAACCATCATTGCCCTTATCGAGGAGAGCCTGAATCCGATTTTCATTTGGAAGGAAAGAGGCAGTTGTACCGTTGGCTGATCAGATTGGGTGAAGATCCTGAGCTTGAACCGTACTTACCGGCCATTAATCAAAGGCCTGATTTGCTCCTTAGAGAAAAAAATAACCCTGCCGCATTGGAGTTTCAATGTTCCCCTTTAAGCTATCCGGATTATAAAAAACGGACGTCAAGCTATATCGGAATTAAGATTGAACCGGTTTGGATTATTGGCGCAAATCGATTAAAGCGTGTGTCAGACGGAGTTTTTCAAATTTCTGATTTCCTCAGACAGTTTTCTTCTTATACCGATCCGCCGTCTGCCCTGCTGTTTTATTGCCCCAACGCCAAGGCGTTTATCCGTTTGAATCATATGACTGTCTTCTCATCTTCAATTTCGTGTGCAGAATTGCGTTATATACCTTTAAAACGTGCGAAACGGGACACGCTGCAAAGAAAAAAAGACACCTTTTGTCCGCCGGAAAGCTGGCCCAGAGTTGTGAGGAACTTCCGATTAAAGCCTAAGCAAAGAATTTCCAAAGAAGTGAATGAACTGCGCCTTCTATACTACGAGAAACTTCAAGTCACACTTCCTTTTCTTCCATCCGAGGTGTTTTTGCCGCTCTCTGCAAATCACTACTTCTCATCGCCCGTATACATTTGGCAAAGCTATATTTATCTTTATTTACTCAGCAGGTCCGTTGTGACGGCTAGGGAGATTGAGAAAGTGATTGTAAAGTTAGTAAAAACAAAAAAAATAAAAATAAGAAAGATGTTCATTTCTGAACATACGCTATATACAAGCACTCTGGAATATTTACAAGGCTTGGCGGTGATCGGCACTATTAAAGAGGGAGAAAAGGAGCAGTTTATCACTGATCAAATGTCATTCGCTTTTTTATCAATGGAGGAACTATTAAAAAAAGACAACGACATTCACTTACGACTAAAAAAGAATGAGAAAGCTTGATTTGGTTCATTTTATTAAAAGAAAGAGGTGAGCCAAATAAGCAGATTCTTAAAGAGTTTAATGGTTGCGGAGCTTCTAGTGTTTCTTATGATAGGTACCTGGCCTGCATTTGGGTTGACAAATGACAGTCAAAAAAAGCAAGATAATCTAAAGGGGTGTTTATTGAATGTTTTGCCAATTGGCTTGGATAAACTGACTCTTAAGAAAGCGAGGGGAATTGAAATGACTGACACGAAAAAAGAAAAAAAACTTCCTGTAAGATCCGAGGTTAATGAGGAATACACATGGAGATTAACAGATATTTTTTCAACGGATGAAGACTGGAACAAAGAGTTTGATGAGGTAAAAGCAGCGCTTCCTAAACTCGGTGAATTTAAAGGAAAGCTAGGGGCTACTGCTGATAACCTTTATGAAGCCCTGACGTATCAGGACCATCTAATGGAGAGGCTTGGCAAGCTTTATACATATGCCCATATGCGGAGCGATCAGGACACCGGAAATTCGTTTTATCAGGCAATGCAGGATCGGGCTGCCAATCTGTACACGCAGGCTGCAAGCATTGGTTCATATGTGGTGCCTGAGATTCTTTCCATTCAGGAAGATAAGCTCCAGCAATTTTTGCTTGAAAAGGAAGAGCTTCGCCTGTATTCTCATGCACTTGATGAAATTAACAGGGAACGCCCGCACGTACTAAGCGAAAAGGAAGAAGCGCTTTTGGCGGAGGCATCTGATGCGCTGTCCGCTTCCGATAATACATTTGGCATGCTTAATAATGCCGATTTGAGTTTCCCGAAAATTACGGATGAAGACGGGGATGAAACGGAAGTGACTCACGGACGTTTTATCACCTTTATGGAAAGTGAAAACCGCGATGTTCGAAAAGCAGCTTTTAAAGCGGTGTATGACACATACGGCAGCTTTAAAAATACATTTGCTGCCACGTTAAGCGGAACCGTAAAAAAAGATAATTTTTATGCGCGTGTAAAAAACTATAAATCTGCACGGGAAGCGGCACTCAGCAGAAACAACATTCCCGAAGAAGTGTATGAAAATCTTGTGAATACCGTAAATAAAAATCTTCATTTGCTGCACAGATATGTTGCTTTGCGAAAAAAA
Organism: Bacillus capparidis; assembly: GCF_017832095.1. Lineage (NCBI taxonomy): Bacteria > Bacillati > Bacillota > Bacilli > Caryophanales > Bacillaceae > Bacillus > Bacillus capparidis. The sequence continues at coordinate 130,431 of NZ_JAFDST010000001.1, forward strand.
GTGCTCGAGCTGGATGAATTACATATGTATGATCTTTATACCCCGCTTGTGAAGGAAGTGGAAATGAAGGTCAGCTATGATGAGGCGAAGAAAAAAATGCTCGAAGGACTTGAGCCGCTTGGCGAAGAATATCTTTCATTGGTCAAAGAAGGCCTGGACAATCGATGGGTTGATGTTTATGAAAATAAAGGCAAGCGAAGCGGTGCTTATTCATCCGGTACATATGGTACAAACCCATATATTTTAATGAATTGGCAGGATAATGTAAGCAATCTGTTTACGTTGGCGCACGAATTCGGACATTCCATTCACAGCTATTATACGAGAAACAATCAACCATATCCTTATGGGAATTACAGCATTTTTGTCGCAGAGGTTGCTTCCACGACGAATGAAGCGTTACTTGGAAAATACTTGTTGAAAACAGTAAAGGAAGAAAAAGAACGCCTTTACCTTTTAAATTATATGCTCGAAGGATTTAGAGGAACTGTCTTCAGACAAACGATGTTTGCGGAGTTTGAGCATTTGATTCATAAGAAAGCCCAAGACGGTGAACCGTTAACGCCTGAGCTGTTAACAAAGCTTTATTATGATTTGAATAAAAAATATTATGGAGATGAGATTGTGGTCGATGAAGAAATCGGCTTGGAATGGTCACGCATTCCTCATTTCTATTACAATTACTACGTGTACCAGTATGCGACTGGCTACAGCGCCGCTCAAGCTCTCAGCAATCAAATCCTTGAAGAGGGAGAGCCAGCCGTAACTCGATTTGTCGATTATCTGAAGGCTGGCAGCTCAGATTATCCGATCGAGGTTCTTAAAAAAGCAGGCGTTGATATGACTTCTCCAGAGCCGATTGAAGCAGCGTGTAAAGTATTTGAAGAGCAGTTAAATGAACTAGAAGAGCTCTTGCTGAAAAACTGACGAAAATCCGCCCATCACGTGGCGGATTTTTAAAACCCTTTAAACGTTTTTCGATGATTAAGTTGGTGTACCGTAAAAAAAATCGATAAAAACAACAAAGGAATCGTAACGTACAGCGGAAAAACATGCAAAAAGGCGAGCATATTCATTATGCTGGAAACAACAACGGAGAGCATGCCGATTATAAGAAGTATCATTTTTCCCTCCTGTGAAAGGTATTGTCCTTTTAAAGTTATGAGTCCATCTCTCCAGTTAGTCCAAGAGGAAGCAGGGTGCAAATTTTTTAGATGCAAAGTGTAAATTTTTTTGTTACAAATCTGTGAAATTTAATTGAAGGGGTTGTCAATTGTCGACAAGTTTTGATACTATATAGATGTGAAATTGATCACATACAAACATTTACCCCTTTGTTTGACCGTGAATAATTTCTCCCATCCCCTTTGTTGTCGTTAAGACATAAAAGAACCGCGCTTATCCCGGCGCGGTTTCTTTGTATCTGTAAAAGAACGTATGTTCTGAAGATTGCAAGGAAAAACGGGCCCTTCGCCCGTTCGATATCATATTACAATGGTAAAAAACAAGAAATCCCAGAATTTACATAACGCCAGAAAACTCCTTGTTTAGCCTGAACCCGTTTGACTTTGTTCGCAAAAGCGAGTCTTTTCATTTGCCGCTCAACTTCTTCAAGACTAAGATCATATACGATTGCGATCTCCTGTGCAGCCACAAACTGAAAGTACTCGAGGAACAATTCAAGCGGTGGAGTTTCTGAAGGCTTCGGCCTCTCATCCAGCATTTCAAACAGCACTTCCTCGTAAATGTAATACGGATAATTTCCGGATACTTTTAGACCCTCATCCTTATAGCGTGTATTAAAAAAAGCGAGAGTAGGAAGTTCCTTCACATCCATTTCAGCGGCAATCTTTATGTCGCACTGCAGTGCTGTTATCGCATTTGCCGAATGCAGGTCTTTTTTGAATTCCTTCACATCCAGACGTGCCATTTCGGCAATTTGAAGAAGTGTTTTTTCTTTAGTTACATCTTGTTTTTTGACAAACAGCACTTCCTGCAGATTTCTGAGAAACTGAAGCCCTGCTTTTCTTCCTTGAAGTTCCGCAGCTTTTAAGGCAAGCGAGATATTGTAGGAAGCAGGTGGTGAATCGTTTTGCAATCCTGCATCACAAGGCATGGCGGACACGGCTTCCATATTGTCCCGGGAAAGATTTTTTTTCTTCGTCTTATTATTTAAGGTAGCAATTGATACTATCACAATCGGGCGAAGTGAAAAAAACCTTCCATATAGAATCTTCAGCTTCTTTATTGCCGGTTCCAGATCCCAACACTCCGGGTTTGTGGGATCAATGAACATGAAGATTTCAATTGGCTTTTGAGGGTGACCATGGCAATGGGAAAAATATTGGTCACAACGGCTACCGTTACCTCTCAATGCTGATCGTCCTCCGTGTCCCTTTGGTTGACCATGTGGTGTGCAGTTAAGGTTAGTCGTTCGAATAAAAACTTTCTGATGTCACCCTCTAAGCCGACTTGATCCATTGCCTCTTTCATACAGCTAAGCCATGCTTCTGCTCGTTCTGGCGTAATTGGAAAGGGGAGATGTCTCGCCCGCAGCATCGGATGTCCGTGCTCCTCAGTATAAAGCTGGGGACCCCCCAAATACTGAGTTAAAAACTGCTTTTGTTTTCTCGCTGTTTCGGACAAATCATCCGGAAATATCGGGTGTAACAATTCGTGTTCCTTTACCCGTGTATAAAAAGTATCAACAAGTTGCGATAGAAGTTCTTCTCCAATCGCTTCATAAGGTGCTTTAAACGATTGTTCCATGTTGACTACTCCTTTTAAAATATATTAGATGATCCTATTAATAAGTCATTTGTAAATTCATTTTACCAAGTGGGACATAAATCTACAAATAAACTGACTTTCGGCTGGTAGCTAATGTACACGTTTCTAAGTTATTCATACACAAAAAAACGGAGATTCATTCTCCGTTTAACCGTAATAAGCAGTTGTTATTTTGTTGACATAATTTTGTGTTTCTTTAAACGGGGGAATTCCTCCATATTTTTGAACGTTTCCCGGGCCGGCATTATAGGCGGCAAGAGCGAGCGAAACATCGCCGTTATGTTGATCGAGCATTTGCTTTAAATATTTTGTGCCGCCCTCTATATTCTGCCTCGGGTCAAGAGCGTTGCTGACCCCTAAAGAGCGGGCGGTTGACGGCATAAGCTGCATGAGACCCATTGCGCCGGCTCCGCTTACGGCAAGATTTTTATATCCGGATTCTTGGCTGATCACGGCGTGAATCAGTTTTTCATCAACTCCGTAGTTTTTAGCTGCCTCTTTCACTATTTCTTTTATTTCCTGTGTACGGCCTGCGTAAGCTGATGGAATTCCTCCCGTGATAGAATTGGGGAGTTGTTCAGGTCTTGGACTTCCGCTGACATTTGGAGGAAAGGGTACGGTGCCGGTCGGTTGATTCGTTCCCGATAAATATTGGGACAAAATATTTTTAAAAGCTGTTAATGTATCGTCAGAGGAGGTTCCGTTAGTCGGCTGTATTGCTTTCAGAGCGCTGAGCTCAAGGAGGGCGGTCCAATTGTTTACGTTCATTTTTCCTCACCTTGCTGTTTGTTCATTTTTGCTTCATAGAAGCGGACGATTTTGTTTTTTGTTTTACGGACTGGAATCTGAAATTCGGACAGCAAATCTTTAAAATCCCGCTTTCCTTTTTCGTAGTCGCTGACTTCAAATTCCAATTCATAATCCTCTTTATTTATATATCGGCTCTTGTCGAGAACAATTACACCCGATTCCAGCTTTTTTTCTGCCCTGCTTGTAGTGAGCGTCCCAAAATACTCAATTCGCATAATGTCAACCCCGAGATTTTCCAGCTGTTTCTTTACCTGGCCCTCAGGAATCGAAAATTCCTTCAGCTGTTTGAGGTCTATAATTTCCTGGTGGGTTTCCATTAGGCCGACCTCTGCCGGTTCTTTAAGAGTGAGAACAGCTTGTCCGTTTTTTGTCCGTATTCTTAAAGCGGATTTCGCCTGCTTCAACCTGAAATCGGGTGTATCAAAATAATGATTTTCCTGTGTGAAAAATGCTTTGTCAGATATAGCAAACGCACTTTGTACTCGTAGAAATTCGTCCCTTGTCAGCATATTTTTAAATTCAATTTCGAGTTCCTGCATCAGTTTTCTCCCTCTTTCATTCCAGGTATTTGTTCCATTATCTCTTCTTGCTTGACGTTTATCAATATTCTATTGGATATGCTAAAATGGTAATGTACTTTTTTTGGAGGGAGAACAACATGCCAAACAGAATTGAATTAACAGAATCCAGTATGAAAGACAATGCCCTTATTCTGTCCGGCTCCGCCGCAGAGTTAGAAGGAGAAATAAAAGCCACGGGACAAATGCTCGTCGATTCAGACAACTTCGCTTTTGTCTATGTGCTTGAATATAAACAAGCGTTTTATTATGCCATTTTACAAGAGCAGGTGTGGCCGCAAGTAAATAATGCCCTAGAAAGCGACATGCCTGTCTACATATCAATAGGAAGCAGGACAATAGAGCTGACTGGTATTCATGAAGAGCTTTCCTATTTATTGGGCAATATTAAAGATAATGCGAATTACGGAGAGGAAATGGAAAAAAAGGTGATCGATGCCTTTTTGTAAAATGGCGAACAAGGGGGGAGTCTTATGGATGAAAAAGAATGGGAGCTTTTTTTGGCTCCATACCATCAGGCAGTTGAGGAGCTAAAGGTGAAGCTAAAAGGGATGCGTTCTCTTTATGACTATGAGATTGATCATTCGCCGATTGAGTTTGTTACGGGAAGAGTAAAGCCTGTAGCCAGTATCAAGGAGAAAGCAAGAAGAAAAAGCATTCCATTACATAATATTGAAACGATGCAGGATATCGCCGGTCTCCGGATTATGTGCCAATTTGTTGAAGATATAAGAATTGTGATCAAAATGCTGTTGGCACGCAAAGACATGGAAATTGTCGATAAAAGGGATTACATTGCCGAGCAAAAAGAGAGCGGCTACAGATCCTATCACTTAGTGGCTGAATATCCATTGCAAACGCCAAGAGGAGAGAAGAAGGTTCTTGTAGAGATACAGATCCGCACATTGGCGATGAATTTCTGGGCGACAATTGAACACTCGTTAAATTATAAATATAGCGGTAATATACCCGAAAAAGTGAAGCACAGACTGCAAAGGGCATCTGATGCAGCTTCCAGGCTAGATGACGAAATGTCCGAAATTCGTGAGGAAATTAAGGAAGCTCATGCTGTATTTTTCAGAAAAAAAGAGCATGGACCTAAAGGAGATAAGAGATGATGAAGTTCTCAGTTTCATCAAAAGGAGATTCAGTTTCTGACAAGTTAAAAAGCAGAATCGATACCTATCTTCAGGATTTCGGCTTGAAAATGGATGAGGAAGAGCCGGACATTGTCATTTCAGTAGGAGGAGACGGGACACTGCTTTATGCGTTTCATAAATACAGCCATCGATTGGATAAAACGGCTTTTGTCGGTGTCCATACCGGCCATCTTGGGTTTTATGCGGATTGGGTGCCAGAAGAGATCGAAAAGCTGGTAATCGCAATCGCCAAAACTCCGTATCAAACAGTTGAATATCCCATTTTAGAAGTGACTGTCCGCTATCTTAATGGCAATCAGGAAGAAAAATACTTGGCCTTAAACGAGTGCACGATTAAAAGCACAGAAGGATCCCTTGTTGCTGACGTAGAAATCAGGGGAGAGCTTTTTGAAACCTTTAGGGGCGACGGATTATGTATGTCAACACCGTCCGGAAGCACAGCGTACAACAAAGCGTTAGGCGGAGCAATTATTCACCCATCGATCCGGGCGATTCAGCTTGCGGAAATGGCGTCGATCAACAATCGTGTGTTCCGGACGGTCGGTTCGCCGTTGATTTTGCCTGATCACCATACGTGTGTCATTAAGCCATTGAATGACGTGGACTTTCAAATTACAATTGATCATTTAACCTTGCTTCATAAGGAAGTGAAATCGGTAGAATGCCGCGTCGCAAGCGAGGTAGTCAGGTTTGCAAGGTTCCGGCCGTTTCCGTTTTGGAAACGGGTTGTTGACTCGTTTATCGGCAAAAAGGAATAAACGCATGAGTCAATTTTCAGTAACTAAAGCAATATCCATGAAAGAGCAAGGCATGGCTTTAAAAGAATATTTAAACGAAATGGGAATCTCAAAACGGCTGCTGACTGATATCAAATTCAGCGGCGGGGATTTGCTTATTGACGGGAAGTCAGTAACCGTTCGGCACGAGCTCTCTGCCGGCGAAGAACTTACGGTCAGGTTTCCGCCTGAGTTCGTAAGTTCATCCCTTGAGCCGGATCCTGTCCCTCTTACGATTTTATATGAAGATGAGCATGTTCTTCTTATCAATAAGCAGCCGTATGTTTCCTCTATTCCTTCAAGGGAACATCCTACAGGCAGTATCGCGAATGGATTGATCCATTATTACGCTGCCAAGGACTTTGAATCAACCGTCCATCTCGTAAATCGGCTTGATCGTGACACGTCTGGAGCCATGCTTATTGCAAAGCATAGGTTCGCTCATTCCTTGTTATCAAAATCGCAAAAAGAAGGAAAGGTGAAAAGGTCTTACATTGCGGTTGTGGAAGGGATAGTCCCCAAGGATGAAGGCACAATAGACGCGCCGATCGGCAGAAAAGGAACAAGCATTATTGAACGGGAGATCAGTGAAAGCGGACAAGCAGCTGTGACTCGTTTTACCGTTTTAAAAAGGTTTGCTGACACAACACTTGTCGCTCTTATGCTTGAAACGGGAAGAACACATCAAATCAGAGTCCATATGGAGCACTACGGCCATCCGTTATGCGGGGATTCATTGTATGGAGGATCAAAAGAAAAAATAGCCAGGCAGGCACTGCATAGCGAGTGGATCACTTTTTTTCATCCAATAACGCAGGAAAAGTTAACCTTTTGTGCTCCGGTTCCACAAGATATCAGGAAATTGATTGAAGAACAATCAGACTAAGAATCGGATGTCCGCTTCTAAAAAATGCAGAGTAAAGGAGAGAATATGTTATGTATGATTAATATGTGCTCTCCTTTATCTTTTAAGCTAAAGACGAGGTCACTTTTTTCTAACTCCCCGAGTATGATGCCTAGATTCTCTGCTTCCCAAAAAATTCACACCAACAATTCCAAGAATGATTATGAAAGCACCAATCGCATGATAATAATGAAATGATTCATGCAAAAAGACAATTCCGGCTAGTATTGTAATGAGCGTGGCTAAATTACTAAAAACGCTCATTTGTGAAGCTGGTAATTGTGATAATGCATAATTAGTAAGACACGAAGTACCTAAAGAAGATAAAACACCTAAATATAAAATTCCGATCACAAAATTTAGGTTCATTAAGGGCTGCTCAAATTCATGAACTGTACCATTCATTATATGGTTTGAGAGCGCCAGCCCATTAAATGCAATAAATCCAAACAATGTCATTACATATGTGATGGTGAATAACGAATAACGTTGTGTTAGCTTTCTGGCAAATACATTGTACAGTGAAGCTGTAAGAGCTGATAGAAAGATTAAACTGCTTCCTAGCAGACTTGTATTTTTGTCCCCCGCTCCATTCATGTACATAATATACATTACACCGAGCACCGATAAACTAATCGCTAATTTTTGACCAAGTGTAGATGTTTCTCTTAACAAAAGACTTGCGAAAACTAATGTGAAAATCGGGACTGCCGCTTGTATAATCCCAGCTTCAGATGACGACGTATGCACCAGCCCAAATACTTGAAAAGCAAAAAAAAGTGTCGGATAAAGAATAGCTAGCAAAGCAATCATCAGTACATCCTTTATTTTTACTTTTAAAGATTCTTTTTTTAACAGCAATAACACTGAGGCAGCGATCCATGCGATTGTAAACCGGTGAGCCAATGTATCAAGTGGCGTTGCAGCAGTTAATGCCACTTTGACAAACAAAAATGACAATCCGATAATTATTGAGTAGATTGTTGCAGCGATATACGCTTTTCTTTTTTCAATCATCTAAAGGCATCCTTTCTAAGTTGTATCCGGCCGGTAACACTATCGTAAGAAAAATTAGCAATATGTACGATATGAAAAATACATATCTGTACCGATACAGATGAGATTGAGGTGTAATACTATGCTTAAATATGAATCGATATTTCAGTCACTTCTTCTGCAAATTCAAGCAGGGGATATACCGGCAGGGACAAAATTACCCTCAATTCGAAATTTAACTCAGCGTTATTCTTGTAGTAAAAGCACAATATTAACAGCTCTTAAAAAATTAGAAGAGCAACATATTCTATATTCCATACCAAAAAGCGGATATTATATTGTGGAACATCAGGTCTTTAAAACACCATCAATCACTGACAGTATCGACTTTGCCACATCATCTCCCACATGGCACGCGTTTCCTTATAAAGACTTTCAACATTGCTTGAATAAAGCAATTGATACGTATCAACAAGACTTATTTCGCTACGGCACACCAAAAGGTTTGCCCTCACTGATTACCGAAGCTAAAAAACTCTTAGAATCTTATCAAGTATTCTCGCATTCCGAAAAGATTTTCATCACTTCGGGAGTTCAACAGGCTCTTTCTTTGTTAAGTATTATGCCGTTTCCAAATAATCGTTCCACTATCTTAGTTGAACAACCAAGCTATCATTTATATATGGATATGGTGAGAACATATAGGCTGCCGGCAGTAGGCATTAAGCGTACAGCAAAAGGTATTGATTTAAATCAATTAGAACAAATATTTCATGAAAAGAACATTAAATTTTTTTATACAATGCCACGTTTTCATAATCCTTTAGGGACGTCATACTGCAAAAAAGAAAAAGCGGCTATTTTACAGTTAGCCAACAAGTATGATGTGTATATTATTGAAGATGATTACTTAGCTGATTTTGAATACAATTCGAAAAATGATCCACTTTTTACAGAGGATTTCCACGAGCGTGTCATCTATTTGAAAAGCTTTTCAAAAATTATGTTCCCTGGGTTAAGAATTGGTCTGGCGGTACTTCCAAAAGCTCTCATCAATACCTTTCAACAATTCAAAGTGACTACGGATATCGACAGTTCTATGATTTCTCAAGCTGCATTACATCTCTATTTGAAAAGTGGTATGTATGAACATTATAAAACGAAGGTAAGCAGCATTTATCATTCACGCGCAAAAACCCTTCAGCAATCACTACAGACTCATTTATCTATGTGCGAATCATCATCAGAAATTGTAATGCATAATCACATTGTGCTGCCAAAGCAAGTGAATATGAAATCATTTATTCATCGTTTGCAGGAGAAGGATATATATCTAGATTCAGTTGAAATGAACTATTTAGATGATTTTTACCATGAACGAATTTTGAAGTTGAATGTTTCAAATGTTAATGAACATCGAATTGAGGAAGGTATTAAGGAAATTGCTATCGAATTAAAAAAAACTAAAAACTACTTTTTATAAATGCTTAAACGCTATGTTCGACACACAATCTTTATTTGGGGGGGGGGAAAGTGCTAAAAAAAAGGCAATCAACATATGAGTCATTGCTGAATGTTGATTGCCTAATTAACTGCTATTTATCTATGAAATATTATGAAACGTAATCTCAGGTCTGCTGCCGATTCTGATGTTTACACCGGTTTGTCCTAAGCCTTCGCTAATGTAAAACGGTTTTCCATCATGATAGTGCAGTCCTTTAACCATTTTCATTTTAACCAATTGTCCCATTTTTACGAGATGATAGGGCTTTGGCCAATGAATTTGCCCGCCGTGAAAGTGCCCGGACAACAGATAATCAAAATCTGCGTCCTGCATCTCAAGAACGACATTGGGATCGTGTGTCAGGACAAGGTTGTATCCTTCTTTCATCCCCTGGTAAGAGCCGGCAATACTGCTGCGGCCTGTGCTGTAATCATCGATACCGATAATATTCAACTGCGTGCCATCCACGTCGATTGCAGCGTGTTCATTCTGTAATGTTTTACAGCCGTTTTCTTCTAATGTCTGCTTTAATATATTAAAATTCTTCGAGTTTAACACATAATCATGGTTTCCGAAAACTGCAAAAATACCATATTTCGGGTTGATTTTTTTAAAAACGTGAAGATAAGGAATCAGCTTTTGTATGCTGCGTTTGCGATCAAGAAAGTCGCCCGTTAACGCAATGATATCAACATGTTGTTTTGAGGCAGCAATATACAGCTCACCAGGAGAAATCGAGATATTTTCCATATGAAAATCAGATAAGTGAAGGATGGACAGCGTTCTGCTCGTTCCATTGGCTTTCTTATCTTGTAGTTCTACAGTATTAACAACAACGTTTTTCGTGTTTCTATAAGCCTTATAAAATAAAAAAATAAGTGCTGCTAGAATAATAAATAAAACGTACATTTCATCTCCTCCTACTATAAATTATAGAGCCGGAAGAGATGAAGTCCAAGTGGGAGTTACTGGGATTTTATATCCTCATTTAAATATTTCGAAAGCAAGTTGTTTTTTGACATCATTAAATAAACAAGCTTGTGTTTTTTCATGTCGTAGGAAGCTGTATTCGTCGATAATAAGTAAATTGGAAATAAACTGATTTTTTTAAACCATTTATAAAATTTGTTTTCAGGCTCGAAGCATTCAAACCCTAAATTTTTGATTCCTTTGTTAATCAGTGTAATTCCAATGATCCCTTTAATCATTGACTTATCTTTATGGTTGTTGATGTACATCGCTAAATAGGGCATGGATTGCTTTACTCTTTTATAAATATATCTCCCTTGCATCACTTGATTTTGATTGACCAATGTTTCTCGCAGCAGCCGAACATTATGAAGGTGAACCTTTAATAACATGTCGTTTTTGCATATTTTTGTTCCATCAGGCAAACAAACATCTTTCCCTTTATATTTCGTCAATCTTACGCGAAAGACGGGTTGATATGAATCATTGGATTGAATGCATCTTAACCGGGTAAACAGGTAATAAACTGGATCAATTATACTCCAAATCGATACTAAATAAATTCTAAGCACAATGTTCTTCTCCTTTCAGTGCTCCAGGTCTATATCGATAGGATGATTTTTTTTTTCGTTTTTAAAAGTGGGAATCAAAGGAATAATTACGTATCCGATAACCTCATAATAAGCAAAAAAGGTTGATTTCGGATGAAAAAAGTTTTGTTGTTGCCATTTTTGCAAATTTCATCGGGGCATCATCAAGTAGCAGATGCTTTAGCTGAATATATTTATCGGCTCGATCAGACGATTTCGTGCAAAAAAATTGATATTTTGCATTACACCTATGGCAGAGGCGAACGATTGATATCAAATCTATACTTATATGCCATCCAAAGAATTCCTCGATTTTACAGCTGGTTATACAAAACAAATGCCTATAAAACCGCTGCACGCGATAAAACTTATTATTTTTATGAGATGCTCTTTTTGCGCAGCATGAAAGAGCTGGTGGAAAGAGAAAAACCTGATCTCATTATATGCAGTCACTCTTTGCCTTCCTATTTATTGAATCTGCTTAAAAAAAAGAACGTGCTAAACGTTCCTGTTATCAATGCTTATACGGATTTTTTTATTAATAACGTATGGGGCATCCAGTCGATCGATCACCATTTTGTTCCGAGTTTGGATTGCAAACAGATTTTAGAAAAACTCGGAGTGAAACCGGAAAAAATCACGGTTTCCGGTATTCCGATTCATCCGGAAATATCCATTGCGAAGAAGGAAAATGAGAAACCGACTTACAATGTACTTATCGCAGGGGGCAGTCTTGGTGTCGGTCCCATTGAAAAACTTCTGAAGCAGAAGAATCATAAAATCAATTTTTTTGTTTTATGCGGGAAAAACATTCAATTGTATAACAAAATCAAGCAATTAAAGAGTGAGCTTATTACACCTGTTCGTTACATACAAGATAGAAACGAAATGAATGATTTGTACGATCAAATGGATCTCATCCTGACTAAACCGGGAGGCATTACGATCAGCGAGTGTTTACGCAAACAAATTCCTGTCTTTCTTTATTACGGGCTTCCCGGTCAGGAAGAAATAAACAAAGCATATTTAGAAAGCAATGGGCTCGTCATCAAGCTAAACGATGGAGACCAACTTGAAGAAACTATCTTGAAATTTTTGGAGGATGAGAAGGAGAGGGAAGAGCATCTGAAAAGAGTAACTGCCCATATTCATACATTTGAGGATTTCACAAGTGTGATTCAAAGCTATTTACTATAAAGAGAATAATGTTAACTTTTGTCAATGGTAGTAATTGATTAAGACATTGGCGAGAGAAGTTCTCCAATCAGACTTCTAACGACTACTGCGGGATAAATTCAAAAAAAGGTCACATACTATTTGGTATGAATGTACAAAAAATTGGGTTAAGCAGGTGGGGCGTTTTGAAAATAGCCATAGTCGTAATTTTACTTATTCTCGTCTTATTCATTATTTACTTAAGTTCACAGCAACAAAAGGTACAATCTCAATTAACTATTCCATATGCTTCGCCTCAGAAAAAGGTCATTCTAATTATTGTCGATTCTTTAATGAATGAGCCTCTGCAAAAGGCAATTACAGAAGATAAGGCGCCCGCAATGAAATATTTAATCAATAATGGAAGGTATTATCCGAAAGTGGTGAGCAGCTACCCTACGATGTCTGTCACAATCGACAGCACCCTTTTAACCGGAACATATTCTGATCAACATAAGGTACCTGCACTTGTTTGGTATGATGAAAAAGAAAAGCGTTTCATCAGCTATGGAAGCGACAAAAAAGAAATTCTTAAATTAGGTCCGAAGCAAGTGCTGCAAAACAGTTTGTCTCAGTTAAATGAAAAGCAATTGAGCGATCAAGTGAAAACGATTCATGAAGAATTGGATGAGAATGGTCTCCAGTCTGCTTCAATTAATGCCCTCATATTTCGCGGCAATCGATCACATAAGCTGCAGGTACCGAGGCTGATGCAGTTTTTCCGATTCTTGAAGAAAGATGCTCCAATTAAAGGAGCTACCTATTTTTCATACGGGCTTCTTTCAAAAATAAATCCAGAGAATACACATACTCATTTGTGGAACGGCTTCGGGTTTAATGACAAATTTGCGACAGAAGAAATGAAATATTTAATTGAAAAAGACAGAGTCCCTTCCTTTTCACTCGTGTATTTTTCAGATAATGATAAAAAGGTCCACAAAAAAGGAGTGAATGAAACAAAAGGAATTGAAGAGGCTGATAAAAAGCTGCAAAGCCTATTCAATTCCTACGGATCGTGGGAGGAAGCATTAAAAGATAACATATGGATGGTAATGGGGGACAGCGGCCAGACACATATTAAAGGCGAGAAAGAAGCAGCGTTGATCGATTTAAGAAAGCTGTTGAATGGCTACAAGATATACAGGATTAACAAGCCAATCCAGAAGGATGACCAAATCGTCCTTGGATTAAATGAACGAATGTCTTTTATCTACACTCTTGATAATACAATCAAACACGAGTCGCTAGCTCGGCAGCTTCAATCCGATGATCGCATCGATACCATCGCTTGGAGAGAAGGGAATACGGTGAACGTAATATCCGGAACACGGGAAGAAGAACTTTCCTTCCGGTCAAACGGAAAGTATACTGACACTTTTGGACAAAGCTGGGACATTGAAGGAGATCCTCAAGCGTTAGATCTTTCTATAAACAAGGATGGCTTAATTTCTTACGGAGATTACCCCGACGCTCTTGCCAGGCTTTATAGTTCGTTTTATTCACACACAGGAAGCTATATTATCGCAAACACAAAGCCCGGCTATGAATTTATTGGAGAAGGATCACCGACACATGTTGGTGGAGCGAGCCACGGTTCATTGCATGAAGAGGACAGTTTTTTTCCGATCATTGTATCGGGAACGGATCTCGAACCGGAACACTTGCGAATGGTTGATGTAAAGGAATGGATCATGCGCATGCTAAAGGGGTAGCTAGTCACATGGGAAAGAAAGGGAAAGATATTGTTGGACATCAAAGTAATGACGTTTAATATCCATCACGGAAAAGGCATGGATAAGAAAGTCGATTTAAATAGAATTGCAAAAATAATTTCTGGAAGCAAAGCGGATGTCATCGGAGTCAATGAAGTCGATGTGAATTTTTCCAAGCGCAGCAATCATGCCGACCAGATCAGGCATATTGCCGAGTTTCTTAACTTTAATTACGTATACAGCCCTTCTATCGAAAGGACGTGCAAAAAAACTGGATTGCTTCAACAGTTCGGGAATGGACTGCTCTCACGGTATCCGATCCTAGCGGAAAACCATCACTTCTTTAATGTGAGAAAAGGGCTGTCAGAAGGAAGGTCGCTGCTTAAAGCAACAGTCGAAATAAACAATCGCTTGATAAATTTTTATGTCACACATCTTAGCTTGAACACGTACCTTCATAAAAAACAAACCGAGTTTATTGTGAAAAAAACAAAAGAAAGCAAACATCCGGTCATTATCCTGGGGGATTGGAATATGAGTCCTCATACCAAGCGGTGGAAACGGATGACATCGGAATACACCGATGCTTGGGCCGCGTCGGGAAAAAGTATGGGGTATACGTTTCCTTCAGCGAGGCCAAGAAAACGATTGGATTATATCTTTGTCGGAAACCAGCTACAGGTCGTAGATGCCGCTGTTGTTTGGAACAATCCGGAAGCTTCGGATCATTTGCCGATAGTTACGACCTTAGCTTTTAATTAATCGTATACATGGAATCTTGTCTCATCGAGCGGCATGCTGCTTGGAACGGATATCGTCGTTTGTTCAGGGTACCGAAAGGCAGTAAGCTTGTTCCCAAATACACAGCCAGTATCGATATTAATCGTCCGACCGAATATTCTTGGTTCCTTTACGGGAGTATGTCCGTAGACAATCCATGGCTTTCCCTGATATTGCTTTGCCCAGTCTTTTCTTACGGGTCTGCCATCAGGAAGAGTTTCTCCAGTCACATCGCCATACAGGACAAATCCCTTTAGTTTTTTTGATTTGTTCTGCCCGATGAGTTTTTCCTTTATTCCCGCATGGGCAACGATCAGTTTTCCCTCGTCCAATTCAAGATATAACGGGGCGGATTCATAGAGGGAGATAAAAGCTTGTTTTATTTGATCCTGCTTTTTTTCGGAGCTTTTCTCGAGTTCCGCTACTGTAGTTTCTAAGCCGTGCTTTATCTTTACAGGGTTTCCGTGAAAGTATCGGTACAGCTTATCGCAATGATTGCCAGGTACGTAATAGGCGCGATCCTCTTTTACGGCTTTTGCTACCCATTCGATTACTTTTAGAGAATGGGGGCCGCGGTCTGTCAGATCGCCTAAAAAAACCGGTTTTCTGTTTTCAGGATGGTACGGGGCACCTGAAGCGGGTTGTTCATAACCCAAATTTCCCAGCAGTTCGATTAATTCATCGTAGCATCCGTGAACATCTCCTATTACGTCATAACTCATGTGAAAATCCCTCCCTGTTTTCTTTACTACTATTTTACCCGAGAATTTATGAAAAATTTGAGCGTTATTTCTTTTCAATCGAATTGAACCCTGTTAAAATGTGTTTTTCTAAGGAAAGTCAACGATAATAATATTGTAGGCTTTCAAGTCCAATTAAAGGAGGGGAACCATGGAGCATCATTCTCTTACATCACTCGTTATAGTGATTGTCATCGCATTTATAACACCTATTCTTATGAATCGTTTAAAATTAACGATCTTGCCTGTGGTTGTGGCAGAAATCTTAATGGGTCTTATCATAGGAAAAAGCGGACTGAATCTTGTCATGGAAAATGACATGTGGCTGGAAACGTTGTCTACCCTGGGATTTATATTCCTAATGTTTCTGAGCGGATTAGAAATTGATTTTTCTTCTTTCAGAAATGGGAAGAATAAAAAGAAACAGGATGGACAAAGTGAACCGAACACGTTTACTGTTTCTTCCATCGTTTTCTTAGGGATTTTTGCCTTATCCCTTCTTCTATCCTATCTATTTGTCTGGATGGGCTTTATCAATCAAGCGTTTTTAATGACGATCATTATCTCTACGATTTCACTTGGAGTCGTCGTGCCGACATTAAAAGAAGAACGAATCATGAACTCAAGTTTTGGCCAAATCATTTTATTAGTTGCCGTTATTGCGGATCTTGTTACTATGGTTCTGCTTGCCATTTTTGCGTCCGTTTATGAAGAAGGCAATAGCAACATGTGGCTGCTTCTTATATTGTTTGCTGCCGGTGTCATTCTTTACTTTTTTGGAAGAGGATTTAAAAATCGCAGGTTTGTTGAAACGATGTCTAAAGGTACGATACAAATTGGAACGAGAGCAGTATTTACGCTGATTATCGTCCTGGTTGCCTTGTCAGAAACAGTTGGTGCGGAAAACATTTTGGGTGCTTTTTTAGCAGGCGTCTTAGTTTCCCTATTATCCCCGAATAAAGAAATGGTTGAACAACTCGACTCGTTCGGCTATGGATTTTTGATTCCGATCTTCTTTGTTATGGTCGGGGCGAAACTAGATCTTTGGTCGCTTTTTCAAAATCCGAAAATACTAGCTCTTATCCCGCTGTTATTTATTGCATTATTAATCAGCAAGCTGCTTCCTGTCATGCTTTTAAAGAAATGGTTTGGAACGAGGCAGGCGCTTGCTGCAGGGTTTCTTTTAACATCAACCTTGTCGCTGGTGATTGCAGCAGCAACGATCGGAGAACGGCTAGGGCTGATTGACAGCCAAATGTCAGGCGCGCTAATATTAGTCGCCGTCATTACGAGTATCATCACACCAATTGGGTTTAAGAAACTTTATATAAAAAAATCCGCAAAAGAGCAGAAACGAAAGATTGCTTTTATCGGTGCCACTCAAATGACATTGCCGGTTACGCTGGAACTAAATCCTGATCGGTATGAAGTTCGAGTGTATCATGTGTACCCGGAAAATGCGGAAGAGAAAATTTCTGACTCTGTTTTCGATATTCACCGCTTACCCGACTACAAGGAATCGACACTTCGAGATCATTCTATATATGAAGCAGATATCATAGTTGTTGCTACAGGAGATGAAAGTCTCAATAGCCAAATTGCTTCTTTTGCAAAGGAAAATGGTGTAAATCGTGTCATTGCCAGCACCGGCTTTCTTTCTGAGGTAAATGAACTAACTGACAAAGGCATTGAACCCTTTTCTATTCCATTATCCGGGCAAATGCTGTTAAAGGCGTATATTGAAGCGCCTGAAATTTTGAATGTGCTAAGCGGTAAGGATGCATCCTTGGCTCAAATTAATATGAAGAATAAATCTTATGATGGAGTGATGCTGAGGAACTTTCCGTTTAAAGGCGATCTCGTTTTTGTAAGAATTTTTCGAGGGTCTGACAGCATCATTCCGCACGGAGACACTGTATTAAAAACAAATGACAGGCTGATTATTTCCGGCTCGCGAAATTATATAAATGATTTAAGGAGCCAATTAGAAGTCTATTAGTACAAAAACTGTTTAATTTGTGATAAGATATAGGTAAAACTTATAGTTAAACCACTAGGGGAGTCCTTGTTTAAGGGCTGAGATGAAAGTGAGACTTTCGGACCCTTATGTACCTGAACAGGTTCAGACCTGCGTAGGGAAGTGGCGAGGCATTTGCCATCTACTTTATCTATGCAAATACCAAACCACTTTTCTTCGGAAAAGTGGTTTTTCTATTTTTAGGGGGAAAACGAATGAAATTTTCGGAACATTGCAGAAAGAACGCCGCAGAGTGGTGGGAGGGCAGCTTCATCCACCCATTTGTAACAGGGATTGGTGAAGGGACGCTGCCTCTAGATAAGTTTAAATATTACGTTCTCCAAGATTCCTACTATTTAACTCATTTTGCCAAGGTCCAATCATTGGCGGCGGCCTATGCTGACAGCCTGTATGTCACGAGCCGGATGGCTGACCATGCAAAAGGAACCTACGAAGCTGAACTTGCCCTTCATCGGAAATTTACTGAGCTATTAAAGATCAGCGATGAAGAATTGGACGCTTTTCAGCCGTCACCAACGGCTTACTCCTATACCTCTCACATGTACCGTTCTTCAATGGGAGGGAATTTCGGCGAGATTTTAGCAGCCCTGCTGCCTTGTTACTGGCTCTATTATGATGTCGGTGAGCATCTGAAGGAATGTACGCCTGATAATCCAATCTATCAAGAATGGATTGCAACCTATGGCGGAGATTGGTTCAAATCACTTGTTGAAGAACAAATTGAGCGCTTTGACGAGTGGGCCGAGAAAAGCACAGAAGAAGTGAGACAGCGAATGAAGCAAAACTTTGTAACGTCATGCTACTATGAATACAAATTTTGGGATATGGCGAATAAAAAAGAAAATTGGTCCGTTACTGAGTCTAAAGAGGTGGAACAGGGTGCAGATTCACTTAATTACCGATGACCGCCATACGATAGACCAATTGATTCAAAAGGTATCCGATTTGCAAGATTCGATCGATTACTTACACATTCGCGAAAAAACGAAGAGTGCAAAAGATGTGGCGAACTTAGTGAAACAGCTGATAAATTCCGGATTTGACAGAAGTCAGCTGGTTATCAACGACCGGGTTGATGCGGCTGTGCTCGCTGGAGTCAATCAAGTACAGCTTCCATCACATAGCTTTGATGTGAAGGAAGTAAAAGCTAAATTCCCCTATTTAACTGCCGGCGTTTCAGTCCATTCTGTTGAAGAAGCAATTCAAGCCGAAAAAGACGGCGCCGATTATTGCCTGTTCGGTCATATCTATCCGACAGGGAGCAAATCCTTTGCACCAGGCAGAGGAACAGAAGCATTGCAGGAGGTTGTAAACGCCGTAGCTATTCCAGTCATCAGCATCGGCGGAATAACGGGAGAAAAAATCGCTGAGCTAAAAAAAATAAAACCGGCAGGAATTGCGGTGATGTCCGCTATACTTTCAGCTGATCATCCGCGACGAGCAGCAGAGTCATTTGTACAACTGCTAAAGGAGGAACAGTAATGGCAACGCATTACGATGCAGCGATTATCGGAGGGGGCATTATCGGCTTATCTACTGCCTATCATCTTGCGAAAAAAAACGTCAAGGTTGCCCTGTTTGAAAGCGGAAAAGTTGGAAAAAAAGCATCTCAGGCTGCCGCCGGAATGCTTGGTGCCCATGCAGAGCTGGAAAAGCCAGGTGTATTCTTTGATTTCGCAAGAGCCAGCCAGAGCAGGTACCCGACTTTGGCAGAGGAAGTAAAGGAAATCAGCGGAATTGATATGAACCTGAAGACTGGAGGAATCTTAAAGCTAGCTTACTCCAAGGAAGATATAGAAAGTGGAAATCAAATGAATAGACTCGATTCTGTCGTTTGGAAAAGCAAGGAAGAGGCACTTGCCATGGAGCCTTCTATCAGCGAAAGTATTCTCGGTGCGAGCTTTATCGAAGATGATATTCAAGTAGAGCCAACGAAAGTTTGCAAGGCTTTCGCAAAATCAGCAAGGCTTCTTGGGGCAGATATTTATGAATATACGCCAATTACCGCGATTGATACGGATTCTGCAGCTATTACAATAAAATCGCAAAATGAAACATTTTCAGCGGATCAATTGATCGTTGCCTCCGGAGTTTGGAGCGGGCATTTCTTTCAGCAGCTCGGACTTGAGAAAAAGCTGTATCCTGTCAAAGGAGAATGCCTTTCAGTTTGGAATGAGGATATTGCGCTTGAAAGAACGCTCTATCATGAACATTGCTACATCGTACCGCGAAAAAACGGGCGGCTTGTTATCGGAGCGACGATGAAGCCTGGCGATTGGGATGAAGAGCCAACCTTAGGAGGAATTGGAGCCGTCATGAAAAAAGCTGCCTCCATGCTTCCAGCTGTCACACGGATGAAAATAGACACCTTTTGGGCAGGACTGAGACCCGAGACAGAGGACAGTACACCATATATCGGAAAGCATCCGAATGACAATCGAATCCTATTTGCAGCAGGGCATTACAGAAACGGAATTTTGCTTGCACCGGCAACGGGGAGCATGATTTCTGACCTCGTTCTCGGCAAGAAGGTGAATCAAGAGTGGGAAGATGCCTTTGCGATTAAGGACAAGGAGAGACAGGTCATATGATGATTCAATTAAACGGACGAAAAATAACAGTTGACAATGGCATTACAACGGTTCAGAAGCTTTTAGAAGCCTATCAATTAGATAACCGAATCGTCATCGTTGAAAAAAACAAAGAAATCATTGACAAATCAAACTATACAGATGAACAGCTTCAGGAAAATGACGTTGTCGAGCTCGTTCATTTTGTAGGTGGAGGGTAAAAAAAATGTTAAAAATCGCTGATAAAGTATTTCAATCCAGATTATTTCTCGGTACCGGAAAATACCCTGATTTCGAGACCCAAAGAGAAGCAGTCGAAGTCTCTGAGGCTGAAATTTTAACCTTTGCCGTGCGGCGAATGAATATCTTTGAAGAATCGCAGCCGAATTTTTTAGAAGCGCTAGATTTATCAAAGTATACGTTATTGCCTAATACAGCTGGGGCGAAAACAGCAGAAGAAGCCGTAAGAATCGCGAAGCTATCAAAGGCTTCGGGATTGTGTGACATGATTAAAGTTGAGGTAATTGGTTGTGACAGAACTTTGCTGCCGGATCCGGTAGAAACCTTAAAAGCGTCAGAAATGCTGCTGGAGGAAGGATTTATTGTACTGCCATACACGTCTGACGATGTGGTTCTTGCCAAGCGACTCGAGGATTTGGGAGTTCATGCAATCATGCCGGGTGCTTCTCCGATTGGATCAGGAAAAGGCATTGTCAATCCAATGAATCTCTCATTTATTATTGAACAATCGAATGTACCGGTTATCGTTGATGCTGGTATTGGCTCTCCAAAGGATGCTGCCTATGCAATGGAGCTAGGCGCAGATGGTATTCTCCTAAATACAGCGGTGTCAAATGCAAACGATCCAGTCAAAATGTCGCTTGCGATGAAATTGGCTGTTGAAGCCGGACGTATGGGCTTTGAAGCTGGAAGAATTCCAGAAAAAAATTACGGAATTGCCAGCAGTCCGCTTGAAGGAATGGTAGGATCTTGACAAATAAATATTCCAGGCAAACATTATTTGGCCCGATCGGCGAGGAAGGACAGAAAAAATTTGCAGATGCTCACGTTGTAATTATCGGCGGTGGAGCTCTGGGAAGCTCCTCAGCAGAGATGCTCGCCCGGTCCGGCATAGGCAAAATAACGATAGTAGACAGAGATTATGTTGATGAAAGCAATCTCCAGCGTCAGCAGCTTTACACAGAATCAGATGTGCAGGAAAAGCTGCCGAAAGCTGTCGCGGCAGAAAAACGTTTGCGGCAAATTAACAGCGACATTCAAGTAACAGGCATTGTAGCTGATATTACCGCTGAGAATATCTTCAGTTTCATTGCAGGTTCCTCGGTCATTATTGACGGTACCGATAATTTTGAAACAAGGCTGATCGTAAATGATGCCGCAGTTAAAGAAGGGATTCCTTTTGTGTTTGGAGCTTGTGTTGCGAGCTACGGTCTTTCCTATACGATCATTCCCGGACAGACGCCTTGCCTGAATTGTTTAATCGGCCATCTTCCGGCAGATGGCATGACGTGTGACACAGTTGGGGTCATCAGCCCGATTGTTCAGCAGGTGGCTGTCTGGCAGGTAACAGAGGTTTTTAAGCTACTAGCCGGTCAGCATACGGGTTCTGTCTTGCGAACTGCTGATATTTGGAAGGGCGAGCATTCTGAGGTAAGGGTAGATGCCTTAAAACATTCTGCGTGTCCTACCTGTGCCGAACGGAGCTATCCGTTTTTATCTTATGAAAATCAGACAAAAGCAGCCGTTCTATGCGGCAGAAATACGGTTCAGATCAGAAGCAATACGAAGAAAAAAATGGAGTTAAAGCTTATTTATGAACGTTTGGGAAAAGCAGGTGTAAAGGTAAAAGGGAATCCTTACCTGGTTTCGTTCGAAGCTGATGGCTGCCAACTGGTTCTGTTCCAGGATGGACGGGCGTTAGTGCATGGAGTAAAAGACATTGCCAGAGCACGGACGATCTACAGCAAATGGATAGGGTAAAAGGAGATGGATCTATGTTTAAAGCATTAACAATTGCGGGGTCTGATTCCGGCGGAGGAGCGGGAATTCAAGCGGATATAAAAACATTTCAGGAATTGGGAGTCTACGGAATGTCCGCTCTGACTGCGATTACGGCGCAAAATACTCTTGGGGTTCACGGGGTCTATCCCGTTTCGGCACAAGCACTTGCAGAACAAATGGATGCCGTTGCTCGAGATTTAAAGCCGGACGCTCTAAAAACAGGCATGCTGTTCAATGCAGAAATCATTGCATTAACAGCTGCAAAAATAAAGGAGCACGAACTGACAAAGCTTGTGATTGATCCCGTCATGATCGCAAAGGGAGGGGCGTCTCTTCTTGAAAAAGAGGCCGTTTCTGCATTAATAGAAGAGCTTGTACCCTTGGCATTTGTGATAACGCCAAATATTCCTGAAGCTGAAAGCTTAACCTCGATTGAAATCAACTCTGAGGATGACCGGAAGCGAGCTGCAGAAAAATTGCATCAATTCGGGGCCAAGAACGTCATCATCAAAGGAGGGCACCAGCCGGATAGCGACAAAGTAATCGACCTTTTATTTGACGGCAAGGAATTTTTGACGCTCTCCAATCCGTTTATTGATACCCGCCACACTCATGGAACCGGCTGCACATTCTCTGCAGCATTAACAGCGGAAATCGCAAAAGGAAAAGGCGTTTACGAAGCCTTTCAAACAGCTGCCCGCTTCGTTCATGAAGCAATAAAAAACGGAATTAACATCGGTGAAGGTCATGGTCCGACCAATCACTTTGCTTACAAATTGTCGAAAAATCAACTCATTAATTAGCGAATAGTTTTCGTTGACAATACCTCTGAAATGGAGGTATTTTTTTGTTATAGCAACTCCCCTGTCAATCAAATGAATTCTGTGGTACTATTGTGATCAGGTACTAGAAACACGTCATAAACAGGAGGCTTATACATATGAATTTATCATTAAAAGGCCGTAACATCGTCGTTATGGGAGTGGCCAATAAACGAAGCATTGCATGGGGAATCGCCCGTTCATTGCATGAGGCAGGCGCGAGACTAATTTTTACTTATGCCGGAGAACGCCTTGAAAAATCAGTGCGCGACTTGGTGGATTCACTGGACCGAAAGGACAGCATCATCCTTCCGTGTGATGTAACCGATGATCAAGAGGTGGAGAGCTGCTTCGAAAAAATAAAAGAAGAGGTTCAGGTAATTCACGGGATTGCCCATTGTATCGCGTTTGCCAACAAGGAAGACCTTGCCGGAGAATATTTAAACACGACAAGGGACGGATTTTTATTGGCGCACAATATCAGCTCTTACTCATTAACGGCTGTTGCAAAAGCGGCTAGAGGAATCATGACTGAAGGCGGCAGCATTGTCACGCTAACGTATCTTGGGGGAGAACGGGTCGTTTCAAACTATAACGTCATGGGAGTGGCCAAAGCGTCACTTGATGCAAGCGTAAAGTACTTAGCAAGCGATTTGGGTAAGGAAGGAATTCGCGTGAATAGCATATCTGCTGGCCCGATTCGTACATTGTCTGCGAAAGGAATTAGCGACTTCAACTCCATATTGAAAGAAATTGAAGAATCCGCTCCGCTCAGACGAACAACAACACCGGAAGAAGTAGGAGATACGGCATCGTTTTTATTCAGTGACTTGGCTCGAGGAATCACTGGTGAAAACATTCATGTTGATTCCGGCTACCATATCATTGCAAGATAATACAGAGAGTAACCTCACCATTCAGATGTACGGATGGCGGGTTACTCTTTTTTAATTCTTGAATTGTGGCGCAAATTCTATTGCCTGTTCAAACGGGATAAAAAACCTTCTTCTGATTTCTTTTTTGCAATCATATAATGCACTAATGATCGATTTCGGAGGGATAATTGATATGACATTAAATAATAATGATTCGGATAAAAAACCGTTGATGTACATTGTTCAGCCAGAATATGCGGAAGTGAAAGCACCGATGCAGCATTTTGTAAAGAAAAAAAAGAAAAAAGCAGAGCCGGAAAAACCTGAAAAAAACTTCGAAGATCAAGTACAAGAGAATGAAACTGCAAGCGAAGAAGAAAATGAACAGCTTCAGACCGAAGAGGAAATAGCAGAAGATACCTCCTCAGTGGAAGTGCCGGATGAAAAGCTTTCTGGAGGGGTATTAAGTGAAACGGCAGGAGAGCAGAGGAACGAAGGAAAAAGGTCGAGAAAGCCGTTAAATCATATGAATATCGAGGAAAGGCTAGAGTTTCTTACGAGGCTGCCAAATAACATACCGAAAGCCCTCTGTATGATAGAAACTGAGGAGAAAACATACAGGGGAATTATCCTTGAAAAAAAGGATGGGGTTGTACTCATTAAAACGTCAGCAAGCGGTGATCCAGAAAGGATTCAAATCGAAAGCATAAAATCGATTCATCCGCTCGGTTTTTAATTGATACAATAAATCCAATTAGGCGAAAGAAAGCAAAAAGTCCCATCTAAGGGACTTTTAGCAGCGATTCAATAATCTAGGGTTCAAGCACTCAATGGCACAGAAGCATTCTAGGTCAACTTCGATACAAAAGTCTGTTTTTTCTAATCTGAACACATCACAGACTTCATTTTTGTGATGGTCTTTACCTGTAAAATCAAGGACTTTTCTCTTTTCATCAAAGGCAATCAGCAGGCGCAGAGTAGCACAGCAGCCTCTAATATTTTCTACACGGAAGAATACCGTACTGAAGCAAGGACCGGCATTTAATTCTCCGACATTGCCGAATGCGGTAAATGGTTTTGATTTTTTTGTGAATAATATAAAAGGAATGGTGTCTCCCAATGTAGCTGTTGGCGACAGCAGGTTGCTAAAACAGCTGGTGGGACATTCTTCTTCAACAGCATTTTGGAGATCATTGATATTTTCAACAGCTTCGCAAACACAGCTGAAATCTTTTTTTCGGGTCATTTTATCCCTCCTATCAAGCCTATTTACACGAATTAATTTTAAAGGAGCTGCCGAGAGACGGCAGCCTGCATGAACTCTTATTGCAACGATCAGAAGCGGGAAAGGGGATTTCTCATTCTATCGCAGCATTTCGTGTTCAAGCCTATCCGTGATGTTTTTTATCTCTCGCAGGCAAAACCCGGTCTACAAGTTCAGGTGACAGACATTGAATAGCACAGAAGCAAGTTAAATCTACTTCGATACAAAAATCTGTTTTTTCTAGACCGAAAAAGTCAGGATCGCATGGATGAACAACACTTACGGTATCTCCGTTCACGTCAACTGGTCGTAAAATAGAAAGTGTCGCACAGCAATCCTTCAAGTGTTCTACACGAAAGAAGATTGATTCAAAGCATTGAGTGTCATCGTTAAAACCACCAACGTTCCCAAAAGATGAAAACAATCCGCCTTTTTTATCAAATAATAGGAATGGAATAGTATCTCTGCCGGAAACTGTAGTCGGACTTAGCAGGTTACTGAAGCAGCTTGTTGGGCAATTGTCTTCTACTGCTTCTTGCTCTGCCAATATTTGTTCAACCGCATCGCACACGCAGTTTTCAGAATGGCCATGGTTCTTTCCGCAGCTCATGGTTTCAGCTCCTTCATAAAAGGGTATTTGACTTTAGTCTTTAACAACATATGTACACGTAACGATGTTGGTGTGGGCAAACGTCTATGTATACTAGAGAAATAAGAAAAGCAGAGCGTTTTTTGCTCTGCTTTTGTGTTAAAGAATATCTAGAGAAACAACTAGAGCCACCAAAATTTGGACTAGAAGCTGGATAGAAAGTGCAACATCTGTGTCTGTAGTTGTTACGTGAACGTCACGTGAGTTTTCGATGACAAGTTTTTGGCGGTTCGATTGTTTAATTGCTGAAGCTTGAAGAAGTTCGGTTGAAATTTGCTCCGCCCTTGCGCTGTCAGCAATCGTAATGTTGATAACGAGGGCGATAGCTACTTGAATAGCTACTTGGAGAGAAACAGCGACTTGTGTTTCGGTTGTTTGAACGTCGATGTCACATGAATCTTTAATAACGATTACTTCTGAAGAAAGCTGAGCGATTTTGCTTAATTGATCTGCTTCTGTTTCAACAATGGAATCATCAGAGCATGCGTTTCTTTCACTTGCAACTGTTGGGTGACGGTCGGATCGATCCAACGCAACCCAGCTGTACGGTTTTGAATCCATATATATTCCTCCTTCCATTTACTTTTATTAAATGTAAATAAGAGAGATTTTGTATAAGACATTTATCTTGATGAAATCACCTATTTTTTAGTTATTTGTCTTTTCTTCTGCGAATAATTTCTCTTAATGTTGTGTTTTTAGGAGCTTCCTGTACTTCCTCGGCTTCAGTTTTTTCTTGTTTCTGCTGCTTCTGCTTTTCAATAAATTCGTTGACTTGGGATTGCAGATCCTCTACGATTTGGCGGATTTGCTGCTTCTCGGCTGAAGACAGCTTACGCTTATCATCTTCTGCAACATTGTTTTTCTTAAAAACATTTGAAACAAACAGCTGCATTAGAGAATCAGAAACATTTGGTGCATCTTTTGGATCATTAGACATGTTATCACCTCTTTAATGTGGGATTAAAAGAGAAAGGGATCAAAGAATATCTACTGTTGCGAGTATTGATAACAAAATCTTAAGCATAAATTGGAGGGTTACAGCAATGTCAACCGAGCTGACTGTAACTGTTACATGAGATGAATTTTCAATATATATGACCTTCATTTTTCTGTTTAGCCACTTCATATTTGATGAAATCTGATTTCTAACGGAATCTGCTTTGTCACTGTCGGCAATGGTAAGCTGGATAACTAGTGCGATGATCGCTTGAACGGCAGCTTGAAGGGACAGCGCAATTTTGTTATTTGTTGAGTTTATCGTGATTGCTTCTGAACCGACGATATATATCGTTTCTTCTGCATCGCTCGTAAGTTCGGCAATTAATTGGCTATAGAGAACTTCTGCATTTTCTACAATTGACATATCTTCACTCCCTTCTCTCTATATCATTAGTAAATGCAGGTCACAAGCATAGTGGAATAAGAAAAACATCCAATCACCCGCCCAAATTAATCGGACAAGTTTCGGCTCATGATTCTTAGGCAATGCGCATACATTGGAAAGGAGAGAGATATTAAAAGGAAGTGCGATCATTTGATGATGGAAAGCTGGCTGGAACTGATGATTTATTCTTTTGCAGTTTTTCGACTGACAAGGCTGATCGTATCTGACACGATCACTTCATCCTTTAGGAGCATTTTTCATGAAGAAGTAGAAGAAGTTGATGAAGAAGGTCATAAGGAAACCTATTTGCTTATAAAGGGTAATGGTGTGAAGGCATGGTTTGGTGAGTTAATTAGCTGTTATTGGTGTACTGGCATATGGAGTGCGGGAATCCTGCTTTTTGTAAATTACTTGTTACCCGGACTTGGGGAATGGCTGATGGCGATTCTTGCCCTTGCAGGGATTGCAGCTCTATTAGAAACGATTATTAGAAAATTATTGGAAGATTGAGACAGATGTCCAGAAACAAATGTAGTTCGATTCATATAATATGCTATAAAAAAGGGAAGGAAATATTATGAATGAAAAGCAAATGCCTTCCCGCATTTTCTAAAGAAGTATTTTCATAAATATTAATCTATAAAAACACCGTTAATGAAAAGCGGCTTTAGTCTGCTGCAAAACAAAAATCATGTTTAATATCCATTTTTTATAAATTCTCCGAAAGCTTTTTTAGCTACATAAAAAATGTATTTGGAGAACAGTTAATAAATTGATTTAATCGTTATACCGGCAGCGTAACTCTACATGAAAAAATTACATTCTGACAAAATGCAGCTCAAATTAGCAGTCGTACGAAGAAATTTGCCTATTAGACAGAACAATGGTTGATTTCGCAAGAAAAAAATCCGCCAATTTTAGTTTTTTCAGTAAACCTTATTTAATATCTATAGAAGCGACTAGAGCCACCAAGATTTGGACAAGATGTTGGATGGAAAGTGCCACGTCTGTATCTGTAGTTGTCACGCTAACGTCGCGAGATTTTTCGATGACGAGTTTTTGTCGATTTGCTTGTTTAATAGACGAGGCCTGAAAAAGTTCGGTTGAAATTTGCTCTGCTCTTTTACTGTCAGCAATTGTAAGGTTAATAACGAGGGCAATCGCTATTTGTAAAGCTGCTTGCAGAAAATCAGCTTCTTGTGTTTAGTTGTTTGAACGTCAATGTCCAAAGAATCTTTAATAACAATTACTTCTGAAGAAAGTTGAGCGATTTTACTTAGTTGATCTGCCTCTGTATTAACATCATCTCTTTTGTCACTAAAATTATTTGGATGACGGTCAGAGCAATCAAATGCAACCCGGTTGTATGGTGTTGAATTCATATCTATTATTCCTCCTTCCGTTTACATTTATTAAATGTAACATGAATGATTTTGTATAACGAATTCACCTATTTTTAAATATTTGACTGTATTTCTGCCTAAAAATCCTCTTAGCACTGCATCTTCACAGCCTAATTTCCTTAAGTCTAAGGTTTCAGATCCTTAAACTCCGCCTCAGTTACAGCTCATGTTTCTTAAAGAAGGCGCATACATTGGAATGGAGTTCTAAGTATAGGAATTACGGTCAATTGAGGGTGGAAATATGAATATTTTTGGATGTTTATTCTTTTTTCACGAAGAAGCTCTTATAAAAAGCAGATGCAATACTTTCACTTGCAGGTATTGTTGATCTATTAGAAACAATTACTAGAAAATTGCTGAATGTTAAGTCAGATGTCCAGAAACTTATGAATTATGATTCATATAATATGTTATCTGAAAAGAAAGGAAGGAAAACACAATGAACCAAATGCATAAGCCTTCCCCTCGTATACAAAAGCAGGTCTCTCAAAACTATCAATCTACGTTGAAAAAACCGATAAAAAAAAGCGGCTGCGGCTGCAAAAAGAAAAAATATTCGAACTAAAGAAGCCGGCTGATGTCGGTTTTTTTCTCTTTATTTTAAAGCCTCTTCCCAAATTCTTGCGGGCTGCATATTAATGCAGTGGAAGGGAGGAGCATCCGTTGAACAGCTTTGAAAAAATGATTGAATCGATTTACCGGCAGCATAATTATGACATTAGCAAGCATGAGAAAATAATAATTAAAAATGAACGAGCATTTGATAAGTTCCAGATATCAGCTGATAATTTTGATCGGGAAATGGATAAATTTGACAGTCAGACCGAACAATGGTTGATTGCGCAAGGAAAAAAATCTGACTCATTTGGGATTTTCATGTGAACCTATGCATTTATCCAAACAAAATACATTCATCTTCATACAGTATGAGAAAGGGAGGTGAATGCACATGGGCTACGGATACGGCGGATATGGCTACGGAGGTGGCTATGGCGGTTCGGGGTTTGTTCTAGTGGTTGTTTTGTTCATTCTTTTGATTATCGTAGGCGCTTCTTTTTATAGTTAATCAATCGAAAGGACGAATGAAAGGTGCGGTCGATTAAAACCGTACCTTTTTTTGTTTGATTCAGCGGATTAGAAAATAGGGGAGTTTATGAACCAAGCACAAAATTGTTTTTTCTTCATACAATATCCTATCACTCCCATAAAAGGAGGCAGTTAAATGGACAATCAATTTTTCAAAAATGTTGAAAAGAAAACGGGCGTCAATATGAAAGATGTATTGGAGCTTGCCAATTCATTGCAGCATGCGAATTTTAAAGATGAAAAGACGGTAAGAGGCGTAATCCAACGGGTAGCCCAAATGGCTAATCGAAAAGTTCCAAAAGAAATGGAAGATAAAATCGTCCAATCGATTACTAGCGGAAAAGAAAAGCTTGATTTTGGAACGATCAGCAAAATGATGAAAAAATAAAGATATTACAATTCTACTGCAGAGTGAAACAGATATGTTTCACTCTGCTTTTTTTTAAAAGGTAACACTGTTCATTATATGGAATAGATAATTGTGAGTTTAAAATGAAAATGAAAGGGGAAAGGACATCACAATGGGAAGGAGGCGTATGAAATGATTTATGCTCCGCACGTTCAGCTTGACCAATACATACAATACGCGAGCAGGATGAACCGAAAAAGCAATTATGCCCAAGTCTCAAAAGTGAAGAGCATCCAAGGGGAACTCGTTTACCGTGAGCTGGAAAAAAACACCCCAAAAAGCTATCAGCCAAATTGGGGTGGAAATCGTAAACGCCGTCAGAACAATTTTTATTCTGAGAATGGAAAAGGCAGGTACTTTCAAGAATATGTTTAAACCTTAAAAAACAACCTTTTCACACAATGGTTTTTTACAGTTTTTCCTTTATCATTTTAACGTGCGGGATTCCTGCAGCCAAAAACTCTCCAGATACAGTTTTATAGCCTTGAGCTTCGTAGAAGACAGCTGCTTGGACTTGAGAATATAACAGAAAAGAAGATGCCCCAAGCTTAGCCGCCGCTTCTTCGAGAGCATTCACAATCTGTTTTCCGCAACCTT
Source organism: Bacillus capparidis (assembly GCF_017832095.1). Lineage (NCBI taxonomy): Bacteria > Bacillati > Bacillota > Bacilli > Caryophanales > Bacillaceae > Bacillus > Bacillus capparidis. The sequence continues at coordinate 161,076 of NZ_JAFDST010000001.1, forward strand.
TGGATCGGTAGGATTTTAATACACAAATGCGTTCGAGCTTTCCCATACCTTCGAATAATCGAGTTCTCCCGGCAGCAACCGGCTTCTCTCCATCATACAATACAACGTGGACAGAGGTCTCATCAAGTTCATCCATCTCGATTTCCGGAGATACTTTCTGTTCGTTAATAAATACTTCATTTCTTATAGATAAAGCATCTTTCCGTTGTTGATCAGTTTCTGCAATTGTTGCTATCAATATTTATTCTCCTTCTCCTAAAATGAATGTGTCATACACAGTCCAAGACCCGTTTTCGAGCTGATAAAGCAAATGAAAACGATCGATTGTCTCTTCATGGGCAGCGTCTGTCATTTTTAACGAGCTAAGCACATCGGAATGTTCATCTTCAGATATCTTTTGGGCTACTGTCACATGCGGAACAAAAGGATTTTCCGGTTCTGCGTCCAAGCTATCATTATGAATAGCCTCATAAAGATGGTTCAACTCTTTTGTCGGTTCAATCTTCATGTAAATCACATTATTTACAGGGGCAAATGAGCTGTATTTTGTTATGTTTATAGTCACTGGGTTTAACTTTTTTGCCGTTGCTTTCAGCTTTGGAACAAGAGCGTGAATGACTTCAGTGCTTGCTTCAAAAGCCGGTTTCAATGTTATATGAGGAGGAATGAGTGCATAATTTGGATCGTAACGTTTACGGTAAGAATTTGCGATATCCTGGAGTTTTTTTGAAGGAAATAAAACAATTCCGTATTTCATAGTGAACCTCCTTAGTGTTTCATATTATATAGTATACCAAAAAATTAAGGAGACATTGAGAGCATCTTCTTTAAAGCATGCGTGATCAATGGCTGCCAATACGTCCATTTATGATCACCGTCAAAGCTTTCAAAATAATAAATGCCATTTTTATTCTCGAGCAGCTGTTTTAATTCTTGATTTGGTTTGACAAAATCAAGAACCTGTTTGTCTGAGGTGTGTACTTCAGTCTCTTTTGTGCCGATTTGATGATAGATGCTTAAGAGATGAAGGGACTCGGTATCTTTTATCGCTTGTAAAACATGTTGATCGACATAAGGCGATTGCATGATGATATTGCCGAAAATATTTGGATAGTCAAGAGCGGTCATCAAGGAAACGGTCGCGCCCAGTGAGTCGCCGATTAACGTTCGGCCGGTACCAACCTGATAAGTCGAAAATTTTTCGTCAATGAATGGGATGAGCTCTTTTGCCAAAAATCGTTTATACGCATTAAATTTTGTTCCTTCTGGATGATAGGTGTTTCTCCGTTCACTGACACTGTTGTATGGTATACCGACAATTATGCATCTTTCCATACTTCCGTCATTCATAAGAGCTTCTGCCTGACGGGCAATTCGTCCTAATCGAAAATAATCATTACCGTCTTGGGCAATAATGACATGGTACGTGTACAACGGTGAAAAGGTTTTGGGCAAATACGTCAATACATCCATATGTTCGGCTAATTCGTTCGAATAAAGCTTTTCCTCGTTTATAACACCTTTTTTGCTAGTCACAACTATTCCCCCGCAATTGCAAAAAATTAAAGCGTTTCCATCTATTGTCACAAAAAGTATAATTTTTATGATTACCTATAGTTTAGCAAAGAACAAGCATGGAAGAAAAGATAAAAACTTTTATATAAGCTCTTGAAAAATAGGATGGAGTACGTTAAAGTAAAGAAAAATTAGAATATACGAATACGTTCTTATCATGAGAGGTGGAGGGACTGGCCCGAAGAAACCTCAGCAACCGGTTATGCATGCTGTTCAATCAGCTTGCACCAAGGTGCTAAATCCAGCAAGCGTTCTTTTGCTTGAAAGATAAGAGGAAGAGTTAAACCCTTCTTCTTATGAAGAAGGGTTTTTAATTTTTAAAGGGATGGTGTCCAAATGACTCGACATGTAGAAACGAAACTTGCACAAATTGGAAACAAAAGTGAAGAAACGACAGGAGCTGTTAATCCGCCGATTTATTTTTCCTCGGCATACCGCCATTTAGGAATCGGCGAATCAACGGGTTTTGATTATATTCGCACGAAAAATCCGACAAGACAGCTTGTAGAAGATGCAATCGCAAGCCTTGAAGGAGGAACTAGAGGCTTTGCATTCAGCTCTGGTATGGCAGCCATTCATACGATTATGGCGTTATTTAAAAGCGGAGACGAAATCATTGTTTCCTCTGATTTATATGGGGGAACCTACCGTTTGTTTGAAAATGAATGGAAAAAATACGGACTTACTTTTATCTATGATGATTTAGATAATGAGGACTGTACGGAGTCAAACATCAATGAAAATACAAAAGCGATATTTCTTGAAACTCCGACGAATCCTTTGATGCAGGAAGTTAGTATCGAGAAGGTTGCAAACATTGCGAAAAAGCATAATTTACTGTTGATTGTAGACAACACCTTCTATACCCCGGTGCTTCAGCGTCCCATTGATGAAGGTGCGGATATTGTGATTCACAGCGCGACAAAGTATTTAGGCGGGCATAATGACCTTTTGGCCGGCCTTGTGGTAGCAAAAGGAGAAGAATTGTCGGAAGAGCTATTTCAGCATCAAAACGCAATTGGAGCTGTTTTAGCACCTTTTGATTCTTGGCTGTTAATGAGAGGAATGAAAACTCTTGCCTTGCGTATGAGACAACATGAAGAAAATGCTAAGGAGCTTGCGGCATTTCTTATCGAGCAGGAAGGAATCACCGACGTCTTATACCCAGGACGCGGGGGAATGCTTTCTTTTCGAATCCTGAAAGAAGAAATGGTTAATCCATTTTTAAAAAACCTGCAAACGATCTGCTTTGCTGAAAGTCTTGGCGGAGTTGAAAGTTTCATCACTTATCCTGCGACGCAAACCCATATGGATATACCAGAAGAGATTCGCATCGCAAATGGAGTCTGTAATCGGCTTTTACGCTTCTCTGTCGGGATCGAAAATGTAGAGGACTTAAAGGATGATCTAAGAATTGCACTTGAGAAAGTAAAAGAGGAGGCTGTAACGTATGAGTAATAACTGGAGTTTTGATACAAGGCTTCTTCATAATGAGCATAAAACTGATGGGTCAACTGGTGCTGTCAGTGTACCTGTACAGCACGCTTCTACCTTCCATCAAGCTTCTTTTGACGAGTTTGGAGAATTTGATTACAGCAGATCAGGAAACCCGACAAGACAGGCGCTGGAAGAAACGATAGCCGCTCTAGAAGGAGGAGTAAGAGGATTTGCTTTTGCATCAGGAATGGCTGCGATCTCTACCGCCTTTTTGCTGTTGTCAAAAGGAGACCATGTACTAGTGACAAGAGAAGTTTACGGGGGCACCTTCCGAATGGTGACCGAGGTGTTAAACCGGTTTGGCATTGAGCATTCATTTGTTGATATGACTGATCTCAATGAGGTTGCGTTACATATTCAGCCAAATACGAAAGTCATCTATATGGAAACACCGTCAAACCCGACCTTAGGTATTACAGACATTCGAGGAGTTGTAAAACTGGCGCGCGCAAATGGCTGTTTAACGTTTCTCGATAATACTTTTATGACGCCTGCACTTCAACGTCCGCTCGACCTTGGTGTAGATATTGTGCTGCATAGTGCAACGAAATTTTTGGGCGGACACAGCGATGTCTTATCAGGTCTTGCCGCTGTTAAGGATCCAGACCTTGCTCAAGAGCTTTATAAGCTGCAAAATTCATTTGGCGCGGTTCTAGGCGTCCAAGATTGCTGGCTTATTTTAAGAGGATTAAAAACGCTGCAAGTCAGGCTGGAAAGGTCAAGCCAAACAGCCAAGCAGCTGGCAGAGTACTTTAACGGACATCCGGCAGTAAAAAATGTGTATTATCCAGGGCTTTCTTCTCATCCGGGTGCTTCTATCCATAAGAGCCAGTCGCTGGGAGACGGTGCTGTACTTTCTTTTGAATTGGAAAATGAAGATGCAGTACGGAAAGTCGTCCGACAATTAAAACTGCCTGTATTTGCAGTCAGCTTAGGTGCTGTCGAATCCATCTTGTCGTATCCGGCAAAAATGTCTCATGCTTCTATGCCGAAAGAGGAAAGAGAAAAACGAGGAATTACTGACGGATTGCTCCGTCTAAGTGCAGGTGTCGAAGCAGCAGAGGACTTGATCAAAGACTTCGACCAAGCTCTTGAGGCTGTTTCATCTAGTTTTACGGTCTAGAGTTGTGCCTGATCAGGAACCCTGTTTTTAGCAGGGATTCCTGTTTTTTCAGGAACTAAACAGTGTTGTCGATTTTCATAGTTGATTGATTTAATTTTCTTCTTATCATAAACTCTACCAGTTGGCTTAATTTATCTAGAAATAGAAAATTAGACAAGGTTAAAAAAACTATTGACGAAAATAAGTTATCTGATTATAATAATGTATGTCGGTACATATTCCAGCGTATTGATTTATCCGATTCCGTAGCTCAGCTGGGAGAGCGCTACCTTGACAGGGTAGAGGTCGCTGGTTCGAGCCCAGTCGGAATCATTGGGTGCCAAACCCCGAGAACCCTTATGGAACAAGGGATTCTCATATAAAAAAGCCACTTCTTCGGAAGTGGCTTTTTATTTTTTGATTTCTTCCAACCGACCAAACAACTGACCTTTTCAATTTCTAGCCTCTAAAAATGCATTTCCGGCATCTGAATCCAACTTCCTGGTGATATGTGTATATACCTTCGCCCTTATCATGCCTTGTTAAAATATCGAATCAAATTCCGAACTTTAATTTTCTGTACAGTGGCCTTTTTGAAATACGGAAGATTAAGGACTCTATTGTATATTGATAGACCTCCTGAGTCCTAGGATCAAGAGTGTACGGAGCAAAATCAACATTCCACTTTTCATACAACGCTTCGAATTTGATATTATCATGATCAACTAAGTTGCCCTACTTCGAGTCGTGCTAATATTTTTTTTAGCTTCTCTATTATTATTTCATTGGTGATTCTTAAATTTACGAATCCGTCGTCCAGTAGAATCATATCCCAACTCCAAGCGGAATTCGTATGTCCCTGGTCTTACTTGTCTAAAACTACTCATGTTCTTCTCTCCATTAACATTTCATTTTTAACTTTCTAAATAGTTTTCTACGATGAGGAATTTAAGCGCAAGACTTCAGAAAGATCAGGAATTTGAAAAATGAATTGTTTAAAATGAATCGGGTTCCCACCATATTTAAGAATTCGCAGTTTCGAGGATAGTCATGATTTAAAATCAATTCGTTCATAGTAACAGAAATCGCGGGCATCGAAGCATCGAACATATCACGATAGAAATATTCAAATGGAGGCTGCAAATCAAAATAAATCACCGGCTTGTCCCAATTAATATGATCAAAAGTAAGTACATATCAATATGACACTAGTTTTTCGTTCACATATTCTTGATAGACTCTTTGCTTAATCATTACTATCCACACCTTTCTTTTAAGTTGTAGATAAAGTTTTAAAAGAATTGCCCTAGTTTCTGCAGAATATGGAGGAGTTTTCTTAGGTGGCATGAAATCTTGAAACATCTCATCAAATTTTTTCTTGTTCAATTTTTCGTCGAAAAAGGTTCTAGCGTTTTTTCGCGAATTTTTTGTGACTCCAAATTCCTTAGCGATAAAAGGTACGCCAACTTTTATATTCGAGTAGTTAGTAATGTTGTACTTCAGCACGGCGGACACAGGAAAATTATCAGGAAGAAAAGGTAGCATTTTGGGATATTTACAGGAAACGGTGAAGTAGAATGATCCGAGCCTTAACACAAATCATACTGCTGCCCGGGCAAGAGACACGGAATCGAGAATGGCTTGAGGCTGATGGGAGATAGAGGAGTGAACAAATTAAACATTCTAATCTTGCCGATGGGAGCAGTCCGCCTGACATATTAAGGCAAATTCAAAGATAAAAACGCTCAAAGGTACTTAACTTACAAAAGAGCTATCCAATGGCAGTTGAAACATTAATTGAAAGTGCACTAGATTATTACAGGTCTAGTGCATGTGGATTATGATTTAACATGCCGATTCCTTCGAGCTGGAGTGGCAAAAAGAAAGAAGCTGCAGTTGTTACCCAGCATTGTAAAAAGCCTGATATAGACAATCTAACAAAGGGCCTCTTCGATTCTCTTAATCAATTGATCTGGGCAGATGATAATCAGGTTGTTAGTATCTCAGTTTACAAGGTTTATGAGGAAACGCCAAGTATTGAAGTTCTAGTGAAGGAGGTTGCTTCATGAGCACAAAAACTAGAAATGATCATCTACCGGGAGAGGTTGTTACATGGAAAATGATAGAATCTGAACGGCTAGCGTACATAGCCAAGCATCTGATCTTTCTAGAGGAGAAGCCGAAGCTATTTGACATGGTTGAGCAAACACCTTGGTCAAAAAATTAAAAAGCCCGAGCAGAGCCCGGACAATAAAAATGTAGGAGGTTTCTATTGTAACATGGGTTCTGCTCCAATTTGGAGGTACTTATGGAGGATAAAATACAGGAAATTGGAATGAAGCCAGCATCCGTACAATAATATTTGAGGATTCATACATCGTGGAAATAAGGATGGAGTCATTTGATTATCTCATAGAGCAAGCTGAAAAGGTTGTTAACGTAGAAAATGAACGCTATTATCAAGCTTTGATTGACATTACAAGAAATCCATCGATCCAAAGTGCAAATCAAATGTACAAAGTCGCACTAAAAGCACTGGCAGGTGATCCCGAATGATGCCAAAACACATTGAAATTCTACATACAGAGTTAGCGACAAAGAACTAAGTGATAACCGTCCAGGAGCTCTCTAAAAAATATGAGGAGCATCCTGAGGATATACTGCACTTGCCGAACGAAACAAGGATTTGACGGCTGCATTTGCCGGGGCTGCGACAGTTGTATTATTTGTGATCATGGTTTTGTTGCCGGGATGGATTGGGTGAGTAGACCAATACTGTATAACTAGTTAGTATCTTTTTCGAAATATTAATCATACAAATGCCTATACTTTTTCAAGTATAGGCAGACAATTTAATCTGTTACTAATAACGAGTATAGATTGAGATCAATAAATCGTCCTTTTGATCTTTCTACTTTTCTCATTGTTCCTTCAAAGAGGAAACTTAATTTTTTAAGGACTTTAATTGAGTTAACATTTTCAGGTTCTACTTTTGCTTCTATTCGATTAAGATTTAAATCGTTAAAAGCATATTTTATTAAAAAAGAAATAGCTTCTGGAGCATAACCTTTGCCCCAATAATGTTTATCAATTTCGTAACCAATTTCTGTTTTGGCATTTTCGAAATCTAAAATGTTATAACCACAAGAACCAATAATTTTATTTGATTCCAACTCAATTATTGAATAACGAATTGCAGTGTTTTCTTTTGATAATTTATCAAATAACATAATCATTTCTTTTGCTTGTTTTTGATCAGTGAACCTATCAATATTCATAAATCTAGTTACTTCTGGATCAGACCAAATTTGAAACAAGCTATCCGAGTCAGATGATTTCATCTTTCTTAATAGTAATCTTTTGGTGCTTAACTCTGTAATCAATACTTTTACCTCCATTAGTTTTTATTTTGGGGTCAAGATATTGATATCTGTGCATAGTTCAGTCCTTTCATATAAAGGTAATAAAATTATACAAGTTTTCAGCTATATTTAAAATCTTTAATAGATGGTATTGCACAGTACCTCAGAAAAGAAATTTTGGACATGGTGAAGCATACTTTCGACTTTTGGCCATTTATTAGGAGGGAACATTATGAGACTAAAAGAATTGAAAATCGATCCTATTACAATGAGACTAGAAGTTGATATAATGGAAGAGCAGGAAAACTTTTCAATTGTGGTCAGCAAAGGCACAGCAAAAATGACCAAGCTTCCCCCGCATGGTGAGACGAAGATTATTACACACCAGGGCAAGGTGAAGCGCGTTAAGTTTGATGAGGGGGAAGAGTTTTGAGTTTAACAAGAGAAAATATCGATTCCAAAGAATTAGTCTTACACAATGTTTGGTACTATAAAAGCATGAAAACAAATATGAGTATTGTTAGTTTTTTCTGAGCCTAATTTGTTTATTTGAATTAGTGGTGAATAGTAAGACTTTAAGGATATAAAAGTAAGGGAGGATGATATGATGAATCAATTTGGAACACTACATAAGTCAAATGGTCGTTATGCTCTAAGATTTGAACGCTTTTTCTCTTATAAACCCGAAGATGTTTTCCGTGTCATTACGAATCCTAGTTACTTCTCCCAATGGTACCCTTTCGCAACGGGGGAAATGGAACTCAGATCAGGAGGTAAGATTGCCTTCGATGACGGTGAAGGGTCGACATATGAAGGTATCATAACTGAATTAAAAAAACCCCATACTTTTGAGTTCCGCGAAGTTGATGATTTGATACAAATCTCATTACTAGAAGAGGATGAAGGATGCCAAATGGCCTTCACCCACATTTTCGACGATAAGGAAATGGCAATGTATACTGCTGCAGGATGGCATCGATGTCTGGATGTACTTCACCAGATAGTCAACGGACATCCAGTTGAATGGAAAGATAATTCAGCTGAGTTAAGGGGATTTTATCGGGAAGCATTTGATCGAATTAGTTAAATATTATGGAAATAATTCTTTAGAGACTATTAAACGTATGGTATAGGAATTCTCCAAAGGTGCTTATTCCATATAAGGGCGCGAATTGGGTATTCGGATAATCATGTGGAAACCTCAAAAAACTTCATACCTGAACATACAGTAAGGGAGGATGTATCATGACCAAACATAAGATCTATACAATGAGTGTCACAAGTGTCTATCCCCATTATGTTACGAAGGCGGAGAAAAAAGGACGTACGAAAACTGAAGTCGATGAAATCATCTGTTGGTTGACAGGGTATAGCCAGGAAGAGTTAGAAGCGCAACTGGAAAAACAGACAGACTTTGAGACCTTCTTTGCGGAAGCTCCCCGACTGAATCCTTCACGGACTTTGATCAAAGGTGTGGTCTGCGGTGTCCGAGTGGAAGACATTGAAGAACAAACTATGCAGGAAATTCGCTATTTGGATAAGCTGATCGATGAGTTAGCAAAGGGAAAAGCGATGGAGAAGATTTTGCGGAAATAATAATTAAAATTCCGATTACTCGAAAATAGCTGTCTTAAATTATCGGGCGCTTTCTGAAATAAGGAAAGCGTCTTTCTTCAAGGGCGCGATTGTGGAAGAATGTAATGAACGAACTAAATAAAGCTATTAACCACAAAAAAGCATTCTTTAAAGAGAGTGCTTTTTTGTTTGCCCTAAGCATGGCGTTAAAAGGCATATTTTTTATGCACTCCAAACAGGCGCGAACAGATTGAGGGTGCTGAAAAAACTCGTAATCGCGAATCAATAGTCAATAAAGCCTTGAAGGTTGCAAAAGAAAAGAACCTTCCAGATGGCATTATTGACTTTTTTATTGGTGATGATGAGGAAACGACAACGGCTAACCTTGCAAAGTTTGAAGAAGTTTACAGCAATGGTGTACAGGATGCCGTTGATAAAAAATTCAAGGATTCAGGTCGTAAATTACCTGGTCAAAGTGGTTCAGGTGAAGGTGCCGATTACGGGAAACAACTAGCTAAGGATTTTGCAGAAAACAACAAAGGGCTTGAAGATGCTCAAAAATCTTATTTTGATAAGAAGGAAATGACCGATGAAATTAGAGCTCTTTCCTGCTTGCGAACAACACAACGTCGGTGTTATCGTCCGAGTACCATTGGATGAAGGAGGTCTGACAGGAAGGATTACTCCTGATACGATATTTCCTGAAGGTGATTTTCGAAATAATTATTTCAGAGGAGACCGGAAACAGGAAGTTTTTGATCGTGTACAAAGGATTACTGCTAATCTGGATATCTCTTTGGAGCAGATGCCGGAAACAGCACTTCGCTTCATTTTGAGTCATCCAGCAGTGTCAACAGTCATTCTTGGAATGCGTTCTGTTCGTCATACCGAAATGAATTGTCGAGTAGGGGATGGAAAGGGATTGTCTCCGGAGCAGCTAGAAAAATTGAAGCCTCACAGATGGATTCGTAATTTTTATAAACAGTAAAGAAAATTGTATGCTAATTTCAAACAGTTAGCCATGCATTTGTCTAAGTTTAGAAAGCTCACAATAAGTGAGCTTTCTTCAAGTCCTTTCTGGTTATTTAAACTTTTGAGATGATAAACTTATCCTCCATGTAAACAAACCACTTATTCTTTTCCTTATCCCATATAATCCTATTTTGAACGATAAGGTTCTTTACGATTTGCCGCAGTTCTTTTTCTGTCCGGCCAGTTTTGATTTTCAGTAGCTTTAGAGTTACAGGGTCATGAGAAAGAGTCTTGTTGAAAATGATCCGAAAGACCTTCCTTTCAATGTCACTCATTTAACTTAACTCCTTTTTGTCTTAATCATATAGGAGCATATGTTCTATTTCGGCTTGAAAAAAGATGGCTCTTTTTCGAAAAGAACCATCTTTTAGTGAAACACATATAACCTTAGTGAAAGCATAACAGCCTTCTGTTTTAAGTTGTATCAACAGCGTACATTTTATACGTAATTTCGTGTAAAATTTCCAATTGAGTTTTTTAATTTATCCATTTTTTAAATTCTGCATAACTTAAAGTATGTTTTCAATTTTTATCACTCTAGCTTAGTTAGCTTCATTGGTCACCTAAAAAGTGACCTCTTCTTTTTAAAAATAAAGAGCCACACTCGAAGCTTGAAGCAAAAAAATAAAGATAGAAATTCCGGTTAGTAAGATTTAGTGGATAAACTTTTTTAATAAACTGTCACAGGTTTAACGAGAAGGCAAGAAGCCTTCTCGTTTTTTGTGCAGGATCCATCAGTGCCAAATGCATTAGATAAAGGTACTCTAACTGAGGGAAAACCTAATGTGTCAGACAATCATGGCCATTGAACGTAACAGAAGAAGAATTGCTTTTCATAGCCTTACACTAGAAGATTATTCAACACATCCTATCGCAAAAGAGATTGTTGAATATTCACTTGAAAATTCAGATGATTGGTGTGAGCTTTTCACCATCGAGATGTTACTTCCTGATGCATCCGTTAATTTATTTTGATTAGATCAATCTTTGTTCTATGGTTAAACAATTTAATCATCTCGGAGAAATTTAAATGGATATTTAATCAACCAATCGAGCATCTTATTAAAGGACCTTTTTAAGGGTTTAATTATTAAATATGGAGGGATTGTTATGGATAATAACACCAAGAAAAAAATTGAATCTGAGGTAAAAAAAAATGTGGATGTTGAAATTGCAAATGAATTAAGTGATTTTAGAAGTCAATTAAATGTTCTGCAAAGTTCTATTTCTAATCTACAGCAAGGTCAACAACAATCCGGACAACAAAATCAACAACAACCACAAGGTCAACAAAATCAATTATCTCAACAAATTCAACAATTTAGTGGTCAAACACAACAACAGTTACAACAAGCAGATCAGCAACTTCAGCAATGTATTCAACAAGCAATTCAAACTTTAAATCAAGCTTCTCAATATGTTCAAAGTAATCGAGCATTAAATCAAATGAATCAAGCTGTAAGACAAGCGGAACAACAGTTACAACAAATGACCGGGGGGCAGCAACAGTCTGGTCAACAAATGGGAAATCAGCAAGGTCAACAACAATATGGTCAAATGGGACAGCAAAACATACTGCAATAATGTAAATTAGCTGTTATAAATATTGAGAATTCAGTAATTGGATTCTCAATATTAACCCTTTTTTTAACATCTCCAATTCATATTAAAACAATGCACTCCCAAAGGATATTAACCAAATGAAACTGCTAGTTCGCTTGTTATACCTGGTTTCACCATTTCTAGGACCCCCGTCATTTGTATATTGGAACCTCTCCACGTTGTAAATCCGCGTTTTGTCGGCAGTACCTCAAAAATGGTCCTTTCTTCTCTAATTGATGGGATTTTAATTTTTGTACATCCTTTCATACGAAATTTATAGGCATGTATGTTCTTTATACAACAAGAAAAAATACCCGCCAACGAAAAGTATTTTTCTTGGCTTTTTCATAATTTATCGGTTATTTGCAAAAAATATGTCCATCCATAAAAAACATGTCTTTGGAGGAAACTGAATATGACTGAAAATCGCGCCCAATTAACTTCATCAGAAATAGCTTCAATTTGGACTAGTTATATGCAAGATAGTATGTCCAAATGTGTTTTAGATTATTTTTTAAAACATGTAGAAGATGAAGCAATTCGCTCCGTTGTTCAATTTTCTTATGACCTGTCGTCTTCTCATATAGAGAAGCTAACAACCATATTTCAAGAGGAACAGATTCCAACGCCAACAGGATTTACTTATGATAATGATGTGAATTTAAACGCTCCACGAATGTATACTGACCTATTTATGCTAACTTATATAAACCATATGGCTAAGATAGGATTACTTGGATACAGTGGATTTGTTTCTATAAGTGCTAGGGATGATATAAGAAATTATTACAGAGAAGGTCTTAATGAAACATCAGAATTGTTTGAGAAAAGTTCGAAAGTAGCCCTTTCAAAAGGAGTATTTACTAGAGCGCCTTATATTCCCTATCCAACAAAAACCAATTATATAGACACTAAAAAATATCTAAGTAGTGGTAGACCATTAAATGCAGTTGAAATATCCCATTTATTTTTAAACATTCAAACCAATCTTATTGGAAGTAAACTCGCAATTAGTTTTGCTCAGGGAACTCCGAGAGATAACATACGTAAATGGATGTTAAGAGGAAGAGACATTTCGCAAAAGCATATGCAAATATTTACAAAGACCCTTATCGATAATGATATACAGGCACCTTGTCCATCAGATGTTTCTATTACTGATTCAACAACGCCACCATTTTCGGACAAATTAAATATGTTTCACATGTCATTCATGAGTGCAGCAGGAACGGGAAACTATGCAACCGCGGCGGCTGCAAGTCAAAGAAGTGATCTTATTGTAAACTATGAACGCTTATCGCTTGAAATTGCTCAATATGCAAAAGATGGGGCTGATATTGTAATTAGTAATGCATGGCTAGAGCAACCGCCAGGGACAATAGACAAAGAGCAACTAACTAAGAAAAAAGATACAATGGAATAATCCAGTTTGTTCCCCAACAAGTATTTGGAGTAATGATGCGGCATGGACAGCCAAGGACATTGTCCATCATACGAAAAGAAGCCCACCAGTGAGGTTAGGCTTCTTTTTTATGCATTTATTATTTTCTGTCGTTCGCGACAAGTATTTAAAAAGATTCGTATCTCTTCCAATGTGATTCTTGCTGCTAATGCCTCCAAAATCAATTCTTTCCACTCTTCATCTAATTGATCCATACTCACTTTCAAGAAATGAATTGAGATGGCGGCAAAGGAATCTTTGTTTTTTATAAGTTTTCATATCTATATATTTCTAATTCTTGAGGATAAGCATCCATTCGAACTCATTTCCCATTTGAACCTCTAAATAGTGACCTTCAATTGTTTCTCCTTTTACATGGTATGAAATTTTATATACTTTACGGCTCTTATCTTTTGCTGTAGGAGTTAAGTCAACGATAGACAGCCTTCCCTTCATAAATATCACCCTCTCCAATAGAATGGTTTCATTTTATCCACTATTGGAGAGACAGTAATAACGGAAAAAACGAATTTTGGGAGAGGAAAAATAGACTAAAATGACATTATGCTCTAAGCAAAAAGCAATTTTCAACCTAACTTTTACGAGGAAACTTCAATTTTTACTTAATAACCTGGGCAAACACTTGGATTAGGTGGCCATCCACAATGGTGCGCTGGAAGCTCAGTTGTCGGAGGAGATGCCATCCAGTATCTAAGAACAAAGTGAAACGCTTGTGGATGCCTCTTGTGACCACGATCACCGTTTTGAAGAATAACACTGGTGGTTGCAGAGCATCTTCCTTTATTATTAAATCCGTTATAAAACAACCCATGACAATTCACACAAAATTCCCAATAAGGTTGTTCACCCTACCTTAGCTCTGGGTAATCATGCACTAGAACAAATCTATACGCTTGTTCGTGACGCGTATGGACACCGCCTGCGGAGCATGCCCCTCCTGAATACCCGTTAAAAAACATTCCATGACACTTTACACAGAATTCCCAGTCAGGTTGAGAATATTGGTTACCAGGGTTACTGTGGTTTAGCTGGTAATTGTAACCCTTTCCTGTTTGTGGCCACCTCTTCCTCCAGGGCATCTCCCCTTACGTTCGTATCCGTTAAAAAACAACCCGTAACATTTTTCGCAAAAAGCCCAATCACCTTGAACAGCCAAAACTGCTACCTCCTAACAAGTTGATGAGACATCGTTTTTTACACCACTATCTCTTTTCATTTTACGTATTGTTTATTGCATTATTCCGTTAGTTCTATTCGCTACCCTGAATTCACTACAGTATTTATTCCCTGATCCTTACATCAAAAAATTTTCATAGATAGGTAGGAATAAATTTCCCACAAAGAATGTACGTTTAAAGCTTTTGGGCTCCATAGAACCTGGAATAAAATCGAAGTCGAGCGAAAAAGAAAACATATCGGATTTACAAAAAATAAAAGAAGATTTCTTATTTAAACTTGATGCTGTCGGTATTACAAACTTAAATCCTGGTTACGTTATCTGCCAATTTCGCAAACTACCATCGCTACCTTTACATTACTTCTACTATTTCTCATGAAGTAATGGGAACAAATATGAGTCGTTTTATCAAACAATTAGAAATTTATCTCAGGAAAGGTTTTACCTTCTAGGTGAATCATGAAAGCTTTTTATGAGCTGAATCTAATACGTTAATTGAATTTAATACATTTTTAAATAAGAATTCAAAAAATAACCAATGAATTAATTTATCCTGCTACCCACTAAAAAAGGTATCGTTACGGGAACTTATAGTTAGTTGATAATAATTTTGATTCGGACTGTTATTTAATTAAGGAGTGTTATTTTTTGGATGTACTTATCACAGTTTTTTTCTTCTTAAGTGTTACGTTCCCAGTGTTACATTTATACCATTGCTTGCCGTGGTTCCGTGAGTCTAATGAAAGGATCAACCGAAATCCCAGACTGGAAAAAGGGATGAGCGACCATGGATATATAGAAGAAAAGGGAATAAGCATTTTAGTCCCATGTTTCAATGAACAAGGAATTATAGTAACTTCGATTGAGAGCATGAAGTCATTATCCTATTCTCAATTTGAAGTCATTTATATTAATGACGGATCAACGGATGAAACAATGATTTATTTGAATAAATTACTACAGTTGAAACCATGTTCAATGTCTCCGCACGGTAAGCTATCTTATGAAAAAATCGAGGGATTATATCAATCTGAGCTTTACCCAAATATTTACGTAATAGATAAAATGAATGGCGGAAAAGCTGATGCTTTAAATGCAGGAATTGAATATTCCAGTACAGATTTTATTATCACATTAGATGCAGACACTGTTTTGACAGAAAATGCATTATTAGCTGTAAACGATGCATTGGAAGATAAAGATGTTGTTGCAGCAGGTGGGATGGTACATGTGTTGCAAACAAAAACAGATAAACCTTTGAAACGTTTGTCGTTACTTTATGCAAACATTCTAGTACGGGTTCAAGTTTTGGATTTCCTAAAAGCATTCTATATTTCAAAATTGTCTCTTGTACGCTTTAAAGCTTTGTCAGTAATTTCAGGAGCATTTGGTGTATTCAATAAACAAGTACTTCTAGATGTGAATGGTTACCGAAAAACAATAGGAGAAGACATTGATATCACCCTGAAGATCCATAGATACATAGCGAAACACAAAAATTTAAAAATTAGTTTTATAGCAGATGCCGTTGGTTACACGGAATTACCTGAAACATTGAAGGATTTAACAAAGCAGCGTTTGCGTTGGCAAAAAGCATACATAGATTGCCTTATTCATTTCCGGTCCTTCTTCGGAAAAACTTTATTTACGAAAGCTGTTTCCTTTTTTTATATATTTGAAACGATACTAGTAGGTACCCTTGCGTCTTATGTAATGACAGGGATATTTATTGTAAATATGATTTACAGTCCTCAACATTCGTATTTGTATTACGTATTTTCTTATTTGTTTTTCATTTTTTTATTTGGGTTAGCATATGACTTGGCAGCAATTGGAATGAATAAGCACTACGGGTTTTCATTTCAAAAGAAAGATGGGTTACGATTACTATTCACCATTATTTTTGATATTTTTGTCTATCGATTTGTATCGATGTATTTTGTCATGTATGGAAGTATTTCTTATTTCTTCAACAAAAAATGGAACAAAGTTGCCCGGACAGGGCGAAGTTATCATGGGAAGAATTCTGCTGCATAGTTACTCGCTAATTTCAAAATATATTTGTAACAAAAACAGTTATAGGTTTTATTGTGGGGGCCAGGTTAATGGGGAAAAAAGTACTGTTGTTTGTTTTAACCTTTTTTACAGTAGTAATGTTAGGGACAGTCAGTTATGCATTTCAGTTTGTAATGTCAACTTCATCAGATATTCACGAGGATATCGACAGAAATCCTAAATTTGAAGAACGTCTGAAAAACATCAACTTCAAGGATGGTGATCCGATATCTGTTCTGATAATGGGGCTTGATTCTCGTCCAGGTGAAAAAAGCGGGCGGGCCGATTCATTGATTCTATTAACAATTAATCCTCATTCTAAATCAACGCATATGGTAAGTATCCCTCGCGATACGTATACAAAGATAAAAGGAGCGGCAGAAGACAAAATCAACAGTTCTTATCAAGCGGGAGGGACAGAGATGACAATTTATTCTGTTGAAAATCTCTTAGATGTTCCCGTTGATTATTTTGTAAAAGTAAATTTCAAGAGCTTTGAAGAAAGTGTTGATGCGTTAGGTGGAGTAGAGGTAAATAATGATTTAGATTTCACTTTTGAGAATGTGCACTTTTCTAAAGGACGACTTAAATTGAATGGCAAAGAAGCTTTAAAATATGCTCGAATGAGAAAGCTAGATCCACGAGGAGACTTCGGTCGACAAAAGCGCCAACGCCAAGTTATTGAAGCTTTAATACAAAAAGGAGCGAGTACATCTTCAATCACGAAATTTGGCGAATTAGTCAAAGTTGTTGAAAAGAACGTGAAAACAAACATGACCTTCAATGATATGTGGAGGATCCAATCAAATTATAAAGTTGCACGAGAAAACATACAGCAGCACAAAATTGAAGGATCAGATAAAATCATAAAGGGTACTTACTATTATATGCCCGATAAGAAGGAACTCCGTAAGGTTTCTAATAACCTGAAAAAACATCTGGAGCTTAACGGTAATGATTTTTAATAGGTTCAACAACCATTAAATTTTTGTCATAAGATCGCTTAGATCGAAGACGGAAATCAAAATAATCCTTATAAAGATTAAAGCTTGAATTTTCATTAAAACAGAAGCCTACCGATGGAGTAAGGCTTCTTTATTTATTGTTTAGGAACTTCTTTTCTCATCGGTTAAAATCCCAGCTACCAAAGGCTCCAAATCGTTCAACAAGTTCTACTCATTCAAATTAGGAATTGGGGACGAATTGGGGACGAACTAATTCATTTTTACTCAAAAGAGGGCATTTTTCTTCAGATAAGTAATTAAACAAACCTTATAAAATAAGAGTCTGTCATAGAGGTTCCTAGAGGTACAGAATGGCTTGTTTACCTTGACAGGGTAGAGGTCGCTGGTTCGAGCCCAGTCGGAATCATTGGGTGCCAAACCCCGAGAACCCTTATGGAACAAGGGATTCTCATATAAAAAGCCACTTCTTCGGAAGTGGCTTTTTTCATCTAATTATGGGGACGAACGGATTTTTTTGGTTTATGCTTATCGAATTTTTCCGAAGTCTCCTGCTCCATTTTTGGCGTTACATGACTATATGTATCGGAAAGAACTTTTAAATTTGCATGCCCAGTTCTTTTCTGTATTGCATTCATTTTTTGCTCCTTCTTCTATA
Source organism: Bacillus capparidis (assembly GCF_017832095.1). Taxonomy (NCBI): domain Bacteria; kingdom Bacillati; phylum Bacillota; class Bacilli; order Caryophanales; family Bacillaceae; genus Bacillus; species Bacillus capparidis. Next base: position 179,135 of record NZ_JAFDST010000001.1, read on the forward strand.
AGTGGGTTTACCATTATATGTCTTAAGTTATGAAGTCGAATATACTTCAAATCCAATTTCTTTGCAAATTTGCTCCACTTACTTGTAGGAGTAGTAAAGTAATATGGTTTTCCGGTTCCACTGTGAAATACAAATTGATGGTTTCCGCCTTCCCATGCATCACCCAAATTTTCTTTTTCTTGCTCCCGCAAATCATAGTATTCTTTAAGTTCCTCCCTATACCACTCGGGTACAGAAAGAGCTGTCAAAGCATATCTTTGTCTAAAATAAAAAGAATATTATTCAATAAAAATATAATAAAAATTGATAATAATTTATTGCAAATCGATAAATTAGGTGCTTTTTATGAAACAAAAAAGTGGTTCAACAATTTTCTTGAAGGTAGTTGTTTTTCTTATTGGAATTGTGGTGCTTGCTTTGTGTATATTTTTATTGCCTGAGATAGCCAGTAGAGATGCAGAAGCGAATCCAGAGACTGCTTACTTGCAATATCCCTTTTTAGTATGCGCGTATGTATTGTCTATTCCCTTCAAGCATTTAAACTTTTAACTTATATAGATAGGAACAAGGCTTTCTCGGTATTATCTGTAAGAGCATTGAGGTATATAAAGTACTGTGCAATCACAATTTGTGTCTTAATTATATTAGGAATAATATTTGTAATTCTATTTATTGAAGGTGACAGAACAGGTGTTATAATGATGGGATTAATATGCACTTTTGCTTCAAGTGTAATTGCAACCTTTGCTGCTGTTCTTCAAAGACTTCTACAAGAAGCCATAGATATAAAATCAGATAATGATTTAACGGTCTGAGGTGGATAACATGGCAATTATAATAAATATTGATGTCATGCTGGCTAAAAGGAAAATGAGCGTAACAGAACTTTCGGAAAAGGTTGGAATACAATGGCTAATCTTTCTATATTGAAAAATGGAAAGGCAAAAGCGATTCGATTATCAACTTTAGAGGCGATTTGTAAGGCTTTGGACTGCCAACCTGGAGATATTTTAGAATACAAAAGTGACGATTTCATTCAAGGATAATAAAATGGATATATTTAACATTTTGAAGAAAAGGCTCACTAAATTAGGTTTGATATTGCACCATTAGAGTTCATTATTCCTGTCTTTCTCTTTTTAAGATGACAATAATAGAAAACAAATTTATTCAACTAACAAGTGCTTTCCTTTAATAACGATCTTCCGCAATAGGGCGCATTTCTGTAACAAGAAATGTGTCCTTCTTTATAAATTGGGCCAGATAGTGGGAGATTCAGTTGAAGGGATTGTGAATAAATGTAATTAAAGTAACGTCGCAGGTTAAAGAAGCAATGAAGGAAAAAGTAAAAAGTGTAACCTAATAAAAGATTATTTATGTAAATGGATATTTTGTTTGCACTACAGTGCAACAAAAATGTGTACTTATTCGATTAACGAGTAAAATCACCAAAAATTGAATATTTATGTTATTATTGTATGAGATTGTGAAGAAATGTAATTAAACTAAAGGTGTAGTTTAAAAAGGAAAATATAGAGGACTAGAAGTAACTGAATAAATCATTTTTAGCATTATTCTCTAGGATTACCTGTTACTTAATTGGGAAATTTATAGTTAGCGAAACTTTTACATGACATTTTCGTTATTGAAAGGAGAGAAGTAGATGGAGTCACTATGGTTAGAGTATGCTTGGGCATTGTTAATTCTAATTGGATTGGAAGGATTGTTATCGGCTGACAACGCCCTTGTACTAGCAGTTATAGCCAAGCATTTACCTGAACAACAGAAAAAAAGAGCTATAAATTACGGAATCATTATGGCTTTCACTTTCAGATTTGCTGCACTTTTTGCAATTTCTTTCATTGCAAACGTCTGGCAGATACAGGCGATAGGAGCGGCTTATCTTCTTTACCTAGGATTAAAGCATGTCATTAAGGCACGGTTCGGGAAAGAAAATGAGAATATTCATGAGGACGATGAAAAGGAATCCGCTGGTAAAGGTTTCTTGCCTACAGTAGGGAAGATTGCATTAGCTGACCTCGCTTTTGCAATTGATTCGATTCTAGCTGCAGTTGCTCTTGCCCTTGGTCTTCCAGATTCACCGCTAGACGATTTCGGTGGTATGGATGGAGGGCAGTTTATTGTTGTTCTTCTTGGAGGTATTGCTGGTCTTGTCTTGATTAAGTTTGCAGCAACCTGGTTTGTACAGCTTCTTGAAAAACGTCCAGCATTGGAAACAACAGCATATGCAATTGTTGCATGGGTCGGTGTCAAACTGGCTGTAATTACCCTTGCCCATGAGGATATTGGTGTCTTAGATCATCATTTTCCTCACAGTACCGCTTGGAGTCTGATCTTCTATGGAGTATTAGTCGGTATTGCCCTAATCGGTTGGTTTGCACCTGGCAATAAGTCATTACAAAAAGATAAATCCTAAAAGGTAACAAAGCCATTTTTACTTGTGGTAAATCGATAATTTTGCGTTTTAATAAATAGTTAATGTGTGCTGGAGTTCAATAAGTACGAGACAGCTTCAACAGCCTTTGTTCTTTAACAATCGTACGCGATTGTTGAAGAATGTAATGAACGAACTAAGTAAGACAATAACAACTAACAAGCATTCTCTAAAGAGAGTGCTTTTTGTTTGCCCTAAGCATGGCGGTAATGCAATTGCTAATGGTGAGATTTCTCAATTACGCTCAGATAATGGCGAATTAGGGACTCAAAGTTTAGTAGTGGTAACGGCAGTATTTGTAGCAGGCATTCTTGCTGGATTTATAGTTGATGGAGTGGTTATTTACTCTAGGCTTCTCGTCTGGTCAATGGGTCGCAATTTCATTAGCGTATGGTTCACGTGCCGATAAATCAAGGTATAAACTTGATCCTGATACTAGGAAAACCTGTTTTTGGAAAGGTATAGGAGGAAATGGAAATCGTAATCTTGATGAACTGTCTAAATGGAGATTTAAAACGTAGCTTTTATAAGACTAAATTATAATGTGAATTCTTATACGAATAATAATATAAAAAAGGGTAATGCCGATGTTTCGGCAATCAGGATCAATGTATGTTACCATAAAAGAATTACTTCATTAATGAGTGCTTTCCTTGTATATCCGTGTTGAGTTTATAGACCAAAGAAAAAAATATTTTGTGGAGGTAATATTTACATAACTTCAGGGGAAAGTTAACCGACATCGGGTATTATTTAATGTATTTGCTTTTTAAAGTTGAATGATCTGAAGGGAGAGTTATACGTGAAACTGTATCAAGTAAGAAAAGGACAATTTGTGTATTTTAACAATGAGTTGCACAGAGTATATTCTGTAAAGCCTGTATACAAACAGTCTGTCCATCTTGTCAGGCTGAAAGATTTAACACAGCATTTAACCACTGCCTCGAAAGTTGAAAAGTATAAACCCAAACAGCTTGACAGCTTTATTTTCAACCATAAGGCTTATACACTCTACAAAGATAAAAAAGCTGAAGAAGGGGACTATATCTTAATTACGAATCCAAGTCCCGATTACTTGGATCACTATTCCTTAAACGAAATTGAAATTGTATCGTCTGTTGAAACCAAAGGGGTTATCACAACTAAGGCTAATGGGGTCAAACATAACGAATATTTACTGATGGTTCCAGGCCGTGATAATGACAGTCAACCTATAGATTATTTAGATAAAAATATGGTAGATAGTGTTGATTTAACGAGCAATGTTCCTGATCAACCTGCAAAAAGTACCCAAGGTGAAATGCCGAATATTGGTGATGTATATAAAAAACGAGATGGCGATCATTCCATTGAGGCGATGGTGGTGGCCATCAACGGCGAAACAATCTTTTTGGGAAACAATTTAGAGCTATCCTTGAATGAGTTAAAAGATAGTGAAATATGGGAATTTCAATATAGTCTCCTAGAGGACTGACCATGGATGAGGCATGTTATGAACAGCAAGATCTTGAAAGGTGGATTTGATGAAAAAAGTAACGATTGTTTTTACGATTTCAGTTATTATTGCCGTTTTATTTGTTCTCTGGGGTGCCTTTGCGCCCAATAATCTTGCAAGTGTCACAGGCAATATCCAAAAATTTCTTCAAACGAATTTTGGCTGGTTTTATCTAATAGTAGCAAGTGTCATCTTGCTTTTCGCGATCTATTTAATCTTCTCTAAATATGGAAAAATTAAACTTGGCAAGGACGATGAAAAGCCCGAATATAATCTCATCAGTTGGTTTGCCATGTTATTCAGCGCTGGTATGGGCATTGGCATTGTTTTCTATGGCGTAGCCGAACCATTACAGGATTATATGAGCCCGCCTTATGGAGATCCCGGTACAAAGCAGGCCGCAACCGATGCCATGAGGTATTCCTTCTTACATTGGGGATTCCACCCATGGGGAATATATGCCGTGATCGCCCTCGCCCTAGCTTATTTTAAATTTAGAAAAGGGGCACCCGGATTAATTAGTGCCACTTTTTATCCATTATTAGGAGATAGGGTAAAAGGGTGGATAGGCAAGCTCATTGACATTATTGCCGTTATTGCAACGGTATTTGGTGTCGCTACGTCATTAGGGCTTGGTGCAGCCCAAATTAATGGCGGTTTACATTTTATATTTCCTAACATCCCAAAAAGCATTGCAGTTCAATTTATTATTATTGCTATCGTTACAGTATTATTTATACTGTCAGCTATATCCGGGTTAGGACGTGGAATAAAATGGCTAAGTAACGCGAATGTAATCGTCGCAGTTATTCTGATGCTCTTTTTATTATTTGCCGGCAATACAGGTTTCTTGCTTAATTATTTCACATCAACCTTCGGAAGCTATATCCAAAATCTTCCTGAGATGAGTTTGAACATCTCTCCATTTGACCATCAGCACAGTGAATGGATGCAAAGCTGGACACTTTTTTATTGGGCTTGGTGGATTGCCTGGGCTCCATTTGTAGGGACGTTTATCGCCCGTGTTTCAAGGGGGCGCACAATACGCGAGTTTATTATCGGTGTATTAGTAGTTCCATCCATTTTCTGTACATTATGGTTTTCAATTTTTGGCGGCTCGGGCATGTACTTAGAACGGATCATGAATGTAAACCTCGGGGACATGATCAACACCCAAGGTATCGAAGTATCATTATTTGCTGTATTGGCGCATTTCCCATTGAGCACTTTCACGTCTATATTAGCGATAATACTTATTTGTTCATTTTTTATAACTTCGGCAGACTCAGCAACCTTTGTTCTAGGTATGCAAACGACAAACGGAAGTTTAAATCCTCCAAACATCATTAAAATTGTATGGGGAATCCTTGTATCTGCAGCGGCATTGGTTCTGCTTTGGTCCGGTGGATTGACCGCCCTGCAAACGGCGTCAATTATCGCCGCCTTCCCTTTTGCGTTCATCCTAATCTTTATGATGTTCTCGTTGATTAAATCCTTTAGGGAAGAGATGAAAACAAGAAAACGAATAGAACGAAAAACAAAGCAAGTGCAGTAAAACGTTAAACCGTCTGATGGAGATTCCATCAGACGGTTTTTCCTGTGTGCCCGGCATAAGACTCAGGCTCTAGGGTACTGAATTAATAATTGGGGAGGCATGGGGACGAACTAATTCATTTTTGTTCAAAAGAGGGCATTTTTCTTCAGGTATGTAATTAAACAAACCTTATAAAATAAGGGTTTGTCCTAGAGGTTTCTAGAGGTACAGAATAGCTTGTTTACCTTGACAGGGGTAGAGGTCGCTGATTCGAGCCCAGTTGGAATCATTGGGTGCCAAACCCTGAGAACCCTTATTTACAAGGGATTCTCAATAAAAATCCACTTCTTCGGAAGTGGTTTTTTATTTTTTTGTTTTCTTCCAATCGACCAAACAACCGACCATTTTATTTGGCGGACGCGTAAAAATGCATTTCCAGCATTCCCCGTTGAAAAATGCTAATAATAAAGATGACTGGAGATAAAGAAAATATCCTTTTGTGCTACAGAATGAAATATAACGTATCAGCACCCTAAATTTGTAGAGTTATATAATCTGCCATAATATACTTTAGCGATTTAATTTTAAGATGTATATTTATATGAGAATAGCTCGAAAGGAATTTTCCTCATGAATATTACATCTTTTGTAGTGTACTGTTTTATTGTTACTTTTACACCAGGACCTACTAATATCGTCATATTATCCACCGTGCATAATTCTGGGACAAAAAAGGCAATGGAATATACGTATGGAGCAACTATTGCTTTTGGTTTATTACTTGCTATTTCTGCTATGTTGAATAATATACTTGTAACGATAATACCCAAAATTTTGATTGTTATGCAGATAATCGGAAGCTTTTATGTATTGTATCTCGCTTATCAAGTTTACAAAAGCAATGAAGGTAATTACAACTATAAAGGAAATGCAGGGCCATTTTAAAAGTTGACTTTTTCGAAGATCCAGGAGAGATATCTCTTCATTCAAAAGAAGAACTTCAAATTTTGTTAGAAGATTATTACGGTCTTCCATACGTAGAATTAAAGCCCATCGAATGGTGGGCTTTTTTTCTTCTTCAAATCCACAAACCCAATAAAATTCGTATCGCCTTTCATATCCGTAACATGAATTTGCTTGATGTAAGGGTTTATGCAATGAACAAATCCCTCAATTTCACGAATTCCAGTGAAAATGCCATCATTCAAAAAATGATTTTATTGGAGAAATAAGGAAGATTTTAGTAGTATATGGCGAATAAGATTTTTCAAGTCAAAACGGGAGAGGAGGTATGAGTATGAAAAAGTTTAAAATGATTGTCGTGGCATTGGTCGCTGCGTTGTTGGTACCTTCTTATACTTTTGCAAGCAGCATAGGAACTTTGGGTGCTGGGGAATGGGATTACTTAGGAGAAGAAACTCTTTATTCTAACGGTGCTGAAAGTCATGTGTATGCCTCTACTGGTGGAGATTATAGGATTTGTCGGGACAAATACGTGGGTCCAGATAGTGAGTTAAAAGTTGAATTATGGGAATACGATCCTACAAGTTATAATGATTATGTAGGAACAAGATATCTAGGATCAGGCGAATGTGGGGTTTTCAGAGGTATTGGTAGCTTTGTTGATGGAGGAGATGAAGCGGAATTTTTTGCGAAATCAAGGACTAGCAGTGATATGCATTTAATCTTTTATGATTAATTCACCAACTGAATGAAAAAAGGATCTAGGCTTTGGTCTGGATCCCGTCAAGTAGATAGCCGTTGGAGACCTCAAGAAAGAGTGGAAACACTACAAACCAGCGAAAGCTAGGATATGTGAAGATTTGAAGTTCTATGCACTGAAAGATAATTCTCTCTAAGAATTAAAGCCCGAAATTGCCACATCCAAATAAATATGATTCATTAGAAAAACTTCAAGACCCTCGTCATTAGAACGGGAAAAACATTTGAAGTTCCATATGATAGCCTCGTTAAGTTTAAAACGGATATTCGTGAAGAATTATGGAGTGAAAAACAACTGACCATTTTTATTTCTGACGTGTTGATCTGGGTCGATGCAACACAGATGGTGCAGACATGATCCATCATACAAGAAAAAGCCCACCAATCAGTGAGCTTTTTCGTTTTCTCCGAATATATACACCATTAACAGATTAATTAATTCTGAAAATCAGTGAGTAATTAAGTAGTCTTTTTATTAAACCCGTTAGGTATAAGATAAAGATATTTCTTTAAAACTTGTAGCAATCTATATACGAAATAAGAAATAATAAACACTATAGGAGTAATGATAAAGTAATCTACGACACTGTTAGTAAAGAACGGTTTATTTAAAGAAAGTAAAATTTTGTACGTTTCAAATAAAACACCTACGTGGACAATATAGATGCCTACTGAATTTTTTCCTATTTTAGATAAATTAATGTCTTTTCCTAGTTTAGGACTGTTAAGTACAAATAAAAACAATGAAATTGATAGAAAGATCGTACTAATAAAGTAATCGCCTTTATGACCTCCTAGAATATTTACAAGCAAAAACCTTTCGGCCACTTCCAGACAAGAGAATAGTAAAAATAATAGTAAGTAAATAGAGGGCCTAGCGGACAATCGGGCTTTGATTGATTCATAATAATAAGAAAAGAAGCTTCCTAATACCGTATAAAATAAGCCGAAAAATAGAGCATCCCGTGTTTCAAAAGAAATGTTAAAAAAGACCGAATAGGATTGACCGAATAACCCGACTATATACAGAAACAAACTTAACACTAACAATAAAGAAATTCGCTTCATTTTAAAGAAAATGTATACAATGCCAATACACCAGATAAGAGCAATTAAATACCATAATTGAAATCCGTTAAACCCGTGGCTGGTGGTTTCGCAATAATAAAAAATTTTTTCCAGTGCTAAAGCTGAGGTAGCATAGTTTAGTGCATCTGCTTTTCTATCTGCCCAAGTTCCACTTTCCTGGAATAAACGAAGTAAAACACCAAAACATAAATAAAAAGTATACCAGCATATATAAAGCTTTGTGATATTCAATGTGTATTTTTTAAAATACGCAAAAGGGTTAGGTGTCATTTTTAGCTTCTGTGTAAAAAGGTAGCCTGAAACTATAAAAAAGAATGGAACAGCAAACCGAGCGAAAGTATCAACAACGATGTCTAGAGGTGTTTCTTTAACACTTTGAAAGAATTCATCATTTGTCGGGTTTGCGTGAATAGCTACGACGAATAGTGTTGCAAAATATTTAATGAAGTCAATTGAATAATTGCGCTCCATGCTTAACCATCTCCCACAATTTTATGAAAATTTTATATATAATTTTACATTAATTATACAAAGTTTACCATGAATAAAATACATCATTTTTTTTGAATTTAATGGGTTTTAAAAAGGGAAATAGTAGGAGGGAGCGCTGTAAGAAAAAAGACACCAGAAGACTACTGACATGGTCAATCATACGAGAAGAAGCCTGCCAATATTGCCTAATTTGATCTTGATAGATCTCTATTTGAAGTGTTTATCCCTTATGGGGAGACATTTTTACATTAATAGCCCGCTTTATTTGAAGGGTGCTAGTTTGTTTAAATAAGCCTTTAGGGACCAACGCTTTTTTGCGCCAAACCTTTCTGAGTTTCAATTAAATAAATTTAATATAACTTTTCCTAACCATCTGATTGGATAGATTAAATATTCAATAAATTGAATAAGAATATCAAATATATGAATCATTACAGTGTTGTCTCTGTCATTCCTTCTCTTTGTTTTTTTCATCTTTTTTGAAGCCCTCCTAACCCAATCTTTAAAGGAATCTTATTTGCTGCTTCGTTTTTTTCTATGTATTGTGATTAGCATGATTCTGCTACAAGGAGAAATGAGAAATTCTTGGTTAATTGATATTTTAACATATTTTAGAAATTATTCATTGTTTAAGTATCAAACAACTTAAAAAGAATCCATTTTAATTAAATTTTTTAAAACGGATTCTTTGTAATTTTCTGTAATACGCAAAAATACTGTCAACAAGGATAAAAACTACAAAAAATTAAAGCATCATGATAAACGATACTTTTTTAAAACATATTTGAACTGAATGATACACCTGGTTAAAAGTTGATTAATGATCCTTATTCAAATATGATATTTTACTGTCAGCATGTCCTAAATTATGAAAAAAGATTAGGATGTATCCTTGATTACATAAAAGAGTTGCCGCATATTTGGTAGATTTAGTGCTTAAGCCACTTACTTTCCATTAACGAAGGTTTATGTTCAACAGCTGGTTCATCATCATCAGCAGGTTCATTTTCAGTTACAGGTTCTTGTTCTTCTTGCTCAGTCACACTTTCATCACAAGATATAAGCTCATTTTCAATTGTAGTTTCTTGTTCTGTCATAGATACATGTTTAGAGGAATGTTCATTTTCAGTTGGGGGTACATGCTCATCTGGGAGTCGGGATTCTGATGTTAGAGCTTTAACTAAGACTCGGGTTGGAATCTCCCAGACAGATAACTGATTGCACATGGTTTTCACTCCATTCAAGTTTTATATTAATTATATGAGTTTTGTGATTAACCTGATTGGGTCAGTATCAATAGACATGAGTGGAAAAATATCGATTGAGAAAAATCCGTAAATTCACTGAGTGGAATATCCTCCATCAACCATAATAATTTGGCCAGTTACAAAGGAGGCTCCATTTCAATATATTTTAGAAGAGATTCTGTTGTATATGCTAAAGTCATGTGAAATTAGTAATAAAATTTTTTTAGAAGATAAAGATTGACTCTAACCACCCATAAATCTAAGATATAATAAAATTGTCTAAAATGATCTAGGGTGGTCTATAAAAAATGATGCAAAAAAAGTATGCAATTATTGATATAGGTTCTAACACAATGAGGCTTGTAATTTATTTGCTTGATAAGAGCGGTAGGTTAAAAGAAATAGAAAATGCAAAAGCTGTAGCTCGTTTGCGTAATTATTTGTCAAATGATGGTTTTCTAACAGAAGAGGGAATTCAAAAGTTAATTTCGACGCTTAGAAGCTTTCAAGAGGTGACGAGACACCACCAGTTGAAGGAAGTAAAGTGTGTGGCAACGGCAACGATCCGGCATGCGAAAAATCAACAGACGATCCTTAAAAGAGTTCAGGATGAAACAGATTTTGATATGAGAATTTTATCCGAATATGAAGAAGCCTACTTCGGATACTTGGCTGTTGTTAATTCGACGCCTTTTACAAGCGGTGTCACAATTGACATCGGTGGAGGAAGTACGGAGCTTACATATTTTGAAGATAGAAAATTGGTGAGTTACCACAGCTTTCCCTTTGGGGCATTATCATTGAAAAAGCAATTTGTAGAAGCAGAAAAACCTACAGACATTGAGCTAAAAGCCATAAGCAATTTTATCAGTGATCAATTTAAATCACTTGAATGGGTTCAGGACAAGAGATTACCGATTATTGGCATAGGCGGGAGTGCACGAAACATGGTTCAGATCCACCAAGAGTACACGGGATATCCGCTTTCCGGACTGCATCAATATATGATGAGCAGTAAAGATATCTGCGAAATAAACGACTTTTTAAAGCCAATGACTTTTTCAGAATTACAGCGGGTCGATGGCTTGTCAAAGGATCGAGCAGATATTATCCTCCCGGCGATCGAAGTATTTAAGTGCTTACTGGATACCGTCAATACAGATCAGTTTGTTCTTAGCAGAAAAGGGCTTCGTGATGGAATCTTTTACGAAGAATTGAAAAAAGAAAATGGAACCTCTCTTTTTCCTAATGTAATCGAAAAAAGCTTTAGTCAATTAGCTACAGATTATGAAATTAACATTAATAACGCTTGGAAAATGATCGATCTTTCGATACTGCTTGCCCGTCTCTTGCATGATGCCGGTCTGACAAGGATTGATGAGCAGGACACTTCTCTTCTTAAACGAGGTGCATATGTTTACAATCTGGGGTCGTATATTGATTCAGAAACGAGCAGCCAGCATACGTTTTATTTATTGGCAAATCGAACTATTGATGGATTGCTTCATAAAGAAAGGATCCTACTTGCATTATTAGCATCGTTTAAAAACAAATCGGAATTCAAGCGAAATGCTGACCCGTTTCAGCAATGGTTTTCAAAAAGTGAGCTTGCGAAGTATCGTTTATTGGGAGCAATTCTTAAATTTGCTCATAGCTTAAATGCTACCAAACGGAATATCGTGAAGAAGATAGAGCTGGAAGAAAATGAAGGCGATCTTAATTTTTTCGTGACTTGTAATCAAGATTGGAAACTTGAGCAGTATCAAACTGAAAAACAGAAAAAACATTTAGAAAAGCAATTAAAAAAGTCAATTAATATATTTTTCACAGAAGAATAATTCAGCTTGTCACCTTTATTAATAATTGAAGTACAATAGTGTTAATTTTTACGAATATTTGACATTCACAATTAGCTATTAATGTTATAATTATCCTAGAAATTTGTCGAAAAAAGGTGGCATTACGATTGAATAAGAGAATAGAAAATGAAATCGATCTTAGCTGTCCGAAGTATTACAACAATCGAGAATTAAGCTGGCTTGCCTTTAATAATCGTGTATTAGAAGAAGCGCTTGATGATCGGAACCCTTTATTGGAACGGTTGAAATTTTTAGCTATTTTCAGCTCTAATTTGGATGAGTTTTTTATGGTTCGTGTGGCTGGACTTAAGGATCAAGTAAAAGCTGGATTTAATAAACCTGAGAATAAGGCAGGTATGACTCCGAAAGAACAATTAAATGAAATTGCAATTAAAACACATTCCCTGGTTAAATTACAATATGAGGCTTTTAATCAAATCCTATTGCCAAGGCTTAAGGAGGAAGGCATAGAGTTTCTAAAAATGGAAGACTTGCCGGAAGAACAGCTGAAATGGATGGAGGATTATTTTGACGAGAATATTTTTCCTGTTCTAACTCCAATGGCAGTTGATGCATATCGTCCTTTTCCAATGCTTTTAAATAAAAGCTTAAATCTTGTTATTGTGATTGAAGACCATAGTGAAAGTATAGATGAACGGATAAAAACGGCAATCGTCCAGGTCCCTTCTGTACTGGAGCGGTTTGTCCGCCTGCAAACTTCTGATACTAAAGCGCAATTTTTATTATTGGAAGATGTGATCAGCAACTTTATTCATAAATTATTTAAAGGATATAAGGTGGTTTCAGTCTCGGTATTTCGCATTACAAGAAATGCTGATTTAACAATTCATGAAGAAGGGGCCCGCGATTTACTTAAGGAGATTGAGAAAGAGTTAAAAAAACGTAAATGGGGCGCTGCAATAAGACTTGAAATTCAACAAAACGGCTATGATCACAACATTTTGAAGTATTTAACGGAAGAACTTGAAATTCATAAAAAGGATGTTTATGAGATTGACGGACCGATCGATCTAACCATGCTTTTTAGCTTCTACAAAGAAATTAGTAAAACGAGAGAGCACTTAATGTATCAGGCACTAATTCCTCAACCCCCCCGTGATTTAAATTCTGAAGAAGATATATTCAAAAAAGTTACCGAACAAGATATTTTGCTGCATCATCCATACGAATCGTTTGAACCGGTAGTTGAATTCGTATCTGAAGCAGCCGATGACCCAGACGTATTAGCGATTAAGCAAACTTTATATCGAGTTAGCGGAGATTCTCCGATCATTGATGCGTTAAAAAGAGCTGCAGAAAAAGGAAAACAGGTGACTGTCCTATTTGAGTTAAAAGCCAGATTTGATGAAGAAAACAATGTACAGTGGGCAAAAGAGCTCGAGAAAGCGGGCTGCCATGTTATTTACGGAATGACTTATTTAAAAACACATAGTAAAATTACGCTTGTGGTTCGTAAGAAGAATAATCGAATCGAGCGTTTTGTTCACCTCGGCACCGGTAATTATAACGATCAGACAGCAAAAATGTATACCGATTTAGGTTTGTTTACTTCTAAAAGGAAGTTTGGAATTGACGCTACCAATTTCTTTAATCATTTAAGCGGATATACAGAAAATCCGACCTATCACCATTTATCCGTGGCACCATTTGAAATTAGAGATGACTTTATTCGGTTGATCGATGAGGAAATCAACTTTCAAAAACAATATTCGAATGGCCGGATCATTATAAAAATGAATTCATTAACCGATAAAGTCATAATTATGAAATTATATGAAGCATCAAATGCCGGGGTTAAAATTGATTTAATCGTACGCGGAACCTGCTGTTTGCGTCCGGGACTTAAAGGAGCCAGTGAAAACATTACAGTACGCAGTATTGTCGGAAGATTATTAGAACACAGTCGTATTTATTATTTTCATCACAACGGCGAAGAGAAAATCTTTCTTTCTTCTGCTGATATGATGACCCGTAATATGGAAAAACGTGTAGAAATTTTATTTCCGATATTTGACGGTCCTAATAAGCAGCGTATTCGTGAAATTTTGGATGCTTCACTTGCAGATAATATGAAAGCACGCGAGCAGGACGATACAGGAGAGTATCATTACGTAGAAAGAAACGAGGATGATCCGGAAATAGATAGCCAGCTGATGCTGTTTAATAAGGCATATCGAGTGAAGGAAGATGAGGAATAGAAGTACAGCAGATATTAACAAATAATTATCACTATTAAAAATCGACAGGGCAAATGCCTTTTGGACATGCCCTGTTGGAATGCTTTCATGACGTCAGTAAGCTTAATATTAGCGAAACTGATGTTTTTTTATACAATCTTATTCTTCGTACTCGATAACTAACATGTCCCAATACGTTAACGAAGGTAGAGTGAACGATACGTCCTTGCCTTTTTGTACAAATGGAACAGCAATCGGCATTGAGGATTTTGTATCCGGAGATGCCAGCCACATTCTGTTAATCTTTTTTTCTTCCTTTATCGTGAAATCTAAATTGGTACGTTCAGACGGAGCGGGCTGAGCAGCATCAGAATCGCGCCATTCCATCGTTTTGGCGTCTAAAAAGTTAATAAAATGAATGATTTTTTGTTTCTCTTTTTGTTTAGGCAAGATCCATATTTGTCCTTGCACAGCATCCCCGAATGATAAAGGAATTCCTTCATTAGAGGTTAATTCAATGCTTGAATTTGTCACATTCTCTCGCAGGATGTTTTCGTATGCTGTTAAAAAATCATAGTAATCAATCATTTTCTCTTGCAAGCTTGCCTCCATATTTAATTGATGAAGGGGGAAGTATTCTTTTGACAGCATATGCTCTCCCTGCTCGAGATGGGCTCCTCCATTTGCAAAAATCACTGCATTCGCCGATAGTATTCCTGCTTCATTGAACGAACCAGGCTGGTTGGAATGATTATAGTTCATATAAGCTGCTAGAACAGAGCTTTCATCTCGTTTTGAGAGGGAAGCATTTTCATCCAGGATTCGTTTTAAATCACTGTATGATTTGTATTCATCCCACACCTCTGTATATAGAAAAGAAGGTGAAGCTTCTGCTATCGCTGATTGCCCGTACTGATTGACAGCATTCATCACAATCTCTTTATCGGGAATCTCTTGTTTTATTTTTGAGAGAAACGGTTGAAAGCCGTCAACAATTTGTACTGGACTTCCCCACTCGTTAAATACATCACCGCGATCTCCCAATTGATCAATATGCCAGCCATCAAACGGAAGACGACGATATACGTTTTTTTGTTGATTAATAATATAATCCTGCCACCAAGGATTCGTCGGATTCATAATATTTACATTGCTTTTCCATTGGTCAGGCAGCGGGTGCTGGTCAATGATCTCATGCTGACTGTCTTTAAACAAGTGCCATTCTCGTGGAATGTCTTTGTTTTCGAAAGAACCATACAATAAGTTATAAGCCATTGTTTTCATGTTTTTCTGATGGGCAAAGTCAATGTATTGCTTGACGGTTTCAAGTGAAATGTCACGGTTCGCGACATCCTGCCAGTGTGAGGCAGGGGAATCTCCCTCTGTTTTAAGCGGCTGTTGATGCTCTTCATGCCAGTCATAAAATTGCAATCCATTTATGTGATATCGGTTTAAAGAAGAGATGACATGGCTTACATTTTCCCCAGTCGATTCGCCGAATTCAGAGAGAAACCCATAGCGGGGGAATTTGCTCCAATCGCTTGAAACATCGACTGCAATCGTTTCCGTCTGCACGTGATTACCTTTAAACATAGTGATCTCAGCTAAGTATCCTTTATAATCATCATTAGGAGGATTCCATGACCACGATTGTTCGGTTGAATCGTTCACTGAAAGAGTTTGCTCTTCTATTTTGCGATCTAAATGATAGTAAGCTATTTTTATTGTTTCGGACTTCGTTTGATTGCTTAGGCTAAAAGTGACTGCATCACCGGGAGAGTAGTGTGATTTATTTGTTTGCAGGTTGGTAAATAGGTTTTGTACTGGAATGAGATCGATTTTGGGAGATGCCTTTTCACTTAAAAGTGTTTTATTGCTATAGATTGCAAAAAGGGAGAGGAGTACTGCACCGAGAATTAAAATTATTGTTTTCCATTTCATTTTGTTTCACCAACTTTATTGAAAAACTTGGCTTCGCCTATTACTACTAGCGAAAGCCAAGTTTCCTTTTTATGCCTAGTTTCGAACTAGATAAACTAGTCGAATTTAAGCTTTTTATGAGTTTTAATAATTTAACAGGAACATATCACAAGAGTGATTAGTTATTTGTTAAATTGGCGTTCACTTCCACTTTGTTGTTGAAGTTCACTTGCACTTTTTTCTTTTCTTCTACAGGAATATTAACATAGACTGTTTTCGTCTTTTCATCGTAGAAGAAGGAACGTTTTGTATTTGTCAGGTCATCTAAAGAGTTAACCTTTTGATATTTGTTGCCGCCTGCCTGTACTTTTTCCGGAGCTTCTTCATTGTTGAGCTTAATTGTATATTGCTCAATTTTAGAATCAAAATGATCAGCTTCCAGTGATTTCGAGAATTCGATTTTGTTTCGTTTTTGTTCAATGTTGAAGTTCGTTACATCGAATTCACCTTTTTCATGATCAAGCGATTTGCTATCGTCTTCATAGAAGCTATAGCTTGCTTCATCATCTACGTAAGTATCGAGCACAAGGTTTGTTAAATCTTTTTCACCCGTATGCTGCTGAACTTCACGAGTAGGCACAATTGAATCTTCTTTCATGAAGATTGGCAAGTGATCAAGCGGAGCGTCGACAGAAATCGTTTGACCGCCTTCGTATTCTTTCTTCGTCCAGTAATCGATCCATGTTTCGCCTTCAGGTAGGTAAACTTCACGGCTCGTTTTTCCTTCTTCAACAACTGGTGCAAGCATCATAGAGTCACCGAACATGAATTGGTCACTAATATTATAAGTGTTCTCATCTTCTTGATAATGATAGACAAGCGGCTGTTGAACTGGTTTACCAGTTTCAGAAGCGTCTTTAAATGCATTGTATAGGTAAGGCATGAGCTGATAGCGCATTTCAATATATTTTTTGCTGATATTTTCTACATCTTTTCCGAATGACCATGGCTCCTGATGATAGTTTCGATCACTCCACTGGTCATAGTGAACACGTGCAAACGGCAAGAATGAGCCTAGTTCGATCCAGCGAGCGAATAATTCAGAATTTGCTTGGCCGCCAAATCCACCGATGTCATTTCCGACAAAAGATGCTCCGGAGAGACCAAGGTTCATATTCATTGGTAGAGACATTTGTAAATGTTCCCAAGTACTCATACTATCGCCTGTCCAAATTGCAGCATAACGCTGGGATCCGGCAAACATATCACGAGTTAAGATGAATGGTCTTTCATTTGGCTTGCTCTTCTTCCAAGCATCATAAGTTGCTTCATTTTCTAAGTGTCCATATAGATTATGGAATTCAGAATGAAGCACCTTGTTGTTCTGATCATCTTCTCCATATGAATCGAGCGGCAGCGTGTGGAAATATCCATCAGCGTCATTGAATACAGCTGGTTCATTCATATCATTCCAAATACCATCAACACCCTCATTCAGAAGGGAGGAGGCAATATGGTCAGACCACCAGTTCTTCACATCGCTATTCAAAAAGTTAGGGAATGCGGAATCTCCTGGCCAGACAGGACCGATATAAGGCTTTCCGTCTGATTGTTTCACAAAGTAGTTATTCTCTATTCCCTCATTATAAATGGAATAATTTTCATCTTTTTTGACACCTGGATCATTAATGGCTACAGTGTGAAGGCCTTTCATATTTTCAATTTCTTTAAAAGCGTTCTTGTATCGGTCGCTCCACGTAAAGACTCTGTATCCATCCATATAATCAATGTCAAAATTCAGCGTATCGAGCGGAATCTTTTTATCACGATAAGTTTTGGCAATGTCAACAAGTTGTTCTGGCGTATAAGCCCATGCACTTTGCTGGAGACCCAAAGACCATTCTGGCGGAAGCTTAATCTTACCAGTTAATTCTGTGTATTGTTCAAGAACGTCGGAAATTTCAGGTCCATTCATAAAATAGTAAGTTAACGGACCGCCATTTGCATAAAAATAGTAGTAATCGTCAGACTTGCTTGCCATTTCGTAATAAGAGCGGTGTGAATTGTCGAACATAATTCCATATGCTTTCCCATCTTTTAGGCCCATAAAGAATGGGATGGAAGCATAAACATACTTTGTTTTATTGGTATATCCATATGAATCCATGTTCCACATGCCCAAACTTTTACCACGTTTATTTAACGTACTGCCTGTTTGTTCTCCAAATCCATAAAAGTTCTCATCTTTGGACGTTTTTTTGTAAACGTAAGGCTTTCCGTTCTCGTAACCGGAACTTGCACCATTTTTCATGTAATCTTCGTTGATCACGTTACCTTGCTTGTCTAAAAATTTCACACCAAAAGGCGATTTGCTGATTTTAATTGTGAGTTCTTTAGTTGAAATCGTATACTCATTTTCGCCATCGGTAGTTTTAAATCTAGGTGTCTTCCAATCTTTCTTTTGAATAGCTGGAGAATCTTTTTCCTCTTGGCCATCTTTTAACACGGAAACCTTTACTAGATCTTCAGAGTAAATACGAATAAAAGCATTATATTCTCCCAGATCAAATTGGACACCATTTTCTAATTTTTTAACTTCTGTGGCAGAGAGCTTTTGCAAGTTTTCCTGATTCAGCGGAGTGTCTGGATCTGGCTCTGCTGCAAATGCTGCGTTAATGTTGGAAGTTAATGCGACAATTGTTACGATAGTTACTACGAATAATGCTCTGAGTGATTTCTTTACTTTTAACACAAAAACACCTCAAACTATTCTTTTTTTGTAATACATTTTTGAGAGATACGGTCTACGGCAACATTTTTCTCGTTTTCACTAGTTCATTTCGTTTTTATTTATCACCGACTTTACAAAAAATTTTTATAGAAAACTCCAAGAAAAGGAGTTAACTAAAAAAATAGTAAAAATAGATATATTGCGTTACGCCTATTCAAAATTAGCAACAAAATTCGACAAGAACAATGGGGATTAAATCCTATTAAATTGATAAGCGCTTTCAAAAGAATAAAAATAGTTTCAATATTACGATTTAACAGAACTAATTTAGCGTGACTAAAGGATTAGGGCATTGTTTATCTAACAGGTAAATTTTTTACGATTTTTAATGTAATCGTGGTTGAATATGGGAAAAAATAGCCTGTACGAACTAAAGGACTATAGTCTTTAATGCTTTATTGCATTTTAATACTCTCTTATATATGGATATATTGTAAAAAAAGAACACCAAGGCACCTTTTTTATTGAATTAATTGTAAAAATGGGATATTTTATGAAGTTTGTAAGAAAAAACAATAAGGTGTTATCTGGATATGAAGAATAGGGATATTAATTTCCATATCCTGCATTGGTAGAATACGTGTCTATACCTGTACAATGGTGAAAGAAAGATTTGAACTAGGTGGGGTGTTATGTCCAGAAAATTTTTTACAACTTGGAGCTTTTCAACTAAAATAATCGTACCCTTTCTTCTTCTAATTCTCATTCCGATTCTTTTTACTTGTTTGTCTTTCTATTGGGAATCAAATACTATTTTGAAGAAGAACGTAAGGGAGTCCACTATACAAATCACGAAACAGACCGCGGAATCTCTATCTTTTATCTTAAACGTGGGGATAGATACTTCAGATTTCATTAGCAGCGATTTGAAGATTCAACAAGCCGTTTTACAATTGGATGAACGTTCCTCATACGAACAAGGAGAGAATTCCCAATATATAAATAGCTTACTAAACAATTTGGTCTATTCCAATTCCTTTGTCAGTATCGGTTACATTTTTAACGAGAAAGGAGAAGGATGGGGGAGCGGCACCTTTTCTGAAGCCAGGCTTAAGAAAGGGCATTTTTCCAATCAACAGCTTGTAAAGGAAGCCAAACGAAAGAACGGAGAATTGGTTTGGCAGGGGCTTCAGTATGACCGTTTCAAAGGCGGGAGTGCCAATACAGATTTAGTTCTGCCAATGGGTAGGGTTCTAAAGGATTTTGAAACTCTGAATAATATAGGGATCGTACAGGTTCATTTAGATGGCCGCTCGATTTTGGACACGATCAGCCAATTAAATCTGGGTAAAACTGGAAAATTTTTCGTCGTCGATACCGAAGGAAGGATCATGATTGATTCTAATCTCGATTTGATAAATAAAAAAGTGGACAATCCTGAGTTATATCGACATATTGTGTCTGGGAATGCAGCAGAATTCGAATATGACGTTAATGGCGTTCCTTATTACGGTGTAAAGCAGTTATTAAGCAATGGCTGGATAATTGTTGGTACGGTCCCGATTCATGAAATCAGCGGTCAGTTGGACAGGCTGCAATCTTGGATATTTCTTTCTCCGGCTATTTTCTCGCTGATAGCTATCGGTATCGGACTTATTATTGCCGGTTGGGTCACGGGCCCAGTAAAAAAACTAACCCAGAGTATGCAGCTTGTACAGCAAGGGAGACTAAAAGTTAGAACGCCCGTCAAATCATCAGATGAAATTGGTTTTTTAAGTATGCAATTTAATAAAATGCTTGATAAAATCGAACTTTTAATGCAACAGGTAGAGGAAGAACAGAGTGAGAAGCATCATGCGGAGCTTCGTGCTGTCATTCATAGAGTACATCCTCATTTTTTATATAACACACTCAGCACACTCCGCTGGCTTATTCATTCGAATCAAAACGATCGTGCTTCTCATGTTTTATCGGCACTTAACCACTTGTTAGAGGCAAATATGAGCAAAAGCGGAAACATGATAACCGTTGAAGAAGAACTGGACATTATTCGGAAGTATTTGACGATATTAGAGCTTCGTTACGAAAAAACATTCCACTTGGATTTAGATGTTGAATCGGGTACAGAGAAATTCATCATTCCCCGAATGCTGTTGCAGCCTATTGTGGAAAATTCCATATTTCATGGCATTGTGCCGAAAAATAAGGACGGCCTAATTTTTATACGAATTCGTCTAAGTGAAGGTGACTTGAAATTTCTTATCAAGGATGACGGCGTAGGTATTGAAAAAGAGAAGCTGAAGATATTAAACGATCCGGAGGCCGCCTTAAAGGGAAAAATCGGAATTGGGCTCCGCCATATCTTTGATACGCTGAGGCTTTATTATACAAAAGATTGGAAATGGTCGATCTCAAGTACACCAGATCAAGGAACAGAAGTATGTATTGTATTGAAAAACGTTATGAAATCTGCTACTAGAATTAGCAAACAGGGGGAATAATCATGTATCGAGTTCTTATTGTAGATGACGAGCCTGCCATTCGAAAAGGGATAGCTTCCATTATTGATTGGGAAAAGGAAGGTATGCAAGCTGAAGACCATTACGCTAATGGAAAGGAAGCAATGGATGCTTTGGATAGAAGCCCCTGTGATATTCTCATCACCGACATTAAAATGCCGATAATTGACGGGATTGAACTTATGGAGCAAGCATTAAAACGCTATCCTTCGATAAAAGTAATCATGATCAGCAACTACAGCGATTTTGAATACGTCAAAGAAGGGATGAGACTTGGGGCTGTCGATTATTTATTGAAGCTAACCTTGAAACAAGAAGATCTTCTTTCTGTCCTTCGGAGATGTATTTCCATGCTTGAGAAAGAACAGAAATTAGAACGTGAGATGAATGATTATCAAGAGGGAGCAATCTATCTGGAACGAAAAAAGGTAGAGCATGAAATCAAAAGATTGATCGTTCAGGAACGTAGTCCTGAATTGCCAATGATCTGGGCACCACATTGGTTGGAAAAAACATATGACTGTATTTATCTTATGTTGGATCATGCCGAAGAATGGAGAGAAAATCAAGGATATCTTTATGTGAATGTCCTGTTAGAGGATTTGCAAGAAGATTTCTATAATAAGATAGATACAGGTATGGCACTGATAGTATCTGAAACGGGCATGTTTTTAATTCTCCCTGATAACAATGGTGAATCTGAGCAAGAGCTTCTTCAGTGGAAGGATTCAGTGGAAAAACAGTGGAACATTTCAACTTCAATCGGTCTTGTGAGGAAGAAAGGAAAGGAATGCATTATCCAAGGATACATGCAAAGCAAATCAGCCTGCCACAGACGTTTTTTCGAAGGGCTGGGTAAGCTATATATTATGGATGGTGCAAAAAAAGAGGCTGAAATCAAGGATGCTGAAATAGATAGTGAAAATGTTTTAACATCTTTCTATGAATTGATTCGTAATGGCGATCCGGTTTCATCCGCTATTGAAATTGTACTCAAACGGTGGAATAGCGGGGATCTGAATCCGGAACAAGTACAACAAGAAGCATGCAGCCTGCTTAAGGGAGTATATGATCTGTATGAGGATTCGGGCATTCTGCTTTCTGAACAACATGATCAACTCAAACGAACAGAGACATTGGAACAACTCGTATCCCTTCTAATTTTTCACTTGGAAGAAATTACGAAGCCTTTTATTCCGAAATTGCCTAATAACGGCCAAGATGGGCAATTAATCACGAAGGCGCTCGAATATATTGCCGCTAATTATCGAGAGAATTTAACGCTTCAGAGTGTAGCCGAGTATGTTCATCTAAGTAGAAGTTATTTCAGCCTCTTTTTCAAAAAACACACCGGACGAAACTTTATTGATTATTTAATTGATCTGCGGATAAGGGAAGCCAAGCGGCAATTGACGCAAAATGATAGCCGGATTTACGATGTAGCCAAGGCCGCAGGTTTTAAAGACGTTAAATATTTCAGTAAGGTGTTCAAGAAAGTAGCTGGATCTACTCCTCATGAATACAGGGAAAAGCACCATAAAAAACGAATGTCTATCGATTAAGAAAGGTTGGAATTAAGAATGGCCCTCAAGTGGATATCGATTTTTCTGATCATAGGATTAATTGCCGGCTGCGGAAACCAGTCAGTGATCTCTAATCCAAAAGAGGTTGAAAAGCTTCATAAGAACCAAAAAACGTCCATTACGTTTTGGCACACATATAACGACAAAGAAACCGATCTGCTTGAACAGAATATCATTCCAGCTTTTGAAAAGGCACATCCGAACATTCACGTAGAGTCGATTAATTTAGCTTCAAATTCAGAATTAAATAACATCCTGGTGGCCCAAACATCTTCAAAGCGCGGTCCGGATGTTGCCAGGCTAGATGTAGGCTTGATTGCCGAATTTTCAAATAAAGAGCTTCTTGAACCTTTATCAGAGCTGCCGGATTTCAAAAGTATACGCCAAAGGTTTCAACCTGAAGCAATGGAAACAGGCTATTATAAAGGTGACTATTACTCCATTCCGCTTAACTTATATACGAAGGCGGCTATCTTTAACCAAGAGTTATTAAAAGATGCAGGATATTCTACACCTCCAAGTACAATGGATGACGTATTAAAGATTGCCCGCAAGCATAACTATACAATTGGTCTCGGAGGGTTGGATACTTGGGACACAATACCATATATTGAAAGTCTTGGCGGGGTTATTTCAGACGAGAAGTTCAGTAAGACTTCCGGTTATTTGAACAGTGAAAGAACAATTCAAGCGGTAGAGCAACTGAAATCACTTAACAAGGAACATGTTATTAATATTCCTGAATATTCCGACGTAAATTTGGATCAAATTGAAAATTGGGACGAGCTTATGAACGGAAAAATGTTGATGGTTGATGAAGGTCCCTGGTTTTACTACAATTTACAAAGTGAAGAGGAATTGAATCGAGCCTTGAAACTGACCGTTCCTGCACCCTTTCCACATAATGAAGGACCTGCTAACGTCATTGGCGGCGAAAATTTAGTTATGATGAAGGGGACCAAACACAGATTAGAAGCTTGGACCTTTTTAAAATGGATGACAGAAAAAGAAACGCAGCTCACCATGACGAAAAGCGGATTAATACCAACGAATAAGGCGGCAGTCGATACATTTACATCAATGCAGGATTCTTATCACTTTCCTTATTCAGAAACTGCTGATCAGGCCTTCTCGTGGCCTCCGGTCAAGAACTGGAGCAAAATCGAAGAAGTATACACATACTACTTAAGTGAAATATTCAAAGGGAAATTATCCGTCAAGGAAGGTTTGGATCGTGCTGCGGCTGAAATAGACAAATTGTTAGCAGATTCTGATTCAAGATAGAGCAGGTTGTTTGACAAAGATAAGAAAAAAATCACCGATTCTAGGCAAATTAAAATTGAGTTTTAATGGCCGTCTCCCGACTTTGTCGGGTTTTTTTTCTGGAGCCATTACGATTGAGCAGAAGAGGATGAAATCGTAATGATAGATCATGCTTTTAAATGTCTCACCATAAAGCTTTCAACAAAATAATGCTATGAACTTTTATGGCCTTGTTTTAATATATCAAATCGCAATCCTGATTCTTCCTTGCCGCTGATGACGATCTTTTCTCCGGTTTTTAGATTCACCACGATGTAATTATTCGTTATTACAAAATCAGCAATATCTTCTGTCTTATTAAGAGTTTCCTGGATTTTACGCCTGTTTACATAATAGTGATTATCACTCATTTTTTCTCCATTCCTCTCGTCAGATTTTCAGCTTGACTCTGTCTTATGGTGAATTTTTTATTGAAGTCCCTTTGTAAGATAATAAATGTTAAAATAGTTGCATCCTAAAATAGTCATTACATATGATTATTGTAATGGTTTCCTTACCGCTTGAGAAGCAAATAGCAAAAATGTTTCGAAAAATCAATAATGATATATTCTCGTGCCTTTTGAAATAATTGTGAATGATTTGTTAAGACGGTTTATATTTTACACATAATAACCTGTATAAGGAGATATAATTGATGGCAGAAAATTTGATTGTCGCATTTTTATTAACATTAATCGCTGGCCTTGCGACGGGTATCGGAAGTGTTCTTGCGTTTCTAACATCCACCACAAACACAAAATTTCTATCACTAACTCTTGGATTTTCTGCTGGGGTCATGATTTATGTATCAATGATTGAAATTTTTGTGAAAGCAAAGGATGCGCTTGTATCATCAATGGGGGTTCAATTAGGAAATTGGCTGACAGTGGCTGGTTTTTTTGGCGGAATGCTTTTGATTGCTATGATTGACAAATTTATTCCTAAGCAGGGAAATCCGCATGAGCTGAAAAAAGTGGAGGATATGGAAAAGCCGGAAAAATCGGTAGTGAGAGATCCTGAGCTATTGAAAATGGGGACATTCACCGCGCTCGCAATTGCTATCCATAACTTTCCTGAAGGGATAGCTACTTTTACATCTGCTCTTCAAGATCCGGGGCTCGGCATCGCAATTGCATTTGCAATCGCGATTCATAACATTCCGGAGGGAATTGCCGTATCAGTCCCTGTTTACTTTGCCACAGGTGATAGAAAGAAGGCATTCAAGCTGTCGTTCTTGTCTGGATTGTCGGAACCAATTGGCGCGCTCCTTGCTTTCTTGATATTAATGCCTTTTCTAAATGACTTAATGTTTGGTTTAATCTTTTCTTCTGTTGCAGGCATAATGGTTTTTATATCCCTTGATGAATTGCTTCCGGCTGCTAAACGATATGATGAGGCTCATATGTCAATTTACGGATTGATTGGCGGAATGGCAGTGATGGCACTTAGCTTATTGTTATTTATTTAATCTGCATGTTTTTTTAAAAAAAACAAGCTTTGAAAAATTTTTTTCTATCGACAAAGAGTTACATAAAATTCACTCCCAAAGCGTTATGATTATGCAAAAAAGCAGCAAAGGAGTGCCTGTGGTGAGTAAAGAAGGACAATTGCATTTGGATGAAGAATGGATAGAATTAATACGTGAAGCCTTAGAGGCAGGAATATCCTCTCAGGAAATCAGAGAGTTTTTAATTATACGTTCTTCTTTGCCAGGTATAAGCTAACTCCCACTGTGGATTTTGTAAAAAAAGGTGTGTCCGAAAAACACAAATATAGTGTTAACAGGCCACAATTACTTTAATTCCAAATTCGTGTTATACGGTCAGTCTTTTTGTTTCTTTTAGGAAAAAACATTAAATATAAAAAAGAATCCCACAGAAATGTCTGTGGGGTTTTTTACAGCTTATATGTCTATCTTAGGGCTTCTGCTACGTAAGACATCACGAGCGAGTCTGACAGTATTCCAACATGGCTGGGTTTCGAAACTTGTATGTTATTCGCTCCTTTAAGCGGGGAAGAAAGATAAGGAACGACTTTGTCTCCTTTGCTATAAATGGACGTATATCTTATGATATGATCACGATTTGATCCATCAGGAGTTTCATCATTTTTATTTAATTGCGCCAAAAACGTGCTGGTTGGAGCCATTTCATTTCCGCCGTCTGTGCCTTTGAATCTGTCACCTGGGATCCCGTGATGAGGAGAGCCTAAGGTAATAACATGATCAATCGAATCGTGCGTATTCATATGCTCAAGATAGTAGCGGACACTCAGCCCGCCCATACTGTGAGCAATAAGATCAATCTTGGATTTTCCCGTCCGTTTTTTTACCATCTCAATATGATAGGAGAGCTCGGCCGCGTTTCTTACATTGCTTCCAAAATGGTCTGTGAAATTGACCGTATATAAATCATCCTTATTCCAGCCTTGATCGATCAAATATGATTGAAGCGTGGCAAAGCTGGAACCGGATCCTCCATAGCCATGAACAAAAATGATCGGATTTTTGTCCACGGTAGGTTTTGCCCTCAAAAAAGCAGGATTAGATACAAATAATAGAAAAAGGAATAAAATAACGGACAGCTTCAATAATGCTGAAGATGGATGTGTTGTCATCTGTTGCTGCCTCCAATTTGAATTTAGGGTTGGATGAAATAGTTTATCCAGTTCATTTATACCATTCTCTTAAAGAATTGAACAGAAAAATTTAAGAAAAATTGGAATAAAAAAAACCGCCTATTATGGCGGCAAAGAAATCTAATCTTTTAGAAAAAGATATTTAAGATATAATAAGCAATTGCTCCAAGCGTTCCGCTAATCGGCAATGTAATCACCCACGTAATCAGCATCCGTTTTGCAGTGCCCCAGTTTACGCCTTTTACCCGGTGAGACGCTCCAACTCCCAATATAGAAGAAGAAATAACGTGTGTCGTACTCACAGGGAGGTGGATAAAGGTTGCGCCGAAAATAATTGCAGCGCCGGTTAAGTCGGCGGAAACCCCATTTACCGGGCGAATTTTCATAATTTTTGCTCCGACGGTTTTAATGATTTTCCAACCCCCAACAGACGTACCGAGCCCCATGGCGATAGCACAGGACACTTGAACCCAATAGGGAATATCGGTTGAGCTGTGAAGATTCCCTGCGATCAATGCCATCGTAATGATCCCCATTGCTTTTTGTGCATCATTAGTGCCGTGCGTATATGATTGCAAAGCAGCTGTAACGATTTGAATATGGCGAAATCGTTGGTTTGTTTTTGCCAGATTGCTGTTTCTGAATATCACCTTAACAATGCTGTAGACGATAAATCCCATAACAAAAGCAAGGATAGGTGAAAAGAGCAAGGCCTGTAAAATTTTAAGAAACCCTTTAAAGTTAATTGCTGCAAATCCTGCTGAAGCAATGACTGCACCTGCAATCGCACCAATAATGGCATGTGATGAGCTGCTTGGTATTCCGTAGTACCATGTTAAAAGGTTCCATGTGATAGCAGCAATAAGAGCCGCCAGAATGACAACTGATCCATTTTCAAGCTTGAAAGGATCCGCAATATCACTCGTTATCGTTTTTGCAACACCTGTAAAGGTCATCGCGCCGACGAAATTCATGACTGCAGCCAATATAATCGCATGGCGGGGCTTTAACGCCTTTGTTGAGACAGATGTGGCAATCGCGTTTGCTGTATCATGAAAACCGTTGATAAAATCAAAAGCTAAAGCGAAAATTACTATAAGTATGGTTAAAACAAAAAGAATATCCATGACTTTACACTCTACGCATTCTTCATAATGATGGTTTCAAGGTTATTTGCAACGCTTTGGCAGGAATCAGCAATTTCCTCAAGCGTTTCATAGATTTCTTTGTATTGAATGACTTTGATTGGATTTGTTTCTTTAGCAAATAGATTTTTTAGCGATTTTCTAAATAGATTGTCACAGTTATGTTCGTGTTCTTTAATTTTGATCGCATGCTCTCGGATGTCTTTTAGGCGGTTATTCGAAAGCAGATCCATTGTAATTAAGATTTCTTTCGTGCACTCTCGGATATTACTTGAGAATTTATCAATATGTTCGTCAGATGAAGTAATCGAATAAATTTCCATTTGAGCGGAAAAATTCTCGATTCCATCCAATACATCATCTAAACTATTTGTCAGCTGAAGAATATCTTCTCTTTCAATCGGTGTAATGAATGCTTGGTTTAATTCTTTAATGATAATGTGAACTTGATTGTCGCCTTTCGTTTCATACTCCTTTAAAGTATCAGCAAATTCTTTCAGTGTGGTAAGATTGGTTACTTTATAGTTAACAAAGTATTCCGCTGTCTCATCAAGAATTTTTGCCATTTCCATTAAGAGCAATGAAAATTTATCTTTTTTTCTTTTTATCATTTGAAAACCCTCCATCTTTATATAGCCAATTCCTTCACAAATTTTCATTATACATTTTCTTGTCGAAAAAAAACAGAATTTGTAGAAAAAAAAGATTGGAAATCATAGAGATTTAAATTTCATCCTGCGCTAACGGGCTGTAAGACTCATGTATAGGCGTAAAAAGTCCTAGTGTGATTAGGATGCCCTATTTTTCGCATTGTAAAATATATACTTTTATCAATTGGCGAACAGTAATTTATTCAGAAAAATAATAAAATTCAAAAAACTTTGTCATATTATCTCTCACAATTGGTGTGATCTAATCTACGAAATTTTATAATTTGAAAAAGATTACTTTTGTTTAGGGATAGGAGGGAGTCCTTAAGACCTACATATATGCTTGTAAATTTAAAACAATGGATTTGGAGGGGGAACAATGCTTAATAAGAAAGCATTATCGTTATTGGTAACAGCATCTTTAGGAATAGCTGCACTTACAGGGTGCGGAAACAACAGCGGAGCATCAGGGGATTCATCTAATAAAGTTATTAAAATCGCATCGCAGTCTCCGTTATCAGGCGGAAGCGCAACGCTTGGAGATGCTTTGAAGAATGGTTCTGAACTGGCTTTAAATGAAGAAAAGGACAAGTTTAAAGAACTGGGGTATACGTTGCAGTTTGAGCCGCTTGACGACCAGGGAGATCCTAAAAAAGGAGTTGCGAATGCCGAACAGATTGGTTCTGACAGTGACGTTTACGGGATCATCGGCCATTTAAATTCCGGTGTTACCATTCCTTCATCTGAAGTTTACGAAAAGTACAACATTCCAATGATTTCTCCTGCGGCTACAGCTACTGATGTGACTGACAGGGGATTGAAAACGGCAAACCGAATCGTCGCAAGAGATGATTTCCAAGGTCCTGCCGGTGCACAATTTGCCATGGAAACCCTTAAAGTCAACAAGATATTTATCATTCAAGATAAAACGGCCTATGGACAAGGACTCGCCGAAAATTTTAAAGGCAAAGCAGAAGAGCTTGGCGCAGAAATTATTGGTGAAGAAGGCATCACAGTTGGGGAAAAGGATTTTAATGGCGTATTAAGCCAAGTCGCTTCAGTTAAGCCTGATCTTGTTTATTTTGGCGGTCTGTACGCTGAAGGCGGGCTGCTGATCAAACAGGCTCGTGAAAAAGGGATTACTGCAAAATTTATGGGCGGAGACGGTCTTGATTCATCAAGCCTTGTAGATATAGCAGGCGACGCAGTAAAAGATACGTACATTACTTCAGTAGCCGGGGTTTCAACAGATACGAAATTCGCGAAAAACTACAAAGAAAAGTTCAATAAAGACGCTGAATCATATTCGATCTATGGCTATGATTCTATGAAGGTTATGCTGTTAGGGATTGAAAATGCGATTAAAGAAAATGACGGAGAGATTCCGGCAAAAGATGTTGTTGCAAAGGCAGTCCGATCTGTTTCCGATTACAAAGGGGAAATGACTGAGGTTGGCTTTGATGAAAAAGGAGACAACAAGTTCGCGAAAATCTTTATTTACAAGTTTGCAGAAGCTGCATACCCTCCAAAATTAGAGGGGGAAATCTCAAAATAAGAATCAAAGAAAGGGTATAGTCTTCACGCCTATACTCTTTTTCTCTTAATAGAAGCTATTGTTCAGCACTTTTTTAAAAAAAACAAGATATTCGGAAAGGTAGAATGCGTATGGAGCATTTACTTCAAACCCTGCCGCAAGTTTTAATTGACGGACTTACTCTCGGGGCTGTTTATGCCATCATTGCCCTCGGATATACGATGGTTTATGGGATTTTAGAGCTTATAAACTTTGCCCATGGAGAAATCTTCATGACAGGGGCATTTATCGGCACAGCTATACTTCTTGCCATGACTGGATTGGGGTGGATCTCTGTTCTGCCAGGCGTTGTCACACTCGTACTCATACTGCTTATTACAAGTATGGCAACAGGATTTTTAGGAATGGGCATTGAACGGATCGCTTACCGCCCTTTACGAAAAGCAACAAAACTGATTACTTTGATTACTGCGATTGGTGTTTCATTTCTTTTACAGGATATTGTGCGATTCATTACCGAGTTAAGCAGAGGGAATTTTATCGTGAATACTCCTTCGATATTTCCCGGGAATTTCAATTTGCAAACATCATCCATTTCATCCGTTTTTGGCGATGTATCATTAAAAACTTCCTTTTTGGTTGTGCTAATAGTAGCAATTATATTAATGGTAGGACTCGAAATTTTTGTCAACAAAACGAGGTGGGGCATGGCAATGAGAGCAGTCGCTCAGGATCCGGATACGGCTTCGCTAATGTCCATCAACGTAAACAAAGTCATATCGATCACTTTTTTTGTTGGATCAGCACTTGGGGGAGCAACCGGTGTATTGTTTGCAGTCCATTATGGTACGATCGATCCTTATATTGGCTTTATTCTTGGGCTGAAAGCTTTCACTGCCGCAGTGCTCGGGGGGATCGGAAACATCCGCGGCGCAATGGTCGGGGGCTTGCTGCTAGGAGTATTGGAAATGTTCGCAGCCGCAAACCTGTCTTTGCTCACAAGTGGCGTATTCGGAGCGGAATATAAAGACGTTTTTGCTTTCTCGATTTTAATCATCGTATTAATTTTTAAACCTGAAGGCTTATTTGGAAAAGCCGTAGTTGAGAAAGTGTAGGTGAAAGAAATGACACACATAAAAAACCTTCTTAAAGAAAACAAAAAAGCGCAAGGCGGCCTTCTCATTCTTTACGTAGCTGTCACTGGCGCAAGTCTGTTTTTCGCCCAAAGGTCTGTGACATCATTTTTATTGATTCTCTTCTCGTTGCTGCTGCTTTATCTTACCTCCTTCAGCAATCGGATTAAATGGGCGGCAGCGCTGGTGATCCTTGTTCTCGTTCTGCCTTTTTCGGCAAGTCAGGGACCTGCCTATCAAGAATATATGAACGTAGCCGTGATGGTAGGAATCTTTGTCGCGATGGCATTAGGTCTGAATATTGTCGTAGGCCTTGCAGGGCTGCTAGATCTTGGATTCATTGCCTTTTTTGCAGTCGGAGCCTATACATACGGGATTTTTGCTACCGCACAAGCGGCAAACTTTATGCCGTTTGGAACTTATCCGCTCTCGGGGGAAAGCTTTTGGATATTTCTCATAATCGGAGTGTTTGTTGCTGCACTATTCGGAGTTTTGCTAGGTATACCTGTCTTGCGGGTAAAAGGCGACTACCTCGCGATTGTAACCTTAGGGTTTGGTGAAATCATTCGGATTGTGTTTAACAACCTTGATAAGCCGGTCGATATCACGAGAGGTGCAATGGGGCTGACTTCAATAGCTTCGCCGTCAATATTTGGCTACCAAATCAAGTTTCCGAGTGATTACTATTTTATCGTTCTAATTTTGCTTGTTTTTACGGTATTTTTTGTTCGAAGACTTGAAGCTTCGAAGCTTGGCCGCTCATGGAAAGCTGTTCGGGAAAACGAGATTGCTGCGCAAGCAATGGGGATTCCGCTTGTAAGAACAAAACTAAAGGCATTTGCAATCGGAGCTTCCTTCTCAGGCCTTATGGGAGTTGTTTTTGCAGCAAAGCAAGCGTTTATTGATCCAACCAGCTTTACACTTTTAGAGTCCATTACGGTACTCGTCATGGTGCTTTTAGGTGGAATGGGAAGTGTACCGGGAGTCATTCTGGGTGCAGCGGTTGTAACGATTCTGAACACACAAGTGCTGACTGAGATGACAAGCTGGTTTAATGAGATGAGCCAAAGCGGTTCGTTTCAACTGCCGGGAGCATTGTCTCCTTCGAAAATGCAGCGATTTATATTTGGAGGACTGCTCATCCTATTTGCGCTCTACCGACCGCAGGGATTAATTCCATATAAAAATGTCAAATACGACAAAAATAAATTCCTTTCTAAAGGAAAAGAAGTTCAAACTCAAAAGATCGAAAAAGAACTCCCGGGAGGAAGCAAGCATGGGAATATTGGAGGTTAACAAGCTTACGAAACAATTTGGCGGCTTAGTTGCAAACAAAGACGTTTCAATGGATATAAAAAAAGATTCGATTACAGCTGTTATCGGTCCAAACGGAGCCGGAAAAACTACTTTTTTCAATATGATTACAGGTGTTTACCAGCCGACTTCAGGAACCATTCATTTAAATGGAGAATCGATTACAAGGCTTAAGCCTCATGAGGTATCTAAAAAAGGAATATCCCGTACCTTCCAAAACATCCGTTTATTTAGCGAAATTACCGTGTTGGAGAATGTTCTTTCCGGTATGCACAATCATCTGAAAGCTGGGATATTCGGGATTTTGTTCAATCTTCCTCACGTTCGCAAGGAAGAAAATGAAGCGGAAAAAAATGCGTATGAACTCCTTCAATACGTAGGATTGGAGGAATATTACAATGAAAAAGCAGGGAGTCTCTCGTATGGGGCTCAGCGAAGGCTCGAAATAGCCCGTGCACTGGCCACTAAACCAAAGGTATTACTGCTTGATGAACCTGCAGCAGGGATGAATCCGCGGGAAACACGAGAATTAACAGAATTAATTAACCGAATAAAAGAAGAGCTTGAAATAACGATCATATTAATCGAGCATGACATGAAGCTCGTTATGCAGATTTCTGATCACATCATTGTTTTGGATCATGGCGAAAAAATAGCAGAAGGCAATGCGGAAGACATCCGTACTAACCCGAAGGTAATTGAAGCTTACCTTGGCAAGGGAGCAGCGGAATTGGCATAGGAGGTAGAACAATGGCACTTCTTGAAATAAAAAACATGTCTGCTTATTATGGGGTGATCCAGGCCTTAAATGGAATGAATGTTGAAGTGGATAAAGGTGAGATTGTTACCTTAATCGGAAGCAACGGTGCTGGAAAATCGACGGCTTTAAAAACAATCAGCGGGCTGGTAAAAGCGAAAGAAGGAAGCATTCTGTATAATGGTAAGGACATTACCTCGATGCCTGCTCATGATACAACCCTCCTAGGTATCGCCCATGTTCCGGAGGGGAGAAGGATTTTTCCTAGAATGACGGTAAAAGAGAATTTAAGAATCGGTGCATTTTCAGTGAAGAGCCAAAAATTGATCGAGGAGAGAATGGAAAAAGTATTTCACTATTTTCCTAAATTAAAGGAAAGACTCGATCAAAGAGGGGGAACGATGAGCGGCGGAGAGCAGCAGATGCTGGCAATAGGAAGGGCTCTTATGATGGATCCTGCTTTATTAATGCTGGACGAACCTTCCATGGGCCTTGCACCGATCATTGTGGAACAAATTTTTGAAATCATTAAAGAGTTAAATAATGCAGGCGTTACAATTCTGCTGGTTGAACAAAACGCCTTTCAAGCACTGCAAATTGCGAATCGGGGATACGTATTGCAAACAGGGCAAATTATTTTAGAAGGGGTTGGCAGTGACCTGATCCATGATAAGCAAATTCATGAAGCTTATCTTGCATAAGAGCTGCCAATTCCAATAGGAATCCCTTCTGTCTGAGGGGATTCTTTACATTTGCAGTCAGCTGGGAAAGTAGTAATGGATAATTTAATAGCTTTTTGGTGGATCGTGATAGATTTACCCTCGGGCAGATCAAGTGAAATAGCAGATCAACAAAAATGTGTTCAATATCATTTTTTTAAAATATCAATCTCCGACAATAAAGATTTAGAAATGAATAAGGAAAGGTGGATCTTTTTATGAAAAGTAATCATTTTTCTTAAAATTTGTCAGAAAATCTAACATGATTTGCGGAAAAATCTTCTAATAGCCTTGCAATCCAAGAGATTTTCCAATATAATTTGTAAGAATATTAATATAATCGCAACATTGTATATTTTCAGAAAAGTTTTGTGTTAGGGGGGTATAGAGTTGAAGCTATTTTTATCAGTTGACATGGAAGGGATTACAGGATTAGGGGATGACACGTTTGTTGACAGCCGCAAATTGAATTATGAGCGCGGCAGACGATTGATGACAGATGAGGCAAATCATGTGATCGCGGAGGCGTTTGACCAAGGCTGCAAGGATGTAATCGTAAATGACAGCCATTCAAAGATGAATAATCTGATGATTGAGCGGCTTCACCCGGATGCAAAACTGATAACGGGTGATGTTAAGCCTTTTTCAATGGTTCAGTGCTTGGACGATACATATACGGGCGCCATGTTTATCGGCTACCATGCCCGCGCCTCAATGAAAGGTGTAATGTCTCACAGTATGATATTCGGTGTCCGGCATTTTTACATTAATGATATTGAAGTGGGTGAGCTTGGATTTAATGCCTATGTGGCGGGGTATTACGAGGTACCGGTTTTAATGGTTGCCGGAGATGACAAAGCGGCTCTAGAGGCGGAGCAATTAATTCCAAACGTAACAACTGCAGTTGTAAAAGAAACGATTTCCCGATCTTCTGTCTTAAGTCTTACACCTGAGCAGTCAGGCAAGCTATTAAAGGAAAAAACGGCAGAAGCGATAAAGAACAGAAATAGTGTACAGCCTTTAATTCCCCTTGATCATCCTCTATTAACGATTGAATTTGCGAATTACGGACAAGCCGAATGGGCAGCGTTGATGCCGGGAACGGAAATCATCAGCGGTACGACAAAAGTTAAATTTCAGGCTGAGAATATCCTCGAAGCCTATAAAGCGATGCTAGTCATGACAGAGCTGGCGATGCACACGGCTTTTTGTTAAAGGACGGGATAACAATTGGCAAAATACATAGGACAACGTCTGGTCGCAATGCTTCTTACGATTTGGGTAATAACAACGTTAACGTTTATTTTAATGAAGGCTATTCCTGGCTCTCCATTTAATGAAGAGCGAAACACCAATGAGAACGTTCAAAGAAATCTTGAAGCGTACTACAAGCTCGACCAGCCTTTAATCGTGCAATATCTTGATTATATGAAATCACTTATAACATTTGATTTTGGACCGTCTATTAAACAGCCTTCCCAAACCGTTAATGATTTGATTGGCAGAGGGTTTCCGATCTCGTTCGAGCTTGGAATGCTTGCATTGTTAGTGGCTGTCGTTTCCGGGATATTACTAGGGGTAATAGCCGCGTTAAAACACAATGGGTTCATCGATTATTTGGCGATGACCTTCGCTGTTTTGGGAATATCTATTCCAAACTTTGTTCTTGCTTCATTGCTGATTCAACAGCTCGCAGTAACATATAAGCTATTTCCAACGGCGACTTGGACAAGCCCTATGCATATGGTGCTTCCGACGCTGGCACTTGCTACTGGACCTATGGCAATCATTGCAAGGCTGACCCGTTCGAGTATGATCGAGGTTTTAACCCAGGATTACATTCGAACGGCAAAAGCGAAAGGATTATCGCCCGCAAAAATTGTCTTTAAGCACGCACTAAAGAATGCATTGATGCCAGTCATTACGATTTTAGGAACTCTTGTCGCCGGAATATTAACAGGAAGCTTTGTTATCGAGAAAATTTTTGCGATACCGGGGATGGGGAGATATTTCGTAGAGAGCATTAATTCAAGAGACTATCCGGTCATTATGGGCACGACGGTGTTTTACAGCATTTTTTTGATCGTAATGCTTTTTTTAGTTGATATTGCTTACGGTATTCTTGATCCGCGGATCAAGCTTCATAAGAAAGGATGAGTGACGATGTCGATGCCTGTTCAGCACAATGACCAAGTCTCAACAGACATCCCTGATGAATGGTTCAACCCTGTTAGAAAAGACAGTGCAGAAGCAGAGTCTGTTAGAAGGCCTAGTTTATCCTACTGGGGTGACGCATGGAGAAGATTGAGAAAGAATAAGCTCTCGATGGCGGGACTTGGAGTCTTAGCCGGATTAGTCATTATGGCCATAATCGGACCGCACGTCTCGCCGCACGATCCAAATTTCCAAGTCTTAACCCAGCAAAACAAACCTCCTTCGGCTGAGCATTGGTTTGGAACTGACGGGCTGGGGCGCGATGTATTTACAAGAACGTGGTATGGGGCACGTGTTTCTCTTTTTGTCGGGATCATGGCGGCGATCATTGATTTTGTCATTGGTGTGATTTATGGCGGCATTTCCGGCTATAAAGGTGGACGAACGGATCATATCATGATGAGAATCATTGAAATATTGTACGGGCTGCCATATTTATTGGTGGTCATTTTATTAATGGTTTTAATGGGACCAGGGCTTGGCACGATCATTGTTGCGCTTACAGTCACCGGCTGGGTAGGCATGGCTAGGATTGTCAGAGGCCAGGTTCTGCAATTGAAAAATTATGAATATGTCCTCGCGTCAAAAACATTTGGAGCGAAGACCTTCCGAATCATTCGAAAAAACCTTTTGCCTAACACGATGGGTCCAATCATTGTACAGATGACGCTTACAGTACCAAGTGCCATTTTCGCTGAAGCTTTTTTAAGCTTTATGGGACTTGGAATCCAAGCCCCCTTTGCAAGCTGGGGTGTTATGGCGAATGATGGTTTGCCTACGATCCTTTCGGGACATTGGTGGAGGCTGTTCTTTCCGGCATTTTTTATTTCACTTACAATGTTTTCCTTTAACGTGTTGGGAGACGGGCTTCAGGATGCGCTGGATCCTAAATTAAGGAGGTAATGATATGGAGCGTGTACTCGAAGTTAAAGACCTTCACGTTACTTTTACAACTTATGGAGGCACGATTCAAGCGGTCCGCGGAGTCAGCTTTTCTCTGAATAAAGGGGAAACATTTGCGATTGTTGGCGAATCTGGCTGCGGAAAGAGTGTCACCTCGCAAAGCATTATGGGGCTTTTGCCGTCATATTCAGCAAAAATTACGAAAGGCTCTATACTATTTAAAGGAACGGATCTGACTCAAGTGTCTGAAAAAGAGATAAGAACGATTCGGGGTGCGGAAATCTCGATGATTTTTCAGGATCCGATGACAGCCTTGAACCCGACATTAACTGTAGGAGATCAATTGATGGAAGCTGTTCTTCAGCACAAAAAGATAACTAGAAAAGAAGCAAAAAAAGCGGTATTGTCTATGCTGGATTTGGTAGGTATCCCGAATCCTGACGAACGGTTTAAACAGTATCCGCACGAATTCAGCGGGGGAATGAGACAAAGAATTGTCATTGCCATGGCGTTAATGTGCGAGCCGGAGGTTATCATTGCTGACGAACCAACTACGGCATTAGATGTAACGATCCAAGCGCAAATTCTTGAGCTTTTTAAAAAAATTCAAAAGGAAACCGGCGTAGCGATCATTTTAATAACGCATGATCTGGGTATCGTCGCTCAAGTTGCAGATCGTATTGCCGTAATGTACGCAGGGAAAATGGTCGAAACCGGAACGAGGAGAGAGATTTTTTATCATCCTCAGCATCCTTATACGAAAGGTCTTTTACACTCTGTGCCTCGGCTCGATCTAAAAGGTGCGGAATTAATTCCGGTGCCTGGTACACCGCCGGATTTATTTTCACCTCCTTCTGGCTGTCCGTTTACCGCCAGATGCCCTTATGCCATGGAGGTATGTGAGAAGGTTTATCCGGTAGAAACCTATTTGTCAGATCATCACCATGTTTATTGCTGGCTTCAGGACAAACGGGCAAAGGCAGTCCAGTTATCCAGTATTAACGGGCAGTAAGACCCCCACCTCAAGGTTTTGAGTGTAAACGAGTATTCCTAGGTGGGGGATAACTGCCCGTAAAAACCACACTTTATTAGCAGGCGAAAGCCTTTAAATAGATAATGAAAAAGGGGGAATTTCTTTGAAAAGATTAAGTGTTTTTCTAAGTGTATTGCTGTTTGCTTTTGCCTTATTAGGATGTACAGCAAATGAGCAGGCAGGTGAAAATAGCGGAGGAAACTCGGAGGAGAAGCAGGTTCTGAGGCTCAACAATACAAAGGAACCTACATCCTATGACCCGCCAAAAGGGTTTGATAATCTCTCCTGGCAATCTCTGAATAATATTATGGAAGGATTGACCCGCCTGGGGAAAAACCATGAGCCTGAAGCAGCTGCCGCAGAAAAATGGGAAGTCTCTGATGACGGAAAAACGTATACGTTTAAAATTCGTGAGAATGCCAAATGGTCGAACGGAGACGATGTCACTGCAGAGGATTTTGAATACGCCTGGAAAAGGCTTTTAGACCCTGAAAAAGCATATGATTCAGCATTTTTAGGCTATTTTATTGAAGGCGGGGAAGCTTATAACAGCGATAAAGGCTCTGCAGAGGATGTTCAGGTTTCAGCCGAGGATGCAAAGACCCTTAAAGTGACATTGACGAGCCCGCAGAAGTATTTCTTGAGTGTCATCTCTAATCCGGCTTTTTTTCCGGTAAATAAAAAAGTTGATGAAGAAAATCCAGAATGGTTTGCAGAAGATGATTCGTTTGTCGGAAACGGACCTTTCAAGCTGACAGAATGGAAGCATAACGAAAGCATAAAAATGGCGAAAAGCGACACGTACTGGGACAAAGACACGGTGAAGCTTGATGAGGTTACGTGGGCAATGGTAGATGATGAAAATACCGACTATCAAATGTTCCAAAACGGCGAGCTCGATACGGCAAGTGTACCCGCAGAAATGGCTGAGCAATTGCTTAAGCAGGATAACGTGAAAGTAGATGATCAGGCTGGGTTGTATTACTACAGGTTTAATGTGAAGATGGAGCCTTTCCAAAACGAAAAAATCAGAAAAGCATTTGCTATGGCTGTTGATCAGCAGGAGATTGTAGACTATGTTACGAAAAACGGTGAA
Source organism: Bacillus capparidis (assembly GCF_017832095.1). Classification (NCBI taxonomy): domain Bacteria; kingdom Bacillati; phylum Bacillota; class Bacilli; order Caryophanales; family Bacillaceae; genus Bacillus; species Bacillus capparidis. The sequence goes on from NZ_JAFDST010000001.1 coordinate 218,416, forward strand.
AAACCTGCAAGAGGCTATGTATCTCCTGGATTTTCCGATCCAAGCGGAAACGATTTTAGAGAAACAAGCGGAGATCTCATTACCTATAATCCGGATGAAGCAAAAAAATTGCTCGAGGAAGGCATGACAGAAGAAAAATACTCTGAACTACCTGAGATTACGTTGACCTATAGTTCAACTCCTCAGCATAAACTAATGGCAGAAGCGATTCAGCAAAAATTTAAAGATGTTCTTGGAGTAGAAGTAAAGCTTGCTAATATGGAATGGGGAGTCTTCTCAGCTGAACAAAAGAAATTAAAATTCCAGCTTTCGCAAAGCTCGTTCTTAGCGGATTATGCCGATCCGATTAATTTTGTCGAGAACTTCCAGACCGGACATTCGATGAACCGGACCGGCTGGAGCAATGAAAAATACGATCAGCTCATTAAGGACGCCAAAAATGAAGCGGATGAGACTAAACGATTTCAGCTCATGTATGAGGCAGAAAAACTAGTATTTGACGAGATGCCGATCATTCCAATTCACTTCTACAATCAAGTGAACTTAGAAGCGGAAGGTGTCAAAGGGATCGTCCGACATCCTGTCGGTTACCTTGAATTAAAGTGGGCGGAAAAATCATCCTAATCAGATTACAGTTACTCTATTGTATCTCGGGCAGTTGAACACTCATCTGCCCGTATATACAAAATCATCGCCCTTTTTGCCGATCTCTTTGTGTATACTAAGGGTATTTTTTAAGGGGAGATCAAATTTGAAAATGATAAAACCGGAAAAGCTGAATAAAGGGGATACTGTCGGAATTATTGCACCGGCAAGCCCTCCAAATGAAAGCAAGCTTAACAAAGCGTTATCGTTTTTAGAAGAATTAGAGGTAAACGTTAAGTTGGGTACTTCCATTCGCCAACGTTTTGGCTATTTAGCCGGAGATGATGAGAGCCGTTTGAAAGACTTACACACTATGTTTCGGGATCCATCGATCAAAGCGATTATATGTGCCTGTGGCGGCTACGGAACGGGGAGAATCGCCGGAAAGATCGATTATTCCTTACTGAAGAAACATCCGAAAATATTTTGGGGATATAGCGATATTACCTTTTTGCACACAGCGATTCACCAGCAGACGGGGCTTGTCACCTTTCATGGTCCGATGCTCAGCTCTGACATTGGAAAAGAAGACGTTCATGACTTAACGAAAGAGTCGTTCAAGCAGCTTTTTCAATTGGATCAACTGAAGTATGACGAGACGATTTCTCCATTAACCGTCTTGGCAGCGGGATCTGCTGAAGGTCGGCTCATTGGGGGGAATTTGGCTCTTTTAACGAGCACATTAGGAACAAAGTACGAGGTCGATACGAAGAACAAGCTGCTTTTTTTCGAGGATATTGATGAAGAACCATACCGGGTAGACCGGATGCTGAACCAATTACATATGGCAGGAAAATTAGAAGAGGCTGCGGGAATTCTTGTGTGTGATTTCAACGGCTGTGAGCCAAAGAATCGAGAAGAATCTCTTACTCTTGAAGAAGTGATCAATGATTATGTAATCCGTGTAAATAGACCTGCGATCATGGGGTTTAAGATCGGCCACTCAAAGCCAAACTTCGCGATTCCGGTGGGAGCAAAAGCAAAAATGGAGACACGGAATAAAGAAGTGGTCATTGAATCCGGCGTGAAATAACAACGGGTGGAGGATCGTTGAATGAAAATTACTGACGTCGAAACATTTCGTATCGCTGTTCCTTTAAAGAAACCATTTAAAACGGCACTCCGAACAGTCAGCATTGCTGAATCAGTAGTCGTAAAAATGACCATTGAAAATCAGATCATCTGCTGGGGAGAAGCTCCTCCTACCGTAGTTATTACAGGCGAAAGTGCAGAAAGTATAGATGCGGCGATTCACAATGTGTTAAAGCCGTTTCTTATCGGAAAAAACCTTTTAAACTTTGAAGCTATCCTCCAAGATATGAATCTATTGCTCATTCATAATTCAAGTGCAAAAGCTGCTGTTGACATGGCGGTATACGACGGAATTTCACAATATTGCGGCATGCCTCTGTATCAATTTTTGGGTGGATACAGAAACCAGCTGGAAACCGACTATACAGTCAGTGTAAACAGCCCGAAAGAGATGGCAGAGGATGCAGAGCGATATATTGCGGAAGGCTTTCAAGTCCTTAAAATAAAAGTTGGCAAAGACAGCATTTATAAGGATATCGAAAGAATAAAGGAAATCAGAAGGCGTATAGGGAAGGACATAAAAATCAGACTGGATGCGAATCAAGGCTGGAGCGTTAAGGAGGCCATTTTTGCCATTCGTAAAATGGAAGACATTGGATTTGGAATCGAGCTTATTGAGCAGCCTGTCCATAAAGATGACATAGAAGGGCTAAAGGCAGTGACTGATGCCGTTGAAACACTGATTATGGCTGATGAAAGTGTTTTTACAGAGAAGCAGGCGGAATCCACAGGGCAACGAAAATCAATGCACTTGCAGAGGCTTGCGGAGTAGAGTGCATGGTTGGAAGCATGATTGAAACGAAGATTGGCATTAGCGCTGCTGCTCATTTTGCGGCCAGCAAAAAAAATATTACAAGATATGATTTTGATGCCCCTCTCATGCTTAAAGAAGAGTGGGTTGTTGGCGGTATTGAATATACGGGAAGAATGATATCCTTTTTTGACCGGCCCGGACTCGGAATCAGTCAAGTTCATACAAGAAAGGAGCAAACGCAATGAAACAAAATACTACTATGTTTGTCAGCACTTCGATTGCAAATGTATGGACAGATCCTGAATCTCCGAGAGAAATCGATCATCTAGTGACTTCTAATCCGGTTGATATAAGAGAATGGCTGGATATGCTTAATTATGATCAGAGACTTGAGCTTTGCACAAAAAATTTGCTCCAGTCCCAAGCTTTGTTCGGACAGGAAGTAATCGTGACGGAAGAACGAGAGAAATGGTCTAAGGTTGTTGTTCCTGCACAGAAGTCCTCGAAGAATGCATGGGGATATCCGGGGTGGATTCCCAGCTGCCAGCTTTCGAATGAAGGCAAGGTCCGATCTGATCATACGGCAGTCATTAGTAAGCCGACGGCAAATCTATATCACAATCCGGATTCAATTGATTTTGAGATTAGTTTTTTAACAGAGCTGCCCATAACAAAAAATGGCGGGGAATGGCTTCATGTACATACTCCAAGAGGAGAAAGATTGATAAAAACAGAAGGTTCAGCAATCATCGATCATAAAGAGCCTGTTTCGCCAGGATCAGGAACAGACATCGTTACAAGCGGTGAGGCATTTCTCGGTTTGCCTTACCTTTGGGGCGGTATGAGCGGATTCGGGTTCGACTGTTCAGGCTTTGTTTACAGTATGTGCAAAGTAAACGGCTATCGATTGTCAAGAGATGCAAGCGATCAGGTTCTGGATGGCAAAGAAGTTCCGTTACACGAACTGTTGCCGGGGGATCTTTTGTTTTTTGCCTATGAGAAGGGGAGAGGCCGTATTCATCATGTCGGTATCTATTATGGCGATGGCAAAATGCTTCATTCTCCTAAAACAGGTCGGACTGTGGAAATCATTACTTTAAGCGGCACGATATATGAACAAGAGCTTTGTGCAGCTCGCCGCTGTACGTATGATGCGGAGGGATTCGATGAGTAACGATCAAGTATTAGTGAAGGTAGAGGGGCTTAAAAAGCATTTTGATTTGTCCAAAGGACTTACACTAAAAGCTGTTGACGGCATTTCTTTTCAAATCTATAAAGGGGAAACCTTTGGGCTTGTCGGCGAATCAGGGTGCGGAAAATCAACAACAGGAAGGATGCTAATGCGACTTTATGAACCGACAGAAGGTACCATTACATACGATGGCCAGAATCTTCACAGCGTTCATGAAGGGGACCAGTTTTTATTCAAACGTAAAATACAAATGATTTTTCAAGATCCTTACGCTTCGTTAAATCCTAGATTAACCGTCCGAGAAATACTGACAGAGCCAATGGAGATCCACGGATTGCACCAAGGGAAGAAAAACCGGATGAAAAAAGTGGACGAGCTGTTGGAATCCGTCGGGTTAAACCGTGATTTTGCGAACCGATATCCCCATGAATTCAGTGGAGGGCAGAGGCAGAGAATCGGAATTGCCCGGTCACTTGTTTTGGAGCCGGAATTTATCGTTGCAGATGAACCAATTTCGGCGCTTGACGTCTCCGTACAAGCGCAAGTCGTCAACCTTTTGAAAAACCTTCAGAAAAAAAACGGATTAACATATTTATTTATTGCCCATGATTTGTCAATGGTAAAGCACATAAGCGATCGAATCGGGGTTATGTATCTTGGGCATATGGCTGAAATTTCGGCTAGTGAAGAACTGTATCAAAATCCGCTCCATCCATACACACAAGCGCTCTTGTCTGCGATTCCGATACCTGATCCAGATATTGAAGACAAACGGGAGAGGATCATCTTAAAAGGAGAGCTTCCGAGCCCGATTCATCCTCCTTCAGGCTGCGTCTTCCGAACACGTTGTCCCGCCGCCATGGATGTATGTGCAATGAAGAAACCGGAGATGCAGGAAGTTGCTTCCGATCATTATGTGGCCTGTCATTTGTACAGCAAAGAATCGAGTGGAGACCGTAACGAAGCGATGAAGGTGACGATTGGCAGCAGATGATTGAAGATCGCTTGAATATTGAGGGGATCGCCGGAAAGCCACGTCAAATCGCCGGAATTTTCATAAAGTCCTTCGAAAATAGCTACTTCTAGAAAAAAGCTGACAGAAAACAAATTTCTGTCAGCTTTACTTGTTAAGCAGACCCTGTTGCTCAAGGTATTCCCTAGCAACTTCTTCGGCAGACCGATTTTCTGAATTGACGGCATAATTCATTTTTCTCATTTCGTCATCGGTAATTTTCCCCGACAGCTGATTTAAAATGTCCTTCAGCTCGGGAAATTCTTCCAGCGTTTCATTTCTTAATAAAGGTGCTCCTTGGTAAGGAGGGAATAATCCTTTGTCATCCTCAAGAACTTTCAGCCTGTATTCTTCGATTTCACTGTCTGTTGAATACACATCTATAAGATTGAGCTGACCGGACTGAATGGCAGAGTATCTCACGCTGGCTTCCATTTTGCTGACATTGGGAAGGTTCAGCCCATATAGCTTCTGCATCCCCTTATACCCATCTTCACGATCAGCAAATTCGGCAGTGAATCCTGCTTTCAGCTGTCTTTCTGCCTGAGTAAGATCTGATATTGTATTCAGGCCAAATTGTTCGGCTGCTTCCTTTGTAACAGCAACAGCATACGTGTTGTTATAGCTCATAGGCTCAAGATAGGTAAAATTAAATCGATCTCTCACCCCATTTTTTGCCTGTTCAAATACTTCCTTTGCATCTGTACTTACAGGATCTTCATTTAAGAGAGAGACGACAGTGGTTCCTGTAAATTCGGGATATAAGTCAATGTCCCCGGACCTTAGTGCATTGAATAAAAAAGAGGTCTTGCCAAGGCCGGGCTGCAATTCGACCTTTAAATCGGTATCCTCTTCGATAAGAAGCTTATACATATTGATCAAAATTTCCGGCTCTGATCCGAGCTTTCCTGCAATCACTAAGTCTTTCTTTCCCCAGCCAAAAGCCAAAGGAGCTGATATGATCAGGATAACAGCTGCTAGAGAGAGGCCAGCAATCCTTATAGTTGTTTTCGAAGAAGCTCGTTCGATTAAACGCAGGAGAAGATCAAATAGAATGGCTAGAACAGCTGCCGGAACAGCACCAATTAAGATTAACCCATTATCGTTTCGATCAATTCCAAGCAAGATGATATCCCCGAGTCCTCCAGCTCCGATTAATGCTGCTAAGGTGGCGGTGCCGATGATTAGTACCATGGCTGTACGAACTCCAGCCATAATCACAGGAAATGCAAGCGGGATTTCAACCTTGGAAAGGCGTTTTCTGCTGTTCATTCCCATTCCCTTCGCAGCTTCAATGAGAGACGGATCTACTTCTTTAATTCCCGTGTATGTATTCCGTAAAATCGGGAGAAGCGCATAAATCGTTAACGCGATGACAGCCGGAATTTTGCCTATCCCGGCTAACGGAATCAACAAACCAAGCAGTGCGAGGGAAGGAATCGTTTGCAGTACGGCGGTAACACCGATTATTGGTTCAGCGAGTTTGTCTTTCCGTGTAAGAAAAATTCCAAGCGGTATAGAAATAAGAATGGCCAGCAGCAAGGAAACAAATGAGATTTGAATATGTTCAATGAGTGCACTGGCAAGCTGCTCCTTCCTTCCGTAAAACGCATCTATAAAACTATTCATCCTCTCTCCCTTTCTCTAACCGTTCGATTCGCTATATACTGAAACACCGATTTCCTCGTAATAGTCCCGATCACTTCACCATTTTTCATAACCGCTGCCCTTGGTTCAGCGGCCAAAAGCGGGATAACTTCTTCAAGAGAGGCATTCGAATAGACAGTAGGCAACGGATCGGCCACTTCATCTCCAGTATGATCAAGCAAGCTTTCTGCCGTAAGTTGATCAAGAAATTGATGTTTGGATGCACGAAGCCCGACAAAATTTCTGACAAAATCGTTTACTGGATGATTGATGATTTCCTCAGGGGTGCCGGATTGAACAAGTTCCCCCTCGTTCATAATTGCTAAACGATCACCAAGCTCAAGCGCCTCCTGGATATCGTGAGTTACAAAAAGAATCGTTTTTTTAATTTTTCTTTGCAAATCTGCAATGTCCTTCTGAAGCTTTTCTCTGTTTATAGGATCTAGTGCGCTGAAAGGCTCATCCATTAAAAGGATTTCAGGATCAGCCGCCAATGCACGAACGACACCGACCCTCTGCTGCTGTCCGCCTGAAAGTTCACTTGGTTTTCTGTGCCGGTATTTGTCTGGATCAAGCCCGACCATATGCATGAGCTCTTCCACTCGGTCTGAAATTTTCCGTTTGCTCCATTTTTTCAGTTCTGGAACAATCGAAATATTTTCCTCGATCGTCAAGTGGGGAAAAAGGGCGATTTGCTGAAGGACATAGCCGATATTCCAGCGCAATTCATGGATATCATAATCGCTGATTTTTTTACCATTTATCGAAATAGTGCCTTCCGATAAATCAACTAAGCGGTTAATCATCTTTAACGATGTCGTTTTTCCGCATCCGCTCGGACCGATCAAAACAAAAAATTCACCAGCATCAATCTGTAGATTTAATTCGTTAACGGCTTTCGTTCCGCCTCCGTATAGCTTTGAAACATTTTCAAAACGAATCATCATAGTTCTCCTTTGGCCTAAAATAATGTTCCTTTTTTTAGGATGAACAAGCATTACGCCACGTTCAAAAAATAGAGCCTTTTTAGACTCTTTTTACGCTTGTTTCCGAACAATTGGCAGAGTGCAGCAGCGAAATGAGCCGCCCGACTTGATGATTTCAGATATATCGACTTCGATGATCTTATACCCCCGGCTGATGAGCTCTTGATTTGTTTTTTTGTTAATAGACAGGCTGATTAGCTGTTTATTTCCAAGCGACAACACATTTGTAGCAAGCGTAAACTGTTCATCTTCTGTCACGGGCAGTAAATCAAATCGTTCTGCAAGCATGTCATACTCTTTTTTATTGAATGCATCCGGATAAATAATCGCTTCTGTAGGGGAAATAATATTGAAAACACAATCTAAATGCAAAAATTCATCATGAATTGGCAAAGGAATTACCTGGTAGGAGGGGAGCATCTTCTGCAGCTGATTGACTGCTGCCATTTCAGTTCGATTGCTGATCCCGACGTAAACCGTATCCTCATGTACGATTACATCACCGCCTTCAATTTTCGCTTCGGTGATTTGGCGATATTGCATCCCTTGCGTCTTCAGCCACTCGATAAGCGCCTCTTGTTCTCCTTCGCGAATATCTGTTGCCATTTCAGCTATAAATATGTCAGACCCTATCGTAAAACCGATATCTCTCGTAAATACCTGCTCAGGAAAACGTTCTAAAGCAGGGAGAACAATGACGTTAATTCCTTTCTTCTTAAGTACAGCCAAGAGTTCTCGATGCTGCTTGATGGCGATTTCTGCTTGAATATTTTCATTTTCATAGTACTTTTGTGTTTCATTGATAATTCGTTTAATCGACATATGCTCAGGTGAACATAAAACGACCTTTTGCAGCATGTCGTATTCGTTATAGCAAAATGGTTGATTATCACTTAGCGGGATCGTAGAAGCCATAGAAACCTCCTAAAATGCGTATTCAATCGTATTTTCCTTATTTAAGCTTAAATTAAACGTCCTGTATAGTAAAGTGTGCAAAAATATGACAAAATGGATAAAGTTTAAATTTTAGACAAAATTGCATCGTTCGTGTTAAATAAAATTAAATGCCTGAATAGGAGATGGTACATATGAACAACCTAAAACCGAAGTATTGCTCTGATTCCAGAGTCGTAAAAACGAGCAGGGTTTTTCCATTAGATACAAATAACCACAATACATTATTCGGCGGAAAGCTAATGAGTTATATCGACGACAATGCCTCGATTTCTGCAGCCAGGCATTCTCGCTGCGAAACGGTTACCGCCTCTACAGATTCTGTTGATTTCCTGCAGCCGATTCGCCAGGAAGATTGTGTTTGTCTTGAATCATATGTGACCTGGGTCGGCAATTCCTCTATGGAAGTATTTGTGAAAGTAATCAAAGAGCATCTGATTACGGGGGAACGTACGCTTGCTGCCACATCCTTTCTTACGTTTGTTGCATTGGATGAAAAAGGAAAACCCAAAAAAGTACCCCAGGTGATTCCGGAATCACCTGAAGAAATTATGCTTTTCAATACCGCTGTCCAAAGGGGAAAAGAGAGAAAGAATCGGCTTCAACACAGCAAAGCACTGGCAAAAGCAATTGGAGAAGAAATGCGCTGAACCATACGTTTAACTTGCTTTTATTTAGTGAATAGGAGTATAAAGGAGGCATATCGTCTGATGAAAAAACATCTTGTCTTTTATGATGCGGAGTGCCCGCTATGCAGAAGTGTGAGAGCTGTCATTCTCAAATTGGATTGGGCAAAGCGATTGGAATGGTTTCCAGTACAGAAAATTGATCAGTCCGTCTTTTATCAAACGTTAAAGGATCGGAATATTTATGATGAAATCCATATGGTAACTTCAAAAGGGGAGCTAATCAAAGGCTTTGATACCGTAAGAAAAATATTATCACTTCTTCCGCTTACTCTCCCGATAGGCATCCTTCTTTTTTTTCCGTTTGTTTCGAAAATCGGAGATCCTGTTTACAAGTTTATTTCTGAAAATCGGTATCAATGGTTCGGCAGAGTGGAATACAATCATTCATCCTCTTGAATGATTGTATTTTTCTTTGCTTAAGAAAATCAGATTTATTTTTCATGAAAATTTCAGTATAATGGCTTTAAATTCTTACAATAATGAGGGTAACTGCAAATGAAATCGTATATGAACAAGAAATTAGATCATTACAAAACATCGAATGAAGGAAATGTCAGGCTGTTGGTTAGCTGTCCTGACCAGCCGGGTATTGTCGCAGCCGTATCTGCCTTTCTTTTTAAAAACGGAGCGAATATTATTGAATCACATCAATACACGACCGATCCTGAAAACGGCCGTTTTTTTCTTAGAATTTTATTTGAGAAAAATAATATAAAAGAAGAAATCTTGGAGCTTCAACAAAAATTCACGCCGATTGCTGAGCAATTCCAAATGCACTGGTCAATTACTTTGGCAAACGAGCTGAAAAAAATGGCTATCTTTGTTTCGAAGGAGCTTCACTGCCTCCATGAGCTGATTTGGGAGTGGCAAAGCGGGAATTTAATGGCGGATATTGCGCTTGTGATCAGCAACCATGAGGAAGCCAGGGAAATCGTTGAATCATTACATATTCCTTTCCATTATATGAAAGCAAATAAAGAAATTCGCAAGGAAGTTGAAACAAAACAGCTGGAATTGTTAGAGAGATATCAGATTGAACTTATCGTTCTGGCAAGATATATGCAAATCCTGACGCCGTCTTTTGTTTCCCATTTTCCGAACCAAATTATTAATATTCACCATTCGTTCCTGCCTGCATTTATTGGAGCAAATCCATATAAAAAAGCGTATGATAGAGGGGTAAAACTAATTGGAGCTACTTCTCATTACGTTACAAACGACTTGGATGAAGGGCCGATTATTGAACAGGATATTGAAAGGGTCGACCATCGCGATGATGCTGCAGCACTAAAGAATATCGGCCGTACGATCGAGAGGAGTGTCCTGGCAAGAGCTGTGAAGTGGCACATTGAAGACAGAATCCTTGTTCATGAAAATAAAACAATCGTTTTCAACTAAAAACTCTTGACAACCCTTGATTTCCTATTCATAATAATAAAAAATTAGTGAGCGTTGAAGAGGACCAGTATGCAGATACCTTTTGCAAAAAGAGAGCGAAATGCCCAGGCTGCAACATTTCGCGGCAAAAAGCCTGCAGAACCTCCCTCTGAGTCCCGGCACAAAAATCCGGGCGCATAACCTGCGTTATGTGGTGGAAGTGGAGTGTGCCTGTTTCGCATGCTCAATTAAGGTGGTACCACGGAACTCTTTTCGTCCTTTCTATCGGGATGAAAAGAGTTTTTTTTATTTCTGTGATAAAGATAATGGAGGAAAAACCAGTGAAAAGACAGAGAATTGTGATTAAGGTTGGCAGCAGCTCATTAACAGACAGCAAGGGATATATTGACGAAGAAAAAATTAAAGACCACGTCAAAGCGATTTCCTATTTGAAAAAAATGGGGCATGAGGTGATCTTTATTTCTTCAGGAGCAGTGGCGTCAGGCTTTGTCCAATTAGGTTATCCTTCCATGCCAGTCACTCTCAAAGGCAGACAAGCTGCGGCTGCGGTGGGGCAAAGCCTTCTCATGCAGCAATACATTAAACATTTTTGCTTGAAAGACACCGTACCCGCTCAAATTTTATTGACACGAAATGATTTTGTGAAAAGAGACCGTTACCGAAATGCTTATTTTACGATAAATGAACTGTTGGAACGCGGGATCGTACCAATTATTAATGAAAATGATTCGGTTTCCGTTCAAGAATTGACGTTTGGAGACAACGATATGCTTTCTGCCTTGGTCAGCGGTCTGATTCACGCGGAGCAGCTGATTATTTTAACAGACATCAACGGTATCTATGATGGAAATCCCAAATCGAATCCAAATGCAAAACGTTTCGATTTTCTCGGTGAAATTACAGATGAGCTTGCAGCGACCATTTCTTCATCCGGTTCAAAGGTAGGGACGGGCGGAATGAAATCGAAAATTTTGGCTGCGAAAACGGCTCTGTCATTAGGGGTAAAAGTATTTATCGGTGATGGAGAAGGGGAAGAAAAATTATCCGATATATTACTCGGAAAAGGGGATGGGACGTATATTGGTGAGCCTGACCTGACTTCGATTAACAACCTTAAGCAGTGGATTGCTTTTCATTCCCCGATCTCAGGGAGAATCATGATTGATCATGGAGCGGAATCCGCTTTACGAAGCCAAGGAAAAAGCCTGCTTCCGGCAGGTGTAGTGGAAGTCATCGGCCATTTTCCGAGAGGGGCGGTTGTAGAAGTTTCCGGAGCCGGCGGCATTATCGGAAAAGGGCAGACCGTTTATTCATCGGAAGAATTATTGAAAATGCGCGGAAAGAAAACCTTTGAGATAGAAGAAATAGGAACGGCAGGAAAGCCGGAAGTTATTCACAGAAATTACTGGGTCAACCTAATTGACGGGGAGGTTAAGTAGATGAATGAGGTCATAAGAAAAGCGAAAAAAGCGAAACAAATAAAGCTTGAATTAGTACAAAAAACAAGTGTTGAGAAAGATCAAGCGTTATTATCTATCGCAAAAAAACTGTTAGACAATTTAGATAGATTGCTTGAAGAGAATGAAAAGGACGTTTTGTCGGCAAAAGAAAAAGGAATTTCCGACTCAGTCATCGATCGTCTGCGATTGGATGAAAAACGAATCCGGGATATGTCGGATGCCGTAAAGCTTTTAACAGAGCTTAAAGATCCTGTTGGAGAGACGATTGAAACGATTGAAAAGGAAAATGGCCTTCTCATTACCAAAACCCGTGTTCCATTAGGAGTAGTCGGGATGATTTATGAAGCACGCCCGAACGTAACTGTCGATGCGGCAACCTTATGCGTGAAAACAGGGAACGCCGTCATTTTGAGAGGAAGTTCATCTGCATCTCACAGTAACCGGGCACTTGTCGGTTCAATTCAAGAGGCCCTGGTAGAAGCCGGCTTTCCCGCTGAGGCGGTTCAGCTGATCGAAGATACGAGCAAGGAAACAGCCAAATCGTTGTTCACCTTAAATGAGTATCTCGATGTATTAATTCCACGCGGCGGCAAAGGGCTCATTCAAACAGTGATCAGAGAGTCAACAGTTCCAGTACTGGAAACCGGAGCAGGAAACTGCCATATCTATGTAGATGCTTCAGCAAATAAACAAATGGCCATCAATATTGTCCGTAATGCCAAAGTCCAGAGGCCGTCAGTTTGCAATTCGGTTGAGACGGTGCTGCTGCACAGCGATTGGGCACTGTCTCACAGTATTGATCTATTCGAAACATTAGAGCGTGAAGGAGTGGAGATTAGAGGTGACAAACGGGTTTGTGAGCTGTTTCCTTCAGCCAAACAAGCAGATGAGACAGGATGGGAGACCGAATTTTTGGCTCCGATTATTCGAGTGAAGATTGTCGGGGAGCTGAACGAGGCAATTTCCCATATTGAAGCCTTTGGAACAAAGCATTCTGAAGCAATTATTACAGAAGACACTGCACATGCTGAGCATTTTCAAAAATCGGTTGATGCTGCTGCAGTTTATCATAACGCGTCTACACGCTTTACAGACGGCTTTGAGTTTGGCTACGGAGCAGAAATCGGGATCAGCACGCAGAAGCTTCACGCGAGAGGGCCGATGGGCTTACAGGCGCTCACCTCTTCGAAATTTATCATTCAAGGGACAGGCCAAGTAAGAGAGACATAAATCAAAAGCGGATAGGCATATATGTCTATCCGCTTTTGTATGAGTCGATTTCTACCTTGATCGAATTTTATTCACCTATCTTTTGAATATATCCCCCTATTATGGAATTATATCTGACCAACCTTTGAATAAATCTACTCATTCATTGTTGGTTGTCATTATACTCCATATAAACAACATGAGTGGCGAGGAAGTCCTCCACTCCGTGTTTCCCATCTGCTCCTCCGAGACCTGATTTTCTCATGCCGGCGTGATACCCCTGTATGGCTTCGAAGTTTTCTCGGTTAACGAAGGTTTCTCCATATTTGAGCTCGTTTGCTGCACGCATGACTTCGTGTACGTTCTCGGTATAAATAGAGGATGACAGGCCGTATTCTGAGTCATTTGCCAAATCAATGGCTTCATCTAACGTTTGAAATGTAGCAATAGGAAGAACCGGACCGAATATTTCTTGTTTCATGATGTCCATATCATGGGTGGCGTTTGTTATTAGCGTCGGTTCATAAAAGAATCCTGATTCGTCAAGCCTATTTCCACCCGTCTGCAGAAGAGCGCCGCTGTTTACAGCTTCATTTACCATTCCGTCGACCTCTTTCAGTCGTTCCTCACTTATAAGCGGGCCCATTTCTGCCTCTTTCTTTTGCAGAGGGTTGCCGAGCGAAGTCTCTTTCATGGCTGTCGTTAATTTTTCGATAAACTCATCTTTGACATCTTCGTGGACGTATACTCTCTCAGCGTTTGTGCAGGCTTGACCTGCGTTTGTGATGCGGGATTCTTTGATTTTTTCAACCGCAAGATCAAGATTGGCGTGCTTTGTCACGATGGCCGGTGCTTTTCCTCCAAGCTCTAAATTCACTTTCGTAATATTTTGTGCAGCAGCTTCCATCACTTTTACTCCTGCTTCAACACTGCCTGTCATCGTAATCATAGCAATACAAGGATGAGAAGCAAGTGCTTTGCCTATCGTAGAGCCTTTACCTGTCACATAATTGTATACGCCTTTAGGAAGTCCTGCTTCGTGAACGAGCTTTGTAAAGAGAGCAGCTGTATTAGGCGTCTGCTGGCTCGGTTTTAAAACAATGGTGCAGCCGGTTACGAGTGCTGTTGCGACTTTTCGCGCGAGAATAAAAACCGGAAAATTCCAAGGTACGATTCCTCCAATAACTCCAATTGGCTTGCGATAAATCAAAATATTTTCGTTCGGGCGGTCGCTAGGAACAATTTCTCCTTCGATTCTTCGTGCCCATTCTGACATGTAGGCAAAATAATCAATTGCTGTATCAACCTCGGCCTCGGCCAAGCGATAACTTTTCCCTTGTTCTTCTACCAGGGCTAGGATAAAAAGTTCACGATTCTCGGCGATTTTTTCACCAAGCTGCTTCACCCATTTGCCTCTTTCAATAGAGGTCGTTTTCTCCCATTTCTTTTGTGCTTCAACTGCCGCTTGAACGGCTTTATCTACGTCTTCTTTTGTGCCGCTGTATATACGGGATATCGTTTCCTCAGTGGAAGGGTTGATCACATCTATTGTTTCTGTAGAATCGGAATCGGTATATTCTCCATTCATATAAAGCTTGTGGAATTTCATGGATTAGAACCTCCAATTTTTTAAAGTTTTATTTTTTCTATTCCACATCCCAAATCTATTAAACGTTCAGAGGTTTAACGAGAGAGCTTTTGTGAAATAAGAAGAGTAGAACAAACGAACATTAGGAGGAATAAAAATGGCAAAAATATTTACTGCAAAGGCTACGGCGGTCGGAGGAAGAGCAGGTCATATTCAATCTGATGATAAGGTACTAGACCTGGACATCGTGATGCCTAATGAAAAAAAGAACGGAGAAACAGGCACCAACCCTGAGCAATTATTTGCTGCCGGCTATGCCGCATGCTTTGGCGGAGCACTACAGCATGTTGCGAAAGAGAAAGACGTGGATATAAAAGCTGAAGTTGAAGGGCAAGTCAGTCTTTTGAAAGATGATAGCGATGGCGGATTTAAAATTGGCGTTACTTTAATCGTTAAAAATCCTGGGATCGATGAAGGAAAGTTAAAAGAGCTCGTTCATGATGCCCACGATTTCTGTCCGTATTCCAAAGCAACGAGAGGGAATATCGATGTGGAGCTTGAAATACAATAATGATAAGTTAAAATGAGCCGCTGCTACATAGCAGTGGCTCGTTTTTGATTAGTATTCTTTTTTATTTTCGTATTGAGCCCAAGACTCAAACGGCGCCATTTTGTTTTCTAAATTCAGCTCATGAAAGACAATTTTTCGGCTTTCATGCGGCTTAGCGATTTCATCATAAATAAACGAGTCATCAAAACCGGCGTGGGCAGCATCCTCATGCTTGGCGGCAAAATAAACCTTTTTCGGACGAGCCCAGTATATTGCTCCAAGACACATAGGACAAGGCTCACTGCTAGTATAGAGTATACAATCGTCCAATTGGTATTCACCGAGGGCTTTACACGCTTCACGAATAGCAGTTACCTCAGCGTGGGCTGTCGGATCGTTGCTGCTTGTGACATTGTTCTGCCCTTCAGCAATAATTTTTCCATTTTTAACAATGACAGCACCGAAGGGTCCGCCCTTTCCGGAATTTACGCCTGATACCGCCAGCTCAATTGCCCGTTGTAAAAATAATTCGTGTGTCATTAGCTTTCCCCCTCGCAATTCTAACCTCTTTAAGTATATCTGAAATTTGTGACAAAATGAATTGTTTTGTAGCATTATCCAACCGTTTACTCATTATTGTTTAAAGTGCTGCAATATAGCAGTTTTGCCGTATTCTGTTGTGACTTCAGCATAAGAACCGTTAATGAGTGTGATTTTCGGTGGTACGTGACCACAAAAGAGTCTTGTTTCGTTTATTAATTATCCGGAAGAAGCCAGAACCATAAAAATTTTAAATAAGACTTATAAAGATCTATATAGTAAATATCAATTAACCAAGAAAAAATGGAAAGAAGAGCTTTCTAAAAGTACTATAGCTTCGAAGCGTACAGTTACAACTTTCATAAAATACTAATTTCATAAAAAAACTGCACCTGCAATTGTTAGTAGTCCAACAATTGAGGTGCAGTAAAAACCTGCAAAGTTTTCATTTTTCTATATTTTATACTTGAACAGATGCTGTTTTCCTTGCTTGTTTTGCTGCGTCAACCATGTTTTTCAACGAAGCAACCGTTTCTTTTTGCTGCCTTGTTTTTAAGCCGCAATCAGGATTGATCCAAAAACGGTCGGTAGGACATACGGTTAAGGCATCATCGATAATATCAATCATTTCCTGTACAGACGGCACCCTCGGACTGTGTATATCATATACGCCAAGTCCAAGTCCTTTTTCATACGGCTCATTTTTCAGATAATTAACTAGCTCGCCGTGGCTTCTGCTATGCTCAATCGTTATGACGTCTGCATCCAAGTCATTAATCGTATCAACGATGTCTTCGAAGTGGCTGTAGCACATATGCGTATGGATTTGTGTTGTCGGTTCCACACTTGAGGTAGACAATCTAAATGCTTCAGCTGCCCAAGTTAAATACTCATTCCAATCTGATTCTTTTAAAGGCAAGCCTTCACGCAAGGCCGGCTCATCCACTTGAATAATTGTAATACCGGCTTTCTCGAGAGCTTCGACTTCCTTTTTCAATGCCCGTGCGATTTGGAAAGCAATTTCTTTTTTCGGCAAATCGTATCTCGGGAAAGACCAGTTAAGAATGGTTACAGGTCCCGTCAACATTCCTTTTACTTTTTTAGAAGTCAGGGATTGGGCATATACTGTTTCTTTTACAGTCATTTCTTCTGTGAAGGCAACGTCTCCATAGATAATCGGCGGACGCACACATCTTGAACCATATGATTGAACCCATGCATACTTGGTGAAAGCAAATCCTGAAAGCTTTTCTCCGAAGAATTCAACCATGTCTGTCCGTTCAAATTCTCCGTGAACGAGAACATCCAGCCCAATTTCCTCTTGGATGTCAATCCATCTTTTTATTTCTGCTTTTATAAAGCTCTCATACTCTTGATCGCTCCATTCTTTTTTCCGCCATTTCAATCTTGCTTTACGGACCTCAGTCGTCTGCGGAAAGCTGCCGATTGTCGTCGTTGGCAAGAGTGGAAGCTTCAGAGAGTTTTGCTGAAGGGTTAATCGCTCTTCGAACGGAAGCTCTCTATGGAAAAGTTCTTTCTGAGTTCCTTCTTCGCGATTTCCTGTTTCTGCGTATTGCCTTAAGATGTTTAAATCGTTCTGAGACTGTTTGATTTCCTCTTGGATCGAAGTTTTTCCTGAAATCAGTCCCTTTTTCAATAGGTTAAGCTCACTAAGCTTGTCTGTTGCAAAGGAGAGCCCGTTTAGCAGTTCCTCATCAAGATGCTCATCCGGATGCTTTTCCACCGGCAAGTGCAATAGGCTGGAGGAAGGCTGGATCCAAAACTCTGCAATGTCCAATTCTCCTGCTAATGATTGGATGAAATCAAGCCGTTCTTCGAGGTCTGCTTTCCAGATGCTGCGCCCGTCCAATATACCTGCTGCAAGCACTTTATCAACAGGGAATCCATGCGTTTTTAAAGAATCAAAATTCTTTCCTTTGTCGTGGACAAAATCAAGACCGATTCCATCAACAGGATACGTGATCAATTCTTTGTATTCATCAACTGAGTCGAAATAAGTTTGCAATAAAATTTTAACGCTTGTAAGCTCTGACTTAATTTGCTCATACAAGGATTTTACAGCTTGTACATCCGCATTGTCTGCTGCAACCAACGCCGGCTCATCAATTTGCACCCAAGTGACTCCTTCAGCTTCAAGTTCTTTTAAAAGCTGGATATAAAGAGGGAGTAGCTTGTTGTAAATTTGACCCTTTTCTTCATCGTTGTAGCCTTTTGCAAGCGTAACAAAGGAATAGATTCCAAGAACAACCGGCTTTGAATCGATTCCAAATTCCTCTTTGACTTTCCGATAGGCAGCAAGCGGCTTGTTTTCTGTAAGCTTATATTCAGTTTCCTCATCATATTCTGGAACGATATAATGATAATTGGTGTTAAACCATTTCGTCATTTCACAGGAAACGGCATCATCTGTGCCTCTGGCCATTGCAAAATAGAGGCTTAGCGGATCCGTAATATGACGGAACCGTTTTGGAATCCAATTGAACATTACTGCAGTATCCAGCACATGGTCATAAAAGGTAAAGTCTGAAACTGGGATCAAATCTAGTTCTTTTTGCTTGCCGATGTTGATTTTTAATCGAGTATCCATCTCCTGCAAAAAGTCGTTGACATCCTTATCCTTTCTCCAAAAAGCTTCTAAAGATTTTTTCCATTCCCTGTTTGCGCCAATGCGCGGGAATCCAAGATTGCTTGTTTTAATTGTCGTCACTTGCTTTCCTCCTAAATAAAAACACCCACAAATCGAGTTGGTCGATAAGTGGGTGTTTATAATATATAAACGTGTGCGGAAAATAAACGTATAAACCTAGCAAAGTTACGTCATTCGAACACCCTCCCATCGACCGTGAGTTTTTGGTGTGTCAGAATAGGCAGGTCTCCTGGCTTGTGAATCATCAATTTTTCCTAATCCTTCCCGTTTCATAAACAGTGGCACTTCTTTTGGAAAAATTTCTTCACTTACAGTGGCGGGACCGCGTTGGAATTTCACCAAACTTCCCTTTTAAAATCTAACAATTGTTAGATTACCTAGTTCTCCGGTATGAAATTTGACTTGATTATATCCTGCTAGGAGCATTTAGTCAAAAGAAATTTTAATAAGCCGATAGTATTTTTTCGTTACTCGCTTTTTCTGCAAGCACTTCAGGCGCTGTTAAGTAAAGGATTCCGTTTCCTACCAGCGTCTTCGGATATTCGTCTAAAGGTAAAGTGCGGCGAATTAATTGTCCATAAACCTCCGGCTCAGACAGATCACGGTCGAACAAGGATTCCTCCATTTGTTTAATGATTGCAAGAGAGCCGCTGGCGTGAGGTGCAGCCATTGAGGTTCCTGTAAGTTCACCGTATTTTTCACCAGGTAATGTAGAAATAATTTTTTCACCTGGAGCAACTAAATCGATTTCTTTATTTACATTGGAAAATTCCGAAGAATCTCGTGTCAATGTCACAGACCCTACAGCAATGACTTCATTGTAGGCTGCAGGATAAGAAAATTCTTCAGTAGCCGTATCTCCATCTCCCTCATTTCCCGCGGCGCAGACAACAAGGACCCCGTTTTGGACAGCGCGGGTAATGGCTTCGTGCAGCTCGGGCACATCCTCAGGACCGCCAAGTGACATGCTGATAATATCAACTTTCTGGTCGACTGCGTAATTTATGCCGTTTATGATCCATTCATATGCTCCGCTCCCGTTCTCGCCAGATAATACTTTAACGATAAGAAGACCGGCTTCAGGAGCAACTCCGGAGATTCCGCCATTTTTGTCATTTGCGGCAATCGTACCTGCAACGTGGGTTCCGTGCCCATTATAATCGTTCACCAATTCGGGGGCGCCTTCATCATCATCAGTGAAATTTTTCGTTCCGATGATCTGATCCTTTAAATCGGGATGGGTAATATCACAGCCTGTATCGAGCACAGCGACTTTAATATCTTTTCCCTTAAAGCCTTTAGCCCAAATTTCCGGAGCTTTAATGAGACGGATACCTTCTGGAGTTTCATTTGCTTCCGGAAGTGCTTTGTTCATCACATAGGGCACTAAACGCATGACTTTTTGCATTGTGAAGCCTCCTTTTGGTAATTGGGAATTTGATTATGACCCTAATCGTTTGGCAGAGCTTCGTTGAATAAACCTGAGGGAGAGAGTGGGATAGTGATAATTATAAAGTAGGAGAACCAGTAAAAAAAGGTCATATCTTCCTAATTGTCTGAATTTTGAGTTGGATTATTATAAAGGATTCTTGCTGATAGATTGCTCAAAATTTACGCTAGATTCTTTTTATCCGCTGTCTTGTTGTGTTACTTTTATATAGGAGGTGTGAGTGAGGCGTGTCTTCATGTAAGCTAGCCGCATTCGTTACAGCAAGACATAACTAGCAGAAAATGGAGATCAGTTCTTACACCATGCGAAAAAAACGTGAGAAGAATCTCCTGTGACAGGAGGTATTCTATGGTTAACAATATGACACTCAATGAATTAATCGTAAAAATTGTCCTTGTTTTGAGGGATAGCAAAAGAAAAGAGTTTCGGGCCATTATCGATGAGCTTCAGCCATATGATGTTGCCAGTTTGTTTAAGGAGCTGCCTGAAAAACATCGCGCCAGATTTCTCTCCTTTCTAAACATTGATGATATTACAAATATGATTGGTGAATTGGAACATGAATTTCAAATCGCTGCTTTGAAAAAAGTGGGACGAGAAAAAACGGTTCATATTATGAATAAAATGGATAACGACGATCTTGCCAGTCTCTTTGAAGAAATGGACAGCGAGCTGAAATATCAATTTTTATCCAATTTGGAAAAAGAAGAGCTTCAAGCAGTTCAGCAATTAATGAACTATCCACCTGAAACGGCTGGAAGAATCATGACGAACCGGTTTGTATGGATTCCTGAGCATTATTCCGTCAAGGATGCGGTCGATAAGCTGAAAAGCCTTGCTGAAATTGCTGAATCCATCAACTATCTTTACGTAATTAATGACAAAAAGCAGCTGGTTGGCGTTTTATCCTACAGAGATTTGATCTTAGGGGATCCAGAGGAAAAAGTAAAAGATTTAATGTTTACCCGGGTGATAGCTACTGAGGCTCTTCAGGATCAGGAAGAGGTAGCTAGGCTGATAGAACGTTACAACTTTTTGGCAATACCCGTAGTTGAAGAGAATCATGTTTTAGTAGGAATTGTTACAGTCGATGACATAATAGATGTCGTGATTCAAGAAGCAGATGAGGATTATGAAAAATTTGCAGCTTCCGGGAAAGCAATAGATTTTGATACGAAAGCTTACATTGCAGCTTATCGCCGGCTTCCCTGGCTGATCCTGTTATTATTTATCGGCCTTATTTCAGGAAGCATATTGAATTTTTTTGAAAGTACCTTGCAGCAGGTAGTCGCACTGACTTTTTTTATGCCGATGATCGCAGGCATGACAGGCAATACAGGGACGCAATCATTGGCGGTTGTGATCCGCGGTCTTTCAAAGGAAGACTTAAATAAAAAAGTGATAAGCAAGCTTATTTTCCGTGAGTTAAAAGTCGGATTAATGATCGGGGCAGTTTGCGCCCTTTTAATTACTGGAATTGCAGTTATCTGGCAGGGGGAACTATTGCTGGGCTTTGTCGTTGGTTTATCTCTTCTGCTTACGCTAATAATCGGGACAATGGCAGGTACAATTGTGCCCATTGTATTGCAGTATATGAATGTAGATCCCGCGATTGCTTCAGGACCGCTAATAACTACGTTAAATGATATCCTTTCCCTGCTCATCTATTTTGGAATTGCGACAGCTTTTATTACGAAACTCATGTGAAAGAGCAGCTTTAGAAAAGCTGCTCTTTCAGAAATGAAAACGTTTTATCATTCTATTGAAAAAGAGATAAGGCGCGGGATATCATAGTAATAGATCCCAGCCGCGAGGGGAGAGAGTAATGAAATATTTTTATGTTTTTATTTTTCTATCGTTATTGCTTATCACAGGCTGCCAGAACGAGGACGAAGGCAGAGACAGCCGGCTTGTTGCAGTAGAAGAAATGCTAATGGCGATTCTGAATGAAGACGTATCAACAATGAAGAAGCTTTATGTTGAAGGATCTTCTCCAGATCCCGAAGAAATCATTAACGGAAAGAAAGCATGGGGAATAGAAGGACTTGCATTTGAAGATTTCAAAATATCAGAAGCCGGCATCCATATGTTTAAAGCAAGCTATAATGAGAATACTGAAGCTGTTGCGTTTCGGGTTAAAACGATGGATGACGGCCGTATCATGATCGATTTTATCGGACATGTGAAACCTTTATAAATCGTTGATAATTAGCGGTTTCTATATTTAAAGTGCGCATTTAATTGGCCCTCCAGCATCTTATTTCTTAACTGGTTATCGCCTTTTAACGCTTGCTCTCTTCTTCGCATATCTTTCAGAATTTCTGCAGTTTGAACCCCATCTTCTCTTTTGTTGGCAATTTCCATAAGCTTTTCGACATCGGAAAAGGAATATTTTCTCGTGCCTCGTGTTGAACGTTGAGGAGATATGAGCTTTCTTTCCTCATAATATCTGATTTGCCGTACGGATAATCCCGTCAGCTCACTGACAATTCCTATGGATATTACTTTTTTTTCTTTATATGATTTATCTTCAATGGTCATATTTCCACCCCTGTGATGTCTTTTTTATCATTATAAAGAAAAGTTTGATAAAAAACCTGACACTTGTAAGAAAATCTAACACAAATAATAAAAAATTCGGAAGATTACATTACATAAGAGGTGATTTTAAACACGACTCTGTATATCCTTTATTATATATATTTTTTAGGAGGTTGAACAGTGGAAGAGGAAAAAGCTATTAAACTCGCTAAAGAAATAATTGCTTTGGATTTGAAGCGTGATGAAATGCTGGAGGCGTTTATGGCACTCACAGGAAACAAAGGACCTTCGTTGCTGCGGGCTGTCCAGAATGACTTATACCGCAAGTCATCATGACCTCTTAAATTTCTTAATAAAACCAATGATAAAGATTTACGTTTGATTCATCTTTTTATAACAATAAACGGTTATTCTAATATTAAACGTTAGAAAGGAGTATTGAGGGAACCATGAGTCACCAATTAAAAATGGCTTTGGAGGATCAAAGAAATTATTATTCTCAAAAGCTCCTCGCGATCGGAGTTTATAATAAAGAGGTATTAAATCGAATGACCGTTTCTGAATTAAAAGATGAATATAACTATTTTTATCATAAAATCACATATAAAAAACCAAAGTTCCCACAGTAAAGAGTTTCTTCTCATGAGATGGGGACTCTTTTTTTGTGAAAAATAAAAAAGGGTTTTTAAAAAAATTACCGAATACAGTATAAAAAGCATTTAATTTTTGTTAAAGTTAAATGTAAGGGTTTACAAAAAATAAAATAAGAGGTAGATGAATGATGAGACTAACCTTTACTGACCAAGAAATTGAAAAATCAATGGCGTTGTATAAGGTATTTGCGAAAGCGTTTAAAAGTGTTTCCGAGCACAGTATCAGGGATAGTAAAGAGCACGGGTTTAATCCTACGGAATTTGCCGTTCTGGAGCTGTTGTATACGAGAGGTCCCCAGAAGCTGCAGCAAATTGGGTCCAGGCTGCTATTGGTGAGCGGAAACGTGACGTACGTCATTGATAAGCTTGAAAGAAATGGTTTTATCGTTAGGGAACAGGATCAAAAAGACAAAAGATCCGTATATGCAAACTTAACAGAAAAAGGAAGGACCTATCTTGATGAAATTTACCCGATTCATTCCTTAAGAATTGCCCGCGCTTTTTCCGGGCTGACACAGGAGGAACAGGAGCAATTGATCATTTTGCTGAAAAAAGCAGGAATTCACAGCCAGCATCTTTTGTTCAGATAAAGCGCTTACAAGATTAATGTGTGTTACGAACGGTTCAAATGCTCTAATACAACGGCAATTGGTTGATCCTGAGGCTGCTGTCTCATCTGTCCGAAAGGGCAGCCTTTATTTTTCAGGCGGATTATCGTCTTTTCCATCGTAAAATCCTTCGGGGATAGCTTTGAATTTACTTCGTCCCAATACAGCGGGAGAGCGACCGTACCATCTTCATTACCTCTCGGGGAATAAGGGGCAATGATCGTTTTCCCGTATGCATGCTGCAAATAATCTAAATACAATAGATTCTGCCGATTTTTAATTAATCTTTCAGTAGTGAATAAATGCGGAAAGGATGCTATGCAATAATCTGCCGTAAACGCTGTAAACTTTCTTGTTTCCTCATACGAAAACGAATCCTTAGATATGGGGATGTAAAGCTGAAGTCCCTTGTTTCCAGATAGCTTCGGAAACGAATGAATTCCGAGAGAAAGTAGAAAACGGTTCAGTTCAATCGCGCATTCGATAGCCAATTCAAAATCGTTTGCAGACGGAGGATCCAAGTCAAATACGATTTCAACAGGATTGTTCGTATCAATGGTTTGAAAGGGCACGTGAAATTCCAAAGCAAGCTGATTTCCAAGCCAAAGAAGCGAAGAATAATCCTGGCAAAGAATATAGTCATGTGAATTAGAAGGAGCCGTGTGTATAAAATCCGGTGTATATTCAGGTTTGTTTTTCTGATAAAAAGATTCGCCAGCTGGTCCGTGCGGATAACGAATAACCGTTAACGCCCGGTCCTTTAAAAAAGGCAAGAAAACGTCACTGATCTGCATAAGATAGGTTAAATAGTCCGACTTATTTAGTGATTTTTTCGGGAAAATCGGTTTATCCAAATTTGTAAATTTTACAGAAGGATGCAACGATTTTGTTGATAGAATCAACTGTTGTATTGTACATTCCTCATAGCTTTTTTTCAGCTGAAATGAAAGGAAGGATGGCTCACGCAATACGCCGTTCGTATAGGACAAATACTTTACAGTCAAGCAAATGGATGGATGAATCATATAAGTTCCTGACCCTGTGAGAGTGCCGTTTTGTTTCATGATCGTCAATATTGCATTACGTTCATCTGCAGACAATCCATGATATAGCTGCGCAACTGTTAGAGAGTTTCCGTGATCATCTATGACAGCTACGTCTATATAATGATTAGCGGGATTGTAACTTTTGATAAAAACATCAGCTGTCTTATAGTTTTTTATTTTCATCCAGTCGGTCGTTTTGCCTTTTTTCCACTCACTGTTTTTCTTTTTAGCAACAATGCCTTCTCCATCATTCAATATGACGTGGTCCCATATCAGCTCTTTATTTTCAAAGGGAGGAATTAATTGAATCGCTTTTTTGTCATCAATTGATGGCTCTACAGGAAGCTTATGTTGCTTTCCCCATTCCTTCAGCTTTTGTTTCCTCATTTTCAGCGGCGAAGAAGAAAGGTCTTCTTCTCCTAGACGTAAAAGATCGAACGCCAAAAAAACGACTGGACGTCGGTCAGCTGCGGAATTTATCATTTCGGAATTTTTCATTCTTCCACGTTGCTGAACATATTCAAAATTGGATTTATTGGGATTTTCCAAAGCTGTAATTTCGCCATCAAGCATAACTGGAAGCGAATCGTCAAACGAATTGATGATCTCTGACGCAAACAAGAGAAGCTCAGGGAAGTATAGATCTAATGATCGCCCGTTCCTGCTTGTCAGGGATATTTTTTCTCGAGAAAGATAGAACAAGGCGCGAAATCCATCATATTTCACTTCATATTGCCAGCTCTCCCCGGTTGGGACAGTATCTATCAAAGTAGGCTGCATTGTAATCATAAGTTTTACTGTGCTCCGGTAGCTTTTTTTCGAGTCGTTTTTTGTTTTTTCTTTTCGGCATTTTGATGAAGAGGTACAGGTTTTTTCGGTCTTGTTGAACCTGTTTTTGTACGCTCTATGCTGGCTTGCAAGGCACTGACCAAGTCAACTACATCTTCCTTCGGAGTGGCAGTAGGCGAGACTGGATCTTCTTTTTGCAGTTTTTCTTTGATTTTTTCCAAAAACGCTACACGATACGTGTCCTCATATTGTTCAGGGTCAAATGGAATCGTCAATTCATCAATTAACTTAATGGCCGTTTGAAGCTCTTTTTCATTGATCTCAATATTTTCGGGTACGGCAGGGACGTGGTCTGCTTGCCTGATTTCATCAGGATAATGAATGGTTTCCATTAAAAGAGAATTTTCCAACACTCTTAATATTGCGAGTTGTTTTTTGGAACGTATGGTAATATGGGCTACTCCGATTTTTCCCGTTTTCCGTAGCGCTTCACGCAGAAGGCTGTATGCTTTAGCTCCGTTTTCACCCGGCCCCATGTAATAGGATCGATTGAAATAGATCGGATCAATTTCTTCTAATTTGACAAAATCAACAATTTCTACCGCTTTTTCTTCATTTTTTTCTTTTAACTCAGCGAGCTCATCTTCTGAAAAAATCGCATATTTTCCTTTGACGTATTCATACCCTTTTGTAATTTCTTTCGGAGAGACCTCTTGATTGCAATTTGTACAGACTTTTTCGTATTTAATAGGGGCACGACATGCAGTATGAAGAGTTCTGAGCTTTATATCCTTATCTTCCGTTGCTGAAAAGAGTTTTATCGGAATGTTTACTAAACCGAAGCTGATCGATCCTTTCCACATCGTATGCATGATTTTTCCTCCTCCTTTTTTTATAGTTTTTTTTAAGAGTACTGATTTCATGAGTAGAAAGTTTTGGTTCAAAAAAACGTTGACAACCTGATCAAATCATAATAAGATTAGTCTATAAAAGAATACTTCTTTCTCCAAAGGGGAGTAGCGTCCGGAAGTTTTTTCGGAAACAAAGTCGTCAATTCATGAAATTTAATTTCATCGGCTTTGTTGACATGATTTTCTAACCATGTTTAGCAAGACCTTTGCCTAATAATGGCAGAGGTCTTTTTCATTTTCTGCCATTATTAGGAAATGGAAGAAGAAAAAACTAAGGAGGAAGAAACAGTTGGATGTATCATTATTATTAGAATACGGTTGGGTACTGCTGGTGCTTATTGCATTGGAAGGGATTTTGGCTGCTGATAATGCCCTTGTCATGGCAGTAATGGTTAAGCACTTGCCTGATGAACAGCGGAAAAAAGCTCTATTTTATGGTTTAGCAGGTGCATTAATTCTTCGATTTGGAGCTTTGTTTGCAATTTCTTTCCTAGTGAATGTTTGGCAGGTACAAGCAATTGGAGCGATTTATCTCATGTATATCGCTGTCAATCATGTGCTGAGAAAATTTGTATTCAAAAAAGATGAGCACGAAATGAAAACGAAGCAAAGCGGCTTTTGGGCAACTGTTTTAAAAGTCGAATTGGCGGACATTGCTTTTGCTGTTGACAGCATACTTGCAGCAGTCGCGCTTGCCGTAACACTTCCGGCAACAAATTTACCAGAAATTGGCGGTATGGACGGCGGACAATTTGCTGTTATTCTTGCCGGCGGATTAATCGGGGTTGTTATTATGAGGTTTGCTGCCACAATGTTTGTCAATCTGTTGAAGAGTCGTCCAAGCTTAGAAACAGCGGCGTTTTTAATCGTCGGATGGGTAGGCGTAAAGCTTGCTTTGTTTACACTGGGTCATGAGGACATTCACGTGATATCTCATGAATTTATCCATGGCGGCCTGTTTAATCTCATTTTCTGGATCGTTCTGGCTGGAATTGCAGTGGGCGGATGGTTTCTCTCTAAGCCGAATCAGATAGAATCAGAAGATAAAATAAGAAAAATGAATCAAGGCTAAGCAAAAGGTCTCCTTATTGGAGCCTTTTTTTTGTAAGTGAAACAACATTTCAGTTTGTTAACAGATGTATTACAAATTCACACTATGAACCCCCTTATAACCGCGCACTTCCACGTATTTTTCTAATAGATATAAAATAGCGGGTTGTTACAATCCGTCTAAAACATTGATTTTCACTTTTCTTCCTTTGCGAATCCCTGTTAAATTAGCTATTATTAATGGGTGAACAGGGAGGAACTGAGGTGAAACCAGTGTTTAGCCTTTTATTAAGGACAAGCAAAAAACAAACGTTAGAGGAGTCAATCAACATTATCCAAAAGGGAGACCTTGAGCTTAGAAATGATTTGATTCATCAGTATAAGCCATTTGTGGCTAAAACTGTTTCTTCCGTTTGTAAACGATATATAGACGAAAAAGATGATGAATTTAGCATAGGCTTAATTGCCTTTAATGAAGCGATAGAAAAATATTCCTCTGAAAAAGGGAATTCTCTGCTGGCATTTGCAGAATTGATTATTAAACGAAAAGTGATTGATTATATTCGAAAAGAAGCAAAAAATGCACAAAACATCTATATGGACTTGCAAGAGGGAGATGATTTGGAATCTTCCCAAAGCAAAGTAGAGGCAAGCCTTTCTATTGATGAATATCATCGTTTAAGTGAACAAGAGTCACGAAAAGAAGAAATTCTGCATTTTACGAAAGAACTTAATGAATATGGGCTGACCTTTAAAGAACTGATTAAACAGTCGCCTAAACATGCCGATGCACGTCAGAATGCGATTAAAGTAGCTGTTATTTTAAATGAAAATGAAGATTTAAAAGCCATACTTACAGAAAAAAAACAACTGCCTGTCAAACAGCTTGAAAAGCTTGTTGAAGTTAGCAGAAAAACAATCGAACGAAACAGAAAATATATCATTGCCATGTTTATTATTTTATCTGGAAACTATGTATACCTGAGAGAGTATTTAAAAGGGGTGCTTCATTCATGAAAAAAGGAATCGTTGTTGAAAAATCGGGAGGAATTGTCACGTTGCTTACCCCTGACGGACAATTTTTAAAAACTAAACAGCATGAAAGTATTTGTGAAATTGGCGAGGAAATCACATTTATGCCGGAAACAAGGGTAGATAGAAGGCGTGCCGGCTTTTTTGATTTGCTCCGGCTTCGCCCTGTTCAGTCAGGCGTTATTTCAATAGCGGCCATTGTGTTGTTTGTTTTTACAATTTTACCGATGTTCGCTGATAATAAGGCGTATGCTTATATGACGATTGATATTAACCCCAGCTTTGAGTTGACGTTGGACAGTAAATGTCAAGTGCTGTCAATCAGTGCGTTAAATGCCGAAGGTGAAAACTTATTAAATGGGATGAATGATTGGAGAAAAAAGGACGTAAGAAAAGTGGTAGACGAGATTATTGCGAACAGCTCCAAATCCCATTATCTTGTAAAAAATCAAGAAATTCTTATTTCAACAGTTTTTGAAAATGATACACAGAATACATATCAAACAGATGTAAACAACCGAATAGATGAAATTTCAACGAACTACAGAAAAAAAGACTATAAGATGAGAACCCTGAAATCTGATTTAGATACTAGAAAAAAAGCGAAAGAACAAGGCGTTTCTACAGGGAAATACCTTGAAGGCGAAGAGCAATCAAAGGTCCTTGAAAAAGAACCGGATTCAAAAAGCGACGATAACCTTTCGAATGATTCTGAAGAAAAGGAATCCTCGAAAACTCCAGGAATAGACACAGATAAAGAAACTTCAGAGCAGGAAGATCGCAACGAAAACATCCCAAATGACGCCGAAAAAGACCAAACTTCCGACAATGTACCAGCTGAAGACGAAACTGAGAAATCAGAAGATGGGAATCCAGAAAATGTACCTGAAAAACCATCAGACAAAGATCAGCAAAATGATGAAGAGGAAAACGAGAGCTGGTCAGGCGAAAAAGATGACAATGAAAACGAAACTAATAAAAACGATGAAAAAGATGATAATGAAGACAAAACTAATAAAAACGATAATAAAGATGAAATTCACAAAAATGAGAAAGAAGACAGAAAGAACGATTTACATGATCGTAAAAATGAACATGAAGAAAATAAGGACGAGAGTTATTATTCGAAAAAAAAGTGGAAGGATAATGACGAATTTTTTCTATCCAAATATGACAAAAAGAGAGAGAGAAGAGAGGAGAGAGAAGAGAGCGATAAGAGAAATAAACAGCACTCTGAAAAAAAACCGCCGAGAAATCCCGGCGATTAATCTATGGTTATTTTGTATTTCCATTTAATTGAGCTTGTGCTTGTTGAACCAAACGTTTGGTGATTTCTCCCCCGACAGATCCATTGGCCCGTGACACAGTGTCTGACCCCAATTGAACTCCGAATTCTTCTGCGATTTCAAATTTATATTGATCAAGAATTTGTTCGGCTGCCGGAACAAGTAATTTATTTCTTCGTGCCATGTTTTTTTACCCCCCTTTATATAAAAATTGCTGCATGTATAGTGTTGGCTGCCTCCTAATTTTTATGCTGGCAATTGTTGAGGGATATAAAACTTTGCATTCAAAAAAACCGGACATATGCCCGTAATTTGAACGCTTACTTTTTTACATTGGCCGATCAGAAAGTGCATGCTGGACAATGGATTGGGCGGATACCTGCAAATGAAAGCATAGAATCGAAAGAACAGTAGCAGCTGTTAATTCCTTCACCATTTCCCAGTCTTCATTGTTTAGATGTGGAAATAAACCAGCAAGCTGCTCTGCTTCTTTTTTTAGTATAATCGTGATTTCGTTATCTTTCAGTGAATAATTTTTTTCTTCAGACAGCATAATGGATAAAAGCCGGGCGCAGCCCTCGTAAAAATCGATAGGGCTGACGACATCGTCAGACCGGTCATCAATGTTGTTAAAAAGCAGCTTTAAAATGTTTCTGATCGTGTCAAAGTCATAAATGGACTTTAAGTCTCGTACAATTAAAAGAATCACCACTTGATCGACAGAATATTTTTTGCCGAGCTCTGGATGGCCGATTAAATCTTTTATATCTCGTTTAATCCAATTTTGAATGGCTGAAGGCTTTAAGGATGTCAGCTCACATAAATTTCCTAATTCAACAATTTCATTTGTTGAAAAGCCGTAATCCTTTTTTTGTTTTCGTTTTTCATACCTCATCAAAAAAAGAGGGACGACTGTGTCGTGCTTGCTTCTTTCTGACTTACTGATTATTTCTAAAGGTTTCTCATCGATTTCGCCCTTTAGCGAATGTAATAGCTTAACCATTTCCATTCGGTTTAAGTTGTGGAGTTTCATAACTCACCTCTGTATCAGCTTTCTTCGTTGATTTTTGGGATAAAGCTTGTCTTTATAAGTGATATTTCTTGCAATTTTAAATGATTCTTATATAATTTTCTATATAAGTTCATTTGATCTTATTATAACATGGAGGGTAAAAATGGGAAAAAGAATCTTTTTCTTTTTGTTGTCTAATATACTTGTTATCACAACGATTGGCATTGTGTTGACAATTGTAAGTTCCGCAACAGGAGTCAATGGATACTTCACAGCAGGCGGCGGCATCAACCTTGTCTATCTGCTTGTGTTTAGTGCGATCGTCGGCTTTACGGGATCGTTTATATCCTTGGCAATGTCTCGCTGGATGGCGAAAATGATGATGGGTGTACGGGTACTCAACCCGGCAAAACAATCGCTGTCGCTTGAAGAAGAACGCTTGGTTGAGCGGGTGCACAGGCTTGCTCGCGCGGCGGGCATTACTAAAATGCCTGAAGTAGGTATTTATCAGTCACCTGAGGTTAACGCCTTTGCAACCGGCCCTTCGAAAAACAAATCGTTAGTAGCCGTTTCTGCAGGTCTTCTAAATGAAATGGACGATGATGCGGTCGAAGGGGTTCTGGCTCATGAGGTAGCACATATTGCCAACGGCGACATGGTTACGATGACCCTTCTGCAAGGGCTGGTCAATACGTTTGTCGTCTTCTTCGCCAGAGTTGCTGCTTGGATCGCTTCAAGATTCGTAAGGGAAGATCTAGCTCCAATTGTTCATTTTATTGCAGTGATCATCTTCCAAATTGTCTTTTCAATTTTAGGAAGCCTTGTTGTTTTTGCTTACTCTCGCCATCGCGAATTTCATGCGGACAGAGGAGGAGCCGATTTGGCAGGCAAAGACAAAATGATTCATGCACTTCGTTCTTTGCAACACTACTCATCCCGTGTAAGAGAAGAAGAGCAAGCATCTGTGGCGACTTTAAAAATCAATGGCAGGAGAAAATCATCCATTTTCTCAACTCACCCTGATCTGAACGAACGAATCAGCCGGCTGGAAGCAAAATAATAAGTGTTCATGGGATGTACAGTGAAGAGAGCGTTTAATATTTAGCTTTCGTACACTCATCCGAGCTGATCGTTGGATGAACTAATTTGTGATAAAGTAACTATGGGAGCATCTCTTGCCGAAGAGATGCTTCTTTTTGCGTACTGGAATAGTTAATCAAGTGAATTAGACTTTTAAAACGACAAGATTTTCTATATACTGTAGTTTGTATTTAATTCCAAAGTGAGGACTCTCATGAAAATAAAGTTGCAAAAAATCCTGAAGATATTAACACCTTTTCAATTAATCGCCCTTTATTATGTTCTGGCTATTACGATTTCAGTCGTTTTACTCAGTTTGCCTGTTGCACATAAGGGAGGCGTTCAATGGTCATTTGTTGACGGACTGTTTACTGCGGTAAGTGCGGTAAGTGTGACCGGCTTAACAGTAGTAAATACAGCCGAAACCTTTAGCACAGCGGGGTACTTTATTTTAGCCCTAGTGCTGCAGTTGGGCGGAATTGGTATTATGACGCTAGGTACCTTAGTCTGGATCATAGTCGGAAAGCGAATTGGCCTGAAAGAACGAATGCTTATTATGGCCGAGCATAATCAATCCCATTTATCTGGGATCGTAAAATTGATAAAACAGGTATTAATGCTCATCCTATTAATTGAATTTATTGGCGGCCTGATCCTTAGTCTTTATTTTTTGACCTACTATGATGCGAAGGAGGCTTTTTTACACGGCTTCTTCGCGAGTATTAGTGCAACTACCAATGGAGGATTTGATATTACCGGTGACTCGATGGTTCCTTTTAAAGATGACTATTTTGTCCAGTTGATTACCATGATTTTGATTATTTTGGGTGCCATTGGTTTTCCTGTTTTAGTTGAAGTGAAGAATTTTTTGTTTTCAAGGAATCAAAGAACTCGCTTTAGCCTTTTTTCGAAGTTGACAACCATTACGTTTTTTTTCTTAGTTACCGGCGGCGCAATGGGGATATTTGCCTTGGAAGCACGATTCTCATTTTCAGGAATGTCATGGCATGAAATCCTTTTTTATTCGTTATTTCAATCCGTTGCAACGAGGAGCGGAGGGCTTACGACGATTGATATCAGCCAATTTTCGGAACAAACACTGCTATTTATCTGTGCCTTAATGTTTGTCGGTGCATCTCCCAGTTCTGTTGGAGGCGGTATAAGGACAACGACGTTTGCTCTTAATTTGCTGGCGTTGTTTCATTTTGCAAGAGGGAACAAATCTGTTAAAATTTTCAAACGGGAGCTTTATCAGGAAGACCTGTTAAAATCGTTAGTCGTTACAATGATGGCGATACTGCTCGTTTTTGCTTCTACACTTCTTTTGACAATTACAGAGAAGCATTCATTCGTCGCCGTTCTATTTGAAGTATGCTCAGCCTTTGGTACAACTGGTTTATCAATCGGAATTACGCCTGATTTAACTCCTTTCGGAAAATGTGTGCTGATGATTATCATGTTTATTGGAAGAATTGGTATCTTAACAATGTTGTATTTGATTGGAAGGAAAGTAGTCGAAGCCGATTATCATTATCCTAAGGAACGGGTGATTATCGGATAGTTAATTAGACGAAAGAGACAAAAGGGGAAGATGTCATGCGAAAGCTCAATTTACTGCTATTACTTATAATGGGATTGTTGCTGTCAAATGGATGTACAAACGAACAGACACCTGATCAAAGCATGGAGGAGTTTGTTAATCAATGGAATAAACAGGAATTTTCCAATATGTACGGAAAGCTATCAGCAAATGCACAAAAGTCCATTTCAAAGGATCAGTTTGTCGAAAGATATGAAAAGATTTATGAAGATATAGGTGCAAAAGATCTAAAAGTAAAAATAGCAAAGCAGGAAGACGAGGAAAAGCAAGGCAAGCAAGGGACGACAGAAAAAATTCCTTATGAAGTATCAATGAACACAATAGCGGGACCTGTTTCTTTTCAAGGCGAAGCTGAATTAGTACAAGAAAAAACTGACGACAAAAATCAATGGAAGCTCAATTGGAATCCTTCCTTCCTGTTCTCCCAGCTTAATGAAGGCGAAACAATTCAAATCGCGGCGAATGAACCGAAACGCGGCCAAATTTTTGACCGGAATGGGCAGCCGCTCGCGATCAATGCAACAGTAAATGAAATCGGCGTCGTCCCGGGACAATTGGGTTCCGAAAAAGAAAAAGTGATTACCGAGTTAAGCAAAGAGCTCAAAATGACCAGTGAAAGTATTGAAACCCTTCTTGCAGCGAATTGGGTAACCGACGATTCATACGTTCCGATAAAAAAACTAAAACCTGATCAGGCAGGGCTTGTGGAAAAACTGACACAATTGCCTGGGGTAATGAAAAAAGAGACAGAGTCAAGATATTATCCATATGGAGAACAAGCTGCACAATTAACAGGCTACATACGAGGAATTACGAATGAAGAGCTGGCTGAAAAAGAGAAAGAAGGTTATAGTCCTTCATCATTAATTGGTGTTGTTGGTTTAGAAAGCTTGTACGAAAAAGATCTTCGGGGTAAAACAGGCTGGACGATCAAAATTCCCGAATCTAATGAAATGATCGCATCTTCAGGCAAAGAGGACGGAAAGGACATCCAATTAACGATCGATATTGATAAACAAACCGAAGCATATGAGCAACTAAAGGGCGATACGGGTGCAGCGGTTGTACTTGAACCAAAAACAGGTGAAACGCTTGCTCTTGCAAGTACACCGTCCTATGATCCAAATGGTTTTCTTTTTGGGTGGGCTCCTGATGAGTGGGACCGACTGATCCAAAACCCTGATATGCCTTTTTCAGCCAAATTTAATAAAACATATGCTCCTGGATCGACAATTAAACCGATCACAGCAGCAATCGGGATTGCCTCAGGAAAGCTAAATCCGCAGGAGGCTAAGTCGATAAACGGCAAACAGTGGCAAAAAGATTCATCATGGGGCGGATACCGTGTTACAAGGGTATCAGACGCTTTGAATCAAGTGAATCTTGTCAATGCTTTGATAACATCCGACAATATTTATTTTGCGCAAACTGCTTTAGATACAGGAACCGATCAATTTGTTGAAGGGCTGAAATCCTTTGGTTTTGAAGAAGAGCTTGGCTATGAATTTACGACACAAAAGTCTACGATAGCCAAC
The DNA here is from genome assembly GCF_017832095.1 of Bacillus capparidis. NCBI lineage: Bacteria > Bacillati > Bacillota > Bacilli > Caryophanales > Bacillaceae > Bacillus > Bacillus capparidis. The sequence goes on from NZ_JAFDST010000001.1 coordinate 253,393, forward strand.
GAAGGAATTAAAAATGAGATCATGCTTGCGGATAGCGGATACGGGCAAGGGCAAATGCTAATGTCACCGATTCACCTGGCTGCTGCTTATACTTCATTTGTTAATGAAGGAAATATGATTAAACCTTATTTGCTGAAAAAAGAAGGCCAAAGTCCAAATGCTTGGCATGAAGGAGTCGTTTCTAAGGACGGGGCTTCATATATTACTGAAGGCTTAAAAGGAGTAGTCGAGGATCCGCGTGGTTCAGCTTATAAACCCGTTAATAAAAAACTGACGATAGCAGGGAAAACTGGAACGGCGGAATTAAAAGCAAGCCAGGATGACGAAAACGGGAAAGAAAACGGCTGGTTTGTAGCCTATGATTATAAAAATGAAGACCTTTTGGTTACGATGATGGTTCAAGATGTTTCTAAAAAGGGCGGAAGCTCCTACGTTGTAAAAAAAGGAAAAGCATTGTTCACGGAAAAACACTGATGGAATTCAGTGTTTTTTCCATTTCTTTATAGAAGTGAAAGGCAGTAAAAATGGTGAACCTATGAGAAAGAGGAGGAGACCAATGCATTTTCAAAAGAAACAAACAACTACAAAAGGGAGGAAGCACATTGAAGAGAAAAGCAGCAAGAGATGAAGCATTAAAAAATAATCAAACGCCGAAAGAAAGTATGGGGAAAGATTCGTATTTGACTCAAGTTCACCATGAAACCAATCCTGCAAACCGAAACTCAAAACACGGCAGACAAGGGGAGTAACATGGGCAAAAATCATAAAAGCAAAGACATTGAAAACCATAAGAAAAAAATGAATCCCAAAATTCTCGAGGAAGAATATTCCCATGAACTGGGAGATGTTCATGCAGGAAAGTTTTTTGAGTTGATTCAAGTAGGGAAGCTGAAGGATAAGAAAAAGAGCGATTGTAAGGATAAACAAAACGGCCGGTAATTCCGGCCGTTTTTTGTAGAAATTATTTTAACTCAATGACTGGCTCAGCCAATTTTTTCACGAATGTTGTTGACAAGAAGCATGTAAGTACAGCTGCAAGTAAGGTAACCATCAACAAGCTTTCGTAATTATGGAGCCATTCCATCGTGCTGCTGTGGCGAAAAAATTTAATCGCAAAGCCATGAAGCAGGTATACATATAGGGTTCGTGTGCCCCACCGAGTAAAGAAATATTTTTTCTCGGGAATGATAGCAAGAAAGCTGAATGTCGCAACGAAAGTTAAACAGTAAAACCCTAGCCGCTCAACCAGGCTAATAACGCCTGGTTCACCGAAATATGAATACGGTTTTGAGCCAAACAGCCAAGTATAATCAAACTGTATCAATAAGCAGCAAATAAAAACGACTGTGAGCATTGCGATAGAAGTGAGCTTCGATTTCATGGTACGAATTTTATCGAAGTGTTCTTTCTTTAGATAATACCCAGCTAAAAAGATTGGGAAAAACACGAGTGTCCTAGATAAGCTTAAAACATGATTGACGAAATCAACATAACCTACAGTCAGAGCTATCACTAATGATACAGTGAATGCCAGCTTTGGCGGGATTTTTGTAAAAAGAAACAAAAGCAAGTTCCAGCAAAATAAGCTGATTAAAAACCAGAGCGACCACTCGGGATCAAAAGGATTTAATTTGATTTTTGAGTCTTGGATGAAATGGTTGTAAATTGTATAGATGGCTTGAAAAATTAAATATGGGAAAATGAGTTTGTACGTAATTTTTTTTATATACCCGTGACGATTAAACCCTTTTGAAAAATAGCCAGAAACGAGTATGAACGCCGGCATATGAAAGGTATAAACAAATTTATAGATGTTAAGCATGAATTCATTGCTGCTTATATAAGATTGTATAATATGTCCAAAAACGACAAGAAAGACGAGAAGGAATTTTGCATTGTCAAAGTAGGGTTCTCTGTTTTTCTCCATCATAACCACCTTTTTCGAGAATATGATCAAACCTTATTCCCTCATATCTAGTGAATGATAAAGGGAGTCGGTTCTTTTTTTAAATGGAAAACCAGGAAATGTTACTTTGTTTTAAAAGAAAAGTAAAGAAAGTTATCGTAAACTAACGAATTTTAGGTGGATGAAATGTTTCAATTGTTCAGAAACTGTGAAGGAAGTTGCTGGTTATTGTAGAATTAAAGGGAGGATAGGTAAAGAAGAGGGAGTGTAAAGTGGATGAATGAAACACTTGACTATAATGATTCCTTAAAATTAAAAGAAGAGCTTGCAAAAAAAAGCGCTGAGAATAAAAGTCTAAAAGAACAATTGGCAATGCAGCGGATTATGTTTGAACATGCTTGGGATGCGATGTTTATGTTCGATCATAAGCTAACTATTATTCACGCCAATGAAGCTGCCTCTCAATTGATGCAGATAAAAAAAGACAAGCTGATTAACAGGTCTATCTACGATTTTCTGCCCAGCCTTTCTAAAAGTAAGCTGGATTTAAAGCGCTTTAATGAGAAAGGACATATAAAAAAGGATGTTTGTGTAAAACTGGATAACGGAACGACAAAGCATCTTGAAATGCTATTGAAAAAAATTGACGGTGAGGAATGGTCATTTGCATCTTTGCGGGATATTTCTTCAAAAAAGATTCTTGAGCGCGAGAGGTCTATTAATGAACAGCTATTTAAGGATTTATTTTTACGCGCTGTTGATGGAATTGTTATCTTTGACAAGCAAGGAAATTTTATTGATGCAAATCGTTCGTTTTGTCAAAGCTTTCAAATTGACAAGAAGGAATTGTCAAAGCTGAAACTTGATCTTTTTATAAGAGAGCCATTTAAGAAAAAATTAAAAAAAATATGGGAAACGCTAGATGCGAAGGGACGCGCAAAAGGAGAGCTGCCGGTTACTCTTATTTCCGGTGATCAAAAGCTGTTTGAATTCACTATTACCTCAAATATTATCAGCGGTTTTTATATGTCGATTATGAGAGATATAACGGAAAAAAGGAACATGGAAATTCAGCTCTTAAAAAGCGAGGAACGCTTTCGAGAAGTATTTCAAAATGCGATGGATGCGATAATTATTTGGAAAAATAATGGACAAATTATTGAAGCTAACGCTTCTGCTTGTAAAATTTTTGAACTTCCGATGGAACAGCTTTTACAGAGCAAGTTTCTAGACTTTATCGACAAAAACGACCCCAAATTCGAAACGGTTTTAAAGCAATACAAGCAAAAAAACGAGTTAAGGGCTGAGCTTCAATTTTATATGCCAAATGGGCAATACAAAGAACTCGAATTTACGTCGAAAAAAATAATATTTGAAGATCATCACTTAACCGTTCTGCGAAATGTAAGCGACCGTAAAAGGATGGAAAAGGAACTAAGAGAAAATGAACTGAAATTCAGAAAAGTGTTCAATGGTGCAATGGATGGCTTTTTGCTTTTTAACAATAATAATGAAATTATCGATGCCAATCCTGTCGCGGGTGAAATTTTAAATCTTCCGCTGCAAAAGATAAAGGAATCCAGAATTACTGATTTAATCTCAAAATACGAGGTTGAGCACGCTGCATCGGCAGATCGGGTCATATCGCTCAGCGAGAAGAATAACGAGCTTCCGATCATTTTAAAGCAAGAGGAAGATCAGATATTGGAATTTTCCTATAAGAGAAACATTATTCATAATATGAATCTTGCCTTATTCAGGGATATTACTGAAAGAAAAGAGCTTGAGGAGCGGCTGAGGAAGTCGGATACGCTGCACGTTGTTGGCGAGCTGGCTGCAGGCATCGCTCATGAAATAAGGAATCCGATGACTGCTTTAAAAGGATTTATCCAGCTGTTGAAAAGCAGTATCGAAGGGGACTATACACTATATTTTAACGTCATCACCTCTGAGCTGAAACGAATCGAATCTATCATTACGGAATTCCTAATTCTTGCTAAGCCCCAGGCCATTATGTATGAAGAACGAAACGTAACGCAAATTATGAGAGATACAATTGAACTCCTGCATGCCCAAGCAAACATGAGCAATGTACAAATCCATCTTGACGTCTATGAAGAGATCGCCGACATATACTGCGAACCAAATCAATTAAAACAGGTCTTTATAAATATTTTAAAAAATGCGATTGAAGTCATGCCTTCTGGTGGAAATATATACGTGGCGATTAAGTCTGTTGATGATCATCATATATGTATTTCTATGACGGATGAAGGCAGCGGAATCAGTGAAGATAAATTAAAGCGATTGGGAGAACCCTTTTATACAACGAAGGAAAGAGGGACAGGACTTGGTCTTATGGTCAGCTATAAGATTATGAAAGAGCATCAAGGGAAAATAGAAGTAGAAAGTGAAGAAGGAAAAGGAACAAGCTTCTATTTAACCTTGCCGATCAGGCAAAAAGTCGAAGAGGAGAGTATCAAGTGATCTATGGAATGAAAGTTGATCTTCCGATTGGACAAGTATCGATCCTTGAAACTGACGGGTATATCAGTCATTTGCTGTTGGATCAAGCCCAGCTTGATAAGCTGCTAAACAAAGGTATAGAGATACGCTTTAAGGAAACGGAGCTTTTACAACAAGCGATTTTCCAGTTGCAGGAGTACTTTGATGGGATACGTACAAATTTTACAGTGCCTATCAAACAAAAAGGAACGCCATTTCAAGAAAACGTATGGGAGGCTCTCAGCTTAATCCCTTACGGTGAATCCAGAAGCTACTCGGATATTGCTCTGCAAATTGGCAAGCCGGCTGCCGTGAGAGCAATCGGCCAAGCAAACAAATGCAATCAGCTACCTGTGTTTGTTCCTTGCCACCGGGTGATCGGAAAAAATTCGTCTCTTACCGGGTACGCCGGCCAAAAAACAGATCAAAAAGCGATATTGCTAAAGCATGAAAACATTTTGTTTAAGGAAAAATAATTCAAATGGCATGTTCCGTTTTTTTACGCAAGACATATTATTTAATTAAGTCAAAAAAGTTGGTCTTGTGAAAAAGGAGGGTCTATATGAAAACAGGAAGACCATCCAAAATAGCAGGCTATGCTATCTTATTAAGTAAGTTACACGTTCTTACAATTGAACAAAAGGATATGATTATCCAAATGCATATGCAAAAATACGATGCATAGCTTTTCTATAATGGATATACGATCAAATTCTAGGCTGAAAAATACTAGATGTGATGGGCTCTGCCTAAACAAGTGAGACTCGGAAACGTCCTTATTTTTATCCTGCAGGAACGGGCAAGAAGACTCCCACCTTAACTTTTGAAGCAGGTGGGGATTATCTGCCAGTAAATTTTGGATCAGATCATTTAACAATCAGTGTTGGATGTCATGTGTAAAGGCTAAATACTTATCCCACTGATTAAAGATGAACTTTATTGCAGAGTAAGAAGCATCACTCGTGTTCTAACTGGGTGAGCAAAGTTATCATGCCTTCTGCATCTTGTAAATTTTCACGTTCTTTAATGAGTAGCAGTCCAAAACGAATGGCCAAGGATTTTCTTTCGATTCGATTGACAATTGGGACTGGATTTATATCAGAATCTTGAGCGGCTCCAATTGAGTAGCGGATTAATTCACATCCGGCAAAGCCAGCTGCGTCTGCAAAAATTTGGTATAACAGATCTTGAATATTGATTTTCGTTTTATACAGCTCGCGGCAGTCTTTGCGGAAAGCCTCTTTAAATGTATTGCTGAAAACGGTCCACACAGTAATAATGTGATGTAACAGTGAGCTTTTCTCATCATCATGAGACATTGTATGGATCAACAAATCAGCAATAATTTTTCCGATATCAAAACCGATCGGTCCGAAAAAAGCAAATTCAGGATCGATAATTTTCGTTACATGTTGATTAGAAAAAATGCTTCCAGTATGTAGATCTCCATGGATAAGAGATTCTGTTTTACTAGTAAATGTATTCCTTAGTTTAGATGCTTCATCAAGAAGCGAGGAGTCATCCCGAAAACCTTTAACAATGGTTCGCAGTTCTTCTTCAAATTCATTCGAATTACTAGCGAAAAAGGGGTCAGTAAACAATAGTTTTTCGGTAATTGCGCACAGATCGGGATTCGAAAATTGCTTCTCCAATTCATTTTTGACTTGCGGATCAAGAAAATAAGCCGAATTGTAGAATAGCGTCTTCCCAAGAAATTCTCCAACGTGCTCTGAGAAGAGCGGATAGGTTTTGCCTTCAATCAGCCCCTTTCGCAATATGGATAAGTGGGATAAATCCTCCATCACGATTACGGCAAGTGTGGTATCCGAATAATAAATTTTCGGAACGAGGTGCGGGACATGCTCTGCCTGCCGAATCAATGCACTGCTTTCGATTCTGGCTCTGTTTGCTCGTAACGGCAAGCTTTCGCCGAAAAGTTGGCCGAATGGGACAACCTGTTTAATAATAATGCTTCTATTATTTTCTTGATCTCTCACTCGAAAAACCCGGTTTCGATTTCTGTTTCCGATTTCTTGACAGGTAATTGTGCTTTTTCCTGAAAAAAGTCCAAGCTTGACGGCGAGTGCTGCGCCGGAACTCACAGTAAGCGTTTCATACGCAGGTGTTTTTGTAGTTGCCATAGTACGTTTCTCCCTCCAGTAAACATATAAAAGCCTCTTTCCCATTCTGAGAAAGAGGCTTTGCAAGTAAAATAACAGGTTTGCCTCTCTTATCTCTCAGAAATAAGTCTGATGGAATTAGCACCGTGCCCTGCATAGGCGCTTGAATCATGCTGCGCCCCATTTCGCAATGGAATTACGGTCGGTTGCTGTCGGGGTCAAAAGGCCAATCCCTCGCCCGACTCTCGATAAGAGAAATATATTATTTTGTCGACTGTTTAGAATGTACCAAGGTGTAACATGTTTGTCAATTGTTTTTTAGCCTTAGTATAATTCTGTTCTTCTGTCGGAAAAGATCGGAATTTGCGCCCGAATCTTTTCGCTGATTCCAAGCTCAAGCTCCGCTGAAATGATTTCTTCACCGTCAGAAGCTTCGGCGATAATTTTCCCCCACGGATCAATAATCATGCTGTGGCCAGCAAATTGATTATCAGGGTTGCTCCCGGAACAGTTGCATGCAGCGACAAAACACTGGTTCTCGATCGCTCTGGCTATTAGAAGGGCTTTCCAATGATCGAGCCTTGGAGCTGGCCACTCGGCTGAAACAAATAGTAAAGAAGCCCCGTTTTCTGTGTGCTTTCTGATCCATTCAGGAAATCGAATGTCATAGCATATGACTCCGCAAGCTTGAATGCCTTCCAAAGCAAATGTGTTTTCCTTCGAACCTGCTGCTAAATATTGATGCTCGTCCATTAATTTAAATAAGTGGACTTTGCTATATTCACTTAACATATCTCCGTTTTTCCCGACAATGTACATCGTATTGTAAATACCGTCATTTTTTTTCACTGCTACCGAACCGGCGACAATATTCACTTCGTAGGTGCGGGCAATGTCTGACAGCCACTGTTTAGTATACTTGCCATTTTCATCGCCGATTTCATCAAGCCTTGATAAATCATAGCCCGTTGTCCACAGTTCAGGCAGTATAACCACATCTGCATCGCTGGCTTTTTTAATAAACCTTTCTGCTTTTTGATAATTTTCTGCGGGATTTCCAAAAGAAATATCAAATTGGAGACATGCGATTTTCAATTTTATCTTGCTCCTTCCCGAAAATTGCTTTACATTTTGTTTATACAATAAATGATAACTTAGAATCATTTCAAGAATTTTTTATAGTAGGTGACAGAAAAATGAATTTTGAACAGTCCACCCTTTTAAAGCAGCTTCCTGATCAATTCTTTGCTGCACTCGTACAGAAAGCGGCTAAAAAAATAAATGAAGGTGTTGATGTCATTAATTTAGGGCAAGGAAATCCCGATCAGCCCACTCCACAGCATATTGTCGAGGCAATGGAAGAAGCTGTTCGGAAGCCTGTACATCACAAGTACTCTTCATTTCGTGGAAGCCAAGCCTTGAAAGAAGCCGTTTGTGAATTTTATAGTAGAGAATACGGTGTTACTCTCGATCCAGACACGGAGGTTGCTATACTGTTTGGCGGGAAGGGGGGGCTGGTTGAATTGCCCTTATGCCTTCTGAATCCAGGTGATACAGTTTTAGTGCCTGATCCGGGGTACCCTGATTATATGTCCGGAGTCGCTTTGGCAAAAGCTGAGATGGAAATGATGCCGCTAACAGCGGAAAACAATTTTTTGCCTGATTATGGCCGAATTCCTTCACAAAAAATGAAGGACGCCAAGCTTATGTATTTAAATTACCCAAACAATCCGACCGGAGCAGCGGCAACTGCACCGTTTTTCGAAGAGACTGTGAAAGCTGCAAAGGATAATAGCATCTGTGTTGTTCACGATTTTGCTTACGGTGCGATCGGATTCGATCATAAAAAGCCGATAAGCTTTTTGCAGACAAAAGGAGCGAAAGATATCGGCATCGAGATCTATACCTTGTCAAAAACTTATAACATGGCTGGATGGCGTGTTGGTTTTGCCGTTGGGAATGCTTCTGTGATCGAAGCAATCAATTTGTACCAGGATCACATGTATGTCAGTCTTTTTGGTGCTGTTCAAGAAGCGGCAGTAACGGCTCTTTTGTCTGAACAAAGCTGTGTGGATCAACTCGTCGAATTATATGAAAAAAGGAGAAATGTTTGGGTCAAAGCCGTACGTGAGATAGGCTGGGATGTGGAATCACCTGCGGGCTCTTTTTTTGTATGGCACCCGGTACCAAAAGGCTATACATCTGTAGAATTTTCAGATCTATTATTGGAGAAAGCAGGAGTTGTCGTTGCACCTGGCGAAGGGTTTGGCGCATACGGACAGGGTTATGTGCGAGTCGGCCTGTTGACAAGCGAACAGCGTCTTCGTGAAGCAGCCGAACGAATTGGCGAGTTAGGCCTTTTTAGGAAAATAAATCATTTCTCCTAATAAATATCCTGCGCTGAAAAGCTTTAAGAAAGTATACGTAAGAAATTTGCAATTAGCATAATTAATAAAAGTATAGCGTCTCATAACCCAGTGAGGCGTTTTTTCTGTATTTTTAGCAAAAATCATTATGGAAATTGAATAAAAATTGTTTACAAAACTTTGAATCTGGGTATTAAATTGTAAATAAAAACAGGGTATACTTATGTAAAGTTTTCATGACATTAATTTACCGGTATTTAAAGTTTTATCTAAATAACGAGAGGGGAGAACGTTAATTTGGAAACTACAAAATTAATGTTGACGATTGATGAAAAGCGAAAAGAAATGGTTGAAACAGCAAAAAGGCAAGGATATACCGGAAATGAAACGATAAAACGAAGTCAAGAACTGGACAACCTAATTAATCTATTCCAAAAATACTAATTATAAAATCCTATTCCTTCTCATTAAACACTTGCCTATAAAAAGTGAAAGTGCTTACGGTGAAGTAAGCACTTGATTTTACTGCTTAACCAGGGGATACAGCCGGAAAGGTGACAGTTACCGTTGTTCCCTTACTCAGCTCGCTTGAGATGTCAATTTTTCCGCCATGCATAGCAACAATACGGTTACAGACCATTAAGCCAAGTCCTGTGCCATTTTTCTTATGAGAAACAAATGGCTGGAAAATTTCTTGGATCATTTCTTTCGGAATGCCCTCGCCGTTATCTGTGATCCGTAAAATCGCGTGATCGTCTTTTTTTATAGCCTGTATATGCAGAATACCGCCATTTTTCATTGATTCAAATGCATTTTTTGCCAGATTCAAGATCACTTGTTTGATCTGATCCTTAGAGCCCCGAATGTGAATTTCTTCATTCGGTACAAATTCCAGTGAGACATCTGAACGATGCAAATTAGCTTCGGAATGAATAATAGGCAGAATCTCATTGATGATATCAAATAGTGAATGTACTTTATCCTGTACGGCTGTAGGTTTGCCTAATACAAGGAACTCGGTAACGATTTGATTGATACGGTTGATTTCGTTTTCAATGATTGAAAAATAAAAGCTGTCATCATCTGATTGATGCTTTTTCTTTAGAAGCTGGATAAATCCCCGAATACCTGTTAACGGATTTCTGATTTCATGAGCAGTGCTGGCTGCCAGACTGCTCAACAATTCGAGCTTCTGCGCTTTGATTTGAGATAATTCTGTCTTTGTCCTTCTTTTAAGCATGAGATATTTCACAAATAAAAACACGATATTAAGAGCGATAAAACTCGTTAAAAAGGATAAAAATAGACTTTTGCCAAGTGCAAACGACTTAACCGCTTTTGGATAAGCTTCCAGCTTCCAATTTGATTTATTCAGGATTGTCTCAACAGGGGAGACGTTCAAGTCTGAAAACGAATCATCTCCACTTGTTAATATCGTTTGATTTTTGCTGTTCTTCACCCGAATATACATATCAGAATTTAGACTATTAATCATGTTTTTTATATAATCCATATCAACAGATGCCAGTAAAAAGCCGATCGTCTTTCGATTTTCATCGATGATTGGATGATAGATAGAAAAAAGGTGTTTCCCTGTCGTTTTTTCGTAATAAGGGTCTGATGAAACTGGCTTATTGGTCTGCTTTGCGATTTGAAAAAACTCATCCTTCATATAAATATTTCGATCATATGGAATTGTAGAGTAAATGGTATTCCCGTCTTGATTCAGTAAGTTTAAGCCTGATAGAATAGGGTTTTTTTGAATCTCGTCGTCAAATAACATTTCAACTTCGTTTTTCAGAAACGGCGGATGCAGGGCAAATGATAACGAGTTTATTTTCGCTTCTGTTTCGCTAATAAGTGAATCGATTTGCTGTCTATCAATGAATAAAGTTAAATAAGCATCCTGCCTGTATTTCTGGAGCGTCGCATCCCTTGTGCTTGTATAGACTGCTATACATAGTATCAATGCAGGTAAGATAACAAGTAAAATGTAAAGTCCGAATCTTTTCCAGTAAAGTTTTAATTTTTGCATATTCATCGCTCCAAGCATACACATGGATATGGGTAATTATAGCATTTAATTATGTACAAACATATGATAACTTTGTATATCTACATAATTTATGTATGAAGGATATACAATAGGAAAGGAAAAAGCAGTTGAATGATGCCTCAACTTCCTTTTCCTTTCAGAAGGTCATTCTATGGATCAAGAATCCTTGGTTTCTATCGGCTTAATGAGAATTTCAACACGTCTGTTTTTCTCTCTGCCAATAGAACTTGCATTGTCTGCAATCGGTTTATGCTCCCCGTAACCCTTCGTACTAAAAACATTTGAATCCAGCTGAGGATTTTCAAGCAGCACATCTAAAAAATTTACCGCACGAATTGCACTAAGCTTCCAATTAGAATTATATACAGAATTATGGATCGGAACATTATCTGTATGGCCGTTAATAATGATATTTCGTTGTGGCCGGATAACGAGCAGTTCTGAAATCTCTTTTGCCAGAGGCATAACCTCATTGCGAATTTCTGCACTGCCGGAATCAAATAGGATATTGTCTTTAATCGTAATAAATAACCCTTCATCTGTAAGTTTTGTATTCAATTGGTTTTGAAGTTTATTATTCAGTATAAAATGATCTACGTGTTTTTTAATATTTAATAGTGATTTATATTCTTCTTTCTCCTGCTGTTTCTGATCAGACGGATCTTTTTTTTCAATAGGCAAAGGGTCGAGGGGGGGCTCCATGCTTGTAAAATCCAGTACCCCCGATCCCCCGGTAAATACGTCGTTAAATGCCCGCGACATCGTTTGGAATTTCTTAGCGTCAACAGAACTGATAGCAAATAACACAATAAATAGCGCCAATAAAAGAGTCAACAGATCAGCATAAGGGATCAGCCATGATTCATCAATATGATCGTCTTCGCGTTGTCGTCTCTTTCTTTTACACATTGCGGGTTTCTCCTTCAAGAATTTTCAATTTTGACCGTTCATTTGCCGGCACATACATGAGTAATTTTTCTTCTATTATTTTGGGAGATTGGCCCTCTAATACTGAAAGCACTCCTTCGATCATAATCTCCCTGATTTTCGCCTCTTGCCTGGATTTTCGTTTCAGCTTGTTGGCGAAAGGATGCCACAACACATAACCTGTAAATATTCCGAGTAGAGTGGCTACGAATGCAGCGCTTATAGCATGGCCAAGCTCCTCTGTATTGTCCATATTGGCCAACGCGGCAATGAGCCCGATCACCGCCCCGAGTACTCCTAGAGTAGGAGCGTACGTTCCAGCTTGTGTAAAAATGCTTGCGCCTGCTTGATGCCTGTCTTCCATTGCCTCGATTTCTTCAGTTAGCACGTCTCTGATAAATTCAGCATTTTGACCATCAACAGCCATCGTGATGCCGTTGCTTAAAAAAGGATCGTCTATTTCATTTACTTTTGCTTCAAGAGCTAAAAGGCCTTCTCTTCGAGCAATTTGCGCCCATTCAGAGAACATTGTAATTAAATCTTCTATTTCAGTCTGTTTTTTTTCTTTAAATAAAACGCCAAACAGCTTTGGAACGCGTTTGATTTCTTCAGTAGGAAAAGCAATAATAACCGCTGCCGCCGTTCCCAGAAAAATGATGAGGATCGCTGCAGGGTTTACTAATACGTCCAAGCTTACCCCTTTATAAACCATTCCAACACCAATGGCAATAAACGCAAGAATGATACCAATTATTGAAGTTTTATCCATAGCTCACACCAATTCCTTTATTTTTCTACAATTTATATCGGTAACTTTTAAAAGGTCTTTAGGCTTTCGAAGGAGAAATGGGTCGGAGTCTTTCTCATAAAAATGAAAAAAGCATCCATCCTTGGAATAAGGATGGATGCTTACGGGTGCGTCTTATCTCGCGGTAACTGTCAATTGACCATTTTCAACTTCAATCAGAAACTTACCGATGCTTTCATGATCCAAAAGCAAGTCAGTCATTTTATCTTCAAGTTGCTCTTGTATCGTTCTTCTTAGCGGACGGGCGCCAAATTGAGGATGATAGCCCAGCTCGGCAATTTTATTGACAGCTTCCTTTGTCACTTCGAGTTCGGTACCTTGTTCTGCCAATGATTTCTCCAGATCTTGTAGAAGGATAGAGACGATTTGTTTCAAATCCTCTTTTTCTAATGCATTGAAAGAGATGATGCTGTCAAAGCGGTTCAAAAATTCAGGTTTAAAGTATGAACTCAAGGAGTCAATTAAAGTTTGTTCTTCTATCGCACTGCCTTCAGGTTGAAAGCCGACTTTTATTCTCTTTTCAGAGGTGCCTGCGTTGCTTGTCATAATAATGACCGTGTCTTTAAAGCTGACAGTTCGCCCTTGGCTGTCTGTCAAACGGCCATCCTCCATGATTTGCAGGAACATGTGCTGCACATCCGGATGTGCTTTTTCAATTTCATCAAGCAAAAGAATGCTATAAGGATTTCTGCGAACTTTTTCGGTCAGCTGCCCCGCTTCATCATGTCCGACATAACCTGGAGGAGATCCGATAATTTTTGAGACCGAATGCTTCTCCATATATTCACTCATATCAAGGCGAATGATGCTTTCTTTCGTACCGAAAAGCTCTTCTGCCAAGACTTTTGAGAGTTCTGTTTTACCAACGCCGGTAGGACCTACGAAAAGGAATGAGCCTGTTGGTCTTTGCTTAGATTTTAGACCTGCCCGGCTGCGTCTGACAGCTTTTGCAACTTTTTGGACTGCTGTTTTTTGCCCGATGACTCTTTCATTCAGCTTGTCTTCAAGGTCTTTCATTTTTTGCTGTTCATTTCCCTGTAGCTTTCCGACTGGAATGCCTGTTTTTTGTTCTATAATTGCTTGTATTGCAGCGGCATCTACTGTTGGCTTTTCAAAATGTTTTTCTGTGCTGTTAGTTAATACCTCTTCTTCGTCACGCAATTTTGCTGCCAGCTCGTAGTTTTCTTCCTTGAGGGCTTTTTCTTTCTCAATTGCCAGGGCTTTCAGCCGCTCCGGAATATTTGTGCTTTCGTTTGTATCCAAAAGCAAGTTGGCTTTTGAACCTGCTTCGTCCAATAGGTCAATCGCTTTGTCCGGCAAGTGGCGGTCCTGAATGTATCTGTGCGATAATTCCACACAAGCCTTCACTGCGTCTTCGGAATATGAAATACCATGGTAAGCCTCATATTTATCCTTAATTCCGTTTAGGATTGTCATCGCTTCTTGAATGGACGGCTCATTAACAATGACTGGCTGGAACCGGCGTTCCAAAGCTGCATCTTTTTCAATTTTGCGATACTCTTTCAGTGTAGTTGCACCAATGAGCTGCAGCTCGCCTCTGGCAAGCGCGGGTTTGAGAATATTGCCGGCATCCATTGATCCTTCAGCACTTCCAGACCCGACAAGCAGGTGGATTTCATCCACAAACAGAATTACATTTTTTCTGCTTTTCAACTCTTGGATGAGCTGTTTCATCCGTTCTTCAAATTGGCCTCGGATACCTGTATTGGCAACAAGGGAAGCGACGTCAAGCAGATAAAGCTCCTTGTCCTTTAATTTGTTTGGAACGTCGCCCTCGACAATTTTTAAGGCCAAGCCTTCAGCAATTGCTGTTTTTCCGACACCAGGCTCTCCGATAAGAACAGGATTGTTTTTATTTCTGCGGTTTAGAATTTCGATGACGCGTTTCACTTCTCCATCTCTTCCAATCACCGGATCAATAACTCCCGTTTTCGCAGCATTTGTCACGTTTGTGGCCAATTCATCAAGCAATCCTTTTCGGCTATGGCTGCGATTTTTAACTTCCGGTCCTTGCGGATTGAAAAATGATGATCCGCCAAATGGTGTGTTTCCGGCGTTCATTGACGGCTGTGTTAAAGACGCGTAGCAGGACTCACAAATATCCATTTGTTTTTTGTTGAAATTTATTTGCATATTCAATCGAATGGTTGCATCGTTTTTTTGACAGTTTTGACAAAGCATTTGCCATAACCCCCTAATAAAGTTTGATTATCTTTGACTAATGCGATTTGAAAAAATGGCCTCTTGTGACCATCTATGGTTATAGTATACTTTGACCTATTTTGACTTTCAAATAATATGCTTAACCTTTTTTGAAAAAGTGAATCTTCAATAAGCGGGGATTCGACGATATTGAAGGCATTTCAACAGGATGCCTGAGTAAAGCCGCCGTACATACATACCTCACCTAGACTTTTCTTGGAACCTATAGCCCTCGAGATAGGAGAGCTTACTGGTCACTTTATGCGGGATATTTTTAAAAGTAAACCATGAAATGTTCTTCTTTTCAAGCTACTTGTCTCATAAGCTGTATCAAGGCTTGTCACACGGAGGAATCAAATGAAGCATTCGGGAAATTCTACTATTCAACTATCGTTTGTCTATGTGGGGACTGTTGTCGGTGCAGGCTTTGCCACTGGAAAAGAAATTGTTGAGTTTTTCTTGAAATTCGGACCAGCAGGGATGCTGGGTATCCTTATCAGCGGAATAATGTTTACTTTTTTAGGATCCAAAATGATGATCATTTCAAGAAGGATCAGAGCGGCGTCTTATCGGGAGCTTAACATATTTCTTTTTGGAAAAACAATCGGCCCGGTCGTAAATGGTTTTTTGCTGCTGATCTTATTCGGGGTTACCTCAGTACTTTTATCGGGAGCGGGAGCGATTTTCAAGGAACAGCTTCATACCTCTGCCCATTTCGGAATCCTTTTAACGATTGCTATTTGCTTGCTGGTTCTTTCGCGGGGAATAAATGGGCTTTTCGGAGTGAATATCCTTGTGGTGCCGATGCTTATGCTCTTTACGATGATTGTCTTTACGGATTCGTTTTTGTTTTATGAAGACTTGGGCTCGCAATTTTGGGTAGTCGATTTAGAAAAATCAGACGTTGGCTGGATCGTTTCAGCAATTTCCTACGGCGCTTTTAATTTGTCGCTTGCACAAGCTGTTCTTGTCCCGGTTGCTTCTGAATTAGAATCTGAGAAACAAATAAAAGCAGGAGCGTATTTGGGAGGAGGGATTTTAACCGTCATTTTGCTTTGTTCTTTTTTGGCAATGACGACGCTGCCGGATACTCTTTTTTTTGACGTTCCAATGGCTCATGTCGTGCAAATCTCATCCGGGAGTATACATATGATTTATCTATTAATTATTTTCGGGGAAATTTTCACCTCTGTCATCGGCAACATTTACGGTATGGAGAAGCAGATCAGAAAATATGTGAACATCAATCGAATTGTAATTTATTGCATGATTTTAGGTATAGCTTATTGCATCAGTCTCGTAGGATACGGGAAGCTCTTGACTGCCATTTATCCTTTGTTCGGAAATGTTAGCATATTTTTTGTCTTGTTCTTATTGTTTAAAAAAATACCTGACAACAGCGTCTTGAAATGAGAAGCAGCACATTGGCAGCAAGCTTAAAATATGCTAAACTAACGAACGTGTCTACAAAATAAATAAATACCGTGTAACTAAACGGGAGAGGTTCTAGAAAAACCCTCTATAAAAAACTAAGGACTCATGCTGTATCCTTGGATGCGGCTTTTTGTTTTTTATGGCTAGAACACCTTCCATTCAAACGGAGGGTGTTTTTTATATGTTATACGAAAGAAGGAGTAAAAATGAGGAAGGAAAAAGCAGTTGTTGTATTTAGCGGAGGACAGGATAGCACAACTTGTCTTGTGTGGGCGCTTCAGGAGTTTGCTGAAGTCGAAACTGTTACTTTTCACTATAACCAGCGGCACCAGCTGGAAACAGAGGTAGCTGGAAAGATTGCCAAAAAGCTAAACGTTAAGAATCATTTGCTTGATATGTCTTTGCTGAATCAATTGGCCCCTAATGCCCTGACAAGAGACGAAATGGAGATAAAAATGAATGAGGATGGCTTGCCTTCCACGTTTGTCCCTGGCAGAAATTTAGTCTTTTTATCCTTTGCTTCTATACTGGCTTATCAAATCGGAGCCAGACATATTGTTACCGGTGTATGCGAGACAGATTTCAGCGGATATCCGGATTGCAGGGATTCTTTTATTAAGTCCTGCAACGTGACAGTTAATTTGGCAATGGATAAGCCTTTTGTCATTCATACACCATTAATGTGGCTGAATAAAAAAGAAACGTGGAAGCTTGCTGATGAGCTTCATGCACTGGATTTAGTGAGAAATGAAACCTTGACTTGCTATAACGGCATCATTGCTGACGGATGCGGCGAATGCCCTGCCTGTGTGCTTAGGAAAAATGGGTTAAACGAATATTTACATGAAAAAGGAGGAAATTAGAATGCTTTCACAAACGTATCCTCAAGCATTTCATCCATATTCGTTTGAATTGAATAAAGACATGCAGATCTCTGCAGCACATTTTATTCCGAGAGAAGAAGCGGGCGCGTGCAGCCGCGTCCACGGCCATACGTACACGGTAAATCTGACGATTGCAGGAGATACCCTGGATTCTTGCGGTTTTTTGGTTAATTTTAGTACGTTAAAAAAAATCGTCCATGGAAAATACGATCATACGCTTTTAAATGATCATCTTGAATTTTCAGGCGAAGATGCTTATTCGTTTCCTACGACTGAGGTCGTGGCTAAATCGATTTATGATGCAGTAGAAACATATTTGAATACATTGTCCAACCGGCCCGTCTGCGTCCAGGTTTTCGTGAGAGAGACGCCGACAAGTTATTGTGTATACCGGCCGAAAAAGGAGCAAGCCCATGAATAAACCAATTCCCGTTTTAGAAATATTCGGACCGACCGTGCAGGGAGAGGGCAGTGTCATCGGGCAGAAAACGATGTTTGTCCGGACGGCGGGCTGTGATTATTCCTGCAGCTGGTGTGATTCTGCTTTTACATGGGATGGTTCAGCAAAAGGAGATATCAAGTGGCTTGAGCCAAATGAAGTTCTCGATTCTCTTAGAGAGACAGGAGGAGGGTGTTTTTCTCACGTCACCATTTCCGGAGGCAACCCCGCCTTGCTGAAACCTCTTGGCGGATTGACTGCATTGCTAAAAGAAAAAGGCTATCGAATTGCACTTGAGACACAAGGGAGTATCTTCCAGGAGTGGTTCGCGGATATCGATGATTTAACCATTTCACCGAAGCCGCCAAGCTCGGGAATGGTTTGCGATTTTACGAAGCTTACAGCTATATTTGAATCGTTAGAAAAAATGAATCGTCTTCAAAGTGTAACCTTGAAAATCGTTATTTTTTCAGATGAAGATTTGGAGTTTGCTAAAGGAGTGCATCAGAAATACCCCGGGCTCCCGTTGTTTCTGCAAGTTGGAAACGATGATCTGAATTCTCGGGATACGAATGATTTAGCGCAAAAGCTTCTGGAAAAATATGAAGGGCTTGTCGAAAAGGTTTGTGCGGATGAGGATTTAACCAATGTCCGCGTTCTTCCCCAGCTTCACACCTTAATATGGGGGAATAAAAGAGGAGTATAACTAATAGGGAGAGAAGGGTGAATCATGTCTAGAAAAAAATCAGAGCTCGAAGGAGTTTCGCTCCTTGGAAACCGAGGAACATCCTATGAGTTCAGCTATAAACCGGAAATCTTAGAATCTTTTATAAATAAACATCCTAATCGAGACTATTTTGTTAAATTTAATTGTCCGGAGTTTACATCGTTATGTCCAATGACAGGGCAGCCTGATTTTGCTACGATCTATATCAGCTATATCCCGGATCAAAAAATGGTTGAAAGCAAATCGTTGAAGCTATACTTGTTCAGCTTTCGCAATCATGGCGATTTTCATGAGGATTGCATGAATATCATTATGAATGACTTAATTGAATTGATGGATCCCCGCTACATCGAAGTGTGGGGGAAATTTACCCCAAGAGGCGGGATCTCGATTGATCCGTATACGAATTACGGCAAGCCAGGGACGAAATATGAAGAAATGGCAGCCCACCGGCTAATGAACCATGATTTGTATCCGGAAAAGGTGGATAATCGGTAGCAGATTGATTACAAATGTCCTTAAGACCCATCCATGAAATGTGGGGACGGCCGGCAAAGTGAGATTGAATTGAAATAATGAATTATTCCCAAGTCTAATTCATCATCCTTGTCCTGCACATCATCCTTAAATACCTTGCTATGTGCCGCTGCTTCTGCTATGATTAAAAGGAATTATTTTTGTTCGGTCTTAACACAGAGCAAGAGTAGTATCTAGCAGTGCGAAGAATGCACTAGGAGGAAACAACAATGGAACAAGGTAAAGTAAAATGGTTTAATGCAGAAAAAGGATTTGGATTTATTGAGCGTGAGGGTGGAGACGATGTATTCGTTCACTTCTCTGCTATTCAAAGTGATGGCTTCAAATCACTAGATGAAGGTCAAGAAGTTTCATTTGAAGTTGAGCAAGGCCAACGCGGACCTCAAGCATCTAACGTTCAAAAAATATAAGTAAAAAAGGCTCGGTGGAGCCTTTTTTTATTTTTGCCAAAAATAAAACACCTCTATTCAGGAGGCGAATAGAGGTGCTTTCGAGTATTAGTAAAATGGTTTCAGTTCATACTAACATAATTATAATACAATTGCCACCCTATGTTGATCGATCCGATGAAAAAGAATATGTTGTTTCATTGTAAAAAAAGCTCATAAATCTTAATAGGGCAGCATTTAAAAATAATCCATCTTCTTAAGAGTTAGAAGAGGCGGTATTGATTTTTGCAGTTCAATAAAAAATGTTGCTCTAAATGAGGCAAAAAAGGCGGGGGATATTGTACTAGACGGATTCTTTAATAATTTTATAATTTTTATGGTTAACTACCGTTAAGGAATCAAGCTCCAAATCTCTATAATTATCCATAATGGTTACATCGACTATAACCGAATTTTCATTTACTTTTTCAACTACTCCAGTCATTCCGTTTTTAAATTCAATCACGTTACCCACTTTTGCAATTTTCATTGATATCACTCCTTGAATATAAATCAACCCTATTGAACGTATTTTGCAATATTTTGTCTTAGTTGTAAAGGAAAAACTCTGGATGTGCAAAGCTAATTAGATTGTTCAAGTCAATATCAGGTGTTATATTAATTTCTTGGAGGGATGTAAATGGATCGTGAAATGGCGGTTTTTCAGCTTGAAAAACTGCGAATAAGAGAAGTGGAGCAGCTGTATATTGAAAAAGATGATTTTCTCTCCTTTCGAGAGGTGCTTATTGAACAGCCCGATTTCCAGCAATTCCGGGGAATTGCCCGGCATGGCGGTCATATCGTATTTGAGTATCATGTGGACTCGAAAATAGATTAGGGGGGGATCTTCCCCCCTAATTTGCTTTATGATAAGTTCACATCCTCTAGCAAAGTCAGGCATGATATTTCACGCAAGTGGAATAGATCTCCATCTGCGTGTTCCCGAAGTATCTGCTTGCTGAAATAAGTTTATTTTTGTTTTCTTTTTATGCCAAGCTTTTTTAAAGCCTGTTTTCTCCACGATTTGACTGCGGCGACCGAGCAATTGTTCCTTTCAGCGATTTCTTGCAGTGTTTCTCCGCGAATTGCGGAAAAAAGCCATTTCTTTTGAAGGTCTGTCAGCTTTTTTTCTTCTGCTTTTCTTTCCCACTCATCGACTAGTTCGATAAATGGCGTCTCATAATATGACGCAGCTACTTCTTTATACTCATTTCTTTCCTCGTGCTTTCTCCTTCTTTTCAATTCATTGATCAGCTTTCCGCGAACCGATGCAAATGCAAAGGAAGAAAAGTTTCCTTTTTTCGGATCAAAAGCAATCGTGCACTCCCAAAGTGCGATATAGGCAATTTGAATATATTCGTCTCTGTCTTTATAAATGTTCAAATGCTTTAACAGGTAAAAAATCATTCTCTCATGGTCTTTTAAAATCTGCTCATACGTCAATTTGTAATGCCTCTCTTATGAGAAGCGCGCTTCTATCAATTCCGCGGTAAATTTATTGTAGGGCGGATAGGATTAAAGTTAAAAAGACGTTATTGAAGAGGAAAATCGATTTTTTACAGGAAAACGTCAATTTCCCTCTGAAAAATTATCAATTAACTGCTTGTCAATACTGCAAAATTTCCTTTTAGCCCCTATTTGCATAATCTCGTTTTTTTTACGCAATCTAAGCAAAAAGTGGGGGGAGGGATACTTGTATTGAGATATGAAAATGGCGAGAAAAAGCCAAACATGATTGAAATGATGACTAATTTAAAAAATTCCACTGATTTTTTACAGATGGTAATTCACGGGAAAGATATCCGGTTTTGGTTAAGCTATTATCGGACAATGGTTGATCCGGCCGTTTTAGAAAAATTAATTCTAACCCCTCTTTCCCACAAAGAGTGGAGCTCGCTTGAAGACATTTCAAAGATTGTTCCTATTGAGGATATAGTCATTACGATAGATACCGATATGATTAAGCAAAAAGCACTCGGAGGATATATTATTATCGCCTTGACTGAATACGGGTCACCTGCAGCTGTTATTAAAGCGCCTGTGTCCAATAACCGAAGTGTTACATTGCCAGAGGTTGAATTCAGTGTAATCGGACCGAAAGAATCGTTTGTCGAAGCACTTGACACAAACATAAACCTCATAAGAAAAAGATTGGCGACAAGTGAATTGCAGGTGATAGAAACACAAGTCGGCAATCTTTCCTCTACAAAAATAGCAGTAATGTATATTGAAGGGATAGCAGACCCAGATAATGTACAAACCGTTTGGCAGCGGCTGAATGATATAGATTTTGATTTGATTAATGACAGCTCGATGATTACCCAGCTGATAAGCGATAATAAATATTCTCCCTTTCCGCAGCTTTTGGATACAGAGAGACCGGACAGAATTGCGGCGGCGCTCGCCGAAGGGAAAGTGTCCATTGCAGTCAATGGTTCTCCCCAGTTATTAATAGGGCCGACGACATTTGTCGAGTTTTTTGCTGCGTTCGATGACTACTATTACAACTGGATTGTCGCATCGTTTTTTCGTATCGTCAGGTTATTTTCTGTCACATTTTCGATATTGATCACACCTGTCTATGTTGCTGTGCTCAATTATCATTACGAACTTGTTCCGAGAGATTTGCTTAATACGGTCATTACTTCGAGGAGAGATGTACCGTTCCCGCCGATTCTTGAAGCGATTTTTTTAGAATTGACGATCGAGCTGCTTCGTGAAGCGGGGGCAAGACTCCCGACCAAAGTCGGGCAGACGATCGGTATCGTGGGCGGTATTGTTATCGGAACGGCATCGGTTGAAGCTGGTCTCACGAGCAATATTTTATTGATCGTAGTAGCGTTAACCGCTCTTGCATCCTTCACAACACCCGTTTATAACATGGGCAATACCATTCGCATTTTGCGTTTTCCATTACTCTTATTAGCCAATCAATACGGCCTCCTCGGGATTGTCTACGGACTAAGTTTTCTAATGGTTCATTTGCTGAAATTGACGTCATTGGGGAGACCGTACCTTGAGCCGATTTTTCCAATGCGGCCTAACGATATTAAGGATGCGATTTTTAGAGCGCCGTTTTCAAAAATGTATAAGCGTCCTGTATTTTTGCGGCCGCAAAGAATCGGAAAGTTTAATATAGCAAATGTGAAGAAAAAAAATGACGGTAATCAGAAATAGGAGGTGCGAAAAAATGCCCAAAGTGTCTGAAAAGTTTCAAGTATCGCCGTACTTTGTGTTTTTCTTGATCCATGGCATGCAATATGGTGTTGGGATTCTTGGGTTTCAACGACTTATCGCAAAGCATGCTAAACATGATGCTTGGATATCTGTTTTGATCGCAGGCATTATGACGCACCTTATTGTCTGGCTTATTTATCGGCTTTTCGAAAACTCGAATGGTAATAATATTCTGTCTGTCCATAATCAAATCGCGGGAGTACGACTAGGGTCGGTCTTTACGTTTTTGCTGAGCATTTACTTTATCGCGCAGGCAGTTAATGTATTGCGGACTTATGTTGAAGTCACTCAGGTGTGGATGTTTGCCACAATAAACACGAATATTTTTTCATTCTTATTGCTTGTGCTAGTCCTCTATGCTGTGCTTGGGGGATTTCGTGTCGTGACGGGAATTTGTTTTTTAGGAGTCGTTATTCCAAGTTTTTTACTTCTTACTTTTTTAAGCACAATTGAATTTGGTGTCTTTGGGCGGTTTTATCCGGTGTTGAATGTTCCCTTAGTGGATATATTGCTTGGTGCAAAACAAATGTCTCTATCAGTTCTCGGCTTTGAAGCGCTGTTAGTCTACTTTCCATTTATTAAAAATCCGAAAAAATCCGAACCGTGGGCTCATGCGTCTCTTCTTTTTACTACTGTTGTTTATTTGGTATGGATGGCTTCAGCCATTATTTTCTTTAGTACAGCGCAGCTTGAAAAAAATATTTGGGCGACTCTTTCGATTTGGAAAGTCATTGAGCTTCCTTTCGTCGAGCGGTTCGAATACATCGGGATTGCCGCGTGGTGCCTTGTGATATTGCCTAATCTCTGCTTAGGCGTTTGGTGTGCAAGCCGTTTATGGAGAGAGCTGTTTCACATCGAGCAGAAAAATGCTGTTTATATCATTTTAGCAATCATTTTTCTCAGTTTGTATAGTTTAAATTCCAGGGAGATAGTTAATCAATTTAATACCATTTTAGGAAATGTAGGTTTCTATTTTTTGATCTCTTATATTCCTTTATTGTTTATTCTGCAGATTTTAGCGAGAAAATGGAGGGGGGCATAATAATGAAGTATATCGTTATTATCGTCAGCCTATGTCTTTTGCTAATTTCAGGTGTGCAAAAAATGACACTTGACGATCTTTCGTTGATTCAAGGCTTGGGCTTTGATCCGTATGAGCCGGGATTGATTAAAGGTATAGCTGTCAGTCCGATTTATGAAAAAGATCAGCCTGTAAAAGATGATATTCTTACTGCGGTATCAGATATCAGCCGGGACATTATCAGTGATTTGGAAAAACAATCCGATTCTCCGCTGGGCAGAGGAAAGCTTACAACAGTCATCTTTAACAAAGTATTGGCTGAACGGGGGATTTCTGAGCAGATTGATGCACTGCAGCGTGACCCGAAAGTAGGTTCGCGAATATACCTGGCCATAAGCAGAAATAAAGCGGAAGAGGTGCTGTCAAAATATTATGGCCGCAAGGGGACTCCGTATTTTATATCTTCCATGATCGAGCAAAATATTGAATATGGGGACTTGCCAAGAACGAATTTGCATGTATTTTTATTTTTACTTAATTTGACAGGCGGTGACGTCTATCTTCCGATTCTTTCTCTCAACCGCAAGGATTCAATTGAAATAGACGGACTGGCATTATTCAAAGGTCAAACTATGATAGGAGAGATCGGAAGGGACCATCTTTTCTTTTTTAAGTTATTGACCGACGGCCATGTGAAAGGCGAACATACTGTAACTCTTAAAGAAAAAACAAAAGCAGCTATCAGGAGCATTGCTTCAAAAAGAACTTTTTCACTGATAAATAATGATATTCATGATGTGAAATATACGATAAAAGTAACGGGGATTATAGAGGAATATACCGGGAATAAACTGGATAGGAAAAAATTGAAGGGAATTGAAAGGAAGTTTGAAAAAGATATAAAGAATAAGTGTACTGAGCTTATTCATACGTTCAGAGACTTGAAAATTGATCCTTTAGCTATTTCAGAGCAAATCGAATGGAAAACAGGACACTACAATAAAGAGGACTTATACAGAGATTACGATCAGCTTAAAGTGGACTTCGATGTTGATGTAAATATAACACAATCAGGTGTCATTGAATAACAAATACCCACGAATTTGAGAAGATTTGTAATTGTTCTTTAAATATAAAATAAATTTATATCTTGTCTCATATGATATTACGAATCACGAGACAAGGAGCGTCCATATGAATCGATTTGCAAAGGGAGTATTACTGTTATCAATTGCAGCATTTTTTGGAGAATGTCTGGAATTTTTCATTAACATTATATTGGCAAGAGAACTTGGAGAGCATGGGATGGGCTTGTACATGAGCATCTTGCCGACCATTATACTTCTAGTGGTTATTTCTAGTTTGGAGCTGCCAATATCAATTGCTAAATTTATTGCAGAATCTGAACAGAAGCTTCACGCAAGCATGCTGAGGCATGCGTTCCGATTAACCGTTTTGTATACAAGCATATCTACAGTTGTCGCAATTGTGGCCCTTCCTTTGATACCGGTTTTTGATCATTATCATCCGTTAATAAAAGGATTGGTGATCGCACTTATTCCGACAATTGCATTTAGCTCGATCGCCAGGGGCTATTTTATGGGCGTCCAGCAAATGGGCAGAATCGCAATCTCGAACCTGCTAAGAAAAACGATACAGCTGTTTTGCTTGTTTCTCATTTTTTCCTGGTTCTCATTTGAGGACGATACTTCTGTGCTTATTTCATTATGTGTGCTGGTACTAAGTGAAGTAGTGGTTCTCATTTACCTGTATTCTCAATATGTCATCAAAAAAAGGACGCTGCAAAAGAACCAAAAAATTTATCTTCGCGGGAAGGACGTAAGAAAAAGACTGCTTTCGGTTTCGATCCCCACGACAGGATTGAGAATTTTTCACGCTGTCATGAATGCGATTGAACCGTTCTTAGTTAAGGCTGCCCTGTTAGCAGGCGGTGTAGCCGGTACATCAACGATCGACCAGTACGGCATGCTTGCCGGTGTTGCGTTGACGATTGGCTTTTTCCCGGCATTTATCGGCCATGCCCTGCTGACAGTATTGATCCCAAGCATATCCGAAGCCTATTCCAGAAGAGAATATGCCAAAGTAATTCAGAGGCTTAGACAGGCTGTTTTTATCACACTGGGCTATGGCGTTCCTGCTGTATGGGTCATGTACCAATTTGCTGAACCTTTGACTCATTTATTTTTCGATTCCCCGGAAGCATCGGTTTATTTACAGCTTTTATGGCCGTATTTTCTCTTTCACTTTTTTGTCATGCCGTTTCAAGCCTGTTTAATCGGGATGGGGCTCGTAAAAGACGCGTTTTATCATAACGTCTGGGCTTCCGTTATATCATTCCTAATGATGTATTTTCTTGGTTCGATGAGCGAGTTTCAAATGACAGGCATTATTTTAGGCATGAATATGGGAGTCATTCTTTTAACCAGCATGCATTATTTGACGATATGCAAAGAGTTGAATATGACGATCTTTATGATGGATAAGCCAAATGCTGCAGCAAATAAAATATGAGTGCGATTCGGTATCCTGGGTAAGATAAAAAATAAAAGGAGTAGCTATTGCTATGCTCAATCGACTGATCGCCGCACTCACATGTATTCCCTTGCTCTTTCTTATCAGTTGGCCCGTCGAAGCAGCACAGGCTGAAATACATGCAACTACGATTGACGGGGGAAAAATGATCATCCCCGAAAAAGGAAAGAAAACTGCTGTGCATTTTTGGACATCGTGGTGTCCGCCATGCAAAGAAGAGCTGCCTCAATTTCAAAAATTCTATGAGGAGAATAAAAATCGTACTCAGCTGATTACAGTCAATTTAACCTCACAGGAAAAGAGCAAGGAGTCTGTAAGCAGATTTTTAAAAGAGTATCATCTTACTCTGCCGGTTGTCTTAGATCCGGATGGAAGGTTCATGAATTTGTACCGAATTGTCACCATTCCAACGACTTATTTATATAATGAAGATGGAAAGCTTGAAAATGTGATTGTCGGTCCTATGACGTCGGATCAACTGCACAGCTGGTCAGCAAAAAAAATCCCAAGATAAGAGTTGTTTAAAAGCTCACTTTTATTAAGCCGTAGAGGCAGATGAAAGTGAGCTTTTATTATTAATAATTATTATCAATTAGTAATTGTAATAATTATCACTTGAAAATAAATGGAGATATGATAAACTTTAAGTATTCCTTAAACGATTACAAAGATTCACTTTATTTAAAGGGGGTACTGGGTTTGTCAGAAAAAACGAGCAGTTTACATGAGCACACCACATATTTTAATCAGGCCAGAATGTCTGTATTCTTTCAGCATATCGAACTCATTGCAGCAATTGTCTCTGGAATACTTATTTTCTTAGGCTGGTTTTATAACGAATCCCCTGCTTTGTCAGCTATTTTATTTATCAGCGCATTTATAATTGGCGGTTTTGCTAAAGCGAAAGAAGGGATCGAAGCCACACTGGAAAGCAAAAAATTAAATGTGGAGCTTTTGATGATTTTCGCTGCTATCGGATCCGCTCTTATTGGTTATTGGGCTGAAGGCGCGGTCCTGATTTTTATTTTTTCTTTGAGCGGGGCCCTTGAAACCTACACTATGAACAAAAGTAAAAAGGATTTAACCTCTATCATGGCTCTCGAACCAGAAGAAGCCGTTCTGTTGTCAAACGGAAATACCCGGGTTATCTCAGCAGCCGCACTATCCGTTGGGGAGCACATATTAGTAAAACCCGGTGAGAAAATTGCAGCAGATGGACTTATTAAATCGGGGAATTCCAGTATAAATGAAGCAGCACTTACTGGAGAATCAGTTCCTGCGGAAAAAGGCGAAGGTGACGCCGTTTTTTCAGGAACGATAAACTTAAACGGCTCACTCACGATTGAAGTGACGAAAAAAAATGAAGATTCCCTGTTTAAGAAAATAGTAAAACTGGTTGAAGCTGCGCAATCAAGTAAATCGCCATCCCAAAAATTTATTGAAAAATTTGAAGGGATTTATGTGAATGCCGTTTTGTCTGTCACGGCAGTTCTGCTTATTCTTCCCCATTTCCTGCTGGGCTGGAGCTTGAATGAAACATTTTACCGGGCCATGGTGTTTATGGTTGTAGCTTCACCTTGTGCTCTTGTTGCCTCCATTACGCCGGCATTTTTATCGCTGATTTCGAACGGAGCGAGAAACGGTTTATTAATTAAAGGCGGAAAATTCCTTGAAAGTTTAGGAGATACAAAAGTCGTTGCGTTTGATAAAACGGGAACGATCACAACCGGCACCCCTGAGGTAGAAGCTTTTATTGCCAGTGCCGATGAGGATAGCACAGTAGTTTTGACAGCAGTAGCATCAATTGAAAACCAGTCGTCCCATCCGCTTGCAAAGGCAATCGTTCGTTTTATAAACAAAAATAATGACACACAATACGAGACACTGTCGATTGAAGAAACCTCGGGATTTGGTGTTTCTGCACAAATCAATGGTGAGAAATGGACCGTGGGAAGGGATGCTTTTGTAGGCAAGAAGGAAGCAGAATTGTTTCTTCAGCGTCAAGCCAATGATACGAAGACAAAAGGGTACACGTTGGTTTTTGTAAAGAAAAATACTGAAATTGTTGCATGCTTCGCCTTGAAGGATAAGATCAGGCAGGAAGCAAAAGAAGCGATACAAGTACTAACGAAAATGGGAATAAAATCCGCTATGCTTACGGGGGACAACCGGGAAACTGCCCTTGCAATAGCTAAGGATGCAGGAATATCAGTTGTGATTTCTGATTGCCTTCCTGAAAATAAAGCAGATGAAATTAAAAAGCTCCGTGAAGCCCACGGCACTGTTTCTATGATCGGTGACGGGATAAATGACGCTCCCGCACTTGCTACAGCAGACGTCGGAATTGCAATGGGCGGAGGAACAGACGTGGCGCTTGAAACAGCGGATCTTGTGCTCATAAAAAACAATTTATCAAGCTTGACAAGAATGGTCAAACTCTCAAAAAAAATGAATCAAATTATTAAGCAAAACATTATCTTTTCTATGGCAGTCATTTGTCTGCTCATTTGTTCAAATTTCCTGCAAATTTTAGATTTACCTTTAGGAGTCATAGGTCATGAAGGCAGTACCATATTAGTAATTCTGAATGGATTAAGGCTGTTAAAATCATAAGCACAAAGAAGCTGGTACTTTATAAGGCCGGCTTATCTTTTTGATATTCAAGAATCTCTTTCTATCGCGTTTATTTTTTTCTTTTCATTATCGGGACGCTTCATTACGATTATAAACGAAACGAGGAAGCAGAGGAATCCGATCGCACAACCGTAAAAGAAACTGAAATCATAGTATTCAACTAACAATATGCTAAGTGCTGGAGCTGATAGTCCGCTAAAGCATAAGAGAGACACAACACTTTTATTCAAAAATTTTTTCAATGCAGACCTCAACTCCTGTTTCATCCGATCTCCAACTCAGTATACCAAAAAATTCGGGTGTATTCCTTTATAATGTATGTGCTTTTGCGCTTTTTCATGTGACTTACATCATGCTACAATAATGAAACGTTAATAAATGGAGTTGAATCGCGATGGATCGCATTGAAAAAATATCAAATTGGTTAAAAAATCAAGGGGCAGATTGTGCATTTATCCACTCAAAAGAAAACGTTTTTTACTTGACTGGTTTTTTGACAAATCCACATGAAAGAGTAATGGGTGTGTTTCTTTTTCCGGATGAAGAGCCTTTTTTTCTCTGTCCGAACATGGAAGTCGAGCAGGCTAGAACGGCTGGTTGGAATCATCAGATTATTGGCTACGGAGATCATGAAAACCCCTGGCATCTCGTGAAAATAGAGTTGGAAAAAAGAAAGCTGGCAATCGAAGCTGCAGCTATTGAAACGGAAGAGATATCATATGCACATGCAGAAGCTCTGAAATCGGTTTTTTCCGGAGCCGAATTTGTTTCAGTTGACGGAAAGCTGAAAGAAGAAAGGCTGGTAAAAGACAAGCGCGAGATAGAGATTTTGAGAGAAGCTGCCAAGCTTGCTGACTATGGTGTTGAAGTCGGTGTAAGTGCGATTAAAGCAGGAGTTAGCGAAATGGATGTTTTAGCAAAAATAGAATTTGAATTAAAGAAAAAAGGAATTCAAGACATGTCATTTTCGACGATGGTCCTCTTTGGAGAAAAATCGAGCAAGCCTCACGGAAATCCCGGCTTAGAGCAGTTAAAAGAAGGAGATTTCGTTCTATTTGATCTAGGAGTAGTTTTCGAAGGGTATTGCTCGGATATTACAAGAACTTTTGCCTATAAGCATATGGATGAGAAGCAGAACGACATTTACAACACCGTATTACATGCAGAAACGTCTGCGTTAAAGATGTGTAAGCCCGGGGTTCGGATAGGTGACCTAGACAAAAAAGCAAGAGAAATCATTGAAGAAAGCGGATACGGGGATTATTTCCCACATCGTCTCGGGCACGGGTTAGGAATTTCCGTTCATGAATATCCGTCTATCACTCATACGAATGATTTGCTTTTAGAAAAGGGAATGGCATTTACAATCGAACCGGGGATCTACCTTTCTGAGGTCGGGGGCGTCCGGATAGAGGATGATATTTTGATTACCAATGACGGCTTCGAAACAATGACAAGCTATCCTAAGGATCAAATGATCATCAAATAACACTAAGGTTGGGATCTATCATAATTGTTAGGTGGGTCTTTTGCTGCATAAAAATGAAAAGTTAATTTTTATTGTGATGAATTCAGCCATTTAGGTCAAACTATCAACAAACAATAACAATTTTAGCGAAAAACAAAGAATTTTGTTAAAATGGATCACTTGTCAGATGACAACTACGGATGTATGATGTAATATTGTGAGCGTATATTAAGCATAGCAAAAAGGAGATCGGTATAATATGGCACAAAAGACATTTAAAGTAACTGCAGATTCAGGTATCCACGCACGTCCCGCAACAGTTTTAGTTCAAACTGCAAGCAAATATGACTCAGATATTAACCTTGAGTATAATGGAAAAACAGTGAACCTAAAGTCTATCATGGGTGTTATGTCTCTTGGCATTGCAAAAGGTGCTGAAATTACAATTTCTGCAGCTGGATCAGATGAAAATGATGCACTTAGCGCACTTGAAGAAACAATGAAGAGTGAAGGACTAGGGGAATAATGTTGGAACTAAAGGGGATCGGTGCTTCTGCAGGCATTGCAATTGCAAAGGCTTACCGCCTGGAAGAGCCGGATTTATCAGTAGAAAAGAAAGCCGTTACAAACTCGGAGGCTGAAATCGAGCGATTTGCTCAAGCGGTTGAAAACTCAAAAAAAGAGCTGGAAGTCATCAAGGCTCATGCGTTAAAAGAACTTGGACAAGACAAAGCCGATATTTTTTCCGCGCATTTGCTCGTATTAAGCGATCCGGAGCTCTTGAACCCTGTAAAGGAAAAAATCAGCTCCGAATCAGTCAATGCAGAATTTGCTTTAAGAGAAACCGCTGATATGTTCGTTAGTATGTTTGAATCAATGGATAATGAGTATATGAAAGAAAGAGCTGCCGATATTCGAGACGTGACAAAACGTGTGATCGGGCATTTGCTTGGTGTGGAGATCCCAAATCCGAGCTTGATTTCCGAGCAAGTGATTATCGTATCGGAAGATTTGACTCCTTCTGATACTGCTCAGCTTAACAGAGAATTTGTCAAAGGTTTTACAACAGATATCGGTGGACGCACCTCACATTCAGCGATTATGGCCAGATCTTTAGAAATCCCGGCAGTAGTCGGCACGAAAAAGGCTACCCAGGAAATCGAAAATGGAAAATTGGTTATCGTTGACGGGATTAGCGGAGAAGTAATCGTTGACCCATCAGAAGATGCGATCGCAGAATATAAGGCGAAAAACGACAAATTTTTAGAACAGAAAGCAGAGTGGGCGAAGCTCGTAAATGAACCAACTGTAACTACAGACGGACAGCATGTGGAACTTGCTGCGAACATCGGTACACCTGCTGACGTCAAAGGTGTTCTTGAGAATGGCGGCGAAGCGGTAGGCCTTTATCGTACCGAATTCCTTTATATGGGCAGAGACCAGCTTCCGACTGAAGAAGAGCAATTTGATGCGTATAAATCAGTTTTGGAGCAAATGGAAGGAAAGCCGGTTGTTGTAAGAACGCTTGATATTGGCGGAGACAAGGAACTTCCATATTTGCACCTGCCAAAAGAAATGAATCCATTCCTCGGATTTAGGGCCATCAGACTGTGCCTTGAGGAACAAGACATTTTTAAAACTCAACTTCGTGCATTGCTCAGAGCGAGTACATATGGAAATTTACGGATTATGTTCCCGATGATTGCTACTGTCAATGAATTTAAAGAAGCAAAATCTTTACTGCTTGAAGTAAAAGAAACGCTTTTGAATGAAGGGCATAAAGTCAGCGATGATATACAGATCGGTATCATGGTTGAGATTCCTTCTACAGCGGTTTTAGCTGATCAATTTGCGAAAGAAGTCGACTTTTTCAGTATTGGAACGAATGACCTCATTCAATACACAATGGCAGCAGACCGTATGAACGAACGCGTGTCTTACTTATATCAACCGTATAATCCTGCCATACTGAGATTGATTACACTCGTTATAGAAGCAGCCCATAAGGAAGGGAAATGGGTTGGAATGTGCGGTGAAATGGCTGGAGATGAAGTAGCGATTCCTATATTGCTGGGACTTGGATTAGATGAATTCTCGATGAGTGCAACATCAATCCTTCCAGCAAGAACACAAATCAGCAAGCTATCAAAAGCAGAAGCTGAATCATTCAAAGAAAAAATCCTTTCCATGAGCTCAACTGAGGAAGTAGTATCATTTGTTAAAGAAACATTCAATGTTTAACACGTAAGGCCAAATCACTTGATTTGGCCGTTTTTTTATCCAATTTTAGTATCCTTTTCAATACAATTAATAGAGGACATACCGTATAATAATTATAATCTTGGCTGTTTTAATTTTTAAGGAACAGGGATGATTTTTATTATTAGGTGAACTGACAGAAATAATAGATGTTCCGTTTCCTGCTAGAATCCATAAATATTCAGCCCAATTAAGAAGTAAAATGAAAAAAGAACGAGTTTCAAGCCGTATTAATCATATAAAAAAGGATTTTTCCACTCCATAAGAACCCCGTAATTCACCGATTCCTCATCGTCTAAATAGTTTCTCACAACCCCAGTAGGAACCCTGCCGCATTGAATAAGAAACGATAGCACCGGATCTTTCCGTAAGCCTTGCAGTACCGATTCGACATATTCCTCCGGCGTCATCGTGTCTTTCACCTGATGATACAATGGTATTCACCCTCCGCCAAGAAGACGTTCAAGCCTTCTATGTACAACGAGCTCATACATCGTTTGCATCAGCCATTTTCCGATACCAAGCTTTCGGTATTCAGGATCAACTGAAATATCTGCGATATACAAAGTGTTCCCATTTTCATTATGAGTTCGAATAAAACCATTATCCGTTACTTCCTCCCACGTATGTCCAGGTTTCGATGGATCAAATGCAACAATTAAGCTTGTCATGCTTCCGACTAGCCGGCCATTTATTTCAGCACACATCGCTCCCTCATTAAAGTGACGGACATGGGAATCCAGCTGCTCCTTGCTCCATAAAAGCTCTTCGGGGAATGGGGGAGGAAAGCATGTTTGCTGCAGGGATTGTAAAGCTGCCGAATAGTCATAATTGCGGATTATCATTTTTTCATAACCGTTTTCGCTTTTTACAAATAATTCTTTTATCATTCTTAGTCACCCCGCCTTTCTTTTTATTATAAAAAATCTTTTAATGCGGGCATAGAAAATATTTGCTGGTCAAATCAGCCCCATCATTAACCTCAGTTAAGGTTAACGGGCTAATATTGAAATACCTTAAAAAGTTCAGGTGCATCCCTTTATTTATAAAAAATTTAGCCGATAACGATAGTAAAGTATCATTTCTACAGTAAGCTGGTGATTATCGCATGGCGCTAATTGATTTTGAATATTGAACCGGATTTGTTAAAAAATATTAATCTCTTAAAACTGATTGATCAAAAGGATCGCATGCTCTTTCAAAAGAATTTTCTCCAAGCTTTAAATGGCGTTTCGTCAAGCTTTCATTTTTCGCTGCAGAATAAATCGGGAAGATCAATTCTGCTTCGTGCAAACATGATTCCGAGTAACGTGAAAAATGATACACCAGGTGTTATTGTAATTGCAGAAGATATTTCTCAAATCCGGAAAAAAGATGAAGAGATCGCTTTTGCAGCATTTTACGATCAATTAACGGGTTTATATAACAAAAATTATCTTTTACAGCAATTTCTTCTGCAATCTACAACAGAAGGAGTGCAGCATTCGTACTTTCATATCGATATCGATAATTTCAAAAAATGGAATGATTTATATAGCATGTCCTTTGGTAATGATCTGCTCATCGAAATAGGAAAAAGGTTAAAACAAATAATTGTAAAAGGAAAAGATACGGTGGCTCGAAATGAAAGTGATGAATTTGTCATTTTATCAACAAGGTTAACTGCTGACGGAGCAGCCGCGTTTGCTGAAGAAATAGCAGAACAATTAAAAACAGGATTTTGCATTAACAACACAAAATGTGATCTCACTGCATCTATTGGAGTTGCATTTTCTGACGCAAAAACGCCAAAACAATTCGACCAATTGACTCGTCTTGGTGAGACGGCTATGCAAAGCGCTAAGGAATCCAAGGTAAGTGTATTTTGTATATTCCTGAGCTTGACGAGAAGAGGTTAGATGAGCTCCGGTTGGAAAAGGAACTGAGGTCATCCCTGCAACAGGACTGTTTTTATGTCGATTACCAACCGAAAATTCATAGCGTAACTAAAAAAATGATCGGCGTTGAAGCATTGGCCAGGTGGATTCATCCGCAAAAAGGAGTTATTCCGCCGAGCGTGTTTATTCCAATCGCTGAAAAATACGGGCTTATTAATGAATTGGAAGAGCGTGTGTTCAAAAAAATTTGTGAACACATTAAAGAATGGTCTGACAGGCTGGAATTTCCTTTCAGAGTTTCAGTTAATATTTCACAGCTTCATTTTGCCCATAAAAACCTTTATCAATTTATAAAAGACACATTAACTGAATTTGACATCGATGCCCGCTATCTTGAACTGGAAATCACTGAGTCTGTCATGATCATGGATGACAAGTATGTAATCGATCAGTTTTCCAGGATAAAACAGCTTGGGATTGAAATCAGCATGGATGATTTCGGAACCGGTTATAGTTCATTAAATTACATCAATAAGCTTCCAATCGACCGGATTAAAATCGACAAAAGCTTTATTGATGAGATCGTTACCGATCAAAAGTTCAGATCAATTATTAAAACCATTGTTACGATGGCTGATTATTTAGAACTGGATGTTATTGCTGAAGGAGTGGAAAAGGAAGAGCAGCTCACTTTCCTGACGAGCATCGATTGTTTTAAAATTCAAGGGTATTTTTATTCGCCGCCTGTTCAAAAAGAACAAATCAGTTCTTTCATTTATAAGCAGTTTAAAATCGCTTGATTCAGACATAGCCCTTTTTTCATGATAAGATAAAGAAAAAAGGGGGGCTTTTAGATGGATTTAAATTTAAAGGACAAGGTTGCAATTGTCGCTGCAAGCAGTAAAGGACTCGGGAAGGCGATCGCAGAAGAGCTTGCAAAAGAACAAGCCCATGTTATTTTATCCGGACGAAATGAACAAGCATTAAAGCAGGTGAAAGAGGAGCTTTCGTATTTAGGGAGCGGCCTGATCGACTACCGGGTTTGTGACCTTTCAAACAGCGAGGACATAAAGCAGCTCATTCATGCTGCCTTGGAGCGTCACGAAAGGATTGATATCCTAGTAAACAATGTGGGCGGCCCAAAAGGAGGAAGCATAGCTGATTTAACAGATGACGATTGGAAGGATTCATTTGAGCTTCATTTGCTCAGCTATGTCCGCTTAATCCGGGAAGCTTTGCCGTATTTAAAGAAAAACGGCGGGAAAATAATAAATATAGCATCTTCTTCTGTTAAAGAACCAATCCCTGGTCTTCTCTTATCAAACACCTTCCGACTTGGAATCGTCGGGTTAACAAAAACGTTGGCAACAGAGCTTGCTGAATTCAATATTTTGATTAACACCCTTGCACCCGGCAAAATCGCTACCGACCGCGTTGCTTATTTGGACCAAAATAAAGCGGACACGCTCGGAAAAAGCGTAGAGCAGATAAAAAAGGAATCGGAATTGCAAATCCCTCTTGGTTCCTACGGTGATCCAAACGATTTTGCTGCATATGCGGCGTTTTTGCTATCTGAAAAAAATACATATATGACTGGGCAAACCCTTCTGATCGACGGCGGATTTGTGAAATCTGTATAATAGAAAAAAATTTTAGAGGAGGCTTCTCATGGGAAAATCAGTTGGTTTTATTGGTCTAGGTGTAATGGGTAACAGTATGGCAGGACATATCATGAATAATGGATATCCGCTTCATGTGTTTACAAGAACGAAATCGAAAGCAGATGAGCTTATTGAAAAAGGAGCGAGTTGGAAATCGTCCGTTCGTGGGCTTGCAAGTGAGTCTGATATCATTATCACGATGGTTGGATACCCACGAGACATTGAAGAGGTCTATTTTTCTGAAGATGGAATTATTAATCACGCCAAAAGCGGCAGCTTCTTGATCGATATGACCACATCAAAGCCGTCTCTTGCTAAAAAAATTTATGAGGAAGCGAAAAGTAAAGCTCTGATCGCTATAGATGCGCCTGTTTCCGGGGGAGATATCGGTGCGAAAAATGGTAAGCTTGCGATTATGGCGGGAGGAGACAAATCGGCATTTGATGAACTTCTTCCCCTTTTCCAAACGATGGGTGAAAATATTCAATATCAAGGTCCTGCAGGCAGCGGCCAGCATACGAAAATGTGCAACCAAATTGCGATTGCTGCCGGCATGATCGGTGTTGCTGAAGCCATGGTGTATGCGGAAAAATCCGGACTTGATCCTGAGAACGTATTAAAAAGCATAACGACAGGTGCAGCAGGCAGCTGGTCATTGTCCAATCTCGCGCCGCGCATGCTAAATGGTGACTTTGAACCAGGCTTTTACATTAAGCATTTTTTAAAGGATATCGGAATCGCATTAGAGGAAGCGGAGCTCATGGGAGAAAAAATGCCGGGGCTGGAGCTGGCTGAATCACTTTATCAAAAGCTAGTGGAGCTAGGAGAGGAAAACAGCGGTACACAAGCTATTTATAAGCTTTGGAAATAAGTGAACCTTCAACCCGCTAAGAGGGCATCGTCAAAAATAATATGCAGCTGGTTTGCGACATACTTGCCAGATAATAAAAAACAGCCTTCGATGAAGGCTGTTTTTTTAAGGTTCTTGATTCTTATTTTCCAATAAATTGCTGAGTCCAGTAGTTGCCGTCTTTTACATAACCTACGCCAATGTGGGTAAAGCTAGGGTTCATAATGTTTTCTCTATGACCTTGGCTGTTCATCCAAGCATTAACGACTTCTTGTGGAGTTTGTTGACCCATGGCAATATTTTCACCGGCAGTTTTGTAGCTGATGCCAAATTGCTTCATCATATCAAATGGTGAACCATAAGTTGGGCTGTTGTGGTCAAAGTATCCTTTGTCTTTCATATCTTGAGATTTTGTACGAGCAACATTGCTCAATTCTTCGTCTAGTTCAAGAGGTTTTAGCCCTTGCTTTTGTCTTTCGGCATTTGTTAGCTCAACAACTTCTTTTTCGAATGCACTTACAGATGAATTGCTTGGCGCTTGCTTTTGTTCATTTTGAGCAGGCTGTTTAGGCTGAGCTGCTTCCTTTTGTGGTGCTTGAGCAGGCTGCTTAGGTTGAGCTGTTTCCTTTTGTGGTGCTTTTGGAGCTGCTTGCTCTGCCGGTTTTTGTGGTTGGGCAGGCTGAGCTGCTTCCTTCTTAGGCGCTTGAGCATTTGGTGCTTGGCCCTGAATTTTTCCCTCTTTAATATAGGAATCTAATAGAGCCTGTAATTTATCTTGATCTACAGATTGAACATTCTGTACGTTCTTAATATCTTTAGAGGTTTGAAGATTAGCAGTGCCTCCGCATATGTTTTGCGCATCTGCATGATTAACCCCGCTGAATGTAGCTAAAGCTGCTGCTGTTGCAACTGAAAGTAAAATGCTTTTCTTCATGTAATAAATCCTCCTCTGTTTTTTTCTACACAAGAATCATAACATGAGATTTTCGTAATAATATCTCCATAATTCCCCATTACAATTATTGATTGTTATTTATTTCTATTAATCTTTAAAAACTTTGTTATAACAAGAATGAAACCTATCTATCTAGTGAAACGTCTTATCTTATATTTCCAAGTTTTACGTTGAAATGATAATTTTACTTCAAAATTATGATTGACACGATATTTTCATCTTTCTTTCTGTAACATCCATTACAATAATGTTACAATATTATCAGGTCTCGTAAATAACAAGATTAGGAAAGGGGAAGCGAAATTAGTGACTGGTTCAAGTCAATCTCCTGATCAAGCCAAAAAGAAAAGACGGTCAAGAATCATTAGGATAAACCTTTATTTCTTTGCCGTATTCGCATTGTTTTCTGCACTTATTATTCGGCTTGGTGTTGTTCAAATTGTTCATGGTGAGGAATACACCCAGGAAGTAACGAAGGTAGAGTCGTCTTATGCAACGTATCCTGCTCCGCGTGGGAAAATGTATGATAGAAACCATAAAGTGGTTGTCGACAATAAAAGCATTCCTGCTATTAGCTATACATTGGAGAAGCATGTGAAGCCGGATGAAATGCTGGCTACTGCAAGAAAGCTTGCAGAGTATATTAATATTGATCCCAGCTTTTTGAGAGAACGGGACTTGCGGGATTATTGGCTTGTTGCTTATCCAGAGAAAGCCAAAAAATTATTAAGCGAAAGCGAAAAAACGCTGGAAGCAAAGAAATCGTATCCATTGCAGGTGGAAAGGGTTCCTGAAAGTGAACTGAAAAGAATAAAGAATGATCCAAAGGAATACGAAATTGTAGCAATCTTCAGGCGTTTTGCAGGTGGATCGTATTATGAGCCGCAAATCGTATCGTCTATGGACCCTGACAAAAAACAATCGGATAAAGATAATCCGGGCGGAAAGCTCACGTATGAGGAAGTTTCAAAGGTGTCGGAACACTTGGATGAGCTGCCGGGGGTAGATATTATTACCGATTGGACCAGGTCATATCCGTTTGGCGGCGTACTCTCGTCTATTTTCGGCAACATTACGTCACCCGAGCAAGGAATTTTAAAGGAACGGGAAGATTACTATAAGACGAGAGGATATGCCGGGAACGACAGGGTCGGAAAAAGCTACATTGAATACCAGTACGAAGAAGATTTAAACCCTGTTAAACCAAAGATCAAATTCGAGGAAGACAATAATGGAAATATCCTCAGCAGAACCGAGGTTGAAAAGGGAAGAAGAGGCTATGACCTGCAACTTTCCTTTGATATGGAGCTTCAAAAGAAAGTGGAAAAAATCATCGAAGAAGAATTAAGAGCTTCACGCGGACGAGGCAACTACATGCTTGACCGCGCATTTGTAGTTATGATGGATCCGAATAACGGTGATGTTTTATCTATGGCTGGAAAGAAAGTCGATTATCAAACTGGCAAGATGAATGATTTTTCGTACGGAGCGTTTACGACGCAATATCAGATTGGTTCTACCATTAAAGGTGCCACAGTCCTGGCGGGTTACCAATTTGGTATACCTCATCGTCAATTTTTTACAGACCGTCCGCTTCATTTAGGAACATTAACAAAGTCGTCGTGGAAGACAATGGGAACGATTAATGATTTGACGGCACTAAAACAAAGCTCGAACGTTTATATGTTCGAAATCGCCATGAATATTGCCGGCGTAAACTACACCCCATACGGCCCATTGCCAGCTGATTTCGAAGATCTAGAAACGATGAGAAACTATTACAGCCAGTTTGGACTGGGAGTTCCAACTGGTATCGATCTTCCGAATGAAGCGGCCGGAGGAAAGTCAGATTCAAGGATGGTCGGTGGATTGCTTTTGGATGAGGCGATTGGCCAGTATGATACGTATACTCCATTGCAGCTTGCCCAATATGTTTCAGTCATTGCTAATGGCGGGTATCGGGTGCAGCCCCGGGTAGTTTCAAGTGTTCATCAGCCTGACAACGGTGAAACGATTGGTCCTGTCTTAAAGGACAACAAGCCGAATATCTTAAATAGAATTAACAACAGTGATGAGGATATTGAACGCGTACAGCAAGGGTTCAAAATGGTGACCAGCTCACCTGGAGGAACGGCTTTCGGACTGTTCGGATCAAACGATGTTTCCGGCAAAACCGGGACGGCGCAAGCACACTATTATGATGTGAATCGTGAATGGTTTGGCCGTGAAACGTATAATTTAACCTTTGCCGGCTATTATCCGTCGGAAAATCCGCAAGTGGCATTTAGCGTTATCGTGCCATGGGTACAAAGCGACAAGGACAGAATTAGTAAAAACATTTCTAAACGGGTGATCGATGCATATGTTGATCAGCAAAAAGAATATAGTAAAGAATAGGCGAAACCTTAAATAGTAGATTTTTCTTGCCGCTGATAGTTAGCTAATCACCCCCCAGTATTTACGGGCGGCCAATCAACACATGAATATTACCTGCCCGCTAATATGGGAGAAAAGCACGAATGTTTTCGTGCTTTTCTTTTAAGCGAATTTTGACGAATCTAATAATATTAGAAGGAGATATACCGATTTTTATCGAATGTTCATATAAGATGATTGGAAGGGGGTTATTGATCTTATATGGAGAGAGAAGATAAATCGTTGCCTCACAAGGATTTATATGCAGTATTATCAGCAACGGGACAAATTAAATACATATCCTCCAATTGCTCAGCTTTGCTTGGCTACAGGCAAGAGGAACTAATTGGGACATTAATGAAAAATTATTTACATAAGGAAGACCAATTCTTAATTGATCGTTTTTTTTATAATGAACATCGCTTAATGCCTTGTACCTTTCGATTCATAATGAATGATTACTCTCATGTACATATCGAAGCGGCGATTGATTTTATCACAAACGAGATCAGTATGAATGAAAGAGAAATCATTCTGAAGATGAGGACAATAAATCAGCCCGTAGATATCGAGAGTCAAAATGAGCCTGATATCCAAAATGCTTCTTGGAGCTCTGAAGAAGCATCCAAATTATTCAACAACCTTCCTGGAGCATTGTATATTAGTATCCGCGGCAAAATTGTTTATGCTAATAAGTCGATGCTTCAGCTTTTGGGAGCTTCCCATTTTTATCAAATTATCGGGAAATATGCCTACGAATTTATTGAAGAGGATTACCATGAAATTGTAAAAAATAGAATTATTCGCATGCAAAAAGGCTTGGATGTCGGGATTGTCGAGCAAACTTGGAGAAAGCTTGACGGTTCTTTGATCCACTTGGAGGTTAATTCCGCAGCAACGGTATTTGAAAAGCAAAACGCGGAGGTCATTCAGCTGATAGATGTTTCTTTCAGGAAAAAATTTCAGGATATTTTGCAAAAAAGCAGAGAAAGGTATCAGCTGCTTATACAAAATTCAATCGATACCATTGCTGTCATCCATAATGAAAAATGGGTATTTATTAACAACTCGGGGATTCAGTTATTCGATGCTGAGGATTATGACCAGTTAATCGGAAAAGACATTTATTCCCTCCTGCATCCAAACGACCATCAGGATGTAAAGAATAGACTTGAACGCTTCATTGAAAATAAAACGGATTCAGAAATTATGAAACAGACGTGGTATACGTTTAAGGAGAGGTTGATTTACACGGAAATGGTATGTATCCCGACAACCTTTTTTGGTCATAATGCCGTTCAAATCATTTTACGAGATATCTCGGAAAGAAAGCAGACAGAAGAGCTGATGCTTCGATCTGAAAAGCTATCGTTAGCAGGACAGCTTGCGGCTGGTATCGCCCATGAGATTAGAAATCCTTTAACAGCGATTAAGGGCTTTCTTCAACTGATGAAGCCGGCTATTCATAAAAATGGCCAATATTTTGATATTGTTTTTTCCGAACTTAATCGAATTGAGCTCATTTTAAGTGAACTTTTGATGCTGGCAAAACCGCAGCAGCATGCCATAAACAATTCCTTAAATATGAATAAGCTGATTAGAGAGGTAACAGCTTTGCTCGACACACAAGCTAATTTAAATGGAATTATTATCAATCCTTCCTACTGCAATGATGAGGATTCGACAATAAAAGGTGATGGAAATCATTTGAAGCAAGTGTTTATCAACTTTATAAAAAATTCAATCGAATCGATGCCGGCCGGCGGAAAGATTGACATTGCCATTCAGGCAGAGAAAGATTACATCGAAATTGTGATTAAAGATGAAGGCGAAGGCATACCCGAAGATATTCTCAAACGGATCGGTGAGCCATTTTTAACAACGAAAGAAAAGGGAACCGGTCTGGGGCTTATGATCAGCTATAAAATTATCGAGGATCATCAAGGTACTGTCAAAGTAAAAAGCAAAATCGGGGAGGGAACCACTTTTACGATCCGATTTATAAAATAACAACGGCCTTATTTAAGCCGTTGTTATCGTCCTTAAAAAACTTTTTTAAGCTTGCGTATGACTTGCCAGCTTCGTCATGATAAATTCTTCAAGGCGGTCCAAGCCTTCTTTAAGAGTGCTGAAAGAATAAGCATATGAGAGTCTGACATAGCCCTCTCCGTACTCAGAGAATGAGTTCCCCGGCACAACTGCTACTCCTTCTTCAAGCAATCCCATTGAAAAATCCAAAGAACTTAATCCGAACCTTTTAATGGAAGGAAAAATATAAAAAGCGCCGGAAGGCTTTATCACGTCAAGCCCCATCGTGATTAAACGGTCATACACGTAATCCAATCTTTTTTTGTACTGTTCCCTCATGATCGATGCATCATCAAAACCATTCGTTACTGCCTCGAATGCTGCTTTTTGTGAAATCGAAGAAACACAGGAGACATTATATTGATGCACTTTTAATAGATGCTTGCTAATCTCCTTTGGCGCGAGCAGAAATCCGATCCTCCAGCCGGTCATGCTGTGTGATTTTGAAAGTCCGTTAACGACAATGGTCTGATCTCTCAAATAGGTGGCAATGGAAGAGTGAGCGCGGTCAAAAATAAGCTCGCTGTAAATTTCATCAGACAAGACGAAAATATTTCTTCCTTTCAGCAGAGCAGCGATTTCCTTAAGCTCCTCTTCAGACAACGTAACACCGGTCGGGTTTGACGGGTAATTCAGGACTACACATTTTGTTTGCGGTGAGATCGCCTGCTCCAACAGCCTTGCTGTCAATTTGAAGCCGTGTCCCGTCGTATCGACAAAGACAGGGGTTGCACCGCACAGCTTGATGATCGATTCGTAAGCCGGATAGACCGGCCCCGGCAAAATAACTTCGTCTCCAGGATTTAATATGGTTCGGAGCGAGGTATCGAGCGCCTGACTTGCCCCGGCTGTAACGATAATTTCTGATTCAGCATCGTAAGTAAGCTCCATCTTTTCTTTTATATAACGCTGGATCGCTTCACGCAGTTCAATATATCCAGCATTCGGAGTGTAAGAAGTGAAA
Source organism: Bacillus capparidis (assembly GCF_017832095.1). Classification (NCBI taxonomy): domain Bacteria; kingdom Bacillati; phylum Bacillota; class Bacilli; order Caryophanales; family Bacillaceae; genus Bacillus; species Bacillus capparidis. Next base: position 296,735 of record NZ_JAFDST010000001.1, read on the forward strand.
TTTTCATCAATGGCTGCTTTAGCTGCAGATTTCACATGATGAGGAGTAAAAAAATCAGGCTGTCCAATGGTAAGAGACACAACATTGTCATATTGGGCGACGAGATTAGAAAATTTTCGTATTCCTGATATTTCAATAGTCTTTACGTTTTGATTAAGCAAATGTTCCATGTCTTCATCACCTTATAAATAGAATAAGTCTATCTTATTTTACCATCTTTAAACAACTTGTCATCAATAAACCTATGCAAAAGATAAATGATCAAGAACTTTTGGATAGTAATTTTCCCGTTTTTATCGATAGATCAGTCTGTAAATTCGTTTATTATGTATTTCTTGTAAATTTTTTCATTCATTAAAGGAAATTCCGTACCTAAAAAAGAATTGAATGGTGAAGGAATGAAAGGAGAAACAATATGCCAGAATCACACATCGACCGGAAAGCTTCATCTCAATTTACAAAAAAACGCGGGTTTCAGCTTTTTCTTACACTTCCCATTCTATCATGGGCTCTATATGATCTTGCAAATACGATTTTTTCATCCAATATGGTGACAATTTTTTTTCCGTTTTATTTGCAGGAAGCTGTAGGTGACAGCGAGAGAATGAATCAGATTGCCAGTACATTTATTTCTTACGCAAATGCGGCTTCAAGCCTTTTGCTTGTTATTTTCACCCCGCTTTTTGGCGTACTAATAGATCGAACAGGAAAGAAAAAAAGGTACATAACCTGGTTTACCTTGATTTGTGTCTTTTGCACTTTGTTAATGGGGTTGATTGCAGGAGCTGGCATTTCCGGTACTGTAAACGGGCTCTCTTTATCGCTGCTTCTAGTGATTTTATTGTTTGTAATCGCCAGTTTTTTTTATAGCTCAGGTCTCGTTTTTTATGATACTATACTTGCTGATTTAGGGACGAAAGAAACGATCCCGGTTATATCAGGGTTTGGTATTGCTGTTGGATATGTAGGCACGATTGTCGGGCTGTCTGTTTACCCATTCGTTGGAGAAGACTTTCACAGAGCTTTTATCCCAACTGCGCTGCTGTTTTTGCTATTTTCCCTGCCACTTATGATTGGATATAAAGAGGCCCCATTTGCAGGCAGAGGAAATGAAGCTGAGAAAAAATCTTTTTTTAGCGGATACAAAGAGATTATCGAAACGGTTAAAGAAATTCGCTTGTACCGGCCTGCTTTTTTATTTATGCTCACGTATTTTTTTCTCAATGATTCCATTTCCACAGCCATCGCGATGATGGCAGTCTATGCAAAGGCGGTTATCGGTTTTTCTTCAGGGGAATTCATCTTGCTCTACTTAGTATCTACTTTTGCCTGTATTATAGGATCTTTTATTTTCGGATATGTTACGAAAACCGTTGGGGCAAAAAAAGCGGTCACTTATGTAGGGATTTTATTAATCATTGCACTGGCTCTTGCTGTTTTTGCTGTGGCTTCTTGGATCTTTTGGATTACGGGAGCCTTATTCGGTGTGGCTCTTGGAGCATGCTGGGTAACGTCAAGAACCTTAATTATTGAACTGACACCTCCACATAAAAGGGGGCAATTCTTTGGATTATTCGCATTTTCCGGAAAAGTTTCTTCGGTTATCGGTCCCTTGCTGTACGGATCCATTACCTGGATTTTTGCCGATTGGGGAAATACTGCAAGCAGAATGGCTCTTGGTTCCTTGATGTTGCTTGCAATTGTCGGGCTATTCATACATAGAGGAGTAAAATCACCTCCTGAGTCTCAACATGATATCGATTAAAGCCGATATATAAGTAAGACTAGTTAAGATAGTGAGGGATTAGGGTGATAGCTAAGAAAGGGCCAATTGTCAAAGGGGAAAATCTTCTTGAGCTTGTGAAATTTGAGGTTGGTTCGAACCTCTTTGGGATCAATGTGATGAAAGTAAGAGAGGTTATCGAACCGGTTCCGATAACCAATATCCCGCATTCTCATCCGTATGTTGAAGGAATGGTCACTGTAAGGGGAGAGGTATTGCCAGTTATCAGCCTTTTTTCCGTTTATGGTCTGGAACCAGCTAACCAATTGGATGAAAAATTTATGATTGCCGAAATGAATCAAAAAAAGCTTGTGTTCCGCTGCGATGCAGTTTACCAAATTCACAGGGTTTCCTGGAAACAGATTGATGGGCCTGAGGCAATTAACCATGGCTTTGAGAGTTATATAACAGGCATGTTTGAATTAGACGACAAGCTTGTTTTTCTCCCGGATTTTGAAAAAATCGTGTGTGATATTGAAGCTGATAATGGATATAATGCCTATCAAGTCCATGAAAGAGGCAACAGAAAAATCAGAGTAGACAAACGTTTAATTGTAGTGGAAGACTCTCCTTTTCTTCGAAACATGCTGGAAACTGAATTGACGAATGCCGGATATCATACGATTCAATGCTTTAAAGACGGAGAAGAAGCATATCGGCATATGATGTCATTTATTTCTGAAGGATCGATGCTGCATGAGTATGTTGATTTAGTGATCACTGATATAGAAATGCCCAAACTGGACGGCTTTCATCTAACGAACCAGTTAAAAGAAGACCCTAGATGCGCAAATGTTCCTGTCGTTATCTTTTCATCCTTGATTACAGAAGAAATGAAATATCGAGGGCAGAAGGTAGGAGCGGATGAGCAAATTTCGAAGCCTGAGATCAATTTGTTAATTGATAAAGTGGATACCCTACTTATGTAATGGGCATAAAAAGAGGCCGCACACGTTGCGGCCTCTTTTAAGATGGATAAAATTAAAAATAGCTTTCACCGAGCTTTTTAAATACCGGTTTTGTCTGTTTCCTAGTTGTAGAAACAGGCTTGTCCTTAATTCCTACATAATCCTGCAGAAGATTTTTCGCTTGAATTAAAGGCATATGTGCTTTGGGATTTCGGTAAGATTCATTCAATGTCCCTAAATGCGGAAGTTTTTCGAAGTCTTCTTTAGTGGGAGGCATGTGAAAATAGTAGTCACCGAGTGCAATCAATACATCAGATTGCTGCTGGCTGTATTTTGGGTTTCTGGAAAAATGAAGTCCTAATTTTTTGCATTTTCCTTCTTTGACAAGCTTTTGAAGCGCTCGCTTTTTTAAAAAATATAAAAATTTGGGGTTTGGAGCAGTTTTCGCATGCCGATTGACAATATAAATTGCTTTTGAAAGATTTTCAACTGTCGGCTGCATTTTATTAGCTCTGGAATGGTCGTCCATAGTACCTCTCCTTGTTCTATTAAATATGATTTGATCTCCATTATACAAGCAGATAAAAAGAATGTAAATTTAGTGAAAATGCGTTTTTCAATAAAGAAAAACGCATTTTCATGGTTAAACCTTAGAATTTCCCTTTATAAAACCTTTTTCTTCCCTTTGGCCGAATGAAGTGCGCTGTTTATATCGATTTCCTTGGCTTCCGCGCTGAATTTCGGCAGCTTGAAAAAATAGAAGACGAATACACAAAGTATGACAGTTGCCATACCGTAATAGATATAATCGATGTTTTGAATCACATGCGGAAATAATATAGCGATTAATCCGAGGGTCAAAGATTGGGCAAACATCGTCAAAGGATCCACCCATCCACTTACACGGCCCATTAATCGAGGGTGAACAATTTTAGGCATCCATCCTCCGATAGCGATGTTGATCGGTCCGATGCACATTCCGATTGTAAATACGGCTGCATAATAAATCGTCAGTTCGTTGGTATAGCCAAGCAAATAGATTAAGACAGAAGCTATAAAAATAGGGACTGACATTAAATGATAAGGCTTTACTTTTTTGCTAAGAATTGATCCGAGCAGGCTTCCCGCAAGCAAGCCTATTCCGAGAAAAATTGCAAAAAACGAAGCATGCGTTTCGTAATTGTCTGGTGACAGCTCATATTTCATTGTAAACATTGGAAGCACTGCGAATCCGCCGTTCACGAATCCAAAGACAAAGAATCCAAAAACCAGCGAGGCAAGCAGTTTATTTTTTAAAATATAGGTAAGCCCTTCTTTAAAATCCCGCATAGAGGATTTTAAGCTAATGCTTTTCCAATTTGCTTTCCCGTTCGGCAGTCTGGCCTCAACGGGGATTTTGCATGCTCTGATTAAAAGGCCGGACGAAATAAAGCTGATAAAATCGATGGCAATCGCGCCTTCAAGTCCTATCGTTTTATACATCAAAGCTCCGAGACCAACGCCAAAAACCATAAACATACTAAAAAGCATTTGGTTTAAACCAGCAGCTTTCGCATATTGCTCCTTTTTTAAAATGGCTTGTACAAGGCTCGCTTCTGCAGGATAGAAAAACTTTGTGACTGCGCTCCTCGTAAAAAGAATAAAAAACGTAAGCGGAATTGATTCGGTTAGAATAGATAGGAATAATAAAACTGTTAACCCTGCTCTGATCCAATCGCAATTTTCAGCTATTTTTTTGCGGTCAAAACGATCTGCTACAACACCCACAATTAAAAAAACAAAAATAGTGGGCAAAGAATACATTAGCTCCGCAGTAGTAGCATAGCCCGGCTGGTTGCTGAAACGGTCCAGCAAATAAAAGGCAAAAGCCATGTTCCCAACTGTTGTGCCCATTTGTGAGGCAAAAGCAGCAAAGAACAGCCGGACAAAATTGCGGTTTTTAAATATATCCATGAACACGCTCCTTTAAAAAATTTCCTATTACATCATATGATATCTTTGGTGGTAATCAAAGGAATTTTTTTATTCCGCATAAAATCTACTCGGTTCAAGTCGAACGTCTCGTAAACCTTAACTCCTTATCGAGACACGGGTTCCGTTCGGAATAATCGAAGCAAGCTCTACAACATCTTGATTATACATCCTAACACACCCTTTTGAAACAGCTTTTCCAATTGACGAAGGATTATTCGTTCCATGAATTCCGTAATGCAGCTTGGATAAACTGAGCCAATACGCGCCAAAAGGACCGCCTGGATTCGGCTCTCTGTTAACGACAACAAAATCACCGCTCGGTGTTGCCGTGAGGATTTTTCCGACGGCAATCGGATAGGTTTTCATTAATCTTCCGGAGTGATAAAGCTGCAATATTTTTTGATCTAAATGAATGATGACGTGATAGGGAATCGTTGCAGGGTTTCTTATTCCTGGAATCACAATCGTTGTACCTGCTATGATCTGATTTGGTTTCAGCCCTGGGTTTGCTGCCATTAGTGACGGAACGGACATCCTGAAATCCATCGCAATACTTCCGATCGTTTCGTTCGGCTTCACTTGATAATACAGCACCAGATCACTCCTTTACTCACTGTCACCCTAGAATTGGACGGTCGGTGTATGACATTCGTTTCAAATTTTTATCCCGAATTAACGGGCTTTTTTTAGTCTCTTGGTCTTAAAAAAGCTCTCATTTACGATATGTTTAGTCGATGTAAAATGTTAGTTTTCATTTAGTAAGTTGCAAACCCTTTTTGCTGGTGTGATAATCTTTGATGCCCTGCTGAATATGATATAATCAGAGCAAGAAACAAAAGCAGGTGATCAAATATGTTGGATCCTTTGGATATTTTGACGAATATGGATGCTGTCCGCCCTCATTATCAACCAATCTTCAGCGCGGATGAACAAAAAATAATAGGCTATGAAATCTTTGGGAGGATTGTGATCGATTCCGAAATTAAAAGTTTGGGACCGTTTTTCTTAGATCCTACGATTCCTGAAGAATATAAAATGGAAGTCGATGAAAAAATTCTAAAAAATGCTTTAGAAAACTTTCTTACAGCTGATCCTGATCTGCTGGTTTTTATTAATCAGGATGCAAATATATTAATGCTTGACCATGGAGAAGCGTTTTTGGCCATTCTTAAGGAATTTGAAGAAAGAGGTCTTTCTCTTGAAAGGATTGTCATTGAAATTACAGAGCATAATTTTACGGGAGATATTGAACAGCTGTACCACATGCTCATGTATTATAAAACTTGCGGAATAAAAATAGCAGTGGATAACATTGGCAAGGAAAACAGCAACCTTGACAGAATTGCCTTGCTCTCTCCCGATTTATTAAAAATCGATCTCCAGGCGTTGAAACTGTCATCCCCTTCGCCGACCTATGAATACGTCCTGTATACTATTGCCTTGTTGGCCAGGAAAATAGGAGCCACTTTGCTGTTTGAGGATATCGAAGCCAATTTCCAGCTGCAATATGCCTGGAGAAATGGAGGTCGCTACTTTCAAGGATATTACTTACAGCGTCCCGGCGAAGAATTTATTGATCGAAGCATGCTCAAGGAACGGCTGCAAAATGAATTTAATCAATTTATCACCCACGAAAAGAGAAAGCTTGAAACCGTACATGATTATTCTGAGCAGTTCTATAAACGAGTCCATCAGAACGTTACTGCCTTTAAAAAAACAAGCCAATCAAATGATGATCTTATTGTAAAGCTTGCCGAATCTCTGACAGATTGCACTTTTAGAATTTATATGTGTAATGAAAATGGCTTTCAACTCACCGCAAATGTTCTGAAAAAAGGAGAAGAATGGATTTTGCAATCCGAATATAAAATGAAAAATTGGAGCTGGAGACCTTATTTTCTTGAAAATATCTTAAAAATGAATCACTTGAAAAAAGGCGTTCTTAGCGATTTATACAGCGATATTGAAACAGGAGAAATGATACGAACATACTCTTATCCTGTTGATGAAAATGTGTATCTGTTTATCGATCTGCCTTATTCGCATTTGTATGAACAAGAAGGACTTATATAATTATTGATATTAAGCGGCACTCGTCCGCTTTTTCTTCTTGCGAGAGAACAAAAGGAATAGGACAGCCATTCATTAAATAAACCTTAGTATAGGTTTAAATATCGAACGGATGGTCATCCTATTAAAGGAAATGTTATTCATTTTTTCTAAGATGGCAATAAAATGCTTACCTTTCAAGACACAAAATCCTTCTTTTTTTTCAATCAACAATTACGTGAAAAATGTAATCAGAGCTCACTTTATGGTATGATGCGTGTAGAGCTTGATGACCAACAAAAATTTGTTTGTCAAAAAGCTGTCTTTTGAAAGGAGTCATTATAAAAAATGTCACAGTTAATGGGTATTATTACAAGGCTGCAAAGCTTACAAGAATCAGCGGAGGCGGCAAATGAACCGACGCAAAGATACTTTGAAGTCGAAGGCGAAAAAGTTTGCAGTGTAAAATATTTCGAAAAAAATCAAACATTTGAGCTTACGGTATACGTTAAAGGAGAAAAACCAAATACGTTCCCTTTTGATAATATTGATATGATTTCGATTGAAATATTTGAACTGCTTCAGCAATAGCGTCTGAAAAACTACCGCATGAACTACTGATAAACGGACGATCCGATCTCTTAGATTCTTCTGAATGAGTTCTAAAAGGAGTGGCTTATGAGAAATTCCTTGAGATTTTATAACCTATCCGAAGATCAAATGTCGATGCAGGATGTCATTCACAGGCTGAAATCATTCATCTTGAGGGATCCACGGTCGGCGTATGTACTGTCCATAGGAACGGATTCACAAGTCCATCAGGAGTATACAAAATTTATTACAGCGGTACATCTCCATCGAATAGGAAGAGGTGCATGGGGATGCTTGAAACATACTGTTATTAAAAGGCCAATACATAGCCTCAGGGAAAAAATTTCATTGGAAACTGCCTACAGCCAAGAGATAACGGCTATTTTTCTCGAGAAATATTTTGAAGAGATCACGGACCTCCTTCTCCCTTTTACGGGGGAAGGAGCGGATCTCACTCTAGAAGTCCATTTGGATGTAGGAAAAAAAGGCCAGACGAAAGAACTTATTCAAGAGATGACAGGCAGGATAACTGCCATGGGAATAGAAGCAAAGATTAAGCCAGACTCATATACTGCGTTTAGCTATGCAAATCGTTATACGAAATAGTACTTAGTTTGAATAATTAGCCGTTGATGTCGAATCGTGCGTTTGACGAAGGTATAAGTATTTTATATCTTTAACTTGTTATAAATGAATACCATCTGGGAGGCTTTATTCGATGAATAATTCTGTCAAAGGATTAACCGCAGACGAACAAAAACTTCTAATTGATGTCCTTTTTGCAAACGAATACGCACTTGAGCTGTTAAGCAGCGAACTTTACGACATTGAAACGGGTACGAAAGACGTAGATGAAACAACCTATAAGAAACTGGTTACTTTATATGACAGGGTACGTTTTAACAACTAGAGAGTATAAGGTAGGAGGAGATACTCAATTATAGAGTATCTTTTTTAAATTAAGCCGGAGGATCTTGGGGAAAGAATTCGACAAATTCACCTATGGTTTAAATTATATTAGAATAGGGAAAAGAGCTTTAGATTATGATGAATTAAAGGGGACGGAGCAAACATGATTCATTTACAGTCAGAAGAGCTTTTACATAAGACGATAGAAAACTTTATGATTGAATCTGACAAAGTAGCCCATGTTCAAATCGGCAATAATTTGGAGCATGCCCTTCTTGTATTAACTAAAACGGGGTATACGGCTATACCGGTGCTGGATCCGATGTACCGGCTGCATGGCCTTATTGGCACAAACATGATTATGGATAAGATTATCGGCCTCAAAAGAATTGAATACGAAAAACTTGATCAAATACCTGTTGAACAGGCGATGAAGACCGATATTCCGAGATTAAAAATCAATGATCCTCTGCTTAAAGGCCTAGGAATGGTCGTTGATCATGGGTTTGTATGCGTAGAAAATGAAGAACAGCTTTTTGCAGGAATTTTTACTAGAAGAACGATTTTGAAACAATTAAATAAAGTCATTCGTAATTTTAACAAATAGGCTGGAATTCCCAGTCTGTTTTTTTGCCTTCTTCCATTTAGTAAAAACTCTTGATTATGAAATAATGGATTGATTAGAATATAGGATAAGAAAAACTTATGATGAGGGATGAATGTGCAGCTCTATGAACTTCAAATGCTTGTCGTATTAGCGGAAGAACGAAATATGAGAAAAGCGTCTGAAAGATTGTTTGTCTCCCAGCCTGCTTTATCCCAGCGGCTTCAATCGATAGAGAAATCGTGGGGCGTTCAGATCTTTCTGCGCTCACAAAAGGGATTGACCGTAACTTCTGCTGGAGAAAAAATCATCCAATTCGCAAATGACGTGACTAAAGAAAAAGAAAAGGTGAAAGAGAGCATTGAAGAGCTTGAAGGAGAGATATATGGAACTCTAAAGCTTGCTGCTGCTTCGATTATTGGGCAGCACTGGCTGCCAGGAATTTTAAAATCCTATATCAAAAGATTTCCGAAAGCTAAGGTTTCCCTTTTAACTGGATGGAGCAGTGAAATGGTACGTGCGTTGTACGATGACCAGGTTCATATCGGCATCATTAGGGGCAATCCTGAATGGAAAGGGGAAAAAAGGTATTTGATGACGGATTATTTGTATTTGGCTGACACGGAAATCGATTGTATTGAAGACCTTGCCAAAACAGAACGTCCGTTTATTCAATTTAAAAGCGACAGCACCTACTATCAAGAAATCCAGCATTGGTGGTATCAAAAATTTAAAACCTCGCCAAAGCAAACGATTATCGTTGATCAAATTGAAACGTGCAAGCAAATGGCTTATCACGGAATAGGGTATGCCATATTGCCATCTGTTACGTTGAATGAAAAAGATGAAACAGAAATAAATAAAATACCCCTATTAGATTTGAAAGGGAATCCGATCGGAAGAGACACTTGGCTGCTTGGCTATGAGTCGACATTTCAATTAAAGCAGGTGGAGGCTTTTGTTTCTGTCGTAGAGGAAAAGATGAAAGACTCTGGTTCGTAACGATCTGCTGTTTTTTCTTATGCTTGTTTTTAAGGAAAGCCTTTGATACAGTAATGAAGTAGAAAATTAGTGGCAGGAGGTACATACATAATGAAAATGATGGATGCAAATGAAATTATTTCATTTATTCAAAATAGTACAAAATCAACTCCAGTTAAGGTTTACGTAAAAGGCAGCCTTGAGGGAATCGATTTTGGAAAAAACTCAAAAACATTTTTGACAGATAATACAGGAGTGGTTTTTGGGGAATGGCAGGAGATTGCAGCTGCGATTGAAGCCAATAAAGAGAAAATTGAAGATTATGAAGTAGAAAATGATCGCCGCAACTCTGCGATACCGCTGCTGGATCTGAAGGATGTAAAAGCACGGATCGAGCCTGGCGCAATCATTCGTGATCAGGTAGAAATTGGCGACAATGCGGTCATTATGATGGGAGCTTCGATCAATATCGGCTCAGTCATCGGTGAAGGAACAATGATTGATATGAACGTCGTGCTTGGAGGAAGAGCGACAGTAGGGAAAAACTGTCACATTGGCGCCGGTTCAGTTCTTGCAGGTGTCATTGAACCGCCATCAGCAAAGCCTGTCGTGGTTGAAGATGATGTCGTAATTGGCGCAAATGCAGTTGTTCTTGAAGGGGTTACTGTCGGCAAGGGTGCTGTAGTTGCCGCCGGAGCGATTGTCGTTAACGATGTAGAACCTTATACTGTTGTAGCGGGAACGCCTGCTAAAAAGATTAAGGATATAGACGAACAGACAAAAGGCAAAACAGAAATCAAACAAGAGCTTCGCCAGCTGTAACTGTATATTTCCAAGACGTGAATGCTTCATTCACGTCTTATTTACTATCACGAGAAAATCAAACGTTTTATCTTTATGGAAAGATATGGAGTTGAAGATATGGACACTGAGCAATTAATCGCGATTCGCAGGGATCTGCATAAAATCCCTGAAATTGGCTTTCAGGAGTTTGAGACCCAAAAATATATTCTTAATATTTTGTCTCGCTATCCATCTGAAAGGGTAGAAATAAAAACATGGAAAACGGGCATTTTCGTGAAAATAGCCGGGACAAGTCCAAAGAAAGTAATTGGTTATCGTGCAGATATGGACGGACTTTCAATTACGGAAGAAACCAGCTATGATTTCTCCTCAATTCACGAAGGAAAAATGCATGCATGCGGACATGACTTACATATGACCATTGCGTTAGGCTTGGTTGATTGGTTTGTGGGAAACCCTGTGAAAGATGATCTTCTCTTTTTGTTTCAGCCTGCTGAAGAGGGACCTGGCGGAGCTAAGCCTATGCTTGACAGCAAGGTGATGGAGGAGTGGAAGCCGGATATGATTATGGCTCTTCACATTGCTCCCGAGCTTCCTGTAGGGACGATAGCGACAAGAAGCGGATTATTGTTCGCAAACACATCCGAGCTTGTCATAGATTTTAATGGAAAGGGAGGGCATGCAGCCTTTCCGCATCTTTCGCAAGATATGGTAGTGGCAGCGAGCTCTTTTGTGACCCAACTGCAATCCATCATTTCAAGAAATGTTGACCCTTTGGACAGTGCGGTAATTACCATTGGTACAATCAGAGGAGGATCAGCTCAAAACATTATCGCCGAAAAAGCCAGGCTTGAAGGGACAATCCGTACCCTGTCCGTTCCAGCAATGGCAGAAGTGAAAAAAAGGATAGAGACAATGGCAAAAGGGACTGGAATATCGTATCAATGCGATGTGAACGTAAGTTATCCAGCCGCATATCGGCAGGTATTCAATGATGACCAATACGTTCGCGACTTTATGTCTTTTGTTTCAGATGAAGGACTGGCTGACGTACGGGTTTGTGCTCCCGCAATGACAGGTGAGGATTTTGGTTATATGGTGGAGCAGATTCCTGGGTTTATGTTCTGGCTGGGAGTTGATTCATCCTATGGACTTCACCATTCCAAGCTGAAGCCTGACGAAAGAGCGATAGAAAATGCTGTGGATATCGTCAAACAATATTTATCAAGGACTGCGAATAATTGAGAATCACACAGTAATAAAATCCATTCAATTGAGGCATCTTATGTAGTGGAGGTGGTAACAATGAATGGAAAAATAGGAATTGAAGAGTCTCTATCTGATGTAGAAAATGCCCTTAAAGAAAAAGGTTACGATGTGATTACTTTGAAGGCCATGGAAGATGCTAAAGGGTGTGACTGCTGCGTAGTGACAGGTTTGGATTCAAATATGCTCGGAGTTTCCAACGTGGTCATCGAAGGCTCTGTTATCGAAGCGTCAGGACTGACTGCCGATGAGATTTGCCAGATAGTAGAACAAAAAATACAACATTAATTAACAGCTGGTGCATATCCTGCGCCGGCTGTTATTCTAAAGTGCAGATTATTTGTTTACATGGAGAAAAACATGGTATGCTTTTTTAAAAGATGGTCGAACTATCGATCTTATTTACATTTATTATTAGCTGATATTGACTAAAAATCAGGTCAGGTTTATAATTTGTTTGTAAATGAGTATACGAACAGGTGTAACTTTAAAAAGCTAAATTATAAAATTGGAGGGAATTTAAATGGCTGAGCGTTTTGTAGGTAAACAAGCTCCTCGTTTTGAGATGGAGGCAGTGCTTGCGAACAAGGAATTCGGGAAAGTAAGTTTAGAAGAAAACATGAAAAATGATAAATGGACAGTATTATTCTTTTATCCAATGGACTTTACTTTCGTATGTCCAACTGAAATTACAGCAATGTCTGATCGCTATGATGAGTTTGAAGATCTTGATGCAGAAGTGATCGGTGTTTCTACAGATACGATTCATACTCACCTTGCTTGGATCAATACAGACCGCAAAGAAAACGGCCTGGGAGACTTAAGGTATCCTCTTGCAGCTGATACAAATCACGCTGTATCAAGAGATTACGGTGTATTGATTGAAGAAGAAGGGGTTGCCTTGCGCGGATTGTATATTATCAACCCTGAAGGTGAGCTTCAATACCAAACTGTGTTCCATAACAACATTGGCCGCGATGTTGATGAGACTTTACGTGTACTTCAAGCTCTTCAAACTGGAGGACTTTGCCCGGCAAACTGGAAACCAGGACAAGCTACTCTTTAATTCTTCAAATCACATCTTTCAGAAGATCAAGCTATGAAAGGTCTAACACATGTTAGGCCTTTTATATCGCATGAAAAGTTTATCTTTTGTATTTTAGGAGGGATTTTTAATGAAATTGCGTCAGCCTATGCCGGAATTAACCGGTGCAACAGAATGGCTAAACGGTCATGTTGAAAAAGAAGATTTAGTTGGAGAAAAACCAACGTTAATCCACTTTTGGTCTGTGAGCTGTCACTTATGTAAAGAAGCAATGCCTCAAGTCAATGAATTTCGTGATCAATATAAAGATAAATTGAATGTCGTTGCGGTTCATATGCCTCGTTCTGAAGATGATCTTGATATTGAAAAAATTAAACAGGTTGCCGGTGACCATGACATCAGCCAGCCAATTTTTGTTGACAGCGGCCATAAACTCACCGATTCATTTGAAAATGAATACGTGCCAGCCTATTATGTATTTGATAAGACAGGCCAGCTTCGCCATTTTCAAGCCGGGGGAAGCGGAATGAAAATGTTGGAAAAACGTGTGAATCGTGTTTTAAGTGAAACCGAATAAAATAAAACTACTTTAGTAAAACCCTGTCGTAAATTGGCGGGGTTTGTTGTATTTTAGCAATAAAAACCATTTGGGAAATTCTATACCTTTTTACTTGATATATTTTAGTAGGATGGTAAAATCAACATAACGAAAGTATCATTTCCGCCTATGTGCTAATTACATAATTACTGTTTTAGAATTAATGAATTTATTTCCGTAACTAAATTGATAAAATAGTAATAAATGCATAGAGGAAATTAATTTATTTGATGATATAATATCCTGTGATCATTAAGTAATCAAAATATCATTAATAAAAGATTTTATCTTGTGAGGGGGTAATATAATTGTTTAATGAAAGAGAAGCATTAAGACTTCGCTTAGAACAGCTAAATGAAGCTGAAGTAAAAGTTATTCGCGAATATCAAATTGAGCGTGATAAAATTTATGCTAAGCTTAGAGAGTTAGACGGCATTCCAGCTCCAAAGCTGCAGGACTACACGAAAGAAAGCGAATCCAATAGAAAAACGGAATCGCTTCCAGTTTTGGCAGAGCTAGCGGCTCAAGAAATGAAAAGCTACCATCAGCCGCAAGAGCAAAAAGAGGTGCAAACTCAAGAGGCTTCATCCCAGCTGCCTGAAAGGATCTCGAGAAGAAGAAGAGGTACAGCAAGACCTGGATCAAAAGCCGCCAAACTAAGAGAAGCAGCTATTAAAACGCTTAAACGACACAATGCTGCCATTAAAAGCTCTGAGCTGCAAAAAGAAATCGAAAAAGAAAGCGGTTTGGAAATTCCAAATATGACGACCTTCATGCAAAGCCTGATAAAAATGTATCCTGAGGTTAAAAAACCTTATCGCGGACAATACATTTTAGAAGGCGACATTCCTGAAGAAAGCGAAGCATAATAAAAAAGCTTGAGTTCCTCAAGCTTTTTATTATGCTTCGCACATGGATGGCCGTAATATTAAGTTGTTAGCCATTAATGCTTGTCGGTAGGGTTCTTTTTTTTCTCGATTTTATAGATGAATTTTTTACTAAGTCTTGAATCAGCTTCTTCCTTCCATTCTTCAATTTTTCCGTTCATTTTTTCACTTTCATTTTCAACAAGGTTCACACGCAGCTTTAATTCAGTGATTTTTTCACTAACATCTTTTAGAAGGTGCTCAATTTGAGAGGAACTGTCGATGGTCTGCTCCTGTTCCTTTTTCATTTCTGATGATTCTTGAACAGGGCGAGATTCGATATCGGCAAAATGGGAGGAAATCCAAGCGTCACTTTCATCAAGCTGCCTTTTATACGCAAGCAGGGTTTCGTAAAAGATTGATTCTTTCGATTTTTCTAGCTCTACCACTCGTTTTTTCGTATCGGACATTTGCATTCCGAGCAGTTCTACCTCTTTTGAAATGTATTTTAAGTGCAAAGCTTTTTCGCGAATTTGGGTGACTAACGAATGATTAAGCTGTTTTAATTCGTTAATTTGCTTCTCGCCGGCTTTTCTGGCGCTTTTTTCCTCAACATATAATATCTCATTATTCTCTATAAACCTTTGCAAATATTGTTTCTCTTCAAGAAGCTTAATATTTTTTAAGTGCAGCTGATGTTTTTCGTCGATATCTTTTTTTCTGTTAAAGGTCTCATTTTGCAAAAGGTCATGCAAAGTTACAATTTTTTCTAAAAGAGAGTGCTTCGCTTTTTCCATTGTTTCTTTATAATTTTCAGCATTCTTATCTTTTCTGTTTAACTTTTCTAGTTCGGACGTTAGTTGGAGCAGCTGAGACTGCAATGTATCATTTTCATCTTTCAGCCGCACATTCTTCTGGTGAAAATAGCTCGCTTCTAATTCATGCAATAAACTATGGCATCTGGCAATCTCTGATTTTAAATACAAATTTTCTTGGGCAAGATCGTGAAAAAATGGAGAAGAGTTATTATTTTTCATGAAAACAGCCCCCTTATCGTCGTTAATTAAAAACTATGCGTCACTTTCAGTTGCCATGACAGTTCAGTTCACTTTTGTCTTACCAATATGGTATGATTTTTTAAAGCTTGCAAAAAAGGACGGGACGAATCGTGAAGCATAGTCATATTTTATTGGCCGGAGGAAAATCCAGCCGCTTCGGACAACCAAAAGCCTTTAAAAACTGGAATGGAATACTGCTTTACGAATGGTGCAAACAAGCC
Source organism: Bacillus capparidis (assembly GCF_017832095.1). NCBI lineage: Bacteria > Bacillati > Bacillota > Bacilli > Caryophanales > Bacillaceae > Bacillus > Bacillus capparidis. The sequence continues at coordinate 312,392 of NZ_JAFDST010000001.1, forward strand.
TTGGGAGGAGAACAGACTTATATTGTTTCTCATCCTTCGCTGGTAGCCAGATTTCAAGAAAGGATGGAAGAAAACATAATAGTAGATCTCGAGCCGTTTAGCGGAAAAGGTCCATTGGCAGGAATTTATACTGCCATGAACCTTATTGAATCCGACTATTACACCTTTCTTCCCTGTGACACACCTCTTGTTGAACAGAGAACGATCGAGCTGTTAAAAAGGGAAGCGCGTGGATTTGATGCAGTTGTGCCAATCGCAGACGGTAGAATTCATCCGCTCGTCTCTGTCATTCATCATCAGGCAAAAGATGTTGTGTACAAACAATTGCTGGGAAATCAATTGAGAGCTGTTGATTTGTTTCAACTTCTTCACACAAATTATTTAGAAGTAGAATGCTTCGGTTCAAAGTCCTGGGAATTTATCAATGTAAATGTCGAAGAAGACCTAAAAGAGCTGAACAAACACGTTGTTCAGCGATTTAACTTAAACGATGAGGAGTAACATAAAATGTATGAGCGCTATTCTAGGCAAACCATTTGCAGCTATATAGGCATTGAAGGACAGGAACAGCTGGCAGACAGCTGTGTTTTAATTATTGGCGCGGGTGCTCTTGGTACAGCAAACGCTGAAGGATTGGCGAGAGCAGGTATCGGAAAAATCGTGCTTGTTGATCGAGATTATGTGGAATGGAGTAATCTGCAGCGGCAGCAGCTCTATACGGAAGAAGATGCAAAAAACAGGCTGCCTAAAGCGATTGCCGCTAAAGCTCACCTAGCCAAAATAAACAGCGAGATTACGATAGAAGTACATAATGAGGATGCGGATGCAGAAATGTTATTGCCATTAATGCAAAAAGCTGACGTTGTGATCGATGCGACTGATAATTTTGACACGCGACTTATAATAAATGATCTTGCTTATCAAACAAATACGCCGTGGATCTACGGTGGGTGTGTCAGCAGCCAGGGAATGTACATGGCGTTTATACCGGGGGAAACCCCTTGTTTTTCCTGTGTATTTACTCATCTTCCCCCTGGGGGATTAACGTGTGACACTGCAGGCATCATATCTCCGGCGGTCCAAATGGTAGCAGCGTTTCAGCAGGCAGAGGCGATCAAGCTTTTAACGAAGCAAAAACAGGCGCTTCGCTCGGCTTTTTTCACCTTCGATTTATGGGAAAATACGCAAATTCAAGTGAAGGTCGCTGCCATGCATCGAAAGCATTGCCCAACCTGCGGCGATAATCCGAAGTATCCCCAAATTCAGTTTGAAAACAAAAAGAAATCAGAAGTGCTATGCGGAAGGGATACGGTCCAAATTCGCACGCCAATGCTCAAAAATTTACCTGTACACGACCTGAAGGAAAGGCTTCAAAAGTTGTATCTGGTTGAAGCAAACGACTATTTGCTTCATATTACGTTTGAATCCTATCGAATCGTACTGTTTCTTCAAGACAGTCGGGCGTTCGTACATGGTACGAATGATCCGAAAACAGCAAATTCTGTGCTAGCAAGAGTGATAGGTCTATAAGAGAAGGAGGATAATGAATGGTTGTAACGAGAAAACCGATTCCAGTAGGACAAGCAGTAGAAAGAGTGATGAACGTTTCCAAAAAAGGAGAAACGGAATGGGTGCCGCTGGAGCAGAGTTTACATCGCCATTTGGCGGAAACAATAATTGCTGATCATGATATACCTGCATTTGATCGCTCTCCATACGATGGATTTGCGATCAGAGCGGAGGATTCTATCCATGCCTCCAAAGAAAATCCCCTCACATTTCATGTCGTTGATCATATAGGTGCAGGTAGTGTGTCAGAAAAGAAAATCGGTCGGTATGAGGCAGTCAGAATTATGACTGGCGCAAAAATACCCGACGGTGCAGATACAATCGTCATGCTTGAGCTCGCGAACGTGATATCCGAGAATGGAAATGAGCGAATCGAATTGAAGCGACCCTTTTACTCTGGTGACAATATTTCGAAAAAAGGGGAGGATACTGCTGAAGGAGAAAGGCTCATTCCCGCAGGAACAGTTATCGATTCAGGTGTTATTGCGTTGTTGGCGACATTTGGTTATGCAGCAGTAAATGTCGTGAAAAAACCGAAAATTGGAATCATTGCGACCGGAACAGAGCTGTTAGATATCAGCGATCCGCTTGAGCCGGGCAAAATCAGGAACAGCAATGCGAGTATGATCTATGCCCAAATTCAAGAAGCCGGCGGTGAACCGTTGAATCTTGGGAAAATGGCTGACCACTTTGATTCTTGTTATGAGGCAGTAAAAAAGGCGATCGATAAGGTTGATTTTCTTATTACTACGGGCGGAGTGTCTGTCGGTGATTTTGATTTTTTACCCGCCATTTATGAAAGACTCGGGGCCAATGTACTCTTTAATAAAGTAGGGATGAGGCCCGGCAGTGTGACAACGGTGGCAGAATATAAAGGAAAGCTGTTATTTGGTTTATCGGGCAATCCTTCCGCATGCTTTGTCGGCTTTGAACTTTTCGTCAAACCGGTCATCAAAAACTGGCTATTAAGCGACAAGCCCTATTCACTTTATCATCAAGCGACACTGAGCAAGGATTTCCTTAAAGCGAATCCATTTACCAGATTTGTTCGTTCGTCCGTATCAAGTGAAAACGGAAAATTATTTGTCGACCCGGTCGGCCTCGATAAATCCAGCTCAGTCATTTCACTTGCATCAACAAATGCATTGCTCGTTCTTCCAGGTGGGACAAAAGGATACCAAAAGGGCGATCAAGTGATTGTGCTGATGATTAAGGAAGAAAGAGGATGTGAATGGCCGTGGGACATCATCCTTTCATCCTCCAAATAATCGGATATAAGAACAGCGGGAAAACGACGATGATGGAGAAGCTGGCAGCTGCAGCGGACAAAAAAGGGTGGTCGGTAGGCTGCTTAAAGCATCATGGTCATGGCGGTGAGCCGGATGCCGCCAAAAATGATTCTGAGCGCTTTAGCAAAGCAGGAGCTGCGGTTTCAGGGGTTGAAGGAGAAGGAAGACTGCTGCTTTCTATTAAAAAGGTAAAATGGACGCTTGAAGAGATCCTGGATTTATATGTTTATTTAAATGTTGATTGTCTATTTATCGAAGGATATAAACAGGCGAAATATAAAAAGGTTGTCATCTTAAAAAGCGAGGAAGACGTCGAGCTACTGCAAAATGCAGAGCAAGTCATTGCCGTTATATACAGGGATGAAAAGCTTCGCGGTGTTTCTTTCGGAGTGCCGGCTTTTCATGCGGATGACCCATTGGCTGTTCCTTATTTAATAAACTGTATGGAGGAAGAAAATTTTGCATGACCAATTTGAAATCACAGAATCGGAAATCGATGTCCAGTCTGTAATCAAAAAAGTAGAGTCTAATAAAGCAGGAGCAATTACTACGTTTATTGGAACCGTCAGAGAATGGACGAATGGGAAAAAAACTGTTTATTTAAAATATGAGGCTTATAAACCGATGGCTGTTAAAATGCTTCAGCAAATCAGCGATGAAATCAGCGAGCGCTGGCCACTCACAAAAACGGCAATCAGCCATCGTGTCGGCAGCCTTCGTATTTCAGAAGCTGCTGTTGTTATCGCGGTATCATCGCCGCATCGAAAAGATGCCTATGAAGCGAATGAATATGCAATCGAACGAATCAAACAAATTGTACCTATATGGAAAAAAGAACATTGGGAAGATGGAACCTCATGGATCGGAAATCAGCAGGAAACGATTTCTTATCCGTCTGGAGCGCCCGGCTTAGGGAAACAAGGAAAAAAGGGTGAAGAAAAATGATAACGATTCTGTTATTTGCCGGTCTTGCTGAGAAAGCCGGCACCAAAAAGATCACGTTGGAAAACGAAGAGACAACGACTGGAGAAATTGTTCGCCTGCTTAAGGAAAACTATCAATTAGAACAAGTGCACCAATCAATGATTGCCGTGAATGAGGAATATACCCAGGGTGACAAAAGAGTAGTTTCTGGGGATACGGTTGCATTTATTCCGCCTGTAAGCGGAGGTTAATTTTCTTAAGGGTGGTTAGCGATATTAATAATGCGCGATTTTCAAAATCGGTTATCAATTGATAACCGATTTTTTGCGTATTTCACATTTTTCAACTCCAGTATTACCGCCCCTCATTCAAAAGAAGTAGTGGTTCTGATAAAATTGTTTGATTTTTGAAAAATAAGTGGATATTTATTTCGATTACCGATATATTAGATGATGTGCCACGTCTTACATGATATGGAAAGGTGCTGAAGAGATGAAGACGTTTGAAAAATTAAAAGCATTTTATTGGCCTTACAAGTCGGTGTTTTTATGGTCTCTCTTATTTATGCTTTGCATGACGGGTATCACAGTCGTTTACCCTGTTGTTCTTCAAATTACAATTGACGAAGTGATTTATAAAGGACAATACGAACTCATCCTCTGGATCAGCATCGGCTTTATCGGCATTATGACGATCAAGGGAATCACAACTTATTTCCACCAATACTTAGGAGATTTATTCGGGATTAAATCGGTCTATCGTTTACGAAATGAGCTGTACGCGAAGCTGCAAAGACTCCCGTTTGGTTACTATGATAATGCCAAAACAGGGGATTTAATGTCCAGGCTGACAGCTGACGTAGAAGGATTTCGCTTCTTTTTATCGTTTGGTTTATCCGAGCTCATTCGCTTTGTTTTATTAATTGTAATTAGTCTTTCTGTCATGTTTTATTATTCCGTACCGCTAGCCCTTGTCACAATAGCGGCAATGCCTTTATTGGCGATATCCGTTTACAGCTTTGACAAAAGGGTTCACCCTGCATTCCGCGGGATTCGAAAATCTTTTGGAGTTTTAAACACAAATGTTCAGGAAAATATCAGCGGAATTAATACCGTTAAATCATTATCAAGAGAAGATTTTGAAATCAGCAAGTTTAATACATCGAATAAAGATTATAAGCAGAATTTTCTTCATACATCTAATGTGTGGGCGAAATTCTTTCCTTTGATGGAATTGATAGGGAATATATGTACCGTTGCTTTGCTATGTTACGGAGGATATCTTGTCATTTCCGGACAGCTCAAGCCAGGCGCATTAGTTGCTTTCTTCAGCTTGGTAAACTACATTATGTGGCCGATCATGAACTTGGGGTTCGTTATTAACCAGTTTTCGCAAGCGAAAGCTTCAGGAGAAAGGCTGCTGGAAATTCTCGAAGCAGATGAAAAAATTACAACCCGCGAAAACGCGATCCATACAGAAAAATTAAGAGGACATGTCAGTTTTAAAGACGTGTCATTAAAATACGGAAAAGAAGATACTGAGTCTATTAAACATGTATCCTTTGAAGCACCTCCGGGAAAAACGATAGGGTTAATCGGGGCGACAGGATCAGGAAAAAGCAGCATCGTTCAATTGATGAGCAGATTTTATGAGCCTACCGGGGGCGAAATTGCCATTGATGGAAAGCCGATAGCCGATTATTCCTTAAAAACGCTCCGGGCAAACATCGGGGTCGTATTGCAAGAATCATTTTTATTTTCTTCTACAATTCGTTCGAACATTTCTTACGGGAAGCCAAACGCTACAATGGAAGAAATTATCGAAGCGGCGAAGCTTGCCCAGGCTCATTCCTTTATTATGGAGCTGCCTGATCAATATGATACGATGCTTGGCGAGAGAGGACTCGGCTTATCTGGCGGGCAAAAGCAAAGGTTGGCGATCGCAAGAGCCATTTGTAAGGATCCAGCTATTCTTGTGTTTGATGATTCGACAAGTGCGGTCGATATGGAAACCGAGCATCGGATTCAGCTCGCTCTGCAAGAAGTGATGGAGGATCGAACTACCTTTATCATTGCCCACCGAATTTCTTCAATTAAGCATGCGGATGAAATCCTCGTGATGGACAATGGAAGCGTTGTCGAACGCGGAACTCATCACGAACTTATTCAATTAAATGGTCATTATAAACGCATTTTCGATTTGCAATACAAAGATCAAGAAATGATCGTTACATCCCATCAAGCGGGTTAGGGGGCATAAAATGCAAACATCAAAAAAACAAAATATGACCAACAGGTTTTACTATGCTTCAGACCAAATTATTGATAAGCCTTTTAACTGGGCGCAAATGTGGCGACTTTTGAAATACTTGGAGCCTTATAAAAAACGTTTGCTCCCGCTTTCCTTTATTACGGTTCTTATCGGAACGTTTGTAAGGCTGGCAGTACCGATTCTTATCGGTGTTTATACACTCGACCAAGCAATATTGGAAAAAGATACAAATTTGCTGATTGTGTTAGTTGCGATCATCAGCGGTTTGTATCTCCTGAATTATGCAGCAAACACTTGCAGGATCCGCTGGATGAATATGCTTGGACAAAACGTAATCTATGATTTGAGGCAGCATTTATTTACTCATGTACAGAGTCTTTCCCATCGTTTTTTTGATCAAAGATCGGCCGGATCCATACTTGTACGGATCATGAATGATATTAACTCCCTGCAGGAGCTTTTCACTAGCGGAGTTATTAATTTGCTCATGGATATTCTCTTATTGCTCGGAGTCATTGTTATCCTGTTTACACTCAGCCCGGAGCTGACAATTGCGATCATGATTACGCTGCCTATCATGTTTATCATATCCACGACGCTTCGCAAAAATATCCGGCGGTCGTGGCAGTCGGTTCGAATGAAGCAGTCAAAGCTTAATTCCCATCTAAACGAAGGGATTCAAGGAATTCGAGTGACTCAAGCCTTTACACAAGAAAATGAGAATATGGAGTTTTTTAATAGCGTCAATACGGAAAACTATGAGTCATGGAGAGAAGCAACAAAAAAAAGTGCGATGTTTCGTCCATTCGTTGAAATGACAAATGCAGTAGGAACAGCAATCCTGCTTTGGTATGGCGTCACCCTTATCATGAATGAAACGATCTCAATCGGAGTGTTTGTATCCTTTGCTTTTTATCTAGGCATGTTCTGGGAGCCAATCAGCCGGTTAGGGCAGGTTTATAATCAGCTGCTGATGGGAATGGCTTCTTCAGAAAGAATATTTGAGTTTCTTGATGAAAAGCCGCTCGTTGCAGAAAAAGAAGATGCGATACATGTGAACAAAATCAAAGGTTATGTTGAATTTGACGAAGTGGAATTTTCATATGACGGAAAAAGAAAAGCCCTTTATCCAATTTCGTTTGATATTCCTGCCGGAACAACGATTGCGCTGGTTGGGCATACCGGTTCAGGCAAAACGACGATAGCGAATCTCATCAGCCGATTTTATGATGCAACTGGAGGAGAAGTAAGAATAGATGGTATTCCGATCACAAACTTAGCGGTTGCGAGCCTGCGCTCTCAAATCAGCATTGTGCTTCAGGATACATTCATTTTTTCAGGAACGATTATGGAAAACATTCGATTCGGCCGGCCGAATGCCACGGATGAAGAGGTTATTGAAGCAGCAAATGCTGTAGGTGCAGATGATTTTATTTCCTCCTTGAAAAACGGCTATTCGACTGAGGTGGAGGAAAGAGGGAGCGTACTTTCTGTGGGCGAAAGGCAGCTTATATCGTTTGCCAGAGCCTTACTAGCAAACCCGAGAATCCTCATTCTCGATGAGGCAACCGCAAGCATCGATACAGAAACAGAGGTAAAAATTCAAGAGGCATTGAGCACCCTTTTGAAAGGACGTACAGCAGTGATCATAGCCCACAGGCTTTCTACGATTCGGGGAGCAGATAAAATTATGGTGCTCGACCACGGACGGAAAATGGAGGAGGGAAGCCACGACGAGCTGATGGCGAAAGAAGGCGTGTACTGCGAGCTTGTAAAAGCCCAATACCGGATGTTTCAGACTCAGTAAAAACCTTCGGGCTTCCGAAGGTTTTTTCTCTGCATTCAAGTGTTTACAAATGATTATACTAAAGGTAATATTATTAATCGTGAACGAAAATTAATGATTTTGGTTGAAATTGAAAGTTTTTTTATTGTTTTTTCTTAATAGAACGGTTACAATGAAATTGTAATGAATGCGTTTCCATTTTCATTGCAGGGGGTGCAAAAAAATGCTCACTCAAGAACGTCATCAGGTAATTCTTGACGAGGTCCAATTAAATGATGTGGTCGCTCTGCAGCGGCTCGTGCAATTAACGAATGCTTCTGAATCAACCATTAGGAGAGACCTTACAACTCTTGAGGAGCGTGGGTTTATAAAGCGTGTTCATGGAGGGGCTTCAAAGCTTTCCGACATTCGTACGGAACCGGACATGCAAGAGAAATCATTCAAAAACCTTCAAGATAAGCAGGAAATAGCCAGGGAAGCTGCAAAGCATGTTGGTATTGATGAATGCATCTATCTGGATGCCGGCACAACAACCCATCAAATGATCCAATTTTTAGATAAAGCTAACAATGTACTCGTTGTAACCAACGGAGTTATGCACATTGAAGAGCTATCAAAAAAGGGTATTCCTTTTTATATATTGGGAGGGGCTGTCAAACATCGAACAGGTGCGATCATGGGAGGCTATGCATTGCTGTCTCTTGAACAATACCGGTTTGATAAGTGTTTTTTAGGTACGAATGGCATACATTTAGAGGCGGGTTTTACGACGCCGGATCCTGAAGAAGCGATTATTAAGAAAAAAGCTGCAGGTCAATCCAAAAAAGCTTATGTCTTAGCAGACCCGAGCAAATTCGGGGAGATATCCTTTTCCTCATTCGCTCCTATTTCTAAAGCAGCAATTGTAACAACAAATCTGGATCAGGACTTATATCGAACGTATAACAAGAAAACAGAGGTAAAGGTAGTGAATACATGATTTATACGGTAACTTTAAACCCATCTGTCGATTATATTGTCAAAGTTGAAGATTTTGAGCTCGGCGGTCTGAACCGATCGTCATATGATGTGAAATACCCTGGCGGAAAAGGAATTAACGTATCGAGGATCTTAACAAGGCTTCAGGTGTCATCAAAGGCACTTGGATTTATTGGCGGATTTACTGGAGAATATATTCGCTCATTTTTGGAAAATGAAGAACTGAAAACTGCTTTCCAAGTGGTGAAAGGTGATTCAAGAATTAATATTAAGCTTAAAACAGGGGCAGAAACAGAAATTAATGGTGTTGGACCAGTTATTTCGGATCAAGATTTCACTAAATTTCTTAATCAATTTTCAGAGCTTAAGGAAGGTGACTTCGTTGTGGTCGCCGGAAGCATTCCTTCATCGCTGCCGCAGTCAACGTATGAACAAATTGCAGAAATCTGCAAGCGTCAAAATGCAAATATTGTACTCGATATATCGGGAGAAGCACTTAAAAAAGCGGCGCATATGAAGCCTTTCTTAATGAAGCCGAATCATCACGAATTGGGAGAAATGTTCCAAACAACAATCGAAACAATCGAAGAAGTGATTCCATATGGGAAAAAGCTCGTCACCGAAGGCGCAACCCATGTGATTGTCTCGATGGCTGAAAAAGGCGCCTTGTTATTTACAAAAAATGACGTGTTTCTTGCCAATGTCCCTAAAGGTAAGCTTGTCAATTCTGTGGGGGCAGGAGATTCAGTTGTAGCCGGTTTTATGTCAGGAATCGAAAAAGGAATGGATATCGTTGATTGTTTTCGCCTAGGAGTTGCTTCAGGGAGTGCAACTGCTTTCTCCGAAGAACTGGCAGAACGTCAGTTAATAATGGAGCTTTTGCCTGAAGTTCAGGCAGAGCGTTTGTAAGGGAGGATTTTACGTTGAAGATTACTGAACTATTAACTAAAAATACAATAAAATTAGCGATTGAAAACACGCAAAAAGACATGGTCATCGATGAACTGGTCGACGTACTTGATCAGGCCGGCAAGCTGAATGACCGTGAAGGATACAAAGAAGCAGTTTTAAATAGAGAAAAGCAAAGCACTACAGGTATCGGTGAAGGGATTGCGATCCCCCATGCGAAAACAGGAAGCGTAAGCGATCCGGCAATCGCATTTGGCAGAAGTGTTCAAGGAGTGGATTATGAGTCATTGGACGGCCAGCCGAGCCAATTGATATTTATGATTGCGGCTACAGATGGTGCAAACAATACGCACCTTGAAGCATTGTCCAGACTATCAACCTTGCTTATGCGGGAAGAAATACGGAAGCAGCTTCTTGAAGCCGCAACTGAGGAAGATGTACTTGACATCATTAATTCCCATGATAAGGATGATGAAGAAGAGGAGCAAACTCCTCAGCATGCTCCATCTGCAAAAGGAAAAATCCTTGCCGTTACGGCATGCCCGACAGGAATTGCCCATACCTTTATGGCGGCGGATTCTTTGAAGGAAAAAGCAAAAGAGCTCGGCGTTGATATTAAAGTAGAAACGAACGGTTCAGGCGGCATTAAAAATGCGCTGACTGCTGAAGAAATTGAAGAAGCAACAGCAATTATAGTTGCTGCTGACAAACAGGTCGAAATGCAGCGTTTTAACGGTAAGCACGTCATCGAGGTTCCGGTTGTTCAAGGAATAAGAAAACCTCAGGAATTAATTGAACGAGCCCTGAAACAAGATGCTCCGGTGTACCGCGGAGACGGATCGAAGGCCGAAAAAGGCGAAAAGTCTTCCGGAAAAGGACGTAACGCATTTTACCGTCATATTATGAACGGTGTCAGTAACATGCTTCCGTTTGTTGTCGGAGGCGGGATTTTGATCGCCATTTCTTTCATGTTTGGTATTGACGCGGTAGATCCCGAAGATCCAAGCTATAATCGTTTTGCTGAAGCTTTAAGCACGATTGGTGGCGGAAACGCATTCGGATTAATGATTCCGGTTCTGGCAGGTTTTATTGCGATGAGTATTGCCGACCGTCCAGGACTTGCACCGGGTATGGTCGGAGGTTTTATGGCTGCACAGGGTCAAGCAGGCTTTCTCGGCGGATTGATTGCCGGTTTCCTTGCCGGATACATCGTAGTTTTATTGAAAAAGGCATTAAACGTCATGCCGCAGTCGTTAGAAGGATTAAAACCTGTACTTCTCTATCCTGTATTCGGTATTTTCTTTACTGGAATCATTATGTTCTTTGTCATTATCGATCCTGTAAAAGCAATTAATCTCGGATTAAGTTCGTGGCTTCAAGGCCTCGGGACAGGAAATCTTGTTCTCCTTGGAATTGTTCTTGGCGGAATGATGTCGGTTGATATGGGCGGACCTATTAACAAAGCAGCATTTACGTTTGGAATCGCGATGATTGACGCTGGCATTTTTGGTCCGCATGCTGCTATCATGGCAGGCGGAATGACAGCTCCACTAGGTATTGCGCTTGCAACTTCGATCTTCCGGAAAAAATTCACAAAAAGGGATCGCGAATCGGGAATCACTTGCTATTTCATGGGCGCAGCATTTATCACAGAAGGCGCCATTCCATTTGCAGCAGCAGATCCGCTTCGCGTGATACCTGCAGCAGTTGCCGGTTCTGCAGTTGCCGGCGGATTGACAATGTTTTTCGGATTGGGGCTGCGTGCTCCGCATGGCGGACTCTTTGTTTCTCCGTTTGTAGAAGGTAGTCCATTCATCTATATACTTTGCATTTTAATTGGCGCATTGGTTACAGCCGTACTATTGGGTATTCTAAAAAAACCAGTTACTGAATAGTAAACAAAAAAGTGCTGCGAGACTGTCTTGCAGCACTTTTTACTTTGCAATGCTCATTTCTTCCTGAGCACAAAGAAAAATTTTCAAGCTGAGGCAAGATGAAATTATGCCTTTTTCAAAACATGTGATAAAGTATAGGTAAGAAGCTTTGCATCTGGTTTAGGAGGAAAAGTTTTGGCAGAAGAAAAAGTAAAGAAAAAAAAGAATTCACTGATAGAGTGGGCGAAGGCTTTAGTTATCGCAATTGCATTAGCGCTTATTATTCGGGTATTTCTCTTTGAGCCTTATTTAGTAGAAGGGACTTCCATGAATCCTACCTTGCATGACGGGGAACGGCTGTTTGTCAATAAAACGATTGGCTATGTCGGAACGCTGAATCGCGGAGATATTGTGATTATTGACGGAGATGACAGCAGCGTTCATTATGTCAAAAGATTAATAGGGCAGCCAGGTGACACCGTCGAGATGAAAAACGACCGTCTCGTCATAAACGGCAAAGAAATTCCGGAACCTTATTTATCGGAAAATAAAAACCAGGCGGACGAGCTTGGTGTCCATTTAACCGGTGATTTTGGGCCTGTCGAAGTTCCAGAGGGGAAATATTTTGTGATGGGAGATAACCGTTTGAATTCGATGGATTCAAGAAACGGACTCGGTTTAATTGATAAAAGCCGAATTATCGGAACCTCCCAGTTTGTCTTTTTTCCTTTCAATGAATTAAGGCAAACCAAATAATCAGAGCCTTATTTCCTTTGGGGAATAGGGCTATTCGTAATGTTCTAATAACCAATGATTTATATGTATTGTAATTCGTGATATACTTTTTTAAATGAAGCTTGTTAGTTAATGGAGGAAATAAATTATGATAGCTGTAAACAATGTCAGCCTGCGTTTTGCGGATCGCAAGCTGTTTGAAGACGTAAATATTAAATTCACCCCCGGGAATTGCTACGGGTTAATTGGTGCAAATGGAGCCGGAAAATCGACATTCCTAAAAATTCTATCTGGTGAAATCGAGCCTCAAACAGGTGAAGTCCATATGAGTCCTGGAGAGCGCCTAGCCGTGTTAAAGCAGAACCACTTTGAATATGAAGAGCATGAGGTTCTTAACGTTGTTATCATGGGCCACAAACGCCTTTATGATGTGATGAAAGAAAAAGACGCGATCTATATGAAGCCGGATTTTTCCGATGAGGATGGGATTCGTGCGGCTGAGCTTGAAGGGGAATTTGCTGAATTAAACGGATGGGAAGCAGAGAGTGAAGCGGCTGTTTTATTAAAAGGACTCGGCATAGACGAGGAGCTTCATTCTAAGAAAATGGCCGATATTGGCGGATCTGATAAAGTAAAGGTGCTGCTTGCCCAAGCGTTATTCGGCAAGCCGGATGTCCTTTTGCTGGATGAGCCTACCAACCACCTTGATTTACAAGCAATCCAATGGCTTGAAGAATTTTTAATCCAGTTTGAAAATACGGTAATTGTCGTATCCCATGACCGCTATTTTTTGAACAAAGTATGTACACATATTGCCGATCTTGATTTTCAAAAAATTAAAGTGTACGTCGGAAACTATGATTTTTGGTACGAATCAAGCCAGCTTGCCTTAAAATTATCTCAGGAAGCCAATAAGAAAAAAGAGGAGCAGATTAAGCAGCTGCAAGAATTTGTGGCTCGATTTAGCGCCAATGCGTCGAAATCAAAACAAGCAACTTCACGGAAAAAATTGCTCGATAAAATAACGCTTGATGATATACAGCCTTCCTCACGCCGTTATCCATATGTCAACTTTACTCCTGAAAGAGAGATTGGTAATGATGTATTAAGAGTAGAAGGTCTTTCGAAAACAATCGATGGACAAAAGGTATTGGATAATGTCAATTTTATTATGAACAAAGAAGATAAAATTGCGTTTACGGGCCGGAATGAACTCGCTGCGACCACTCTTTTCAAAATATTGACCGGAGAGCTTGAGCCTGACAGCGGCAGCTATAAATGGGGAGTAACGACCTCACAGGCCTATTTCCCGAATGACAACAGCGAGTACTTTGAGAACGTCGATTTAAATCTCGTTGACTGGCTGCGCCAATATTCACCAAATGACCAGAGCGAAAGCTTTTTAAGAGGATTTTTAGGAAGAATGCTTTTCTCTGGGGAAGAGGTATTGAAAAAATCGAATGTTCTTTCCGGTGGGGAGAAAGTTCGCTGTATGCTTTCCAAAATGATGTTAAAAGGCGCCAACATCCTTATCTTGGATGAACCAACCAACCATCTTGATTTGGAATCCATTACGGCGCTAAATAACGGTCTTATCAGCTTCAAAGGAGCTATGTTGTTTACTTCTCATGACCATCAATTTGTCCATACCGTTGCCAACAGAATTATCGAATTGACGCCTACAGGTATTGTCGACAAACAAATGAGCTACGATGAGTTTTTAGAAGATCAATCAGTCAAAAGCAAGCTTGAAGAATTATATGCATAATTTTCTTCACAAAAAAACCAGAATCCTATATGGATCTGGTTTTTTTCATACTATATTAGAATGCCCAATTTCCACTGCGGAAGATTGGTTCTCTTTTTCCATCCTTTGTGATTCCGTCAATATCCATGTCGCTTGATCCGATCATGAAGTCAACATGGGTGATGCTGTTGTTCACGCCTTCTTTTTCTAATTCTTCACGGCTCATGCTCTTTCCGCCTTCTATATTGAAAGCATAGGCACTCCCGATAGCGAGGTGATTTGACGCATTTTCATCAAAAAGGGTATTGAAAAATAAGATTTCTGATTGGGAAATCGGCGAATCATGCGGTACAAGGGCAACTTCACCAAGGTAATGAGAGCCTTCATCCGTTTCAATCAGCTCTTTTAGAATCTCTTCCCCAACACCGGCCTGTACGTCGATAATTCTTCCGTTTTCAAACGTAAGCTGGAAGTCGTCAATAATGTTTCCGCCATAGCTTAATGGCTTCGTGTTTGCAACTTTTCCGTTGACTCCATCTTTCTTAGCTAATGTAAATACTTCTTCAGTCGGCATATTAGCCATAAAAGGATCGCCTTTTTCGTTAATGCTTCCGGCTCCAGCCCACAGATGCTTTTCAGGAAGCTCGATCGTTAAGTCGGTTCCTTTTGCCTTATAATGCAGGGCATGGTAGCGATTTTCGTTAAGAATATTCACTTTTTCATGAAGGTTTTGATCGTGCTGCTTCCACGTTTCTATCGGATCAGCTTGATCAACTCGGGTCGTTTTAAATATTTCATTCCAAAGCAGCGCAATTGCTTCGTCTTCTGGATTGTCAGGAAAAACCTTTTTTGCCCAGCCTGCAGAAGCAGCGCCGACAACAGTCCAGCTGACCTTGTCTGATTGGATGTATGTACGGAATTTATGCAGTGCTGTACCAGCAGATTTTTGAAAGGCAGCAATTCGTTTTGATTCAATTCCTGCCAGTAAGTCAGGGCTTGATGAGACAATGGAGATAAATGCCGCACCTTTTTCCGCCAATGCTTCGACTGCTTTGGCCTCCCATTCCGGATATTCTTCAAAAGCCTCAAATGGGGCCATTTCATATTTTATTCTGGACACAGCGTCATCTTGCCAGCGGACGGTCACGTTTTTCGCTCCAGCCTTATAAGCCTCTTTGACGATCAAGCGTACGAATTCGGCTACTTCATTCGAAGCGTTTATGACAACTTCCTGTCCTTTTTGTATATTTACTCCTGTTTCAACGATAAGCTGTGCATATTTCACTAGATTTTCATTCAATAAACTCATCATTTAACCTCCTTTTCTCCCCATCATAACAAAAATTTCTAAAAAAGAGAAAAAGAACAGGTGACTGGACAGGATTTTCTCTTTTTTAAAGGATTCAAGGCCTGGTTGCACTTGCAGGACGGTTTTCAGGAGATTCCTGCATATTGGCGAGACTGACGCTCATACCTCCAAGAATAATTCCACTTAACACAATTGTGATCATGATACGCCTTACCATATCCTTAACCATATGTATCTTATTCCTCCTTAAAGTAGATCCACTCTTCACGTTATGAGTGACGGTCGGAAAAAAGAAGTGAAATGTATGAGATTTTGTGACAAAAAAATAAATGAGCGGGTACAGACAACTCGTTGTTGTTACCATTTTCAAAAATCAAGTTTTCCGGAATTTTGTTTTTGGTTGTTTTTCTTCAGTGCATCGATAACCATTTTTATTTCCGGTGAGAATTTCGCTTTCGTTTTATAGGCAATAAATAATTCATTGGATACTTTTAAATTTCCCAGGATGATTTTAAAGCCTTTATAATCATTCGCATCTTTCAGTATAAATGTCGGAATCAAACTAATACCATTTCCATATTCAATCGCTCTTAGTAATGTATGAAGATCCGGCAATACATGAACGGGCTTAATTAGAGGGCGTTTATTTAGGTGTTTTCGCCAAAATCGCCTTATGATAGGAAGCTCTAAGCCGTAGCTTAGCCATTTCTGTCCAGACAGCCATTGTTCCATTTCAATGAGATTCGTAAAGGCGGGGACATTCGTTTCTTCAGGTGCCACCAACACGAATTCTTCTTCCATCAGCTTTACGTGCTCAATACCGGGAGTTTGATACTTTTTCGAAGTTACGATTAGATCGACCTTATCTTCTTTTAAATGTTCAAATAGGACAGAAGCAACGCCAAATTGTGCCACGATCCGAAAGGTATACGTATTCAGGTTCGGGAGAATTTGTTCTTTAAAAAATTCAAGAGCTGACCCGAGTCTGATAACAGGCACTGTTGGAGAAGAAATGCCTTTAAGCCGCATCGTTTTTTCTTCCAATGATTCAATGAGAGGTGCGATTTCAGAGTAGAGCTCTTTCCCCCGTTCTGTAGGAATCATTTTTCGCGAAGCCCTTGTAAACAGACGCTCTCCCACCTCAGCTTCCAGAGAGGATAAGTGCTGGCTCATGGCAGGCTGCGTCATGATTCTTTCCTTTGCCGCTTCAGATACAGAATTGTGTTTAAATATGCTGATAAAGCTGCGATACCATTCAAAATCGACCATTATACGTTGATTCCTTTCTTCATGTATAAATATATTTATATATTAGCATGTTTTTTGTAATTTGTTTTATACTAAGCCATTGCTTAAAATTAACATGTGTAAGACAAAAATTTATTTAGGGAGGATTTGAAATGGGGAAAAAAAGTATTGATGGTTGTCACGAACCACACGGAAATATCCGAAGGAAAAACAACTGGAATATGGTTATCAGAGTTTGCTGAAGCTTATATAGAATTTACGAGTAAAGGATTTGGGGTTACAGTTGCAAGTCCCCTTGGGGGGAAAGGCCCTGTTGATCCGGGCAGCGTTGATGAAAGCACGCCGCAACAAATTCTAGAGGCGAAAAAATATTTGGAAAACACAATGAAACTTGATGAGGTTTCTTCAGAAGGTTTCGATGCGATTTTCTTGCCAGGCGGTCATGGAACAATGTTCGACCTGCCACAAAGCCAGAAATTGCAGGAATTGCTTCGTGACTTCTATGAAGCAGATAAAATTGTTGCAGCTGTTTGTCACGGACCAGCTGGGTTAATTGGAGCTACATTATCAAACGGCCAGCCTCTCGTCACGGGAAAACGCGTCAACGCCTTTACCGACTCTGAGGAAGCAGAAACAACATTGGATCAATACATGCCTTTCTTGCTGGAAAGTAAACTTCGTGAACTTGGCGCCATCTTTGTTGCGGCACCAAACTGGAACACACATTATGAAGAGGGCGGGAACTTAATTACCGGACAAAATCCACAGTCCACCGCAGCTGTAACGAAAGCGGTTATTGAAAAACTTGCTTAATCATTCTGGAGGACTAAAAGACGAATAAGCGCTCGAGAAAAGTCCTTCACACAGGTTATGAAGGACAAAAAAACGCATGAGCACCCGAGAAAAGTCCTTCACACAGGTTATGAAGGACATAAAGACGCATGAGCGCTCAAAAAAAGTCCTTCACACAGGTTATGAAGGACAAAAAGTCGCAAGATCGCCCGAGAAAAGTCCTTCACATAGGTTATGAAGGACATAAAGACGCATGAGCGCTCAAAAAAAGTCCTTCACACAGGTTATGAAGGACAAAAAGTCGCAAGATCGCCCGAGAAAAGTCCTTCACATAGGTTATGAAGGACAAAAAGACATAAGAGCGCCCGAGAAAAGCGGGTGTCTCAAAAACTAGTCTCCAAGAAATAACTAGAAAACCAAAAAACACAATTAATGAAGCATATTGACTTAATTTCGTGTTTTTTTCATTGCCCCTATTTTCTCGTTATTTAGTTATTCAACAATTTTATTTGGTTACTAAATAAAAACTAATAAACATGATCGTCTAAAGATACGATATTAGTCTGTTGTACTTAGTTTTCTTAATTCATGTAATTCGAACCTATACAAAATACCTTTTTCTTATTTTGCAGACCAAAATTTATTCAAATACCAACAACAATATCTATCATAGGATTTACAAAAGCAAACTCCCTCTAAATCATAGAGGGAGTCGCTCTTTTCAATATTATTTAATCGCTTTTAGCAGTTTGTCAATGACCTGCAGGGAACGTCCTGTGCCGATTGCAACAGATTCCAATGGGTTGGGAGCCAAGTGCACTGGAACGACAATTTCATTCGAAAGCCAATCTTTAATGCCGTTAAGCAGGGCTCCTCCACCAGTCAATATGACACCGCGGTCAACGATATCTCCGCTTAGTTCTGGAGGACAATCCTCTAATGTTGCCCGGATCGCTTCAATAATGTGCAGTAGCGATTCTTTCATCGCTTCCTGAATTTCATTCGATTCCAAAGAAATCGTTTTTGGCAGGCCGGTAACCAAATCTCTACCTCTCACTTCAAGAGTCATCGTCTCGTGATCGATAAGCGCATAGCCGATTTCTATTTTTACTTGCTCGGCTGTTCTTTCTCCGATCAGCAGATTATATTTTTTCCGGATATAGGAGACGATGTCTTCATCGAGCTGGTCCCCTCCGATTCGAATGCTGTGGCACGACACGATTCCTCCAAATGAAATAATAGCTACTTCGGTCGTTCCGCCGCCAATATCGACGATTACGTTAGCAACCGGTTCATCAACAGGCAAATCAGCTCCAATAGCTGCAGCGACCGGTTCTTCAATTAAATGAACATGCTTTGCCCCGCAGTTTTTTACTGCATCACTGATCGCTCTTCGCTCGACAGCCGTTGAACCTGATGGTGTGCAAACAACAACGCTAGGTTTTCTAAAATTAAAACCGATGTTTTTTCCAGCTTTTTTCATAATATGCTTTAAAAGATCCGTAGTCATTTCATAATCAGCTATAACACCGTCCCTCATTGGACGTACCGCCACAATTTTGCCAGGGGTTTTTCCGATCATACTTTTTGCTTCATTTCCTACGGCCAAAATATTTCTCGTTTCTGTGTCTACAGCAACTACAGAAGGTTCATTTAAAATTATTCCTTTATTTTTACTGTAAACCAGAATATTAGCTGTTCCTAAATCAATTCCTATCTCAGTAGATTGAAACATATTTCCACCCAATCTCTTAATAATTTATTTTATTTGTGTTCATCACAAACAATTAGTAGAAATAGGTCGAATTATGGGGGTATCTGTTTTAATGAAATAATTTCGTAATATTA
Organism: Bacillus capparidis; assembly: GCF_017832095.1. NCBI lineage: Bacteria > Bacillati > Bacillota > Bacilli > Caryophanales > Bacillaceae > Bacillus > Bacillus capparidis. The sequence goes on from NZ_JAFDST010000001.1 coordinate 331,671, forward strand.
GTGAATCATAGGATGATTGCAAAACATGACGAGATTTGCTTTTCGAATCCTTCGGCATAAGATAAAATACTAGTATCTGAAAAATGAATGGCAGGGGAGGCCGAAACATTGGAACAACTTTTATTTGTATACGGTACATTACGAAAAAATTGCAGCAATTCCCACTTTTTATCTCATGCGGCCTTGGTAAAAAATGAGGCATGGATTGTAGGCGGGCAAATGTACGACACGGATTTAGGTTATCCTGTAATGTCATTGACTCCTACTTCAAGTAAAGTTTACGGAGAATTATATCGTATCCGAAAGAATGAGTTTGAAGCGATAGATCAGTTAGAGGAAGGCTATGAGAGAGCGGTGCACACAGTATATACTGATACAGGCGTTGAAAAAGCTTGGGTGTATACGATGGACGATAGTAAATGCCTGGAATTCACAAAAATTGAAAACGGAAATTGGAAAGAATACCTGATGATCAAAGAAAAGCCTGATGATATATACTATTTTGCCTACGGGTCATGTATGGATGAAGATAGGTTTAAAAAGGCTAAAGTGGATCATTTGTTCCTAAATGTAATCGGCGGAGCCATGCTTCAAGGCTATACGACAAGATTTACCGTACGATTGCCAGATGGAGGAAGAGCTGATATTGTAGAGGACGACGGTGTAACAGAAGGGGTTCTCTATAAAGTTCCCCAAGACGCTGTGACGTATTTATATAAAAGAGAAGGTGTTTTTGAGAATTTATATAGACCTGCTTTTGTGGATGTGAACGTTAATGGAAGAAGCTACCATGATTGTCTTACTTTTATTGTGGTAGATAAAAAGAACGAATTGGCTCCCCCAGATCACTACAGGGCAGAAATCGAAAGAGGAGCTGAACGATATTTAACTCGTGAGTTTTTCTTAAAAATAGTAGAGCATATGAGTAATTTGAAAATCAACAACATTTAAATCACTTCATATTTCGAAAAGGAGAAATTATATGAAGAAAGAATTTGCTGTTATTGGATTAGGGCGGTTTGGAGGCAGCATCTGCAGAACACTCGTTGAAGAAGGCGTCGAGGTAATGGCTATCGATATGGACGAAAGCAAAGTCAATGAATTTGCTAGTATTGCCTCCCATGCAGTTATCGGAAATGCAACGAACGAATCCGTATTAAAAAATCTTGGAATCCGTAACTTTGACCACGTCATTGTAGCAATCGGTGAGGATATTCAAGCTAGCATATTAACGACACTTATGCTAAAGGAATTGGGTGTCAACAAAATTACAGTCAAAGCACAAAATGATTACCATGAAAAGGTACTCTCAAAAATCGGTGCCGATTTCATCGTCCACCCGGAAAGGGATATGGGAAAACGGATCGCACATAAAATTGTTTCAAGCAGTGTATTAGATTATCTAGAGCTATCAGATGAACATAGCATCGTCGAAATTGTTGCAAACGAAAAATTGCACGGGAATACGCTGATTGATCTTGATATAAGAGCAAATTATGGTATCAACATTGTTGCGATTAAACGAGAAAAGGAAGTAATCGTTTCTCCTATGGCGGCTGAAGTAATCCAAAATGGAGACATCTTAATTGTCATAGGCTCTGATGAAGACCTAAACAGATTTGAAAAAAAGATGCTGCAACAGATAAGATAACTTTAATTTTTAACTAATTACATGAAAAAATGAGACTTTAGTCCTTTTTTTCTAATCGAACAAGTGTTCTGAATAGAGACATGATATACTATAAGCAAGCATTTGCATTATTCGTTCTATGGGTGGTCGGCTAACCCTTTGCAAAGGGGGTGATGCCTAGTGACAGTATTCGAGAGTTTAACGATTGCAATTTCTTTTGCGACGCTTCTCATTGCTGTTCTTTCATTTCACGATAAAAAATAGACCTCCCTTGTCCGGAAAATGAGGGAGAGGTCTATTGATTTGGATGGCCGATCCCGTCATTAGGACAAGATGCAAATGCCGCCGCAAGTGCCCCAGCGCTTGCGGTTTTCTTATTTTTTTTTATGATTCTTAATAGTATTCTATCTTAATCTTATCATAAATTATTCTTATTATCACATGAATATGGCAATTGGCATATTTTTTCTCCTTTTTTATTGACGAAAAACTTGAAGTTGGGTAACCTAGATAAAATTACATAAAGAACGGGGGAACCTAATTGAATAAAGAGTCACTCAAACACCGAATAAAAGCTGCTTCACACGCTGAAATAGCAGATCTCGTTATTAAAAACGGCAAAATTTTGGATGTTTTTAACTTGGAATGGATGGATACAGACATAGCTGTCACAGATGGAATCATTGTCGGCTTAGGAACATTTGAAGGAAGAGAAGTCATCGATGCAGGCGGGCAAAAGGTGGTACCGGGATTTATTGACGGGCATGTTCATATTGAATCTTCTATGGTAACACCTCTTGAATACAGTAAAGCAGTTTTGCCACATGGGGTCACGACTGTTATTACGGATCCGCATGAAATCGCAAATGTTTCAGGAGAAGCAGGTATTCGGTTTATGATGGAAGAAGCAGAACGAGCTCCCGTCTCTATTTTTTTCATGCTGCCATCTAGTGTGCCGGCGACAAAATTTGAGGCTTCCGGGGCACGTCTGACCGCTGATAAACTTTCCCCGTTTTATTCATCATCCGCTCGGGTGCTTGGGCTTGCAGAAGTCATGGATTATGTATCTGTTAAGGAATGTGATGATGACATGATCACGAAGCTGGCAGACGCGCAAGGCTCGGGTAAAAAAATAGACGGCCATATGGCTGGGCTTCCGCCTGAGCTTGTAAATATTTACCGGACGGCCTCCGTTACAACCGATCATGAAGTCACTACTGCGGAAGAAGCACTAGAACGAATCAAAAGAGGGATGTACGTCATGCTTAGGGAAGGATCAGTTGCAAAAAACCTGAAGCAGGTTCTCCCTGCTGTTACAGCGAAAAACGCGAGAAGGTTCTTTTACTGCACCGACGATAAGCATTTAGATGAAATAATGATCGAAGGGAGCGTCGATCATCAAATCAGGCTCTCGATTAAAGAAGGATTAGACCCTTTGATTGCATACCAAATGGCGTCGCTCAATGCGGCAGAGTGCTACGGACTATCTGCCAAAGGTGCAGTTGCTCCGGGCTATGATGCGGATTTTGTTTTTTTATCTGATGTGGAGAATGTTACTATTGAACGGACGTTCGTAAAGGGTATAGAAGCAGAGACAGCAGCAGGTGGTAGAGAGCCTGTCGAAATTCCCGAAAGGCTGCTTAATACGGTCAAGACTCCTTCACTCTTATCTGAAGACCTTGAGATTCACTTAAAAAATGATCAACCGATGAAAGTGATTGAAGTCATACCGAACCATTTAGAAACAAAATTGCTTACTGAAGAACCAAGTATTCAAAATGGTCTTTTTCAAGCTGACACAAGCCGTGATCTCTTAAAAATAGCGACGATTGAGCGGCATTCTTCTGAAAAAGAAGTCGGTCTCGGAATTGTAAAGGGATTTGGTTTGAAAAAAGGTGCGATAGCGGCGACCATCTCTCACGACTCCCATCACTTCATTTCTGTTGGGACAAACAATCAGGATATGTTACATGCGCTCAGTGTGTTGAAAAGCACCGGCGGGGGAATTACGGTTTGCTTAGATGGGATGGAAGTACAGACGCTCGCATTGCCTATTTCCGGGTTGTTGTCAGATCAGCCTGCAGATGCAGTAAGCAAGCAATTGGAGCTATTGAATGTGTCATTGCGCAAGCTCGGTTTCAACGGAAATTATAATCCTTTTTTAACGCTATCATTTTTGGCGCTTCCGGTCATTCCGGAAATAAAAATGACCTCAAAGGGATTATTTGACGTGAGGCAGTTTCGATTTGTGCCAGTTCAGTAAAATGAAATGAAAAAAAACTTATTTCCAAAGAGGAAATAAGTTTTTTTAGTTAGACTTCCATAATAATCGGAAGGATCATTGGACGGCGCTTTGTTTTTTCATAAAGGAATGGTGCAAGTGTGTCCGTAATTTCGTTTTTAATTTCGGACCATTGGCTTGTTTTTCGTTCCATCACTTTTTGCAGATGGGAAGAAATTAGCTCTTGGGCATCATTAATTAAATCGCCGGATTCTCTCATGTAAACAAAGCCTCTTGAGATTAAATCGGGGCCGGCAGATATTTTGAATTCCTTCATGTTCATGCTGACGACAACGATGACTAAACCTTCTTCGGACAGAATTCTACGGTCTCTTAAAACGATATTGCCGATATCGCCAATCCCGCTGCCGTCAATATAGACAGAGCCTGAAGGGATTTTTCCGCTGACAGATGCCTCATCGCTGTTAAGCGCCAAAACCTCGCCATTATCCATAATAAAGGTGTTTTCTTCAGCAATTCCACAATCGGTTGCGAGCTTCATGTGCATTTTCTGCATTCTGTATTCACCATGAATCGGAACGAAGAATTTCGGTTTCATCAAGCGCAGCATGAGCTTTTGTTCTTCTTGCCCGCCGTGGCCCGAAGTATGAATATTATTCAATGAGCCGTGAATAACCTCAGCTCCTGCCCGATACAACTGATTTATCGTCCGGCTGACACTAATTGTGTTTCCCGGGATAGGCGATGAAGAAAATACTACAGTATCTCCAGGAATAATTGAAATCTGTCTATGAGTTCCGTTTGCGATTCTTGAAAGGGCAGCCATAGGCTCTCCCTGGCTTCCTGTACATAGGATCGTTACACGATTTGCCGGAAGTCGATTAATTTCATTAGCTTCAATGAACGTATTTTTTGGGCATTTGATATAGCCCAGGGTTTGGCCGATTTCGATAGCCGACTCCATGCTTCGTCCAAATACTGCGACTTTTCTCCCCTTCGATACAGCAGCTTCAATGACCTGTTGAAGTCGATGGATATTGGAAGCAAATGTCGCAAATATAATACGCCCGTCCACTTTTCGGAAAATGTCGTGGATGCTTTCTCCCACTCGGCGTTCTGACATCGTAAAATCAGGAACCTCACTGTTTGTACTGTCAGATAATAGACAAAGGACGCCTTCTTTTCCGATCTCAGCCATTTTCGTCAAGTTAGCAGGTTCGCCTACTGGAGTAAAATCAAATTTGAAATCTCCTGTATGAACTACGTTCCCCGGCGGCGTTTTTACAACGATGCCGTAAGAATCGGGAATACTGTGGGTAGTTCGGAAAAAAGAAACAGAGGTTTTTCTGAACTTTACAATATCATCCTCGGAAATGATATGTAGCTTTGTCTGACGAAGCAAGCCGTGCTCTTCGAGTTTGTTGCGCAGCAGGCCGATTGCAAGCTTGCCGCCGTAAATCGGAATATTAACCTGCCTTAGCAAGTAAGGTATCCCTCCGATGTGATCCTCATGTCCGTGGGTAATAAAGAGACCCTTAATTTTGTCTTCATTCTTAACTAAATACGTATAATCTGGAATGACATAGTCAATCCCAAGAAGCTCGTCTTCAGGAAACTTAATTCCCGCATCAATCAAGATAATTTCATCCTGAAACTGAACTCCATACGTATTTTTGCCGATTTCTCCCAATCCTCCGAGAGCAAATACAGCTGTCTGATCATTTTTTACAAATTTCATTCCTGTCATAACTCCAATACTTTAAAATTTTCATTTTTTCTTTCATATTCTAAAAACGCTCCTTCAACCTTTTGAATAAATTCAATGTTGTAGTTGCGGCTTTTTAACAATCTTCTTACTTCACGTTCAGTAGAAGCTTCGATGTACACAGAATCTGTATTTTCACGTACAGGTACTTCGTCAGCTCTTTTTTGAAAAAACACCTTATAAATCATTCATATCTCTCCTAACTGCCGATTGTTCAATTGGTTCTCTCTATTATATTCGAAAACAAATGATAAAGAAAGCCGAGTGAAAAAAAAGGACCCTTTGAATCGGAGAAGGGCCCCTTTTAAGCAATTGATTTTCTTCTTAACATATCGTTCCATTGCCTTTTTAATTTTTTTCGCAGTTTTTTTAACATGTAAATGTCCTCCTTTCTTAAGCTCTCCCTAACTTTCACTAGCATGTCCGTTCTGCTTGCCTAAAGCCGGATATGAATGGAAATGAGAGAAGGAGCTATAGAAACCTCTGACATGGAATTTTGTCTTTAATTAAAGTATATGATGAATCGCCTAATTGTTACATGGTTAATAATGGATATTCCGTGAAAATGATTCAAAAATAATATAAAATGAGTCTCAAGTCCCGCTGCATTTGAAAAGCCAGCTTCAAGGAAGCCGGCTTGTTAACTGCTTTTTGTATTTTGCTTTTTTTACTTGCTGCAAGTCGTTGCGATCAGGCAAAAAAACTAGAGGGTGTCAAGCTGTAGCGGGTTCAGAACTTATCTTTCAATCTGAACTGCGTCATCAGGCTCATGGAAGGGATTTTCCTGATTGATATGGTCATAGAACATGACACCGTTTAAATGGTCGATTTCGTGCTGGAATATGATGGCCGGAAATCCTTTCAGCCTGATATCTACCTGCTCGCCTTCCAGTGATGTGCCCTTTACTCTGATTCTTGTATATCTTGGTACGTAGCCCGGTATTGGCTTGTCCACTGAGAGACAGCCTTCACCCGAAGCCAAATAACTTTTTTCCACAGAATGGCTGACGATTTTTGGATTGATTAAGGCATAGTCATATACTTTTCCATCTGTGTCCTCCGCGTAAACGGCTATCATCCGTTTGTTTACATTAATTTGCGGAGCTGCAAGACCGACGCCTGCACGAAGTCCGTACTTTTCAGCAGTCTCCTTATCTTGGCTGTTTTTTAAGAATTGAGCCATTTTAATTAATATTTCTTTATCCTCTTCGCCGATAGGAAGCTCCACTTCTTTTGCAACAGTACGCAAAGAAAGGTGACCATCACGAACGATATCATCCATAGTAATCAACAAATTCACTCCTAAGCTTTACTCTATATTGTGATTCCCGCAATAAAAAAATGAAAAAAACATTTGTTTCTTTATATGTAAATTATACGGGTGTCCTTTATGTCATGCAATAAAATTGATGAGGCCAGCCTTTTTAGGTTGATAGGCTGGCCGGTTGAAATGGGTTTAGTACTGTCCCAAATAAGCAGCTCCGACAATAATTAACAGGATGAATAGAACAACGATTAACGCAAATGTGCGGCCGTAACCGTAACCGTACCCATAACCTGGATAGCATCCTCCATACATAAAAAAGACCTCCTTTTTTTACGCAGCCTATTTGCAAGTAGGCATAGCGTCTACTATAACCTATGTAAAAGCGGATAAGATGTATGGTCTAATGCCCACGTAGTGAAAAATTTCCCGTTCTAAATAATTCGACAATCCCATAAACTTTTTGCGATATGCAGCTGAAAGAATTCAACGGTTGTCAAACGTAAAAATAAATTTTATAGTTGAATTTGTCAGGATAGGGGGAGATTTGTTTGAATTTGACTGTAAGACATCTTTCTGCCGGGTTGCTGTCTGTATGCATTTCCGGGGTGTTTTTAGCCGGCTGCTTTGGAAAAAGCCCTGAAGAAAACGTCAAAGGAAGCCTGGAAAACGTCGTTAAAATCGAAGAGAACTTTAAAAATGAGCAAAAACCGCTAAAAGATCTTGAAACAAATGAGCATAAATTGTTTGAAGAAATGATGCGACTCAGCATGGATGACTTCGAAAAAATTGTTTCTTTATCTCAGGATGCTTTGAAAAATGTAGATGAGCGGGAAAAACGCATGAAAAGTGAAAGAGAAAGCATTTTGAAAGCAAAAGAGGAATTTGATTCGGCAAAGGAATCCGCTTCGAAGATTCGAGACGAAAAAATAAAAGAAAAAGCAGAATTGGCAGGGGCATATATGGAAAAACGATACGGAGCGTATGAGAATTTGTATAAAGAATACTTAAATGCCGCCAGCCTCGACAAACAACTGTATACCCTTACCCAAGATAAAAATGCAACAATTGAAGATTTGGAAAAGCAAATTGATAAAATCAACAAATCCTATGAAGATGTGATTAAAGAGAGCGAAATGTTTAATCAATACACGGATCAGTATAATGAAGCCAAAAAGGAATTTTATCAAACAGCGGGTTTTAAAGAAGAGAAAAAGGAAGGCTGATCAAACAGTCTTTTTTTCTGTATTCATTTAAGTGATACAGAACCTATTTTTATACTATAACAGATTATTCAGTTTTCCTGATTGTAAAAAAATGAAAACACTTCCGGTGAATGAAAACGCATAAAAATCTTAATGTAAAGGAATTGACTCACATTCTTAATTTGGTGTAAACTTAGCGTGAAGATGTGAGTTGTATTACTCAAATTTTAATCATGAATAGTACAGATTCACATAAGCGGACGGAATCTGCCTATAGAAGATGTCTAGATGACTTCTCTTAAGGCAGCTAATATTATTTTATGAGTCGTAAATGCGTATTCAGGGTATTCTATATACGCATATAAAATGGTACCCGTCAAATTAACTGGCTAAAAGAAAGGAAGAGGTGACTTTAGTATGGCTGCAAAAACGAAAAATCAAGTTGTTGACAGCAAGAAGCAATTTGATGCCATCAAAAAGCAGTTTGAAACGTTTCAAATTTTAAATGAAAAAGGCGAAGTGGTTAACGAAGCTGCAATGCCTGATTTATCAAATGATGAATTAAGAGAATTAATGCGCCGTATGGTGTATACACGTATTTTGGATCAGAGGTCGATCTCTTTAAACCGCCAAGGACGTCTTGGATTCTATGCCCCTACGGCTGGTCAAGAAGCATCTCAAATCGCTTCTCATTATGCCCTTGAAAAAGAAGATTTCGTTCTTCCAGGGTATCGTGATGTACCTCAATTGATTTGGCACGGACTTCCGCTTTATCAAGCATTTTTATTCTCCAGAGGACATTTCAGAGGAAACCAAATGCCTGATGACGTGAATGCACTGTCACCACAAATCATCATTGGAGCACAATTTGTGCAAACTGCAGGAGTTGCTCTCGGAATTAAAAAGCGCGGTAAAAAATCTGTCGCTATCACATATACAGGAGACGGCGGAGCCTCTCAAGGCGATTTCTATGAAGGAATTAACTTTGCCGGCGCATATAAAGCTCCTGCGATTTTTGTCGTGCAAAATAACCGCTATGCGATTTCAACACCGGTTGAAAAACAATCGGCTGCAGAAACAATTGCCCAAAAAGCGGCAGCTGCTGGAATTACAGGCGTTCAAGTTGACGGAATGGATCCTCTTGCTGTTTATGCCGCAACTCGTGAAGCTCGTGAGCGTGCAGTTAACGGAGATGGCCCTTCATTAATTGAAACATTGTGCTTCCGTTACGGCCCTCATACAATGGCGGGTGACGATCCAACGAAATACCGCACGAAGGAAATCGAAAACGAATGGGAAGCGAAAGATCCATTGGTTCGGTTCCGCAAGTTCTTAGAAAGCAAGGATCTATGGACTGAGGAAGATGAAAATAAAGTAATTGATGCAGCAAAAGAAGAAATCAAAGAAGCGATTAAAAAGGCTGACGCAGAGCCGAAACAAAAAGTTACTGATTTGATTTCTAATATGTACGAGGAGCTTCCAGTAAACCTCGTAGAACAAATGGAAATTTATAAAGAGAAGGAGTCGAAGTAAGCCATGGCGCAAATGACTATGATTCAGGCAATCACTGATGCGTTACGCACAGAACTGAAAAATGACGAAAACGTTCTAGTTTTTGGAGAAGATGTCGGTTTAAACGGCGGCGTTTTCCGTGCGACAGAAGGATTGCAAAAAGAATTTGGCGAAGACCGCGTATTTGACACGCCGCTTGCTGAATCTGGTATCGGCGGCCTTGCTTTAGGTCTTGGCTTGCAAGACTTTCGTCCGGTAATGGAAATTCAGTTCTTTGGATTTGTATATGAAGTAATGGATTCAATCTCCGGCCAAATGGCAAGAATGCGATATCGTTCCGGAGGTCGCTGGAATTCTCCTGTGACCATTCGCTCTCCATTCGGAGGAGGGGTGCATACGCCGGAACTTCACGCGGACAGCTTGGAAGGCCTTATGGCACAGCAGCCGGGTGTGAAGGTTGTTATTCCTTCATCTCCTTACGATGCGAAAGGGCTTTTGATCGCTTCTATTCGCGACAATGATCCAGTTGTATTTCTTGAGCACATGAAGCTTTATCGTTCATTCCGCCAAGAGGTGCCTGAAGAAGAATATACAATTGAAATTGGAAAAGCAGAAGTAAAACGTGAAGGTTCTGACCTTTCAATTATTACTTACGGTGCGATGGTTCATGAATCATTAAAAGCGGCTGAAGAGCTCGAAAAAGAAGGGCATTCAGTAGAAGTGGTTGACTTGCGCACTGTCAGCCCGCTTGATATTGAAACAATTATCGCTTCTGTTGAAAAAACAGGACGCGCGGTCGTTGTTCAGGAAGCGCAAAAACAAGCTGGGATCGCGTCTAACGTAGTAGCAGAGATCAATGATCGGGCAATCTTAAGCCTTGAAGCTCCTGTATTGCGCGTAACTGCGCCTGATACTGTATTTGCTTTCTCTCAAGCAGAGAGTGTATGGCTTCCAAACCATAAAGATGTCATTGAAACAGCTAAAAAAGTATTAGAGTTTTAATGCAGCTTTAGGACAGAAAAAAAAGAAAATCAGAAACGATTTGTTTCTGATTCTTCTTTTCTTAAGTCTTAGGCGTATACCGTCCTTACACTTACAACTATATTTTATTAGGAGGTCGTAAATAGTGGCATTTGAATTTAAGCTTCCGGATATCGGTGAAGGTATTCACGAAGGTGAAATTGTAAAATGGTTCGTAAAACCAAACGATGAGATCGAAGAGGATGACGTACTTGCAGAAGTCCAAAATGACAAAGCAGTGGTAGAAATCCCTTCACCTGTAAAAGGAAAAGTATTAGAATTAAAAGTTGACGAGGGAACTGTAGCAACTGTTGGACAAACCATCATTACCCTCGATGCTCCGGGCTACGAAGATCTTCAATTTAAAGGCAGTGATTCTGACGATAGCTCAAAAACAGAAGAGCAGGTTCAATCAACTGCTGAAGCGGGTCAGGACGTTGAGAAAAAAGACGCGCCAGCTGATAAGCCTGAAGGTGCTACAGGAGCAGGAAACCAAGCGCAGGCAGATGACACAGGTTCTGATAAACGTGTGATCGCAATGCCATCTGTTCGGAAATTCGCACGTGAAAAAAATGTGAATATCGGGCAGGTTAATGGTTCCGGAAAAAATGGCCGTGTATTGAAAGAAGATATTGAAAGCTTCTTAAATGGCGGCAGCCAGCAGGCTGAAGCTCCAGCTGAAGAAACTAAGGAAGCAGCACCAGAACAAAAATCTGCTCCGGTTGTGTCTGAAGGCGAACTACCTGAATCCCGTGAGAAAATGAGTGGAATTCGCAAAGCAATTGCTAAAGCGATGGTAAATTCCAAACATACAGCTCCTCACGTGACGTTAATGGATGAAGTAGATGTTACGAAGCTTGTGGCGCATCGCAAACAGTTTAAACAAGTTGCAGCTGATCAAGGTATTAAGCTTACTTATCTGCCTTATGTGGTAAAAGCTCTTACATCAGCTCTTAAAAAATTCCCTGTACTAAATACATCTTTAGATGATAAAACAGACGAAATCGTACAGAAGCATTACTTTAATATCGGAATTGCAGCAGATACTGAAAAAGGTCTTTTGGTTCCAGTTGTTAAAAATGCAGATCGCAAATCTGTATTTGAAATCTCAGATGAAATTAACAGCCTTGCTGTAAAAGCACGTGATGGAAAGCTTGCACCAGCTGAAATGAAAGGTGCTTCATGCACAATTTCAAATATCGGATCTGCAGGCGGCCAATGGTTTACACCTGTCATTAACCATCCTGAAGTTGCGATTCTTGGAATTGGCCGTATTGCTGAAAAAGCAATCGTCCGTGACGGAGAAATTGTCGCAGCACCAGTATTGGCAATCTCTCTAAGCTTTGACCACCGTATGATTGACGGTGCGACTGCTCAAAACGCTCTTAACCATATCAAGCGTTTGCTTAATGACCCACAATTAATATTAATGGAGGCGTAATTAAATGGTAGTTGGAGATTTTCCGATCGAGACAGATACTATAGTTATTGGTGCGGGTCCTGGCGGCTATGTGGCTGCGATCCGTGCCGCTCAGCTAGGACAAAAAGTGACGATTGTTGAGAAAGGCACTTTGGGCGGAGTTTGTCTAAACGTTGGCTGTATCCCTTCAAAAGCTCTAATCTCTGCAGGACACCGTTATCACGATGCCCAGCATTCTGATGACATGGGAATTTCAGCTGAGAATGTAAAAGTTGACTTTTCAAAGGTTCAAGAGTGGAAGGGTTCTGTTGTTAACAAGCTTACTAGCGGCGTGCAAGGGCTGCTTAAAGGCAATAAGGTTGAAATCGTCAGCGGTGAAGCGTATTTCGTCGACAGCAATAATTTAAAGGTCATGGATGATAAATCTTCTCAAACGTATACATTCAAAAATGCCATTATCGCAACCGGATCTCGCCCGATCGAGCTTCCGACCTTTAAATACTCTGAGCGCGTAATTAATTCTACCGGGGCATTGGCTTTAAAAGAAATTCCGAAAAAACTTGTTGTTATCGGCGGAGGCTACGTTGGCACCGAGCTTGGTACTGCTTATGCGAACTTCGGTACAGAGGTTACGATTTTAGAAGGTGCAGATGAGATTCTGCCAGGTTTTGAAAAGCAAATGAGCTCACTTGTCAAACGTAACCTTAAGAAAAAAGGCAACGTCGATATCCATACGAAGGCTTTCGCAAAAGGCGTTGAAGAAACGGAAAGCGGAGTAAAAGTATCCTTCGAAGTGAATGGCGAAGAAAAAACGGTTGAAGCAGATTATGTGCTTGTCACTGTGGGACGCCGCCCGAATACTGATGAGCTTGGTTTAGAGCAAGTCGGTGTTGAATTAACAGAAAAAGGCATCGTCAAAACAGATAAGCAGCTGCGCACAAGCGTTTCCAATATTTTCGCAATCGGCGATATTGTAGAAGGACCGCCTCTTGCCCATAAAGCATCTTATGAAGGAAAAATTGCTGCAGAAGCGATTGCAGGTGAGGCTGCAGAAATTGATTACTTAGGAATCCCTGCGGTTGTCTTCTCTGAGCCTGAACTTGCTACAGTTGGTTATACTGAAGCACAGGCTAAAGAAGAAGGAATTGAAGTGAATGCTTCCAAATTCCCATTTGCTGCTAACGGCCGTGCGTTGTCACTTAACAGCACTGACGGCTTCTTAAAACTGATCACTCGTAAAGAAGACGGACTTGTCATTGGTGCACAGGTTGCTGGTGCAAGTGCATCAGATATGATTTCTGAGCTTGGTCTTGCAATTGAAGCCGGAATGACTGCTGAAGATATTGCAATGACGATTCATGCTCACCCGACATTGGGAGAGATTACTATGGAAGCTGCCGAAGTTGCAATCGGAATGCCTGTCCATATTGTAAAATAACGAAAAGACCCATTTTCATGGGTCTTTTTTCATTCACACACAAATATCTTGTGGCGCACATTTTAGCTCGTGAAAAAGTTTACTCCGCTGCTTCAAGAGCATCATAAAAACGGTTATAGATTTCATCTTTTTCATTTGCGCTTCCTTCTACCTTCTCTACAACTTTTTCATTATTAACGAGGATCAAGCACGGGATTGTATCCACTTCATTCTGCCATCCGTCGGTTTCTTTCAACACCTCCATATTTCCAATTTGATCTGGAAAGTGCTTCTTAAGGTCCAAAATTGCATCATAATAAACGACTTCTTCTTCTATATTTTTTTCATCGGAAAAAAATATCAGCTGCTCATTTTCTAATTCATCAATCTTGTCATTCTGTCTGGGTATCCCTTGAGTAATTGAGCAGCCGCCCAAAATAAATACGAGTGCGAACATGGTGAAAATTATACGGGCAGGCATCTATTCACCTCTTTATAAGATTTAAAATAAGTAATTAGAACGATGTGTCAATTGTAATGTCACCATTTTAGCATGCTGACAGAAATGCTAGAGCGATGTTATGTATTTGTTACAAAAATGAAAATCATACTTTATAAATGAAAAACAATGGACAAACTTAGGAAATATCTTTTTCGGTTTTCTATGGGGAGCATTCTGATTTTGAAAAAATAATTTTACCTATGACATAATGACAAATTATTGATATCATTCCTTATAATGACGATTCAATATCAATGGAGGTTTCAAAATTGAAGCATGTTTTTTTATTTGATCTTCTTGTCATTATTCATTACCGGATGCAATGCAGCCGAACCTCAGAGCAACGATACCCCCAAAGAAAAAATTGAAGTTCAATCAACTAAAAAAGAATCGAATGAAACGGAAAAAGCAAAGAGTAACAGGCGACTGCTACTAAAAAAGAGAAGGAATCAGGTAAAAAAAATCAAAAAAAGCATGAAAAAAAATATGTGGTAGATTCAAAGGATTACTCGATTCAGCCAATTAAAGGCACAGAGGCGGATTCGAAAATCGTCCTGCTTACGATTGATGATGCTCCAGATCAAAACGCTCTTGAAATGGCGAAAATATTAAAAAAAATGAATGCGCCGGCTGTCTTTTTTGTTAATGTCCATTTTTTATCAAGTGACGAAAGCAAAAAAGTGCTCAAGAATATCCATGAGATGGGTTTTGCAATCGGCAATCATACGATGACGCATAAAAATTTAAAATAGCTTTCCGAAAAAAAGCAAAAGGAAGAAATTATTGAGTTGAATGAACGAATCAAAAGCATCATCGGGGAAAAGCCGGCTTTTTTCAGGGCAGAATAGCAAAAAATTGGCTGCGGATGAAAAAATGATCTTCATGAATTGGACTTACGGATACGATTGGGAAAGCGATTATCAAACAGCTGATGCATTAGCTGATGTGATGACTAACAGCCCCTACCTTAAAGATGGGGCTAATCTATTGATGCATGACCGAATCTGGTCAAAAGATGCGCTTGAATCTATCGTAGCCGGGCTAAGAGATAATGGTTATCGTTTAGTTAATCCCAATGAAATAAAGTAAAACCGAAAATAGCAAGAAATACTTTCATGTCATATGGAATAAAATGAATTGATAAAACCATACATCCTATGTATGGGTTATTATTTCATAACACATTTATTTTAAATGTGTTATACGAAATTAGGTATTGACAGTATAAGTATAACATATTAATCTAATGATAAATTAATAAAACGCTTCCAAAAAAACATCGGATCGGGGGACTGAAGTTGGGAACGATTATTTGCAGCGATTGTAATGAAACCATTCAGTATTTTGATGACGAAAAAGTGACAGTTCTTTATGCCAGCAGCAAGAATTGCTTTTGCCATGTAGAAGAGGAAGACAGCGACAAAATATGAAGAATAACCGCCAGACCACATGTGGTCTGGCGGTTATTTCTCCTTAAAGAATAGCTTTTTGCTCTTTTATGACACGAATTTGCTGAAGTGTGTTGTCCTCAGGACCTTGAACAGGCAATCCAGCTTCTTGGTTTTTGTAAATATACGAAATGTTTTCCTCTGAAATGACTTCTCCTGGAATAAAAATAGGGATTCCCGGCGGATAAACCATTACAAATTCTGCGATAATCCTGCCGACGGCCTCTCTAAAAGGGATAACTTCCGTATTAGCGTAAAAAGCTTCACGCGGAGATAAAGCTAGAACCGGGATCTCAGGAAGGATAACGTCGGTGTGCGGCTGGCATTCAGATGATATGGAATGACGCGAGATCTCTGTTAAGGCATGAACGAGCGCGTCGCAATTTTCTTCGCTATCACCTGGAGTAACAATACATAAAATATTGTATAAATCAGAAAGCTCGACCTCAATATTGTACTCTCTCAATGCTCTTTCAACCTCATAGCCTGAAAGTCCCAAATCTTTAACAGAGATGATCAGCTTCGTTGGATCATAGCTGAAGGTTGCTCCGGAATGCACAATTTCTTTTCCGATACAGTTGATTCCGCTAATTTCATTTATTCTGCAGCGGGTTTTCTCAGCTAGCTTAATCGTTTCGCTGATCATTTTTTCACCTTCAATGGCAAGCTGCTTTCTTGCCGTATCCAATGAGGCAAGCAGCAAATAGGAAGTAGAGGTGGTGGTCAGCATGCTTAAAATCGTCTGTATACGATTTTTTGATACCAATCCTTCTCTAACATTTAATATAGAGCTTTGCGTCAGCGATCCTCCAAGCTTATGGACGCTCGTTGCCGCCATATCGGCCCCTGCCTGCATCGCAGAAAGAGGGAGCTCGTCATGGAAATGAATATGAACGCCATGTGCTTCATCAACTAGGACCGGAATCGAATAAGAATGTGCAAGCTTTACGATTTGACGTAAATCCGCTGCGATGCCAAAATAGGTCGGATTAATTACAAGAAGCCCTTTCGCATCAGGATGTTCTTGTAGTGCTTTTTTTACGCTTTCGGGAGTAATTCCGTGAGAGATACCCAGTTTCTTATCGATTTCCGGATGAATAAACACAGGTATTGCTCCTGAGAATACGATTGAAGACATGACAGATTTATGAACGTTCCGCGGAATAATGATTTTATCCCCCGGTCCGCAAACCGTCATCACCATCGTCATTATCGCGCCGCTTGTACCTTGGACTGAGAAAAAAGTATAATCAGCCCCAAAGGCTTCTGCAGCAAGGTCTTGAGCTTCTTTAATGATTCCTCTTGGCGCATGCAGGTCATCCAAGGGTTCAATATTAATTAAATCTATCGATAACGCATTTTCACCGATAAAGGATCTAAATGCAGGGTCCATTCCTTTTCCTTTTTTGTGCCCTGGTATATGGAATTGGTGCGGATTGGAATTTGCGTGTTTTAGCAGCCCGTCATACAAGGGCGTATCTTGTTGCGACAATTTATTTTCCCACCTTCATTTCTATGGAGAATTCGTTACATATTGTATGGTATCCCTTCAAATCAGCTGCGATTTAAATTAAGAATAGCCTTTATGTTTAGCTTTCGTTCATTTATCTGATTGTTAGGCGAACCGCCCCTAGCTTTTACGGGGAAGTATATCTCTATCTGTTCTTTCCTTTAAAGCGGGGTAAAACAAAAGAATTATATTATGTTCTTGTAAGAATGTAAAGATGATCGTATCATTTAAATGAAAAAGCATAATGGGGCAATGTAATATTCGCTAAAAAGGTGAAGTTTCATTCATTTATCCTGCTGTTTTTCGGAGGCTGTTAACACTGGCTTCTCCAGAATCCAAAGCGCAGGATAAAAAATGAGAAATAAAGAAACCTTATAATGTACAGCTGTAAAAGGAGTGAACTGAAATGGATTATTCCTATCCGATGAATTATGATTGGAAAACGGAAGAAACACTTGACGTAATCCAATTTTTCCAGTGCGTTGAACAGGCTTATGAAAAAGGGATAACTCGGGAAGCATTCATGGACGCATACAAAAAATTTAAAAAAATCGTCCCAAGCAAATCTGAAGAAAAAACACTATATAAGGAATTTGAACAATCAAGCGGCTATTCTTCTTACCATGTTGTAAAAAAGGCCATTGATGAAAGAGAAAATCGAATTCAGATGAATTAAAAACAAGCTGACAACATCAGCTTGTTTTTTGAATTTCTTTTTGCAGCAGGCGGTAAAGGTAAGAGACTTCCGTGAATGCTTCCTCAATCGCCGATAAAAATTCTCGGTTATTCATCTTCATGACATCTTCTTTTGGGATGGTAATGCCGCATAGCAGCTCCGCTTTTTTTATCGTTTGGAGCCTTTCCATCAAAGTTTTGAGCTGTTCGGATGACAATTCTCTGTGAGGGCTGGTATCCGGTTTCGTATGGTCAGCCGACCAGACGAAGTTTTCAGGAATGTGCTGTGATATATCCTGAAGGTGATCTTCAAATAAACCACCGTACTCTTTTTTAAGAGGAGATTCGTAAATCAGTGCAAACCAAACAAATACATGGGTTTTCCATAGCCCAATTTGGAAATGAGGAAGCTTTTTATATCCTCTTTTGCTATTCGAAAACGCCACCCAGCTGTCTTCTGGCGGGTTGACTGATCTTCTTGCGTGTTTTGCCACATGTACATACATTTCATCGTTTGTTAATCCTTGAAGGATAGGCGCAAAGTATTCCCCTAGATTTTCGAGCTTTGGCCGGACCGTTTCTTTCAGAACATCCATCCGGGCATCGAGGCCATCAATCTTAAATGTATCAAAGTCTTTTTTCGTGAATTTTAGCTGAGACATTGGTTACCTCCTTTTACAGGCATTATTGTAACACAACTTTTAATCATTATTTATGAGAGAAAACTTGTTGAGTTTATATTGTTAAAAATAGTGGTATATAAGAGATAGGTGAACACACAATTTTACGATTGGCGTTACAGTTGCAATTCGCATTCATAGAATATATAAAGAAATTGGATAATAAACATAAGGTTAATTCAGCAGTGTGCATGAGTCAAATCTCGGGAAGGGGCGAAAGGCATTGAAACAAATCGTCAAGCATGGCCAAAAAGAAATTAAAAGCAACCGTGTAGCCGTTTGGAGATTAGAGGTAGACTATGAGCTTGCCACACTTTTTGAAGCGTTACAGAAGCAGGATGAAGAGCAAATTGAATACAGCAAACGAAAACTTGAACGTTTAAGAAAAGAATGGATCAGGCTTAACGCATAAAGTGGAAAAAAAGCGAACCGGTTTTAAAGGGTTCGTTTTTCCTTGCAGCGGGTAATATGTGTATCGCTTGCATCCTGGGAGGTTTTATCAGTATCCTTATGTAAAGGAAAACGTAACATAGAAAAGAGGAAATCTGATGACAAATTGGCCTGAGATCTACCAATATGCACAACAAGCGATCAAAGAAGCAGGACAAAGAGTAAGAAATGCATTAAATAATGAATTAAAAATTGAAACAAAATCAAATCCAAACGATTTAGTTACGAATATTGACAAAGAGACCGAACTTTTTTTTATTGAAAAGATTCGCAAGGATTTTTCAACCCACTCCATTTTAGGTGAAGAAGGACAAGGAGATGAGCTGCAATCACTTGAGGGCATTGTCTGGATAATCGATCCGATTGATGGAACGGTGAATTTTGTCCATCAAAATCGTAATTTTGCTATCTCGATCGGTATACTGGAGAATGGAAAAGGGAAAATTGGTTTGGTATATGATGTGATATCGGACGAGCTTTACCATGCTGCGAGCGGACAGGGAGCATATATGAATGATACTCCATTGGATCCGCTAAAGCCTGTGTCGGTTGAAGAAACAATACTCGGCATCAATGCGACATGGATTACTGAAAACAGGCGAATCGATCCCGAAGTGCTTGCTCCGTTGGTAAAAAGGGTAAGGGGGACAAGGTCATATGGCTCCGCTGCTCTTGAGCTCGCGTATGTGGCTGCAGGCAGAATGGATGCTTACGTGACAATGAGGCTCTCGCCGTGGGATTTTGCCGGAGGGTGCATATTGCTCGATGAGGTTGGCGGAATTTATACAACAGTTGATGGCGAGGCGTTAAATTTTTTAAGTACGAATAGTGTTCTTGCCGGAAACCCGGCAGTACACCGAACCATTCTTGAAGAATACTTGGCGGAGAAAAAATAAAAAAGCTTGGCATACGCCGAGCTTTTACCAAGCTGTAATGACCCCCAACAAGGGGTAGGCATAGGGCTAAGTTCAGGCGTGATGAAATTTTCTTTTCGAAAACTTCCGCTGAATGGGTCTAAAATCAGTCTAATTCTCCCCGCTGCCGCATTTTTCGTTTTAACGTAAACCCGAATCCCATGACGAAAAAGAGCAGAACCAGGCTTCCGATAATACCGAGAGAGCTTTTCAGCCCCACGGCGACTCCACACATCATCATGCTCATGACAGCTGCGAGCGCTAACAATAATAATTTCCATTTGATTTGCTTCATAAAACCATCCCTTTTGCTTTTATAAGATAAGTTTACATAAAAACGTACATCTTTTAAAGTAGAGATATGATATAATATCAAAGGCTATTTAAAAATTAGGAGATGAAAAAGTGAAACTTCGAAAAGATCTTCGCAATATCGCTATTATTGCTCACGTTGACCATGGGAAAACGACTCTGGTTGACCAGCTTTTGCATCAGGCAGGTACGTTCAGAGCGAATGAACAAGTTGCCGAACGTGCAATGGATTCCAATGACTTGGAACGTGAGCGCGGAATCACTATATTAGCGAAAAACACTGCGATTAATTATAAAGATACCCGTATTAATATTTTGGATACTCCAGGTCACGCGGACTTTGGAGGAGAAGTCGAACGGATCATGAAAATGGTGGATGGCGTCCTTTTAGTCGTGGATGCCTATGAAGGCTGTATGCCGCAAACCAGGTTTGTTCTTAAAAAAGCTCTTGAACAAAAATTAAATCCAATCGTAGTAGTCAATAAAATTGACCGTGACTTTGCAAGGCCCGAAGAAGTTGTCGATGAAGTCATCGATCTCTTTATTGAGCTGGATGCGACAGAAGAGCAGCTTGAATTTCCTGTCGTTTATGCTTCTGCTATAAACGGAACAGCAAGCACAGATCCGAAGCAGCAGGATGAAAACATGGAGTCATTATTTGAATCTATTGTTGAAAACATTCCTTGTCCGATCGACAATCAGGAAGAACCGCTGCAATTTCAAGTTGCATTGCTTGATTACAACGATTATGTCGGCCGAATCGGTATCGGACGTGTTTTTAGAGGGACGATGAAAGTCGGCCAGCAGGTTGCTTTAATGAAGCTTGACGGAACAGCCAAGCCATTTCGCGTGACTAAAATTTTTGGCTTCCAAGGCTTAAAGCGAGTAGAGATTGAAGAAGCAAAAGCAGGCGATTTAGTCGCGGTATCCGGTATGGAGGATATTAACGTAGGTGAAACGGTCTGCCCGATAGAGCATCAGGAGGCATTGCCGATTTTGCGGATTGACGAGCCTACGCTTCAAATGACATTCCTCGTGAATAACAGCCCGTTTGCAGGACGGGAAGGAAAATATGTTACGTCAAGAAAAATCGAAGAACGCCTGAATCAGCAGCTTCAGACAGATGTCAGCTTAAGAGTAGATCCGACATCTTCTCCAGATGCATGGATCGTTTCCGGAAGAGGAGAATTGCATTTATCGATCCTTATTGAAAACATGAGGCGAGAAGGTTATGAGCTTCAAGTTTCTAAGCCTGAGGTTATTGTTAAAGAAATTGATGGTGTTCGCTCGGAACCGGTGGAACGTGTACAAATTGATGTTCCTGAAGATTATACCGGTGCTGTTATGGAATCAATCGGGGCAAGAAAAGGCGAAATGAGTGATATGATTAATAACGGAAACGGCCAGGTTCGCCTTATTTTCCTCGTGCCATCCCGTGGTTTAATTGGATATTCAACGGAATTTTTATCGCTCACAAGAGGGTACGGCATACTGAACCATACGTTTGACAGCTACCAGCCGATGCAATCAGGCCAAGTCGGCGGACGCAGACAGGGCGTTTTGGTCAGTATGGAACACGGCAAAGCATCTGCCTATGCGATCCAAGGGATTGAAGATCGCGGAACAATTTTTGTGGAGCCCACAACAGAAGTATACGAAGGCATGATAGTCGGTGAACACAATCGTGAAAATGATTTAGTCGTAAACGTAACGAAAGTTAAACAACAGACGAATATTCGTTCCGCAACGAAAGAGCAAACCACCGGAATGAAAAAACCGAGAATTATGTCGCTTGAAGAGTCTTTGGAGTATTTAAATGACGATGAATATTGTGAAGTCACTCCGGAATCCATTCGGTTAAGGAAAAAAATTCTCGGGAAAAATGAGCGGGAAAAAGCAGCTAAAAAGAAAAAGCTCGCAGAAAAGTCCTAAGGTTGCAATGAACTAAGTTATCAGCATCTAACAACTTTTTTGGAATTGGAAGCTGTGAAGAAGGTCTTATTGCTTTACAACGGGTTAAATAAGTAAAAAGAGTTCCTAATTAGGGGAGGGGATCTTTTGCCGAATGAAGTAAGTGACCGATTATCTTTTTTCGCATCGCTTTATCAAGTGGATCAATTTCCGGAAACAGGCATGTGGTTATTGTATGTGACAATACTTGCATTGTCCGTCGTGGTATATAAGCTTGGCTTTGCAAAAAAGCTCCCGTTATTACAATCGGTTGTAATCTACACCTTTTTGGCAGGAGGCTGTACGGTCCTTACTTTTTTCGGCATCTTCCTTCCGGTTGGTGAAGGCTTAGTTGTTGCAGCGGGAATTTTAATTATCTATAAAGTCCGCTTGCGCCGCGCCCAAAAGGAGCAAGCATCTTAAAAAGCCGTATGCGTATTTTTACGCGTACGGCTTTTTCTTTTCTCAGCTATAACTGCCCTTTTTCTTCTCTGTCCTTATAAAGTGAGAAGCGGCCGGTGCTCAAACGTTCTTTCGTTTTATTTGTAATTCTGTCATGGCAATCCTGACATAAATATGTATGAATGGGCCGGTTGCGAAGGCGTTTGGCTACAGGGGATTCATCATTTATCAGTTCATTTTTATCACACAATGAACATTTGACTCTCATTAACTCACCTCTTTAGAAGAAGGTATTTCTCTTTAAAATTATATCATGTTTTGCCAAGTAATTCATTGATGGGCAAGCTACTGCACATGAAAAAAAGCTTATTTCCCCAATAAGCTTTATAAATTTCATTAATTATTTTTCGCTTTATTAGATTGATCGTTTTGTTCTTTATCAAGCTCTTGTTCTTGTTTGTTGTTCAGCTGATCGTTATTATCTTTTGTCGGTTCCTCTTCTTGATTGTCTATCATATCATTCGGCACTTCAGGAAGGACCCTGCCGACAATTGCCGCAAGCTCGTCCATAATTCCACTGACGGGACGGCCGGCTTGAATGTCTCTTGACATTTCCCGCAGCCTGGCGACCGTGTCTGGATCAGCAACAACCACTGCATTTGCTCCGTAGCGATCGTCCTTTAAACCTTGAGCTACAGTATATTTTACTGACTCGGCTTCGCTTCTTTCCAAATCATCCTTAACGTCAATTCCGACTACAGCATATGGCCCAAGCACAACAGCTGTTGCGTCTTTTACATCAGGCATGCTTTCTGTCACTTCTACAAGATGCTGCGCAATTGCCGCCCCGTTTTTACGGTCAGGCTGATCCGGAGAAGAATTTTCTACTTTGATGGGTTTTGAATCATCATCGCGGATCGATTCGTTTTCAACATTTGGCTGATAGCCGCAGGATGTCAGACAAAACAACGCGGAAAGTAAAAAATATAGTGAAAAACGCATGATATTATTTGCCTCCTTAAATTCCTTTCGTTATATTATTGTTGAGTTAACCTTCTATCTTTATTCAGGAAAACATATATTTTAGCATGGTTAATTCGCTTTTTAAGTTATGAGTGCCAGTATGAACCAGTCTATTGGAGCAGGAGGGAACAGACCTGAGTAAAATTTATGTGTTAGATACAAATGTGCTTTTGCAGGATCCAAATTCGATCTTTTCTTTTGAAGAAAATGAAGTAGTCATTCCAGCTGTTGTTCTAGAAGAAGTAGATTCGAAAAAGCGGTACATGGACGAAATTGGGAGGAATGCAAGACAAGTATCTAAAATGATCGACAATCTCAGATTGAATGGCAAACTTCATGAAGGAGTGCCCTTGGATAACAAGGGAACATTGAGAATCGAATTAAATCATCGGTCATTTCATCAGCTTCAAGCAATATTTGTTGAAAAAACAAACGACAATCGAATTCTGGCGGTTGCTAAAAATTTAAGCCTGGAAGAACAGACAAAGAAAGAAGGGCGCCCCGTTATTCTCGTCAGCAAGGATGTGCTTGTGAGAGTTAAGGCTGACGCTATTGGATTAATTGCTGAGGATTTCTTAAATGATCGTGTGGTAGATAATGATGAATTATATAAAGGATTTTCAGATTTTTACATAAACCCCGAACAATTAAACGTATTTTATGAAAAAAACGAGCTCCCGCTGAAAGAAATAAACAGCCCGCAATTATTTCCAAACCAATTTGTAATAATGAAGGACTCGCTTGGAAGTTCGGCATCCGCTGTGGGCATTGTAGATAAGGATGTAAATTCAATCAAGCGGCTCGTTTTTGACGGTGAGCATGTGTGGGGGATTAAACCAAGAAATGTGCAGCAAAAAATGGCGTTGGAACTTCTGCTTCGAAAGGATTTGCCGTTAGTTACGCTTATAGGGAAGGCAGGAACCGGGAAAACCCTGCTTGCTCTAGCTGCAGGACTGCTTCAAACAGAGGATCTTGGCCAGTTTAAGAAACTTCTTGTTGCCAGGCCGATTGTTCCTGTCGGCAAGGATATCGGTTATTTGCCGGGAGAAAAAGAAGAAAAGCTTAGACCTTGGATTCAGCCAATATTCGATAATCTTGAATATTTGTTTAACACTAAGAAACCAGGTGAACTTGATGCGATTCTGGCCGGAATGGGGTCGATACAGGTAGAAGCGCTTACCTATATCAGGGGCAGAAGCATCCCTGATCAAATGATTATCATTGATGAAGCGCAAAACCTGACAAAACATGAAGTGAAAACGATTTTGACTAGAGTCGGAGAAGGAAGCAAAATTGTTTTAATGGGAGATCCTGACCAAATTGACCATCCGTACCTCGATGCTCAAAATAATGGGTTAACCTATGTGGTTGAGAAGTTTAAAGACCAAAAAATATCAGGAAATGTGAAATTGATAAAAGGAGAGAGATCTGGCCTTGCCCGATTGGCAGCCGATTTGCTCTGATATATTGGAAAACCGGCTGCATTATTTTTTGCGGCCGGTTTTTGACTTTAAATGATAACGATTTCAGTAACGTTTGTAATTGGTTCTATCCCATCTGCAGAATAAACATGAATCGGTCCGCCTTTTCTAAGCGGTTTTCCGTTTTTGCAAAAGCAAAAGAGAAGCTTTCCCGCCTCTTCAAGCGAAAACGAATGTTTGCCGTCCACTGAATGAAAAATACACGTGGTCGCTGTAGGATTTGGCTCCGCATTGTTTAAAAAGGGTTCAAAATAAATCGCGAATGTTCCTTCCAGCATTTTTTGTTTTTTATATTTTTTTTCACTCTGAAGTGTAGGAGGCAAAATGTTTCCTTCGCGAATCTGTCTTTCCTGATCAATTGCCTCAATCTCAGAGTCTATTGCCGGTTTTTTAGTGACGAGATCCTGGTTGAATAAAAACTTGCGATCATCAAAGATCCAAACCCCTGGATCTAATGTAATCGCATACTTAATATTTCCCTTCATACTGATAACACTCAAGTAAACACTCCCCTTCTCACGTAAAATTATAATATCGATTCGGAAGATTGTCACATTGTCAGCCTGGATAATTCGTTTCTTTTTCAATAGAAATCAATCTCTGATAGGTTTCCTGAGCCACAAAAAATCTTGCAATTTTACGAGATAACCCTTATCATAAGGAGAAGGATAAAGGTAATCGTTCGGGAACGGAGGGATCAATTTGGTGTCGGAAATATTGGTTAATCATCAAGAAAAGGCACTTGCTCTGTTAAAGATTGATGCTGATAAAATATTAAAACTCATTCAAGTACAAATGGACAACTTAACAATGCCTCAGTGTCCTCTTTACGAAGAGGTTTTAGATACACAAATGTTTGGACTATCAAGAGAAATCGACTTTGCCGTCAGGCTCGGTCTTGTCGCTGAAGCTGAAGGAAAAGAGCTGCTTGGCAAACTGGAACGAGAGCTGTCAACATTGCACGAAGCATTTGTAAAAAATAATGGGTAAACTCAAACAAAAGTCATGTTTGGGTTTTTTTTTATTTCTGAACATTTTAATTTCATTAAAAATGTAGAGGATTCTTAGAGGAAATGAAGAAAGTGTAGTACAATAGGACGTATTGGCTACGATTAAAAAAATGTTTAGGTTCTACTTTTTCATAAGGATGAGGATTGCAATGCTGAAAAAAATGTTTAAATCGTTTGATTATCCGTTAATATTTGCGATTATACTGCTGTGCGGTTTTGGGCTGATCATGGTATATAGCTCCAGTATGATATCGGCTGTGTCGCGTTTTAACTTTGAGAGTGATTTTTTCTTTAAACGTCAGGCAATATTTCTTGCCGCCGGTTTTTTCCTGTTTACAATTATGGCGATATTTCCTTACAAAGCGCTTGCTAATAAGGCATTTCAAAAGTTTTTGCTGCTTGGATCGATCATGTTTTTATTTCTTTTGTTCGTTTTCGGCCACACAGCCGGCGGGGCAAAAAGCTGGTTTCAATTGTTTGGTTTTCAAGTGCAGCCGGGAGAATTTGTTAAGCTCTCGCTCATTATTTACTTGTCTTACGTGTACAGCAAAAAACAGTCATACATTGATCAGCTTGGTACAGGCATCGCCCCTCCGGCGATCGTAACAGTTGTGATTTGTACGCTTGTTGCGGTTCAACCCGATTTCGGTACAGCCGTAATTATCGGCACGATCGCAATGTCTATGATCCTTTGCTCAGGATTAAGCGGTAAAGGTCTGTTTAAGCTTGTCATGCTTAGTGGACTTGTCATTCTTCTTATTAGTCCGGTTATATTTTTTAACTTGGATAATATTTTAACCGGGTATCGGCTAAGCAGGATTGAAAGCTTTCAAAATCCGTTTCGCTATGCTGATTCGTCTGGACTTCAGGTCGTTAATTCCTATTTAGCGATTGGTTCTGGAGGATTGTTTGGTCTAGGTCTTGGAGAAAGTGTCCAAAAATATGGATTTCTTCCCGAAGCACATACAGACTTTATCATGGCAATCATTGCTGAGGAGCTTGGGATATTTGGCGTTCTATTTGTCATTTTTCTGCTTGCTTTTGTTGTTTTAAAAGGGTTTTATATCGCTAGAAAATGCCAGGATCCGTTTGGCAGCCTGCTCGCGATCGGAATTTCAAGCATGATCGCGATTCAATCTTTTATAAATCTGGGAGGAGTCTGCGGCCTGATTCCTGTTACCGGAGTCACGCTTCCCTTTATCAGCTACGGCGGCAGCTCGCTTTTGCTCCTTTTAATTAGTTCTGGTATTCTTGTTAATATCAGTATGTTTACGCAATACTTTGAGAAGAATAAGAAAAAGGCACCGATTCATAAGGAAATGATTGAAAAAAAACAATCAAGAGATCGATTTCGATATGAAAATGCACAATAATTATTTTTTTCGATCAAAAGTCCCTTATATGTCAAGGGACTTTTCTTGATCAGAAAATCTGCCATAATATGTTGTGTACAGAAAATCGATCTTCATTTAGAATAAAGTACATATCGAAATTGCTTCGCAAGGGGAGATGAAAATGTCACAACAAAAAATTAAAAAAGTATTAGTTGCAAACAGAGGCGAAATTGCCATCCGTGTATTTCGGGCTTGTACCGAGCTGAATATTCGGACAGTTGCCATTTATTCGAAAGAAGACTCCGGTTCTTATCATCGCTATAAGGCAGATGAGGCGTACCTGGTAGGTGAAGGAAAAAAACCGATCGATGCTTATCTTGATATAGAGGGAATTATCGAAATTGCCAAACGAAATCATGTCGATGCGATCCATCCTGGCTACGGTTTTTTATCTGAAAATGTCCAATTTGCTAGACGATGTGAGGAAGAGGGTATTAAATTTATTGGTCCTTCTTCAAGCCATTTGGATATGTTCGGTGATAAAGTAAAGGCCAGGACACAAGCTGAGAATGCCGGTATTCCTGTTATTCCAGGCAGCGACGGTCCTGTTGATTCAATTGATGATGTGTTGCAGTTTGCCGATTCACATGGTTATCCATTCATTATCAAAGCTTCCCTCGGAGGCGGCGGACGAGGTATGAGAATCGTCAGAACAAAAGAAGAGCTTGAAGAATCTTATGACAGAGCTAAATCCGAGGCAAAAGCCGCTTTTGGAAATGATGAGGTTTACGTAGAGAAGCTCATCGAAAATCCAAAGCATATTGAGGTTCAAGTCATCGGTGATGAAAAAGGTAACGTTGTCCATTTGTATGAACGTGACTGTTCTGTGCAGAGGCGGCACCAAAAAGTAATTGAGGTGGCTCCGAGTCTTTCGATTTCAGAAAATCTAAGAGATGAAATTTGCCAAGCAGCTGTGGACCTAGCGAAAAACGTAAATTATATCAATGCGGGTACTGTAGAGTTTTTAGTGTCAGGCGATAGCTTCTATTTCATTGAAGTGAATCCGCGAGTTCAAGTAGAGCATACAATTACAGAAATGATTACAGGTGTAGACATAGTGCAAACTCAAATTCTAGTGGCTGAAGGTTTAGAGTTGCATGGTAAGAGAATTGGCATTCCTGACCAAAGTAAAGTGTTTACTCATGGATACGCGATTCAATCAAGGGTAACAACAGAAGATCCGCTGAATGGGTTTATGCCGGATACAGGCAAAATTATGGCCTATCGATCCGGAGGAGGATTTGGAGTCCGGCTTGATACAGGAAACAGTTTTCAAGGAGCGGTTATTACACCGTACTATGATTCACTACTTGTAAAAGTATCCACGTGGGCACTGACCTTTGAACAAGCAGCGCAGAAGATGGTACGTAACTTAAAAGAGTTTCGTATCAGGGGAATCAAAACAAATATCCCGTTTCTTCAAAATGTTGTAAAACATGAAATGTTTTTGAGCGGACAATACGATACATCATTTATTGACATGACTCCAGAATTATTCGAATTCCCTGTTCAAAAAGACCGTGGAACGAAAATGCTGAACTATATTGGTAATGTTACTGTCAATGGTTTTCCCGGCATAGGCAAAGCCAAAAAACCGATGTTTGAAAAGCCAAAATTGCAAAAAACTTTGCAAAATGGCCAAATCATTGATGGCACGAAGCAAATCCTTGATCGCGAAGGTGCGGAAGGGCTTGTGAAGTGGATTAAAGATCAGCCTTCCGTGCTTTTAACTGATACCACTTTTAGAGATGCTCATCAATCTCTATTGGCTACCCGGGTAAGAACGAATGACCTGAAAAAAATTGCGGCACCGACAGCATCTGTGTGGCCAGAGCTTTTTAGTATGGAAATGTGGGGAGGAGCCACATTTGACGTTTCCTATCGGTTCTTAAAAGAAAATCCGTGGGATCGTTTAAGAGAATTACGCAAAGAAATTCCGAATACACTTTTCCAAATGCTTCTCAGGTCGTCTAACGCAGTTGGGTACAAAAACTACCCAGACAATGTGATTGAGCGCTTCGTATCTGAATCCGCACATGCAGGGATCGATGTATTCCGAATTTTTGACAGCTTGAACTGGGTAAAAGGCATGACGCTTGCAATTGATGCGGTGCGCAATACCGGGAAAATTGCGGAAGCGGCAATCTGCTACACCGGAGACATAATGGACCCTTCCAGGCCAAAATACAATTTGGATTATTACACGACATTAGCAAAAGAGCTTGAATCTGCAGGTGCTCATATTTTAGGAATCAAAGATATGGCAGGTCTCTTAAAGCCACAGGCTGCCTATGAGCTTGTGTCTGCCTTAAAACATACCGTCGATATCCCTGTGCATCTACATACGCACGATACGAGCGGAAATGGAGTTTTCACGTATTCTAAAGCGATTGAAGCGGGTGTTGATATCGTCGATGTCGCTGTCAGCTCAATGTCGGGTATGACTTCGCAGCCAAGTGCGACTTCTCTTTATTATGCGTTGGAAGGGACGGATCGCAAGCCGGAAATGAATGTACATGGAGTAGAATCTCTTTCTCAATATTGGGAAGCGGTACGAGGCTATTATCATGAGTTTGAAAGCGGCATGAATGCCCCGCACACTGAGGTCTATGAACATGAAATGCCTGGCGGCCAATACAGCAACCTTCAGCAGCAGGCAAAAGGAGTCGGCTTAGGTGACAAATGGAATGAAGTAAAAGCCATGTACAGAAAAGTGAACGACCTATTTGGTGACATCGTCAAGGTGACGCCATCATCAAAGGTAGTTGGAGATATGGCCCTCTACATGGTACAAAATAAATTAACAGAAGAAGATATATTCACTCGCGGAGAATCTTTGGACTTTCCAGACTCTGTCGTTGAATTGTTTCAAGGATATCTTGGCCAGCCGTATCAAGGCTTTCCGGAAAAACTGCAATCCATTATTCTAAAGGGTAAGAAGTCAATAACGGTTCGTCCAGGCGAATTGATGGAAGATGTATCCTTTGATGAACTAAAACAAGAAATTCAAGAGAAACACGGAATCGAACCGTCAGAGCAGGATGTTATTGCTTATTCGCTTTATCCGAAAGTATTCTCTGAGTATTTACAAGCCGTTGAAAAATTCGGCGACATTTCAGTACTTGACACTCCAACATTTCTCTACGGCATGACACTTGGTGAGGAAATTGAAGTCGAGATTGAAAAAGGTAAAACTTTGATTGTCAAGCTGGTTAGTATTGGAGAACCTCAGGCGGATGGAACGAGAGTCATTTATTTTGAATTCAACGGACAGCCGCGTGAGATTGTGATTAGAGATGAAAGCATTAAATCATCCATCAAGGAAAAAGTGAAAGCTGACAGATCAAATCCGAGTCATATCGCCGCATCGATGCCTGGTACGGTCATTAAGCTTCTCGTGAAAGAAGGAGAACGAGTTGAAAAAGGCGCACACCTAATGATTAACGAAGCAATGAAGATGGAAACAACCGTTCAAGCTCCATTTGACGGGGTTGTCAAAGAAATCCTGATTAAAAATGGTGATCCGATTGAGACGGGAGATTTATTGGTAGTTGTAGAAAAATAACAAATAAGTGCGTTTCCTCAAAAAAAGGTATGCCTGAAAGTGACAGGCATACCTTTTTCTATACTTAAATATTTGACGGCCTAGTGAGAAGGAGAATAAAATAACACAGTACTCCAAAGATGCAGGCAATAATAAATCCGTGTGCCAGCGCAAATACGAGACTCATGCCTGTTAAGACAACTAGTGCGCCGCTTAATGCTTGCAGACAAACAAGAATGAACGCGAGTATCCAGCCCCAATACATGATTGAATTGCGTTTATAGCTTTTTATCGCATGAATCATTGCAGCCAGAATCCAAACAAAAAGCAACACAGCGACTGTACGATGACCCATTTGGACCCATTCGTTGAATTGAGATGGAAGCCCGTTGTTCGCCCTGCTGCAAAAGGGCACCTGCGGACAGGCAAGGCTTGACTTTGTGTGCCGGACATAGGCTCCTGTATAAACGACAATGTAGGAATAAATCGTTATACCGATAATATGGAATTTCATCAATCTTCCGATCGATAATGCCTGTTCGCTTCCTGTTTGATCATTTTCAAATATGAGAAATGTCAATAGGAGGACAGACGCAAACGAAACCAAAGAGATTCCAAAATGCAGAGCCATAATGAGCGGTTGGGATCCAAATACCACTGCGAGTGCTCCAAGCGCAGCTTGAAGAAATAAAAACACAATGGACGTGATTCCTAAAAACTTCGTTTCTCTTTTATGGCGTAGCTTTATCCATGTCCATATAACGAGAGACAGGACAACGATTATAGATATCCCGCTTGCCATCCGATGGCTCCATTCAATAATGGACTCAGGATTTAGAGCAGGCAAAAACCTTCCATTACATAATGGCCACTCGCTTCCGCAGCCCTTTCCTGATCCTGTTTTTGTAACCAGTGCTCCACCGATCAAAACGAGCAGCATAACAAAGGTTGTGAATATACCTAAGCTTTTTAACGCGCGATTCATTTCATCACCTATTTCTATATACATAAAGAGTAGTTGTTCGATTCCCGCTTTCAAGTGTAAGCAAATATATGAACGATGACAATTCAAAAGCTTGTTTGTTCACAAAATTACTATATTTACAGCTTGCACAATGAGATACGGTTTGATAAAAATAAGAGGAGAGTGCTGAACTAAGTAAGGGGAACGAAGTAAGCCAAAATTCATAAAAAGTTCACAACTAATTGAGTAATATGAAATGGAATGTTTTTTTCATACTTTTAATCCTGTAAGATAGAGTTGAAGATATTTTCGTATCCTGCTCTTTATAATGAATGGGAAAAAGAAAGAGTAAGGGAGGTTAAAATAAATTGGCTGATACTAGAGTTGCAAACGATACAGCTATGGATAGACAAATTCAAACGACTGCTTGGCAGGATTTCCTTTCCCTTATTAAGATCGGGATCGTCAATTCCAATCTTATTACGACGTTTACCGGTATGTGGCTTGCTTTTTATTTTTCCGGAACAAGTTTTCTGGGGAATTTAGATATTGTACTCTTTACATTGCTTGGTTCATCCTTGATTATTGCAGGATCGTGCGTTATTAACAATTATTATGACAGGGATATCGATCAACTGATGGAGAGAACAAAGGTCCGCCCGACTGTTACAGGGAAAATTCAGCCCGGCCACGCGTTAGGCTTTGGCATTATGCTTGTCGCATTCGGAATCATAATGCTGCTTATGACAACAATATCTGCTGCGATTATTGGTTTGATCGGCGTTATTACGTATGTTGTACTTTACACGATGTGGTCAAAACGCAATTACACGATCAATACGATTATCGGCAGCGTTTCCGGTGCCGTACCGCCTTTAATCGGCTGGACAGCTGTTGAAGGTACAATTGGTACTGTAGCCTGGGTATTGTTCTTATTAATGTTTATTTGGCAGATTCCGCATTTTTTAGCACTTGCCATTAAGAAAACAGAAGATTACCGAGCTGCAAATATACCAATGCTTCCAGTGGTCTATGGCTTTGAAGTGACAAAAAGGCAAATTATTGTCTGGGTCGCTTGTCTATTGCCTCTTCCATTCTTTTTAAGTGAATTGGGAATGGGCTTTGTTATTCTGGCAACTGCGCTAAATTTGGGCTGGCTGATATTAGGCTTATATGGATTCAAAATGAAAGATATTATGAAGTGGTCAACTTTAATGTTTGTCTATTCTCTGAATTACTTGACAATCATATTTGTCGCTATGGTTATTTTCACCCTTTTTTAAACCTGAATAAGAGCTGCCGCGGAAAGTCGCCTAATCCAAATATTGGCGGCTTTCCCTTCATACATAGATATCTTATTATTAAAAAAATTAGAAATGTAAGTGCTTACCCACCCATAAACCCTGCTGATTGAAGCTTCACTTTAATATAAGGGTATGATTAAATGAAAGGAGAAGGGGCTTGATTCAAACATTTCAAAGGGAGAATTGAACAAAGGGGATGAGATGAAATGTGGAAAACATGGCGTCTGCTGTCATTGCTACTATTGGTGACGCTTACATTAAGCGGATGCGGGGAACCGTTCGTATCCACCCTGCGCCCGGCCGGGGAAGTAGCGGAGGATCAGTTTTATCTAATGGTTCTCAGTACGTTCATCATGGTCGTTGTTGTCATTGTCGTAATGGCTATTTTTACTTATGTGCTAGTGAAGTTTCGTAGGAAAAAATCAGGGGATGAAGCCCTGCCGAAACAAGTAGAAGGAAATAAAAAACTTGAAATTCTGTGGACCGTTATTCCGATTATTTTGCTGCTTATTTTAGGAGTGCCTACTGTCACGCATGTTTTTGGCCAGGCCGATACGAAAGTGATGGATAAAGAAAAACGGAATCCGGAAGATGCTTTGGTAGTCAATGTGAGAGCAAATCTCTATTGGTGGGAATTCGAATATCCGGATTACGGAATAGTGACAAGCCAGGAGCTAATCGTGCCAACTGATGAAAAGGTTTATTTTCAGTTGAAGGCTTCCGATGTGAAGCATTCGTTTTGGATTCCTTCTGCTGGAGGGAAAATGGATACGAACACAGAAAACGAAAATCGTTTCTTTCTAATGTTTGATTCAAAGAAAAGTGCCGAAGCGGGTGAATATTTTTATGGAAAATGCGCGGAGCTCTGCGGTCCTTCTCATGCTCTAATGGACTTTAAGGTGAAGCCGATGCCAAAGAAAGAATTTCAAGATTGGGTTAAGTCGATGGAAAACTATGAACAAAGCACAGCCTCAGCAACAGCCGGGCAGGGGAAGGAGCTCTTTAAAGAAAAAAATTGCTTAAGCTGTCATGCGGTTACACCAAAGGATGAACGGCCGGAACAGGCACGTACAGGGCCAAATCTCGCGACGTTCGGCGAACGATCAAAGATTGCAGGGGTAAAGGATTTTAATGATGAAAATTTGCATGCGTGGATTAAGGATCCGGAAAGCATTAAGCCAGGCAACAAAATGACTGGATCATACGGAGAATTAAAAGACGACGAAATTCAAGCACTTGCAGAGTATTTAAAGGGGCTAAAGACGGAGTAACCAGTTCTTTTTGGGAAACAAAGGGGGATGCAATGTGAGTACGATTGCTAAAAATCGAGGTTTTGGAGCCGTGCTGTGGGATTACTTGACAACGGTCGATCACAAAAAAATTGCCGTGCTTTACTTAGTATGCGGAGGGTTTTTCTTCATTATCGGCGGATTGGAAGCCATGTTTATACGTATCCAGCTGTCGCTGCCTGAAAATGATTTTGTCAGTGCAGGACTATATAACGAGATCATGACTATGCATGGAACGACGATGATTTTTTTAGCAGCGATGCCGCTATTATTCGCTTTTATGAATGCCGTGGTTCCGCTGCAAATCGGCGCGAGGGACGTAGCGTTTCCGTTTCTTAATTCGCTTGGCTTTTGGCTATTCTTTTTCGGGGGAATTTTTCTTAATCTGAGCTGGTTTTTAGGAGGAGCGCCTGATGCAGGTTGGACATCGTATGCATCAGTAAGTCTTGAGTCTCCTGGACACGGCATCGACTTTTATGTTCTCGGGCTGCAAATATCCGGGATTGGGACGCTGATTGCAGGGATAAATTTTTTGGTGACAATCATCAATATGAGAGCGCCTGGAATGACATATATGAGACTGCCGCTATTTACATGGACGACGTTTGTCGCATCCGCTCTCATCTTATTTGCCTTCCCCCCGCTTACAGTGGCACTTGCGTTGATGATGTTTGACAGGCTTTTTGATACCGCCTTTTTCGTTCCGAGACTAGGAGGGAATACGGTCATTTGGGAGCATCTTTTCTGGATATTCGGTCACCCGGAGGTTTATATCTTAATCCTGCCGGCATTTGGAATTTTTTCCGAGGTGCTGCCAGTTTTCTCCCGGAAACGGCTGTTTGGCTATTCATCGATGGTATTTGCTATCGTTTTAATCGGTTTCTTGGGATTCATGGTATGGGCCCACCACATGTTTACGAGCGGTCTCGGGCCGATTGCAAACGCCGTATTTGCCATTGCCACGATGGCGATTGCTGTACCGACAGGCATAAAGGTATTCAACTGGCTCTTGACTATTTGGGGAGGGAGCATCAGGTTCACTACCCCGATGTTATGGTCGATCGCTTTTATCCCCACCTTCGTAATGGGTGGAGTTACCGGGGTGATGCTTGCTGCGGCAACAGCCGATTACCAGTATCATGATACCTATTTTGTTGTTGCCCACTTTCATTACGTGATTGTCGGCGGCGTTATTTTCGGACTTTTTGCGGGCTTGCATTATTGGTGGCCGAAAATGTTTGGCAGGATGCTGAATGATTTTTTGGGGAAAATCACTTTCGTATTATTTTTTACGGGATTTCATTTGACGTTTTTC
This sequence comes from Bacillus capparidis, assembly GCF_017832095.1. Classification (NCBI taxonomy): domain Bacteria; kingdom Bacillati; phylum Bacillota; class Bacilli; order Caryophanales; family Bacillaceae; genus Bacillus; species Bacillus capparidis. Next base: position 367,313 of record NZ_JAFDST010000001.1, read on the forward strand.
ATTCAGCATTTTCTTGGTCTGTGGGGAATGCAGCGCCGCGTGTTTACCTTTCTTCCTGGGCAAGGGTTTGAAACGGCTAATCTCGTTAGTACGACAGGAGCCTTTTTAATGGCTGCGGGAACGATTGTATTGTTCTATAACATTATCATCACAACAATGAGAGGCGCAAAAGCAGGCAATGATCCTTGGGAAGACGGAAGGACACTGGAATGGGCAATTTCTTCACCGGCTCCGGAATATAATTTTAAACAGCTGCCGCTGGTCAAAGGGCTGGATCCGCTTTGGGTTGAAAAAAGGAAGGGCAATCCCGGATTGTCTCCGGCAGAGCCAGTAGGGGATATTCATATGCCGAACCGTTCCATATTTCCATTCATCATGTCGTTTGGGCTGTTTGTTTCTGCCTTTGGGTTTATGTATCGCAGCGAAGTCAGCTGGGGATTGCCGGTCATCTTAATCGGCCTTGCAATTACCTTCTTGTGTATGCTTCTTCGTTCGGTTCTTGACGATCACGGATACCACATTCACAAAGAAGACCTGGCTGATGACGATGACAAAGGGGTGAAGATTTAATGAATGCCGAAGGAAAAATGACTGCTGAGACCTTTCCTGCTTCGCCTGAAAAAGCTACACTTGAGGGAAAAAATAAGTTTTTGGGGTTTTGGTTATTTTTAGGCGGAGAAACGGTCCTGTTTGCCTCGCTTTTTGCTACCTTTCTTGCATTAAGAGGCTCTAATATGGGGGATAAGACAATGGCAGAGATGTTCGACCTGTCTCTTGTTTTTCTCGCAACGATGCTGCTTTTAACAAGCAGTCTGACAAGCGTTTACGCGATGTATCATATGAAAAATTTTGCATTCAAAAAGATGCAGCTTTGGCTGTTTGTCACCGTGTTGTTGGGAGCAGGATTTCTAGCATTGGAAATTTATGAATTTACTCATTATACTCATGAATACCATTTTACAATCAAAAGCTCTGCCATGGGGTCAGCCTTTTATGTTCTGGTGGGCACCCATGGGGCCCACGTGACATTCGGGCTTGCATGGATTGCTCTTTTAATGGCAAGAAATTGGCAGCGCGGCTTGAATCTCTATAATGCCCCGAAGTTTTATGTTGCGAGCCTTTACTGGCATTTTATTGACGTCGTCTGGGTCTTTATCTTTACTGTCGTATACTTAATGGGGATGGTGGGATAAGATGGAATCAAACCATAATAAAACAATACCGAAAGCGGATCTTGCTTACCGGAAAAAGAAAAATGCCGAGGAGATGAAACATCAGGTTATTTCATTCGGATTAATGATCGGACTGACGGTCGTTGCTTTTTTAACCGTTGGATCAGACGTCGGTCCGTGGTTTACAATACCCTTTCTGCTTTTGATGGCAGTAATCCAAGTTGTTTTTCAATTATATTATTTCATGCATATGAGTCAAAAAGGACATGAAGCACCTTCTTTATTTTTCTATGCGGGGGTGCTCGTCGCCTCTATTACGATTCTTGCATTTGTTACGATTATTTGGTGGTAAGGGGCGGTTTTTACAAAATGAGAGGAGGCAGCCTGAGTGGGTAATTTAGAGATTTTTGGGTTCCGCGCTCTTTGGAGTCCGTATTTAGCGACCATGATCGTTTTATTTATTGTTGCATACTTCCTTTTGCTGAGGCGCTTGCCTGAAAATCAAACTGCTACTCGCCTGCAAAACATTCTTTTTGTATCTGCCATGGTCTTGTTTTATGTGACGAATGGAAGCCCGTTGGATTTATTGAGCCACATCGTTTTTAGTGCCCATATGCTGCAAATGGCAGTTCTTTATCTGCTAATTCCGCCGCTTATTATTTTAGGGATTCCTGCAATGGCCTGGGAAAAAGTGATGCGTTTGCCTGTTATTCGAACTCTCTTTCGTTTCTTTTCAAGGCCGCTCATACCGTTGCTTTTATTTAATGGTTTTTTTTCACTCTATCATCTTCCATTTCTCTTTGATACGGCTAAAACGAATGAAGCCTATCATTTTACGGCAACGGTTTTGATTTTTGTCACGGCATTTTTTATGTGGTGGCCGCTCGTAACAAAAGCAGTAAACAAGAAACAGCTTAACGGGTTAACAAAACTTGGGTATATTATGGCAAATGGAATATTGTTGACTCCGGCATGCGCACTCATCATGTTTAGCGACGCACCGTTGTATCATACGTATACGGACTCCGCTGCATGGGCTGAGGCGCTAAAGCTGTGTGTACCGCCAGATATGCTGCAGGGCATCACACTTAGCGGGCCTGAAATGTTCAATACCCTTCCGCCGCTAGAGGACCAGCGGCTTGGAGCAATTGTCATGAAAGTTTTTCAAGAAATCATTCTTGGCACCTTTTTAGCTATTGTTTTCTTCGATTGGGTGAAGAAAGAACGTGAAAAAGACCGGGCGGAGCAAGAATATCCTGCACATACTCTTCATTCATAACGAAAAAGTACAGCATAGGGCTGTACTTTTTCACACTTGAAGGGGATCCAGCTTTTCCTTCACACGTTTAAGAATGTTTTCGCTCGCTTGCTTTACCTGTATCGGGAACTCTTCGTCTTCGCCATATTCTACTCCGTGAGGATAATAATGCTTACCAAGGAGGGGTGTGATTAACTTTATGACAGCATGCCTGCCTCCGACGTCACCTTCGATCGCATACCCCATAATTCTTAAATAAAATGTGCCTTCAACCATTGAGAATTTTCTATCATAGGTTATTCTTTCATAATCCCAGTGCTCAGCTTTAACCAAGCCCTCTGTTTCCATGATATCATCCAGCCTCGCCAGTTCGATCGTCATGCCATCAATCCCGAATTCTTGTAATTTCACCGTATTTCCTCCCCATGTTTAGAATCTCCCTTTCACCAATTATCATATTATGAAAGCGTTTAACATGCAATGGAAGGAAATCAATCGAAGAGCAGGGGAAGACTTAGTGCGTTGTTTTGGTTGGGGAAAATGGGCGAACGCATTGCTTTATCACTGGGTAAACTATAACAGAAGATCGGAAAGCAGGGGGAAAAGACAGTGAGTGAAAAGATCCAAACAAAGCTAAGCGAATTTAAACAATTTGTCAAACGGCATCCTAAGCTGATATCCGAGGTTCGCAAGGAGAATAAAGGTTGGCAGGAAATTTATGAAAGCTGGGTTTTACTAGGTGAAGATGATAATACGTGGGTTAAATATAAGGATGCAGATGCAGCTAAAGGAGAAAAGTCTGCAGAAAGCGATAAAAATGACTTTTTGTCAAAAATGGTGATGGCGATAAAGAATATGGATTCTGATCAAATGAATGAGCAAATTTATAAAATGAGCCAGTCCATCTCATCACTCCAAGGTCTGATCAATCAGTTTGGGAGTGGTTCAAAGCAGGAAGGTTCAGGCAACGGAAGCAAACATCCTTTTTCTTTTCGTAAAGATTAATTAAGGAGTCTACTATGAGAAAAGACGTCCAAGAATATATAATGTCAGATAAAGAACGAAGAAGATTTATCCGAGAGCAGCCTTATTGGTACAGGTATTTATCGCGCAATCCTGGCGATCTGCCGTCTTTTCAGCTGGCCATGATGAATTATTACGAAAAAACGATCCCTCACCGGGTAAATCAGTTTTCGAACGGAATTCAGATGGCGCAAATGATGATTCAAATGTTTCATTCTATGCGACAACAGGATTAAACAGAGCGCTAAGAATGCGCTCTGTTTGCTGCTTAAATTTGTATATTTTTCAAGCGGGCTTTTTTCTGGTAAACTAAGCAGTGGAGGTGCATAAGATGTATGCGACTTTAGAATCACTGCAAATTCAAAGCGAAGCCAATCATTTGTCAAACATGATTCTTTCGTCAGAAATAGCCGAAGAATATAGAATTTGCCAGGCGCGGCTCCGGCAAGATCAAGAAGTGCAAAAGCTTATCTCTGATTTTGCAAAAATAAAAGAGCAATACGAGGATGTACAGAGGTTTGGGAAGTACCATCCTGAATATAGAGAAATATCGAAGAAAATGCGGGATGTTAAGCGGGAGTTGGATCTGAATGACGCCGTTGCTGCATTTAAAAAGGCAGAGACGGAGCTGCAAGCCGTTCTTGATGAAATCAGTATCGAAATTGGCCAAGCAGTGTCAGAGCATGTGAAAGTGCCGACTGGCAATCCGTATTTCGACAGCTTATCTTCATGCGGCGGCGGTTGTGGATCAGGAGGAAGCTGCGGCTGTAAAGTATCTTAATCCGAGACGCTTTTTGTCTCGGTTTTGTTACGAACAAATTCATACATAATCGTAAATTCGTGTAAAGCAGGTGAGGAAATGCGTGAAAAACGCCAAGGGCTTGTCGTTTGGCTTCATACGGTAAAGCATGCAAAAAGCTTGAGAAAATTCGGGAATGTCCATTATGTATCGAAGCGGTTAAAATATGCGATTCTGTACTGTGATACAGATGAGCTGCAAAAAATTATGACAAAGCTGGAATCCTTTTCATTCGTGAAAAAAATGGAGCCGTCCTATAAACCTTATCTAAAGCTTGAATTCGAAACGAAGCAGGATAAAGCTAAAGAGTATGATTATAAAACAAGCGTCTAGCGAAAAACAAAAAAATCCCCGCAAGAAACTTGCGGGGGTCCTTCTATTCCTTACATACATAAGGAGAAGGCAAAGGGAGAGGAGAAACCGGAGGAAGAACTTATGGGGAAACGTAAGTCTTCTCCGCGGTTGGCAACAACATCACATCAGATGTTGTTATAAAAAGTATTTCCAGGAATAGATCAGGTTATACATAAAAACATATCTTACACAGAAAATTCGCTTCATTGTCCGAAAGTGAATGAGTATGGTAAGATAACATAAAAAATCAAAGATGGAGTTTTTTAATGAGAGTTATAGCAGGATCACTGAAAGGGCGTTCGTTAAAAGCTGTGCCGGGAATGTCAACCAGACCGACAACCGATAAAGTAAAAGAGAGCATCTTTAACATGATTGGACCTTTTTTCAATGGAGGAACAGCTCTTGATTTATTTGCTGGAAGCGGAGGTCTTGGAATTGAGGCAATTTCACGGGGATTTGAACGCTGTATTTTTGTTGATCGGGAGTATAAAGCCATACAGACCATTAAAACGAATGTGTCACAATTTAATATTCAAGACCGAGCCGAGATTTTTCGCAACGATGCCACCCGGGCACTGCAAGTACTTGCAAAGAAAGAATCTGTATTTGATGGGATATTTCTTGATCCTCCGTATAAAGCACAAAAATTGGAAGCGCTCTTATTAATCATTGACAAACACAACCTTTTATCAGCAGAAGGGTTTATTGTTGCAGAGCATGCGAAGGAAGTGTCGCTATCTCATACAATCGGAAACCTGCAGCAGGTAAGAAATGAAGCCTACGGGGTAACCGGAGTCAGCATATACAAAAAGGAGAGGGAGCCAGAATGAACAGAGTTGCCGTATGCCCCGGAAGTTTTGATCCTGTAACATACGGGCATTTGGATATTATCAAACGAGGGGCAAAGGTTTTTGATCATGTCTACATATGTGTTCTGAATAATTCAACAAAAAAACCGCTTTTTTCAGTAGAAGAAAGATGCGAGCTGCTGCGGGAAGTAACCTCCGATTTATCAAATATAAGCATTGAATCCAATAACGGTCTTTTAATCGATTATGCGAAAAGCAAACAAGCGAATGTGATTTTGCGAGGGCTGAGGGCAGTATCGGATTTTGAATACGAAATGCAAATTACGTCAATGAACCGATTTTTAGAAGAAAATATTGAAACCTTTTTTATGATGACAAACAATCAGTATTCGTTTTTAAGCTCAAGCATTGTAAAAGAAGTAGCAAAATACAAAGGGGCTGTTTCAGGGCTCGTTCCTGAAATAGTTGTACAAGCGTTAACGAAAAAATTTGAAGATGAATAAATTAGGCTGCACAAATATTTTTGTGCAGTCTTTTTTTAGATTACCGCTTCGAATCTCTCGAAGGAGAGGACATCAAAAAAGCGCTGATAAACAGAATTACAATTGTAATGATTGGCCCAAATGAAACTAACTTTTCCCAAACGCTGACGAAAAATAAATCATTTGTAGGTGCATCGTTGGAAAAAACGGGAGCGCTCGGGGAAGAAAAGGACGTATATAGCGGCTTCCAAAGCAGTGCAGCAAGGATTGAGGCATAAAAGGCTTGTAGAATACGCGCCAAAAAATAAGGTTTAAATGCAATATCCGTTTCTGCTAAAATACCGGCAACCTGAGCCTGCACGGAAAAGCCCCCGAACCCCAGAATAAAACTGACGATGATTGCTTTTTGCAGCATATTTGCTTCTGTCACGCTAACGGATCTGCTTCCCGTCGTAATTTCAAAGAATCCTGATAATAGCGGAATGCTTAGCTCAGTAGAGATATGAAAGAAGGCAAGAATAGATTGAGTGAAAACTGCCAATGCTTGGAGAATGTGGAATTCTGAAAGCATTCGGTTTAAAACGGAAAAAATAATGATAAAGCCGCCGATCATGAGCAGCGTTTGGACTGATGACACGATCGCTTCACTTAATATTTTTCCAAATGGCCTCGTTTCCTTCATTCGTTTCACGTGCATTTTTTCTAAAGCCAATGAGATAGAAGGTAACATTGCTCTACGCTCCATCTTACTGTTTGACTCTTTTTTGCCGTAAAACCTCATCGTAAAACCTACAGCAAGATTGCTGATGTAATGGGCGGCAGCTAAAACTACACCCAATGCAGGATGCTGGAAAAATCCAACTGAAATCGCACCGAATATAAAAAGAGGGTTTGAAGAATTCGTAAAACTAACGAGCCTCTCCGCCTCCGTCTTTGTAAGCTGATTTTCTTTTCTCAGCCTGGATGTCAGCTTAGCTCCTGATGGAAAACCTGAAGCCATCCCCATGGCAAGTACAAAGGCACCGGCGCCGGGAACCCGAAAAACAGGCCGCATAAACGGTTCAAGCAATACCCCGACAAAGCTCACAACGCCAAAGCAGATAAGGAGTTCAGACAAAATGAAAAAAGGCAAGAGCGATGGGAAAACAATTTCCCACCACATGCCGAGCCCCGCTGCGGAAGCTTCAAATGACTCCTTAGGGTTAATAATGACAGCAAATGTGAGAAAAATAAGGATGGAGGAGATAAGAATTGTAAATTTTTTTGTTTTCATTATTATCCTCCCGATTTCTAAAAAAATTTCTGCTTGTACTACTATACGGACATAGCTGCCCCATTTAGACCATAAACTTTGTGGAGGGATCATTGCTTTTATGTAGTGAGGACTATTCTGCTTTTTTTGCGGATTACTTTTCATTGAAAAAACAAAAAGGTATGATTAGAAGGAAACTGGCAAGCGAAAGAGAACATACATACGATTGTCGCTTTAAAGAAGAGATTTGGGGGTTCCAAATAATGAATAGAAAAAACTTAAACAGACTGGCCAGGCTGGTCATAATCGGTATTATATTGTGTATAGCTTTGACATTTGTTAAGCTTCCTTTTTATATCACACAGCCCGGAGGTGCAACTGAATTACAGCCTTTGATTCAAGTTGAGGGCGGCGATAAGGAGGCAGGGTCATTTTCACTTATGACTGTCCAGGTAGGGCCAGCAAATCCTCTCACGTTTTTGTGGGCCAAAATTCGCCCTTATCACGAAATCATGCCGGAAGCCAATTTTAAGCAAGAAGGCGAAACTGATGATGAATATATGAAAAGGCAGTTGCAAATGATGAACAGCTCCCAGCAAAGCGCCATTATCGCAGCTTATGAAAAAGCAGGGAAGGACGTAAAGACAACGTTTAATGGAGTATTTGCCTCGCAAATTGTTTCAGGTATGCCGGCTGCCGGAAAAATTGAAGTAGGTGACAAGATAATCAGCATCGACGGAAAATCATTCACGTCCTCTGAAGAGCTTATCCGCTATGTCGGAAACAAAAAAAACGGTGACACGATAAAGCTAACCGTTGAACGAGACAATAAAAAGAGAGAGATTGAGATGAAGCTGCAAGCCTTCAAGGAGGATCCGAAGCGAGTCGGAATGGGTGTCGGATTAATGACTGATCAAAAAGTCGAAGTAAACCCGGAAATCAATGTGAAGATTGAACACATTGGCGGCCCGTCCGCAGGTCTGATGATGACGCTCGAGATTTATAATCAGCTGACAGAAGGAGATGAAACGAAGGGCTACCATATTGCTGGTACAGGGACGATGGATCCTAAAGGCAATGTTGGAGCCATCGGCGGCATTAAACAGAAGGTAGTCGGGGCAGATGATGCCGGTAATGAGATCTTTTTTGCGCCGGTCGATGGCGGGAATTACGATGATGCACTCGTTGCAGCCAAAGACATTAAAACAAAAATGAAAATTGTCCCTGTAAAAACGTTAGATGACGCTTTAAATTACTTAAATAAGCTAAAACCAAAAAGCACCAGAGTTCGGGTGCTTTTCTCTTAGCGCAGAAACGTTTTGTTCTGTTCATCGTAAAGAATTGGTAGGTCGGAAAATTCCTCTTTGCTGAACCTTGATTGCATCGGCTCGTTGATGGCGGCTCCGTAAACTCTTGATGCTTTTAAATCAAGTTCCAACGAAGGATGCGAAACGGAAGAGGCTTTGCTTACGACCGTAGATTTCGAATCTTTTTTAATGGCAGATAAATATTCTTTACCCTTTAATGAAAAACCTAACAGACGGATACAGGGTACAGTTGATTCAAATAGAGCATTCTCCACGTCTTTTTTTGTCGTATTCGTCAAAATATGAACAGTCATTCGCTGCAGACGGGTCCACGTATATCGTTTCGTCTTCAAGGTTTCCATATACTCTTGAAATGAATGGGCATGCTTGATCGCTTTAAAAATTCTGTTTTCAAGCCCTTCCTCAACTTCATAGATTTTCTGCAGGTCCTGCTTTGTCATCGAATTCAAGCGATATTTTAAAAATGGAAAATAACTCTCTAGAGTATGCCATATCTGATAGGAATGATAATAGGCACCCAACTCGCTGACAGACGCTTTCGGGAGATATGGCTCACTGCTTTTTGTTTGTAAACTGCCGAGAAGCTCTTTACGGATACTCGTTGCACTGGCGATGCCGGCATTTCTTGAAGGAAGCAAAGGATCATGAAATTCGGCAGATATACGCTTAGAAGTTGCTGGTTTCATCCCGAGTTTTTTATCAACTATCGCTTTTACGTAATGAAAGCCCAGAATGTTATTTGGCTTTGATAAATCAAGAGGCTGTTTGGAACAGAATGCACCTTTTAAAGCGAGTGACATTGCCTTCGGATAGCTGTTTCCTTCTTTCAGAAAAGATTGTGCAAGCTGGTCAATGTGCGAACGGTTCGTGTTGTATTGTGACGCAGCCTCCAAGAACGAACGGATGTTACCGCTTTCGCTGCCGAAAAATAAAGAATCGCAGCCGAGAGAAGATAAGATGGAAACAGCACCTTCTGCAAAGGTTTCTGCTTTTTGAACAGCATACACATATGGAAGTTCGACGATGATATCTACTCCGTTTTGAAGAGCCATTCGCGTACGGGAAATTTTTGAAACGATCGCCGGTTCCCCCCGTTGTAAAAACGATCCGCTCATTGTTGCGATTGCCACTTCGCTTTCAGTCTGTGCTATCGCTTCCTTCAAATGATAGGCATGCCCATTATGAAAAGGATTGTACTCAACCACCAACCCTGCTGCTTTCATCCGATTCACCTTCTTGAATTGATAATAATGTTTGTGTTAAAGTATCAAAAGACCCTATCCTAAAGGTCGATTCCCTTGTTATTGCCTTTCGATTAGTTTATATAACAGGCGGAAAGCTTGTCAATGTAAGTAAATGTTGTGTAAAGAAAAAATATTGACAAAACGAGTTCAAAAAAGCTATAATCTTGTTTGTTGCTCTTACGAGGTGATAACCTATGAAATGGACAGTTTATCAGTTAAATCAGCTTGCGCACAAAGGTCTGGAATTTGATGAAACGCTTGAATTAGATGAACTGACGAAAGCGAATACAGATATACGCCGGATTTCGCCAATAAGGGTGAAGGGCAAAGCTGACATTGACTCAAAACAAGCTGCATTTGACTTTACAATATCCGGAGAAATGACGTTACCGTGTTCAAGGACGCTTGTTGACGTGATCCATCCATTTACGCTAACGACCAAAGAACTATTTTCGTTCTATGGCGAAGAAGAGGAATTGGATGACGATGACTTCCATATTGCTGAAAATGACATTGTTGACTTGACTCCGATAATAAAAGAAGAAATTCTTCTTGAAGTTCCTATGCAAATTTTTGCTGATTCAAAGGAAAAACCGGGAGCTGCTCCGCAAAAAGGCCAGGACTGGCAGGTCGTCAGTGAGGAAGAGCACGAAAACCGAGTGGATCCGAGGTTAGCAGATTTAAAAAAATTGTTAAACAATGATAACGAATCGTAACTCTATAAGGAGGTGGGAATAATGGCTGTACCTTTCAGAAGAACGTCCAAAACGAGAAAAAGATTGCGTCGTACTCATTTTAAATTACAAGTGCCTGGTATGGTAGAATGCCCGGACTGCGGAGAGATGAAAATTTCTCATCGTGTCTGCAAAAACTGTGGTTCATATAAAGGCAAAGAAGTAAAATCTTCAAACTAATGTATGATAAGAGCATTTGGCAAATAGCCAGATGCTTTTTTTAATTTAAAAGAATTTATTTTTGATTCGAAAAGCCATTTAGTCTATCTACTCTATTATCAGCATATGTATGATGTAAAAAGCGATATGGAGGGATATTCTTTGACGATAACAAGGCAGGATGCGTGGACTCAAGACGAAGATTTGCTCCTGGCAGAGGTCGTGCTCAGGTCAATCAGAGAAGGCGGCACACAGCTTTCGGCATTTGAGGAAGTGGGCAGGAAACTGACGAGAACGGCAGCTGCATGCGGCTTTCGCTGGAATTCATACGTTAGAAAACAATATCAATCAGGGATTGAAGCGGCAAAAAAACAGCGAAAAGAGCTTAGAAAGAAATTGGGTGTGCATGCCACTCACTTTACTAACGAGCTAACGGCCTATCAGCCGGAAACAACGAATAGCCTCTCAATACAGGATGTGATCCGTTTTTTGGAGCAATATGAACAAACTCCTTTGAACAGCGATCTTCAGGCAGAAAAAAATCAATTGGCTGAAAGAGTGGAAGAACTAAAAAAAGAGGCGGACGCATTAAAAGAAGAAAACTCAGAATTAAAAAACAAGTTGCGGGCGAAGGAAAATGACTATAAAGCCCTAATAGAAATAATGGACCGCGCAAGACAAATTGTCTCCTTTCAAGAAGAAAGAAAATAATACATTCTTTTAAACGCAAGAACCGGCCAAACTATTGACCGGTTTTTATTTATTCCCGCACTTTGTCAGTTAGAACTGGTGTCCTTGCTTCACCCGCATTTGGCGGGGGTAATGTACGGAGACTAATTGGGCAGTGCCTCAAAATCACAATATTTAGGCTGATTCTGAAGTCTGCGTCTCATCCTTTGGCTGCCAGACGAGAGGGTTTTCTCCCTTGTCTCTTAACAGATCGTATTTTACACTTGTGAAGTCCATTTTCTCCCAAAACCCTTCAGATTTGACGCGAGGGCTGGTTTTTATCGGCAGGCCGAATGATTTCGCGTAATCCACTAGCATCCTGCCATATCCTTTACTTTGATAGCCGGGGAGGACCTCAAGCTTCCATAGCTCCAAATAATTATGTCTGTTTTCAAAGTACTCATTATAGCGCCCATCCACTTGATATAAACTCATACGCGCAACTAATGTGTTGCCGTAATAGATCCCGTAAAAAGGAGACGTGCTGTCATTTTCAATGATATTGTTTTCTAAATCCTCATACATTGAAAGCTCTTGTATTCCGTACTCCCTGAATTTTTTAAATTCCTCCAGCGTTTTATAATTGATGAGCAATCGTTCAACCTTCATTTTTATTTCCCCCTTGTCGTAATACTTACTTCTATTGTAAGCGTTTTTATGAAATGTTCAAAAGATATGTGCTTTTTCCTCGTGCTTGCGGACTCATTTCTTTTCAATGAAAGCCGATCATGTATAATGAGTAGAATATACTCCAATACACACGAAACATAAGGATGTGAAAATATTGAAACTGGCTGTATTGGGCGGTGGAGCTGTCGGTCTTCTTACTGCATTTTATTTATCGCAGGCACATACAATTACAGTTATTACAAGAAGTCAAAAACAAGCGGAAATCCTAAACATGCATGGGATTACTATAAGCAAAGACGGAAAAGAAGAAACCAGAAAGGTACATGCTGCTCATAAAAGTGAAGAAGCATTTGATTTATGTCTGGTAACAGTCAAGCAAAATCAGCTGCATTCGGTTCGCAATACGATTGAAACCTTAAACTGCGATCGTTTTTTATTTTTGCAAAACGGCATGGGGCATCTCTCCTTTATGGGAAATATTTCACAATCAAAGGAGGTATATGTCGGGATCGTTGAGCATGGCGTGGTAAAAATGGATGCAGCCCATATCATACATACTGGTAACGGCTGCGTGAGGTGGGGAGCTTACAGCGCTTGCGATAAATACATGCTGGCAAAAGAGCTTGCGAAGACTCATGAAAGCTTTCCGTTTGTTTTCTCAGACAACTGGCGCCAGATTCTTATTGAGAAATTGCTCATCAATGCTTGCATTAATCCAATGACAGCATTACTAAATGTAAAGAATTGCGAGCTTTTGGCTAATCCTGCTTATCTAGCGTTTATGGAGCAAATATTTAATGAGGCTGTGAGTGTCCTTCAAGTGCATGAAGTTGAATCCTCTTGGAAGAAGGTTCTTGCCGTTTGTGAAAAAACAGCAGAAAATACGTCCTCGATGCGGGCGGATTTGCTGAATGGCCGAAAAACAGAAATCGATGCTATTCTCGGTTACCTGATAAATGAAGCAAATGCGAAGGGGAAAGTCGTTCCGCACTTATCATTTCTGTTTGCAAGCATAAAAGCAGCTGAACCTTCTTAAGCAAACTTTTTTCTATTTTTTATTTTCCGTGCTATACTCATTTCGGAAATCTAACTATTTTTTTATGAGAAAGGAAGTTCCGCATGCAGCTTACTGCACTTTCCATACAAAGTAAAAATCCTTTTGTACGAGACTACATAGAGGGAAAAAAAGACGTATTGAATTTTTTTGATTATGATATGACGAATGATCGTGTATGGGAAGACAGGTTAAATGATCTTTCTTTTCGAACGTTCTCCAGAGATACACTGGCTGATTATTTACTTGAATATCATAAAAAATTCAAATCTGATGAAATGAACCTCTCCATTGAAAAAATCAGAAATCCAAATAGCGTAATGATTGTCGGTGGCCAGCAGGCAGGATTGCTTACCGGGCCGCTTTATACCATACATAAAGTAATAAGCATTATCGTTTTGGCAAAAGAGAAGGAAGAACAACTGCAAGTACCTGTGATTCCTCTATTCTGGGTTGCCGGAGAAGATCATGACATAGAAGAAATAAATCATGTGTTCACAGCTGAAAATGGGAGATTATCTAAAAAGAAGCTTTCTCAGAATCAAGTAAAGAAATCATGTGCTTCGAGGACATTGCTCGATAAAAGAAAATGCAAAGACTGGATCGATGAAGTATTTAAAACATATGGTGAAACCGAATATACATTGAGCCTAATGGAAGAATTATATCGATGTTTGGACTGTTCAGATACGTATGTTGAATTTTTCGAGCAAATTATCGCAAATTTGTTTCAGGAAGATGGTTTGCTTCTGCTTAATTCCGGGGATCCCGGGCTTAGAAAGCTAGAGACAGAATTTTTTCAAGAACTTCTAGAGAAAAATGATGACCTTGCAGATGCACTTGAAGCACAGCAAGAAGATATTGCTAAAGCGGGATATTCGAACGTCATCGATTATCAAGAGAAGCATGCCAATCTATTTTATGAATTCGATGGTGAAAGGTTTTTAATTCGAAAATCAAATGGAAACTACACCATTCATGATTTAGGGATAGAATGGTCTGAGGATGAATTAATCCAAGTAATCAAAGAGACCCCTGAAGCATTCAGCAATAATGTAGTAACTCGCCCGTTGATGCAGGAATTTCTTTTGCCTACACTCGCATTTATCGCAGGGCCGGGTGAACTGTCTTATTGGGCAGAGCTTAAACGCATATTTCACATCATGGATTTTAAGATGGCGCCGCTCGTTCCTAGGTTGAATATATCGATTTTGGAACGCCATATCGATACAAAACTGCTTGAAAGAAACCTGGAGCTTTCAGATGTAATCGAAAATGGTGTGGAAAGATGGAAGAATCGCTATTTTACAGATCGTATTCCTGAAGACTTCGAAGCCTCTCTGCTGCAGGCAAAAACAGAAATAGAATCGATTCATTCGCGTCTGCGGTACGAAGCGCTGCAAATTGACAACAGCCTGGAAGGAGTAGTAAAGAAAAACGCTGCATTCATTCAGCAGCAGCTAGATTTCTTAGACCATTCCGTAAAGAAAAGCGTTAAAAGAAGAGAAGATCGTGTATTGCGTGATTTCGACAGAATCCAAACGAGTTTGTGCCCGGACTCTTCGCTTCAGGAAAGAATTTGGAACATCATGTATTATTTAAACAAGTACGGGCCAGATTTTATCAAAAGATTCAAAAGTCTGCCATTTTCTTTTCAAAACAAGCATAACGTTGTCAAACTTTGAAATAAAGTTTTAAAAAACCCTTGCTATTTCAGGGTTTTTTTTTATGCAAAAAGAGTGTAAAATAAAGTTGTGGAGAGAAGTGGTGGATAGTGGGGAGTATAGGTGAGGAAGTGGGGTTTGAGCATCCATGTTTATGGGGGAATATCAGCACTCGATTGATACAAAAGGCCGCATGATCATTCCCGCCAAGTTCAGGGAAGGACTTGGAGAGCAGTTCGTTTTAACTAGAGGACTTGATCAATGCTTATTTGGCTATCCCCTTAATGAATGGAAGGTCATTGAAGAAAAATTAAAAGCTCTCCCGCTTACAAAAAAAGACGCCCGCGCGTTTACCCGCTTTTTTTTCTCCGGTGCCGTTGAGTGTGAATTGGACAAGCAAGGAAGAATAAACATACCAACCTCGCTTTTGTCCTATGCAAAGCTTGAAAAAGATTGTACAGTTATCGGCGTTTCAAATCGAATTGAATTGTGGAGTAAAAATGTTTGGGAACAATATATAGAGAACCAAGAGGATTCATTTGCTGAAATCGCTGAAAATATGATCGGATTTGATATATAATGAATCCTTGTGTGAAAAACTCGCGTTTCCAATCGATTTGAAAAAGGTGGTAATAAACAGCATGTTTCAACATAAAACAGTATTGCTAAAAGAGACCGTAGACGGTTTGAATGTAAAGAAAAACGGCACATATGTAGATTGCACACTCGGTGGCGCAGGACATAGTACATACATCCTGTCACAGTTGTCGGAAGAGGGGAAACTGATTGCTTTTGATCAGGATGACGCGGCACTTAAGCATGCGAAAGCAGTACTCTCTGATCAGTTGGGAGAGGTTGTGCTGATTAAAAGCAATTTTCGCTATTTAAAAACAAAACTAAACGAAATAGGAATTGATAGCGTGGACGGCATTTTGTTTGATCTGGGAGTTTCTTCTCCTCAGCTGGACACGCCGGAAAGAGGCTTCAGCTATCATTACGATGCACCTCTCGATATGAGAATGGATCAATCAGCAGAATTTACTGCCAAGCATGTCGTTAATGAGTGGAGCTTTGACCAATTGGCCAAAATTTTCTTTCGATATGGGGAAGAAAAATTCAGCAAGCAAATCGCCAGAAAAATTGAATCCTATCGCGAACAAAAAACGATCGAAACGACAGGAGAACTAGTTGAGATTATTAAAGATGTGATTCCCGCACCTGCCAGGAGGAAAGGGGGGCATCCGGCTAAGAGGATTTTTCAAGCCATCCGAATTGCCGTTAATGATGAGTTAAAGGCATTTGAAGAAGCACTCGAGCAGGCGGTCGATGTTCTTAAGCCTGGAGGAAGGATCTCAGTGATTACCTTTCACTCTCTTGAGGACCGGATATGCAAATCGACTTTTAAAAACTTGTCCTCTATGCCAGATCTTCCGCATGGGCTTCCCGTAATTCCGGAAGGATACGAGCCGAAAATTAAACTAGTGACAAGAAAACCAATTACTGCATCTATTCAGGAGCTGGAGGAAAACAACCGAGCCCGTTCTGCCAAGCTCAGAATTGCAGAAAAATGTTAACCGTTGCAGCTTTCACAAGCCGCTTATAAATAAGGAGGTACAGAGTATGAGTAATTTAGCCTATAACGTAGAGAAACAGCAAGAACGTTCTCAACAATACGAACAAACGGTTGTAATCAAACGAAGGGCATCCATCACATTAGGAGAAAAGGTCTTAATCGTTCTCTTTGTGCTGGCCGTTCTCAGTGTCTCTATTTTCATTATTAACAAAGCCTTTGCGGCATATGAAACGAACCTGGAAGTTCAAAAGCTTGAAGAACTGGTGTCTACTGAATCCATTGAGATTGAAGATTTAGAAACGGAAAGAAAGGATTTGATGATGCCTGAACGGATCATGAAAATCGCCAAAAAGCACGGATTGAATTTACAGGATAAAAAAGTGAAAAACGTACGGGATTGATGCTTATGCCAACTAAAAATCGATTTATGAACAGAGGAGCTGCAATACTTAGTATTTGTTTTGCCCTCTTTTTCTTTGTCATTTTTTCTAGATTTGCATATATACAGGCGACAGGGAAAGTTGAGGGGGAAGTACTGGCTGCAAAAGCTCACGAACAATACGAAAAAGGACGGACGATCTCGGGGCAGCGGGGATCAATCCTTGATCGAAACGGAGAAGCGATCGCTGAAGACGCCCCTTCCTATACAATCATAGCGGTTTTGGACAAAGATATGACGACGGATATTAATCATCCAAAGCACGTGCAAGATAAAGCAAAGACCGCTAAGGAGCTCGCCCCTATTTTGGAAATGGATGAGGGTGAAATACTTGACATCCTGAATAAAGAAGGAAGAGATCAAGTGGAGTTTGGAAGGGCCGGCCGGGACATTTCTATTGAAAAAAAAGAAGAAATTGAAAAGCTTGAGCTCCCGGGCATCGCCTTTACCAGGGATTCTAAACGCTATTATCCTAATGGAATGTTTGCAAGCAGCTTAATCGGTTATTCAACGTATAACAATGAGCTAAAGCAAATGACAGGCGTCATGGGGCTGGAAAAGAACTTGAACAATTATCTTGTGAAAAAAGATGGATTTGTGTCTTATGAAAGTGATCGAGCCGGCTGGAAGCTTCCGAACAGCAAGGATAAAATTACTCCTCCTGAAAATGGAAAAGATGTACATTTAACGATTGATAAAAAACTGCAAACGGTTCTTGAAGACAGTATGTCAGAGGCTGCAAAAAAATACGAGCCGAAAAAAATAATGGCAGCCGTAATGAATCCGAAAACAGGTGAAATTTTAGCTGTCGGTCAAAGGCCTAGCTTTGACCCAAATAAACGGGATATAACGAACTATTACAATGATATCGTTTCTTATCCGTTTGAACCGGGTTCCACGATGAAAATATTCACCTTGGCCGCTGCAGTGGAAGAAGGCGTCTTTAACGCTGCAGAAAAGTATCATTCGGGAACCTACAAAGTAGGAAAGTCGGAAATCGGTGACCATAATAACGGTAAAGGCTGGGGCGAAATTAACTTTCAAGAAGGGGTCGAGCGGTCGTCAAATGTGGCATTTGCCATTCTGGCCAACGAAAAACTTGGTGCCAATCGCTTTAACCAATATTTGCGCAAGTTCCATTTTTACGATAAAACAGGGGTTGACATGCCAGGTGAGGCTGAGAGCACGATCAATTTCAAATATGACATTGAAAAAGTGACAAATTCATTCGGACAGGGCTCAGCCATCACCCCTATCCAACAGCTTCAGGCAGCTACAGCGATCGCGAACAACGGTAAGATGATGAAGCCTTATGTGATTGATCATATTACCGATCCCAACAATAAAGATAAAACGGTCCTGCAAAACAGTCCGAAATCAGCAGGACAGCCAATCTCTGCTGATACGGCAAAACAAGTCCGCGACATATTGGAAAAAGTCGTCACTTCTAAAAACGGAACTGGAAAACCATACAAAATTGACGGCTTTGACATCGCGGGTAAAACGGGGACAGCTCAGCTTGCCGGTGATGATGGAAAGCTGTTAACCGGACATGAAAACTATATTTTCTCTTTTCTCGGCATGGCGCCAAAGGATGATCCCGAGCTTGTCGTTTATGTGGCAGTGCAGCAGCCGAAATTAAAGGCTACAGAATCAGGATCAGCTCCGGTGTCTTCCATTTTTAAACCGGTGATGGAGAACGGCCTCCATTACTTAAATATTAAACCGAAAGAAAATGCTGAGCAGGAAAAACCAGTTGAAAAAGAAGAGTCCTATGCTTTGACTGATTTTACCGGAATGAGAATGCAGACGGCTGAAAAGCAAGTTAAAGATGAAGGATTCACACCGGTCATAATTGGTGACGGCACAGCGGTTCATAAGCAATCTCCGAGTCCGGAAACCGGCATAATCGCTAAAGAAAAAGTTTTTCTGACATCCGATGGACCGGTTAAAATGCCTGATATGACAGGCTGGTCACGAAGAGATGTGTTGAATTACTCCAGTTTGTCCGGGATTCATTTTGAGCTGAACGGGCAGGGATTTGCGACGAAGCAAAGCGTAAAAGCTGGAAAAGAGATTAATGGAAAATCTACGGTGAAAATCGAATTTACGAAGTAGATTCTGGGGAAAGCTTAATGCGGCTCTTTCGCATTAAGCTTTCTTTTTAAACAACCGAGCTGGCGGGATAACGCGTTCTATATCACTTCTTGCAGGCATACTATGAAACAAGCCTAAAGAAGGAGTGAACGTACTCTTGCGTGTCTCTAATGTAACCGTCAGAAAGCGTTTGTTTATGATTTTGCTGTTTGGCTTTGTAGCGTTTTTGATTATTGATGCCAGACTTGGATTTGTCCAATTTCTAATGGGAGAAGAGCTGACGAATAAAGCGAAGGATTCCTGGAGCCGGAATCTGCCTTTTGAGCCGGAGCGAGGAGAGATCCTGGATCGGAATGGAGTAAAATTGGCAACGAACCAAAGTGCACCTTCGATTTTAGTCGTTCCCAGACAAATTGAGGATCCTGTTAAAGCAAGCAAAAAGCTTGCGGCTGTTTTAAATATGTCCGAAGAAAAGGCCTATAAGCACCTAACGAAAAAAATCTCAATAGAAAGAATTAGTCCGGAAGGCAGAAAGATTTCCCATGAAAAAGCAACGGAAGTGAGAGATTTAGGGTTAAAGGGCGTCTATATCGCAGAAGACAGCATCCGTCACTATCCGTTTGGGAGTTACCTTTCCCACGTTCTTGGGTTTGCGGGAATCGACAACCAGGGACTGCTTGGTCTGGAAGCCTTTTATGACGATGATTTAAAAGGAACGAAAGGGTCTGTGCAATTTTATTCTGATGCTAAAGGAAAGCGAATGCCTGGCGAAGCCGATGATTTTACTCCTCCAGAAGACGGACTTGATCTAAAGCTGACAATAGATTCGAAGGTACAGACGATTGTTGAAAGAGAATTGGACAATGCAGAAGCAAAATATAATCCGGATGGGATCGTAGCCGTGGCCATGAATCCGAAAAACGGTGAAATTTTAGCGATGGCAAGCCGGCCGGACTTTGATCCTGCTAACTATAAAACGGTTGATCCGAAAAT
The DNA here is from genome assembly GCF_017832095.1 of Bacillus capparidis. NCBI lineage: Bacteria > Bacillati > Bacillota > Bacilli > Caryophanales > Bacillaceae > Bacillus > Bacillus capparidis. Next base: position 387,106 of record NZ_JAFDST010000001.1, read on the forward strand.
TTATAATCGTAATTTACCAGTTTGGAGCACATATGAGCCCGGTTCTACGTTTAAAATTATTACTCTTGCAGCAGCATTAGAAGAGAACAAAGTGAATCTAGGTAAAGATCATTTTTATGACAGAGGGTATACTGAGGTAGACGGAGCAAGGCTGAGGTGCTGGAAAAAAGGAGGCCACGGCCACCAATCGTTCCTTGAAGTCGTGCAAAATTCATGTAACCCAGGCTTTGTAGAGCTAGGAACCCGGCTGGGCAAAAATGAATTGTTCAAATATATTAATGGTTTTGGATTTGGAAAAAAAACAGGGATAGATCTGCAGGGGGAAGGAAGAGGGATCCTCTTTCCGCTTGATCGAGTCGGACCTGTAGAGCAGGCAACAACTGCCTTTGGCCAAGGGGTTTCCGTCACCCCAATTCAACAAGTGGCCGCCGTTTCCGCAGCAATTAACGGGGGCACCTTATATACGCCGTACATAGCCAAAGAGTGGGTGGATCCGGTAACGAAAAAAACGGTGAAAAAACAAGCCCCGATGGCCAAAAAGCAAGTAATTTCAGAAGAAACGTCAAAGGAAATCCGTTTTGCGCTTGAAAGCGTAGTTGCCCAAGGAACTGGAAGAAACGCATTCGTGGAAGGATACCGGGTGGGAGGAAAAACAGGAACGGCTCAAAAGGTGAAAGACGGAAAATATTTAAAAAATAACCATATCGTTTCTTTTATAGGCTTTGCTCCCGCGGATGATCCTGCCGTTGTCGTTTATGTAGCGGTGGACAATCCTAAGGGCACAGTCCAATTTGGCGGAACCGTTGCAGCTCCGATTGTTGGGAACATCATGAGAGACAGTCTTCCTCAATTGGGAGTAAAACAAAGAAAGAATCAGATTGAAAAAGAATACAAGTGGCTGGACACAAAACTTGTAGAAGTGCCGAACGTTATAGGGTTGTCATTAGAAGAGCTTGAACAGCTTATGGTAAATCTTCAAGTAGATGTTTCCGGAAGCGGAAATAAAGTTGTACAGCAATCTCCTAAGCCCGGCACAAAGGTGAAGGAGGGTTCTACGATTCGCTTATTTTTAAGTGATGAGTAAACGAGGATTTGCAGGCAGTCTGCGAACGTGATAGGCAGTCTGCCCTAGTACATATAATTATTGGTGTGGATGAATCGATCATTTTACGCTAAAATATATCATGGATCACTGGAAATAATGCTTTTTTCCTTATTTTTTATAAATGCCTGAGAGGTTTGATAGAATGAGATTGAAAGAGCTTCTTAAGTTCCTTATGGATAATCAACATGAAGCAAAAGACATAAGCGAAAACCCTGAGATTACCTCATTGGAGATGGACTCCAGAGAGGTGGAAAAAGGAAGTCTTTTTATTTGCATAAACGGTTTTACAGTTGATGGACATGACTTTGCAAAAAGCGCAGTTGAAAAGGGAGCTGCGGCCATCCTTGCTGAAAAGCCTTTATCACTTAATGTTCCTGTAATTGTCGTTAATGATACGAAACGAGCGATGGCGATTCTCTCAGATGCTTTTTACGGGCAGCCTACACACCATTTGCAGCTGATTGGCGTAACGGGTACAAACGGGAAGACATCGACTACCCACATGATTGAGAGAATTTTAGAGAATGCAGGAAAAAAAACTGGGTTAATCGGAACGATGTATACAAAAATGAACAATGAAACCTTCGATACGAAAAACACGACACCTGAAAGCATCACCTTACAAAAGACATTTAAAAAAATGGTTGATCTTGAAGTTGATTCAGCGATTATGGAAGTATCCTCTCATGCATTGGATATGGGAAGAGTCAGAGGCTGCGACTATGACGTTGCTGTATTTACAAATTTAACCCAAGATCATCTTGACTACCATAAGACAATTGCAGAATACATGCACGCGAAGGGCCTGCTGTTTTCGCAGCTGGGGAATTCTTTTGATTATAATAAGCCGAAGTGGGCCGTAATAAACATCGATGATCCGGCAGCTTCCTATTTTTCTAAGATTACTTCAGCTCGGCTGTTGACGTATAGCTTAAATGAGCAGGCAGACGTTATGGCTGAACAAATTGAATTTTCTCCTAATGGAACTACATTTCATTTAAAAACGTATGCAGGCTCAAAAAACGTTACGATTCCGCTTTTGGGCCGGTTTAATGTGTACAATGTACTGGCAGCGGCGGCGGCTTGCCTTGCAGCGGGTGTGTCCTTTGATGATACCGTAAGCGGCATTGAAAAGCTTGAGGGAGTCAGAGGCAGGTTTGAACCTGTCATTGCCGGCCAAGATTTTTCAGTCATTGTGGATTACGCCCATACGCCTGACAGTCTCGAAAATGTATTAAAAACCTGCAAAGGTATGACAGAGAGCAAGCTTTCTGTTGTCGTTGGCTGTGGAGGAGACAGAGATAAAACGAAGCGCCCAAAAATGGCGCAAATAGCTGTTTCACTTGCTGATGAAGCGATCTTTACGTCGGATAATCCGAGAAGCGAAGATCCGTTAGCCATTCTAAAAGACATGGAGGATGGTGTTCCCGGCGCTTATTACCACAGCATCAGCAATCGTGAAAAAGCGATTTTCTTTGCCATTGCGAATGCTAAAAAAGGCGATACTGTCCTTATCGCCGGCAAAGGGCATGAAACTTATCAGCTGATCCAAGACAAAGTTTATGAATTTGATGATTTAAAGGTGGCCGAAAAAGCCATCATGGAGTTAAATAAACAAAAATAACCTCCCTTCATTAGGATATGACATGATTGATAGAAAAGAGTTGTTAGGAAATGAACGTACGAACGATACTTTGGCAAAAAAAAATACTTATACAACAATGTGCTTCTCGAATGGGAGGTGGAATGAACTATGCTTGAGCAGGTCATTTTGTTTACCATCATAATGGGCTTTTTAATTAGTGCTTTATTGTCGCCTGTTTTTATTCCGTTTTTGCGAAGGCTGAAATTTGGCCAAAGCATTAGAGAAGAAGGGCCACAGAGTCATATGAAAAAAACAGGAACACCGACGATGGGAGGTATCATGATCATTGCTTCGATTGTGGTTACCACTATCGCCATGACCTTGAAGTTTTCTGAAATCGGGCTGGAAGTCTATTTATTGCTTTTTGTGACATTAGGCTACGGATTGCTGGGCTTTTTGGATGATTACATCAAAGTTGTCATGAAGAGAAATCTTGGCTTAACATCTAAACAAAAGCTCTTAGGACAAGTGATTATAGCCGTTATTTTCTATATTTTCTTACTCCAGATGGATCTTTCTACAGCATTGAGAATTCCTGGAACAGATTTTGAATTTGATTTAGGGTGGGCTTACATCCTTCTCATTTTATTCATGCTTGTCGGAGGGTCGAACGCAGTGAATTTGACTGACGGACTCGACGGGCTGTTATCAGGCACAGCGGCGATCGCTTTTGGAGCCTTTGCTATTTTGGCATGGAATCAGTCACAATTCGAGGTTGCCATTTTTTCAGTTGCCGTAGCGGGAGCGGTGCTTGGATTTCTCGTATTTAATGCCCATCCGGCGAAAGTGTTTATGGGAGATACGGGTTCGCTTGCATTAGGAGGAGCAATCGTTGCAGTCAGCATATTAACCAAATTAGAATTTCTGCTTGTCATCATCGGCGGGATTTTCGTGATTGAGACACTGTCTGTTATTATTCAAGTCATTTCCTTTAAAACGACGGGAAAGAGAGTTTTTAAAATGAGTCCGCTGCACCACCATTATGAGCTTTCCGGCTGGTCAGAGTGGAGAGTCGTTACCACCTTTTGGGCTACAGGCCTCCTCTTCGCAGCCTTAGGAATTTACATTGAGGTGTGGTTATAAGTGGAAACAAAAAAATGGTTTGAAAAGAAAACAATCCTTGTTCTTGGTCTTGCCAAAAGCGGTTTCGCAGCTGCAAAGCTTCTTCATCAGAATGGAGCGAATGTCGTTGTAAACGATAAGCAGCCTTTTAAGGAGAATTATGCTGCACAAAAGCTGCAGGAAGCAGGATTTGAAGTAATATGCGGTGATCATCCAATTTCATTGTTTGACACGAATTCCTTTGATCTATTAATAAAAAATCCTGGAATTCCTTATGAAAATGTAATGGTCCAAGAAGCGTTAAAACGAAATATCCCGATTTGGACGGAAATCGAGCTGGCGTACTTATTAACCGAGGCCAGGTTTATTGGAATTACCGGGTCAAATGGCAAGACGACAACGACGACCCTTATATATGAAATGTTAAAAGCCGATCATAAACAAGCGAAAATTGCCGGGAATATCGGTACAGTTGCATGTGAAGTAGCTGCCCATGCGGAGAAAGACGATTGGATAGTGACTGAGCTTTCATCTTTTCAGCTGATGGGAACGAAAACGTTCAGGGCAAATATCGGCATTATATTAAATGTTGTCGATGCGCACCTTGATTACCATCACACGCGTCAGTCTTACGAGCAGGCGAAGCAGGCCGTTTATAAAAATCAGCTGAAAGATGATACTGCTATTATCAATGCAGACGATGAAACCGTCTGCCGCTTAGCTGAAGCTTCATCGGGCAAAAAAGTCTATTTTTCTTTGACCCAGCAAATCGAAAACGGAGCTTGTATAAAAAACGAAACGATCTATTTTAATCAAAACCCAATTATTGAACGAAAAGATGTCGTTCTACCCGGGGCGCACAACCTCGAAAATATTCTTGCCGCCATTTGTGCTGTAAAACAAGCTGGCGTTTCGAATGAAGCCATCCGAGAGGTATTAACCACATTTTCCGGAGTGAAGCACCGGCTTCAATACGTGGCAGAATTCAATGGCAGAAAATTTTACAATGACAGTAAGGCGACGAATCTTTTGGCGACAAGCAAAGCACTTGATGCCTTTAAGCAGCCGGTTATCCTTTTAGCAGGCGGTCTCGACCGGGGAAACGAGCTAGACGGATTAAAAGAGCACATGGGCAATGTGAAAACGATTGTTACATTTGGACAAACTGCCGGAAAATTTCAAAAGCTTGGGAGAGAATTAGGAATACATCAGATCAAACGTGTCGATAATGTTGAACAAGCAGTATTAGAGGCGTATAAACTTTCTGAAGCAAATGATATTATTTTGCTCTCTCCCGCTTGTGCAAGCTGGGACCAGTTTAAAAGTTTTGAAGATCGGGGAGACATGTTTATATCAGCCGTGCATATGCTTAAATAAGGGTTTGTCTATCCTTTAGGACAGCCCAAATTAAATGCTTGGGGTGTTCGGTTGTTGACTACAAAAAAGACCTCTCCGGACTTTCTATTGGTTATTATTACTCTGCTCTTATTAACGATAGGATTAATCATGGTATACAGCGCAAGCGCTGTTTGGGCGACGTACAAATTTGATGATTCCTTCTTTTTTGCCAAGAGGCAGCTCTTGTTTGCCGGGATCGGCATTGTCGCTATGTTTATTCTGATGAATGTTGAGTATTGGACATGGAGATCGAGAGCGAAACTGCTATTGATCATTTGTTTTTTTCTGCTTTTGGCTGTATTGGTTCCGGGGATCGGCATGGAACGGAACGGTTCGCGAAGCTGGATCGGCGTAGGCGCATTCAGCATTCAGCCGTCCGAATTTATGAAGCTGGCGATGATTGCCTTTTTAGCTAAGTTTTTATCTGAAAATCAAAAGAAGATCACCTCCTTTAAAAAAGGGTTTCTTCCCTCACTAGGAATTGTTTTTTCGGCATTTGCCCTCATCATGCTTCAGCCCGATCTTGGAACAGGAACGGTTATGGTCGGAACGTGCATCGTGATGATTTTTGTTTCCGGTGCGCGCATCGCCCACTTCGTTTATCTTGGCATTCTTGGTTTATGTGGATTTGCCGCCTTGGTTTTATCCGCACCATACCGTATTGCGCGAATTACGTCCTACCTCAATCCGTGGGAGGACCCGCTTGAAAGCGGATTTCAAATCATTCAGTCATTGTATGCAATAGGTCCCGGTGGATTATTTGGTATGGGGCTTGGCCAAAGCAGGCAAAAGTTCTTTTACCTGCCTGAGCCGCAAACAGATTTTATTTTCGCCATTTTATCAGAAGAACTGGGTTTTATCGGCGGGTCGCTTATCCTTCTGTTATTCAGTCTTCTCTTATGGAGGGGTGTGCGTATCGCTTTAGGCGCTCCGGATTTATACGGAAGCTTTATCGCCATCGGCATAATCTCCATGGTTGCGATTCAAGTAATGATTAATATCGCTGTTGTCACCGGCTTGATTCCGGTAACAGGAATAACGCTGCCTTTTTTAAGCTATGGAGGATCATCGCTCACTCTTATGCTAATGGCTGTCGGAGTGCTGTTAAACGTCAGCAGGTACTCGAGATATTAAGAAAAAAGCCAACCCTGTATTCGCAGGGTTGCCATTTTTTGTGGGGAGGAAACATGATGAAAATTGTTGTCAGCGGAGGAGGAACAGGGGGGCACATTTACCCTGCACTCGCTTTTATAAAAGAGGTAAAAAGACAGCATCCGGATGTTGAGTTTTTATACATAGGAACAGAAAACGGTTTGGAAAAGAACATTGTAAAGCGTGAAAACATTCCATTCCAATCTATCGAAATTACCGGTTTTAAAAGAAAGCTTAGCTTTGAAAATGTGAAAACGATCATCCGCTTTTTAAAGGGAGTAAGAATGAGCAAAAAGTATTTGAAGGAGTTTAAGCCAGATGCGGTGATCGGGACAGGCGGCTATGTATGCGGTCCGGTTGTTTATGCAGCCTCTAAGCTTGGTATTCCAACGATCATCCATGAACAAAACAGTCTTCCGGGCTTAACCAACAAATTTTTATCAAGATACGTTGACAAAGTGGCGATATGCTTTGAGGAAGCACGGGACTTCTTTCCAAAAGAAAAAGTCGCATTTACCGGAAACCCCAGAGGGTCTGAAGCCGTCTCAGTGAAGGAAGGGCAGTCTCTTGAAAGCCTGGGGCTTGAGCGCGCAAAAAAAACGGCGCTTATTTTTGGCGGCAGCAGGGGAGCAGCTGCGATTAACAAAGCGGTTGTCGAGATGCAGCCTGAATTAAAAAAGAAAAATTATCAGGTGCTTTATGTTTCAGGAGAAGTTCATTTTGACAAGGTGAAAGCGGAGCTTGAGAAAATAGGACAAGCAGACAATATGATTGCTCTCCCTTTCTTACATAAAATGCCGGAATTCTTAAAGAAAATTGATTTAATCATTTCTAGAGCGGGAGCGACAACAATAGCAGAAGTAACTGCGCTTGGGCTCCCGAGTATACTAATACCGAGTCCTTATGTGACGGCAAATCACCAGGAGGTTAATGCCAAAGCGCTCTCTGACAATCAAGCTGCCATCGTGATCAAAGAATCGGAACTCGATGGGAATAGCTTGATCGGCGCGCTTGATGAGGTGATGGAAAATGATCAGAAAAGAAAGAAGATGGCTGATGAAGCGAAAGCACTTGGGGTGCCAGATGCCGCTTTACGCCTATATCAGCTATTAGATGAATTACACGGCAAGAAAAGGTAGCAATAATTAACGGGGAGGCTGCTATGGAAAACATCAGAAAAGAATTACATGAACTTGAAGTAGGTAAACTCTTATTACAGGAGCCATTATCAAAGCATACGACGATAAAAATCGGCGGTCCTGCTGATCTTCTCATCATACCTGACGGGATTAAGCAGTTGAAAGCTGTGATGGACATGGTAAAGAAACATCAGGTGCCTTGGACGGTGATCGGCAGAGGCTCAAACCTTTTGGTGGGAGATGAAGGAATACGCGGAGCCGTCATTAAACTGGGTGAAGGCATGGATAATCTCGAAATCGATGATGACCAAATTACGGTTGGCGGAGGTTTTTCTGTCGTTCGGCTGGCGACAATGATCAGCAAAGAAGGTCTGTCAGGACTTGAATTCGCAGCAGGAATTCCGGGTTCAGTCGGCGGTGCGGTTTACATGAATGCTGGTGCACATGGATCAGATTTCAGCAAAATCCTTCGCAAAGCACACATCTTATTTGAGGACGGTTCTGATGCGTGGCTCTCTAACGAGGAAATGCAATTTTCCTACCGAACTTCCGTATTGCAAAACAAACGACCAGGAATCTGTCTTGAAGCCGTTTTGCAATTGAGAAAAGATAACCGGGAAGATATCGTTCAACAAATGCAAAATAACAAAACGTATCGAAAAGAAACCCAGCCATGGTCCCAGCCTTGCGCCGGCAGCATCTTCAGAAACCCGCTTCCAGAGCATGCCGGCAAGCTGGTCGAGAATGCAGGATTGAAAGGTTACCAAATTGGCGGTGCCAAAATTTCTGAGATGCACGGAAACTTTATCGTCAATGCGGGTCAAGCAACTGCCGCAGACGTGCTTTCTTTAATCAATCACGTAAAGAAAACAATAAAGGATCAGTACAATATCGATCTGCATACAGAAGTAGAAATCATCGGAACGAATAATTGAACTCTTTTTTAAGCAAGCTGTAACCTCGGGGAACCTGGTGGAGACTCTTCTCCACCTGATTGGAATTTCCCGTCTTCGCTTAGAGATGGGGGACTTGACCCTTTAAAACTTTTAAAGACAAAAAGTACTTTCGATCTCTTAGACGTGTGCTATACTGAAAGTAATTGAAAAACAGTTTGGCACGATTTTACTGGCATTAGGTTTAAGAGAAAACCCCTTTAGCTTTGCCTATGATAGGCTCGCCTTGAGGCGAGTTTTATTTCTTTTATTGTCTCACGAATCTTGAGGTGAAACAGGCATGAAATATGACAACGAACAGGAAAAAGTTGTTCATATCGATAAACGAATTCCGAAAATTAAAGAACAAAGAAAACAAAAAACGAACAGGCGCCTGATTACTTTTATTCTATTGTTTTTTTTGATGGTATTGCTTATTGTTTATTTCCAAACCCCAATCAGCAAGGTTTCTACGATTGAGATATCTGGAAATAAAAATGTGCCAACAAAAACAATTGAGACTGAATCCAGCATTCAGAACGGATCCACTGAATTTTGGAGCCTGAATCAAGCGGAAACAGAAAAAAATATTGAAACGAATAAGCTGATAAAAACAGTTGAAGTTTCTAAAATTCTACCTAATAAAATTCAGATTCGGATCGAAGAATATAAGAGTATTGCATATTTAGAGAAAGAGGAACAATATTTCCCGGTACTGGAAAACGGAACGGTATTACCTGAGGGAGGGCTTCCGAAAGAAGGAATGCCGATATTAATGGATTGGACTGATAATGAGAAGCGCAAACAACTGGCAGAGCAGCTAATTAAGCTCCCTGAATCAATCAATCGCTCCATTTCAGAAATCTATTATACACCGTCCGAATCTGATCCATCTCATATGACGCTTTATATGAACGACGGTTTTATTGTCTCTGCTTCTTTAAAAACATTCTCAAATAAAATGAAAAGCTACCCGGACATTGTCAAAGAAATTGATGACGGAGCCAAAGGGATTATCCATATGGAAGTTGCAACATACTTTGAGGAATTTCCCCCAAAAAAGGAAGAAACGAAAGAAAAAGGACGATGAACGTTGAAAGGTAAAACTGTCATTCTTTCACTGGCAATGCTTATCCTGGGAATAATGATTTCGTATTCATACCAGTTTGCTAGAGAGAAAAACAAACAGGCCGAAACCTCTGAATTATGGAGAGAAGAATACTCTTTGCGTAATGAGCTAATCAGCCAGGAAAAACAAAATAAAGAACTTGAAAAAGAGCTGAATGAAAAGAAATCAAAGGTACAAGCAGCAGAAGAGAAGCTTAAATCAGAAAAAAAAGTATACTATAACCTTCTTGAAGATGTTGAAAAATACCGGATGTATGTTGGAGAAATAGGGGTAAAGGGGAAAGGGGTCCAAGTAACTCTTGAAGATGCTTCCTATATTCCTGAAGGCGAAAATGTGAACAATTACATTGTACACGAAAGCCATTTATTTCATGTGATCAATGAAATGCTGATTTCCGGCGCTGAAGCTATTGCTATTAATGGACAAAGGATCACACATCAATCATACATCCGCTGTAATGGCCCTGTAGTCACAGTGGACGGGCACCAGCATCCCGCACCGTTTACGATCACTGCAATTGGAGATCCAGATGTATTAATTCCTGCATTAAATATTTCCGGAGGAGTGCTGGATCAGCTGAACCAAGATCATGTGACGTTTAACTTAGAGGAAAAAGACAACATAAAAATAGAGCCATTGCTGGAAAATGCGGAATGAAGAATGGTAAGATGGTGGGAAAATGAAAAACAAAAACAGGATGATCAGCTTTAGTATACTTTTTGCGGTATTTGGCTTTATGCTTTCGTTAAGGCTGAATCACTCGCAAGAACAACATGTCCGTGATACGAGAGATGAATGGGAAATTCGGCAGGATTTAAATGAGGCGCAGCAAAGCCAGCTTGATATGCTTTCGGAAATATCAAAATATGATGAATTACTTTCGACCTACCAAAAAGAAGAACAAGCCAGCCAGGAACAAGCCATTTTGCATACATTGAAAAATTTGAAAGAGAAGTCAGGCATGGCAGAGGTTACTGGAAATGGCATAATCATTACAATTTCGCCGCTGTTTTCAGACGAATGGACCGGGGAGGCGGTCACAAGTCCGCCGCCAGACCTGTTGAAGAAATTGATCAATGAGCTAAATTCCTATGAGGCGGAAGAAATTTCAATCAATGATCAAAGAATTATCAATACGTCCGTCATCCGGGATATTAACGGCATTACGAAGATTGATGGAATAAGTATCAATGAATATCCCTTAATTATGAAAGTAATAGGGAAAAATGCCGATAAATTATATAGCAGAGTAACAGCGTCTGATCTTGATGATCTTTTTGCCGGTGAAAATCTAGACCTTCAAGTCGAAAAACCCGAAAAATCGGTGGAAATAAAAGCTTTTGAGGATTCCATAAACGTCCGGTACCTTGAACCATTGACCGAAGAAGACGGAGGAAAATCTTAATGTGGCTGCCGATTTTAGCGTTGCTGTTGGGAATTGTGATAGGTTTTATTACGAATATTTCGATACCGAGTGAGTATTCAAGCTACCTTTCTTTAGCGATACTTGCTGCATTGGATACTTTGCTTGGGGGGATAAGGGCAAATTTACAAGATTCCTATGATGAGCTGGTTTTTGTTTCTGGATTCTTTTTTAACATCATACTCGCTATAGGTTTGGCTTTTCTAGGAGTTCATATTGGTGTAGACTTATACATAGTTGCAATGTTTGCATTTGGTGTAAGGCTATTTCAAAATATTGCTGTCATTCGAAGGATCTTGCTTTCAAAATGGACAGCCTCCCGAGAAAAAACGAAAAAATAGTGTGATAAAAAAGGAAATAGATAGAATATAACGAATATTTGATATAACCTTTAAAAAAACATAAGTAAACGATGTGTTTGTTACACAGTTGTAACGGCAGATTCATTGTATTGTTGTTCATCAAATAATAGAATAGAAATTGATTGAATGAATAGGAGGTGCCCCAGATTGAACAACAATGAACTTTACGTAAGTCTTGACATCGGTACATCCACCATTAAAGTTATTGTCGGTGAAATGACAGATGACTCCTTAAATATAATTGGTGTTGGAAACGTGCCTTCAGAAGGTTTGAAGAAAGGATCAATCGTTGACATAGATCAAACTGTTCGTTCAATCAAAAAGGCGTTTGAACAAGCCGAAAGAATGGTCGGATTTTCGTTAAAAAAAGCGATTGTAGGCGTGAATGGCAACTACATCCACATACAGGATACGAATGGAGTCGTAGCGGTTTCCAGTGAGAACAAAGAAATCCATACGGAAGACGTCCGCAGGGTAATGGAAGCAGCTCAAGTAGTGTCCATACCAAATGAGCAAATTATCGTTGATGTCATACCGAGACAGTTTATAGTGGATGGCAGGGACGAAATTACTGATCCGAAAAAAATGCTAGGTGTCAGGCTAGAGGTAGAAGGCACACTGATTACTGGATCGAAAACTATTTTACATAATTTACTTCGCTGTGTCGAACGGGCTGGAGTTGAAATTACCGATATTTGTTTACAGCCGCTAGCTGCCGGGTCTGTAGCCTTATCAACCGATGAAAAAAATCTCGGTGTCGCATTAATTGATATTGGCGGCGGTTCTAGTACGATTGCTGTTTTTGAAAACGGACATCTCTTAGCTACCAAAGTCGTTCCTTTAGGCGGGGAAAATATAACAAAGGACCTATCAATCGGACTTAGGACCTCAACGGAGGAAGCCGAAAGAATAAAAAAACAGTACGGACACGCCTATTATGCCGGATCTTCTCCCGAGGAAGAATTTGAAGTTTCCGTCATCGGAACGGATCAGAAGCAAACCTTTAAACAGTCTGAAATCGCAGCTATCATAGAAGCAAGGGTAGAAGAAATATTGCAATTTGCGGCAGAGGAATTAGTAAGAATGGGGATTCGCGACTTGCCTGGCGGTTTTGTATTAACAGGCGGAACAGCAGGTTTGACCGGAGTCTTGGATCTGGCTAAAGAAATGTTCAGCAGCAATGTCCGCTTGGCAAGCCCTAACTATATTGGCGTCAGGGAGCCTCAGTATATGACTGCGGTTGGTTTGATTCAATTTGCTTGTTCAAATGCCAAAATTCAAGGGAGAAAAGTCGGATTTAAAATGCCTTCAGAGGCTGTCCAGGAAGTAGCTGCATCCCATCAAGAAGAATTTTCTGCACCGAAGAAAAGGCAACAAAAACCCAAAAAAGAAAAACAAGAAAGCAAAATGAAAAAACTATTTAATTTCTTTTGGGAATAGATACCATTCATTTTGACGGATTAGGAGGATTAGCATGTTGGAGTTTGAAACAAACATAGACGGCCTTGCTTCAATTAAAGTAATCGGAGTAGGGGGAGGCGGCAATAACGCTGTCAATCGAATGATTGAAAATGAAGTACAAGGTGTCGATTTCATTGCTGTCAATACAGACGCCCAAGCGCTTAACCTATCAAAAGCTGAAACGAAAATGCAAATTGGCGCCAAGCTGACTAGAGGGCTTGGAGCGGGTGCAAATCCAGACGTGGGGAAAAAAGCAGCTGAAGAAAGCAGAGAACAGATCGAGGAAGCTCTAAGAGGTGCAGATATGGTGTTTGTCACTGCCGGTATGGGCGGAGGCACGGGTACCGGAGCCGCACCGGTCATTGCGCAAGTTGCCAAGGATCTTGGCGCACTGACAGTTGGTGTAGTCACAAGGCCATTCACCTTTGAAGGAAGAAAACGCCAGATGCAGGCAGCAGGCGGTATTACTTCGATGAAAGAAGCGGTAGATACATTGATTGTGATTCATAATGACAGACTGCTTGAGATCGTCGACAAAAATACACCAATGCTTGAGGCATTCCGTGAAGCGGATACGGTTCTTCGACAAGGGGTTCAGGGGATTTCTGACCTTATAGCTACTCCCGGCCTGATTAACCTTGATTTTGCCGATGTAAAAACAATTATGTCCAATAAAGGATCGGCGTTAATGGGAATTGGAGTGGCAACTGGAGAAAGTCGTGCGGCAGAAGCGGCGAAAAAAGCCATCTCCAGCCCGCTGCTTGAAACGGCAATTGATGGAGCCCAAGGCGTAATCATGAATATTACAGGTGGAACAAATCTAAGCCTATACGAGGTTCAGGAAGCAGCTGATATCGTCGCATCGGCTTCAGATCAGGATGTAAATATGATTTTCGGCTCGGTCATTAACGAAAATCTCAAAGATGAAATCGTTGTGACGGTCATTGCGACCGGCTTTATCGAACAAGAGCAAGATTTGACCAAGCCGCAGCAAAGGCCATTTTCACAAGGATTAAAACAACCTACACAAAATAATACGCAAAAAAGAGAGCCCAAACGTGAGGAACAGCAAAATACCGGTCAGCAGCGACCTGCACAGCCCTCAGAGGATACTCTTGATATTCCAACGTTTTTACGGAACAGAAATAAAAGAGGCTAAATTGAAAAGACAAAACCAAACTGGTTTTGTCTTTTTTTTATGAATGAAGCAGTTTTCACTGAAAGCTGTTTTTTTGTCTATTCATATTTGGGTAATTAGGATTAAGCAGAACGAATGTCCGATTATTTATATAAAATTAAAGTTTTAATATGAGGAGAATTTTACCTATTTTTTTCGCGAATGAGTCATCTTTTAGATAATTAGTAAAATTCAAGTCGAACCTTTGAATCAATTTTCATGATGAGAGTATTTAAAAGGAATATAGTCCTTTTAAATATACACCCTGATATGCTTAGTAATTTTAAAAGTACGATGCTTTTCTATGTATATATTGCTATTTCTTGCCAAACAACCATATGTCATTCGATTTATTTTCTTTAAATTCTAAATATTATGACATGTTGCGACATTTTTCACAATGTAATTTCTTTACATTAGATTTATCAGCTTTAGATTGGACATACAGTCCTATTTAGAAAGGAGGAGGCGAGTTACTGCGGGGATAAAATTAATAGGGGGGATTTTTTTGTTAAGTAAGACAAAAAAGAAAGTAATAGGTTCTTTCCTTTCTGCCGTAATAATTGGCTCATTGGTGCTACCAAATGCAGCTTCTGCAGAAACAAAACCTGTCTCTACGTCTATTAAGCAAACTGTAGCAAGCTCAGCATCAGGAAAAATATCTAAAAGACTGGAAGAACAATTCAAAAAAGACGATAAAGTCACCTATCTAATTAAGCTGAAAGATCAGGTAGATACAAAAAAAGTAGCGCAAGAAGCTGAAAATAAAGCAAAAAGCAGAGCCCTTACTGCTGCGAAAACAGAATACCAAAAAAGGTCAGCAGTTGTGACCTCACTAAGAGCAAATGCTGAAGAAACACAAAGAGAGCTGAAAAAATACTTAGAAAAACAAAAAGAGATCGGAAAGGCAGATCACATACAATCCTTCTATATTGTTAACGGGTTAGCGGTTGAGACATCAAAAGACGTTCTTGAAAAAATCGCAGCGTTGCCGGAGGTAGAGAAAATTTTGCCGAACGAAACTAGACAGCTTTATCAGAGCGGGCAAAAGTCATATGCCGGGCTTCCTAAAATAGAAGATCAAAAAGCGATACCTGCAGCTGAAGGTGTAGAATGGAATATTGATCAAATTTATGCGCCTGCAGCTTGGAATCTTGGTTACGATGGAGCAGGCACAGTCGTAGCCTCTATTGACACTGGTGTGCAGTGGGATCATCCTGCATTAAAGGAAAAATACAAAGGATATGACCCGGCGGCCCCTGATAGCCCGAATCATGAATATAGCTGGTTTGACGCAGTGGACGGACAAGGGACCCCATTTGATGATCTTGGTCATGGCACGCATGTTACCGGAACAATGGTCGGATCGGAGCCTGACGGAAGCAATAAAATCGGTGTTGCTCCAGGAGCAAAATGGATGGCGGTTAAAGCTTTTTCTGCCGATGGCGGTACAGATGTTGATTTGCTGGAAGCAGGAGAATGGATTCTTGCACCTAAAGATGCAGAAGGAAATCCTCATCCTGAAATGGCTCCTGATGTAGTAAACAACTCATGGGGAGGCGGACCGGGACTCGATGAGTGGTATCGAGAAATGGTACAAGCATGGAAAGCTGCTGAAATATTCCCGGAATTTTCTGCTGGAAATACGACTCTTACCAATCCGGGCGGACCAGGATCGATCGCAACCCCGGCGAATTATCCGGAATCGTTTGCAACTGGCGCGACTGACATCAACAACAATCTGGCCAGCTTTTCACTGCAAGGGCCGTCTCCGTATGGTGAGCTAAAGCCAGATATCTCTGCACCTGGTGTAAATATTCGTTCTTCTGTGCCGGGAAGCAATTATGAAGGCGGATGGAACGGGACTTCAATGGCAGGGCCGCACGTTTCTGCTGTTGCGGCTTTGCTCAGGCAAGTAAATGCAAACATTACGGTTGAAGAAATGGAAGAAATTCTAATAGATACGGCTTTGCCATTGACAGATGGAACCTTCCCGGAATCTCCTAATAACGGATACGGCCACGGACTGGTGAATGCGTTTGATGCTGTATCAGCACTGTCGCAAGGGTTGGGCACGATAAAAGGTCAGGTTACAAAGGAAGGAGAGGACACGGAAGCGCCGGTCTTGCATCATAATCCGCCTGCTGAAGTGTTTGAAGGTGCCGAGATCCCCCTTCAAGTGACAGCAGCGGACAATATCAGCATTACTTCTGTACAGCTGACATATAAAACGGAGACGACTGATTGGACTACAGTCGAAGCTTCCAGAGTTGAAGGAGACTTTAAAAACGGAACGTACGATGCGGTGATTCCGCCGCTTGGAGGATCGGCTCTGCAATACAAATGGGTCATCAAAGATTTTGGCCAAAATGTAGTCGAATCAGAAGTGTTTGATGTACAAATCTTATCAGCTTTAACGACAGGGTATGTACAGAATTTTGTAAACAGTCCTGTTGGCTGGACAAGCTATGGAACGAATAATAGCTGGGAATGGGGTAAACCGGCATCCGGACCGGGAACTGCGGTTTCTGGTGAGAAAGTATACGTAACCAATTTAGATGGTACTTACGATAATTCAGCGAACATGAATTTGCAAATGCCGCCTGTTGCAGTCCCAGAAAGCGGAAATCTGTTCCTCCAATTTAAGCAGTGGTATGATTTGGAGACGAATTATGATTATGGATACATTTATGTCCTTCCGGAAGAGGAAGAAAATTGGGTGCAGCTGGCCAGTTTTAATGGAAGAACTTCCAGCTGGATAGATGGAGAAGTGAATCTTTCAGAATACAGCGGCCAAACGATCAGCGTGATGTTTAATGTCCATACGGACGGAAGTGTGTTAAAAGAAGGCTGGTATTTGGATGACATCAAGCTTTCGGATACTTCAATCGGTACGGCAGGTAAAAAACAGATCGGCATTGTGGAGAAAGCTCAGGATGCTGCATCAAAGGAAAAAACAGATGAGCCGCAAGTTGATCCGAAAAAAGCTAAACCGGCTGACCGAATTTCCGACAAGAATGGTGGGACGAAAGAGATTGCACCGAACATACTGCCTTTACGAGCTGAAGTCAGTGTGCTTGAAACCGGAAAGTCAACTTATTCAAATGCTGGTACTGGTCTTTATGAATTAACTCATGCATCTGGAGACTACACGCTAAAAGCAGAAACGTACGGATTTGAGTCAAGTAATCAATCAGTTACGGTTGAAGCGGATGGGACATCAACAGCAAATTTTGTGCTCGAGGAGCTTCCAAAAGGAACAATCTCTGGTACGGTGACTAACAAAGCGACTGGCCAGCCAATTGAAAACGCCACGATATATTTGGTTGAGGATGCGCAAGTGGCACCGGTTCATACGAATGCAAACGGAGAATATTCATTGACAGCATATGAAGGCTCGTACTCAGTAAAGATTACCGCACCGGGTTTTTACAGTTCGGAATCAACAACTGATCTTACAGGAGACGTTAGTCTTGATTTTCAATTGGAACCGTTCATCGGTTATCCTGGTGAAATTGGATACGATGATGCGTCAGCTGAAAACGCAAAGGTATTTTACGAGGCAGGTAATGGATGGGCAGTCAAAATGTCTTTGAATGAAGGGGAAGATAAAGCCCTTGTAAGAGGCGGGTTGTTCAGATTCTGGGATACAGAATGGCCGGTTCCGGGCGGTACGGAATTCGCCGTAGAAGTTTGGGATGCAACAGGGCCGAATGGAGCACCCGGCAAGAAGCTGGCTGGACCGGTCATTGGCGAAGCACAGCGTAACGGGGAATGGACAACTGTTGACCTTTCTCAAGAAGGCATCATAGTAGAAGGCGATTTTTATCTCGTATATATTCAGACTAAGGCAAATCCAGATGCGCCTGGTTTAGCAACGGATGAAAATGGGCCGTTATCAGAACGAAGCTGGCAATTTGTTGGCGGTTCGTGGTCACAAACTCTTGCTGAAGAAGGGAACTATATGATTAGGGCATTGGTTGACTACGAGGTGACTCCGCCGGTTATTACGTCGCCTGAAGACGGAACGTTTACAAAGCATAGACAAACGGTCATCGAAGGGACTTCGTCACCGGGAACAACCGTCAAGATTTTCAACGGGGAAGAGGAAGCGGCTTCCGTTGAAACGTCAGAAGATGGTACATTCTCTAAAGAAATTACCCTGAATGATGGAGAAAATGTCATAACGGCTAAAGTCTCAGCAGAAAACGGGACGACCGATCCATCCGAGCCGGTAACTATCGTCTTGGATCAATCAAAGCCGGAGCTTACGATTACAAGCCCGTCTGAAGGAGATAAACTGAACAGAGAAACGGTAACCGTCACCGGCACGGCAGCAGACGAAAATCTGGACTGGGTAAAAGTAAATGGAAAGAAAACGTCTGTAGAGGATGGCAGGTACTCAGAAAGAATCCTGCTTAACAATGGAGCAAACACGATCAAAGTCGTTGCTCAAGATTTAGCAGGCAATAAGGTGACAAAAAATATAACGATTGACGTAAAATATACGAAGCCTGAAATCACGAATCTTCTGCCGACAGAAGATAAAGAATTAAAGGCTGGTGAATCGGTAAAAATTGAATTCAACAGTGAACCAGATTTGGATGCCACCTTTGTCATCCGAATGCCGCTGACCAATGCCAGAGCAGGAGTGCAGAATGCTATCGAGCTTCCTTTACGGGAGGTTTCTGAAGGCAAATATGAAGGCTATTGTACAGCAACAAACACCATTAAAGCAGCTGGAGCTGAAATTGAGGTAATTGTAAGAGACGACTATGGCAATGAAACGAGGAAAACTGCTGAAGGAAAGCTTTATATTCACGCGAAAATGCCGAAATAAAATTTCCTCGGGGAAAATGAAAGTGAGATGCAGACTTTGTCTATAGTCTGTATCTTTTTTTGTTTGCCTCAGCGAGAAATTCCAACCATCACCTGACGTGCACAAACAGAGATCACTTAGTCGACAAATAAAATATGAATCTCTTAAAAACGTTCAATTCTCTTAACATAGATTGACAGACTTTCCCATGCAGCTTGATTTATACTTGTAAAAACAAAGGGGAGACGTGCCGTTTCTAAAAACTCTTAATTGGCGGAAGGCGGGGAACGATAAGAAGTGGAAATCTACCTAGATGTGATCTGGCTGTTAAACTTTTGCTTCGACTTGCTGCTGCTTTCGTTAACAGGCAAAATTTTAAAACGAAATGTCAAGAAGTTTCGCCTTGTTTTAGGTGCCCTTATTGGTTCCGGTATTGTTCTCATTATGTTTACTCCTTTTTCTTGGTTCGTTTCTCATCCCGCTGGAAAACTTGCTTTTTCTCTGCTGATCGTTTTTGCTGCTTTTGGTTTTAAAAGGTTTCGTTACTTTCTTCAAAACTGGCTTACGTTTTTCTTTGTGACATTTTTATTGGGTGGGGGAATCATTGGTGCGCATTCTCTTCTTCAATCGGATGGCCAGCTTGAGAATGGAGCATTGATGACAGCTTCTTCCGGTTTTGGGGATCCGATCAGTTGGATCTTTGTCATAATAGGTTTTCCAATTCTTTGGATATTCTCGAAAAAGAGAATAGAGGATATAGAGATTCGCAAAATTCAATTTGAGGAGCATGTAAACGTTCAAGTGATGATCGGAGGACAAGAGGTTTTTTTAAAAGGATTGGTTGATTCCGGAAACCAGCTTTACGATCCGTTAACCAAAACGCCGGTCATGATTGTTTATGCAGAATGCTTGAAGCCGATTGTGGGAGAGGCTTTTTTAGAACTGGTAAAGACAGGAGACTCAGTTCATGCATTAGAGCAAATTGATGAAACTTTTCCGTTTATCGACCGTCTCCGGCTTGTGCCATACAGAGGGGTTGGGCAGCAAAATCAGTTCCTGCTTTCCATTAAGCCTGATGATGTATTGGTTTACACAAAAGAAGAAATCATCTCAGTAGAAAAGTGTTTCGTTGGAATCAGTCCGTCCGGATTATCTTCGGATGACGATTTTCAGGCAATTGTCCACCCGAAAATGCTATCTGAAAAAGGAATCAAGCATGTGTCTTAAATCATTAAAGAAGGGAGAGAAGGAGAAATATGAAAAAAATGAAAATAAGATTGACGTATTACTGGTATCGTATCTTAATTAAGCTTGGACTGAAAAGCGACGAGATTTATTATATTGGTGGAAGTGAAGCCCTTCCGCCGCCTTTATCAAAAGATGAGGAGCAGGATCTCCTTCATAAACTGCCAAAGGGAGACCAAGCAGCCAGAGCGATATTAATCGAACGAAACTTGCGGCTGGTCGTATACATTGCCCGCAAATTTGAAAACACAGGGATTAATATTGAGGATCTCATAAGTATTGGAACAATAGGGCTTATAAAAGCTGTCAATACGTTTAACCCTGAAAAAAAGATCAAGCTTGCCACTTATGCATCAAGATGTATCGAGAATGAAATTTTAATGTATCTCCGAAGAAACAATAAAATCCGGTCAGAGGTATCTTTTGATGAACCGCTTAACATTGACTGGGATGGAAATGAACTTCTTCTTTCAGATGTCATGGGCACTGATGATGATATTATCACAAAGGATCTGGAAGCAAATGTGGATAAAAAGCTCCTGATGAAAGCCCTGGATCAGCTTAATGACCGTGAAAAACAAATTATGGAGCTTAGGTTCGGGCTGGTAGGAGAAGAAGAGAAAACGCAAAAAGATGTGGCAGACATGCTGGGGATTTCTCAGTCCTACATATCAAGGCTGGAGAAAAGAATAATTAAGAGGCTGAGAAAGGAATTTAATAAAATGGTATAACCCCTTATTTCGGGCAGGAAATTTTTTCTCATCGACATTTGTGCATATTTTTCCCACTCAAGGAGATACTTAACTTTGTACCAGAGCTCCTGTAGGGAGGGAAAGATATTGTCGAGAAATAAGGTCGAAATATGCGGGGTAGATACCTCCAAGCTTCCTGTATTAAAAAATGAAGAGATGAGAAAACTCTTCAAACAGATGCAAGACGAAGGGGATTATACAGCTAGAGAAAAACTGGTTAACGGAAACCTGCGGCTTGTATTAAGCGTGATTCAGCGTTTTAACAACAGAGGAGAGTATGTGGATGACTTATTTCAGGTGGGCTGCATAGGATTAATGAAATCGATTGATAATTTTGATTTAAGCCATAATGTTAAGTTCTCTACCTATGCTGTCCCTATGATTATTGGAGAAATCAGAAGGTACTTGCGTGATAACAATCCGATTCGTGTGTCAAGATCATTGCGGGACATTGCCTACAAAGCTCTCCAAGTCAGGGAAAGATTAATTAGTGAGACAAGCAGGGAGCCGACAGCTGAAGAAATTGCAAAGGTGCTTGATATTCCTCACGAAGAAATCGTATTTGCGATGGATGCCATCCAGGATCCTGTGTCTTTGTTTGAACCGATATACAACGATGGCGGAGACCCGATTTATGTGATGGATCAAATTAGCGATGAGAGAAATAAGGACAGCCAGTGGATCGAAGAGCTTGCTCTGAAAGAGGGAATGAGAAGATTAAGCGAACGCGAAAAAATGATTCTCAGAAAACGGTTTTTTCAAGGGAAAACGCAAATGGAAGTCGCTGAAGAGATTGGTATCTCACAGGCTCAGGTTTCCCGGCTGGAAAAAGCGGCAATTAAGCAAATGAATAAAAATATTCATCAATAAAAGAGAGGATACACTGCCCTCTCTTTTTTTATGATCAGAATAATTGTATAATGCCCCAAATACAAGTTACTGCTTCCTAGAATGATAATAAAATCAAGCAACACTGTGTGATTTTGATGATGAACGGAAAGCTGTGATAAACCAAACGGTATTAATAATTAATAAAATGAAGCAAAGGGCTATGACTACTATTAAGGAAGTATTCATTTTGTTCGCAAATATCCCTAATACTACTGGAATGATCACAAAGTTTATCATCACTCCGAAACTACATAATACAGCCATGATGGATCTCATCGCATCTAACCCTGCTAGATATGCAATTAAAGGCAGGATATAAAAAGCAAGCACAGTTCCAATAGCTGACCACATGCCCGCGCTGCCAAATTGATTCGCATTAGGCCCGGATTCAGATATTGGGGAGAGTGAAGATGCGATCAACATAGAGCAGAAGAGGAAGGCAGAAACCAAAGTCAATATAACAACTGGAAATTTTTTAATTGCCACGATCATTTGCTCTCCTTTCTTATAAGCGAATTCCCATATTTTTCATTATATCATTGATACGGAAATAAAGTAATATAACTTCCAATATATTGAATTGATTTACTCCGAAAGCGTTTTCTATAAGCTAAGAGCTTATAGAACTATCAGACATCTGTTCAAAACCCAGCGTTCAATTGGTTCTTCCAGAATATGAAATTTTATTAATATAAAATTCATATTCCTTTGGCATGCACTTCAAGTATCCATTCATATAATAGTGATAATTGCTTATTTCATTGGAGGGCATGTCAAATGATGAATATTTCTGAGTTTCAAATGAAGGATGTCGTAGACGTTTCAAACGGCAAAAAACTCGGCAGTATCGGTGATATTGATATTAACGTAACGAATGGAAAAATACAGGCCATCATTATTGGCGGGAGTGGAAGAGTTCTCGGTTTTTTTGGAAAAGAAGAGGAAATATTAATTCCTTGGCGAAATATTGTGAAAATCGGTGAAGATGTGATTTTGGTTCGATTAAGCTAATTCGTTATTCATTCGCCCGTTTTTTTGCAAATCGATGCTAACTGTAGACCGTAAATTGTGGTAATATAAGAGCATAATGGGAAGATTCGCGTTGTTTGTCGAAAGGAGGATCATCGAATGAACAGTCAGATATCATTCATTCAAAAAAATGAAGCAACTCTTCTTTTCGATAAGTGGAACCATAACAAGGTTCTTTGCGGAATGACAACAAAAAATGGAGGGGTAAGTGATTCTCCATTCCAAACATTGAATACAGGCCTCCATGTTCTTGACATAAATGAGAATGTTATTAAAAACAGGGAGCTTGTCGCGCAAAGTCTTGGTTTCCCCTTGCAATCATGGGTTTTTGCAGATCAGACTCATGAAAATTCAATACAACGTGTTACAAAAAAAGATGCCGGAAAAGGCAGCAAAATCTATGACACAGCAATAAAATCAACGGATGGACTTTATACAAACGAGAAAAATGTGGTTTTGGCATTATGCTTTGCAGATTGTGTTCCGTTATATTTTTATGACCCTGCCAAATCTCTTGCCGGTATTGCCCACGCTGGCTGGAAGGGAACCGTCCTTCAGATTGGCAAAAAAATGGCGAAGACCTGGCAAACGGTTGAAGGATCAAGACTGGAGGATATACAAGCAGTCATTGGACCCTCAATTGGTTCTTGCTGCTATAAGGTGGATGAAAGGGTTATTGAAAAGGTGAAACAGCTTTCTATTGACACAGACAGTGCAATTACTGAAGTGAACAGTACCGAATATATGCTAAACCTGAAAGAACTCAATCGGCTCATTTTGCTTGATGCCGGTATAAAGGAACAGAACATTGCGGTTAGTCCCCTTTGTACAAGCTGTGAAGATGAACTTTTTTTCTCCCACCGGAGAGATAAAGGGAAAACGGGACGAATGATGTCCTTTATAGGGTTTAAGGAGGCATAACAGTAAGTGGATGTGCAAACTCAGTTACGACATATAAACGAAGAAATAATCGAAGTATGTAAAAAGTCAGGCAGAAACCGAGAAGAGATTTCGATCATAGCAGTTACGAAATACGTAACGCCCGAGCGGGCAAAAGAAGCACTTGATGCGGGGATCGTTCATCTTGGGGAAAATCGCGACGATGAATTATTACGCAAGCAGGAGATTCTCGGGAGCGACCCTGTATGGCACTTTATCGGCTCTCTTCAATCAAGGAAAGTAAAAAATATTATTGGGAAAGTTGCCTATATTCATTCGCTTGACCGGTTGTCGCTGGCAAAAGAGATTGATAAGCGTGCAAGCTCTGCAGTCGATTGTTTTGTGCAGGTGAACACGTCTATGGAACCGTCTAAGCACGGATTGACAAGGGAAGAAGTCGTTCCTTTTCTAAAAGAGCTAAAGTCTTTTCCCAACATACGAGTGGTTGGATTGATGACCATGGCGCCTCACACGGAGGATGAAGAGCAAATCAGGAGCTGTTTCCGCCTGCTTAGAACACTGCGGCAGGAGGTTCAAGCACTGAAGCTGCCGTACGCCCCGTGCCATGAGTTGTCAATGGGGATGTCAAATGATTATAAAATCGCAGTAGAGGAAGGTGCGACATTTATCCGCATCGGCTCTTCACTCGTAGGAAATCAAACGGGAGGTGCAAATTCATGAGTATTAAAAATAAATTTAAAAGCTTCTTTTCATTGGAAGATGAAGAATATGAATATGAATATATCGATAGTGACCAGGAGGAAAGGGAACAGCCTCGCGAGCAAAAAGAAAAGCCTACATACAATAGTAGCGGCAAGCCCGGGTCTGCGGGAAAGCAAAATGTCGTTAGCTTGCAAAGCGTGCAAAAGTCTTCTAAAGTAGTATTAAGTGAACCGAGAGTTTACGCGGAAGCCCAGGAAATTGCCGACCATTTAAAAAACAGGCGTGCCGTCGTCGTGAATCTCCAGCGTATCCAGCATGACCAGGCAAAACGGATCGTTGATTTTCTAAGCGGAACTGTGTATGCCATAGGCGGAGATATCCAGCGGATTGGATCCGATATCTTTCTGTGTACGCCTGACAATGTTGATGTGTCTGGCACTATTTCAGAATTGATGTCTGCCGACGAAGAATATCAAAGGTGGTAATTTGTAGATGCTGATGCTTTATCAAGTACTTGATACTGTAATTACTTTTTATATGTATGCGATCATTATTTATATTTTGTTGTCATGGTTTCCCAATGCCAGAGAATCATCTTTTGGGCGAATCCTAGGCTCTATATGTGAACCGTATCTTGAGCCATTCAGAAAAATTATTCCGCCAATTGCTATGATCGACATCTCCCCGATTGTCGCCATTTTAGTTTTACGTATGGCAGGCGAGGGACTTCGAGTTGTTTTCTTCATGTTTATGTAGCGATCTGTTTCGGGACTTGGTGATCGCCAAGTCCCTGTTCGCATAATTGGATTTTTTAGTTAGAAAGGGATCATATTGGACAATCTATATCAGCATTTTCGAAAAGAAGAGCAGCCTTTTATTGATCAAGCTTTAGAATGGAAAAGCATCATCACTGAACAATACCGGCCAAAGCTAACGGATTTTTTAGATCCAAGAGAACGGGATATTCTTTCAGCCGTGATCGGCGGGACCGGGGAAATTCAAGTTGAATTCTTTGGAGGCTTCGAAGAGTCAGAGAGAAAAAGGGCGTTGCTTTACCCGGAGTATTACAGACCTGAACAAGAAGACTTTCAGCTTCAGGCGTTTGAGGTCATCTATCCTGAGAAATTTACGAGTATCGGACATCGCCAGTTGCTCGGCTCTTTAATGGGACTAGGATTGAAAAGAGAAAAATTCGGCGATTTGCTTATTTCGGGCGAGACCGTTCAATTTATTTGCGCCAAGGAGATAAGCAACTACGTGCACATGCAATTTACCCAAGTCGGAAAAACAAAGGTCACGGTGAAAGAAATTTCGCTCGGGTGCATTCAATCTCCCGATAAACATGTCGAAAGAAAGGATGAGATCGTTTCTTCCTTGCGGCTGGATGTCGTTTGCTCTGCGATGATCAGGCAATCAAGGCAGAAAAGCCAGGCTTTGATTAAAAGCGGCGCTGTCAAGGTCAATTGGCGTACTCTTGAGGACCCGTCATTTACACTAGAGGAAAATGATTACTTGTCTGTAAGGGGATATGGAAGATACCAGCTGACAAGCATTGAAGGAAAGACAAAAAAGGATAAATGGAAGCTGTCAATCGAAAAACAACTGTAAGCTTTTTAACGGATTTACCCATTTACACGTTTTTTTGTTTTATAATGTGGAGTAGAGAAATTCTTTTAATACATAAGCGGAGGTGGCATGATGCCGTTAACACCGAATGATATCCATAATAAGACGTTTACAAAAGCATTTCGCGGGTATGATGAAGATGAAGTCAACGAGTTTTTGCTTCAAGTCAGAAAAGATTATGAAATCATCCTGCGAAAAAAGAATGATTTGGAGAAAAAAGTCAACGAGCTTGACGAGCGAATCGGGCATTTCTCCAGTATAGAAGAAACCTTAAATAAATCCATTCTCGTTGCACAAGAGGCAGCTGAGGATGTTAAACGAAATTCACAAAAAGAAGCAAAGCTGATTGTGCGTGAAGCAGAAAAAAATGCCGACCGCATTATTAATGAATCATTGTCTAAATCAAGAAAAATAGCAATGGAAATCGAAGAATTGAAAAAGCAGTCCAAGGTGTTCAGGACACGGTTCCAAATGTTGATTGAAGCTCAACTCGATCTGTTGAAAAATGATGACTGGGATCATCTGCTTGAATATGAAGTAGATGCCGTGTTTGAAGAAAAAGAATAATTTTTTATGTGTTGCTTGACTTTTTAAAAAGAAAGCGAATATAATACCTTCATAAAATAACTTATACGGATATTACAGTAATTATGATAATAACATGCGCCTGACGGAGAACGTGCAATTTCTTAAAAGCAATCAAAAGAGACTCGGGGATGGTGGAAGCCCGGGATTGCTTGATATTGCAGGATCATCTCTTTAGCTTCCTTTCTGACGTTAGTAGGAAAGGACGTCTCATCACGTTACGATGCTTAAGTGGACAGGGAGAAGTTTTTTTCTGTCTAGAAGGGTGGTACCGCGAGAAGCCTTCTCGTCCCTTTTTAGGGATGAGAGGGCTTTTTTTATTTTTTTGTAAATTTTAAAGAAAGCTTGGAGGAATGAAAATGGATTACAAAGATACGCTGCTTATGCCGCAGACCGATTTTCCGATGAGGGGAAATCTTCCGAATAAAGAGCCAGAGATCCAAAAAGTTTGGGAAGAACAAGGGATTTATAAGCAAGTTCAAGAGCGTACGAAAGACCGGCCGAAATTCGTACTCCACGATGGACCGCCATATGCAAATGGCGACATTCACATGGGCCATGCGCTCAACAAAATCTTAAAGGATATGATTGTCCGTTATAAATCAATGAACGGCTTTAATGCTCCATATGTTCCCGGTTGGGATACACACGGACTTCCAATCGAAACTGCTTTAACGAAGAACAAAAAGGTGAAACGTAAAGAAATGAGTGTAGCCGATTTTCGCAAGCTGTGTGAGGAATATGCCTGGAAGCAAATTAAAGGGCAAAAAGAACAGTTTAAACGGCTCGGAGTCAGAGGGGATTGGGAAAATCCATATGTCACGTTAAAACCGGAATATGAGGCGAATCAGATCCTTGTTTTTGGTGAAATGGCGAAGAAGGGCTATATTTACAAAGGATTAAAGCCTGTTTATTGGTCACCTTCCAGTGAGTCTGCTTTGGCGGAAGCGGAAATTGAGTATCAGGACAAACGATCTCCGTCGATCTACGTTGCCTTTGAGGTGAAAGACGGGAAAGGTGTTCTTAATGCAGGCGATAAGATCGTCATCTGGACAACAACACCATGGACAATTCCAGCAAACCTTGGAATCGCGGTTCACCCTGAATTGGAATATAGCGTAGTTGAAGTGGATGGAGCACGGTACGTTGCAGCCAGCGCTTTGGTAGAAGAAGTAACGAAGACATTGGCATTCGAAGATGCTCAAGTTGTAAAAACCTTTAAAGGAAAAGAGCTGGATCATGCAGTTGCCGCACATCCGCTTTACGGCAGAGATTCGCTAATCATGCTCGGTGACCACGTAACGACCGATGCGGGAACCGGCTGTGTCCATACTGCTCCCGGACATGGTGAGGATGACTTTATTATCGGACAGCGCTACGGATTAGACGTTCTCTGCCCGGTCGATGAGAAAGGAAATATGACGTCTGAAGCTCCGGGATTTGAAGGCTTGTTCTATGATGAAGCCAATAAATCGATCACGGAAAATTTGCAGGAAAAAGGTGCTTTATTAAAGCTTGAGTTTATCACTCACTCGTATCCTCATGATTGGAGAACGAAAAAACCGACAATCTTCCGGGCGACTGCCCAATGGTTTGCTTCCATAAAGGATTTTAGAAGTGACCTGCTGGAAGCTGTAAAAGAAACTAAATGGATTCCTGCTTGGGGAGAAACACGCCTCTACAACATGGTACGTGACAGAGGTGACTGGTGCATTTCAAGACAGCGGGCATGGGGAGTTCCGATTCCGGTATTTTATGCGGAAGATGGAGAGCCTATTATTACAGACGAAACAATTGCCCATGTTTCATCACTATTCAGAGAGCACGGATCAAACATTTGGTTTGAAAAAGAAGCTGCCGAGCTGCTGCCTGAAGGATTTACTCATCCTGGAAGTCCAAATGGAACGTTTACAAAAGAACAGGACATCATGGATGTTTGGTTTGATTCTGGATCATCTCACCAAGGCGTGTTGGAAGAACGCGATGACCTTGTAAGACCGGCTGATCTTTATTTGGAAGGATCAGATCAATACAGAGGATGGTTCAACTCCTCCTTGTCAACTGCTGTAGCTGTGACAGGAAAAGCACCATATAAAGGAATTCTAAGCCATGGGTTTGCGTTAGACGGAAATGGTCGTAAAATGAGCAAATCACTTGGCAATGTAGTGGTACCAGCGAAAGTAATGAAGCAGCTTGGTGCAGACATCCTGAGGCTCTGGGTATCATCAGTCGACTATCAGGCGGATGTTCGTGTTTCTGATGATATATTGAAGCAGGTTGCGGAAGTCTACCGAAAAATCCGCAATACCTTCCGTTTCTTGCACGGAAACCTTGCTGACTTTGACCCGGCAAAGGATTCCGTTGCACATGAAAATCTGCGCGAGGTTGACCAATATATTTTAATCAAGCTGAATCAGCTGATCGACAAAGTAAAAACGGCTTACGACAATTATGAATTTGCGTCCATTTACCATAGCATTCATAATTTCTGCGCGATTGAGCTAAGCTCCTTCTATCTTGATTTCGCAAAAGATGTGGTCTATATCGAGCACGTGGATCATAAAGACCGCAGAGCCATGCAGACAGTCTTCTACGAAACGTTACTCGCGCTTGTGAAACTGACTGCGCCTATTTTGCCGCACACGACAGACGAAATATGGAAGCATTTGTCATTCGTAAGCGAAAAAAGTGTTCAGCTCGTTGATATGCCTGAAAGCAAAACGATTGATAATGCAGATCAGATTGAAGAAAAATTCGACCGTTTTATGAAATACCGCGGCGATGTATTAAAAGCGTTGGAAGAGGCAAGAAACGAAAAAATAATCGGCAAATCATCAGCGGCAAGCGTTACAATGTATCCGACTCAAGAAACGAAGGCTCTATTTGAGAGCATCAATGAAGATCTCAAACAGCTCTTTATCGTTTCTGATTGGAAGGTTGCAGGATCTCCTGACCAAGCGCCGGAAGAAGCGCTCGAATATGAAGCAGGAAAAATTCTCGTCACTCCTGCGGAAGGAACAACGTGCCAGCGATGCAGAATGGTTTCGAAGGAAGTGGGGCAGGATGTTAATCACCCTGAGCTGTGCCCTCGCTGCGCCGATATTGTAAACAAATATTACCCAGCTTAAGAAAAAAAGCGTAACGGCTTTCCCGCCGTACGCTTTTTTTATGCTGCGATCTCTCTCCAGCGTGAACTAATAAATGTTCTTTGCCAAACATGACAGCGTTTAGTACGGAAGGAAATATCTTTTCAGCTTCAGATTTAAATTTAAGGCAACAATATAAGTACGACTTCATGAACAGGAGCTGAAGAAGGTTGATGAATCATGAGATGGAACCGATCCGCAATGAACTGCTTCAAATGAAAGAAGAGCTCCAATCCAGACTATTCGAGTATTCTTTATTCGACAGTCCCTCGAATCAATCAGAAAGCAATTTATACAAAAAAGCGACTTTAATGCATCATATTAAAGAAGAACTTCAGGATGTCCTTCTTGCTCTCGACAAGATGGAACACGGCGGCTTTGGCATGTGCGAAGAAACCGGCGCTGAGCTCCCGTTTGAAAAGCTATCTGTCCTTCCTACCGCGCGAACCTATGAAGACTTTCGTTATCAT
Source organism: Bacillus capparidis (assembly GCF_017832095.1). NCBI lineage: Bacteria > Bacillati > Bacillota > Bacilli > Caryophanales > Bacillaceae > Bacillus > Bacillus capparidis. The sequence continues at coordinate 417,256 of NZ_JAFDST010000001.1, forward strand.
GCCCAATTTGAGAAAAAAACTTTGCCTGTGTGGCCCGTATCAGAAACATACGAAGACGAAGCCTTATATAACTAAATAGCTTGCAAGCACTGTGTTGTCAATGAAATTGCTTTGGCTAAAATCTTTATATGTGATAAAATTCATATGATTGATTAAAAAGACAATGGAGGAACATTTGTGCTTTATTATTATCTCGCAGCTTTACTAATTATCGGCCTTGATCAATTAACGAAGTGGCTCGTCGTTAGAAACATGTACTTTGGAGAAAGCATTCCAATTATTGATCAAGTGTTATACATAACCTCCCATAGAAACACAGGAGCTGCTTGGGGGATACTGCCGGGACAAATGTGGTTTTTTTACGGCATTACATGTCTTGTGATTGTATTTATCATATATTATATGCAAAAACATGCAAAGCAGAATAAATGGCTCGGCATTTCATTAGGGTTAATGCTCGGAGGAGCAGTAGGAAACTTCATTGATCGGGTGTTCAGACAAGAAGTGGTTGACTTTGTTCACGTCATTATTGTTAATTATCATTTTCCTATCTTTAACGTTGCAGATTCATCTTTATGTATCGGAGTCGGACTGCTTTTTATACAAATGTTGACAGAAAAGAAAACGAAGGAGTCTGAATAATAGATGGAGTCGCATGTATTTAACGTATTAGCTAGTGATGAAGGCGAACGGATTGATAAATATTTATCGGCAGAAGGAGAAGAATGGTCGCGCACGCTCATTCAGCAGTGGGTGAAAGAAGGCAATGTCAAGGTGAACGAAAGACCTGTCAAATCAAATTATAAAATACAGCTAGGAGATACTGTGTCTGTTTTCGTTCCTGAGCCGGAGCCAGCGGATATTGAGCCCGAGAAGATGGACCTTGATATTTATTATGAAGATGCAGATGTCCTCGTCGTAAATAAACCTAGAGGAATGGTTGTCCACCCTGCACCGGGCCATCTTTCAGGCACGTTAGTAAATGGGCTCATGGCCCACTGCAAGGATTTATCCGGCATAAATGGTGTCATGCGCCCCGGGATTGTCCACCGGATCGATAAAGATACATCAGGGCTTTTAATGGTGGCTAAAAATGATACGGCTCATGAATCATTGGTGAATCAGCTCGTCAACCGGACGGTCACGCGGAGATACAAAGCAGTCGTTCACGGTACGATTCCACACGATGATGGAACGATCGATGCACCGATCGGAAGAGATAAAAAAGACCGTCAAAGTATGACGGTCACAAGAGAAAACAGCAAGCATGCGGTAACTCATTTCCATGTACTAGAGAGATTCGATGAATTTACTTTTGTTGAATGCCGTCTTGAAACGGGAAGGACCCATCAAATTCGTGTTCACATGAAATATATCGGTTATCCGCTCGCTGGAGATCCAAAATACGGCCCGCGTAAAACGGTTCATTTTCCCGGACAGGTCCTGCATGCAGGAGTTCTTGGTTTTCACCATCCCAAAACGGAAGAATATCTTGAGTTTGAGGCGCAGCTGCCTCAAGATATGGAGCTTTTTCTTGAGTCGATCAGGAAAAAATAATTGACAAGCGAATTAACTTCTGGAATACTAATTATAGTTGAATAGTTTCTTTAACACAGTCCAGAGAGGCTGAGAAGGATAACGGTTTTGCAGACGTGTGCAGTCTGTCCCTTCCTCTTGCCTCTAAAGCAAGAGGTTTTTTTGGAGTGAGGTGTTGATTATGTCGGAAAAAGCAGTCATCTTAGATGAACAAGCAATAAGAAGGGCTTTGACCAGAATTGCTCATGAAATGATTGAGCGGAATAAGGGTATGAATAATTGCATTCTCGTCGGAATTAAAACCCGCGGTATTTATTTAGCCAAACGGCTTGCAGCCCGAATCGAACAAATTGAAGGTACATCCGTCAAAGTAGGCGAGCTTGATATTACCCTTTACCGAGACGATCTAACGAAAAAAACAGCTAACGAAGAACCCCTCGTCAAAGGCAGCAACATTCCGTTTGATATAACGGATAAAAAAATTATCGTCGTTGATGATGTGTTGTACACAGGCAGAACGATTCGAGCTGCGATGGATGCTTTAGTTGATAAAGGAAGGCCTTCAGCGATCCAGCTTGCGGTTTTGGTTGACCGCGGCCATCGGGAGCTTCCGATCCGAGCTGACTATATCGGCAAAAACATTCCGACAGCTAAAACAGAGAAGGTTATGGTCCACCTGGTAGAATCAGATCAATTTGATAAAGTTGCAATTTATGAAAATGAATAAAAACCCTTTTTAATGGCAATCCTGTGAGTTTGCAAAGGGGGAACAAAGAATTCACTAAAGAACTTGAGTGAATTCTTAATGTACCTCTTTGCCTTCAGGCAGAGAGTTTTTTTTTGCAGACATTACATCGGAGCAGATGCAGGAGGAAAAATGATGAAACAAAAACATGTGGTTTTAGGGGTTCGCGACATACCAACACCGTTTAACTGGTTAACCTTCAGCCTTCAACATTTATTCGCGATGTTTGGCGCCACGATTTTAGTTCCGAAGCTTGTTGAATTAAGTCCTGCGGTTGCTCTTGTATCAAGCGGTCTTGGAACACTTGCTTATATAATCATTACAAAAGGGCAGATTCCGGCATACTTGGGCTCTTCCTTCGCATTTATTGCACCGATCTTAGGCGCGAAGGCAGCCGGTGGGCCGGGAGCTGCTATGATAGGCGCCTTTATGGCCGGGATTGTTTACGGATTGATCGCTCTTTTGATCCAGAAGCTGGGAACAGGCTGGCTAATGAATCTGCTGCCGCCAATCGTTGTCGGTCCGGTCATTATCGTGATCGGGCTCGGTCTTGCACCAACTGCGGTAGATATGGCGATGTACGACACCAGCTCAGGCGACCCGGTCTATAGCCTAAAATATTTTGCCGTCGCCGGCTTCACCCTTCTGTTAACTGTCGTTTGCGCAATTTTTTTAAAAGGCTTCTTTAGTCTGATACCGGTTCTTATCGGCATTATCGGCGGGTATCTGTTTGCCCTGACTCAGGGAATTGTCAATTTTCAACAGGTGATAGACGCAAATTGGATCAGTGTTCCCGAGTTTGTCTTTCCGTTTGTTGATTACACACCATCGCTTACAACATTACTTATCGGAGCTGCCATGGTGCCTGTTGCATTCGTAACCATGTCTGAGCACATAGGTCATCAAATGGTGTTAAGCAAGGTTGTCGGCACAAACTTCATTGAAAAGCCTGGCCTGCACCGCTCAATTTTTGGCGACAGCGTGGCGACAATGATGGCTGCCTGCATCGGCGGACCGCCAACAACAACCTATGGGGAAAATATTGGGGTTCTAGCGATCACGAGAGTATTTAGCGTATTTATTATCGGGGGTGCGGCTGTTCTTGCCTTTTGCTTCGGCTTTGTCGGCAAAATATCAGCATTGATCAGCTCGATTCCGACACCGGTAATGGGAGGGGTATCATTCCTTCTCTTCGGAATTATCGCTTCAAGCGGCCTAAGAATGCTGATCGACAACAGAATTAACCTTGAAGTCAAACGAAATCTCATTATTTCATCCGTTATTCTGGTTATAGGAGTCGGTGGAGCATTCATCCAAATCTCTAAGTTTCAACTAACCGGCATGGCGCTTTCTGCAATTATTGGAGTCGTTCTTAATCTCGCTTTGCCTGGGAAAGGCACTGTAACTGAAAATGAAAGTCAAGATATTGTTTAACCTTTTAAAAAAAGTCCAGTGAGGCTTTAAAGGGTGAAGGAGGCACGTGTATGCTCTCCTAAAAAGCACCCTAGAGCAATTTTAGCCCGGGGTGCTTTTTGTACCTTGTGCGGAAAATCCAAAGGGGGAAATTAAAATGGCAAATATCACAGCGATGAATGAGCTTTCAACAAAGGAAATTAATGAACTAATCATTGAAGCGAAAAAGTTGAAGAACGGCAAACCTGATGAATCTTTGAAAAATCGATTTGTGGCAAATCTCTTTTTTGAACCAAGCACAAGAACGAGGTTTAGCTTTGAGGTCGCTGAAAAACGTCTCGGAATGAATGTACTAAATTTGGATAGCACGAGCACGAGCGTCCAAAAGGGAGAGAGTTTATACGACACGGTAAAAACACTGGAATCCATCGGTGTTGAGGCCTGTGTCATCAGGCACAGCCAAGATAACTATTATGATGATCTGAAAAATATTGCGATCCCTGTGATTAATGCGGGTGACGGCTGCGGCCAGCATCCGACGCAATCCCTGCTTGATTTAATGACCATTCATGAAGAGTTTGGAAGCTTTCATGGATTAACCGTTTCGATACACGGAGATGTCAAGCACAGCCGGGTGGCGAGGTCAAACGCAGAGGTTCTCTCAAGGCTCGGAGCAAAGGTTTTGTTCTCTGGCCCGGAATATTGGCAGGACAGTAAGAATACCTATGGCCGGTTTGCACCAACGGACGAAGCGGTAAAGCAATCCGATGTGGTGATGCTGCTTAGAATTCAGCATGAGAGGCACCAGTCCCACAATGACATGACAGATTATCTTTCTGACTATGGCCTCACAAAGACTAGAGCCGCTCAAATGAAAAATGAAGCAATCATTATGCATCCGGCACCTGTCAATCGGGGTGTCGAAATCGACAGCGATCTTGTCGAAGCTCCTAACTCAAGGATTTTCAAACAAATGGAAAACGGCGTTTACATTCGAATGGCCGTATTGAAAAAAGCATTACAAGAAAAAATAATCGAAACAAAAGGAGCGGATCATTATGTCATATCTCATTAAAAACGGATGGGTATTAAATGAAGAAGGGAATAAAATCAAACAGGATATTCGAGTTGAAGGCAACACAATAACAGAAATTGGCTCTCTTTCACCGACCAAAGAAGAGCAAGTAATCGAAGCTGAAGGCTTACTTGTTGCCCCCGGGTTTGTAGATTTGCATGTGCATTTGCGGGAACCTGGCGGCGAGAAAAAAGAAACAATCGAAACAGGGACAAAAGCGGCGGCAAAAGGCGGTTTTACAACAATCGCTGCTATGCCGAACACGCGTCCTGTTCCGGATACAATAGAAAACCTGGAGCTCGTCAATGATCGTATAAAAGCTTCAGCTGTCACCCGAGTTTTACCGTATTCAGCGATTACGATCAGACAAACCGGAAAAGAGATGACGGATTTTGCGGCATTAAAAAAATTAGGTGCATTCGCTTTTACCGATGACGGAGTAGGCATTCAGTCTGCGGGAATGATGTATGAAGCGATGAAAAAGGCAGCAAGCCTTGATATGGCGATTGTTGCACATTGCGAAGATAACTCGCTGATCTACGGCGGGAGTGTGCACGAAGGGGGATTTGCCAAAAAACATCAGTTAAACGGAATCCCCTCCATCTGTGAATCTGTACAAATTGCAAGAGATGTTTTGCTCGCTGAAGCAACAGGCTGCCATTACCATGTATGCCATATCAGCACAAAAGAATCGGTTCGTGTAGTCAGGGACGCTAAAAAAGCAGGAATCCGTGTGACAGCGGAGGTTACACCGCATCACTTGCTTCTAACAGACCAGGACATCCCTGGATTGGATACAAATTATAAAATGAATCCTCCTCTTAGAAGCACGGAAGACCGGGAAGCTTTAATTGAAGGACTGCTTGATGGGACGATTGATTTTATCGCGACCGACCATGCACCTCACACTGAGGAAGAGAAGCAGGTGAAAATGGAGCTCGCCCCATTCGGCATCGTAGGACTTGAAACAGCTTTCCCGCTGCTTTATACCCATTTTGTGAAAAATGGAACATGGTCTTTGAAACAGCTGATTGATTACTTAACAGTGAAGCCTTGCGAGGCGTTCAATCTTCCGTATGGCACGATTTCTGTCGGGGGCATTGCGGATCTGACGCTTATTGATATAAACAAGGACGCAAAAATTGATAAACAAACTTTTAACTCAAAAGGGAAAAATACACCTTTTGACGGCATCAGCTGCTTTGGCTGGCCGGCTGCAACGATTGCATCCGGAAAACTCGTGTATAAAGAGGAGAGTGTACTGGCATGAAAAGGCATCTAGTATTGGAAAACGGGGAAATATTTGAAGGAACCGCATTTGGAAGCTTAGAAAACAGTATTGGAGAAGTTGTTTTTAATACGGGAATGACAGGATATCAAGAGATTCTTTCCGATCCATCCTACTGCGGGCAAATCGTTACTTTTACGTACCCATTAATCGGAAACTACGGCATTAACCGTGACGACTTTGAAACGATAACTCCTTTCGTAAAAGGGTTAATTGTAAAAGAATTATGTCAACTACCATCCAATTTTCGTTCTGCTTACACATTGGATGAATATTTAAAGCTAAAAAACATCCCCGGTTTAGCCGGAATTGACACAAGAAAGCTGACACGTTTGATTAGGCAGCACGGTGCTTTAAAAGGTATGTTTACCGGAGTAGATGAGAACCCGGAAGATGTTGTGAAAAAACTAAAAGAAACGGTGCTCCCAACTGATCAGGTAAGTCAAGTGTCAACCTCGAAAGCATATCCAAGCCCTGGAAGAGGCAAGCGGATTGTTTTGGCAGATTTCGGCATGAAGCACGGAATTCTGCGGGAGCTTAATAAACGAAACTGTGATGTCATTGTTGTTCCTTATAATACGACCGCAGACGAAATTCTTCAGCTGAAGCCTGATGGCATCATGCTATCAAACGGCCCTGGCGATCCAGAGGACGTTCCGGAAGCTGTCGAAATGATTCAAGGTATTTTGGGGAAAGTTCCGATGTTTGGAATCTGCCTTGGACACCAGCTGTTTGCTCTTGCGTGCGGCGCAACTACTGAAAAGATGAAATTCGGACATCGCGGATCAAACCATCCCGTCAAGGAGCTTTCAACTGGGAAGGTTGCCCTGACAGCACAAAACCATGGATATACTGTGTCTTCCATCGAAAACACACCGCTTGAAATTACACATACCGCTTTAAATGACGGAACTATCGAAGGATTGAAGCATAAAGAGCTGCCAGCCTTTACGGTTCAATATCATCCGGAAGCATCTCCGGGGCCGGAGGATGCCAATCATTTATTCGATCAATTTATTGAAATGATTGAAACAACAGAGAAAGAAGGGGTCGTATAATGCCGAAGCGTTTAGATATTAAAAAGATTCTTGTCATCGGATCAGGACCAATCATCATTGGACAGGCAGCTGAATTTGACTATGCCGGAACTCAGGCGTGTATCGCTTTAAAGGAAGAAGGCTATGAAGTTGTCCTCGTCAATTCCAACCCGGCAACGATTATGACTGATACAGAAATGGCTGACAAAGTATATATTGAGCCGCTTACGTCAGAATCTGTCACCAGGATCATCCGCAAAGAACAGCCGGACGCTATACTCCCAACCCTGGGAGGCCAAACCGGACTGAATTTGGCGGTTGAGCTTTCAGAGCTTGGCGTATTGCAAGAAAGCGGAGTTGAAGTTTTGGGTACAAAGCTGTCAGCTATTCAAAAAGCGGAGGACAGAGATCTTTTTCGTAGCTTAATGAGGGAACTAAATGAGCCTGTACCGGAAAGCGAAATTATTCACAACTTGGCTGAAGCAAACGATTTTGTCGACAAAATTGGTTTTCCTGTTATCGTCAGACCTGCCTATACACTAGGGGGGACAGGAGGAGGAATTTGCTCCAATCAGGAAGAATTAGAGGAAATCGTCGAAAACGGATTAAAATTAAGTCCGGTTCATCAATGCTTGCTTGAGAAAAGTATCGCTGGATTTAAAGAGATTGAGTATGAAGTGATGCGCGACAGCAATGATCATGCCATTGTCGTTTGTAACATGGAAAATATTGATCCGGTCGGTATTCACACAGGTGACAGCATCGTCGTCGCACCGAGCCAGACCTTAAGCGATAGGGAATATCAGCTGCTGAGAAATGTGTCTCTGAAGCTCATTCGCGCGCTTGGAATTGAGGGCGGCTGTAACGTTCAGCTAGCTCTTGACCCTTACAGCTTTCAATACTACATTATCGAAGTTAATCCAAGGGTGAGCCGTTCATCTGCCCTTGCTTCAAAAGCGACCGGTTATCCGATTGCCAAGCTTGCGGCTAAAATTGCGGTAGGTTTGTCGCTCGATGAAATGATGAACCCGGTTACCGGGAAAACTTACGCGTGCTTTGAACCGGCCCTTGACTACGTCGTTTCAAAAATACCGCGCTGGCCTTTTGATAAATTTGAGTCCGGAAACAGGAAGCTCGGTACGCAAATGAAAGCTACAGGAGAAGTAATGGCGATCGGGAGAAACCTTGAGGAATCGCTGTTAAAGGCTGTACGTTCGCTTGAGGCAGATGTGTACCATCTCGAATTGAAGAATCCTTCTGACATTACTGACGAGGTGCTTGAGAAGCGGATTAGAAAAGCTGGGGACGAAAGACTTTTCTATCTTGCTGAAGCTTTACGCAGAGGCTACACGACCCATCAGCTTCATGACTTTTCAAAAATTGATTGTTTCTTTTTAAATAAAATAGCTGGCATCGTCGAATTTGAGAAGAGTTTAAAAGAATCTAAAGGTGATGCGGCGGTTCTGACGGAAGCGAAGAAGCTGGGTTTTTCCGATATTTATATCAGCAGAGAATGGGATATGACAGAAAGAGAAATTTATCAGCTAAGAAAAGAATTAAAGATTGCGCCTGTTTATAAAATGGTGGACACATGTGCAGCTGAGTTTGAATCTGAAACGCCTTATTTTTACAGCACGTACGAAGAAGAAAATGAATCAGTTGTAACGGATAAAAAGAGCGTTCTAGTACTTGGATCCGGTCCGATACGTATCGGTCAGGGAGTTGAATTCGATTACGCGACCGTCCACTCTGTATGGGCAATTAAACAATCCGGCTACGAAGCGATCATAGTAAATAACAATCCCGAAACGGTTTCCACAGATTTCAGTATTTCTGACAAGCTGTATTTTGAACCGTTGACGATTGAAGATGTAATGCACATTATTGATCTTGAGAAGCCAGAAGGAGTTGTTGTGCAATTTGGCGGGCAAACGGCAATAAACCTCGCTGATGAGCTTGCGAACAGAGGAGTAAAAATTCTTGGAACATCATTGGAAGACATGGACAAGGCGGAAAATCGCGACAAGTTTGAACAATTGATGAATTACTTGAATATCCCGCAGCCTCTTGGAAAAACGGCAACTTCTGTCCCTGAAGCTGTCGCAATCGGAAAAGAAATCGGTTATCCAGTCCTCGTCCGGCCTTCTTATGTACTTGGCGGCAGGGCGATGCAAATCGTGTATCAAGAAAGCGACCTGCTTCATTACATGGAGAATGCAGTTAGGGTCAATCCGCAGCATCCCGTCCTGATCGATAAATATTTAACCGGAAAAGAAATCGAAGTTGACGCGATATCAGACGGGGAAACTGTTGTGATCCCGGGAATTATGGAGCATATCGAACGTGCGGGCGTCCATTCAGGAGATAGCATCGCTGTTTATCCTCCACAGACGCTGTCTGAAGAGATTAAGAAAAAAATTGAAGCACATACGATTTCGTTGGCAAAAGGCTTAAAGATTAAAGGGCTTCTCAATATCCAGTTTGTTCTTACGAAAGATGAAGTTTATGTACTCGAGGTAAATCCAAGGTCCAGCCGAACTGTTCCATTCTTAAGCAAAATTACCGGAATTCCGATGGCTAACCTGGCAACTAAAGTCATCCTCGGAAATAAGCTTTCTGACTTTCAATTCACAGAAGGCTTGCAAAAGGAACAAAACGGGGTGTATGTAAAGGTTCCGGTTTTCTCCTTCGCTAAGCTAAGACGTGTAGATATTACGCTCGGACCTGAAATGAAATCAACCGGCGAAGTGATGGGCAAGGATATGACTGTAGAAAAAGCACTTTACAAAGGACTGATCGCTTCCGGAATCCAAATACCGAATGACGGCTCTGTGCTATTGACAGTAGCTGATAAAGATAAAGAAGAAGGCCTTGCGCTGGCTAAACGTTTCCATTCAATCGGCTATAAAATATTGGCAACAAAAGGGACTGCTGATTATTTAGCTCAAAATGATATTCCGGCAAAAATTGTCGGCAAAATTGGCGAGGAAGGTACGAATCTTCTCGATGTTATTCGCAACGGCGATGCACAATTCGTTATTAACACATTGACAAGAGGTAAGCAGCCTGCAACAGACGGTTTCCGAATCAGAAGGGAATCGGTTGAAAACGGCGTTGCCTGTCTGACCTCTTTTGACACGGCAGAAGCAATTCTCCGAGTGCTTGAGAGCATGACATTCCGTGCAGATGCCATGCCTGCCGCTTTATCCAATCAAGAGGTGGCTCTTACAAAATGAGAAAAGAATTATTAACGGTCGGTTCAAATGAGTGTATTGCCGACAATATATATAAGCTCATTTTAGAGGGAGACATGGTCCAAGACTTTAAAAAACCGGGGCAATTTGTTCACTTGAAAGTCAGTGAGTCTATGACACCTCTGCTCAGAAGACCGATCAGTGTAGCTGAAATAAATCATGATCAATCTGAAGTTACGCTGATATTCCGGAAGGAAGGAGAAGGTACAAGTCTTCTGGCGGAAAAAAAACGAGGTGATCAAGTGGACGTCCTTGGTCCTCTTGGCAATGGATTCGATGTTGAAAACTTTACAGAAGGCAAAAAAGCTTTGATCATCGGAGGAGGCGTTGGGGTGCCTCCTCTCTATGAACTAAGCAAACAGCTGACAAGTAAGGGGATCCTTGCGACTCATGTCCTCGGCTTTCAGTCGGCAAAGGATGTATTCTTTGAACGCCAGTTTAAAGAACTTGGGGAAACTTTCGTAGCAACGGTAGACGGGACACACGGTATTCAAGGATTCGTAACGGATGTAATCGACAAGGAACAGCTGGACTTTGATTACCTGCTTGCATGCGGACCAACACCGATGCTGCGGGCGCTCAAGATGAAATATCCGGATCGTGAAGTGTACCTTTCGATGGAGGAACGAATGGGATGCGGGATAGGCGCATGCTTTGCCTGTGTATGCCACACAGACCAAAGTGAAAAGACATATGTCAAGGTTTGTCTTGACGGCCCCGTCTTCAAAGCAGAGGAGGTCTTGCTGTAATGCTGAACGTACAATTGCCTGGTTTAGATTTGAAAAATCCAATTATTCCGGCATCCGGCTGCTTTGGATTTGGGCAAGAATTTGCCAAATTCTATGATTTGAATCTTCTAGGCTCGATCATGATTAAAGCAACGACAAAAGATGCACGCTATGGGAATCCGACTCCGCGTGTCGCAGAAACAGGAGCTGGTATGCTCAATGCCATCGGGCTGCAAAACCCCGGGCTGAAGCATGTCATGGAAAATGAGCTTCCTTGGCTTGAGCAGTATGATCTACCAATCATTGCGAATGTCGCCGGATCGCAGCTTGAGGATTATGTAGAAGTCGCTGAAGAAATCAGCACAGCGAAAAATGTAAAGGCACTTGAATTGAATATTTCTTGCCCGAACGTAAAAACTGGCGGGATTGCTTTCGGAACAATTCCTGAAACAGCTGCTGAATTAACCAAAGCGGTCAAAAATGTTTCCAGTGTGCCCGTCTATGTGAAGCTGTCGCCGAATGTCAGCAGCATTACCGAAATGGCAAAAGCAATTGAAGACGCAGGTGCTGATGGACTTACATTGATCAATACATTGGTGGGTATGAGGCTGAATTTAAAGAACGGAAAACCGATTCTTGCCAATGGTACGGGTGGATTGTCCGGACCTGCTGTCAAGCCGGTCGCCGTTCGAATGGTTTATGAAGTCAGCCAGGCAGTGAAAATTCCTGTTATCGGAATGGGCGGGGTTCAATCGGCTGAAGATGTCCTAGAGTTTCTACTTGCTGGTGCAAGTGCGGTTGCTGTAGGTACAGCGAACTTTGTGAACCCGTTTGTTTGTCCTGAAATTATTGATGAACTCCCAAATGTATTGAAAAAGTATGGATACTCGTCTGCCCGGGATTGTATCGGAAGGAGCTGGAAACTTGAAGCAGAATCTGCCAATCATCGCACTTGATTTTTCAACAGTAAATGAAACCCTGTCCTTTTTAGATCGCTTCAAGGGAGAAGATCTCTATGTCAAGGTTGGTATGGAGCTGTTCTACCAGGAAGGCCCTCAAGTCATTCACTTATTGAAGGATAGAAACTGCCGAATTTTTTTGGATTTAAAGCTGCATGATATACCAACCACAGTGAAAAAGGCGATGCATGGCTTAGCGAAGCTTGGTGTCGACTTGGTGAACGTACACGCGGCAGGCGGAAAAAAAATGATGCAAGCGGCATTAGAAGGATTAACAGCAGGAACATCTGAAGGGAAAACAAGACCATCTTTAATCGCTGTTACCCAGCTAACGAGCACGTCAAAACAGATGTTAAATGATGAGCTGCTTATTGGAAAAAGCTTAGAGCAAACGGTATTGCATTACAGCCAAATGGCTTTTGAAAGCGGCTTAGACGGGGTTGTTTGTTCTGTTCATGAAGCTGAAGCGATTCGCAGCGTGACTTCAGACTCATTTTTAACAGTAACTCCTGGTATTCGGCTTGAATCAGATCAAGCAGACGACCAAGTAAGAATTGCAACGCCTGCTTATGCAAGAGAAAAAAATGTATCTCATATTGTGGTCGGCCGCTCGATTACAAAAGCTGCCGACCCAATTCAAGCTTACAGGCAGGTAAAATCAGGCTGGGAGGGATCAATGTGAAAGAACTTATTGCAAAGCACTTATTAAATATAGAAGCTGTTTTTTTAAAACCGAATGATCCATTTACGTGGACAAGCGGAATGCTGTCGCCAATCTACTGTGATAACAGGATAACGATTTCTTATCCTGAAGTAAGAAATGATATTGCCGAAGGCTTCAAAGCAATAATTGAAGAGAAGTTTCCGGATGTGGAGATGATCGCAGGCGCTGCAACAGGCGGTGTTCCCCATGCGACACTTTTAAGTGACCGCCTCGGTCTGCCGATGAGCTATGTCAGAAGCAAGCCTAAAGGCCACGGAAAAGGAAATCAAATTGAAGGAAAAGCTACAGATGGCCAGAAAGTGGTCATCATTGAGGACCTCATTTCTACAGGCGGAAGTGTCATTAAAGTGGCAAATGCTTTAAAACAGGCAGGCTGTGAAGTCCTCGGAGTATTAAGCATCTTTACTTACGGATTCGATAAAGCAGGCATCGCATTTGAAAACGAAGGAATCTCCTATACTTCATTGACAGACTACGATACGTTAATAAAAGTAGGAGTTGAAGAAGGTTTCGTTACAGAAAACGAAATACATAAATTAAAGACATGGAGAAACAATCCTGACTCAAGAGAATGGATGAAAAGCTGAGAACAAACCGCTTCTTTTATTTGAAGCGGTTTTTTAGCGAATATTCATATAATAATATTTTAAAGGATTAAATTTCTATATAATCTCTCTGTTTTCCTATTTTTCTGAATATATCCGTTTAATTTTGTTTTATGAAATTCGCACAAAACTTATTAAAACAGTCGGATTGACTATTAGCCGAATTATGATAAAATAACATCATTAATAGATTGTTAATCAAGAGAGTCAGAGGGACTTTAGACCTCCTGAAGCCCGGCAGCCTGCAATTTATTGCAAGGTGCTGCTTCCAGTAAAATATCTTTCATTTTAAAAAGATAGGGTTCATATCTCGATCCTCATCTTTAGTAAGACCCCAATCTCAAGTATTCCGGGAAATCTGCGAAGATAGGTTGGGATTAATGCAGGAAGGCTTTTCTCAGGTATACTGTTGCAATGCCTCCACTTCATATCCTATTCGTCCACGCTGATTGAAGGATTACTTTATTTACAAGGGAGTACTGGGAAGATATAAATAAAGATAACGGATAATTAACATGAAAAATCAATTTCTAGGTTGATATCCCATTGAAGAAACATATGATGGAAAGAATCAACTTTTGGGAGTAGGAGGGATTATTATTTTAACATTTAAAACATGGGAAGATACGGAGCAGTCCTTTGAAATAGATGAAACGTATAAAGGAGCATTATCTGTTTTGGATTGGGCATATAGCCACTATGGCGAGAATCTTGTCTATGCCTGCAGCTTTGGTATTGAAGGTATTGTTCTCATTGATCTAATCAGCAAAGTTAAAAAAGATGCAACGATTGTTTTTCTGGATACAGGACTTCACTTTAAGGAAACATATGAAACGATAGATCGGGTAAAAGAACGCTATCCTGATTTAAATATTGTGTTGAAAAAACCTTCTCTAACCGTTGAGGAGCAAGGTAATATTCACGGCGACAATCTATGGGAAAGAGATCCCCAAAGTTGCTGCCACATCCGGAAGATTCTTCCCCTGCAGGAAGTGATGGCTGAGTATCCTGCTTGGATTTCAGGGTTAAGGAGAGAGCAATCGCCGACCAGAAAAAACACGAACTTTTTGAACAAAGATGATAAGTTCCAATCAATAAAAGTTTGCCCCCTTATTCATTGGACATGGAAGGATATTTGGAGATATACGAGCAAACATGAGCTAACGTATAATGTGTTGCACGATCAAGGATATCCGAGCATTGGCTGTGCCCCGTGTACAAATCCGGCATTTACTGCCGAGGATTTAAGGTCCGGAAGATGGACGGGATCCAATAAAACCGAATGCGGGCTGCATGAATAAGGAGAAGTACCATGGAAATTGCTGCAATTATTCTTAGTCTTTTTTTCGCAATGAATATCGGTGCGAGCGGTGCTGCAGCTTCCATGGGAATTGCGTATGGGTCAGGCGCTGTGCCTAAATACAGGCACGCGCTTATCATTTGTGCGGTCGGAGTGCTGCTTGGTGCAGTGATCGGCGGCGGAGAAGTGATTAAAACGATCAGTTCCGGAATCATTCCGGAACATATTATTACTATCGAAATTGTCAGCATCATTATCGGATCTGCAGGTTTATCTCTGTTTATTGCCAATGTTCTGGGCATTCCCCTTTCCACAAGTGAAGTAACAGTGGGAGCCGTTGTCGGTGTCGGGATTGCCTATCAGGTTCTCTATATAAAGTCCATTTTTATTATTCTCATCTTTTGGGTAATAGTGCCAGTAATTGCTTTTTGTATCACCTATTTCGCTGGCAGATTATTCAATTTTGGCAAATATCAACGGATGGGAAAATTCGGAAAAATCCTTACAGTGCTATTAATCGCATCTGGTTTTTTTGAAGCTTTTTCCGCAGGAATGAACAACGTTGCCAATGCGGTAGGTCCTTTAGTTGCCGCTGGTGTATTGACCGTTAATCAAGGAACTTTGTACGGGGGTCTGTTTGTTGCTCTTGGCGCACTTATTCTCGGCCGGAGGGTTCTTGAAACAAATGGCAAAAAAATCACTAACCTTACAAAGGGAGAAGGCATATTGTTGTCCTCAACCGGAGCGGCACTTGTGATAATCAGCAGCATTTTTGGTATGCCTGTACCGCTGACGCAAGTGACCTCTTCATCTATTATCGGGATGGGGATGGCGAAAAATGGAAGAAATGTATTCCATAAAGATATAGTGAAAACAATGTTCAAGGTTTGGGTTGTATCACCCATACTTTCATTGACTTTATCCTATTTTCTTGTATGTATATTATTAATAGGAGATTATTACACAGCGTTCATTATGTTCAGCGTCTTGCTGGCTTCAATTGGTGTTCTAAGTTTAATGAAATCAGTAAAAAACGAAAGAAGATCGGTGCATGAGCAAGGCGGCGGAATATAATAGATATATTTTTTCATTTTTAGGAGGAAAATCATGAGTTTAGCCCCACACGGAGGAAAATTAATCAACAGAATCAACCTTAATTACGACGTAACCGAAGTAAAAGCCGAGATTCAATTGGATACTATCGCGTTTGCTGACCTGGAGCTTATAGGTACAGGCGGATATAGTCCGTTGGAAGGGTTTTTCGGAAAGGGAGACTATGAATCCGTTGTCCAGCAAATGCGTCTGGCGGATGGCACAGTATGGACGATTCCAATTACGCTTCCTGTTTCAGACGAAGAGGCTGGAAGTCTTGAAATTGGTGAAACTGCCAAGCTTGTTTACCAAGGTGAGGTTTACGGAGTAATAGAAATCAATGATATTTATGTACCAGATAAACAAACAGAGGCTAAACTTATTTATAAAACGGATGAAACGGCTCATCCGGGAGTTAAAAAGCTTTACGAACGAGGAAACACCTATGTTGGTGGGAAAATCACAGTAACGAAGAGAAGCGAAAAAACATACCCTGAAAATACCGCCGATCCGGTTGATACAAGAAAACGATTTGAAGAAAAAGGCTGGAAAACGATTGTGGGCTTTCAGACGAGAAACCCTGTACACAGAGCGCATGAGTATATCCAGAAAACGGCGCTTGAAACAGTGGATGGCCTATATTTAAATCCGCTCGTAGGTGAAACGAAATCTGATGATATTCCGGCAAACGTTCGGATGGAAAGCTATCACGTCCTGCTTGACAATTACTATCCGAAAAACAGGGTTTTACTTGGTGTCTTCCCGGCTGCTATGAGATATGCCGGACCTAAGGAAGCTATTTTCCATGCAATTGTCAGAAAGAACTATGGCTGTACCCACTTTATTGTCGGAAGAGACCATGCCGGCGTAGGTGATTATTACGGAACATACGAAGCTCAAGAACTGTTTGATCAATTTACGCCTGAAGAAATCGGTATTTTGCCGTTGAAATTTGAGCATAGCTTCTATTGTCAGGCTTGCGGATCAATGGCTACGGCAAAAACGTGCCCGCACGATAAAGAGCAACACGTTTTCCTCTCGGGGACGAAAGTAAGGCAAATGTTAAAAAACGGCGAATATCCGCCAAGCACATTCAGCAGGCCGGAGGTTATTGAAACGCTAATCAAAGGACTTAAGGCTGTCGCCAAGTAAGGAGTGGGAAAATGGGAAACAACAATCAAATCGTCTGGCATAACGCCTCGATTACGAAAAAGGAATACCAGCAAAAAAACAATCATAAAAGTTTTATCGTTTGGCTTACCGGCTTAAGCGGTTCAGGAAAGTCCACGATTGCCAATGCGGTAAGCCGAGATCTGTTCGATAATGGATATCAAGTGATCGTGTTGGATGGCGATAATATCCGCCACGGGCTAAATAAAGATTTGGGGTTCTCTGACGAGGACAGACAAGAAAATATCCGAAGAATCGGTGAGGTTGCCAAGCTGTTTGTCGAGCAGGGGACTGTCGTTATCACTGCATTTATTTCTCCTTTTCAAGAAGACCGGCAGCTTGTTAGAGACCTTGTCAGTGATGGAGAGTTTCACGAAGTTTACGTGAAGTGCGATTTAGACGTTTGTGAACAACGTGATCCTAAAGGGTTATATAAAAAAGCAAGAAGCGGGGAAATTCGCCAATTTACCGGCATTGATTCTCCGTATGAAGCACCAGACAACCCTGAGCTCGTACTGCAAACTGATAAAAACGACCTCGAACAATGCAAAAGCCAATTATTTACGTATTTGACAGGGGAAAAGTTTTAAAGCCTGAGGCTAACAAAAAACAATAATGTCATGTACCTATTTTAGAAGACTTTGAAAAAATCGGAGGGGAAAAAGCATGAATGGTAAAGTGTATATCGTCGGTGCAGGTCCTGGTGACCCCGAGCTTTTAACCATAAAAGCTTTGAAAGCCATCCGAGAAGCGGAAGTCATTCTATACGACCGTTTAGTCAATAAAGAGGTTTTAGAGCATGCGAAAGAAGGTACGGATCTTATCTTTTGCGGCAAGCACCCGGATTCCCATACGATGCAGCAGGAGACGATTAATCATTTTCTCGTCAAACATGCAGAAAAGGGGAAAACTGTCGTTCGTTTAAAAGGCGGAGATCCTTTCATATTTGGCAGAGGGGGAGAAGAAGCCGAGGTATTGGCAGAGCACGGAATTCCCTTTGAAATTGTGCCGGGAATCACATCGGGTATCGCTGCCGCTGCATACGCAGGCATTCCTTTAACGCATCGGCAAATGAGCTCGAATGTGGCGTTTGTAACAGGGCATTATAAGCAGGAAGAAAATTTCTCAGAAAAATGGCAAGCTCTTGCAACGGGAATTGATACGCTTGTTATTTATATGGGGATCAAAAATATTAACTTGATCGAAAAGCTTTTAATTGAAAATGGCCGAGACAAAAAAACTCCTGCAGCATTTATCCATTGGGGAACAACGGACAAACAAGTAACTACGACATGCACGGTTGAAACTTTAAGTGAAACGGTAGAAAGAGAAAAGATTACAAACCCTAGTTTAATTGTCGTTGGTGACGTAGTTCAGCTTCGTGACCAAATCAAATGGTTTGAAGCTGAATTAAATTCATGTAAGTATAGCGAGGCGTTATAAGTGAAGCAGGCAGTACTATATGTTGGTCATGGGAGCAGATTAAGAAAAGCAGGGCAAGAAGCTGTTCGTTTTTTAAAAGGCTGCATGGAAAAAGTTGATGCACCGATTCAGGAGATTTCTTTCCTTGAGCTTACCGAGCCGACGATAGAAGAGGGCTTTCGCTCATGTATTGAGCAGGGAGCAACTCATATTGCAATAGTTCCATTGCTTTTGCTCACGGCAGGTCACGCCAAAAAAGACATCCCTGAAGAGATACACGAAATGGCTGAAAAATATCCGGACGTAACAGTTACTTACGGAAAACCCATCGGGGTCAATTCGGATGTTGTTCAAGCGGTATTCGAGAGGATCAAAGAAACCAATGTTGATTATGAGAATTCGAGAATCATTCTGATCGGCAGAGGGAGCTCTGATCCGGACATCAAGCGCGATGTATGCCAAATCGCGGACATGTTGCAACAAATGGGGCCTGTGAATGAAGTGATTCCTTGCTTTTTAACTGCATGTGAACCAAATTACAAAGACGTATTCAGGCAGCTGAAAAAGAATGATGGTTCAGCTACGTTTATCGTTCCATATTTGCTGTTTACAGGCCTTTTAATGAAGGAAATAGAAAAAGAGACGGTTGCATTAAAATCGTACCATTCCAATCTTCATCTATGTTCTTATATCGGATTTCATCCCTATGTGGAACAAGCTTTTCTCACGCGTGTAAACGAAGCGATTCGCAATGAAAATAATTCCTTTTTATTTTTGGAGACACATCAGCTATGATTCCGCTTCATATCAGTCTTAAAGGGAAAAAGATTGTGATTGCCGGCGGTGGAACCATTGCCTGTCGAAAGCTAAACGCTTTGCTCCATGAAAAGGCTGAGATTACGATTGTCAGTCCGAAGGTTCACGAGAAAATGGAAAAGTTGATCAGTGAGCATTCGCTTGAGTGGAAGCAAAAAGAAATTGAAAAGAGCGATTTGGCTTCGGCATTTTTAATAATTGCCGCTACGAATCAGCCGCATATTAATCAGTGGATCGGTGAATCAGCATCCGAAAACCAGCTGGTGAACGTAGCAAGCAATGCCGATTATGGAAATATTTATTTGCCAAAGACAATTAAAAAAGGAAAAATCCTTATATCTGTTTCTACTAGCGGAGCCAGTCCGGCTGACACAAAAAAGATCGCTGGTGCCATAGAAGATCTTATTAGTGAAGAGCTTATTGAAGCTATTGAGATAAAGCATAAAGCAAGAAGAAGCCTGGAACCGTAATGGTTTCAGGCTTCTTTATGTGTTTTATCCTTTTTTTAATGAAAGGACGAGATCCGCATCGGGAGTAACAAAAACAGTCTGCTGTTTATCGTAGGTAACAAACCCTGGCTTAGATCCGTTTGGTTTTTTTACATGCCTGACTTTTGTATAGTCGACGGGAACGGAGCCTGACTCTTTTGCTTTACTGAAAAAGGCGGCAATCTGGGCGGCCTCTTTGATCGTTTGTTCATCAGGGTCACGGTTTTTGATGACGACGTGAGATCCGGGAATATCCTTCGTATGAAGCCAGACATCTTCCTTGCTTGCTGCCTTCATTGTCAGGTATTCGTTCTGTTTGTTGTTTTTGCCGACCCATATCGACATGCCGCTGGTTGATTCGTAAATATCGAGCGTTGGCTTTTGATTTTTCGCTTTTTTTGCTCCCTTTTGCTGTCTTCGTTTGACGTATTTCCCTTCTTCCAGCTCTTCTCTAATTTCATTCACATCCTGTGGTGATGCAGAAGACAGCTGCTGCAGCAATAGATCAAAGTATTGGATTTCCTGTTCAGCCAGTTTAATTTGCTCGTTAATAAAAGTAACGGAGCTTTTCGCTTTTTGATATTTAACAAAGTAGTTTTGTGCATTTTCTGACGGTGTTTTATTCGGATTTAAAGAAATCGCGAGCTGCCCGCCTTCTTCATCGTAATAATTTGTAACGACCGCTTCTTTATCGCCCTTTTTGACAGCGTAAAGGTTAGCCGTTAAGAGCTCGCCTTTTATTTTGTATTCCTCAGCTTTTTCAGATTTTTTCAATTCGCTCTCAAGCTTTTTTATTTTTTTGGCATTCTTTTTTCTTTCGTTTACGACAAATTTTTCGAGATCCTGAGCCTGCTGCTTTACTCTGTCCCGCTCGGCTTTTCCGAAATAAAAGCGATCCAGAAGCATGCTTAAGCTGGAAAACTCTTTTTTGCTACCGTCAATATGAGTGAGATCCAACAGATAAAAATATTCCTTGTTAGATGTAATAAACTGCGGATGAAATGCTTTCGTTCTGATGTCTTCAAATAAGGACAGAAGCGTTTTTGGCAAGGTTGCCCGATTGGCAATCCCAGACCGGTATACGGCTTCTTTTGCAAATAATGGAGAAACCCCGGAAAATACATTCACGATCTGCTTTTCTAGCTGTCCTTCCTGAAAACGGATGTGTTTGAGAATATCTTCTTCCTCTGCCGCCAATAGAGACAGCTTATTCTGCGCTGGTGGAGCTACGTACGGCTGTCCGGGTAAAACAGTGCGATAGCTGTTGACACTTGGTGGTAAATGCTTAAGGCTGTCAATTATCGTTCCATTTTCAGCATCCGTTAAAATGATATTGCTGTGCCGCCCCATGATTTCACAGACGAGTTTTCGCAAAATCGGGTCCCCGATTTCATTGCGGCTTCTTATATGAAAAACGACGATTCTGTCAAATCCTGATTGCTCTACTTTTTCAATTATTCCGCCTTCGATGTGCTTTCTTAAAAGCATGCAAAACATCGGTGGTTCATTAGGATTTTTGTATGATTGCTCGGTCAGATGGATTCGTGCGTAACTCGGATGTGCGGAAAGTAAAAGCTTATTGTTTTTATTGTTTGCCCTGATTTGAAAAATAAGCTCCTGCTTAAAAGGCTGATGAATTTTTGTCAACCTTCCTCCAGCCAGTTCCTTATTCAATTCGTGCACCATTCCGTAAGTGAAAATACCGTCAAATGCCATGGTTTATTGCTCCCTTTTTCTTCATTGCTCATTTACTTTTTTAGCATCTCATAATTATAGCATGATTAAGGACAAGTCTGAATAAATTGACTTATATGACGCAATTTACTAATGGTTTAAGGAGAGTGGACGAATCAGATGAATTGGCATGAATTAGGACAAACAGATTTGGTGAAAACAGCAAACACGTCCATCGAGCATGGCTTGAGTAGCAAAGAAGCGAAAAAACGGCTGGATCTGCACGGATACAATGAATTAAATGAAGGCAAAAAAACATCTTCACTTGCGTTGTTCTTCTCCCAATTTAATGATTTCATGGTATTTGTACTCGTTGCTGCAACGATCATCTCCGGATTCTTAGGGGAATATGTAGATGCCGCAGCCATCATAGCAATTATTTTAGTGAACGGTATTCTTGGTTTTTTTCAAGAGCGCCGTGCGGAGAATTCCTTGCAGGCATTAAAGGAGCTTTCTACACCACAGACTCTGGTTCTCAGAGAGAAAAAATGGATGAAAATCCAAGCAAGGGAGCTTGTGCCGGGAGATATCATCAAATTTTCAAGCGGAGACCGAATTGGTGCTGATATCCGTTTATTCGATGCAAAAAGTCTTGAAATTGAAGAGTCCGCTTTAACCGGGGAATCGGTGCCGGTCCAGAAGCAATACGATCCAATACAGGCTAATGCTGAGTCACTTGGAGACTTAGTCAACATGGGGTTTATGGGAACTTTGGTTACGAGAGGCAGCGGAAGCGGCGTTGTCATCGGCACTGGCATGAACACAGCTATGGGGAAAATTGCCCATATGCTTGAAGAAGCAGGCACACAGCAAACTCCTCTTCAGGGAAGGCTTGAACAACTGGGGAAAATATTGATTGTCATCGCTTTGCTTCTCACGGTTCTTGTCGTCTCTGTCGGAGTCCTTCAAGGACAAAATCTTTTTCAAATGTTTTTAGCGGGGGTCTCACTCGCAGTAGCTGCGATTCCAGAAGGATTGCCAGCCATTGTCACAGTTGCTTTGTCGCTCGGCGTCCAAAGGATGATCAAGCAAAAATCGATCGTCAGGAAGCTGCCGGCTGTCGAAACTCTCGGCTGTGCATCGATTATTTGTTCTGATAAAACAGGAACAATGACGCAAAACAAGATGACGGTTACACACGTCTGGACTTGCGGGAGCTTATGGGAAGTTACCGGCACTGGATACGAACCGGAAGGAGAATTTACAGCAAATGGGCGGCCGGTTCAAGTGAAGCAAAATAAAGCGCTGCAGCAAATCCTGTTGTTTGGTGCGCTTTGCAATTCATCCGCGATAGTTTCAGAAAAAGGGAAATACCGATTAGAAGGAGATCCGACAGAAGGAGCTCTTCTTACAGCTGCAAGTAAAGCCGGCTTTTATTCAGAGAAAATCAAGGAACAGTATAAAATTATTGAGGAATACCCATTTGATTCGGCAAGAAAAATGATGACAGTCATCGTTGAAGATTTGCAGAATAAAAGATTTGTAATAACAAAAGGCGCTCCGGATGTTCTTTTGAAAAAGTCCACTTGTATACTTGCAAACAATAAAAATGAAGCGATGAGCAAGACTAGATATGAAGAAGCAAATACCTCCATTGCAGATCTGGCTTCCCGTGCGTTACGAACCATAGCTATTGCCTATAAACCATTGACTGGAAGCGAGATTCCATCTGTAGAGCAGGCGGAATCGGGACTTACTTTCTTTGGAATTCAAGGAATGATGGATCCTCCGCGTCCGGAGGTCAAGCAGGCGATCAAAGAATGTCGTGAAGCAGGGATTAAAACGGTGATGATCACTGGCGATCATGTCATTACCGCAAAAGCAATCGCAAAAAAATTAAATCTCCTTCCGAACAAAGGGAAAGTGATTGAGGGCCAAGCACTTAATAAGCTGTCGGTAGAGGAGCTGGCGGAAACCGTGGAAGATACGTATGTATTTGCACGAGTAACACCTGAGCATAAGCTGAAAATCGTCAAGGCCTTTCAAGAAAAAGGACACATCGTCGCGATGACAGGAGATGGCGTGAACGATGCGCCGGCTATTAAACAGGCTGATATCGGAATATCTATGGGGATTACAGGAACCGATGTGGCGAAAGAATCGTCTTCGTTAATTTTAGTAGATGACAATTTTGCAACGATAAAATCTGCAATTAAAGAAGGAAGAAACATTTATGAAAACATCCGCAAATTTGTCAGGTACTTGCTCGCATCGAATGTTGGAGAAATTCTTGTTATGCTTTTCGCCATGCTGCTTGCTTTGCCACTGCCGCTTGTCCCGATTCAAATTCTCTGGGTCAATTTAGTAACGGACGGTCTGCCGGCGATGGCGCTTGGCATGGACCAGCCCGAAAGCGATGTAATGAATAGAAAGCCACGGCATACGAAAGAAGGGATTTTTGCAAGAGGCCTGGGATGGAAGGTGGTTTCTAGAGGATTTCTTATTGGAGCGGTAACACTTGCGGCGTTTATGATCATTTATTACCGGAATCCCGACAATCTTCAATATGCACAAACTATCGCGTTTGCCACTCTCGTTTTGGCACAGCTGATTCACGTATTTGACTGCAGAAGCGAAAGGTCTATTTTTCACCGCAATCCGTTTGGAAATCTTTATTTGATCGGCGCAGTCCTTTCTTCATTGCTGCTAATGCTCGTCGTCATCTATTACAAGCCGCTCCAGCCTGTTTTCCATACGATGGACATTGCAGCGGTTGACTGGCTGCTGGTCATTGGATTGTCTGCAATTCCAACTTTTTTGCTGGCGGGCTCACTTTTGACAAGAAAAAATTAATTAGGTATGGTATAATTTTGAGGGTGATAGAATAATCTATGACCCTTTTTTCAATGATAAAGCGAGCCTTCAGTCTTTTGGGGGGTTCTACACTTATAATGTGCAGGATGCCTGAACTATTAGACTTCGTACATTGTATCCCCTGCGCCTGATTGTTAGATGAGCAACTTCTTTTATGGGGTGTTGCTTCCCCACTAGACTTCTTCGATTCACTTAATCCCGCGAGCTGGGGGTCTTACTGCCCGGTAATATGGGTTAAATAAGATCAATTCAATGATTAATAATGGGTGTGTAAAAAATGATAACGAGTATGACTGGATTTGGACACCATACAATGGCAAGCGGCAATTTATCAGTAACAGTGGAGCTGAAATCCGTCAACCACAGATTTTGTGAAATTCAAGCGCGTATTCCTAGGCCGCTTCT
Organism: Bacillus capparidis; assembly: GCF_017832095.1. Taxonomy (NCBI): domain Bacteria; kingdom Bacillati; phylum Bacillota; class Bacilli; order Caryophanales; family Bacillaceae; genus Bacillus; species Bacillus capparidis. Next base: position 441,861 of record NZ_JAFDST010000001.1, read on the forward strand.
TTACTTAGAGGAAGCGATGAAAGAAAGAATTTACAAGCAAGTCGACAGGGGGCGGATCGAGCTTTTTGCCACCGTTGAAGGTGATGAAATTGTTGAGAAACGACTTACAATTGACTGGTCTCTTTTAGAGGAATATGTCCAAGCCGCAAAACATATCAAACAAAAATTTTCCCTTCCTGATGAAGTGAAGTTAACTGATTTGCTTCAATTGGAGCACGTGGCAAATGTGGATGAAAGTGCCAATATTCAGCCTTCGTTTGAAAAGCTGATCCTTGATTGTATAGATAAAGCCGCAGCAGAGCTGAAAGAAATGAGAGCAAATGAAGGGCTGCGCCTGAAAGAGGATTGTCTCACGCAGCTTGAAGAGCTCAGCCTGCTTGCTGACCAAATAGAAGAACATGCAAAACGAATCGCGACCCTATACAGAGAACGTCTGTTGTCAAGAATCAAGGAATGGACCCCTGTCGAAATGGATGAAAGCAGGCTTATTGCCGAAGTGGCTTTATTTGCAGAACGGGCAGATATTACAGAAGAACTCACTCGGCTAAAAAGCCATTTTCAGCAAATGAGAGATATTTTTCACCGAGGGGGAACTGTTGGAAGAAAGCTCGACTTTCTCGTGCAAGAACTCAATCGCGAAGCTAATACGATAGGGTCGAAAGCAAATGATCATAAAATCACAAACCTTGTGGTTGAAATGAAAAGCAGGATTGAAAAAATTAAAGAACAAGTGCAAAATATAGAATAGAAATTGCGTGTATTGTTTACAGACAGTCGAATCGGGCTACACTAGAGCTGTCTTCCACAGGGGGAACAGAGGATGACGATAAAACTGATCAATATCGGATTTGGAAATATTATATCCGCCAACCGGCTCATCTCCATTGTCAGCCCTGAGTCTGCACCTATTAAACGCATGATTCAGGATGCAAGAGACAGCGGAAGGCTGATTGATGCTACATATGGCAGAAGAACCAGAGCGGTTGTTATTATGGACAGTGACCATGTCATTTTGTCTGCCGTCCAGCCCGAAACAGTGGCACAGCGAGTTTCAGTTAAAGAAGATATTATGTATGAAGGGCAGGGGTAAACAGCCGCTATGGTAGAAAGAGGACTATTAATTGTTCTTTCCGGACCTTCCGGAGTAGGAAAAGGGACGGTAAGACAAGCACTATTTTCACAAGAAGATACGGATTTTGAATATTCGATTTCAGTCACAACTAGAAAACCGAGGCAGGGTGAGCGAAACGGATTTGATTATTTTTTCAAAACTCGGGAAGAGTTTGAAGAAATGATTGCACAAAATAAGCTTTTAGAATGGGCAGAATACGTAGGAAATTATTACGGTACGCCTGTTGACTATGTTGAGCAAACCCTGCAAAATGGGAAGGATGTATTTCTGGAAATCGAGGTTCAAGGAGCATTGCAGGTCAGAAATGCATTTCCTGAAGGGCTGTTTATTTTTCTTGCGCCGCCTAGTCTTTCGGAGCTTAAAAACCGTATTGTAACAAGAGGGACAGAAACGAACGCGTTAATTGAAAACCGGATGAAAACGGCTAAAATTGAGATTGAAATGATGGACGCTTACGATTACGTCGTGGAAAACGATAACGTGGAGCGAGCGTGTGAACGTATTAAAGCCATTGTGTTGGCCGAACATTTGAAACGTGAACGAGTAGCGCCTAGATACAAGAAGATGCTGGAGGTAGAGTAATTTATGTTAGATCCGTCAATCGATTCATTAATGAAAAAATTAGATTCAAAATATACTTTGGTCACTGTGGCAGCCAGACGTGCCCGAGAAATGCAAATTCATCGTGATCAGCAAATCGAACGGCCAAAATCTCATAAGTTTGTAGGCAAAGCACTTGAGGAAATTGATGCGGGACTGCTATCATTTGAGACAGACAACCAAGAATAAAGTGAATCTTCAATCAGCTGAGGTTTCTTTCATCCCTCACTGAGTGTTAGATAAAGCCAACCTTAGCTGTTACGGGCAGTTAATCCCCCTTTCCATCGAATCTTGAGAACATTGAGGCGGGGATCTTACTGCATGTTAATGTGAGATAAATGTGAAATAACAACCTATTTAATAGGTTGTTATTTTTTTCAAACGAGCGCGGGAGGGAAAAAATGATGCTTAAAAATCGCAATATTCTATTAGGAGTAAGCGGGGGAATCGCAGTATATAAAGCGGCTGCTTTGACGAGCAAGCTTGTTCAGCAAGGGGCATCGGTAAGGGTGATCATGACTGAATCGGCAACCAAATTCGTTTCGCCGCTTACATTTCAGGCGTTATCGAGAAACGAAGTATATACAGATACATTTAAAGAGAAGAATCCGGAGGTCATTTCACACATTGATGCGGCAGATTGGGCTGATTTAGTTATCGTAGCACCCGCTACAGCCAATGTGATCGGAAAGCTTGCGGGAGGAATTGCTGATGACATGCTGACAACTACGCTGCTTGCAACTACGGCTCCTGTTTGGATTGCTCCTGCAATGAATGTCCATATGTATGACCATCCGGCGGTTAAACGGAATATAATGACGCTCTATCAAGATGGGTGTCGTTTTATTGAGCCTGGAGAAGGCTATCTCGCTTGCGGTTATGTAGGTAAAGGCCGTCTGGAGGAGCCAGAAAAAATAGCAGGATTAATCTCATCTTACTTTTCGCAAGCAAATGGCCCGCTAAAAGGGAAACAAGTACTCGTTACGGCAGGGCCAACGAGGGAGGCGATTGATCCAGTCAGGTTTTTTACCAATCATTCCACTGGAAAGATGGGCTATGCCATTGCAGAAGAAGCAGTAAGCCGTGGTGCACATGTAACCCTGGTAACAGGGCCGACCAAGATTTCTCCTCCTTCCGGCTGTGAGGTCATAAACATTGAAACGGCTGAAGAAATGCATCAAGCTGTTATGGCCCATTTTCCCCATGCGGATGTTGTGATTAAAACAGCGGCAGTCGCTGACTATAGGCCAAAGTATCCTTATGATCATAAAATGAAAAAAACGGATAACACTCTTTCAATCGAGTTTGAACGGACCGTGGACATTTTAAAAGAACTCGGAAAGCAAAAGACGGGGCAAATTCTTGTTGGTTTTGCAGCCGAGACAAAAGATATAGAAGAATATGCAAGTAAAAAATTAGAATCGAAAAATCTTGATCTGATTGTTGCCAACGATATCAGCCAAGCAGGCGCCGGATTCGGATCAGATACGAATATTGTAACCTTATACGGCAAAGATGGCGGCAAAAAAACATATCCTATGCTAACGAAGCAGCAAGTAGCAAAAGAAATTATAGATAAAATCATTCATCTATTAACTGAATCCGGGGATACGCAATGAGCTATGCAGAAGTGATTGTTGATGTGACATCAAAAAATATCGACAAACCTTTTGATTATCGAATACCGGAAAGATGGATCGGGATTATCAAAAGGGGGATGAGGGTCGTTGTTCCGTTCGGGCCCAGGAAAATTCAAGGATTTGTCATTGGTCTTAAAAATGAGACAGACTTGCAGGCGAACTTGATAAAAGATATTGAAGGGTTGCTTGATTTAACACCAGCACTTACAAACGAATTGCTGAGCCTTTCCGAATGGCTCAGCAAGCGGACCCTCTCATTGCAAATCCGCACCCTTCAAGCCATGCTACCATCGGCACTTAAAGCTAAATACGATAAAGAACTTCGTGTACGATCAAGTGATTCCCTTCCTGAATCAATCAAAACGTTATTTGCCGATCAACAATCAGTAAACGTAAAAGATATTACAGATAGTAAGCTGCTTAAGGAAATTCAAAAGCAGGTCCAACACGGTAACTTGGAGATTGTGTATAAAGTTGCCCAAAAGACATCAGAGAAAAAAATAAGCTTCATTGAACCTATGATGCCTAAAGAGAAGCTTAAAGATGCTCTGCAGAACCTTTCTGCCAATGCAAAAAGGCAAAAAGAAGTTTTGACGTTTTTTATTGAAGCAGAGGATCAAACCGCGATACCTGCGGCCGAGCTTAATAAAATGACGGGAAGCTCCTCTGCTGTATTACGAACATTAATTGATAAAGGATTTTTAAAAGAGACAAAGCAGGAGGTTTACAGAGATCCTTTTGAAGACAAAGCTTATAAAAAAGAGTTTTCACTTCCTTTAACATCTGATCAGGAGTCCGCCTACCAAGCGATAAAAAAATCGGTTGAAATGCAGGCGCACGATGTTTTTTTACTTCATGGTGTGACTGGCAGCGGCAAAACGGAGGTTTATTTGCAGATCATAGAACAGGTCTTGAATAAAGGAAAAGAAGCAATCGTGCTCGTCCCTGAAATATCGCTGACACCGCAAATGGTTGAGCGGTTCAAAAGCAGATTTGGAAGCCTTGTTGCTGTCATGCACAGCGGGCTGTCTGCTGGAGAGAAATACGATGAGTGGCGGAAAATTCAAAGGAAAGAAGTACGGCTAGTCGTGGGAGCGAGGTCGGCTGTTTTTGCCCCGTTTGAAAATCTTGGCATGGTCATCATTGATGAGGAGCATGAAGCTTCATACAAACAAGAGGAAACTCCGAGGTATCATGCAAGACATGTGGCAATTCAAAGGGGCGACTATCATAAATGCCCTATCGTTCTTGGGAGCGCAACACCGTCCCTGGAATCGTTTGCCAGAGCAAAAAAAGGTGTCTACAAGCTTTTGTCGCTTCCGAATCGAGTGAACCGCCAAACTATGCCCGAAATAACAGTGGTAGACATGAGAGAAGAAATGAGAAAAGGAAACCGTTCGATGTTTTCTGTGAATCTTATGGAAAAACTCCAGCAGACTTTGGCAAAGAAAGAACAAGCAGTATTGTTCTTGAACAAACGCGGCTATTCCGCCTTTATTATGTGCAGAGATTGCGGCCATGTCGTCAAATGCCCTCATTGTGAAATATCTCTAACTTATCATCGGCATAGCAGCAGCTTAAAATGTCATTATTGCGGGCACGAAGAAGGTATACCGAATCAATGCCCGGAATGTGCAAGCGAGCATATTCGCTATTTTGGGACAGGCACTCAAAGGGTAGAAGAGGAATTGACGAAAGTGTTGCCAGAAGCCCGAGTAATCCGTATGGATGTTGATACGACCTCAAGAAAAGGTGCCCATGAAAAGCTCCTCACGTCCTTCGGAAACGGCGGAGCGGATATTTTATTGGGAACGCAGATGATCGCTAAAGGGCTGGATTTCAAAAATGTTACCCTTGTCGGAGTGCTAAGCGCCGATACGATGCTTCATATTCCGGACTTTAGGTCAGCAGAAAAAACCTTTCAGCTTTTAACGCAAGTAAGCGGAAGGGCTGGCAGGCACGAAAAGATGGGTCAAGTCATCATTCAATCCTATGAGCCATCGCATTACAGCATTCAATTAACGAAAGATCATGACTACCATACTTTTTTTATGCAGGAAATGCAAAATAGGAGGCATCAATCCTATCCGCCCTATTATTATTTGGCAATGGTTAATATCTCACATAAAGAAGTCATGAAAGCTGCATTAGCGGCGGAGAAAATCGCAGGATTTTTAAAAGGGAATACTGACAAGGACACTGTTATTCTTGGCCCTTCTGCCTCGCCAATTGCCCGGATCAAAGATAGATATCGGTATCAATGCATGATAAAATACAAGCATGAAACGAAGCTGATCCCATTGCTAGAGCAAGTTTTGGGGCATTCGAACACCGAAAATGACGATTTGTTCATTACAATAGACATGAATCCATATATGATGATGTAAGAAAATGAGTTCGGAGGTATTCATTTGGCAATAAAAGCGATAGTTTTTCACCCTGCGGCTGTGCTTAGTCAAGCAGCAGAGCAGGTGACTGTGTTTGACAATAAATTAAAAAAGCTTCTATCTGATATGTATGAGACAATGGTCGAAAATGACGGGGTAGGTCTCGCAGCACCGCAAATCGGATTATCCAAAAAAATTGCGGTAGTCGACATTGGCGAAGAATCAGGAAAAATCGAGCTGGTGAATCCAGTAATCATAGAAGCAAAAGGAGAGCAAACGGGTCCTGAAGGCTGCCTCAGCTTTCCTGGGCTGTACGGTGAAGTGACAAGACCTGATTATGTAAAGGTACAGGCATTGAACCGGCATGGAAAACCGTTTGAAATTGAAGCGAGCGGATTTTTGTCCAGAGCGATACAGCATGAAATTGACCATTTGGAAGGCGTATTATTTACTTCCAAAGTGAATCGATACTACGAAGCACACGAATTAGAAGAAATGGAAGGATGATAAAATGATACGAATCGTTTTCATGGGCACACCGGGTTTTTCGGTGCCGATTTTAAAAACGCTTCTTCATGACGGCTATGAGGTTGTGGCTGTAGTGACCCAGCCCGATCGACCAAAAGGAAGGAAAAAAGAGTTGACACCGCCTCCTGTTAAAGAAGAGGCTCTCCTGCACGATATTCCGGTTTTGCAGCCTGAAAGAGTTAGAGATGAAAATGAGCTGAAAAAAATTATTGATTTACAGCCTGATTTAATCGTTACTGCAGCATTCGGACAAATTCTTCCTAAACAGCTTCTTGATGCCCCGCGACTCGGCTGTATTAATGTTCACGCTTCTCTTTTGCCGGAGCTTCGCGGAGGTGCTCCCATTCATTATGCGATTCTGGAGGGCAAGAAAAAGACCGGGATCACAATTATGTACATGGCAGAAAAATTAGATGCCGGCGATATTCTCACTAAAGCAGAGGTTGTCATCGAAGAACAAGATACGGTCGGAACACTCCATGATAAGCTGAGCGTATCAGGTTCGCAACTTTTATCTAAAACGATCCCGGATTTAATCGAAGGAAAAATCAAGCCTGAACAGCAAGACGATACGAAAGCGACCTATGCTCCGAATATTAAAAGAGAGCAAGAGGTTATTGATTGGTCAAAAAATGGAGATGACTTATATAACCAAATCAGAGGCCTGAATCCATGGCCTGTCGCATATACAATCTTTAATGGCAATGTGTTGAAGGTATGGAGGGCTGAAAAGCTAAAAAATGAAAATAAGAGAGAACCCGGAACAATAATCGGAGTAGATTTTGACGGGTTTGTCGTCTCTACCGGAAACGATATCGCGTTAAAAATTACCGAACTTCAACCGTCTGGAAAAAGAAGGATGACGGGAGAAGAATTTTTGCGAGGCGCTGATTTACATATTGGAATGAAACTAGGGATGAAAGCAAAATGAAAAAAATGAATGTAAGAGATGTTGCGTTAGATGCATTACTAAAGCTTGAACAGAATCAGGCGTACAGCAACCTTCTCCTTCAATCCGTAATTAAACAGAAGGAGATGATAAACACGGACCGCGCCCTGCTGACAGAATTGGTTTACGGAACGTTGCAAAATCAACTCGCACTTGATTTTATGCTCGCTCCATTTGTAAAGAAACCAAAAAAAGTGGATCAATGGGTTCGTAATTTATTGAGACTTTCTTTATACCAAATGGTGTATTTAGAAAAAATTCCTGATCGGGCCGTATTCTATGAAGCGGTTGAAATTGCAAAGAACAGAGGCCATAAAGGGACGGCATCCTTCGTAAACGGTGTGCTTCGTTCCATTCAACGAGAAGGAGTTCCCTCTTTTGATGATATAAAGGATCAGGTGAAACGACTTGCGATAAAAACGAGCCACCCTGAATGGCTCGTTCAAAAGTGGGTGAATTCGTATGGATATGAGCAGACGGAAAAAATTTGCCATATTCATTTAGTGCCGCCAAAACAGACGCTTCGTGTGAATCAGCTGAAAACAGATAAAGAGACTCTTATGCAAGAATTACATGAGGAAGGGTATCAGGTTGCTGAAGGAGACTTGTCGCCCAATGCGATTAAGCTGGAAAAAGGAACGATTGCTAACAGCAGATTTTTTAAAGAAGGTTATGTGACGATTCAAGATGAAAGCTCGATGTTAGTTGCAAGAGCTCTTGGTGTAGAGGCGGGAGAAACCGTGCTGGATGCCTGTGCTGCTCCAGGTGGGAAATCAACCCATATGGCTGAAATGATGAATAACACCGGACACATTCTCTCTTTGGACCTCCATAAACATAAGATGAAATTGATCAACCAAGCTGCCGAAAGGCTTGCTCTAGATATCGTGGAAACTCGCCAAATGGATGCAAGGGAGGCTGCAATGTCACTGGCAAAGGAGAGCTTTGATAAAATTTTGGTTGATGCTCCGTGTTCCGGGTTTGGTGTTATCCGGAGAAAACCGGACGTGAAATACAGCAAAACGCCAGATGACAATGAACGTCTTGCCGAGATTCAAGCTTCTATACTAAATAGCGTTTCGGGAACATTAAAAAAAGGTGGTACACTTGTTTACAGTACGTGTACAATGGACCCAACGGAGAACGAACAAGTAATTCATGCTTTCTTAAAGGAACATCCGGAATTTGAAGTGGATTGTGCGCTGAAGGACAGGCTTCCCAAAAAAGTTGAAAACTATTGCAATGATGGACGTATTCAGCTTCTCCCCCACTATTTTGGTACGGACGGATTTTTTATTTGCAGCATGAAAAGGAAGGTGTAACAAATGGGACAGTGGACGAGAAAGCAAGGCTGCGGCCGAGTGGCTGCACTTGTACAAGTGAGTGAGATACGCCAAGAAGAAATGAGGTGAAAATCATATTGAATACAGTTTTTCTAACGGATAAAGGGAGAGTCCGTCCCCATAACGAAGATGATGGCGGTATTTTCAATGGCCAAAAAGACAATTTGTTAGCTGTGGTTTCGGATGGCATGGGAGGACATCTCGCCGGTGAAGTTGCAAGCAGGATGGCTGTGTCCACTTTAAAAGATTTTTGGGTACAAGAAGAACTGAGACCAAAAACCCCGGCTGATGCAGAGGCTTGGCTTTCTGAAAAAATCAAGACAGTCAATCAAGTCATTTACGATTACGCAGCCATCCATCCTGAATGTCAAGGGATGGGTACAACGATAGTTTGTGCGCTGTTTACCGGAAGCTTCGTTACAATTGCTCATATCGGCGACAGCAGATGCTATCTTTTGCGCGAAGGAAGCTTGCGCCAGGTTACCGAGGACCATTCTCTCGTGAATGAGCTCGTGCGTACTGGCAGTCTGTCTAAAGAAGATGCTGAGAACCATCCGAGAAAAAATGTCATTACGAAAGCGCTTGGCACCGATCAATCTGTTGAAATTGATGTTCGTACGATTGAATTTGAAAATAATGAGCTGCTTTTATTATGCTCGGACGGATTAACAGATAAAGTCGATGAAAACGAGATAGCTGAAATTCTTAAAAATGAGATTTCCCTTGAAGAAAAAGCTTCGGTGTTAATAGATATCGCAAATCAAAATGGAGGAGAAGATAATATTACGGTGGCCATACTGGAACTTCCTTCCCAAGAAGGTGAAGCATCGTGTTAATCGGAAAGCGAATCAGCGGACGTTACCAAGTTCTTCGCGTTATTGGCGGGGGCGGAATGGCGAATGTTTATTTGGCCGAGGACATGATACTTGATCGTGAGGTAGCGATAAAAGTTCTCCGGTTTGATTTTGTGAATGATAATGATTTTATCCGTCGGTTTCGAAGGGAAGCCCAATCTGCAACAAGTCTCGACCATCCGAATATCGTAAGCATTTATGATGTAGGTGAAGAGGGCGACATTTACTACATTGTTATGGAATATGTTGAAGGCATGACCTTAAAGGAATACATAAAAGTAAATGGACCGCTTCATCCGCAAGAAGCAGCCCAGATTATGGAACAGATTGTTTCTGCAATGGAGCATGCGCATCAAAACCATATCGTACACAGAGACATCAAACCCCATAACATATTAATTAATCATTTCGGTGAAGTAAAAGTAACCGATTTTGGAATTGCAATGGCTCTCAGCTCGAGTACTATCACCCATACCAATGCGGTTCTCGGATCTGTCCATTATTTGTCGCCGGAACAGGCAAGAGGCGGACTAGCTACAAAAAAATCGGATATCTATGCGCTCGGAATTGTTTTATTTGAGCTTGTGACAGGAAGGATGCCGTTTGAAGGTGAATCAGCCGTCAGCATAGCGTTAAAACATTTGCAATCCGATACGCCATCAGCAAAAAGGTGGAACCCTTTAGTCCCGCAAAGTCTGGAAAACATCATATTAAAAGCGATGGCGAAGGATCCTTTTCACCGATATAATTCTGCAGAAGAAATGGAACAGGACTTACGGTCGGCATTTGACCCGGAGCGGTTAAACGAAAATCGGTTTACGATCCCGGCAGATGATGAAATGACAAAAGCAATTCCTGTTATTAAAGATTCGCACGTTCATTCAGAAGAAACTCTAGTCCATGGACAAAAAAATCAAGCGCAGCATTCAACGGAAGGCGAAGGAGCCAATCAGAAAGAGGATCAGAAGAAACCTAAGAAAAAGAAGAAAAAATGGCCGATTGTTTTGCTGACAATTTTTCTCATGCTGATTGCATCAGGTGTACTCGCTGTCTTCGTATATCCTTCTATATTTTTCCCTCCGGATGTGGAGGTGCCGGATGTTTCCGGACTAGAAGTAGATGAAGCAAATAATATCCTTAAGGATAAAGGACTCGTAGTCGCGGGAGATTCGTTTAAAATTAAAGATGAAACGATTGAAGCCGGCAAGATCGTACGGACGAACCCGCAAACAGGCACCGTTGTCAAGGAAGGCAGCCAGATCCAGCTTTATGAAAGCACAGGGAAAGAAACTGTACAATTAGACAACCTAATCGGGGAAAATATAGATCGTGCAAAAGAAACTTTGACACGCAAAGGGTTTCAGCGTATCCGGACAGAAGAAGTCAATGATGATAGTGAAGTCGGTACGATCATCGACCAGGCTCCGTCTGCTGACAGCAATGTCGTTCCTGAAGATGACGAAATTGTCTTAACAGTCAGCAAGGGACCTGAAGAGATTGAATTGCGGGATTTGCAAACCTATTCCAAACAGGCGGCAGCTGCATATTTAGATGATAACGGTTTAAAAATGGCTGAGAAGGAAGCCCATTCAGAGGATATTGCAGAAGGACAGGTCATTGAGCAAAAGCCGGCCGCAGGGGAATCTGTGAAGCCGGGAGACGAAATTGAATTGACATTTTCCCTTGGACCAGAGGAAAAACCGATCAAAACAGTCACTGAGGAAGTAGACATACCTTATGAGCCGGCTACACCCGGTGAGGAATTGAGTGTACAGATATCGATTGACGATGCCGAGCATAGCATATCCGATCCATATGAAACGTTCACAATTACGGAGCCGGCCAAAAGATCTATCGAATTTAAAATCGCACCTGACCAAAAAGGGTATTATCAAGTGACAATTAACAATCGACTCGTCAGTTCGAAAACAATCGAATATCCTGAGTAAAAAATGAATTTCAAACCGTAGATTGTTAGACGAACCAACCTGGAAAAAACAAGGAGGAAGGGTATGCCGGAGGGCAAAATTATTAAAGCGCTAAGCGGTTTTTATTATGTACTGGATGACAAATCAGAAAGCAGCAACCCTCAGATCGTTCAATGCAGGGGAAGAGGTAATTTCAGAAAAAACAAAATAACCCCTTTGGTGGGGGATCATGTTGTCTATCAAGCGGATAACGATAAAGAGGGTTATTTGCTTGAAATTAAAAAACGTGATAACGAACTAATCCGTCCGCCAATCAGCAACGTCGATCAGGCGGTGCTTGTATGTTCAGCTGCGAAACCAACATTTAGTACGGCACTCTTGGACCGTTTTTTAGTGCTGGTTGAGTCAAACGGCATTATCCCAATTGTCTGCATAACAAAGATGGATTTAGCCGAAGAACCATTGAAACAACAACTGAATAACATCGCTGAGGAGTATCGAAATATTGGCTATTCCGTTTATTTAACTTCGACCAAAGACGATACAGGTATACTTGATGTTAGAAGGGATTTCGACAATAAAATTACTGTTTTTGCAGGACAGTCGGGTGTTGGCAAGTCTTCGCTGTTAAATGCGATTAGCCCGAAGCTGCAATTGAAAACAGATGACATATCTTCTCATCTTGGAAGGGGAAAGCATACGACGCGGCACGTGGAGTTATTAAGCATTGGCGGCGGACTTGTCGCTGACACTCCTGGGTTTAGCTCATTGGAATTTACAGATCTGACGCTAGAAGAACTTGAATCTGCATTTTTAGACATTCATGACATTGGAGCCGGCTGCAAGTTCAGAGGATGCATGCATATAAAAGAGCCGGGTTGTGCTGTAAAAGAATCTGTCGAAGCGCATGAAATTCCTTCTTATCGATACAATCATTATGTGGAGTTTTTCTCAGAAATAAAAGATAGAAAGCCGAGGTATTAAAAAATGACAAAAATAGCACCTTCCATCCTATCCGCGAATTTTGCAAAATTGGCTGATGAAATTATTGATGTAGAAAAAGGAGGGGCGGATTATATTCATGTCGATGTAATGGACGGGCATTTTGTTCCAAACATTACAATCGGCCCATTAATTGTTGAGGCAATCCGACCTGTCACACAGCTTCCGTTAGATGTTCATTTGATGATCGAGAATCCAGATCAGTACATCCCAGCATTTTCGAAAGCGGGTGCTGATATTTTGTCCGTTCATGTAGAGGCTTGCCCTCACCTTCACAGAACAATCCAGCTTATTAAAGACAATGGGGTAAAGCCGGGCGTTGTAATTAACCCGCACACGCCAGTCCAAAGCATCCAACACGTGATTGCCGAGGTTGATTTGGTGCTATTAATGACAGTAAATCCCGGTTTCGGAGGACAGTCGTTTATTCCGGATGTATTATCAAAAATTTCCGAGGTCGCTCACCTTGCTGAGAAAATAGGAAAAAAGGATTTGTTAATTGAAGTAGATGGTGGAGTAAACGTTGAAACTGCCAAGTCATGCGTAGATGCTGGAGCGAACCTTTTAGTAGCCGGTTCAGCAGTTTTTAATCAAAATGATCGTAAAAAAGCGATTGAGACAATTAAGAAATCGTTGAATGCTTAGTTATAAATAATAAAATTATGTAAACTAAAAGGCGGAAATCGTTGTGCAGAGAGTTTGCATTGTTGCCGGTGGTCCAGAAAATCTGCTCCCGGATTTAAGAGAATACGATGAAAAAGGCACTCAATGGGCGGGTGTAGACAAAGGAACAGTTTATTTAGTAAATAGCGGGATCATGCCGCAAGAAGCCTTTGGCGATTTTGACAGTATTACACTTGTTGAAAAGGATATCATCGAAAGAAAAGCAAGTCATATTCATATTTACCAAAGAGAGAAAGACCAAACTGATCTTGAAATTGCTGTCGACTGGGCTTTAAGCCAATCGCCAAAGGAGCTGCTGTTGTTTGGAATTACCGGCGGGCGGATGGATCATGCGTTAGTAAATATTCAGCTATTATGTAAAAGTATAAATACCAAAACTCAGATGGTGCTCATCGATAAACAAAATCGGATCCAAATGTTTTCCCCGGGCAGCTACACTGTAGAAAAAGACTCGGCAAAAAAATATATTTCATTTCTCCCTTTTTCCGAAAAAGTACGGGGATTAACCCTTGAAGGCTTTAAATATTCTTTGGATAACATGCATATTGAGCCTGGTTCCACACTATGTATTAGTAACGAGCTGAATTTTTCAATAGGTACTTTTTCCTTTACTAATGGCATATTAATAATGGTAAGGAGTTCTGACTAATATTTTATTTGTAGGCTTGCATACAAGGGGATGCCGTTACATCTGAGGAGGGAATGGAAATGAAATTTTATACCATTAAGCTGCCTAAGTTTATCGGTGGAATCGTTCGGGCGATGCTTGGCACTTTTAGAAAAGAATAAAGCTATGAGATATTGAAGACAAGGAAAAACGCCTCTCGAATGAGAAGGCGTTCTTTGTTGCTCATTTAAAAATCATAAACGGTTATACCCGTTCAATTTTTCCGGATTTCAAAGCTCTAGCAGATACATACACTTTTTTTGGCTTTCCGTTAACCAAAATACGAACTTTTTGAAGGTTCGCTCCCCACGTACGTTTTGATGCATTCATTGCGTGAGATCTAGAATTTCCAGCGTGAGTTTTTTTACCTGTAATCACACATTTGCGTGCCATTTGTTTCCCTCCTAACTGCGAAAAACATCTAAACGAAAACTTGTGTTGAATAGATGGTTTTAGATACGTTAATAATTTACCACAGGGCTATACCGTTTGCAAGCCTTGCAACACTTGCTTTAAAGAAATTTTCCTTGACAACTTGAAATGAAAATTTTCTTGTAGTATAAGTATAAACGACTTTCGATTTGTTTCTTTTCCTGTTCATTTCTTTTAAATCAATGGTTCGTATAGTAGAATAGTTGTATCTCAGCCCAACTTAAAAAGGAGGGACCAACGTGTCCATTGAATTACAGACAAAATACGGACAAATTGATATTTCGAATGAGGTAATTGGAATGGTTGCCGGAGGAGCCGCGATTGATTGTTACGGAATCGTGGGAATGGCTTCTAAAAATCAAATTAAAGATGGACTCACAGAGATTCTTCGTAAAGAAAACTTTAGCAAAGGAGTCCTCGTAAGGCAAGAAAATGACCGGCTACATATCGATATGTACATCATTGTCAGCTATGGGACAAAAATATCTGAGGTAGCACATAATGTACAGAATAAAGTTAAATACACGTTAGACCATACAGTAGGGTTAGCGGCAGACTCTGTTAATATATATGTACAGGGAGTACGAGTGACGAACCCGTAGTTAGGAGGAATTTTCAGTGGCAATTGAAAGACTTGATGGGAAAGCATTTGCGGACATGATTTTATCCGGCGCGCACAATCTTTCACAAAACGCCGATGTTGTGGATGCATTGAATGTATTCCCAGTGCCGGATGGCGATACGGGCACAAATATGAATTTATCAATGACTTCAGGTGCAAAAGAAGTAGAAATGACAGATTCCGATCATATCGGCCAAGTAGCCAAAAACCTGTCCAAAGGATTGCTGATGGGTGCGCGCGGAAATTCTGGAGTCATTCTTTCTCAGCTATTTAGAGGGTTTGGTAAATCAATAGAACAAGAGCAAACGATTGATTCGGTCCAATTTGCCAGAGCGTTTCAAGCAGGAGTCGACACAGCCTATAAAGCAGTGATGAAGCCTGTCGAAGGAACAATACTAACTGTAGCGAAAGATGCAGCCAAGAAAGCGATTTCAGAAGCGGAAAACGAGAAGGATATTATTAAAATCATGGAGACGGTAGCGGCAGAAGCTTCAAGCTCTTTAAAACGCACCCCCGATCTGCTTCCGGTCTTAAAGGAAGTCGGGGTTGTGGACAGCGGCGGTCAAGGCCTGGTGTATGTCTACCAAGGATTTTTGGCTTCTTTAAAGGGAGAAAAGCTTTTAAAGAGTGACGCATCTCTTCCTTCCTTAGGAGATCTTGTTAAGGCTGAGCACCATAAAAGCGCGCAAAGCCATATGAACACTGAAGATATTGAGTTTGGCTATTGTACTGAGTTCATGGTGAAATTGGAAGATGAAAAAGAGCCATTCAACGAAGAAAAATTTCGTGAAGACTTAAGCCAATTTGGTGATTCATTGCTTGTCATTGCAGATGAAAGCCTGGCAAAGGTTCACATTCATGCAGAGCACCCGGGGGAAGCACTCAATTATGGGCAAACATACGGGAGTTTGGTCAATATTAAAATAGAAAACATGAGAGAACAACACACAAGCCTCTTAAACAAACAAACAGAACGGACTTCGAGGAAGGAAAAAAACGAATATGGCATCGTAACAGTTGCCATGGGAGATGGGATAACCGAACTCTTTAAAAGCTTGGGAGCTTCTTCTGTCATTGAAGGCGGGCAAACGATGAACCCGAGTACTGAGGATATTCTCGAAGCTGTTAAGCAGGCAAACGCAAAAACAGTATATATTCTGCCGAATAATTCGAATATAGTAATGGCTGCTAATCAGGCTGCCAGCGTGCTGGAGGAGAAAGTTTTCGTTATTCCGACAAAAAATGTGCCTCAAGGAATGTCTGCCTTGCTTGCATTCAATCCCGACACCGGACCGGCTGACAATGAAAATAGAATGAACGAGGCTATCAATCATGTGAAAGCCGGTCAAGTCACCTATTCGGTAAGAGATACTCAGATAGATGGCCATCAAATTAAAAAAGATGACTACATGGGTATTATGGACGGGAAGATTGTGGCGACAGCAGAAAATCATTTAGAAGCGGCCAAGAGCCTATTGGAAAAAATGATTGACGGTGACGACGAAATTGTCACCATCATTGTAGGGCAGGATGTCGCGGAGAATGAAACAGAAGATTTGGCTTCATTTGCAAACAGCAGGTTTGAGGAGATGGAAGTTGAAATTCATCATGGAAATCAGCCGCTATACTCCTACATTATTGCGGTCGAATAATTTTGAAACAATAGAAGAGCGGTTTGCTCTTCTATTTATATTTTCTCCGATATTGAAGTTTTGGCGGCACGCGGCTTGCCATTATTTCAGAGACCGATTAGTCTGATATTATGAATATAATTATGCGATCACACTCACTTGACGAGAGGGGAAGACAAGTGATGGAATACAGAAACGTTTTTGATATAACCCAGCCAGCCATTACTTTCATCGGATTTATTAGCAGGATTCCTAGGGATGGGGCCGCCAATGCGATGTATAAATTCGTCCGGAAGGTACCGGCTGCTTTACGAATGGCATGCCGAAATGGTTATACGTCCACTCTTACCGGAAGAGGGCTGGAAAAAAAGTTATTCGCAAGGGAAGTATGGAAACCGTGAAAAAGAATCTGCAGGATCCTATCTCCGTAATTAAAGGAATTGGGGAAGAAACCGCAAAAGTATTAAATGAGCTTGGAATCTATACCGTTTCCGATCTTTTGAACTATTTTCCTTATCGTTATGAAGATTATGAGGCTCGGAATCTTGAAGAAGTAAAGCATGATGAAAACGTTACAGTTGAAGGGAAGGTTCACAGCGAGCCTTCTCTTACCTATTACGGAAAAAAACGGTCGCGCCTTACCTTCAGGCTGCTGACGGAAAACTTCCTAATAACGGTGATCTGTTTTAATCGGCCTTATTTGAAGAAAAAACTGGAGCTTAACGCATTAGTATCGGTTTCAGGGAAGTGGGATAAAAACAGGCAAGCTGTCACGATGAACGAGCTGAAAATCGGTACATACGATTCGGATGGCACAATAGAGCCCATCTATTCGGTAAAAGAAAGAGTTACCGTGAAAATGATGAGACGATACATTCAGGAAGCATTGAACCAATATGCTAATGATGTACAGGATCCATTGCCGAACCGATTGAGGACGACATACAAGCTGCCTGATTATAAGGATGCGCTTACTATTATACACGCGCCGAAAGATCGAGAGTCTTTGAAACATGCGCGCCGCCGTTTTATTTATGAAGAATTTCTTCTCTTCCAATTAAAAATGCAAGCTTTCCGAAAAATTCAAAGAGAACGCTCAATAGGAATCCAGCATCAGCTTAGGAAAACTGATCTAGATCCGTTTATTAATAGACTGCCTTATTCCCTTACAGAAGCCCAATCGAAATCGTTAAACGAAATTATTGGTGATATGGCATCACCGCATACGATGAATCGACTGTTGCAGGGAGACGTCGGCTCTGGCAAAACAGCTGTGGCTGCCATTGCATTATACGGTGCATGTGTTTCGGGGTATCAGGGTGCAATGATGGTTCCGACTGAAATCCTTGCTGAGCAGCATGCCGATTCCTTGCATGCCATGTTTGAACAACATCAAATTCAGATCGGCCTGTTGACTAGTTCTGTAAAGGGCAAAGCGAGAAAAGAGCTGCTTGAACGTTTAAAAAGCGGTGAGATTCAAATTCTCGTCGGTACGCACGCTGTCATTCAAGAAGAAGTGGAATTCAAGCAGCTCGGCCTCGTCATCACGGATGAACAGCACCGATTTGGCGTCGAGCAAAGAAAAAAACTAAAAAGCAAAGGCAAGGATCCGGACGTACTGTTTATGACGGCGACACCTATTCCGAGGACGCTGGCGATTACTGTCTACGGTGAAATGGATGTTTCTGTCATTGATGAGCTTCCAGCCGGACGAAAAAAAATTGAAACATACTGGGTAAAGCACGATATGTTGGAAAGAATCATTGCTTTTGTTGAAAAAGAGCTTCGCAAAGGGAGGCAAGCTTATGTCGTTTGCCCTTTAATCGAAGAGTCTGAAAAACTGGATGTCCAGAACGCACTTGACGTTCATAGTATGCTCACTCATGCGCTTAACGGCCGATGGAAGGTAGGGCTTATGCATGGAAAGCTGCCTGCAGATGAAAAAGAACAGATCATGAGAAGCTTCAGCGGAAATGAATGCCACATCTTAGTATCTACGACGGTCATAGAGGTAGGGGTCAATGTGCCAAACGCCTCCATTATGGTCATTTATGATGCCGACCGCTTCGGATTATCCCAGCTGCACCAGCTAAGAGGGCGGGTAGGAAGGGGAGATAATCAGTCCTTCTGTATTTTAATGGCTGATCCCAAATCTGAAACAGGCAAAGAACGGATGAGAATAATGACCGAAACGACAGATGGCTTTAAGCTGTCCGAAAAAGATTTGGAGCTGCGCGGACCGGGGGATTTTTTTGGCAGAAAACAAAGCGGGCTTCCTGATTTCAAAGTTGCCGATATGGTTCATGACTACCGCGCCCTTGAAACGGCAAGGCGAGATGCAGCCGAACTCATATCCTCGAACACTTTTTGGACGGAGCAAGAATATTCAGCACTTAGGATTTATTTAGAGAACAGCGGGGCGCTAAAAGGTGAAAAGCTCAGTTGATTTTCATACTATATAAAAGAGGATTCCTTCGTGAGAGGCATTTTGTCCAATAGCGAACAAATGGTGTTCCCGACCGCACATGATGCTTTTTTCCATAGTTTAAGCAGAGCATGCGGTCGATTAGGAATCTGCCGGGATTCCATTGCATTCTAATCTATGAGATTATATACTACTGTTAGGACCTAGTCATAATACGAAGAATTTAATCAGTGACAGGTGATGACGTATTGGATTGAATTCATTACAACGGACGTCTTAGGTTTCACACTTAGTTAACCACACTGATTATCATATGAACTAATTTCTCCGCGGATGGTGTGAAAAACGATGAGAAAAAATAAAAAAGAACGCCAGGAACTGCTTCAGCAAACCATACGGTCGACACCATTCATAACAGATGAAGAGCTTGCAGAGAAATTTGAAGTCAGCATACAGACGATAAGATTAGACCGATTGGAGCTTTCCATTCCTGAGCTTAGAGAACGAATTAAATCAGTTGCTGAACAAACGCTCCAGGACGAGGTGAAATCCCTGCCGATCGATGAAGTGATCGGTGAAATTGTTGATTTAAATCTGGATGAGCAGGCGATATCAATTTTAGAGATAAAAGATGAGCACGTGTTCAGCCGCAACCAAATCGCAAGGGGGCATCATTTATTTGCCCAAGCAAATTCGCTGGCAGTTGCTGTCATAGATGATGAGCTTGCCCTTACTGCAAAAGCGAGCATCCGATTTTCCAGGCAGGTTAAGCAGGGAGAACGGGTCGTAGCGAAAGCAAAAGTTATGAATTTGGATAAACCAAAAGGGTGGACTGCAGTCGCAGTAAACAGCTACGTTTCAGAAGAACTTGTATTTTCAGGCACCTTTGAAATGTATCGCTCAAAACAAACGTAAAAGGTGGAAATTCGAATGAGAATTGCAGTAGACGCAATGGGAGGAGACAATGCTCCTGATGCAGTCATCGAAGGTGTGACGAAAGGGATTCAAGCATTTAAGGATCTTGAAATTACACTTGTGGGCGATAAACAAACGATTGAAAGCAAATTAACTTCCACAGAACGATTGACGATTCTTCATGCAGATGAAGTGATAGAAGCCACGGATGAGCCGGTGCGCGCGGTGAGAAGAAAGAAGAATTCTTCTATGGTCCTCATGGCGAAGGAAGTAGCCGAGAAGCGGGCAGATGCATGCATCTCCGCAGGAAATACGGGAGCGCTTATGACAGCTGGTTTGTTTATCGTTGGCCGAATTGACGGAATCGACCGCCCGGCTCTTGCTCCTACTTTGCCAACGATAAATGCAGAAGGATTTTTGCTTTTGGATGTTGGGGCAAACGTAGACGCGAAGCCTGAGCATCTCCTGCAATATGCAATGATGGGATCCGTGTATGCAGAACGGGTAATGACGATCAAAAAGCCGCGGGTCGGCCTTCTGAATGTCGGAACTGAGGATAAAAAAGGGAACGAATTAACGAAGGGTGCCTTTACGCTTTTAAAAGAGTCCGATCTTCATTTCATAGGCAACGTTGAATCTAGAGATATGCTTGGAGGCGTGGCTGACGTCATTGTGACTGACGGATTTACAGGGAATGTCGCCTTGAAAACAGTGGAAGGCACTGCTCTTTCATTGTTTCAAATGCTAAAATCTTCTCTTACATCAAGCGTTAGTGCAAAGCTGGCAGCCGCTGTTCTAAAACCAAAGCTATTAGAGATGAGAAAAAAAATGGATTACTCTGAATATGGGGGAGCGGGACTCTTTGGTTTAAAAGCGCCGGTCATCAAGGCTCACGGGTCTTCTAATTCAGATGCGGTATACCATGCGATCCGGCAGGCGAGAGAAATGGTCAGCCAAAACGTAACATCCTTTATTACTGAAGGCATTAGCAAGAAAGATAATTAATTGGAGGGAATAGTATGGGAAAAATCGCTTTTTTGTTTCCCGGACAAGGATCCCAGCAAATTGGCATGGGGAAAGCTTTATATGAAAGCGATGAATCCGCACGAAGCATTTTTGAAATAGCGGATCAGACGCTTAATTTCGAGTTGAGTGACCTTATCTTTAACGGAGACAGCAAAGAATTAACACTTACATACAATGCGCAGCCTGCACTGCTTACGACAAGCATTGCTATTCTTAAAAAACTTGAAACATTTGGAATTAAAGCGGATTTTACGGCAGGCCACAGCTTAGGTGAATATACAGCTTTAGTGGCTACCGGCGCTATTTCATTTGAAGAAGCAGTCTATACAGTAAAGAAGCGCGGAGAATTTATGAACGAAGCGGTGCCTGCAGGTGAAGGGGCAATGGCTGCAGTCTTAGGAATGGATACAGCTTTGTTAAAAGAAGTGGCCGAACAAATCACGACTGAAGGGAATTTAGTTCAGCTAGCCAATATTAACTGCCCGGGCCAGATTGTTATCTCCGGAACCGCAAAAGGCGTAGAGCTTGCGTCAGAGCTTGCAAAAGTAAAAGGGGCAAAACGGGTAATTCCACTAGATGTAAGCGGACCGTTTCACTCCGATTTAATGAAGCCTGCTGCTGATAAATTGCGAGAGGTGCTTGACAACTGCGCAATTAACAACGCAAACATTCCAGTTGTATCTAATGTTACCAGTGACGTGATGCAAGAAAGCGAAGAGATTAAAAAGAAATTAATTGAACAGCTCTATTCTCCGGTTCGCTTTGAAGAAAGTATCCAAAGACTGCTGGATCACGATGTTGATACGTTTATTGAAATCGGACCTGGAAAGGTGCTTTCAGGGCTTGTGAAGAAAATTAACCGCCGGGCGAAAACAATTGCCGTATCAGACCCTGAGTCGATAGAGCTTGCGGTGAAAACATTAAAGGAGGAAGCGTAGATGCTTGAGAACAAAGTAGCTCTCGTAACCGGAGCTTCCAGAGGAATCGGCAAAGCAATCGCTTTAAGCCTTGCCGAGCAGGGAGCAAATGTGGTTGTCAATTATGCAGGAAATGAAGAGAAAGCAAACGAGGTTGTGAATCAAATTCAATCGCTCGGACAAGAAGCTTTTGCTTTTAAAGCGGATGTATCCAGCCAAGAAGAGGTTCAAAAGATGGTGAAAGAAACCGTTGGAAAATTTGGTTCGATTGATATTTTGGTGAATAACGCAGGGATCACTAAGGACAATTTATTGATGAGAATGAAGGAAAATGAATGGGATGATGTCATAAACATCAATTTAAAGGGAGTCTTTAACTGTACAAAAGCTGTTACACGGCAAATGATGAAGCAACGAAGCGGACGAATCATTAATGTATCCAGCATTGTCGGAGTAAGCGGGAATCCAGGACAGGCAAACTACGTCGCAGCAAAAGCCGGGGTTATCGGATTAACGAAATCGTCAGCAAAAGAGCTTGCTTCCCGGAATATAACTGTAAATGCTGTCGCTCCTGGATTTATATCCACTGACATGACAGATAAATTGTCCGACGAGGTTCAAGAGGAGATGCTGAAGGTTATCCCGCTTGCCCGATTTGGGGAGCCGGATGACATTAGCGGAGTGGTCACGTTTTTAGCTTCAGAAAAATCAGCGTATATTACCGGACAAACGATCAACATTGACGGCGGAATGGTCATGTAATTTACCCATCGGAGTGTAACGCTTCGATCGGTTGATGCATACTGTATAAGAGGTTTTGCATGAAAATTGGTCTTTCTATAAAAAACGTTTGATTGCTCTGGTTTTTTACTAACCGATCTACTATAATACTTGAGGGGAGGTGAATAGTTATGGCAGACGCATTAGAACGTGTCACAAAAATCATTGTGGATCGTCTTGGCGTTGACGAGGCAGATGTCACACTTGAGGCTTCCTTTAAAGAGGATTTAGGTGCTGATTCCCTGGATGTGGTTGAGCTTGTTATGGAACTTGAAGATGAGTTCGATATGGAAATTTCTGACGAAGATGCTGAAAAAATTGCAACAGTCGGCGATGCTGTGAACTACATAAATAACCAGCAATAGTTTCTACCGAAAAAGTCCCGCCCTTCTGCGGGGCTTTATCCCTTTTTACATGTTAAATTTCTACAGTTCGTTTATTAAAGGCATCATATACGGGCCGGAATGGAGGTAACTATGTCAAAAAATTTTCCTTACAAAGGCAAAAAAGTAATGAATAGAAAAACAGAACAATTTAAACAGTTTCAAGAGCGAATTTCCGTTCATTTTCAGAATGAAAAACTGTTGTACCAAGCATTTACCCATTCATCATATGTGAATGAGCATCGGAAAAAACCTTTCGAGGATAATGAAAGATTGGAATTTCTAGGAGATGCCGTTCTAGAGCTGACGATATCAAAATTTTTGTTTACTAAATATCCAGCGATGAGTGAAGGAGATTTAACAAAGCTTCGTGCCGGAATCGTGTGCGAGCCATCCCTTGTTTCCTTGGCTCATGAGCTTGCGTTTGGCGAGCTTGTACTTTTGGGAAAAGGGGAAGAAATGACAGGTGGAAGAAAGCGTCCTGCACTTTTGGCAGACGTGTTCGAAGCTTTTATCGGGGCATTATATCTTGATCAAGGACTACCTTCAGTGGAAGTTTTTCTTGAAAAATATGTGATCCCTAAAATCAATGACGGTGCTTTTTCCCATGTGATGGATTTTAAAAGCCAGCTTCAAGAATTTGTTCAAAGAGATGGCAAAGGAGCATTGGAATATAAAATCATGCTGGAAAAAGGTCCTGCCCACAATCGGGAGTTTGAAGCAAATGTTTCACTCCGTGGAGAAATCCTTGGCGTAGGAAGAGGGCGTTCAAAAAAAGAAGCGGAACAGCACGCTGCCCAGGAAGCTTTAGAGAAGCTCCAAAAACATCATACAAAACAATAAATCCCCCTCCAACAGGATAAGGGGGATTTCAATTTGTTTTCTCTTAATTTTCATTGGAATATGGTAAAATTGTAATACGCTAAATACATAAGGAGGATCAACATGTTCCTCAAACGATTAGACATCATTGGGTTTAAATCATTTGCAGAAAAAATATCTGTTGACTTTGTCAAGGGCGTGACAGCTGTTGTCGGCCCAAACGGAAGCGGAAAGAGCAATATTACTGACGCGATCCGCTGGGTGCTCGGTGAGCAGTCTGCCAAATCGCTTCGAGGCGGTAAAATGGAGGACGTGATTTTTGCCGGGAGCGATTCCAGGAAAAGGATGAACCTTGCGGAAGTTACATTAACGCTTGAGAATGAAGATCGCTTTTTGCCGATTGACTACCATGAGGTCAGTGTAACGAGACGGGTTTTCCGATCGGGTGAAAGCGAATTTTTGATCAACAAGCAAGCGTGCCGTTTAAAAGACATTATAGACTTATTTATGGATTCGGGACTAGGGAAGGAAGCCTTTTCGATTATCAGCCAGGGTAAGGTTGAAGAAATACTTAGCAGTAAGGCAGAAGAACGGCGAAGCATTTTTGAAGAAGCTGCCGGCGTATTAAAATATAAATCAAGAAAGAAAAAAGCAGAAGCAAAGCTTTTAGAGACCCAGGATAACTTAAATCGCGTGGAAGACATCATACACGAACTGGAAGGACAGGTCGAGCCTCTGAAGGTACAAGCCTCTATCGCCAAAGATTATTTGGATAAAAAAGCAGAGCTCGAAAACGTGGAAATTTCGCTAACGGCCTATGATATTGAAAAACTTAACGAGGACTGGACTGCTTTGTCTCGCAGTGTTGAAGAGGCAAAAGGTAAAGAAATCGCTTCATCCGCCTCGATACAAGCAAAGGAAGCAGACATCTCGGAAACGAGGGACAAAATCCAGGCTTTGGATGAATCAGTTGACGAATTGCAGCAGATTCTATTAGTGACTAGTGAAGAACTGGAAAAGCTAGAAGGAAGAAAAGAAGTTTTAAAAGAACGAAAAAAGAATGCGACTCAAAATCAAGAACAGCTTGAAGAAATGATCGCTAAATATTCCGATAAAACAAAAGAATTGGATGACCGTATCTGCCTCCAAAGCAAAGCAGTTGAAGAGCTGCAGGCAAAAGCGGAAGAGATCAGGCTCCTTCTGAAAGAAAAGCAGCATTCTCTCTCCTTGTACAGCGAAAATATTGAGGGAAAAATCGAACAGGTAAAAAGCGATTATTTTGAATTGCTTAATGACCAGGCATCCATTCGAAACGAGCTGCAATTTATTGAAGATCAAACGACCCAGAATGAGGCGAAGAAAAAACGTCTTACCGATAACAACTTGCAGTATATTAAGGAACGTGATGAAATCAAAGATCGGCGAATGAAATGCGAGGCTCAGCTTGGTCAAATTGAGGAACAAATAAATCGGCAGGTCTTGGCTTATCGTGAAGCAGAGCGAAAATATGAAAACGATAAGCAAGCTTATGCTAAAAAAGAATCGGGGTTGTATCAAGCCTACCAATACGTTCAGCAGGCCAAATCAAAAAAAGAAATGCTTGAAGCCATGCAAGAGGATTTTTCAGGATTTTATCAAGGGGTTAAAGAAATATTGAAGGCAAAGAGCAAGCTTTCTGGCGTGCATGGTGCCATCCTGGAACTGATCAATACAAAAGAGGCTTATGAAACAGCGATTGAAATTGCTCTTGGTGCAGCAGGTCAGCACATAGTGACAGAGAACGAAAATTCTGCCCGCCAGGCGATTCAGTATTTAAAACAAAATTCATTTGGAAGGGCGACGTTTCTTCCGTTGAATGTCATGAAAGCCAGACATATAGCAGAACGTGATATTCAAATCGCAAAAGAAAACAGCTCATTCATTGGCGTGGCCGTAGATTTAATTGAATTTGAAGGTCTCTACAGGCCAGTTGTCCAGAATTTGCTTGGAGCAGTTCTCATTGCAGAAGATCTAAAGGGAGCAAACGAGCTCGCCAAACGACTTGGACAAAGATACAGAATTGTTACGCTGCAAGGTGACGTCGTCAATCCAGGAGGCTCCATGACAGGCGGTGCCATGAAAAAGAAAAACACTTCCTTGCTCTCAAGAAACAGGGAGCTAGAGACCTTATCGGCACGCCTTTTGGATATGGAAGAAAAAACGGAGCTTTTAGAAAAGGATCTTAAGGTATTAAAAAATACGGTTGGCGAGGAAGAAAAACGCCTTGACGAGCTTCGCAAAAACGGCGAGCATGTAAGAGAAAAGCAGCAGGAGCTTAAAGGCGAGCTATATGAAATTCAAATCGAAGAAAAAAATATAAATCGCCATTTGGAGCTATATGATCAGGAAAAATCGACGCTTCTGGAAGAAGAAACTGAAAAAAACAGGCGCAAGGAAGAGCTGCAAAGGAATTTAACCGACTTAACAGAAAAAATGGAACAGCTTGATGAGCAGCTGGAACAATTGAATCAGCAAAAACAGGCGCAAACTTCAAACAAGGATTCGATATCATCGGAAGTTACCGAGCTTAAAATCCAGATCGCTAAAGCTGAACAGGCGCTTACGAGTGAAGAAACGGCACTTAAACAATTTTACTCGGACCGTGAAGAAAACGAACAAGGGTATAAACAAGCATCAGAGGATCTGAAATTTTTAACAGATGAAATGTACTCGAGCTCAAGCGGTGAAGAAAAGCTCCAGGAAGCAGCCAGCCAAAAATCAAAGGATAAAAACAATACTCTTGCGCTTATTTCCACAAGGCGGGAGCAGCGCATCAAGCTTCAAAGCGGTCTTGATACAAAAGAGGCGGAGCTAAAAGAAGAAAAAAGGCTGTATAAACAAATGACCTCCATCCTGAAAGACCAAGAAGTAAAATTAGCAAAAATGGAAGTGGAACTCGACAATTTGCTTTCTTTTTTAAGGGAGGAGTACGGACTTTCCTACGAAGCTGCAAAAGAAAACTATACATTGGAAACGCCGCCTGAAGAAGCAAGAAAGCAAGTGAAATTAATAAAAATGGCGATTGACGAGCTTGGGACCGTCAATCTTGGCAGTATTGAAGAATTTGAGCGGGTGAACGAACGTTACATGTTTTTAAAAGAGCAAAAGGATGATTTGTTAGAAGCGAAAGAAACGTTATTTAAAGTGATAGAAGAAATGGATGAAGAAATGTCCAAACGGTTCAGTCAAACCTTTAGTGACATTCGCTCGCATTTTGAGACCGTCTTTAAAGCTTTATTTGGCGGCGGGAGAGCGGAGCTGAAATTAACAAATCCGGATGATCTGCTTCGTTCGGGTGTAGATATCGTCGCCCAGCCTCCAGGGAAAAAGCTTCAAAATCTCAGCCTTTTGTCCGGCGGTGAACGGGCGCTGACTGCCATTGCGCTATTATTTTCAATTTTAAAGGTTCGTCCCGTTCCGTTTTGCATTTTGGACGAAGTTGAGGCTGCCTTGGATGAAGCCAATGTATTTCGATTTGCCCAATACTTAAAGAATTACAGTCATGAAACGCAATTTATCGTCATTACCCACCGAAAAGGCACGATGGAGGAGGCTGATGTGCTTTACGGAGTGACGATGCAGGGTTCCGGCGTCTCTAAGCTGGTGTCAGTCAAACTTGAAGAAACAAAAGAATTAGTTCAGTAAAGAAAGCGGTGTGATCACAATGAGCTTTTTTAAAAAACTTAAAGAAAAAATTTCGTTACAAACGGATAGTGTATCCGGCAAATTTAAAGAGGGACTTGAAAAAACAAGAAACTCCTTTCAAGAGCGTGTCAATGATATTGTTTCCCGCTACCGCAAAGTAGACGAGGAGTTTTTTGAAGAGATCGAAGAAGTATTAATCAGCGCCGATGTTGGTGTCTCCACGGTTTTAGAGCTGGTTGATGAATTAAAAGATGAGGTTAAGAGAAAAAACATACAGGATCCGAGGGAAGTGCAGGCAGTCATTTCTGAAAAGCTGGTCGATATTTATCAAAGCGCAGACGAGAAATCGCCTGAGCTGAACATCGCGGAAAACCGCCTGAACATTATACTGTTTGTCGGTGTTAATGGTGTTGGAAAAACGACTTCCATCGGAAAGCTGGCCCATCTGCTGCAGAAGGAAGGCAAAAAGGTCGTTCTCGCAGCCGGCGACACGTTCAGAGCTGGTGCGATCGAACAGCTGGAGGTATGGGGGGAGCGCGTAGGGACTCACGTTGTTAAGCAAGCAGCCGGGTCTGATCCCGCAGCAGTTATCTACGACGCACTTCAGGCGGCAAAAGCTCGAAATGCAGATGTTTTGCTCTGCGATACTGCAGGCAGGCTGCAAAATAAAGTAAACTTGATGAAGGAGCTTGAAAAGGTGAAGCGAGTCATTGAGCGGGAAGTCCCTGATGCCCCGCACGAGGTGATGCTTGTCCTTGATGCTACCACCGGACAAAATGCAATGGTTCAGGCGAAAGAATTCGCTAACGCGACCAATGTATCCGGTATTGTATTAACCAAGCTCGATGGAACGGCAAAGGGCGGAATTGTTCTTGCGATTCGAAATGAACTGAAGATCCCGGTCAAGCTGGTCGGTTTAGGAGAAAAAATGGATGATCTTCAAAGGTTTAATGCGGAATCATATGTGTACGGACTGTTTTCTGACCTTGTTGAAAAGGAAGCAGAATGAAGATATTGCTGACAAGATAAAAACTTGACAGTACATTGAAAACAGCGTAAACTACTATATGTAAAGGGATTTAACTTAACAAAAGGGGAGAGTCATCGTGACGCTTGAAAAAACAACCAGGATGAACTATTTATTTGATTTTTATCAATCGTTATTGACATCCAAACAAAAAAGCTATATGTCACTTTACTATTTGGACGATCTTTCCCTTGGTGAAATTGCAGAAGAATACGAAGTTTCCAGACAGGCTGTGTATGATAATATTAAACGCACGGAAGCGATGCTTGAACAATATGAAGAAAAATTGCTTCTGTTAAAAAAATTTCAAGAGCGCAAAGAGATTTATGAAAAGTTAAGAGCCTGCGTAGCTTATGCAGAAAACAGCGATGAGGCTGTAGCTCTCATTGAGGCGCTTGAGAAATCAGATTAGGAGGCGGCAAAACGATGGCATTTGAAGGATTGGCCGACCGACTGCAACAGACAATTACAAAAATCCGCGGCAAAGGCAAGGTTTCAGAGCAAGATGTCAAAGAAATGATGAGAGATGTGCGCTTAGCACTACTCGAAGCGGACGTCAACTTTAAGGTTGTAAAGGATTTTATCAAAAAAGTAAGCGAACGGGCTGTAGGCCAGGAAGTAATGAAAAGCTTGACTCCCGGCCAACAGGTCATCAAGGTCGTAAAAGAAGAGCTTACTGCCTTAATGGGCGGTGAAGAAAGCAAAATTGCCGTTTCCAAACGCACCCCTACTGTTATTTTAATGGTCGGGCTGCAGGGTGCCGGGAAAACGACAACGACTGGAAAGCTTGCGAATTTGCTACGTAAAAAGCAAAATCGGAATCCGCTACTCGTTGCAGCCGATATTTACAGGCCTGCAGCGATTAAACAGCTTGAAACGCTAGGAAAGCAGTTAAGCATGCCAGTCTTTTCATTGGGGGATCAGGTCAGCCCGGTTGAAATTGCCAAAAAAGCGATTGAAAAAGCAAAAGAAGATCATCATGATTATGTGATTATCGATACCGCAGGACGCCTGCATATTGATAATGACTTAATGAATGAGCTCGAACAGGTGAAGGAAGTGTCTTCCCCTGAGGAAATTTTCCTTGTGGTAGACTCCATGACCGGGCAGGACGCAGTCAATGTTGCGAAGAGCTTTAATGAACAGCTCGGCATTACTGGTGTGGTTCTGACAAAACTCGATGGCGATACACGCGGCGGAGCTGCTTTATCGATTCGCGCCGTGACCAATACCCCGATTAAATTTGCCGGTATGGGCGAAAAGCTCGATGCGCTTGAGCCGTTTCATCCAGAACGCATGGCCTCACGCATACTTGGCATGGGTGACGTTCTCACCCTGATCGAAAAAGCTCAGGCAAATGTGGATGAAGATAAAGCAAGAGAGCTCGAAAAAAAGATGAAAACGATGAGTTTTTCGCTCGATGATTTTCTGGAGCAGCTCGGACAGGTCAGAAGCATGGGGCCATTGGATGAGTTAATCCAAATGATGCCGGGGGCTAACAAAATGAAAGGCATGAAAAACATTCAGGTGGATGAAAAGCAGCTGAATCATGTCGAAGCGATCATCAAATCGATGACCGCAAAAGAAAAAGAACAGCCTGAGGTCATTAACGCGAGTAGAAAAAAACGGATCGCAAATGGCAGCGGAACATCGGTTCAGGAAGTAAACAGGCTGCTTAAGCAGTTTGAAGAAATGAAAAAAATGATGAAGCAAATGACAAATATGTCTAAAGGCAAGAAAAAAGGCTTTAAGCTGCCCTTTATGTAAAAAATCACTTGTGTTAAGAAAAAACACTTTACAAACAGTTTTATCATTGTTAATATACTATCTTGTTGAAATATTTTCGGAGGTGCTAGTAAAATGGCAGTAAAAATTCGTTTAAAACGTATGGGAGCAAAAAAATCTCCTTTTTATCGTATCGTAGTCGCAGATTCTCGTTCACCGCGTGACGGTCGTTTCATTGAAACAGTAGGAACTTACAATCCGGTTGCTACTCCGCAAGAAGTGAAAATTGACGAGGAGCTTGCTCTTAAATGGCTATTAACAGGTGCAAAGCCTTCTGATACAGTGAAAAATCTTTTCTCAAAGCAAGGAATTCTAGAAAAATTCCACAATGCAAAACAAGGCAACGCCGCTAAATAATGCAAGTGAATCTGGAAGAGCTGGTTACAGCCATCGTTACCCCGCTTGTTGATCATCCTGAGGAAATAAGGGTTGAAATGGTTGAAAAAAGCCATAACGTTTCCTTGTCACTATCAGTCAGCGAACATGACATTGGCAAAATAATCGGTAAAGGGGGCCGGACTGCTCAAGCAATACGATCTGTATTAGCTGCAGCCGGAGCCCGTTCTTCTAAAAAAATTCGGCTTGAGATTTCTAAGGGAAAGGGAGAGGTTAAATAACCTTCCCTTTTTTATGTGGTTGCTTTAGGCCAAATTTTCTTCGGTGATTAGAAAAATTCTTATTCATTGAAAGAACAAGAGTTTTTCTAATCATCGGCTTTTTTTGCTTTCCTAAAACAGAGGGCTTAAAATAGAAAGCGAATACTCAGGCCTAAAAGGGGGTTGTGTGGTGTTGCAAATCATTCAGCGCGTCACGGTCATGCAGGTATTAACTGAACAAAGCAAAAAAAAGCTTTTAGACGGGTTTGAAGATAAAAAAAACACCCTTGAAAGAGAGTGCAACCAGCTATATTTCCAACTGAGAAAACATGAAAAAGAGAATCTGAGCCAAACCATTACTGCCCAATTTAAAAAAGAAATTGAAAAGCGGCAGGATAAAATAAAAATGATCGATTTTCAACTGAGCCAAGTAAATACGCTGCCGCTCGGAAGTGAAATCAAAGAAAAAGAAATGGACGCCATTACAACCATTTCGGTTGGAGACTCGTGGAATGATGAAATCCTGTCGAAAACCATTGTGGTGAAAAATGGAACGGTGATTGAAATAAGATGAGGTGGAAAACATAGTATGCAGAGAAACTGGTTTAACGTCGGGAAAATCGTAAACACACACGGCATTAAGGGAGAAGTGCGAGTCATCTCAAAAACTGATTTTCCTGATGAACGATATAAACCTGGCAATACGCTCTATCTTTTTTTAAAGGATTCAAACGAGCCTAAAAAAGTAACTGTATCAACTCACAGAATTCATAAGCAGTTTGATCTGCTTGCCTTTGAAGAAGCCCCCTCGTTATCTGAGGCTGAAGCTTTTAAAGATGCGATTATTAAAGTTCCTGAGGAAGATCTTGGCGAACTCGGCGACGATGAATTCTATTTTCATGAAATTATCGGATGCACCGTATTTTCTGAAGACGGAAGCGAAATCGGCAAGGTGAAAGAAATCCTGACTCCTGGAGCCAATGATGTATGGGTAATCGGCAGAAAAAACGGCAAGGATGCGTTAATCCCTTATATCGAATCGGTCGTAAAAGAGATCAATATTAAAGACAAAACCATTAAGATTCATGTTATGGAAGGGCTGCTTGACGAATGAAAATTGATTTTTTAACGTTGTTTCCTGAAATGTTTGACGGCGTGCTTCAATCCTCGATCCTTAAGAAAGCCCAAGAAAAAGAGGCGGTTCAGTTTCAGGTCGTTAATTTCAGGGACTTTTCAGCGAATAAGCATCTAACCGTCGATGATTATCCGTATGGAGGAGGGGCCGGAATGGTATTGAAGGCACAGCCGGTCTTCGATGCAGTAAAGCATCTCACAGCACCCTTATCAAAGCCTCCGCGGATCGTTTTGCTCTGTCCCCAGGGCGAGAGGTTCACTCAGCAAAAAGCGGAGGAATTGGCAAATGAAGAGCATCTAATGTTTATTTGCGGCCATTACGAGGGGTACGACGAACGAATCCGAACCCATCTTGTCACAGATGAACTGTCAATCGGAGATTTTGTCCTAACCGGAGGAGAGCTGCCTGCAATGGTAATGGCGGATAGTGTGGTGCGACTTTTGCCCGGAGTGCTTGGCAAGGAAGAATCGCATATTCAGGATTCATTTAGCACGGGCCTTTTGGAGCACCCTCACTATACGAGACCATCAGATTATGAAGGTTTAAAGGTTCCCGATGTTCTGCTTTCCGGAGATCATGCAAAAATAGAAGAATGGAGAAGGAAAGAGTCGCTGCGCAGAACGTATACGAGACGGCCAGATCTTCTTGACTCTTATTCTTTATCGGAGCAAGAAAAAAGATGGGTGGACGAGTGGAAAAACAGCTAGTCTATCTTGCATGGTATCAACAGAAGTGATATGATAGTAGCTGTGGCTTAAACAGATAATTGTTTAGACCACGAAAACGGTGTTCCGCTGTAATGGAAAGAGCTTGCAAGAGCATCTGTTGGAAGGAGTTGAATTACGATGCAAAAATTAATTGATGAACTTACAAAAGAACAATTGCGTTCAGATCTGCCTGCGTTTCGTCCCGGTGATACTCTTCGCGTACACGTGAAGGTTGTTGAGGGAAACCGTGAGCGTATCCAGATATTTGAAGGTGTTGTCATCAAGCGTCGTGGCGGAGGAATCAGCGAAACATTCACCGTACGTAAGATTTCTTACGGTGTTGGAGTTGAGCGTACATTCCCATTGCACACACCTAAAATCGCTAAGATTGAAGTTGTGCGCTACGGTAAAGTCCGCCGTGCTAAGCTTTACTATCTGCGTAATCTTCGCGGAAAAGCAGCACGTATTAAAGAAATCAGACGATAATTGCAACATAGGGAAAGAGCTTGTTTACAAAACAGGCTCTTTTTTTACATACAACTGACATTCTTTCGCTTAAAAAATATACATATCTGCTAAATTAATAAAAAGGATGAAGGACATGACCATACAATGGTATCCAGGCCATATGGCCAAAGCAAAAAGAGAAGTCACTGAAAAATTAAAGCTGATTGATATCGTATACGAACTCGTAGATGCAAGAATCCCTTTGGCATCCAGAAACCCGATGATCGATGAAATCGTGAAAAATAAACCGAGAATCGTTTTGTTAAACAAAGCTGACAAGGCTGAGCCTCGTGTGACAGCCGGATGGATTGATTATTTTCAATCCAAAGGTATTCCTGCTATTTCGATTAACTCAGTAAATGGAACTGGATTAAACAGGATTGTGCCGGCTTCTAAAGAGCTGCTAAAGGACAAAATAGAGAAAATGGCAGCTAAAGGAGTGAGACCGCGTGCGATCAGGGCATTAATCATAGGAATTCCTAACGTAGGGAAATCGACTTTAATTAACAAACTTGCTAAAAAATCAATCGCAAAAACAGGAGACAGACCGGGTGTCACGACCTCCCAGCAATGGATAAAGGTTGGAAAGGAGCTTGAGCTTCTTGATACGCCGGGAATTTTATGGCCGAAGTTTGAGGACAAGCAGGTCGGATTAAAATTGGCCGCAACTGGAGCTATAAAAGATGCGATCATTAACCTTCAGGACGTTGCGGTGTTTGTGCTGCGGTTTTTTGAGGAAAAAAACCCCGAACGGCTAATGGAAAGGTACAACTTGGACAGTTTGCCTGAAGATATAGTACAGCTATTTGATGAAATTGGGAAAAACAGGGGCTGTCTCATGGCCGGAGGCGCCATCAACTATGATAAAACAACTGAAGTGATTATTAGAGATTTGCGGACGGATAAGTTTGGCCCGATTTCTTTTGAAGACCCATTTGATTGATTCGGCAAATAAAGGCTTCATTCGAATGCCTCATGAGCCGATAGTATACATAAGGAGTAAGGAACATTGAAAAAAAGTGTCAGAGAGATAAAGGAAGAATTAGACAGCATTCAGGAAGCAAGCCATCCGTCCATTGAATTGTTTGCTGCCGATGAAAGGATAAGCGTGAGAGAGCTTGTCCGCAAATGGAAGAAAAACAAGCTGCAAGATGAGCTTTTGCAAAAGCAATGGAACGAGATGAACAATTATGAAA
Source organism: Bacillus capparidis (assembly GCF_017832095.1). Classification (NCBI taxonomy): domain Bacteria; kingdom Bacillati; phylum Bacillota; class Bacilli; order Caryophanales; family Bacillaceae; genus Bacillus; species Bacillus capparidis. The sequence goes on from NZ_JAFDST010000001.1 coordinate 476,165, forward strand.
CAAGTGCCAAAAAGTCCGGATATCAGAAGATTGCCGGCGTAGATGAAGCAGGGCGCGGTCCCCTGGCAGGACCGGTAGTGGCCGCTGCAGTTATATTGCATCCTGAAAACAGGTTTTTAGGACTGACAGATTCGAAAAAACTCTCTCAAAAGAAACGAGAGTATTTTTATGATTTGCTAAAAAATGAAGCGTTGGACATTGGACTCGGCATTGTTGAGGCTGAAACCATAGATAAAATCAATATTTATGAAGCCTCGAAAACAGCGATGAAAGAGGCCCTGGCCAATCTGAAGCAGAAACCGGATTTTATGCTGATAGATGCACTTTCTTTGGAGGTAAACGTTCCACAGGAATCAATTATTAAAGGAGATTCAAAAAGCGTATCGATTGCAGCTGCTTCATGCATTGCAAAAGTAACAAGAGATCAAATCATGATGGATTATGCAAGGAAATATCCGCAGTACGGCTTTGAAAAACATAAGGGGTATGGAACAAAGGAGCATTTAGAGGCCATTGCCGCCTACGGTGCGCTTCCAATCCACCGACGCAGCTTTGCTCCTGTCAGAAATAGGGGATAGATTCATATGGACAAGGAGAATGATAGATTTTGAATCAGCTGACTGGTTATCTGGAAAAATCTTTCTCAACTGTAAATGCAGAGAAGCTTCCACTCTCAAACAGTGAGAAAAAATTGCTGCTTGGCAAGGTTGTAAAGTTTGCAGGAGAAGAGCATGCTGTACTTCAAGTGGGCTCTTCTTTCATCAAGGCAAAATTGGACATTTCTCTCACCTTAGGAAATACGTATCTCTTTCACTTCCAAAAAAACACTTCTGAGCCTGCAGGAACCATGCAGGTTATTCAAGCATTTAAAAAAGAGCCGAAAACAATAAAGGATGCGGCAGCCACCATATTATCCGGCCTGTCCATGAGTCAAACGAAAGAGAACCTCGCTCTTATTTCACAACTATTGGGAACGAATCAGCCATTTACAAAGGAAGAGCTGCAGGCTGCTGTTAATTGGCTGTCAGGATATCGTCACATGAGGCTGAAGAAGCGATCGATACTCTTCAATTTACCTTGAAAAAAGGTTTTCCTATTGAAACGAAGGTGTTGAACAGCTTACATTCACTGAAAGCTGAGTCTACTCTTTCAGATGAACTTGCTGAATTGCATCATGCGTTAGAAAATCTGCCACATCAGCAAAATCATTTGCTCCAACGAATGAGAGACCAACTTCTTGCAATTTCTCATAGTGATCAATTCGTACATGGAAAAAATGGTGAAGTACTTTTCGGAAATCGTGGCTACTATGCAAAAACAAGTGGCGGCTTATGCCAGACTGCAAAGCGTAATTGTATCGCCCACAGATCAGATTGGGTCTTTTTTCCCCATTTGGAAAGGCAGACTGATTTTCAGCTTTTTCACAAGGTTGAATATCGTCTCTTTAAGAAAATCGCTGAACTTGCGGGCACGAACGGGATATCAATGGAGAAGCAAATATTTCAATTGCTTCGTTCAGCTTCTGATCAAGCCTCTTTTTGGACAGATCAAAAAATATTTCATCCATCGGAAGCAAAACGATTTCGCCAAATAGCCGAGAAAACGGCGCCGACGATCGGCAAAAATGACCTTCTCTCGTTTCTCCGAAAGATCAACGAATTAATTGGCCACCGCCATGAGCTTTCAATTATTCGCTCATTAGGAAAAAAGAGCTTCCCGTTGGATACCATCACCGATTCGCTAAAGCTGTTATTAAATGAAGCGGCATTATCGCAGGAGCTCCCCGAGAACGTCCAGCAAAAAGCAGAACAGATGATCAACCGGTTTAATGGACAGTTGTTGGTGCTTCAGGATGACCAAACCGCCACACAGCTTCTCATCCACCTTCCATTATCGCTTAACGGTTTGTCTTATGATATGAAAGTCATTTATAACGGCAAGAAAAATAAAAACAATGAACTTGATCTCGATCAGTGCCGTCTTGTGTTTTTTCTGCAGCTGCCTTATCTGAAAGAAATGATCGTTGACTGTTTCATTCAAAAAAAAGTAATATCACTTAAAGTGGAAGCCGAGTTCGAACTGATAGGATTGATCCAGCAGATGACGCCGGATTTAAAAGATCGTCTTTTTACGCTTGGCTATCACCTTACCGGAATTACCGCCAAACAAAGAAAGAAAACCAGAGGTTCTTTTTTTGCAACCGAATTAAAAGACTATATTAGTGAGACAGGGTGGGATATTAAAATATGAGAAACGATCACCAGCTCAGGAGGGCTGTTGCCTTAAAATACAATGAGCAAAAGGACCTCGCCCCGAAAGTAACTGCAAAAGGGGAAGGGCTTCTTGCAGAAGAAATTATTAAGCTTGGAGAAGAAGCAGGCGTACCGATTGAAAGAAATCCTGTGCTTGTCCAATTAATGAAAAACTTAACGGTTGATGAACAGATCCCGGAGGCACTTTACGAGGTAGTAGCTGAGGTTTTTTCATTTGTTTATCGTATGGATAAAGAAGCATCATCAAAAGACTAGAATTTTATCTTTTTACGAAATAAAAAATTGAATTTTCGAACAAACCTTGCAAATCTCGGACTAATGCTAGACAATCAATCTAGGATTATATAAAATGAAAGCGCAGTCTCTTATTATTATCGTTACATAAGCGAGGAGGATGGGAAATGAATATCCATGAGTATCAAGGGAAAAAAGTCCTCAGAAATTATGGGGTAGCCGTGCCTAATGGGGCAGTAGCATTTTCAGAGGATGAAGCGGTTCAAGCAGCTGAAAGCTTGACCAGCAATGTATTTGTTGTAAAAGCACAGATTCATGCAGGCGGCAGAGGAAAAGCCGGAGGGGTAAAGATTGCAAAATCGAAAGAAGAAGTCCGGGAATATGCAAAAGAACTTCTCGGCAAAACGTTGATCACGCATCAAACGGGTCCGGAGGGACAATTAATAAAACGCTTACTTATTGAAGAGGGCTGCGACATCAAGAAGGAATATTACGTTGGTCTTGTACTTGACCGGGCCACATCAAGAGTCGTGCTCATGGCTTCTGAAGAAGGCGGTACCGAAATTGAAGAAGTCGCAGAAAAAACTCCGGAAAAGATTATGAAAATTACGATTGATCCGGCCATCGGCTTGCAGGCACACCAGGCAAGAAAAATTGCGTTTTCTATTAATATTCCAAAAGAACTCGTCGGAAAAGCTGTAAAATTTATGATGGCACTCTATCAAGCTTTTATTGAAAAAGATTGTTCGATTGCTGAAATCAATCCGCTTGTTGTAACTGGTGACGGCAATGTCATCGCACTTGACGCCAAGCTTAATTTTGATAGCAATTCGCTGTACAGGCAAAAGGATATCGTCGAGTTCAGAGATCTCGACGAGGAGGATCCGAAGGAAATCGAAGCATCAAAGCACGACTTAAGCTACATCTCTTTGGATGGCAATATCGGCTGTATGGTGAATGGAGCGGGTCTAGCCATGGCGACGATGGATATTATTAAATACTATGGCGGGGATCCTGCGAACTTCCTTGACGTTGGAGGCGGCGCTACAGCTGAAAAAGTATCTGAAGCATTTAAAATTATATTATCAGACAAAAATGTAAAGGGGATCTTTGTCAATATTTTCGGGGGAATTATGAAATGTGACGTCATTGCAGAAGGCATAATCGAGGCGACGATGCAAGCAGGCTTAACGCTTCCGCTTGTTGTACGTTTGGAAGGAACGAATGTTGAATTAGGCAAAAGATTATTAGATGAATCGGGTCTAAACATTACATCGGCTGAATCGATGGCAGACGGTGCGCAAAAAATCGTTTCGTTGGTCAAGTAAGAAAAGGCGGGGGGAGAAAAAATGAGTGTATTTGTTAATAAAGATACGAAAGTAATCGTCCAAGGGATAACCGGTTCTACTGCTTTATTTCATACGAAGCAAATGCTTGACTACGGGACAAAAATTGTTGCCGGAGTCACACCGGGAAAAGGCGGTACTATGGTTGAAGGAGTTCCAGTATTTCATACGGTCGAAGAGGCAGTGAAAAATACAGGTGCGAATGCATCAGTCATTTATGTTCCGGCACCGTTTGCTGCGGATGCGATCTTAGAGGCGGTCGATGCTGAGCTTGACATTGTCATTTGTATCACGGAGCATATTCCTGTTTTGGATATGGTAAAAGTGAAGAGGTATATGGAAGGCAAAAAAACGCGTCTGATTGGTCCAAACTGCCCTGGAGTCATAACTCCTGAAGAATGCAAAATAGGCATTATGCCGGGTTATATTCACAAAAAAGGGCATGTTGGCGTAGTCTCTCGTTCGGGAACATTAACGTATGAGGCGGTTCATCAGCTATCTGAGGCGGGGGTCGGCCAATCGACTGCTGTTGGAATTGGCGGAGATCCTGTAAACGGTACCAATTTTATCGATGTTCTTAACGAATTTAATAATGATCCAGAAACCCACGCTGTGATCATGATTGGCGAAATCGGCGGAACGGCTGAAGAAGAAGCAGCTGAGTGGGTGAAAGCCCATATGACGAAGCCAGTTGTCGGTTTTATCGGCGGACAAACGGCTCCTCCGGGAAAACGTATGGGCCACGCAGGAGCGATCATTTCCGGGGGAAAAGGAACTGCTGAAGAAAAAATGAAAACGATGAAGGCATGCGGCATCGAGGTTGCAGAAACGCCTTCTGTAATGGGTGAAACACTGATTAAGGTTCTTAAAGAGAGCGGATTATTTGAAACATGCAAAACCCACTAATACAGATACAGGAATAGCTGATTTTGGGCTATTCCTGATTATTTATAACCATTCTTAGGAGGTATATAATGAAAGAACTGAACACTGACAGGAAAATAGTATTATTAAGGTTGCTGCACACTATGTCTCCATCCCTGCTTTACAAATGGTGGAAAGAAGATAGCACCCTTTCCCTTACTCCTCAAAGCTTCCATCCGTTATCAATTCTTTCGAATGGAAAAACGAAAGTGGGTGAATTGTCTTACGAATTGGAACGCAAATTTCCTATTTTGCAGCAAACGCTGGCAGACATAAAGTCCTCTGGCATCGAAGCCATTCCAATTTCTTCAGACGAATATCCTCTTTGGCTAAAGTCCATTCATGATCCTCCACCTGTTTTATTTGCCAAAGGAAAAAAAGAAATCATGCATCATCATCCTCTCATCGGTATCGTCGGCACGAGACACCCTTCTCCTTATGGAGTAAAAGCGGTAAGATCATTAGTTAGAGACCTTACGGAAGAGGGGATCGTCATTGTAAGCGGACTGGCAAAAGGAATTGACGGACTAGCTCATCAAACTGCCATTCAAGCAGGCGGAAGTACGATAGGAGTCATTGCAGGCGGATTTCATCATATTTACCCGAAAGAAAACCACCAGCTTGCTTCACAAATGGCAGAATCTCATTTGCTCCTCTCAGAGCATCCTCCATATGAAACACCCCAAAAATGGCAATTCCCATTGAGAAATCGAATAATCAGCGGATTAAGCAAGGGAATCGTGGTTATACAAGGAAGAGAGAAAAGCGGATCATTGATTACAGCTTATCAAGCTCTAGAACAAGGGCGTGAGGTATTTGCGGTCCCAGGCCCAATCTTTGATCCTTGCTCGCTTGGACCATTCAAATTAATCCAGGAAGGCGCGAAATTAGTTGTTTCCAAACAGGATGTTATGGAAGAATTACGGATATCACCTGTTCATTATTGGGAACATTCGTAAGATTATTGTTTGACAAAAGCCATTCGGTTATTTAATAATAGTGAGGATTTCATGTTTGCACTATTTTTCAACAAGTCGTGTCAGGATTGCTTACTATCCTGAAAATGAACCGAATGATTTACTAATAATTAGCTATTAAAGTATGGAAAATAAAAATATTCCTTCTTGTTTGATCAACTGGCGAGCAAGAATAAAATATCGAATATTGATTGATATAAAAAGAGAGAGTTACCTCTTGAGGGGGATTATGCAATGTCAGATTATCTAGTCATAGTGGAGTCGCCGGCAAAGGCGAAAACCATCGAAAGATACCTAGGGAAAAAATATAAGGTTCGCGCATCTATGGGTCACGTCAGAGATTTGCCAAAAAGCCAAATGGGTGTTGATATTGAAAAAAACTTTGAGCCCAGATATATTACAATACGTGGAAAAGGGCCGGTTTTGAAAGACTTAAAAAGCGCTGCAAAAAAAGCAAAAAAGATTTTTCTTGCAGCTGACCCGGATCGAGAAGGGGAAGCCATTGCCTGGCATCTTGCACAAAGCTTGGACATCGATGTGACATCGGATTGCCGTGTCGTTTTTAATGAAATTACGAAAGACGCCATCAAGGAATCGTTCAAGCATCCAAGAATGATTAATATGGATTTAGTGGATGCCCAGCAGGCCCGACGAATTTTAGACAGGCTGGTCGGCTATAAAATAAGCCCAATATTATGGAAAAAAGTAAAAAAGGGTTTAAGCGCCGGAAGAGTACAATCAGTCGCGTTAAGGCTGGTCATTGACCGGGAAAAAGAAATCAACAACTTTAAACCGGAAGAATATTGGACAATTGAAGGCTCTTTTCTAAAAGGAAAAGAAACGTTTGAAGCCGGATTTTACGGAGAAAACGGCAAAAAAGCCAAATTGAGCAGCGAAGAAGATGTAAAAAAAATTCTCGCAAAAATCAATGGAAAACAGTTTCAGGTTGAAAATGTCACCAAAAAAGAAAGAAAGCGCAATCCCGCTTTGCCGTTTACTACGTCAACCATTCAGCAGGAGGCAGCGAGAAAGCTGAATTTCAGGGCCAGAAAAACGATGATGATCGCTCAGCAGCTTTATGAAGGGATCGATCTTGGAAAAGAAGGGACAGTCGGTCTGATTACATATATGAGAACCGACTCAACCCGAATTTCTGCAACAGCTGCAGAAGAAGCTGCAGGATTCATAAGCAGCGCCTACGGAAAAGAGTATCTTTCCCAAAAGAAGAAGCCTGCGAAGCAAAATGAAAATGCACAGGATGCCCATGAAGCTATCCGGCCAACTTCTACATTAAAAAAACCGGCCGATTTAAAGGATGTGCTATCAAGAGATCAGCTCAGGTTATATCGTCTCATTTGGGAACGTTTTGTGGCAAGCCAAATGGCACCAGCTGTATTGGATACGATGACCGTAGATTTGTTAAATAACGGTGTGCAATTCCGCGCAAATGGCAGCAAGGTGAAATTTCCGGGATTCATGAAGGTTTACGTGGAAGGTAAGGATGACCAGCTCGAAGAAAAGGATCGGATTTTGCCTGATCTAAACATCGGGGACACTGTTCTTTCAAAAGATATCGAACCAGCACAGCATTTTACCCAGCCGCCTCCAAGATACACAGAGGCAAGATTGGTAAAAACCCTTGAGGAGCTGGGAATCGGCAGGCCGTCTACCTATGCCCCTACACTGGATACGATTCAGAGAAGAGGCTACGTTACTCTTGATAATAAACGTTTCGTTCCGACAGAGCTCGGCGGTATCGTCTTGGAATTGATCATGGAGTTTTTCCCTGAAATTATTAATGTAGAGTTTACCGCGAAAATGGAAAAAGATCTCGATGGTGTTGAAGACGGCAACACGGAATGGGTGAAAATTATTGATTCATTCTATACTGAGTTTTCCAAGCGCGTTATAAAGGCGGAAGCCGAAATGCAGGAGGTTGAAATCAAACCTGAGTATGCTGGAGTAGATTGTGATCTCTGCGGCAGCGAGATGGTTTATAAAATGGGCCGCTACGGAAAGTTCATGGCTTGCTCGAATTTTCCTGACTGCCGAAACACAAAGCCGATAGTGAAAGAAATCGGCGTTAAGTGCCCTAAGTGTAATAAAGGCAATATCGTAGAGCGAAAATCAAAGAAACGCCGGATATTTTACGGCTGTGATCGCTATCCGGAATGTGATTTCGTTTCATGGGATAAACCACTTGAACGCAAATGCCCGAAATGCCAGGAAATGCTTGTCGAGAAAAAGCTGAAAAAAGGGGTTCAAGTTCAGTGTGTCAATTGCGATTATAAGGAAGAACAACAGAAGTAACGGTGAGCTGAGAATTTGCTCACCTTCTTTTTGTGAAGTCAAAGAATAGTTATAATAGGAGTGAACCATCATGGGTAAGACAGTAAAAGTAATAGGAGCAGGTTTGGCAGGAAGTGAAGCGGCGTGGCAGCTTGCAAATCGCGGGATGCATGTCGAGCTTTATGAAATGAGGCCGGTGAAAAAAACTCCCGCTCACCACACCGATAAGTTTGCCGAGCTTGTCTGCAGCAATTCGTTAAGAGCGAATAGTCTAACTAATGCAGTTGGCGTATTAAAGGAAGAAATGAGAATGCTTAATTCATTAATCATTGCTGCTGCTGATGAATGCGCGGTTCCTGCAGGAGGAGCATTAGCTGTGGACCGGCACGAATTTGCCGAAAAAGTAACTTCAAGCATAAGAAATCACCCTAACATTACGGTGTTTCAAGATGAAGTAACCTCTATTCCTGATGAACCGGCGATTATCGCTACAGGTCCTTTGACTTCAGAAGCGCTTTCAGCCCAATTAAAGGAGTTAACAGGTGAGGAATATCTTTATTTTTATGATGCAGCTGCGCCAATTGTAGAAAAGGACAGCCTGGATTTAGACAAAGTGTACTTAAAATCCCGCTACGACAAAGGAGAAGCTGCGTACTTAAATTGCCCGATGACTGAAGAGGAATTCGATCGCTTTTACAATGCGCTGATCGAAGCTGAAACAGTTCCGTTAAAAGAGTTTGAGAAGGAAATCTTTTTTGAAGGATGTATGCCAATTGAAGTGATGGCAAAACGCGGCAAACGAACGATGCTGTTTGGCCCGATGAAACCTGTAGGCCTTGAAAATCCAAAAACAGGGAAACGTCCATACGCTGTTGTCCAGCTTAGGCAGGATGACGCTGCTGGAACTCTTTACAATATTGTCGGATTCCAGACACATTTGAAGTGGGGCGATCAAAAAGAAATATTGCGCCTCATTCCCGGACTCGAACAAGCAGAAATTGTAAGATATGGCGTTATGCACAGAAATACGTTTATCAATTCACCCAGCCTTATGAAAGCAACCTATCAATTCCGTGAAAGAGAAGATTTGTTCTTTGCGGGCCAAATGACTGGGGTTGAAGGCTATGTTGAATCTGCAGCTGCGGGACTTGTGGCTGGAATTAACTGCTCTCGGCTTGCGGCTGAAAAAGATCAGATTGTATTTCCGACAGAAACCGTTATCGGCAGCATGGCCAATTACATTACGACAACCAACAAGAAAAATTTTCAACCGATGAACGCTAACTTTGGATTGCTTAAAGAGTTGGAAGTAAAAATCAAGAACAAACAGGAGCGTAATGAACAATACGCTAACCGTGCATTGGAAACAATTCGCAAAATTTCGAAAACGTTATAGTAATTAATTGCATCCTCAATAGATAATGTGATACCATTTAAAAGCCTTAAAGAGGTGGATTTATGAATAGTCAAGAGAATTGTATTGATTTATTCCTTGAATATTTGCAAATTGAAAAAAATTATTCTCAGCTTACTGTTGAGAGTTACAAGGCTGCGCTCGAAGAGTTTTTCATTTTTATTAATAACGAAGGCATTGAACAGTTTGAAAGGGTAACGTATCAGGATATTCGTATCTATTTGACGAATGCATACAAAAAAAAGCTTTCACGTAAAACAATAGCGAAAAAAATATCAGCGTTGCGCAGCTTTTATAGATTTCTGCTGCGTGAAAGGCTTGTGCATGAGAATCCTTTTCAATTGGTCAGCCTTCCAAAACAGGATAAAAGAATTCCAAAATTTCTTTATAGTCAAGAACTCGAAGAACTATTTCATTTATCTGATGAGAGCACTCCAAGCGGGCAGAGGGACCAGGCTCTTTTAGAGCTTTTATACGGAACCGGTATACGTGTCAGCGAATGCTGTTCACTTAAGCTTTCGGACATTGATTTGTCTCTGGGTACCGTGCTTGTTTATGGGAAAGGAAAAAAGCAAAGATATATTCCGATTGGTTCCTATGCCCAGGGTGCTTTGGAGCTTTATCTTTCACAAGGCAGGCAGCAGCTTTTGTCAAAAGGCAAGGATGAGCATTCCTTTGTATTCGCCAATCAAAAGGGAGGCCCATTAACGAGCCGCGGTGTTCGCTATATATTAACCGCTTTAATCAAAAAGGCTTCAGGTACATTACATATACATCCGCACATGTTCAGGCATACATTCGCTACCCATCTATTAAATGAAGGTGCAGACTTGAGAAGCGTTCAGGAGCTATTGGGACATTCGAGCCTCTCTTCCACTCAAGTGTATACGCATGTGTCAAAAGATCAATTGAGAAACTCTTATATGTCTCATCACCCAAGAGCATAAAAAAGGGAGGGCTTATAGATGAATTCATCTTTTCACGCAACAACAATATTTGCCATTCAGCATGAGGGGAAATGTGCGATGGCCGGTGATGGCCAGGTTACTTTCGGTCAAGCGGTCGTTATGAAGCATACAGCAAGAAAAGTAAGAAAGCTTTTTAATGGAAACGTCTTAGCGGGCTTTGCCGGATCAGTGGCTGATGCCTTTACCCTTTTTGAAATGTTTGAATTAAAGCTTGAAGAATTCAACGGGAACCTGCGCAGAGCATCTGTGGAGCTTGCTAAGGAATGGCGAAGCGACAAAGTTCTCAGGAGGCTGGAAGCCATGCTGATCGTGATGAACAAGGAGCATTTGCTTCTAGTTTCCGGAACTGGTGAGGTTATCGAACCCGATGATGGCATCCTTGCGATTGGATCTGGAGGAAACTATGCTCTTTCAGCGGGAAGAGCGTTGAAAAAATACGCACATGATACGATGGAAGCTAAGGAGATTGCAAGAGCTGCACTTGAGGTAGCCGGGGAAATTTGCGTATACACGAATGATCAAATCATTCTTGAAGAGCTTTGATAAGGGAGGGAATCGTTTTATGGAAAAGAGAACACTAACCCCTAGGCAAATCGTAGAACGGCTTGATCAATATGTAATCGGACAGCTGGAAGCAAAAAAGGCTGTAGCCGTTGCTTTGCGAAACAGGTATAGAAGAAGCAAGCTTTCTGAAGATATTCGTGATGAAATCGTTCCAAAAAATATATTAATGATTGGTCCTACCGGTGTCGGAAAGACGGAAATCGCAAGGCGCATTGCCAAGCTGGTTGGTTCCCCGTTTATAAAAGTTGAAGCTACAAAATTTACAGAAGTGGGTTATGTAGGCAGAGATGTGGAATCAATGGTCCGTGATTTAATTGAAACGTCCGTGCGGCTTGTGAAGGAAGAGAAAATGCAAGAGGTTAAAGGTGCTGCAGAAGAAAACGCCAATAAACGGCTTGTTCGCCTACTTGTTCCGGGTAAGAAAAAGCAATCAAATGTCAAGAATCCTTTTGAAATGCTGTTTGGCGGAGCTCAAGGACAGCAAAATGAAGAAAATGAAGGCGCGGAAGAAGAAAATATTGAAAATAACCGCAAAAGAATTGCCCATCAGCTTGCAATGGGAGAGCTTGAGGATCATTATGTTACCATTGAAGTAGAGGAGCAACAGCCTTCGATGTTTGATATGCTTCAAGGCTCAGGGATGGAGCAGATGGGCATGAATATGCAGGATGCCTTAAGCAATCTTATGCCTAAAAAGAAAAAACGCCGCAAGCTGACGGTCAAGGAAGCCAGAAAGGTGTTAATCAACGAGGAAGCAGCAAAGCTGATTGACATGGATGAAGTAAGCCAAGAGGCTGTATTTAAGGCGGAACAATCAGGAATTATTTTTATCGATGAAATTGACAAGGTTGCCAAAAAAAGCGGAGGGTCTTCAGCTGATGTTTCAAGAGAAGGCGTACAGCGTGATATACTCCCGATCGTAGAGGGTTCAACTGTTATGACAAAATACGGACCGGTTAAGACGGATCACGTGCTTTTCATCGCAGCGGGCGCATTTCACATGGCAAAGCCTTCAGATTTGATCCCGGAACTTCAAGGGCGTTTTCCAATTCGCGTTGAGTTGAAAAAGCTGACGATAGAAGATTTTGTAAAAATATTAATCGAGCCCGATAATGCGCTTCTTAAGCAGTATCAAGCATTATTGGAAACAGAAGGTATATCTCTTGAATTTTCTGACGATGCTATTCGTAAGATCGCGGAGATTGCTTTTCACGTGAACCAAGACACCGATAATATCGGTGCAAGAAGGCTTCATACGATTCTTGAACGATTATTAGAGGAATTGTCCTATGAAGCGCCGGATATAACGCTTGAGAAAATTGTGATTACTCCTCAATATGTAGAGGAGAAATTGGGCGAAATCGCCAAAAATAAAGATTTAAGCCAATTTATTTTATAAGATGATTCATCCAACAATAGCGCACATCACCTATTAATTGGAGCCGATAAATTTTAAAAGCACTTTAGGAGGAACAATGAAATGGCATTATTAGAAAAAACAAGAAAAATTAATTCTATGCTGCAAGAAAGAGCTGGAAGACAAGTGAATTTCAAAGAAATGTCTGAGACGTTAATGGACGTCATCCTTGCGAATGTTTTTGTTCTAAGCAGGAAAGGGAAGCTGCTTGGATATTCTATTAACGAGCAAATTGAAAATGACAGAATGAAAAAAATGCTCGAAGACCGGCAATTTCCTGAAGCATATACAAAAAGTTTGTTTGCTATTTCGGAAACATCATCAAATTTAGATATTAACAGCGAGTATACAGCATTTCCAGTTGAAAATAAAGATCTATTTCAAGCTGGGTTAACGACCGTAGTCCCTATCGTCGGCGGCGGAGAACGTCTTGGTACGCTCATTCTATCCCGACTGCAGGATCAATTTGAAGACGATGATTTAATTCTAGCAGAATATGGAGCCACAGTAGTAGGGATGGAGATCCTCAGAGAAAAAGCTGAGGAAATTGAAGTGGAAGCTAGAAGCAAGGCAGTTGTACAGATGGCAATTAGTTCATTATCATACAGTGAGTTAGAAGCCATTGAACATATCTTTGAAGAGCTGGACGGTAACGAAGGACTGCTTGTCGCAAGCAAAATTGCTGATCGTGTGGGAATCACGCGTTCTGTTATTGTAAATGCGCTTAGAAAGCTAGAAAGTGCCGGAGTTATTGAATCAAGATCTCTTGGTATGAAAGGAACGTATATAAAAGTCCTTAATAATAAATTCCTAGTCGAATTAGAAAATTTAAAATCCCATTAAGCGCGAATTGTAATTGAGTCGATAAAAATACCAGAATCCATCTGGTGTTTTTATTGGCTTTTTTTTTTTGGGGAAAAGCAATAAGATTTCAGAAAATAGAGAAAAGAAAAAAATATAGTCCTAAACATCCATGATAAAAGTCCTATTTTTAAAATAGATACATCATACGACTTTTTTTTACACAAACTTCATAGACTTTTAGCCTAATTTTACATACAATATTCATATAGTTTTACAATTCTCGACAAGGATAATTTCTATTTAGATGCAAAGATTGGAGGTTTTGGCAGTGGATTTATTTTCGGGATCGATTCACTCACTCGAAAATGCCTTAAACAGAGCGGATGTTAAGCAAAAAGTCATATCTGAAAATATAGCTAATGTAGACACTCCGAACTATAAATCGAAAGAGGTTTCCTTTTCAAATATTCTTAAAAATGAATCGGAAAAACTAAATGCCTTAAAAACTAACGAAAGACATCTTGATTTTTTGAATTCTGGACTGAATTATTCAATTGTTACTAAAAGTAAAGGTACATATCAGCAAAATGGCAACAATGTGGACATTGATCAAGAAATGTCCAAGCTTGCCCAAAATCAAATCGAGTATCAGGCGCTGGTTGATCGGCTAAGCGGAAAGTTTAATTCGCTTAAGACAGCCATAACAGGAGGAAAAGCATGACAATATTTAACCAAATGAACATTTCGGCTTCGGCTTTAACGGCGCAGCGAGTCAGAATGGACGTGATTTCCTCAAATTTGTCCAATGCCGATTCAACGAGAGCAAAGATGGTTGATGGGGAATGGCAACCTTATCGCAGAAAAATGGTCGAAACAGAAGCTAAGGGTGAATCGTTCTCGTCTGTATTGAATTCCGCGATGAAGAACAATCAAGCCGGTGGAGGAGTAAGGGTCAGCGGCATTACAGAGGACGAAACGCCATTTAAAGAAATTTATGACCCGTCTCATCCTGATGCGAATGATGAAGGATACGTTCAGCTTCCTAACGTCGATCCTCTTAAGGAAATGGTCGATTTGATGAGCAGCACCAGGTCCTATGAAGCGAATGTAACAGCTATGAATGCCACAAAAGGAATGTTAATGAAGGCATTAGAAATCGGAAAGTAAGGTGAATAAGCAATATGATAAACCAAGTTTCTCCATTTCAACTACAATCAATTGGACAAAGTCATGGAGCAGCCCCCCATTCGAATATACAGTCAACGAAAACCAGTTTTGCAGATATGCTCAAATCATCTATTGAAGAAGTAAATCAATCACAGGCAGAATCTGATAAACTGACAAATGCACTTGCACAAGGGCAAAATGTAAATCTCGATGAAGTGATGATCGCAGCTCAAAAATCAAACATAACGCTGACCGCTGCTACAGAATTTCGAAATAAAGCGATTGAAGCTTATCAAGAAATGATGAGGATGCAAATGTAATGGCGGGAGATTACGAATCAAGAACTAGTGCAATATCGGGGGATCAGTATGAATGTGAAGAAGATAACAAACAAAATAAATGATATATGGATGAAGTATACAAAAACGCAAAAGAGATTAGTAATCGGTGGAATCGCAGCTGTAATTATTATAATTCTACTCGCCGTTATTTTTTTTTCGAAAGAGAATCTGGTGCCGCTGTATAAGGATTTGACTGCAGAAGAAACAGGACAAATCAAGCAAACATTGGATGAAAAAGGGGTCATCTCCGAGCTCGATGCAAACGGTACGGTGATTAAAGTACCTGCGGATCGTGTAGATTCATTGAAGGTTGAACTAGCAGCAGAAGGGGTTCCGAAAAGCGGAGAAATTGATTACTCCTTTTTTGGCCAAAGTGTTGGCTTCGGAATGACAGATAATGAATTTGAAGTGTTGAAAGTCGATGCAATGCAAACGGAGCTGTCTAATCTTATTAATACGATTAATGGAGTGAAGAGCAGTAAGGTATTGATAAATCTCCCCCAGGAAACTGTGTTTGTAGGAGAAAAAGCACCTTCCGCGTCAGCATCTATCGTTCTTGAGCTTGAAGGTGCTAATACCCTGGACCAGCAGCAAATTAATGGGTTATATCACCTCGCTTCAAAAAGCGTTCCGAATTTGCAGCCCGAGAATATTGTTATCATGGATCAAAATTTTACATATTATGACCAAAACGAACAAGGCTCTGAATACGCTTCAGATAACTTTTCCTCTCAACAAAAAATAAAAGCCCAAGTAGAGAAAGATATTGGCAGACAAGTTCAATCGCTTCTTGGCACGATGATGGGACAGAACAAAGTAGTTGTATCTGTCACAACCGATATCGATTTTACAAAAGAAAGCAGAAAAGAAGATCTTGTTGAGCCGGTGGATAAAGAAAATATGGAAGGTATAGCAGTCAGTGCCGAACGTGTAACAGAAACGTATACAGGTGAAGGTGCACAAGCTGGCGGAGTGAACGGCACAGGGGAAGATGATATAACAAATTATAATGAGGCAGCTGGCGGGTCCGGAAATGGCGATTATGAAAAAAATGAAGAACGGATCAACAATGAGGTTAACCGAGTACATAAAGAAATCGTAGAAAGCCCGTATAAAATAAGAGACTTAGGCATTCAAGTAATGGTTGAGCCGCCGGATCCAAAGAATGTTCAATCCTTGACGTCTGACAGAGAAGATGACATTAGGCAAATTCTCTCGACCATTGTTACTACGTCAATTAATAAAGATATAGAGAGCCAGCCCCTTACCCAGAATGAGATTGACAATAAGATCGTCGTATCCGTCCAGCCGTTTGATGGGAAAATCGAATCAACTCCTCCTGAAACAACAAGCGGAGGCATTCCAATTTGGATCTATGCCGCAGTTGGCGCTCTGCTGCTCATTGTTATTTTACTACTCATTTTGCTCATCCGTAGGAAAAAGAATGACAGTGAAAATGAAGAAGAGGAGATTGTCTTCGAAAGACAAGAGCCAATATTTGTCGAAGACGTCAATGACGAAAAAGAATCAGAAGAAAGTGTACGGAGAAAACAGCTGGAGAAAATGGCAAAAGAAAAACCGGAAGAATTTGCGAAATTGCTTCGCGGATGGCTTGCTGAAGAGTAGGGGGAATCGAAATGGCGAAAAGAGAACAAAAAAAACTGAACGGCAAACAAAAAGCAGCCATTTTAATGATTTCCTTAGGTTTAGATGTTTCAGCAAATGTGTACAAACATTTAACCGAAGAAGAAATAGAGAAATTAACGTTGGAAATCTCAAGTGTTCGATCGGTTGGTACGAATAAAAAACAAGATGTAATTGAAGAGTTCCATGAAATTGCGATTGCACAGGATTACATTACCCAAGGAGGCATTGATTATGCCAGACAGGTTCTCGAAAAAGCCTTAGGGGAAGAAAAAGCTGGAAGTATAATTAATCGGCTGACCTCTTCACTACAAGTCAAACCTTTTGACTTCGCCCGTAAGGCAGAACCTTCGCAAATCTTGAATTTTATCCAGCATGAGCACCATCAAACAATTGCGTTAATTCTGTCGTATCTTGATCCGGTCCAGTCAGGACAGATTCTGTCGGAATTACATCCGGAGGTACAAGCTGAAGTAGCAAGAAGAATAGCCGTCATGGATCGGACGTCTCCGGAAATTATCAACGAGGTTGAACAAATTCTAGAGAGAAAGCTCTCGTCTACCTTTACCCAAGATTATACACAAACCGGGGGAATCGAGGCTGTTGTTGATGTGTTAAACGGTGTGGACCGAAGCACGGAAAAAACGATTCTTGATTCTCTTGAGGTTCAAGATCCAGAACTTGCTGAAGAAATTAAGAAAAGAATGTTTGTCTTTGAGGACATCGTAACCCTGGACAGCCGAGCGATTCAACGCGTTATTCGAGATGTCGAAAATGAAGATTTGCTTCTCTCGCTAAAAGTCGCAAGTGAAGAGGTGAAGGAAATCGTCTTTAGCAACATGTCTCAGCGGATGGTGGAGACATTTAAAGAAGATATAGAAATTATGGGGCCTGTTCGATTGAGAGATGTTGAGGAAGCCCAATCAAGAATTGTCAGCATTATACGCAAGCTGGAAGAATCAGGAGATATTGTCATAGCCCGAGGCGGAGGGGATGATATTATTGTCTAAAGTGATAAAGCAAGCTGTTTCAAATCATAAACGAACCCTTTCACTTCAAAAGATTGAATGGAATGTGGCGGAAGACCATTTATATGAGGAATCAATAGATGAAATACCGGATGCCAAATCAGCAGAGATCCTGATTGCTGAAGCAAAGGCAGAGGCAGAAAGGATTACAGCCGAAGCGCGAGCTGAATTAGAGAAAGAACGGCAAGCATGGTCAAGCGAAAAAGAGAAGCTTATTCAATCTGCGAGGCAAGAAGGATATGATTGCGGCTTGGAGCTCGGGAAAAAGGAAGCAGAAAATAAATATTCCAGTTTAATAGAAAAGGCAAATAAAATTTCTAATGCTGCAAGAGCTGATTATGAAGAAAAGCTGGAAGGAGCGCAGGAGGAAATTATCAATCTTGCCGTCGCACTTGCCAAAAAGGTTTGGAACCAAAAAGAAGACGATCAAGAGGAATTTCAATCTTTAGTCTCCCAAGTGATTAACGACTTAAAGGAATACGAAAATATTTCAATATTTATCGATGCAAAATACGTGGAGTACGTGTATGAACTTAAACAGGAGCTCATTCACTGCCTTCCGCACCATTGCCATCTGAATATTTATGCTGATACGGAAGCATCAAAAGGAACGTGTTACATTGAAACAGACTTTGGCAGAATCGATGCCAGCATTGATACGCAATTGAATGAATTAAAAGCAAAATTGCTTGAATTGATTCAGGCAGGTGGAGAATATTGAACACTGCCAGAATCGCTGAATTTATTAATAGCGTCGATTCGTATAAAAGGTACGGCAAGGTAAAAAAAGTCGTAGGCTTGATGATCGAATCAAAAGGACCTGTAAGTTCAATAGGTGACGTATGCTTGATCCATGGACAGAAAGGCGTTCATAACCCAGTCAAGGCAGAAGTTGTCGGTTTCAGAGATGAATATATTTTGCTGATGCCCTATCTGCCGGTAGCCAATATTGCACCGGGCAGCATAGTGGAATCGACAGGAAGCCCTTTAAAGGTGAAGGTTGGACAGAGTTTAAAAGGCTTGGTTTTAAATGCATTTGGAGAACCACTGGATGAAAGCTTGCTGCCAAAAGGATTATCCCAGGTGCAGATTGATCAAGAACCTCCTAATCCAATGAACCGTCCTCCGATCGATGAAAAAATGACGGTGGGCGTAAAAGCGATTGACGGACTGTTAACGATTGGAAAAGGACAAAGGGTTGGAATTTTTGCCGGAAGCGGTGTTGGAAAGAGTACGCTAATCGGAATGATCGCAAAGCAGACGACAGCAGATATCAATGTCATTGCGTTAGTTGGAGAAAGAGGACGCGAAGTAAGAGAATTCATTGATAAAGAGCTCGGATCTGACGGGCTAAAGCGATCTATCGTCGTAGCAGCTACTTCGGATCAGCCCGCTTTAATGAGATTGAAAGCTGCATATACGGCTACGTCAATTGCTGAATTTTTTCGAGATCAAGGAAAAAACGTCATGCTGATCATGGATTCTGTGACGAGAGTGGCGATGGCTCAGCGGGAAATTGGTTTGGCTGCAGGAGAACCGCCTGCAACGAAGGGATATACACCTTCTGTGTTCGCTATTTTACCCCGTCTCTTAGAAAGAACTGGAATGGATAAAAAGGGTTCCATCACTGCTTTTTATACCGTTTTGGTCGATGGAGATGATCTGAATGAGCCGATCTCGGACACGGTTAGGGGGATACTGGACGGCCATATCGTCTTGGACAGGGAATTAGCCAATAAGGGCCAGTTTCCTGCGATACATATTTTAAAAAGCGTAAGCCGAGTTATGAATAATATCGTTTCAAGAGAGCACAAGGAAGCAGCATCCCGGTTTAGAAACCTGCTTTCTGTCTATCAAAACAATGAAGATTTAATCACTATCGGAGCTTATAAACCCGGTTCGTCAAAAGAAATAGATGAGGCGATTCATTTTCAGCCCAAGCTGATTTCTTTTTTGAAACAAGGAATAGATGGCACTTCTTCTATGGAAGAAAGTATTTCTGCTCTTTTAAAACTGAAAAGAAATGAGGTCTGATGATGGCGTTTGCGTATAAATTTCAAAAGCTGTTTGTGCTAAAAGAAAATGAGAAGAATCAATCCTTTGCTATGTATCAAAAATCAGTGGATGATTTTGAAAAAGCCGCTGAAAAGTTATATGAAAATATGAAGCTGAAGGAAGAGCTGGAAAAAAGCAAAGACAATAAACTCCAAAATGGCATGAGTATTCAAGAAATGAGGCATTATCAACGTTTTTGCACTAATCTTGAAACGACTATTTTTCATTACCAACAGCTCGTCTTAGCGAAAAGAAACCATATGAATGAAAAACAAGAGGAACTGACAGAAATTTCAATGGAATTGAAGAAGTATGAAAAAATGAAAGAAAAACAAAAGTTAAGCTTTCTTACTCAAGAAAATGCCGTTCAAATAAAGGAAATGGACGAATTATCAATGAAACAATTTATGTTTCAAGGAAGCTAGAGGGAGCTCCAATGTCTGCCAAAAAGAAAGAAAGCGGAAAATTCCAATGGTTTCTATTTGTCATTCTTATTCCGCTAGTGTTTGCTGTTGTGTTATCGATTGTCCTTCTTCAATTGTTAAACGTGGATCTGTCAGCACCGCTGCAAAATACAGCCAGTAAACTTCCGGTAGTAAAGGAGCTGATCACAGATAAGAAACCAGCTGATAAATCTGCTGCACCAAAAAATGATGAAGAGAAGCAAAAACTAAAAAAAACAATTGAAGACCAAACGAAACAGCTGTCAATTTTAGAAAGTGATTTGAAGACCAGCCAGGATGAAATTGACAGGTTGAATCAAAAAATCCGATCGATGGAAAATCTTGATCAAAAAAATGATAATGAACCTTCAGATGAAGCGAATGAAAGCAGTGAAGAGGATAAGCTTGTTACTATTTATGAATCGATGACTGGAAGCAAAGCAGCTAAGATATTAGCAGAATTGAACGATGAAGAAGCCTTGAACATTTTAAAGAAGATGAGTAATAAAAAACTAACAGAAATACTGTCACAAATGAAGCCTGAAGATGCGGCTCGTTTTACAACAAAGCTCTCTGAAAACTAAAGAGAATGGAGGTGGATGAGATCAAACTTCTTGATGTTGTGCTGTCCAATGCAAGAAATGGACAAAAAACGAGTGATTCAAGCAGAAGCAGTCCGGAGATCTTTCAGCAATTGCTATCCGCACAAATAGGCGGGCAGATTGCTCAGGAACCTGCAATTGAAAACATTGCGGAGCAAAAATTTCAAGATTTGGGGAGAATGCTCTCTTTTTTACTAAACGGAAATAGAATTCAACCAGATCAGCTGCAGGAGGTATCTCGCACAAAGGATTCACTTTCCACCGAAACGAACAACAACTATCGTGCGATACCAGACATTTTTCACAAGCTTCCAGCGCTGGATGAGAAAAGCAGCCAACAATTAGATAGTGAAGCTGATTTTACAGAGAAAAGTGAAAACTTGGAGCACCTATTAACGGGTTTGAGCCAGCATGATTTCCAGGTATTATCCCGATTGTTTGAAAGATTAGCAGCAAGCCCTGAGCTGCTCGGCATTCAAGCACTACCCGGCAAAGACACACGAACTGAGGATCAGCCATTGATGCAGCCTTTTGAACCGAACACGAGAACAGCGGACAACATTCGGCAGGACAACGAAATAATATCCGGGCTGAATGAAAGCTGGGAAGAAAATCAGGACAATACAATTCGCGCGATGTCTGGCGATACTTCCGGTGCATTAGGGCAATTATTTCAGCAAGTTGCAATGCCAGATATTTCTCAGCAAGACGTAAAGCAGCTTTCTCAATTGTTTGCTGGTTTAGCGGATCTTCAAATAAAACCTGAACATTTAGAGAACCAGTCCATTCAGCCGATGAAACAGCAGAGTAATCCTATCAAAGGGAATATCAGGATGGAAGCAAAAGCGTTTTTACAGATTTTTTCATCATTCTTTAAGCATATTATTCGATCAGATAGTGCTGGGATAAGTACAGAAAATGGATTTTTGGGAAAAAGAATTCAAGCGGATGGTCAGCCACTTCTTTGGTCAGAACAAGCAGTACAAGAAGTGCAGCAACCTGATTCATTGACAAAGACAACAAGTGAAAGCAATGAAAAGGCAACTTCGGCAGATAGTTCCTTACGTGAATTAAAGCTAAAAAGCTCAGAAGTTCAGCTTTCGCAGAGTGAAACAGATGTCATAGCAAAGCTGCTGTCTTCAATCAATGGAGAAAAAAAGGAAACGGAATGGAAAACGAATACCGCCTCCCAAGCAGTGCTGTTGGATGAAAAAAGCGAAGGAAAAGCCAGCAAGCTGCCTTTGAGCTTTCCCCTTAACCATCAGTTTCTTGGCAAATCCGGTACAGCAGAAACCGGAAAACATGCAGAAATAAAACCAAAAGCCGGTGATTTAGAAGAAAGCCAAGTCCAACCGGTACTTCAAATGAATAAAAGTGCAGAGGTGCAGCAAGCTGAACCAATTTCTCCTAAGAAACAAAAACCGGTTTTACCAGATCAAATTATCGTGGCTTGGAAAAAGGCGAAATTTACTCCTTTTGGGAAAATGACCGGGAGCTTTACGGTCCGTCTTCACCCGGAGCATCTTGGGCATCTCACAGTCAAAATTAATAATAAGCATGGGCTAATGACGGGTCGAATTATCGCTTCTTCCGATTCAGCAAAGGAATTGTTAGAGCATCACCTCCCATTGTTAAAACAGGCGCTGCCGAACATGCCGATGCAAATCGAACGGTTCTCCGTTCCTTTACAGGATGTAAGCCACCTGCAGTTAAATCAGCACAATGGAGAAGGTGAGAGACATTCCCGGCAAAGAGAGCATAAACGATTTGAAGACGAAGAAAATGAACCATTTCAACAATTTCTTGATGAGATGAAAATCGAATCAGTGGCCGAAGATAGGAGGGAGCAGCAATGAGCACAAACGCGATTGATTCAGATCTCTATTTATCGAATGCACCAGAAAGACAGTCGAAAGGTTCCAATTTAGGAAAAGATGATTTTTTAAAGATATTAATGGTTCAGCTGCAAAATCAAGATCCGTTAAAACCGCTTGAAGACAAAGATTTTATTGCGCAAATGGCTACCTTTTCTTCCTTGGAGCAAATGACCAATTTAAACAACTCGTTAACAAATTATTTATCCGGGCAGAACGCTATCTCATCCTATGCGGAATGGATAGGCAAAGAAGTCAGCTGGGAAACTGCACAGAACAATGGCGAAACGGCTGTAGAAACCGGTGTCGTTGAATCTGTAAAAAAAGCAAATAATGAATTTACGCTTGTCCTAAAAGGCCGAAAAGAAATTAAAGCTGCTTCTGTAGTCGCAATTACGAATCAAAATTAAAATATCGGGAGGAATTATACATGCTACGTTCACTATACTCTGGAGTAAGCGGAATGAAAAATTTCCAAACAAAATTGGATGTCATCGGAAACAATATCGCCAATGTCGGAACGACTGGGTTCAAAAAAAGCAGAGTGACTTTTCAAGATACCTTCAGCCAGCAGTTGGCGGGTGCCAAAGCCCCTGCTGGTGGCCAAGGGGGAACAAACGCTCAAGAAATCGGACTCGGTTCATCAATGGGCACTATCGATACGGTTCAGTCAGAAGGCGCTCCTCAGTTCACAGGGAGAAAGCTTGATATTGCAATAAGAGGCGAGGGGTATCTAACTGTTTCAGATGAAGAAGGGGAAACCTTCTATTCTAGAGCAGGAAATCTTTACCTCGATCAAGACAGCAGATTGGTTACAGCAGATGGCTTATATGTCAATGGAGTGAATGGTCCGATACCTCAAGATGCAACGAGTTTAACCATCGATGAATTTGGAACAGTCTCTTACTTAAATAATGAAAATCAAGTAGAGAATGCAGGACAAATTCAACTGGCGACATTTGCTAACAGCGAAGGATTAGAAAAAGCCGGCGGGAATTTGTATACTGCATCATTAAATTCAGGTAATCCCGATGTTGGTAACCCGGGTCAAAACGGAAAAGGGACAATCCAGCAAGGCTATCTTGAAATGTCCAATGTTGAGCTTTCAGATGAATTTACGGAAATGATTGTAGGGCAAAGGGGATTTCAAGCGAATTCCAAAATTATTACAACGTCAGATGAAATTTTACAGGAGCTTTTGAATCTCAAACGATAAGGAGGATGGGGGCTTAGCTTAGACTCCCGAAAAACCGTGATCAAAGTTACCCGTCTGAACGGAAAAATGTTTTCTCTTAATGCGTTATTTATTGAACAGATCGAATGTTTTCCTGATACTACGATTACCTTAACCAATGGGAAAAAATTTGTAGTAAAGGAGGATGAAGAAACGGTTTATTCCCTTATCAAAGCTTTTTACAAAGAGATACACATCCTTTCTTTAGATAAAGGAGAGAAGAGAGGCAGCAATGAATAAGAAATTGGTAAACGTTAGCGTGATCGTCATAGTAGCTATTGCAGCATTATGCACCGCGGCATTTTTGGTTCTGAAAAGCAGTTTAATCGAGGATTCGAACAAGGAACCGACGATTGACGAAGTACTGGAAGCCTCTGTCGATATCAATGATGTCATCACGAATTTACAGGGTGATTCTATCGTACGCATCTCGCTAAAATTAGAAACAGATTCAAAAAAAGCGAAAGAAAAGGACAGTACAATTGAGCTTCTTGCCAATCTGAAGGCTGATGAGATTGAAGGTGCAAAAGGGAAGGTCGCATTCAAAAATAAGCTGAAAGAAAAAGTGAATGCATATATGCGAGAAGGACAGATAACAAAGGTGTATATAACCTCCTTTAATCTTCAATAAGAAGGACAGATAAGGTACCAGGGAGGTGAGTAAATGGCAGGGGAAGTATTGTCCCAAAATGAAATTGATGCACTTTTGTCTGCGATATCAACTGGTGAAATGGATGCAGATGAACTAAAAAAAGAAGATACAGCAAAAAAGGTGAAAACATATGATTTTAAACGGGCTCTTCGATTTTCAAAGGATCAGATTCGAAGCTTAACCCGAATACACGAAAATTTTTCCCGGCTGCTCACGACATACTTTTCAGCTCAGCTTAGAACATACATAAATATTTCGGTCGGCTCTGTCGATCAAGTGCCTTATGAAGAATTTATTCGAAGCATTCCCAGTTTGACGATCTTAAATTTGTTTGAGGTTCGTCCGCTAGAAGGGAAAATCATGATGGAGGTTAATCCAACGATCGCCTATACGATGATGGACCGGGTCATGGGCGGAACCGGAATGGGCGGAAGTAAAAAAGATAGTTTAACAGAAATAGAGACAAAAATTATCTCGAATCTTTGTG
Source organism: Bacillus capparidis (assembly GCF_017832095.1). Lineage (NCBI taxonomy): Bacteria > Bacillati > Bacillota > Bacilli > Caryophanales > Bacillaceae > Bacillus > Bacillus capparidis. The sequence continues at coordinate 500,902 of NZ_JAFDST010000001.1, forward strand.
AAAATTCGTTGGTTAATTATCGGGAAGCATGGGAACAGGTTGCCGAAATCAACCCCGAGATGACAGGGTTTGAAGTAAATCCTCAATTTGTTCAGATGGTATCTCCAAATGAAACGGTTGTTGTCATCTCACTCAATGCTCAAATTGGCAACATCAGCGGAGTGATCAACCTCTGCATCCCTCACGTGGTTTTGGAGCCGATTATACCTAAACTGTCCATGCATTATTGGATGCAATCCGAGCGAATTGAACCGAAGCCGGAAGAAACACACTCACTTAAAAAACAGATTATGGATGCTCACGTTCCTGTCGTCGCTCAACTAGGGACATCAGAATTAACGATTGAAGAATTTCTAAATCTTGAAATTGGAGATTGCATTACACTTGATCAATCCGTTACAGAGCCTCTCACTGTGAAGGTCGGTGAAAGACCAAAGTTTTTTGGACAAGCCGGCCGGGTGAATCGAAAAGTAGCCATTCAAATATTAGATCACGACATAAGAGGTGAAAAAATTGGAACATAATTCGTTATCTCAGGATGAAATTGATTCATTGCTCAATGGCACGAGCAGTTTAGAAGGTTATGAAGAATTGTCACCGATCGAGCAGGACGCCATCGGAGAAATCGGAAATATTTCATTCGGCAGTTCAGCCACCGCCTTATCAACACTGTTGAACCAGAAAGTGGAAATTACAACTCCTCATGTTTCGATTGTCCTAAAAAGCAAATTGAATGAGGAATTTCCCCATCCTTATGTAGCGATTGAAGTAAACTACACCGAAGGCTTCACCGGCAGCAATTTGTTAGTCATCAAGCAATCGGACGCTTCAATCATTGCCGATTTGATGATGGGTGGTGACGGAAACAATTCAGATGTTCCGTTGGATGATATTCATTTAAGCGCTGTTCAGGAAGCGATGAACCAGATGATGGGTTCAGCTGCTACATCCATGTCAACGGTTTTTAAAAAACGAGTTGACATCTCGCCACCACGTTTGAACTTACTCGATGTTAACCAGGGCGAGGGAACCGAAACCATTCCTGGAGAAGAAAAGCTGGTTAAAGTATCATTCAGGTTAACAGTTGGAAAGTTAATCGATTCAAACATCATGCAGGTGTCGCCGATCACGTTTGCTAAAGAATTTATCAATGAATTAATTGAACCTGCAAATAATAATGATGATCATTCCTCTGAATGTGTTTCTAAACCGGAGCCAGTTTTACACCCAGAGAATGAGCCGAAAGCAGTCCATTCGAAGCCGGCATCTTCTCTTCAAAAAGAGAAAAAATCGTCCGGACAGAGCGTGTCTCCAGTCGAATTTTCCGCTTTTGAAGATCGGACCCATGAAGGAACAAGCAAGACTAATAACCTGGATATGCTGTTGGATATTCCTTTATCAGTTACCGTGGAGCTTGGAAAGACTAAAAAAAGTGTAAAAGAAATATTAGAGCTTTCAGCAGGAAGCATTATCGAGCTTGATACGCTGGCCGGGGAGCCAGTTGACATTTTGGTTAATCAACGGATTGTAGCTAAAGGCGAAGTAGTCGTCATCGATGAAAATTTCGGAGTAAGAGTGACCGATATATTAAGCCAAAAAGAAAGAATCCATAAATTGAAATAAAGTGAACCTCAATCAGTAGGGGTTTCGACGCATAGGATGTGCTAGTGAAGGCGCCCGCACAGGACGCCTAAGCTTTTAGCCTTCGTACATTCATCTCCCACTGATTGTTAGGTGAAGCCAACCCTAGCTTTTACGGGCAGTTGATCCCCCACAGACTTCTGAGGGTGGCCTAAAGCCCCCGAGGTGGGGGACATACTGCCCGTTAATGCAGGATAATATTTTAAGAGGAGAGAACAAAATGGCATATAAAGTTTTAATCGTAGATGATGCAGCTTTTATGAGAATGATGATTAAAGACATTTTAGTGAAAAACGGCTTTGAAGTAGTAGGCGAGGCTGCGGACGGTGTACAAGCAGTAGATAAATATAAAGAATTATCGCCCGATCTTGTGACGATGGACATCACCATGCCTGAAATGGACGGAATAGCAGCTTTGAAAGAAATTAAACAAATTAATCCACAGGCCAAAGTGATTATGTGCTCAGCAATGGGGCAGCAGGCGATGGTAATTGACGCCATCCAAGCCGGAGCAAAGGATTTTATTGTGAAACCATTTCAAGCCGACCGGGTGCTCGAAGCGATTAATAAAACGTTAAGTTAGAAGGTGTAAAAGGTGGTTTCTTATAAATCTTTTATGTCAATCAGCTTTATCGTTTGTCTTCTATTCGCTTATCATGCATCTCCAGTTTCAGCTGCAGAAACTGGAGACGCCACTGTTGATGAATGGTTTCAGCAGCAAGATGAAGATAAGGTAAAACCGGTAGAAAACCGTAAGGAAGAAAAACAGAGCCCGCCTGTGAAACAACCGTCTGCTTCCGTATCAGCAATGGATTTTTTCCGAATGATTGGGGCTTTGCTTTTTGTTATCTTTCTTATTTATGCGGTCATTAAGCTGTTGAACAAACGGAACAAGATGATTCGGCCCTTTCAATATATTGAAAACCTCGGGGGAACCTCTCTCGGACAGAATCGATCGGTCCAGCTTATCAAAGTAGGAGAGAGAGTTATGGTTGTCGGCGTCGGGGAATCTATTCAATTATTAAAGGAAATTGAAAATGAAGAAGAACGAAAAGTTATTCTGGCTCAGCATGAGGAAACAGTCAATCGAAAAATTGAGTTGCCAAAATGGCTGGACCAGGTGAAAAGCAGTCATAAAAAAGTTTCTGAGCCAAAGAGCTCATTTGCAGATTCTCTAAAAAAGGAACTTAAGGAATTAAAGAATTTGCGTAAAGAAGGAATAAAGAAAGGCACGCATCACAATGAATGAATTTATTAATCTTTTTAATTCGAGTGATCCGGAACAAGTAAGCACATCAGTCAAGCTTCTGCTGCTTTTGACGGTTTTATCCGTAGCGCCCGGGATCTTAATTTTAATGACATGTTTCACGAGAATTGTAATCGTATTGTCATTTGTCAGAACATCACTGGCTACCCAATCGATGCCGCCCAACCAAGTATTGCTCGGGCTTGCACTGTTTATGACTTTCTTTATCATGGCTCCTACGTTTTCAGACATAAACGATCAAGCGTTAACGCCGTTATTGAATAATGAAATTGGCCTGGAAGAAGCCTATGGAAAGGCGGAAATGCCAATAAAAGAGTTTATGAGCAAGCATACGAGACAAAAGGATCTCGCCCTGTTTATGAATTATGCAAACATGGAACAGCCAGAGTCACTGGAAGACATCCCGCTAACAACGATGGTTCCTGCCTATGCCATTTCAGAGCTGAAAACTGCTTTTCAAATCGGTTTTATGGTCTTTATTCCTTTTTTAATCATTGATATGGTAGTTGCCAGCGTCCTTATGGCAATGGGGATGATGATGCTGCCGCCGGTAATCATTTCGCTTCCTTTTAAAATCCTTTTATTTGTTTTGGTAGACGGCTGGTATTTAATTGTGAAGTCATTATTACAAAGCTATTAGAATGGGTGTTTTCATTTTGAGTTCAGAATTTGTTATTTCTATCGCGGAAAAAGCAGTGTATATCACATTGCTGATCAGTGGCCCGGCTCTTGGTCTCGCTTTAGTTGTCGGGTTAGCGGTCAGCATTTTTCAGGCTACTACCCAGATCCAGGAGCAGACCCTTGCGTTCATACCAAAAATCGTCGCCGTATTAATCGGATTGGTGGTTTTCGGCCCTTGGATGCTTTCAACTATTCTATCGTTTACAACTGAACTTTTTTCTAATTTGAATCAATTTGTCAGGTAACGGCATGGGATCATTTATCGATTATTTTCCGGCTTTTTTGCTTGTTTTTATAAGAATCACAGCTTTCTTTGTTACTTTGCCTCTATTTTCATATCGAACGATACCTGCCGTTCATAAAGTAGGATTTGCCTTTTTTTTAGGAGTTGTCAGCTTCAGTACGTTGAATGATCCTCCTATATTAAAGGTTGATGGCTATTATTTTCTTTTACTTGGAAAAGAGATATTGGTTGGCTTACTTCTGGGGTTAATTGCATATATTATGCTTTCTGCCGTTCAAATCGCAGGTTCATTTATTGATTTTCAAATGGGCTTTGCGGTAGCGAACGTAATTGATCCGCAAACGGGGGCACAGAACCCTCTTGTCAGTCATTTTTTGTACACGATGGCTCTGATGTTTATGCTGAGCATTAATGCGCATCACATGCTGCTTGATGGTGTTTTTTACAGCTATCAGTACATACCTGTCGATCAGTTGATTTCTTTTTCCGGCGAAGGCCTGGCCGAATTTATCATGACGCGTTTCAATCAAATGTTTGTTATTTCATTTCAAATGTCAGCTCCTATCGTTGCCAGCTTGTTTCTTGTTGATCTGGCTCTAGGCATTGTGGCAAGAACTGTTCCGCAGCTGAACGTGTTTGTCGTCGGCCTGCCGTTAAAGATTGCTGTCAGCTTTATCATGTTGATTGTGTGTATGGGTGTATTATTCTATTCCGTTCAATTGCTGTTTGAGCAAATCATTCGGACAATGAGGGATTTATTGACGCTCTTTGGAGGAATATCATGATCCGATTGGATTTGCAATATTTTGCAGGTGAGAAAACCGAAAAAGCGACCCCGAAGAAGCAGCAGGAATCTAGAAAAAAGGGGCAAGTTGCCAAGAGTTCAGATGTGAACACTGCATTTTTGATCATTTTTCTCTTTTTGTCTTTAACCCTTGTCGGACCGTTTATGAGAGATCGGCTCATCGCATTAATCAAAAGCTTTTACACAGAAAAATTATTGTTTTCTCTTTCTTTGAACAATGTAAAACAATTATTTATCGATATGGTGACAGAGAGTGCATTGCTTCTTTTGCCGATTTTGGGCATCGCCTTTCTCGCTGGAATGGCCGGCAACATCATGCAAGTCGGGTTTCTGTTCTCAACTGAAGCGGTAAAACCGGACTTAAAAAAAATTGATCCGATCAGCGGATTTAAACGAGTTTACAGTTTACGGGCGATTGTTGAGTTATTGAAGTCGATCTTAAAAATTGCGATTATCGGTGTTGTTACATTCTCAGTCATTTGGGTTCATTTCGGTGAAATCATTCGGCTGCCCCTATTAACAGCTGAAGAGGCGCTTTCATTGCTTGGTAAATTAACATTGTATATGGGCCTTTTTGCAGGTGTTGCTCTAGCTTTTCTAGCTTTATTGGATTATTTGTATCAAAAATATGATTTTGAAAAAAATATCAGGATGTCCAAACAGGATATCAAAGACGAGTATAAAAAAACGGAGGGTGACCCTCTCATAAAATCCAAAATCAAGCAAAGGCAAAAAGAAATGACGATGAGAAGAATGATGCAAGAGGTGCCAAAAGCTGATGTCATCATTACAAATCCAACGCATTATGCCGTAGCTGTAAAATACGATGAATCCAAGAGGGATGCGCCTTTCGTAATAGCAAAGGGAGTTGACTCAATAGCCCTTAAGATTCGCCAAATCGCTAGTGAGCACGATGTAATGACAGTCGAGAATCGGCCGTTAGCCCGTGCGTTATACGATCAAGTAGAGCTTGACCATATTGTTCCCGAGCAATTTTTTAAAGCAATCGCTGAAATCCTCGCATACGTCTACAGGATCAAGAAAAAATAAGAATGATAGTTTTTGAGTATTAAAGGAGAGAAAAGCAATGTCTGCAAGAGATTTTACCGTATTATTCAGTGTTGTCCTCATTGTTGCAATGCTGGTGATTCCATTTCCGCCTTGGATGCTGAGCATTTTCATAATCATTAATATATCTCTTGCTTTAATCGTGCTTCTAACAACGATGAATATGCAGGAAGCACTGCAATTTTCCATTTTCCCGTCTTTATTATTATTACTTACGTTGTTTCGCTTGGGATTAAATATTTCTACCACCAGATCGATACTTGCAAATGGCGATGCGGGAAAAGTCGTGGAAACATTTGGATCCTTTGTGGTCGGCGGAAACGTACTGGTAGGTTTGGTCGTATTCACTATACTAATTATCATTCAGTTTGTCGTCATCACAAAAGGGTCAGAGCGGGTATCCGAGGTTGCAGCCAGGTTTACTTTAGATGCGATGCCAGGAAAACAAATGAGTATTGATGCCGATTTAAATGCCGGAATGATAACAGAACACGATGCAAAAGAACGCAGAGAAAAGGTAGCAAGAGAAGCCGATTTTTATGGAGCAATGGATGGAGCGAGCAAGTTTGTCAAAGGAGATGCTATTGCCGGAATTATTATTGTACTCATTAACATTATTTTCGGAATCATAATCGGAATGCTTCAGGAGGGTATGTCAATTCAGGAAGCGGCTTCTCATTTCACATTGCTAACAGTCGGTGACGGAATCGTCTCCCAAATCCCTGCCCTTCTGATTTCAACCGCCACGGGAATTGTTGTGACAAGAGCAGCGTCGGAGGGGAATCTCGGTCAGGATATTACTAATCAGCTTTTTGCTTTTCCGAAGCTCCTTTACATCACAGCAGCAACCATTGCTCTTTTAGGATTATTTACGCCGATTGGTATTCTTTTGACTGGACCATTTGCAGCCATATTGGCTATCGGAGGCTACATGCTTTCAAGAGAACCGAAAGAACCGGAAATGGCGGCAGATGAAATCGATGAAGCGGAAGCAGAAGTTCTCAAAAGCCCAGAAAGTGTCGTTCATTTGCTCCATATTGATCCGATCGAATTTGAATTTGGCTACGGGTTAATTCCACTGGCTGATTCTGCCCAGGGCGGAGACCTTCTCGATCGAATCGTAATGATACGCAGACAGCTTGCGCTTGAGCTCGGCTTGGTGATTCCGGTCGTTCGCATACGGGACAACATTGCGCTTCAGCCGAATGAATACCGCTTAAAGATCAAGGGAAATGAAGCGGCAAAAGGGGAATTGCTGCTCGATCATTATTTGGCGATGTCTCCTTCATCTGAAGAAGACTTGATCACAGGTATTGATACGATTGAACCATCCTTCGGCCTGCCCGCGAAATGGATTGCTGAATCAGAAAAAGATAGTGCAGAAATGCTCGGCTACACAGTTGTAGATCCAGCTTCAGTTGTTTCAACACACATAACAGAAATGGTGAAACAGCATGCCCATGAATTATTGGGGAGACAGGAAACCAAACAGCTAATTGACCATTTAAAAGAATCGTATCCAGTGCTTGTTGAAGAAGTGACACCCAATCCTCTTTCTGTCGGAGATGTACAAAAAGTGCTGGCCAAGCTTTTAAAAGAACACGTTTCAATCCGCAATCTTGTCACTATTTTTGAAACGCTGGCGGATTATGGAAAAATGACATCCGACTCGGATTTATTAACCGAATATACGAGACAAGCGTTAGCCCGACAGATTACATCTCAGTATACGGATGAAAACGAATCAATGAAGGTTGTCACTTTTTCGGGCAGGGTAGAAAAAGCAATTGCTGACGGGGTTCAGCAAACAGAGCAAGGAAGGTATTTGTCAATTGCACCTGCCGCATCGGATAACATTATTCAATCGGTCGCAAGAGAAATTGAACAGCTCTCTCTGCAGCAGGAAACACCGATACTGCTATGTTCACCTCCTGTTCGGATGTATATAAAACAGCTTTTAGAACGCTATTTTCCTGATCTTCCGGTTCTATCGTACAACGAGCTTGAAGCTAATGTGGAAGTTCAGAGCATTGGGGTGGTTGATATACCATGAGAATAAAAAAATTTACTGCTGATACGATGAATTCTGCGGCAAAAATCATTAAACAAGAATTAGGAAATGATGCGGTCATTCTAAATAGTAAGACGGTATATAAACGAAAGCTGTTTGGCTTGACGAAAAAAAAGGCTGTCGAGGTGATTGCTGTAGCCGATCAAAGCGGACTGGATGTAACTGCCCCTCAAGAAAAAAAAGCTCTCCGTACCTTGAAGCCTGGACCTTCTCCGGCTCCTGTTTCAGAGACGGAACAGAAGCCGATTCGACAGATGGTACACTCACCGATTGACAAAACAAGGTATGAGCTTTTTCCGGACCATGTAAGACAAATAAGCAACCTGTTATTGAATCAAGGTGTTTCATCCGAAATTCACCATCAAATCATGCTGCCGCTGATTGAACTGGCCTTGAAAAATGAGTGGCCGGAAAAACCAAGGCTGTTGGACATCATTGGGCAGGAACTGTCATGCCTTATAGATGATTATAAAGGCTTTAATGATCAAACAAAGTACATTGCCCTTTTTGGGCCGACCGGTGTCGGAAAGACAACGACATTGGCGAAACTGGCAGCTGACAGCTTTCTCAATAAGCAAAAAAGAATTGCGTTTATCACAACCGATACCTACAGAATTGCGGCAGTTGAACAGCTAAAAACATATGCGGAGTTGCTCTCAGCACCTTTGGAAGTCTGTTATTCGAAAGAAGATTTTCAAAAGGCACAGCAGAAGCTTTCAGAGTATGATCATGTTTTTATAGATACCGCAGGCAGGAACTATAAAGAAACTCAGTTTATAAAAGAACTGGAGCAACTTATTCCTTTTGGAGACGATATTGAATCATATTTGGTTCTGTCGGCAACCAGCAAGCAGGAAGATCTTCTGCAAATTTCCAGACAGTTCGCCCATTTGCCGTTTTGTCGCTATATTATGACTAAATTGGATGAAACCGATACGCTTGGCCCGGTTCTTACACTTCTGTCGGAAACGAAAACATGTATTGGCTATATTACTGACGGGCAGGCCGTGCCGGAAGATATAAGGAAAATGAACAAGTCAGAGTTTGTTCAATCGCTCATGAGGTTCCTCTGATGGATCAGGCTGAATATTTGCGAAAATTATTAGCGGAGAGGAAAGGGCAAAAAATATCCGCCAAATCGGCAGAAACGATCGCTGTCATAAGCGGGAAAGGCGGAGTTGGAAAATCGAATCTTTCCTTAAATCTATCGCTTTCTTTACTAGAAAGGAATAAAAAAGTCCTGTTAATCGATTTGGATATCGGGATGGGAAATATTGACGTCTTGCTTGGTGAGTCTTCTCGTTATTCTCTGGCAGATTTACTGCAGCAGGAAATGTCTTTTCAAAAAGCAATGACAGCCGGACCTTTAGGGCTGCAATATATTTCTGGCGGATCTGGATTAAATTCCATTATCGAACTGAATGAACAGAAATGGTCATTTTTCTCAAGGGAGCTTGAAGAGCTGCTGGATAAATATGATTATGTGATTTTCGACATGGGGGCGGGGTTAACGAAGGAACAGCTTCCGTTTGTCGTCTCATCCACACATATTTTAGTCGTGGCAACTCCTGAACCGACTTCATTAATGGATGCTTATAGCGCTACGAAGCACATTACGTTAAATAAAAAAGATTTGCGCTTCCATGTGCTGATGAACAGATGCCTGCACCAACGTGAAGGTGAGCTGGCATTTTCCAAATTGTCTAAAACGATGCGCACATTTTTGCAACAAAGGATTTCTTATCTTGGGAATGTCCCGGAGGATCCATTGGTTCGAAAAGCAGTAACGTCACAGCTCCCGTTCGTTATCAGCCATCCCCATTCTAAACTTTCAAAATCCATATATCGTGTGGCGGACGCGTTTCTACATACTGAAGAAAAAAGGGTGGAGGCAAAAGAAGCATCGTTTTTGAATAAGCTTTCCGCATTTTTTAAAAGGGGGTAGTCAATTGATTCGTGTTCTTATCGTCGATGATTCTGCTTTTATGAGAAAGCTCCTTCACGATTTTTTTAGCTCGGATCCTTCCATAACCATAGCGGGAACAGCAAGAAATGGCAGAGACGCCTTGGATAAAATGGAAGCTTGCTCTCCGGATGTCATTACCTTAGATGTTGAAATGCCAGTCATGGATGGATTGGAAACGTTAGAGAAAATTCTTGCAACAGAGAGACTGCCTGTCATTATGGTTTCAAGCAGTACAAAAACAGGGACTGAGACGACCATCAAATGTCTCTCACTAGGTGCTTTTGATTTTGTCACTAAACCGTCAGGATCTATTTCATTGGATTTATATACTGTTAAAGAGGAATTAATCGAAAAAGTAAAAGCGGCAGCGAGAGACAGCCTTCGAAGTTTCGGCGAAATAGCGACTCCTATTGAGTACAGTCCTCATATTAATAGGGATCATTTGAAACGACGTGTCGTTTGTATCGGTACTTCGACAGGAGGGCCTAAAGCCCTTCAAATTGTTCTTGAGGAGATTCCGGCAGCCATCGCAGCCCCGATCTTTGTAGTCCAGCATATGCCTGTTGGATTTACGTCCTCTCTTGCTTCCAGACTTGACCAGCTGTGTGACGTACATGTGAAGGAAGCCGAAGATGGGGAGTTTGCAATGGATGGGTATGTATACATCGCTCCGGGGGGAAAACAGATGTCTGTTGTCTCAGTAGGTTCACGTTTGAAAATTGAGTTGTGCCGGGAGGATGCTAAGGGTGGTCATTGTCCATCAGTAAACCATTTATTCCGTTCACTCGCCAAGATAAAATTCCGCCAAAAAATCGCTGTAGTAATGACTGGAATGGGAAATGACGGAACGGAAGGGTTGCAAAAGCTGCTTGAAGAAGGCCAGACGCACGCCATTGCAGAATCAGAAGAATCAGCTATCGTGTTTGGAATGCCGAAATCTGTCATTGCTACGGGGTTGGTGCACAAAGTCAGACACGTTAACGACATTGCAGGTGCCATTATGTCTTATATGAAATAATTGGGAGTGAAAATGAGTGGAATTAAATCAATATTTAGACGTGTTTATTGAAGAAGGAAGAGAACATTTGCAAGCGTGTAATGAAAAACTTCTTTTACTCGAAAAAGAACCTGGGGATATTCATCTCATTCATGATTTTTTCAGATCCGCCCACACCCTTAAAGGCATGAGCGCAACGATGGGATTTGAGGATATGGCGCAGCTCACACATCATTTAGAAAATGTGCTTGATCGATTGCGCAACGAAGAAGCACCAGTCTCTTCAGAAAAAATCGATTTAATGTTTGAGGCACTCGATCATTTGGAAGACATCCTTCAATCCATCATTGGCGGCGGTGACGGCAAAAAACATGTCGGTGATATATGCGCAAAACTGAACGGGGATGAGACCAGCCAAGAAAAGCCTCCTGCATCCGGATCAATTCAGCTGACATTTGATGACGTCGAAAAAAATGTAATTAATGAAGCGATTGAGCAAGGCTATGCTTTTTATCAGCTGACTGTTTCCTTAAAAGAAGATTGCCTTCTAAAAGCAGTCCGGGTATATATGGTTTTTGAACAGCTGAATGAAACAGGAGAGGTTATTAAAACCATTCCGGATACAGAGGCTCTCGAAACAGAAAATTTTGACTCTGAATTCACAATGGGCTATCTTTCAAAACAAACGAAAGATGAAGTTATCGAGCTTATCCATAAGGTGTCTGAAATTGATGCCGTCCGTGCGGAAGAAATAAATCTTGAGGATGTAAGCCCTGCTTCAAATGAACTTCAAAGACCCGATCAAGTTCAGCAAGCCGAGCAGCCGGTTGATGAAAAATCGGAGGTGAAAAAAACCTCTCATTCAGGAACAAAAACGATTCGCGTCAATATTGACAGGCTTGATTCGTTGATGAATTTATTTGAAGAATTGGTGATTGACCGAGGCAGGCTGGAGCAAATTTCAAAAGAGATTAACCACCAGGATTTATCTGATACTGTAGAAAGAATGACTAGAATTTCCGGCGATCTCCAATCAATTATATTGAAGATGCGGATGGTTCCTGTCGAAACGGTCTTTAATCGTTTTCCGCGCATGATCCGGCAGCTCTCCAAAGATTTGGAAAAGAAAATAGAATTAACGATCGACGGTGCTGATACAGAGCTTGATCGAACGGTAATTGATGAGATTGGCGATCCACTTCTTCATCTTTTGCGCAATAGCATTGACCATGGAATCGAAACTCAAGAGGTACGAAAGAAAAACGGCAAATCCGATACGGGCAAAGTAAGTCTTAAAGCCTACCATAGCGGAAACCATGTTTTTATCGAAGTGAAAGATGACGGAGCAGGGATTAACACAAAGAAAGTATTGGAGAAAGCGATAGCGAAAAACATCGTAACGGACGCTGAAGCAGAATCTATGTCAAAAAATGAGATTGAGTCATTAATTTTTGCCCCGGGATTTTCGACTGCAGAGAAAATTTCCGATATCTCCGGGCGCGGTGTAGGTTTAGATGTTGTCAAAAGCAAGCTGGAATCTTTGGGTGGAATGGTCACGATAGAGTCAGCTGAAGGTGAAGGCTCACTTTTTTCGATACAGCTTCCGCTTACGTTATCAATCATTTCCGTCCTATTAATAAAGCTTGGATCAGAAACATATGCCATACCGATTTCATCCATCATTGAAACTGCGGTCATCGAAAAACAGGATATTTTATATACCCATGACAGGGAAGTGATTGACTTTAGAGGCCAAACGGTTCCATTGGTGTACCTGAAAGAGCAATTTTCAGTTGAATCTATATCCGGAGAAGTCGAACAGATGCATGTTATCGTCGTTCAAAAAGGCGAAAAATTAACTGCATTTGTCGTTGATTCCTTTATTGGACAGCAGGAAGTGGTATTAAAATCTGTTGGTGATTATTTGTCCGGTGTCTTTGCGATCTCTGGAGCAACCATTCTGGGAGAGGGCCAAGTTGCTCTTATTGTTGATTGCAACGCTTTAATTAAATAAAGAAAGGGATGGCAAAAATGAGCACAGCAGTTCAAACGGAAGAAAAGATGATAGTGATTAAATTGTTGGGCAAAGAATACGTCGTTCCCGTACTTGAAGTAAAATCAATAGAAAGATGGCAGCAGCCGACAAGGGTTCCTGGAGTAGAAGCTTATATTAAAGGTGTGATTAATCTTAGAGGAGTTGTGACGCCAATCATTGATTTGCAAAGCAGGTTGGAGCTTCCATCATCTGAAGTTTCGGAGAGCACGAGGATCATCATCGTTGCCATTGGTGAGCTTGAAGCAGGTTTTATTGTTGATGAGGCTAATGATGTCATTTCTGCCTGTCAGCATGAAATTGAACAGCCTACGGAAACCGCAGAAAAGGCAGCTGATGAGTGGGTGACAGGAATAATTAAAAGAGGGAACAGGATTTTGAATCTTCTAGATTCGAAGGCAGTTCTCGATCGCAGCATACATTCCGAACCAGCACAAAGCTTGGTGTAGTGTAAATGAATATCTTACTCCACATGAATGAGTATCAGGTCGATCTGCTAAAAGAGGTTGGAAATATTGGTGCGGGGCATTCTGCAACAGCATTAGCGACCCTGTTGGATCGAAAAATTGAAATGGAAGTCCCATATGTTAAGCTTTTATCCTTTGACGAACTAGCGAATTTTTTCGGCAGGGCGGACTTGACGGTTGTTAGTATATTTTTGCGGATGGAAGGGGAATTTCCTGGTTCCTTATTCGTTATATTACCTCTTGATCATGCAGAAAACATCATTCAAGAAGTGATCGGCGACTCCACTTTTTCGATGAACATTCTCTCAAGCCATGAATTAGGGAATTCTGCTCTTCATGAAATCGGTAATATATTGGCGGGCTCGTATTTGAGCTCTATTGCTGATCTAGCCAATCTTTCTTTGTACCCCAGCGTTCCTGAAGTAACGGTCGATATGTTTGGCGCCGTAATTGGAGAAGGGCTTCTCGAACTCAGCCAATTGGGGGAACAGGCTATGGTGATCGATACATCAATCTTCGACCATAAAGATAGGCGAGATATGAAAGCCCATATGTTTTTGCTGCCAACTGCAGATTCGTTTGAAAAACTTTTTGCGAAATTGGGCGTTGCGCAATGAGTATAGTTGAACCAGAAATTGTAACAGTTGGCATTTCGGATCTAAAGATAGCGGCAAAACCGAACAGGCTGCGAACCTCGGGTTTGGGATCTTGTATTGGATTAGTGATCTATGACTCTGTTAACAAGACGGCTGGGATGGTACATATTATGCTTCCTGATTCATCCTTCTCAAAAACCAGTGAACTGAACAAAGCAAAGTACGCAGATACAGCCGTCCAATATTTGGTTGAAATGCTTGAGAGTGCCGGATGCGAGAAGTCGTCACTTTTAGCAAAAATGGCCGGCGGGTCTGAGATGTTCAAGTTTTCTTACCAGCCTGAAATCATGAGAATTGGACCGAGAAATGTGGAAGCAGTCAAAAATAACCTCAGTCTTCTCAATATTCCTATCGTCAGCTCTGATACAGGAGGAACTAATGGAAGAACGATTGAATTCGATATGGACACAGAAAACCTTACAATCCGTACAGTGACTCAAGGAGTAAAAGTGATATAAATTCGCATGAAGGGGGTAGAGGAACATGCAATCCTTAAGATCTGAAGACCAATTGCTTTGGTCACGCTGGAAAGAATGGAGAGACCGCAATGCCGGTGATGACTTAATTCGAAAATATATGCCGCTTGTCACCTATCACGTAGGTCGTATCTCAGTAGGATTGCCAAAATCAGTCCATAAGGATGATCTAACGAGTTTAGGCTTGATGGGATTATATGATGCTTTAGAAAAATTCGACCCTGGACGTGATTTAAAGTTTGACACCTATGCTTCATTTCGAATCAGAGGTGCCATTATTGACGGGCTTCGCAAAGAGGACTGGCTGCCAAGAACGTCACGTGAAAAAACAAAGAAGGTGGATGTGGCAATTGAGCGGCTGGAGCAGCGTTATTTACGAAATGTAACACCGGATGAAATTGCCAAAGAATTAGGAATGACACAAGAGGATGTCGTAACAACGATTAATGAAGGATTTTTTGCCAACCTTCTTTCAATTGATGATAAACTTCATGATCAGGATGAAGGGGAAAACATTCAGGTTATGATCAGAGACCATAACGAACAGACGCCAGAAGAAAAAATTGTAAAAGCAGAATTAATCGAACAGCTATCCGATCAAATTCGTGAGCTTTCAGAAAAAGAGCAAATTGTTATCAGCTTGTTTTATAAAGAAGAATTAACGCTGACTGAAATAGGACAAGTACTGAAGCTTTCTACGTCGCGAATTTCACAAATTCATTCAAAAGCATTATTTAAGTTAAAACATTTGCTTGAAAAGGCAATTGATTAAAAAAGATTTGCGGGTGGTACATATGACAACTGTAATGCTATGGCTCGCCAGCTTTACCCTTCACGGAGTCCTGATTTATTTTGTTCTTATTTTATATACTCGGTTGAAAGCAACACATGATATGGAAGCGAAACAAAGGCAGCTGCTCGAAGAAACAGAGAACACTCTGACCGCATTTTTAATCGAATTAAAGGACGAAAATCGGGAATTAAAGAAGCAGCTGGAAGTGCCTGAAGCTACAAAATCAAAACACTTCGAAACCAAAAATCAATCAACCAATGAAAAAAGTGAAAACAAAGAAGAATTGCCTTCGTATATTGAGTCTCTATTAAAAGAAACAGAGAGGAATGAGGCAGCGGTTATGCAGCCGGAGCAAGAGATACAGCTGTCCTTCGATGAGCAAGCCGTCGCTTTGTTCCAAAAGGGACATTCAATAGAAGAGATTGCCCGCAAACTAAAAAGCGGGAAAACTGAAATCGAATTGCTTTTGAAATTTCGCGGGATGAGATGAGAAATTACTTGATTGTCACATGAGCATATGTTATAGTATTTTTTGGTGTTAATTACACACGCTTTTTTGATTTTTGCAGGTGGTGCCGTTCGGTTCTGCATTAAAGATGACGAAAAGCGGAGGAAAAAAACCATTTAATAGGAGGAAACAAAAGCATGTCAGTTATCTCAATGAAGCAATTGCTTGAAGCTGGTGTTCACTTCGGCCACCAAACTCGCCGTTGGAACCCAAAAATGAAACGTTACATTTTTACTGAACGTAACGGAATCTACATCATCGACCTTCAAAAGACGGTGAAAAAGGTAGAAGAAGCTTACAACTTCACAAAACAGCTTGCTGCTGACGGAGGAAAAATCCTTTTTGTCGGAACAAAAAAACAAGCTCAAGAGTCTGTGAAAGAAGAAGCAGAACGTTCTGGAATGTATTACGTAAACCAACGTTGGTTAGGCGGAACATTAACAAACTTTGAAACCATTCAAAAACGCATCAAACGTTTAAAAGATATTGAAAAAATGCGTGAAAACGGCACGTTCGACGTTTTGCCTAAAAAAGAAGTCGTTCAGTTGAATAAAGAATTAGAGCGTCTTGAAAAATTCTTAGGCGGAATCAAAGACATGAAAGGGCTGCCTGATGCATTGTTCATCATTGACCCTCGTAAAGAGCGCATTGCAGTTGCGGAAGCTCGCAAACTTCATATTCCGATTGTCGGAATCGTCGATACAAACTGTGATCCTGATGAAATTGATCATGTAATTCCAGCAAACGACGATGCGATCCGCGCTGTTAAATTGCTTACATCTAAAATGGCGGATGCGATTTTAGAAGCGAAGCAAGGAGAAGAAGAAGCACCGGAAGCCGCTGCTACTGTATAATATTTTATATAGGGTGATAAGAGGGAATGGGCCTTTTATCACCTTTTTACAAGCCGTTTTATAACTTAAAACAAAAGGGTAAAATGGTACATATACTTTCTTTATTATAAGGAGGAAATGGATAATGGCAATTACTGCTCAGCTAGTTAAAGAATTACGCCAAAAAACCGGCGCAGGAATGATGGATTGTAAAAAAGCTCTTACTGAAACAGACGGAGATATGGATAAGGCTGTAGATCTACTAAGAGAAAAAGGAATTGCGAAAGCTGCTAAAAAAGCAGACCGCATTGCTGCTGAAGGATCTACGATTATTAAAGCGGATGGAAATGCGGCTGTCATTTTAGAAGTGAATTCTGAAACAGACTTTGTTGCGAAAAACGAAGGATTTAAAGAGCTTCTTTCCACTCTTGCAGATCATCTGATTGCCAGCAAGCCTTCAACACTTGAAGACGCTTTGGCTTCAAAAATGAGCAACGGCTCCACAGTCGAAGAATATATTACAAGTGCGATGGCAAGAATTGGCGAGAAATTAACTTTGCGCCGCTTTGAACTGTTAACAAAAGATGATAATTCAGCTTTTGGCGCATATTTGCATATGGGTGGACGCATCGGCGTTTTATCTGTTGTCAGCGGAACTACTGATGAAGACCTTGCTAAAGACATTGCAATGCATGTTGCCGCAGTGAATCCAAGATACATTTCAAGAGACCAAGTGTCTGAAGAAGAAGCAAATCATGAACGTGAAATCTTAACTCAGCAAGCACTTCAGGAAGGCAAGCCTGAAAATATCGTTGCGAAAATGGTAGAAGGCCGTTTAAACAAGTTCTTCGAAGAAATTTGTTTATTGGATCAGCCGTTCGTTAAAAATCCTGATGAAAAAGTGAAAAAAGTGCTTGGAAATGCAAAAGTAGAAACGTTTGTCCGTTACGAAGTGGGCGAAGGGATCGAAAAACGCCAAGATAATTTTGCAGAAGAAGTTATGAGCCAAGTGAAAAAATAATGTGAATCATCTGTCAGAGGGGATTGCCCTGCTGGCGTCTAACTAAACCAACCTTTGCTTATACGGGCAGTTTTTCTCCAAAAACGCTTCAACTTTGAAGCGGGGGCTACTGCCCGTTCATGCGGAGGAACAAGGGCTGCGTATGGATTTCCTAATACGTTTGCCTAAAGAAAATAGGGGACACATGCCGTGTTCCCTATTTTTAAAACATGATTTACAAAGCTAATTTTCTCTTGCATAATAATAAGCGGCAAAGGAATATACTTGGAGGTCATAATGGATAACCCAAAATATAAACGCATTGTATTAAAACTTAGCGGAGAAGCCTTGGCTGGTGAACAAGGGAACGGAATCAATCCCAAAGTCATTCATTCAGTAGCAGAGCAGGTAAAAGAAATCGCAGAACTGGGCGTAGAAACTGCCATTGTCGTAGGCGGAGGCAATTTGTGGCGCGGCAAAACCGGGAGCGACCTGGGGATGGACCGGGCAACAGCTGATTATATGGGTATGCTTGCAACAGTTATGAACTCGCTTGCTCTTCAGGATAGTTTAGAATCTCTTGGAATCCAATCAAGGGTACAAACGTCAATTGAAATGAGACAGGTAGCTGAGCCTTACATACGAAGAAAAGCTATTCGCCATCTTGAAAAAAAACGGGTCGTTATTTTCGCGGCGGGCACAGGCAATCCTTACTTCTCTACGGACACGACTGCAGCCCTGCGAGCAGCTGAAATTGAAGCAGATGTGATCCTGATGGCTAAAAACAATGTGGACGGGGTATATAATGCTGACCCTCGAATTGATGAGACAGCTGTTAAATATGATGTGCTATCTTATCTTGATGTACTTAAAAATGGATTAGCCGTAATGGATTCTACTGCGTCTTCACTTTGCATGGATAATGATATTCCGCTTATTGTTTTCTCAATAATGGAAGAAGGAAATATCAAACGCGCCGTGATCGGTGAAACTATCGGAACGATTGTTAGGGGGAAATGACATGTCAAATGAGATATTAACTGAAACACAAGAACGAATGGATAAAGCGTTAGCTTCTTATCAGCGTGAATTGGCAACTGTCCGTGCCGGCCGGGCAAATCCTTCCTTGCTTGATAAAGTTACTGTAGATTATTACGGGGCACAGACTCCACTAAACCAATTGTCTTCTATCAGTGTTCCTGAAGCACGGATGCTGATCATCACTCCGTATGATAAAACAGCACTAGGAGATATCGAAAAAGCCATTCAAAAAGCTGATTTAGGCATTACGCCATCAAATGACGGAAACATTATTCGCATCGCTGTTCCTGCTTTAACAGAGGAAAGACGGAAAGAGCTTGTCAAGCTAGTTAAAAAATATTCAGAAGATGCAAAAGTAGCCGTCCGAAACATTCGCCGGGACGCAAATGACGATTTGAAAAAATCAGAGAAAAATGGCGATATAACAGAAGATGAATTGCGTTCTGCCGGGGAAGATGTTCAAAAGCTGACTGACGACTATGTCGCGAAAATTGACACGGTTACAAAGGATAAAGAAAAAGAAATCATGGAAGTTTGATAAAAAACTCTGTACAATAGATAATAGTGAAAAGACCCTCTCACGTTTACAGGGGGTTTTTTTGTTAATACTGACTATGACGAAAAGCAACCTTTTGGGTGACGGAGGAATCTCATGCTCAATTTACTCAAAAACTGGAAGAATAATAACCAGCCGCAAGCATCCGATATGGAGAGCTATACAAAAGAAGATGTATTAAATGGACATGTTCCTGAACATATTGCCATTATTATGGACGGGAACGGCAGGTGGGCTAAGAAGCGAGCATTGCCGCGAGTAGCAGGACACCACGAAGGAATGAAAGTGGTCAAGAATACGACAAGAATTGCGAATCAATTGGGAGTCAAAATCCTCACACTCTACGCCTTCTCCACTGAGAATTGGAAGCGTCCTAAGTTTGAAGTTGATTTTCTAATGAAACTTCCGGAAGAGTTTTTGTCCACTTATTTACCTGAGCTTGTTGAGGAAAATGTTCAAGTTCGAATCATAGGGGACCGCACCGGGCTGCCGGATCATACGCTTCGGGCAATCGAGAAAGCGGTTATTGATACAAAAAACAATACTGGTATGGTTCTTAACTTTGCGTTAAATTACGGCGGGCGGAAAGAAATTATTCGTGCAGTTAAATCAATCGCAGAACAAACGAAAAACGGAGATATCGAAATTGATGAAATCGATGAAGAACTATTCTCCAGTTATTTAATGACAGAATCGCTCCAGGATCCTGATTTGCTGATCCGGACAAGCGGTGAGATCAGGCTCAGTAATTTCATGCTTTGGCAAATTGCTTACAGCGAATTTGTATTTACAGATGTATTGTGGCCTGATTTTAAAGATAGTCATTTCCTGCAGGCCGTTGGAGAGTACCAGCGTCGTGCACGCCGTTATGGTGGAGTTTAGAGGATGGTGTAAATGAAGATACGATTAGTGACCGGAATTTCAGCCGGAGCCGCATTTGTTCTATTTGTATTGCTTGGCCGGCTGCCTTTTACCCTGTTAATTTATCTTATTGGAAGCATTTCGCTTTACGAGCTTCTGCGGATGAAAAGGGTTAAATTATCGAGTACCCCTGGAATCATCAGCTTGCTTATGCTATGGACATTACTATTGCCAAGCGTCTATGAGCAGATGGAAATTATAAAACTGACGAAAGTAGAAGCTGTCCTTTTTGGCGTGCTCGTTTTGCTCGCGTACACTGTACTTACGAAAAACACATTTTCCTTTGATGAGGCAGCATTTGTTATACTTTCGACTTTATATCTGGGAATGGGTTTTTATTGTTTTATCGAGATCCGCAATTATAGCGGAATTGGAATTGAGATGATTTTTTATGCAATCGGAGTCATTTGGGCTACTGATTCCGGTGCTTATTTTATCGGGAAGTCTTTGGGAAAGCGAAAGCTCTGGCCGGAAATCAGCCCGAATAAAACAGTTGGCGGCTTCGTGGGCGGAATTATAGTCAGTGTCGTATTCGCTATCGTTTATCAAACGATTACAAGCTTTACAGACTCTTACATACTTATACTTTTCACAACAGTATTTTTATCTATATTTGGACAAATCGGTGATCTAGTGGAATCGGCGTTAAAGCGTCACTATCAGGTGAAGGATTCCGGCCACATATTGCCGGGGCACGGAGGAATGTTCGACCGTTTTGATAGTTTTTTGTTTGTGATGCCGCTTATGTATTTCTTTCTTCGGTTTTTTTAAGGCACATTTAAGCTTCCTGAAGTGGCTGGAAAAGGAGTGTCATTTTGAAAAAAATAAGTATTTTAGGCGCCACAGGTTCGATTGGAATTCAAACATTGGACGTATTAAGGTGCCATCCGGATCAATTTCAGCTTGTTTCGATGAGCTTTGGCAGCAATGTCGAGCAAGCAGTTAAAATCATAAACGAATTTAAACCAGAATATGTTGCAGCGGGCAGTAAAGAAGCCTATGATATATTATCTTCCAATGTATTCTCACATTCTTTTTCGGTGGGGTATGGCGAAGAAGCTCTTGCAGAAGCTGCAGTTTATAAAGCAGATTTCCTCGTCAACGCCCTTGTCGGCAGCGTAGGCTTGGTTCCTACCCTGAAGGCGATTGAAGAAAAAATCCCTGTCGCTTTGGCAAATAAAGAAACTCTTGTCACAGCGGGGCATATAGTAAAAGAACACGCTAAAAGATACAATGTCCCTCTTCTTCCTGTTGACAGTGAGCATTCTGCTATTTTTCAATGTCTGCATGGCGAGCAGCCGAAAACGATAGAGCGTTTAATTATTACGGCTTCAGGCGGAAGCTTTAGGGAAAAAAAACGGGAAGAGCTTGAAGGGGTAACTGTTAAAGAAGCATTAAACCACCCGAACTGGTCCATGGGAGCAAAAATTACGATTGACTCAGCAACAATGATGAATAAAGGATTTGAAGTCATTGAAGCTCATTGGCTGTTTGATATTCCTTATGATAAAATCGAAGTCCTATTACATAAAGAAAGCATTATCCACTCAATGGTAGAATTTAAGGATAGAAGCATTCTGGCTCAACTCGGTTCTCCCGATATGAGGGTGCCGATTCAATACGCACTGACCTATCCAGATCGGCTGTCTTTGCCTTCGGTAAAAAGCTTAAATCTATGGGAAGTAGGGCAGCTGAATTTCAAAAAGGCTGATGAGAAGAGGTACCGTTGCTTACAATTTGCTTTTGAATCAGGTAAAATAGGGGGAACAATGCCTACAGTTCTAAATGCTGCAAACGAAATGGCTGTCGAAGCGTTTCTTAATGGAAGGATTTCCTTCTTACAAATTGAAGAGCTAATTGAATCATCGTTGAATCGCCATCAGGCAATTGCCCGGCCAAATCTTCAGGACATCCAAGAAGTGGACAAAGAGACACGAGCTTTTGTTCAATCATTACTTGCATAAGGTGGTATGTTTGTGAACACGGTTATTGCGTTTATATTAATTTTTGGGACACTCGTTTTTATCCATGAGCTTGGACACTTGCTTCTTGCTCAAAGAGCAGGAATTCTTTGCCGGGAATTTGCCATCGGTTTTGGACCGAAAATTTTTTCCTTTAAAAAGAACGAAACAGTGTATACGATCAGGCTTCTTCCTGTTGGCGGATTTGTCCGCATGGCTGGTGAAGATCCGGAAATGCATGAACTAAAGCCCGGATATTCAATCGGGATGTTATTTAACAAGGAAGACAAAGTTGAGAAAATCGTATTAAATCAAAAAGAAAAATTTCCTGATGCGCTTATGCTTGAAGTAGAGCACGCGGATTTAGAGCACAAAATGACCATTACGGGCTATGAAGACGGAAATGAAGACAGCTTGAAGACGTTTTCTGTCAGTGAAACTTCCTATTTTCTCGTAGACGGTGAGCAGATCCAGATTGCCCCGTATAACAGGCAGTTCGGATCGAAAACGGTATGGCAAAGGATTAAAGCGATAGCTGCAGGACCATTAATGAATTTTGTATTGGCCTTCGTGCTTTTAATCATTATTGGATACGTACAAGGGGTACCTTCTGACGCGCCAAAACTTGGCAAGCTTGCGGATAATGGAGCGGCGATGGAAGCTGGGCTAAAGGAAGGCGACACTATCCTTACAATTAATGGGGAAAGAATGAGCTCATGGAAAGACGATGTCGTAAAGACTGTTCAGGAAAATCCGAATAAACCGTTAGAATTTGAAGTAAACCGCGCCGGCGAAACGATGGATGTGACGGTAACTCCTAAGCCGCAAACGGTTGAAGGCGAGACTGTTGGAATTATGGGAGTTTACAGACCGACAGAAAAAGGGTTCTTCAGCCCTTATGCGTATGCTGCCAATACAACGATCGAGAATTCCACGGCGATCATTCAACACTTAGGAAGGCTTGTGACAGGACAGGTTTCAATCGATGCGCTTGCCGGACCGGTGGGAATTTATGATATGACAGGTCAAGTGGCGCGGACAGGAATCATGAATCTGCTCTATTTTGCAGCATTTTTAAGTGTGAATCTTGGTGTCATCAATCTTCTTCCGATTCCGGCATTAGATGGAGGAAGACTTTTATTCTTACTTGTTGAAGCGGTTCGGGGCAAACCGATCAATCGCGAAAAAGAAGCCTTTGTCGTCTTTATTGGCGTT
This sequence comes from Bacillus capparidis, assembly GCF_017832095.1. Taxonomy (NCBI): domain Bacteria; kingdom Bacillati; phylum Bacillota; class Bacilli; order Caryophanales; family Bacillaceae; genus Bacillus; species Bacillus capparidis. The sequence continues at coordinate 524,122 of NZ_JAFDST010000001.1, forward strand.
GCATTTTTAATGCTGCTTATGTTGGTTGTAACATGGAACGACATACAACGGCTGTTTTTATAATGAAGGATAGATGAGGTGCAAAAATGAGACAAAGCAAGACATTAATCCCGACTCTTAGGGAGGTTCCTGCTGATGCCGAAGCAAAGAGCCATCAGCTTTTGCTGAAAGCGGGATTTATCAGGCAAAATACGAGCGGTGTTTACAGCTATATGCCGCTCGCCTACCGAGTCATTCAAAACATTCAAACAATCGTTCGTGAAGAATTGGAGCGGATCGATGCTGTCGAAATACTAATGCCTGCCCTTCAACAGGCTGAAACGTGGCAGGAATCCGGGCGTTGGTATACGTACGGTTCGGAATTAATGAGGTTGAAGGATCGTAATGGGAGAGAATTTGCACTAGGGCCAACCCATGAAGAAGTGATTACGTCCTTAATCCGTGACGAAATTAAATCGTATAAGCGCCTGCCTCTTACTGTTTTTCAAATTCAAACGAAATTCCGCGATGAGAAGCGCCCTCGTTTTGGCTTGCTGCGCGGTCGTGAATTTATCATGAAGGATGCATATTCTTTTCATAGCGATCAGGACAGCCTCGATGTCACTTACAAAGACATGTATAACGCTTATACGAAAATTTTCACCAGATGCGAATTGAATTTCAGAGCTGTCATTGCTGACTCAGGAGCGATGGGGGGCAAGGATACTCACGAATTTATGGCATTGGCTGAGGTTGGTGAAGATACGATTGCATTTTCAGATTCGTCTTCTTATGCCGCCAACATTGAAATGGCAGAAGTGAGAGAAGAGGAAGTTTCTCTCACTGAAGAACCACTTTCCTTGGAGAAAATTTCAACCCCCGCAGTCAAAACGATTGAGGAAGCTGCAGACTTCTTCAAAGTGGATGTAAGCAAGTGTATAAAATCCATTTTGTTTAAAGCAGATGACCGGTATATTCTCGTTTTGGTTCGAGGAGACCATGAAATCAACGACATCAAAGTGAAAAACCTTGCCGACGCACAGGTTGTTGAAATGGCAAGTCCGGAAAAAGTCCGCGAATTAACTGGAGCAGACCCTGGTTCTATAGGACCTGTTCAACTGGATGATTCGATCGAGATTATTGCTGACCTTGCATTGAAAAACGTTGCAAATGGTGTAACGGGTGCTAATGAAACGGGTTATCATTATCAAAATGTCAATTTAGAACGAGATGCTTCGATCTCTAAATATGCTGATCTGCGATCTATCCGTGAAGGCGACCCGTCACCAGACGGTAAAGGAACAATTCAGTTTGCCCAGGGAATTGAAATTGGTCAAGTATTTAAATTAGGTACAAGATACAGTGAATCTATGAATTCCACTTATCTGGATGAAAACGGTCGTGCCAAGCCGATGATCATGGGATGTTACGGTGTTGGGATTTCAAGGACGCTCTCAGCAATCGCCGAACAGCACCATGACGAAAAAGGGTTGGTTTGGCCGGTAAGTGTAGCTCCATATGCGCTGCATCTGGTCGTTGTGAATGTGAAAAATGAGCCTCAAGTAAAGCTGGCCGAGGAGCTGTACGAAGCGTTTTTGACTCGGAAAATGGATGTGTTGTTCGATGATCGTGCAGAACGTGCTGGGGTGAAATTTGCCGATTCTGATTTAATCGGCCTGCCGCTTCGAGTCACAGTTGGGAAGCGGGCGGAAGAAGGAATTGTGGAGTTGAAAATCCGCAAGACCGGCGAGTCGTTTGACGTCCATATATCAGAACTTCCTGATCACGTCAATCACCATCTAATTGAACTGAAGAAAATTTAATGATCTGAGAAGGCCTCCGGGTGTTTCATTTCAATCGAATGTAAATTAAAATAGAAGGTACCTCGTCAATCCCTCGAGGTACCTTCTATTATGAATAAAAATAAGGGGGATCCGGCTTTGGAAGAAAAAAGGCCAGACAGCGGACAGCAATTTCAACTGTTGCTTGAGCAAATTCAAATATCAGATGAGTGGAAGAAGTCCCATTTTAAAGACGGACAAATCGAAAAGCTAACCGTCCATAAGTCAACAAAAACGTGGGAGTTTCAATTAAAACTCACGGACTTGCTGCCTCTGACAATTTATGATGCATTTATTCTTAAACTAAAGAATGCTTTTTCACATATTGCTGCTGTAAACTGTACCATTTCTGTCGAAAATCCGAACGTTCAATTGGGAATTGTTCAGGACTTTTGGGGAGCGTGTATTAACGGAATTGACGGAATATCCCCGCCGATTTATACATTGTTGAGTCAACAAAAACCCGTGCTTTCTGGAAATAAGCTTATTCTCAAGGCGAAAACAGATACTGAAGCGCAAGCGCTGAAGACAAAATACAGCCATTACATCCAGCAAAGCTACCGCCGTTTTGGTTTCCCGGAATTTATGATCGAGACTGAAATTTTTGTGTCGGAAGATGAGATTCAAAAATTCAAAGAACTTAAATTGGCAGAAGATAAAGAAAGAGCACATCAAGCGCTGATCGACATGGAGCGTATGGAAAAAGAAAGCTCCGACGATGCAGAACCATCCGGCCCGCTCGTACTAGGCTATCCGATCAAAGATGGCGAGGAGATCCGATCTCTAGACAGCATTATGGACGAGGAGCGGAGAATAACGATTCAAGGCTATGTGTTCGATGCTGAAACGAGAGAATTAAAAAGCGGCAGGACACTTTGTATTTTTAAAGTGACAGATTACACGGACAGCATCCTAGTAAAAATGTTCTCACGTGAAAAAGAAGATGCCCAATTGATGAAATCACTCAAAAAAGGTATGTGGGTCAAAGCGAGAGGAAGCATTCAAAACGACACGTTTGTAAGAGACCTAGTCATGATCGCAAATGATGTGAATGAAATCAAAGGGAAATCCCGTGAGGATACTTCTGAGAAAGGCAAAAAAAGAGTCGAACTCCACTTGCATTCTCCAATGAGTCAAATGGATGCCGTTACTGGTATTGAAAAGTATGTTCAGCAAGCAAAAAAATGGAACCATACAGCAATTGCAGTTACCGATCACGCAGTGGTTCAATCGTTTCCTGACGCCTATTCAGCCAGTAAAAAGCATGGCGTGAAAATGATCTATGGAGTGGAAGTCAACCTTGTCGATGACGGGATACCAATTGCTTACAATCCAACTCACAGGAATCTGGCAGAGGATACGTATGTCGTGTTTGACGTGGAAACTACCGGTCTTTCCGCTGTATATGACACGATCATTGAGCTTGCCGCAGTAAAAATCCATAACGGAGAAATCGTTGATCGATTCGAACGGTTTGCGAATCCCCATCATCCGTTATCCGCAACGACCATTGAATTGACAGGGATTACGGATGATATGGTTAAAGACGCGCCTGATGTGGATGTGATTATTCGGGAATTTAAAGAGTGGATAAAAGACGATATTTTAGTAGCGCACAATGCAAGCTTCGACATGGGCTTTCTGAACGTTGCTTATAAAAAGCTGTTAAAGACGGATAAAGCAGCGAATCCGGTCATTGATACGCTTGAGCTAGGTCGGTTTTTATATCCCGAATTCAAAAACCATCGGCTGAACACGCTTTGCAAAAAATTTGATATCGAATTGACACAGCACCATAGAGCCATTTACGATGCGGAAGCGACTGGATATTTATTATTAAAAATGCTGAAGGATGCTCAAGAAAAAGACATTCTGTTCCATGATCAGCTGAATGAAAACATGGGGCAATCCAATGCATACCAGAAATCAAGGCCGCATCATGCGACACTGCTTGCACAAAACGAAACGGGATTGAAAAATTTATTTAAGCTCGTTTCATTATCCCATATCGAATACTTTTACCGAGTTCCTAGAATACCAAGATCCCTGCTTGAAAAATACAGAGAAGGGCTATTAATTGGTTCAGGCTGCGATAAAGGGGAAGTATTTGAAGGAATGATGCAAAAATCACCTGATGAAGTAGAGGATATTGCTTCATTCTATGATTATATTGAGGTTCACCCGCCTGACGTATACCAGCATCTTTTAGAGCTGGAATTGGTACGGGATGAAAGAGCCTTAAAAGAAATCATATCCAATATTGTTAAGCTCGGAGACAAGTTAAACAAACCTGTTGTGGCAACAGGAAATGTCCATTATTTAGATCCTGAGGATAAAATATACCGCAAAATATTGATCAGCAGCATGGGCGGCGCAAATCCATTGAACCGCCATAAGCTTCCGAAAGTACATTTTCGGACGACTGACGAAATGCTCGCTTCTTTTTCATTTTTGGACAAGCAGAAAGCAGAAGAAATTGTGATAGAGAACTCGAATCAAATCAACGACATGATTGACGAGATTAAACCTATTAAAGATGATTTGTTCACACCAAAAATAGATGGTGCTGATGAAGAAATCAGGGAAATGAGCTATGCGCGTGCGAGGAGCATTTATGGTGACGATTTGCCGAAGATCGTTGAGGACCGCATTGAAAAAGAGTTGAAAAGTATCATCGGACACGGCTTTGCAGTCATCTACCTGATTTCGCACAAGCTTGTGAAGAAATCGCTCGATGACGGCTATCTTGTTGGATCAAGGGGGTCTGTGGGATCTTCTTTAGTCGCGACTTTGACGGAAATTACAGAAGTTAATCCGCTGCCGCCGCATTACGTGTGCCCGCACTGCAAGCAATCAGAATTTTTTAATGACGGTTCGGTAGGGTCAGGCTTTGATTTGCCCGATAAAGCTTGTCCAGGATGCGGGGCTGAGTACAGTAAAGACGGCCATGACATTCCGTTTGAAACATTTCTTGGCTTTAAAGGGGACAAAGTTCCCGATATTGATTTGAATTTCTCAGGCGAATATCAGCCAAGAGCTCACAATTATACGAAGGTTTTATTCGGTGAAGACAATGTGTACCGTGCTGGAACGATCGGAACAGTGGCAGAAAAAACAGCCTATGGCTACGTGAAGGGCTATGCAAGTGACCATAATCTGCACTATAGAGGCGCTGAAATCGACAGGCTCGTTCAAGGCTGCACCGGCGTAAAAAGAACCACAGGGCAGCATCCCGGGGGGATAATCGTTGTACCGGACTATATGGATATTTTTGATTTTTCTCCGATTCAGTTTCCTGCAGATGCCACTGGATCGGAATGGAAAACGACACATTTTGATTTCCATTCGATCCACGATAATCTGCTGAAGCTTGATATACTGGGACATGATGATCCAACAGTCATCAGAATGCTTCAGGATTTAAGCGGGATTGATCCGAAGACGATCCCGACCGATGATCCTGAGGTGATGAAAATATTCAGCGGGACAGAGCCTCTTGGAGTGACCGAGGAACAAATCATGTGTAAAACCGGAACGCTCGGCATACCGGAATTCGGAACAAAATTTGTCCGGCAAATGCTTGAAGATACAAAGCCGACAACCTTTTCCGAGTTGGTCCAGATCTCGGGACTTTCACACGGCACTGATGTTTGGCTCGGAAATGCCCAGGAGCTGATTCACAATTCGATTTGCGAATTAAGTGAAGTTATCGGGTGCCGGGATGATATTATGGTTTATTTGATCTATCAAGGCCTAGATCCGTCCCTTGCCTTCAAGATCATGGAGTTTGTCCGTAAAGGGAAAGGATTAAACCCCGAATGGGAAGAAGAAATGAAAGAAAATAATGTACCGAATTGGTACATTGATTCCTGTAAAAAAATCAAGTATATGTTTCCGAAGGCGCATGCTGCCGCCTATGTCCTTATGGCTGTACGGATCGCCTACTTTAAAGTTCATCATGCTTTGCTTTATTATGCTGCTTACTTTACGGTTAGAGCAGATGACTTTGATATTGATGCCATGATTAAAGGTTCAAATGCTATAAGAGCTGCAATTGAAGAAATCACGAGCAAAGGGCTTGACGCATCTGCCAAAGAAAAGAATTTGTTAACCGTGCTTGAGATCTCGCTTGAAATGGTTGAAAGAGGTTATTCTTTTCAGAAGGTGGACTTGTATAAATCAAGCGCCTCGGAATTTATTATTGAAGGAAAAACATTGATACCTCCATTTAACTCAATTCCGGGTCTCGGAACAAACGCAGCCTTAAATATCGTCAAAGCTCGTGAAGAAGGAGAATTTCTGTCGAAAGAAGATCTCCAAAAGCGAGGGAAGGTATCAAAAACCATATTGGAGTATCTTGATCGGCACGGCTGTTTAGAAGCATTGCCGGACCAAAATCAACTGTCACTGTTTTAATCTTTTTCGCTTATTTTGTTGCCATTGGTACTTCATTTGCATATCGATTTTGGTTATGATATAGTTTTAATGGAAATCCTGATGTTTTTTTGGCAAAGAGTGGGGAAACCCGCTCTTTTGTATTGAGCAGGCAATTGATCTGCAATCGTTTTTAGTATGAACCCCGATCAGGGGATTTTCAATCTACATTTGATCAACTGCCAGTAAATGCTTCGGTTGGTCACCAGTGGGTATGTATTCATTCCATTGGCAAGGTTCACTTTATGTATCCCTGCTCCTTGTAAAAGGCAGGGTTTTTATTCACCGTGATACGTTTTGTACGGTCGCTAGGAGGAAAAAATGAGCAAAAAAGTAATTGATATTGTTGAAGAGATGGTTCTGCCTATCCTGCAAAATCTCCAGCTTGAACTTGTAGACGTTGAGTTTGTCAAAGAAGGTCAAAACTGGTTCCTTCGTGTATTTATTGATTCGGAAAACGGTGTGGACATTGAAGAGTGCGCGAATGTAAGCGAAGCATTAAGCGAAAAGCTTGACAAGGCAGACCCTATCAAGCAAAATTATTTTCTTGAGGTTTCCTCGCCCGGAGCTGAACGTCCGTTGAAAAAAAGGGCAGACTTTGAAAAATCCATTTCAAAAAACGTTTACATAAAAACGTATGAACCGATTGACGGAGTAAAGGTCTTTGAAGGAGAACTGAGCGGATTTGACGGGGAAGTAGTAACTGTCACAATCAAGATCAAAACGAGAAAAAAACAAATCAACATTCCTTATGAAAAAATCGCAAGTGCAAGATTGGCTGTTTCATTCCATTAATGATTAAAGGGGGAGCGTTTAAGCATGAGCAGTGAATTGTTGGATGCCCTGACTGTTCTAGAAAAAGAAAAAGGGATCAGTAAAGAAATTATTATCGATGCCATTGAGGCGGCTTTGATCTCGGCTTACAAACGAAACTTTAACCAGGCTCAAAATGTCCGCGTCGATCTAAATCGCGTAAGCGGAACAATTAGGGTATTTGCTAGAAAAGACGTCGTCGATGAAGTATATGATCCGAGGCTAGAGATTTCTATCGACGACTCCAGAAAGATTAATCCGAATTATATAAGCGGTGATGTCGTAGAAATTGAAGTAACACCAAAGGATTTCGGCCGGATTGCAGCCCAAACTGCAAAACAGGTGGTTACCCAGCGTGTAAGAGAAGCCGAGCGCGGAGTAATTTATAATGAATTCATCGATCGCGAAGAGGACATAATGACAGGCATTGTTCAGAGAATCGATCATAAATTCATTTATGTTTCGTTAGGAAAAATTGAAGCGATTTTACCGGTAAATGAACAAATGCCGAACGAAAGCTATAAACCGCATGATCGGATAAAAGTATTTATCACAAAAGTGGAGAAAACGACGAAAGGTCCGCAAATCTACGTTTCTAGAACACATCCTGGACTTTTGAAGCGATTATTTGAAATTGAAGTACCGGAAATTTATGATGGAACAGTGGAACTTATGTCAGTTGCAAGAGAAGCTGGCGACCGTTCAAAAATTTCCGTCCGTACAGATGATCCTGATGTCGATCCGGTAGGCTCCTGTGTTGGACCGAAAGGACAGCGAGTTCAAGCCATTGTAAATGAGCTGAAAGGCGAAAAAATCGATATTGTCCAATGGTCAAATGATCCAGTGGAATTTGTGGCCAATGCTTTAAGCCCATCAAAGGTGATCGAGGTTCTCGTCAATGAGGAGGACAAAGCGACAACTGTGATCGTACCGGATTACCAGCTTTCATTAGCCATAGGTAAAAGGGGGCAAAATGCCCGTCTTGCAGCGAAGCTAACAAACTGGAAAATCGATATTAAGAGCGAGACGGATGCTGCAGAGCTAGGTTTATTATCAAACGAACAGGACGAATTTGTTTCTGAAGCTCCATCTTCCGAACAGGATGAATAAGAGGGGTGATTTTGGGTGAAAAGCAAGAAAAAAATTCCTTTGCGAAAATGTATCGTGACAGGAGAAATGATGCCTAAAAAGGAACTCATCCGAATTGTCAGATCCAAAGAAGGAGACATATCCGTCGATCCTACTGGCAAAAAAAATGGCCGTGGCGCGTATTTGACACTTACTGAAGAAAGTATTCTCACGGCGCAGAAAAAAAATATCCTGTCAAAACAATTTCAAACAAAAATTGATGATGAGATATACGATCAATTATTAGAATTAGCGAAAAAGGGAAACAATGCAAATGGATAATAACAACTGGTTTCCCTTGCTGGGTCTAGCATATCGGGCACGGAAGGTCGTTACTGGTGAAGAGTCAGTCATTAAAGAAATTCGGAGTACCTCTGCAAAAATCGTATTGCTTAGTGATGACGCTTCAGCAAATACGGCTAAAAAAGTAACGGACAAATGCAAATACTACAATATTCCTTATAAACGAGTATCAAACCGCGAGATTCTTGGCCAGGCAATCGGCAAGGATTCGAGAGTTGTGGTAGCCGTCACTGACCAAGGATTTGCGAAAAAGTTACTAAACTTGCTCGATTAATTTTTTTGGGGGTGAACGAATGGCTAAAATGAGAGTTTATGAATACGCGAAAACAATAAATGTATCAAGCAAGGATATTTTAACGACTCTGAAAGATTTGGATATGGAAGTAAACAACCATATGGCTATGATCGATGAGAATGTTATCAAACAGTTGGATGGGAAATTTAAAACAAACGGCGGATCGCCTGCCGGAAAACAATCTGCCCCTGATAAAAAGCAGGGAGCGCAACCGAACAAAGTCCAACAGATTACTGCAAATCAAAACAAAAACCGCAACGGAAAGAAGAATGACGTGCAAAATATACAAAATAACAACAAAAACAAGAAAAACAATAAAAACAACAAAAAAAATAATAAACGAAATAATAATCAACAAAATAATTTTAAGCAGCCAAAGCCTGTAAAAGCACTTCCTGAAAAAATCACTTTTACAAACAGCAAATCGGTGGGGGCACTGGCAGAAGAATTAGGCAGAGAGCCTTCTGAAATCATTAAAAAACTTATGCTGCTTGGTGTTATGGCTACAATCAACCAAGACCTCGATAAAGATACGGTAGAGCTTATCGCTGCAGAATACGGCGTTGAAGTAGAAGAAGTCATTGTTTTGGAAGAAACCGAGCTTGAAAAATATGAAGAGCCTGAAACGGAAGAGAATCTAGAGATCAGGCCGCCGGTTGTTACGATTATGGGACACGTCGACCACGGGAAAACGACTTTGCTTGACAGCATCCGGAAAACGAAGGTCGCCCTTGGAGAAGCTGGCGGTATTACCCAGCATATCGGTGCCTACCAAATTGAAGATGACGGCAAAAAAATTACGTTCCTTGATACCCCGGGACACGCAGCATTTACAACGATGCGTGCTCGCGGAGCGGAAGTAACTGACATTACAATATTAGTGGTAGCTGCGGACGACGGCGTAATGCCGCAAACTGTGGAGGCAATTAACCATGCAAAAGCTGCCGAAGTTCCTATTATTGTAGCTGTAAACAAAATAGACAAACCTGGAGCAAATCCAGATCGCGTGATGCAAGAGCTGACTGAGCATGGGCTCGTGCCTGAAAGCTGGGGCGGAGAAACGATCTTTGTACCTCTTTCTGCATTAAATGGAGAAGGTATTGATGAATTAATCGAAATGATTCTTCTTGTGAGTGAAGTAGAAGAATTGAAGGCTGACCCTAATCGCAGGGCAAAAGGAACCGTCATTGAAGCTGAGCTTGATAAAGGCCGCGGCTCAGTCGCAACGCTTTTAGTTCAGACAGGAACGCTTAACGTTGGAGATCCTATCGTTGTCGGAAATTCCTTCGGCCGCGTCCGTGCGATGGTAAACGACATTGGCAGACGTGTGAAAACGGCCGGTCCATCTACCCCTGTTGAAATAACAGGTTTAAATGATGTTCCGAATGCTGGCGACCAGTTCCTAGTATTTAAAGACGAAAAAACAGCCCGTCAAGTAGGAGAGGCGCGTGCTTCGAAACAAATGGAAGAGCAGCGATCTGATAAAGCGAAGCTCAGCTTAGATGATTTGTTTGAACAAATCAAGCAGGGGGACGTTAAGGATATTAATCTTGTCGTGAAAGCTGACGTTCAAGGTTCTGCCGAAGCCCTTACCGCATCCCTTCAAAAAATCGAAGTAGAAGGCGTCAAGGTAAAAATCATTCACACAGGCGTTGGAGCGATCACCGAATCGGATATTATTTTAGCTTCTGCTTCAAATGCGATTGTAATCGGCTTTAACGTTCGTCCGGATGGCAATGCCAAAAAAACGGCAGATTCTGAAAACGTCGATATCCGTCTTCACCGGATCATTTATAAAGTCATTGAGGAAATTGAGTCCGCAATGAAAGGGATGCTTGATCCAGAATACGAGGAAAAAGTGATCGGCCAAGTGGAAGTCCGCCAAACGTTTAAAGTGTCCAGAATCGGAACAATTGCCGGTGGATACGTGACAGAAGGCTCGATTACTAGAGACAGCGGGATCCGCTTGATTCGTGACGGCGTTGTTATTTATGAAGGCGAAGTAGACGTCTTGAAACGCTATAAAGATGACGTAAAGGAAGTATCACAAGGATACGAATGCGGAATCACAATAAAAAAATACAATGATATACGGGAAGGCGATGTACTAGAGGCGTATGTCATGCAAGAAATTGAAAGAAAATGATCGGCTGCGTCACATGTGAATGCATGATATATGATGCGTCATCCTTAAAGGATAAACGTTCGGTGCTCAAGCGGATTATCACAAGAGTCCGAGCAAAGTTCAATGTGTCAATTTCTGAAGTTGATTATCAGGACACTTGGCAAAGGACCAGTCTTGCAATTGCAGCGGTATCTTCTTCTCGCGTTCAAACGGAAAAGGAATTACAGAAAGTATTGGACTTTATCGATTCCTTTCCGGAAATTGAACGGACAATTACCGAAACTGAATGGTTTTAATAGAAAGGTGATTAGGAATGAGTATTAGAGCCACCCGTATTGGTGAACAAATGAAAAAAGAATTAGGCGACATCATTGGAAGAAAGCTTAAAGACCCAAGAATCGGCTTTATAACTGTTACAGATGTCAGAGTCACCGGCGATTTGCAAAATGCAAAAGTGTATATCTCAGTTCTTGGAAATGAAGAACAGAGAGAAGCGACCCTTCGCAGCCTTGCAAAAGCAAAAGGGTTTATACGGTCTGAAATTGGAAACAGGATCAGGCTTAGAAAAACGCCAGAACTTTCGTTTGAATTTGACGAGTCGATTGATTACGGGAATCGAATCGAAACACTTATTCACGAAATTAACGATGATAAAGATACAGAAAAATAGCGGGTGGATTCAGCCTGGAAAAATCAGCCAAAAAGGATGGAACGAATAGCAGTCCATCCTTTTTTGCAGCATGTAAAAACATAAGCTTGCCAGGAATCGGCAAGTTTATTTACATAAGGAGTGTTAGAATCGCGTTGAATGGAGTACTTCTTTTACATAAGCCGGTCGGTTGGACATCTCATGATTGTGTTATGAAGGTGCGTAAACTCTTCCAAACGAAAAAAGCAGGCCATACCGGCACGCTTGACCCTGAAGTTGAAGGTGTTTTGCCAATTTGTATTGGCAAAGCAACAAAAATAGTGGAGTATCTGACCGAAAAATCCAAATCTTATGATGCAGAGGTTACCCTCGGAATCTCTACAACGACAGAGGATCAAACCGGAGATATTATCACGAAAAAGCCAGTTGCCACAACCATTAGTGAAGCAATGATCGACGATGTTTTAGAAAAATTGACAGGGAATATCAGTCAAATCCCGCCGATGTATTCAGCAGTTAAAGTAAACGGGAAAAAGCTTTACGAGTATGCTCGTGCAGGAATTGAAATCGAAAGGCCGGAAAGAACTGTAACGATCCATGAATTGAAGCGAACGTCGGATATTAATCAGAACGACAGCAAAGTTTCTTTCCGTTTCAGAGTACATTGCTCAAAAGGGACGTATGTAAGAACTTTAGCTGTTACGATAGGAGAGATGCTCGGATATCCTGCGCATATGTCCCATTTGGTTCGGACGGCATCAGGGGATTTTACTTTAGATGAATGTGTTACATTTGAAGAAATAATAGAAAAAATTGAAACCGGCGTTAAGGATGATCTTTTGCTGCCGATCGAACGAGCACTTAATCATTTGCCGAAATGGGTAATAAGTGATACATTAGCTAAGAAAGTAGAAAACGGCGCTGTACTGGAAATTCCCGAACAGTTCCGGAACTTAGGGGAAAGCGATAGAGTAGTTATTTATTCAAAAGAAGGCTTATGCATGGCTATTTACCAGCTGCACCCTTCAAAACCGGGACTGCTCAAACCTGCGAAAGTACTGGCAGGAAACTCGTAAAGATTAGAAAAGGTGAACGTTCTGTGAAGACAATACATATTTCTCATCCTCATTCATTTACCCGGGGGGATCTCCCAGAGACTGTCATGGCATTAGGCTATTTTGACGGTGTTCACCTTGGCCACCAAAAAGTCATTCAAACAGCCAAGGACATCGCAGAGCTGGAAAAGCGAAAGACGGCAGTCATGACGTTCTACCCTCATCCAACATCCGTTTTAAAAAAGGAAAGCGAGCCGAAGGATGTTATCACTCCCATTCGGGAAAAAGAACGTTTGATTGAGTCATTAGGTGTTGATATCCTTTATATTGTTGAATTTACTCCTATTTTTGCATCGCTTACTCCCCAGGAATTTGTCGATAACTATATCATAAACTTGAATGTGAAGCACATCACAGCAGGTTTTGATTTTTCATTTGGTCACATGGGGAAAGGAAACATGGAGAATTTCCCTTCATTTTCAAGGGATGCCGTCAAAAGTACGACAGTAAAAAGATTGAGCCGCGATGACAGCAAAATAAGCTCAACCTTAATTCGACAAGCATTGAAGAGCGGGGACGTACAGCTGGCTGCAGAGCTGCTTGGCAGGCCGCACTACGTAAAAGGCACAGTTATTCACGGTGATAAGAGGGGGAGGACGATCGGTTTTCCGACAGCCAATACCGAACTTTCAGATCCATATATTGTCCCGCCGACAGGTGTTTATTCGGTAATAGCTGAATTGGACGGCAAGGCGATTAAAGGTGTTTGTAATATAGGTTATAAGCCAACTTTTAAAAAAGAGCGGGCCTCTTTGCCCTCTATTGAAGTTCACTTATTTAACTTCGATGAAATGATTTATGGAAAAGAATTAACGATCAATTGGATGAAGAGAATCAGAAGTGAACAAAAATTTAATGGCATTAATGAATTAATTGAGCAAATCTCAAAAGATAAGGAACAAGCATACGAAGATTTAAAACGCTTTGATGAAAAGCTTCCGATGTGCAAAAGTTCTGAGAGAACAACTTGATTTTTGTGTCAAGGGTTGGTATGATAGTATCCGTAGCTTTAAAACCATTGCTTGGCAATTCGAATCACCGACGATTGCTGGGTAATTGGGGCTAATTATGAAATTGGAGGTGAAACAAGGATGGCCATTACTCAAGAGCGTAAAAATCAACTCATCAGTGAGTTCAAAACTCATGAATCTGACACTGGTTCTCCAGAGGTTCAGATTGCTATCCTAACAGATTCGATTAACAATTTGAACGAGCACCTACGCACACACAAAAAAGATCACCATTCACGTCGCGGTCTTTTAAAAATGGTAGGGAAACGCCGTAATCTGTTAACGTACTTACGTAATAAAGACGTAACACGTTATCGTGAGTTAATCAATAAACTAGGTTTACGTCGATAATCACAAAAAGCGGGAGTTTTCCCGCTTTTTTATCGTATAAAAACATTTGCCGGGCTTACATAATGATAACTAGTGATATGATAAATTTATCTCGGCCATAATAGGACTACCATCCAAATCATAAAAAGAGAGGAGCCAAGAATCGAAATGGGACAAGATAAACATGTCTTTACCTTAGACTGGGCCGGAAGAACATTAACTGTTGAAACCGGCCAGCTGGCAAAACAAGCAAACGGCGCAGTAATGATCCGATATGGGGAAACAGCTGTTCTTAGTACAGCAACTGCCTCTAAGGAGCCGAAAGCGGTCAGCTTCTTTCCTTTAACAGTAAATTACGAGGAAAGGCTTTATGCAGTCGGTAAAATCCCCGGAGGATTTATTAAGAGAGAAGGAAGGCCAAGTGAAAAAGCAATATTGGCAAGTCGTTTAATTGACCGTCCGATTCGGCCATTGTTTGCAGACGGATTCCGAAATGAAGTACAGGTCGTCAGCATCGTAATGAGTGTGGATCAGGATTGTTCTTCAGAAATGGCAGCCATGTTCGGCTCATCTCTCGCTCTGTGTGTTTCAGATATTCCATTTGAAGGCCCGATTGCCGGAGTGACTGTAGGAAGAGTAAACGGTGAAATGATCATTAATCCCAATGTCAAACAGCTGGAAGAAAGCGATATCCATTTAATCGTTGCCGGGACGAAGGATGCCATTAACATGGTTGAAGCTGGTGCTGATGAAGTGCCTGAAGAAGTCATGCTTGAAGCAATTATGTTCGGCCATGAGGAAATTAAGCGATTAATTGCGTTCCAAGAAGAAATCGCGGCGGCAATTGGGAAAGAAAAAGCAAAAATTGACCTCTATGAAATTGATTCACAGCTCGTAAGCGAAGTGAAATCGGTCGCAGAAAAAGATTTGCTAGCTGCGATCAAGGTACACGAAAAGCATGCCCGCGAAGATGCAATTACTGAAGTGAAAAATCAAGTTGTTGCAAAGTTTGAAGAAGAAGAACATGATGAAGCAACGATTAATCAAGTAAAGGATATCCTTTCAAAACTTGTGAAAGACGAAGTTCGCCGTCTCATTACAGAAGAAAAAATCCGTCCGGATGGAAGGGGTCTTGAAGAAATTCGCCCACTGTCATCCGAGGTTGGGCTGCTTTCGCGCACCCACGGTTCAGGATTATTTACAAGGGGACAGACCCAAGCGCTCAGTATTTGTACGTTAGGTGCTCTTGGGGACGTTCAAATTTTGGATGGCCTTGGCGTAGAAGAATCAAAACGGTTTATGCACCACTACAACTTTCCGCAATTCAGTGTCGGTGAAACAGGTCCAATGCGCGGGCCAGGACGACGTGAAATCGGCCACGGTGCATTAGGTGAGCGGGCACTTGAGCCTGTGATCCCTTCCGAAAAGGATTTCCCATACACCGTGCGTCTAGTGTCAGAGGTATTGGAATCTAATGGATCGACGTCCCAGGCAAGTATTTGCGCCAGCACATTGGCTATGATGGACGCCGGAGTTCCAATCAAAGCACCGGTTGCCGGAATTGCTATGGGTCTCGTCAAATCAGGCGATTTTTACTCAGTCCTTACAGACATTCAAGGAATGGAAGACGCATTAGGCGACATGGACTTTAAAGTGGCCGGTACTGCAAACGGGGTAACTGCCCTGCAAATGGACATTAAGATTGAAGGATTGTCCAGAGAGATTTTAGAAGAAGCGCTTCAGCAAGCTAAAATCGGCAGAATGGAAATTTTAAAAAGCATGCTGGCAACTCTTGGTGAATCCAGGACGGAGCTCTCTCCTTATGCACCGAAAATCTTAACGATGTATATTAATCCTGATAAAATCCGTGATGTTATCGGACCAAGCGGAAAACAAATTAATAAAATCATCGAAGATACCGGTGTGAAAATTGATATTGAACAAGATGGAACCATTTTTATCTCATCTACTGATGAAAGCATGAATCAAAAAGCTAAAAAAATCATTGAAGATTTGGTGAGAGAAGTTGAAGTGGGGCAAATGTATCTTGGAAAAGTCAAACGCATTGAAAAATTCGGTGCCTTTGTTGAACTTTTCAGCGGAAAAGACGGTCTTGTTCACATATCTGAACTCGCGCTTGAGCGTGTAGGGAAAGTTGAAGATGTTGTCAAAATCGGTGATGAAATCCTGGTTAAAGTAACCGAAATTGACAAGCAAGGAAGAGTAAACCTGTCCCGCAAAGTTGTATTAAGAGAACAAAAAGAAAAAGAAGAGCAAAACTCCTAAGGTTTTTTCAGGAAAACCATTACTAGCGGATCAAGCGGACTTCTCCCGCCCGTTTGGATGAAATGCGGGAGTTGTTTATGCCGCTAAAAGTTCTGATGCTTACTAGTGAAGCAAAAAAGTTAGAAGCCTGGGAGACCCGGCTTCTTTGTTTTTCCTGGCAAGGTTCTACCTCGTCCTTTTTTCACATAGCTTGTGAATGAGAAGGAGGAGGACTTGCTTTGATAAAAAGAAAAGTGACTGCGTTCGTCTGTTTTTTGTTTATTTTATTTGTCAGCATTCAAACCATAATCGATATCCCTTCTTTATTCATAATTGGCAAAACTCCTAATGAAAATACAACGCCCGCAGTTAGCCGAAACCCACTATATTTGGAGATTTCAAACGAAGCGGGAAAATATGAAAGAAAACCTCAAGATGCAAAGGTCGATCAAATTTGGAAAGCGATACCCGGATACAATGGCATAAAAGTAAATGTGGAAAAATCTTATCAGAAAATGAAGAAGAATGGCACATTTGATAAAGAATTGCTAGTATATGACCAAATCAAGCCGCGCATTCATTTAAATGACCTGGGTTCAGCTCCAATCTATAAAGGACATCCTGATAAACCTATGGTGACCTTTTTAATTAATGTTGCCTGGGGCAATGAGTACTTAGAAAAAATGCTTCCAGTATTAAAAAAACATCAAGTGAAAGCGACGTTTTTTCTTGAGGGAAAATGGACGAAAAATAATCCTGAGCTTGCAAAAAAAATCGTGAAAGCCGGGCACGAAATCGGAAACCATTCATACAATCATCCAGATATGAGCAAACTGACAAAGAATCGAATTGCGGAACAGTTAACCAGCACAAATAGCCAGATTAAAGAAACACTTGGAGTGACAGTGAAATGGTTTGCGCCCCCGAGCGGCAGCTACCGGCAAGATGTGGTTGAGATTGCGTCCAGCAAGGGCATGGGAACCATTATGTGGACAGTGGATACGATCGATTGGCGAAAGCCGTCACCGGATGTGTTAATCAACCGAGTATTAAGCAAAGTACATAATGGAGCTATGATATTGATGCATCCTACAGCTTCTTCATCAAGAAGCCTTGAATCACTTATCATTCAACTAAAAAAGAAAGGCTACTCACTCGGAACCGTTACGGATTTAATGGATGAAACTAGAATCATTAATTAAGTGAAATGTCGGTCCGGCTGAAATAGGAGGAACAACAATGATTAAACAATATACATGCAATAATGGTGTTCGAGTGGTTTTAGAAAACAACCCTACCGTTCGGTCTGTTGCTATAGGTGTATGGATCGGAACTGGTTCGAGATACGAAACACCAGATAACAACGGAATTTCCCATTTTATTGAACATATGCTTTTTAAGGGTACAAAAAACCGTTCGGCCAGAGAGATCGCTGAAGCTTTCGACCGAATCGGCGGCCAGGTCAATGCGTTTACGTCAAAAGAGTATACTTGTTATTATGCGAAGGTCTTGGATGAGCATGCAAGCTATGCTCTCGATATCTTAGCGGATATGTTTTTTCATTCAACATTTGATCGCGAAGAGCTGAGGAAAGAAAAAAATGTAGTCTATGAAGAAATTAAAATGTACGAAGATACTCCGGATGACATCGTTCATGACCTGTTAAGCAAATCGGTATATGAGAATCATCCGTTAGGATATCCGATTTTAGGAACCGAAGAATCACTAGGCACTTTTGATGAAGATCATATTCGTTCATATATGGATAAATATTATTCGCCCGACAAAGTGGTTGTGTCAATTGCCGGAAATGTAGATGAGGCGTTTATTAAAAACGTAGAAGCTCATTTCGGAGCTTATGAATCTGCAAGTTCTCCAGAAACACTTGCCGAACCCACTTTTTTCCAACAAAAATTAAGCAGAAAAAAAGAGACAGAACAGGCACATTTATGCTTAGGTTTTAAAGGGTTGGAAGTCGGCCATAAACGCATTTATGATTTAATTGTACTTAACAATATCCTTGGAGGAAGCATGAGCAGCAGGCTGTTTCAAGAGGTTAGGGAGGACAAAGGCCTCGCTTACTCGATTTACAGCTATCACAGCTCGTTTCGGGATAGCGGCATGCTGACGATATACGGCGGAACAGGCGCCAATCAGCTGCAGGTACTGTACGAGACGATTCATGAAACGCTTCATACGCTTAAAAAAGACGGCATCACCGAAAAAGAGCTTGAAAACAGCAAGGAGCAGATGAAGGGCAGCCTGATGCTGAGCCTGGAAAGCACGAATAGTAAAATGAGCAGGAATGGAAAGAACGAGCTGATTTTACGGAAGCATAAAACGATGGATGAAATTTTGGAAGAATTGAACCGTGTAAGTATGGAGAGTGTCAACCAGCTTACTAATCAGTTGTTTACAGATGAATATGCTCTTGCTTTGATCAGCCCGAGCGGAGACTTGCCAATGTAAAAAATCATGCTTGCCAAAAGGCAGGCATTTTTTTTATAAATCAACATACATAGTACATAGGGAGGCGATTGAATGCGGCTGAGTGAGCTATCCGGAAAAGAAATTGTTGATATAAAGCGTGCAGAGCGTTTAGGGGTTCTTGGACAAACAGATTTAGAAATTAATGAAACGGATGGACAAATTACAGCATTGATTATTCCCAGTATGAGATGGTTTGGAATGAAAAGACAGGGAAGCGAAATTCGTGTACCTTGGCAGCAAATCCAAAAAATTGGTTCCGAAATGATAATTTTGGATGTTCCAGATGATGCAATCTAGAAAAACCGGATGATTTCCGGTTTTTTATTTTCCCCATTTTCCTCTGATTATGACCCTCATCTCTAAGCGAAGCGTAGGCGGGATATCCCGGATCAGGCAGATTAGCGTCTACGAAGTCACAGCTGAAACGAATTCACTTTCTTCATGAATTTAATTAATTCCCTTTCTTTTTGCCGTCACCGACATTTTTGT
Source organism: Bacillus capparidis (assembly GCF_017832095.1). Taxonomy (NCBI): domain Bacteria; kingdom Bacillati; phylum Bacillota; class Bacilli; order Caryophanales; family Bacillaceae; genus Bacillus; species Bacillus capparidis. The sequence continues at coordinate 543,388 of NZ_JAFDST010000001.1, forward strand.
TTTTTCATATGATACATAGGAGCTAATGCAGTTAGATGACTAGTATATAAAAAGGTGGCTCATACAAATGTTAACCGGATTAAAAGTTGCAATTATAGGCGGTGACGCACGACAGCTCGAAGTTATAAGAAAATTGACAGAACAAAATGCTTCCGTTTATTTAATTGGTTTTGACCAGCTTGATCACGGGTTTACCGGAGCTACAAAGGTTAAGATCAACGAATTGAAATTTGGAGAAATGGACTGCTTGATTTTGCCTGTATCAGCTACTTCCTTAGAGGGAGTGGTGGCAACTGTTTTTTCAAACGAAGAGGTTGTACTTACGAAAGAGATGCTGGATAAAACACCCCCGCATTGCGTGGTATATTCCGGAATATCAAACAATTACTTAAATACGTTGACACAATCTGCAAACCGTAAGCTGGTTCAGCTGTTTGAACGGGATGATGTGGCGATTTACAATTCGATTCCGACAGTGGAAGGAATTTTAATGATGGCCATCCAGCACACGGATTATACCATTCACGGGTCAAGAGTGATGGTGTTAGGACTGGGAAGGATCGGCATGAGCATTGCCCGTACCTTTTCGGCAATTGGCGCAAAAGTTTCGGTAGCAGCAAACGAATCGGCTCAGCTTGCAAGGATAACGGAAATGGGATTGACTCCAGTCCATATTAAAGTGCTGAAGGACTTCATTGAGCCAGTTGATATATGCATCAACACCATTCCTGCCAAAGTTCTTGATCAAAAAGTATTACTAAGAATGACCCCAAAAACTCTCATTATTGATGTCGCATCACAACCTGGGGGAACCGACTTTGATTTTGCGGAAAAGCAAGGAATCAAAGCATTAATGGCTCCAGGATTGCCGGGGATCGTCGCCCCAAAAACAGCCGGGAAAATCATTGCGAATGTCTTAAGTATGCTAATATCCGGATCGATTGCAGAAGGAAAGGAGAAATAACATGTCTTTAAAAGGTAAACGAATCGGTTTTGGTCTCACCGGGTCCCATTGCACATATGACGCAGTGTTCCCGCAAATTGAAAAGCTGGTTCAAGGCGGGGCGGAAGTCAGGCCGATTGTCACAAATACTGTGAAATCAACGGTCACTCGTTTTGGTGAAGGAGAAGAATGGGTGAAACGAATTGAAGATGTCACAGGCTTCTCTGTCATCGATACGATCCCAAAAGCAGAACCACTTGGACCTAAGCTGCCGCTTGACTGTATGGTTATTGCTCCATTAACAGGAAATTCCATGAGCAAACTGGCAAACGCTATGACAGACTCTCCCGTGTTGATGGCAGCAAAGGCGACCATGAGAAACAGCAACCCGGTTGTGCTCGGAATCTCAACAAACGATGCTCTTGGCTTTAACGGCGTAAACTTAATGAAATTAATCTCGGGCAAAAATATTTATTTCATTCCTTTTGGCCAGGACGATCCCATTAATAAGCCGAACTCGATGGTAGCACATATGGAATACTTATTGAAAACGGTAGAACATGCGTTAGAGCATAAGCAGCTTCAACCGATAATTATTGGCTCGCATCTTGCCATATAAGAGATCAGGATATAAATAGAAAAAATAAATCACCATCTTCCCCTCTATTCTATGTTAGAATATAAGGTAAATTGTTTAGCTACTTGAGAGTTGGAAGGAGATTTATCATGGGAACTGGATTGCATGTAGCAGTAGTTGGAGCGACAGGTGCTGTAGGACAGCAAATGTTGAAAACACTTGAAAATCGGCAGTTTGAACTGGAGAAGCTATCGTTGCTTTCATCCAAACGTTCAGCTGGTACGAAGGTATTGTTTAATGGAAAAGAATATACCGTTGAAGAAGCGACTCCAGAAAGCTTCGAAGGCGTTCATATTGCTTTATTCAGCGCAGGGGGAAGTGTTTCAAAAGAGCTTGCTCCAGAAGCGGTAAAAAGAGGTGCGATCGTGATTGATAACACGAGTGCATTCCGAATGGATGAAAATACTCCTCTAATCGTACCTGAGGTCAATGAAGGCGATTTGCAACAGCATCAAGGCATAATTGCCAATCCGAATTGTTCTACGATCCAAATGGTAGTTGCACTGGAGCCGCTCAGAAAATCGTTCGGTTTAAATAAAGTGATTGTGTCTACTTATCAAGCGGTATCCGGAGCCGGTACAGTCGCTTCAGATGAATTGTACAGCCAGACTAAGGCGATTCTGGATAATGAAGAGTATGAGCCGCAAGTGATGCCGGTAAAAGGAGATAAGAAGCACTATCAAATCGCATTTAACGCCATTCCGCAAATTGATAAATTTGTAGAGAACGGCTATACATTTGAAGAAATGAAAATGATTAACGAAACGAAAAAAATCATGCACATGCCCGAGCTTGAAGTGGCTGCTACATGTGTGAGGCTTCCGATTGAAACCGGACACTCGGAATCTGTATACATCGAATTGGATCGAGACGACGTTTCGGTTGAAGATGTAAAGGATTTGCTGAAATCTTCACCTGGCATTACCCTTCAGGATGATCCGGAGAATCAAATCTATCCAATGCCGGCATATGCAGTGGGCTTAAACGATGTTTTTGTAGGTAGAATACGAAAAGATTTAGATCGGCCGAACGGCTTTCACCTATGGATCGTCTCAGACAACCTATTAAAGGGTGCAGCCTGGAATTCGGTACAAATCGCTGAACGATTAAGGGCATTAAATCTGGTCTAATTCTGATTTTTTTGGAAACGCGGGTAAGTTGAAGAGAGTTGGGTTCAGATAGCCAGCTCTCTTCTGTTACGTCCGCAGGCTTGGAGTGAAAAAAGTGAAAATAATCGTGCAAAAATTTGGCGGAACATCTGTAAAGGATGAATACGGCAGAAAACGCGCTCTCGCCCATATTACAGAAGCGATAAAAAACGGCTACAAATCAGTGGTTGTTGTGTCTGCTATGGGTAGAAACGGCGATCCTTATGCGACGGATTCCTTGTTAGGCCTTCTTTATGGAGGGGTATCGGCGGTTTCGGAAAGAGAACAGGATTTGCTGCTGTCCTGCGGAGAAACGATTTCTTCTGTTGTGTTTGCCAGCATGCTTAGAGAAAACGGAATCAAATCTACAGCACTTACCGGTGCTCAAGCTGGCTTTGTGACAGATGACAATTATACGAATGCAAAAATAATTGAAATGAAAACTGAACGGCTCATCAGTTATTTGGCAGAAAATGACGTAGTCGTTGTTGCCGGATTTCAGGGAGCTACGGAAAAGGGAAATGTCACTACAATCGGCCGTGGAGGAAGCGATACATCGGCTGCTGCATTAGGCGCTGCATTAGATGCTGAATTTATTGATATTTTTACAGATGTGGCGGGTGTAATGACAGCAGATCCGCGAATTGTTGAAAACGCAAAGCCGCTTTCATTGGTCACGTATACAGAAATCTGCAATCTGGCCTATCAGGGAGCAAAAGTCATTCATCCAAGAGCGGTAGAAATCGCGATGCAGGCAAAGGTTCCGATTAGGATTCGATCAACTTTTTCAAACGATCCCGGCACGCTAGTCACTTCCCATCACACGGATAAAGCAGGCAGCGACGTATACGAGCGCCTGATTACTGGAATTGCACATGTCAGCAATGTGACCCAGATTAAAGTCCCAGCAAAAGAAGGACAGTTTACGGTTCAGACGGAAGTGTTTAAAGCGATGGCTAATGCTGAAATCAGCGTCGATTTTTTCAACATTACTCCGAGTGAAATTGTTTATACAGTCCCGGGACAAGTCGCTGAGCTTGCGGAAAGAATTTTGAAGGAGCTTGGCTACCGCCCGGTCATTACACGAAATTGTGCGAAGGTTTCTGCGGTTGGTGCAGGAATAATGGGAGTACCAGGCGTGACCTCCAAAATCGTTTCTGCCCTGTCGGAAAAAGAGATATCAATCCTGCAATCCGCGGACAGCCATACTACGATTTGGGTGCTCGTGCATGAAGAAAATCTGGCATCAGCTGTAAATGCGCTTCACGAAGCATTTGAACTTTCAAAATAAATGTGATTGAATCATGATGAGGTGAAAAAAATGGATTTCGGAAATATTTCAACCGCAATGGTCACCCCTTTTGACAAAAAGGAAAATATCGACTTTCAAAAACTATCGACATTAATTGAATATTTATTAAGAAACGGTACCGATTCGATCGTCGTAGCTGGAACAACCGGAGAATCCCCTACATTAACGACAGAAGAGAAAGCCGCTTTGTTTCAGTTTGTCGTCAAAGAAGTGAACGGACGTGTACCCGTCATTGCAGGTACTGGCAGCAATAATACGAAAGCATCCATACAATTGACAAAAAAAGCAGAAGAAGCAGGCGTTGACGCGATTATGCTGGTCGTTCCGTATTACAATAAACCAAGCCAGGAAGGAATGTATCAGCACTTCAAGGCAATTGCGGAAGAAACTCCGCTGCCAATTATGCTGTACAATGTACCGGGCAGAACAGCTTCCTCGCTTCTGCCGGAAACGATTGTGCGTCTTTCTGACCTGCCGAATATTGTCGCAGTGAAGGAAGCAAGCGGCAATCTGGATGCAATTACAACCATCATTTCGGAAACGGATGATCGTTTTCTCGTTTACTCCGGAGACGACAGTTTGACATTGCCTATTCTTTCTCTAGGAGGAAGAGGCGTTGTATCTGTCGCTTCCCATGTTGTTGGAAACGACATGCAGGAAATGGTCACAAGCTTCAAAGCAGGAGAGATAGGTAAAGCAGCATCGCTTCATCAAAGCCTGCTCCCTATCATGAAAGAGCTTTTTTCAGCGCCGAGTCCGACGCCTGTAAAAACAGCATTGCAAATGAAGGGCTTGGATGTGGGACCTGTACGGATGCCGCTTATTCCATTGACAGAGAATGAGAGAAATAATTTAAGCTTCGTACTGAATGCCTATCATCGATAATAGAAAAATTTCTTTAAGCAAAATTTTAAATATTTCGCGGACAGATTTTTTGCCTGCGAAATATACGTAAGGACAGCCGCTCTCATGAAAAAGAGAGCGGCTGTCTGTTTAAATTGATACATACACGAAAACCTAATATGGTGATTCGCTTGTTTTATAAATTCAAGTTCAGTTATAATAAAGATAATTGTTTTGAACGGGCAAGAGAGATTAGGAGGATTAGAATTTGAAAAAGAAAAATACAGAAAATATTCGAATTATCGCCCTTGGAGGGGTAGGGGAGATTGGCAAAAATCTCTATGTGATTGAAATTGATTCCGAGATCTTCATTGTTGATGCAGGGCTTATGCATCCTGAAAATGAAATGCTTGGAATTGACGTAGTGATCCCTGATATCAGTTATTTAATCGAACGGTCTGATCGTGTAAAAGCAATCTTTTTAACTCACGGCCACGAAGAAAGCATTGGTGGCGTTTTTTATTGTTTAAACAAATTTTCAGTACCTGTCTACGGAACAAAACTAACTCTTGCTTTATTAAAAGAAAATTTTAAGCAGTTTCGTCCATCTTCAAAAGCGGATTTTCGTGAAATTCATTCAGATTCCGTGATTACGTTCAATTCAACAAAAGTATCGTTTTTCAGAACAAATCACAGCATCCCAGATTCAGTAGGAGTCAGCTTTAAAACGTCTTTAGGCTCCATCGTTTGTACCGGGGATTTTAAATTTGACCAAACGCCTTCTGCCACACAGGCAAGTGATATCGGCAAGATGGCGAACATTGGAACAGAAGGGGTTTTGTGTCTTTTATCAGACAGCGCTAACGCTGAGAAGCCGGGGTATACACCATCGGAAGCCGTAGTAAAAGCTGAAATTTCAGACGCTATTTACGGATCGGAAAACAGGGTGATCGTTGCAGTCGCAGCATCGAATGTAATCAGAATCCAGCAGGTAATCGATGCAGCTATTCAACACGGCAGAAAGCTCGCCATTGCCGGAAAAGAAATCCAATCCATCTTACAGCTTGCAATAAAACAAGGTATTATTGAAGTTGAAGAAGAAATATTTGTCCCGCTGCAGGAAATAAAAAACCAACCAAAAAATCAAGTGGTTGTTTTAACCGCGGGAAGCCATGGCGAACCGCTTGCGGCACTTACGAAAATGGTGCGCCAAGGCCATAAGCAAATCTCAATCGAAGAAGGCGACACGATTCTTATTGCATCTACGCCAATACCCGGACATGAGCTTATCTACTCAAAAACAGTCAATCTGTTAACGCGTGCAGGAGCAAACGTTGTTTTTGCCCAAAAACGTGTCCACGTAACGGGACATGGCTTTCAGGAAGAGTTGAAGCTGATGCTGAATTTGATGAAGCCGAAGTATTTGATTCCGGTCAACGGGGAATACAGGATGCAAAAAGCCCACTCCAAACTAGCAGAAGAAACCGGCATGAAGCGGAGCGATATCTTTTTGCTGGATAAGGGAGACGTTGTGGAATTCCGCGGCCAAAACGTGAAAGTCGGCGAGAAAGTGACGTACGGTAATATACTAATTGACGGATTAGGGGTAGGCGATATCGGAAATATTGTTCTCAGGGACCGTCGCTTGCTCTCTCAGGATGGTATTCTTATCGTTGTGGTTACTTTGGATAAAAAGAAAAAACAGCTGGTAGCCGGTCCTGAAATCATAACCCGCGGATTTGTGTATGTCAGGGAATCTGAACAGCTAATCGTGCAAGCGACAGAGCTGGTTCGTCAGATTACTGTTGAGAATACTGAGAATTCGATCGTGGAATGGTCGACTCTAAAACAAAACATGAGAGATAAACTCAACCAATTTTTATACGAAAAAACCAAACGCAAGCCGATGATCATTCCGATCATTATGGAAGTTTAAACCGGGACGATCCCGGTTTTTTCTTATGTCAAGGCATGAAAAGTGCGCCTCATGAAAATACTATCCAAAGAACACTTGGAAAGGGTGGTGCATATGAGCAAGAATCATGCAGACACAAATGCTGGAGATTACCCTCAGGAAGAACCGAAAAAACAGCCGGAAAAAGAAAACATCCTCAACAAGATCCAGCAGATGGGAGAAACGAATCTTCCGCAAATGGGGCAGGATACAAATATCCACTGTTTAACGATCATAGGTCAAATCGAAGGGCATGTACAATTGCCGCCGCAAAACAAAACGACAAAATATGAGCATGTGATACCGCAAATAGTAGCTGTTGAACAAAATTCTAAAATTGAAGGATTGCTAATCATTTTAAATACTGTAGGAGGAGACGTGGAAGCTGGTCTTGCGATTGCAGAAATGCTTGCCTCTCTTTCAAAACCGACCGTATCCATTGTACTTGGAGGTGGCCATAGCATCGGAGTGCCGATTGCAGTGTCATGTGATTATTCTTATATTGCAGAATCTGCAACGATGACCATTCATCCCGTCAGGCTGACAGGTCTTGTCATCGGTGTTCCGCAAACCTTTGAATATTTGGACAAAATGCAGGAACGCGTCATCAACTTTGTTACGGCCCACTCCGAAATATCGGATGAGAAATTCAAAGAGTTAATGCTCTCAAAAGGTAATTTAACAAGAGATATCGGTACGAATGTCATCGGTAAAGACGCTGTAAAATTTGGGTTAATCAATGAGGTCGGAGGAGTAGGACAGGCGATCAAAAAGCTAAATGAGCTAATTGAAAAAGGGAATCAAAAGAATGGGGAGTTATTGCAGTGATATTATATACAACGACTCCGCTGGAAATCGTTTTTGCCAATAACGAAAAAGACGCTGCAAACCGGCAATTGACAGAAGTAAATGGGATCCCTGTGCTTGTCGAAATTGCCGGTGATGAAGCAGAGATTATTCAGGTCATGAGTACAGACCCGATGCATTTTCTTCAACAGGAAGTAAACCCCGGCCAAAAAATAAAGCTGAGCTTGAAATAGGTTTTAGCTTGGAACAGCTTGTATGGTATAATGAAGTAAGATTTTTGTTGCAGCCAGATTAGGCTGCTTTTGTTATTCGGTATAGAATTTTTCGGTAAGGTGATGAGATTGGCAAAAACAAAACGCAGGTCAAAAAAAAAATCGGTGAAGAAATTATCGATTAAATATGAGCTATATGGCTTATTATGTATCGCAATTTCGATTATTGCCGTTCTTCAACTTGGAGTCGTCGGCAATACGTTTGTTTATTTGTTCCGTTTTTTTATGGGCGAATGGTTTATCCTTTGTCTTATTTCTTTATTTTTAATTGGTGTTTCAGTATTTTGGAAGAAAAAAACCCCAACGTTTTTTACGAGGAGAAAAGCTGGGGTTTATTGCATCATTGCAAGTATACTCTTGCTCTCTCACATTATGCTTTTTCAAAATGCGGCAAATGGCATGCATTCTCCGAGTGTAATCAGGGTAACATGGGAGCTGTTTAGTGAGGAATTAAAAGGACAACGGGGACAAGCAGATCTCGGTGGCGGCATGATCGGCGCCGTTTTATTTGCCGCCTCGTATTTCCTGTTTGCTTCATTTGGATCGCGTCTGGTGGCGATTTTGCTTATCTTGATCGGGATTGTCCTGATTACTGACAGATCCCTGCAGGAGATGCTGAAAAAATTTGGCGGTCCGGTGTTCCGTTTTTTCCAGAACCAATGGTCTTCTTTTATCGATGATCTAAAGCAGCTCCGGGCAGGTGCAAAATCTTCAAAAACGAAATCTGCAAAAAAACAGAAGGTCCGGAAAAAGCCCGCTGAAGAAAAAGATGTTGAAGACGCCTGGGAGCCGGAACCATCTCAGCCGGTTCACAGTGAGCCCATCATCTCAAGCTTTTCTGATCGGGATGATTTTCAATCTGAAATTCCTGAGGATGAACAACCTGGCTCCGGGCAAAAAGCACCCGCAGCAAAAAACAAAACAGAAGAATCAGGTGAATCTCCTGCAAATGAAAATGTAGCCATTACGTTTTCTGAACCGGAAAACAAGGATTACCATCTTCCCTCGATTGAGTCTCTTTCCCAGCCGGCTCATTCCGGCCAGCTAACGGATAAGAAAAATATTTATGAGAATGCAAGAAAGCTTGAGCGGACGTTTCAAAGCTTCGGAGTTAAGGCAAAAGTGACTCAAGTTCATCTTGGACCAGCGGTGACAAAGTATGAAGTTTACCCGGATGTAGGTGTAAAAGTAAGCAAAATCGTTAATTTAAGCGATGATTTGGCTCTTGCCCTTGCTGCGAAGGATATCCGGATTGAAGCGCCGATTCCGGGAAAATCAGCAATTGGAATCGAGGTACCGAATGCTGAAGTTGCGATGGTTTCCTTGCGGGAGGTGCTGGAATCCAAGCTCAATGACCGGCCGGACGCCAAGCTTTTGATTGGGCTTGGTCGTAATATTTCCGGTGAAGCGGTGCTTGCCGAGTTAAACAAAATGCCTCATTTACTCGTTGCAGGCGCGACCGGAAGCGGAAAAAGCGTTTGCGTAAATGGAATTATCATCAGCATTCTTATGAGAGCGAAGCCGCATGAAGTGAAGCTGATGATGATTGACCCAAAAATGGTTGAGCTTAACGTGTACAATGGAATTCCGCATCTTCTTGCGCCGGTCGTGACCGATCCGAAAAAAGCTTCACAAGCGCTGAAAAAGGTCGTTAACGAGATGGAGCGAAGATATGAATTGTTTTCACATACCGGTACGCGTAATATCGAAGGCTTTAACGACTATATCAAAAGAAGCAATCAGGAAGAAGGCGCTATGCAGGCGGAGCTTCCATATATCGTTGTGATCGTCGATGAGCTCGCCGACTTAATGATGGTGGCTTCATCCGATGTGGAGGACAGCATAACAAGACTGTCGCAAATGGCAAGGGCAGCCGGAATCCATATGATTATCGCGACTCAACGTCCTTCTGTTGATGTCATTACAGGGGTCATTAAAGCGAATATTCCTTCACGGATTGCATTTAGCGTTTCCTCTCAAATTGATTCAAGGACCATTCTCGATATGGGCGGCGCGGAAAAGCTTCTGGGCCGCGGGGACATGCTGTTCCTTCCGGTCGGGGCAAATAAACCGGTACGGGTACAAGGGGCGTTTTTGTCTGACGAAGAAGTAGAAAAAATCGTGGATTATGTGATCACACAGCAAAAAGCACAATATCAGGAGGAAATGATTCCTGATGAAGTTTCTGAACCGCAAGCAGAAGTATCAGATGATTTATATGATGAAGCAGTTGAGCTGGTCGTCGGTATGCAGACGGCGTCAGTATCTATGCTGCAAAGACGATTCAGAATCGGATACACTCGGGCTGCAAGGTTAATTGACTATATGGAGGATCGGGGAGTCGTCGGTCCTTATGAAGGCAGCAAGCCGAGGGAAGTCCTTTTATCAAAAGAAAAATATGAAGAGCTTTCTTCTTAAACAAAACACCCGCCAATTTGGCGGGTGTTATTTTAGTGTTGAATAATATTATTATGTAAACTAAAGTGATCTGTGGTTTTTCTTTACCACATACATATTTTGTTTATAGAGCAGACACAATAGACAGGAAGTTGCTGCTTTCATGTTTTTCGGACTAAAACAAGTCAGGGCTTTTGTTTCCCTAATTTTTTTTCAATTGGTATAATGACATTCATAAGCGGATTAGCGATTTATACCAATCTTTCTACATATGATTAAAGAATAGCAAAAGGAGGTCATACATTGAAAGGCTTAACTGAAACGAAGCATAAACAAAACGGCTTAACTGCTCATTTCATAAAAACAGAAAAATTTAAAACGATAACTGTAACTTTTAAAATGCTTGCGCCTTTGCAAAAAGAGACGGTGACGAAACGGGCGCTATTTCCTTATGTGCTTCAAAGAGGCACGAAGAACTATCCGAAAACATCGGACATCCAAGCATACTTAGATACGTTATATGGGGCCACTTTTTCTGTGGATCTAACGAAAAAAGGGGAACAGCATGTCATTTCCTTTCGGATGGAAGTGGCGAATGAAAAGTTTTTATCCGACCAAACGCCGCTTCTTGAAAAAGCCATGCAGCTTTTTTCAGAAATAATCTTCATCCCTGGTCTGGAAAACGATACATTCTCCGCCCACTATGTCTCTCAGGAAAAACGAACGATGAAACAAAGAATTCAAGCGGTATTCGATGATAAAATGAGATACTCAAATTTACGTCTCGTGCAGGAAATGTGCAAGGATGAACCATATGCCCTACACGTCAATGGAGAACTTGAAGATGTTGAACAGATTACAGAGCAAGATTTGTACGATGCGTATCAAAAAGCTTTGCATGAGGATCAGCTAGATCTGTACATCGTAGGGGACATCGACGAGCAGCAGGTTCAAAACCTGACGGAAAAATTTTTCCAGACTAAAGACAGAGAGAACCGCTTATTTCAGGCAGCCGAGGCCAAAGGCGGGCAAGAGCCTAAGGAAGTTATTGAAGATTCAGATGTCAAGCAAGGAAAATTAAACATTGGCTACAGAACAAACATTCATTACGGCGATGAAGATTATCCGGCACTCCAAGTTTTCAATGGACTGTTCGGCGGATTTTCCCATTCAAAGCTATTCATTAATGTCAGGGAAAAGGAAAGCCTTGCCTACTATGCAGCATCCCGTGTCGAAAGCTTTAAAGGACTTTTAATGGTGATGTCGGGAATTGAAGTGAAAAATTACGAAAAAGCCGTCACCATTATTCAAGAACAGTTTCAGGCGATGAAAAATGGGGATTTTTCGGAAGATGAAATTGCCCAAACGAAGGCCGTCATCAAAAATCAGATGCTTGAAACGCTGGATACCTCTCATGGTGTTACAGAGCTTTTGTATCAGCAGGCTGCAGCACATGAAGAAAAAAGCGTTGAAGACATTCTTGAAGCCATTGAACGTGTGACAAAAGATGAAATCGTTCAAGCAGCCGCAAAAATCGAGCTCGATACCACCTATTTTTTAAAGGGATCGGAGGGAGAAGCTTAAAATGAAAACCGAGACATTTGAACAGCTTCAGGAAACCTTATATCACGAAAAAATGAAAACCGGTCTTGAGGTGTATGTACTTCCTAAAACCGGATTTAACAAAACATATGCCACATTTACTACGAAGTACGGATCTATTGACAATCAGTTTGTCCCGCTGCAAAAAAACGAGATGATCCATGTGCCGGATGGGATCGCTCATTTTCTTGAGCACAAGCTATTTGAGAAGGAAGATGGCGATGTTTTTCAGCAATTTAGCAAGCATGGCGCTTCAGCCAACGCGTTTACTTCCTTTACACGGACCGCTTATTTGTTTTCAAGCACCTCAAATGTCGAGCGCAATCTGGAAACATTGATCGACTTTGTTCAAGATCCTTACTTCACAGAAAAAACGGTAGAAAAAGAAAAAGGGATTATCGGACAGGAAATTCACATGTATGAGGATAATCCTGATTGGCGGCTGTTTTTCGGTTTGATCCAGAATATGTATGAAGAGCATCCTGTTAAAATTGATATCGCCGGAACAGTAGAAAGCATTTCTCATATTACAAAAGATTTGCTGTACGAATGCTACAACACGTTTTATCATCCGAGCAACATGCTGTTGTTTGTCGTTGGTCCGGTAGATCCTGAGGCAATTATTACACAGGTCAGGGAAAATCAAGAGAAGAAACCTTTTACGGATCAGCCGGAAATCGCCAGAAAGGATATTAAAGATCCCGACCATGTTATAAAAAAAGTAAATGAAATTAAAATGAGTGTGCAGCGATCCAAATGCTTAGTTGGAGTAAAAGCGAAAAATCCATTCAAACAAGGAGATGAGCTGCTTACCCATGAGCTGGCAATGAATTTGCTGCTTGAATGCTTGTTCGGCAAGAGCTCTTCCAACTATGAAGAGCTTTACGAAAAAGGATTGATTGACGAGACATTCAGCTATGATTACACCGAAGAGTATGGATTTGGCTTCGTGTCTGTCGGAGGGGATACCGATTCTCCGGACGAACTGGCAAGCGCTCTGCAAGAAACTTTGCTGAAAGCATCATCCATTGTGAGCGAACAAAAAATGGAATTGGCTCGAAAGAAGAAAATCGGACAGTTTTTAAAAGCAATGAATTCACCGGAATATATCGCTAATCAATTTACGAGATATGCCTTTAGTCAAATGAATCTTCTAGAAGTTGTCCAATTCCTTGAACGGATTAAGCTTTCAGATATTATGAAAATTGCCGATGAGGAATTTTCTGAGAACAGAATCACGGTTTGTAAAGTGGTCCCTAAATAGCCATCCTTCGCCAAGAGGGATGGTTTTCCCGTATGATGGATAGAAAAAAGAAAGCGGGGTTTTTAGAACATGAAGAAAGCGGCTCTCGTTACCGGTGCAAGCGGAGGAATCGGACAGCGTGTGGCGGAATCCCTTGCGGAAAACAACTATAATCTTTATTTACATTATCATCAAAACCATCAGGCTGCCAGCCGGCTGGCTGAAAAATTGAATAAGCAATTCGATGTGTCTGCAACTCTAATCCAATGTGATTTTTCAAGCAAAACAGAGGTGAATCGGATCTCTGATGAAATCACGACTCCGCTAGATGCTATTGTGTTAACCAGCGGAATCAGCAGAATCGGGCTTATCACAGACATGACAGATGAACTCGTTGAAGAAATGATACATATTCACGTCTCCTCTCCTTTTAAGTTAATACGAAATCTTCTGCCGCCAATGATATCAAGAAAAAAAGGAAGCATCGTTGTCATCAGCTCGATTTGGGGAGAAACCGGTGCTGCGTGTGAGGTGCTGTACAGTATGGCAAAGGGTGCGCAGCATTCATTTGTAAAAGCTCTCGCCAAAGAATTGGCACCAAGCGGAATCCGTGTCAATGCGGTGGCGCCAGGCGCAATCAACACTGCCATGAATGAACAGTTTTCAGATGAGGAAATCCGTATGATGTCTGAAGAAATTCCGATGGGAAGGCTCGGTAAGCCGAACGAAATCGCTGGCTGTGTTGAATTTTTGCTATCTGAAAAATCCTCTTATGTGACCGGACAAATTCTCTCGGCAAACGGCGGATGGCTTTGCTAAAAAGTGAATGAAAACGAAATTGTCAGGACACACTACCATCGTAAGATAATTAAAAAGGAGGGGCAGCTATGTCTGTATTAGACAACTGGGACAGCTGGAAAAGCTTTTTAGGTGACAGAATTAACTTTGCTCATGAAAGAGGAATGTCTGATGAAACCATTTCAGATTTAGCCTTTGAAATTGGCGGGTACTTAGCGAATCAGGTTGATTCACAGAACCAGCAGGAGAAAGTTCTTGCCGATCTATGGAGTGTTGCCTCTGAAGATGAACAAAGAGCAATCGCAAAAATCATGGTAAAACTTGTTGAAAATAACAGTACCCACTAAAAAAAGAGAGGGAATCCTCTCTTTTTTTCGTTTACCTGCACATAAGACTTTCTTAATCCGCAAAAATGATTTATGATTAAGAGGAGTGAAATTTTGCCACAATGTAGGGGGTTTGTCGTTTGACAAAGCTTGAATGGTACTTCGAATATGAAATTCAAGTCAATCGTCCAGGGCTGCTTGGAGATATTTCTTCATTGCTTGGCATGCTTTCAATTAATATTGTAACGATCAATGGTGTTGATTTGTCCAGAAGGGGCCTCTTGCTCAGATGCAGCCACATGGATCAAATCAAGCGATTGGAATCGATTTTAAATACAATGGATACAATTAGAGTGACAAAGCTAAGGGAGCCAAAGCTTCGAGATCGATTAGCCGTCAGACACGGGCGCTATATTCAGAGGGATGCAGACGATAAAAAAACGTTTCGGTTCGTTAGAGATGAACTGGGCTTATTAGTTGATTTTATGGCTGAGCTTTTTAAAAAAGACGGCCACAAGCTAATTGGCATCCGCGGTATGCCTCGAGTCGGAAAAACGGAATCGATTGTTGCTTCAAGCGTTTGTGCAAGCAAGCGGTGGCTTTTTGTTTCATCAACTCTATTAAAGCAGACGATTCGAAGCCAGCTCATTGCAGACGAATACAGTACAGAAAATGTCTTCATCGTGGATGGGATTGTCTCGACCAGAAGGGGTTCTGAACGACACCTTCAGCTTCTCAGAGAAATTATGCAATTGCCGGCGACCAAGGTGGTTGAACATCCCGATATTTTCGTACAGAATACGGAATATACGATGGATGACTTTGATTATATTATTGAGCTTCGCAATCATGATGACGAAGTAATTACATACGAAAATGCCGAAGAATCTCAAATGTTTGACCAATCGGGATTATCCGGCTTTGATTTCTAAAATGGAGGGTGTAGTTTTGACTGAATTAGGACTACGGCTAAAAGAGGCCAGAGAGGAACAAGGAATGACTCTTGAGGATCTTCAGGGGACCACGAAAATACAAAAGCGGTATTTAGTGGCGATTGAAGAAGGAAACTACGATGTCATCCCAGGAAAGTTTTATGTACGAGCATTCATTAAGCAATACTCAGAAACTGTCGGGCTAGATTCCGATCTTTTGTTCGATGAGTATAAAAAGGATGTTCCAAGTACGCAAACGGACGAAGTATCAGAGAAGATTTCACAAATGCCCGCTAAAAAGGAGCTGCCAAAATCAGCCTCTAAATTCATGGGGGCATTGCCTACCATTCTTGTCATTTTAGGTGTGATCGTCGTTGCGGCAATCTTTTATATATTAATTTTGGGAGGAAATCAATCTCAGTCTCCTCCTAATAATACATCTCCAAATACTGAAAAAAGTGAGTACGCTGTTTCTGATGATTCTCCGCTAACTGATGCAGAAAAAAAGCAAAAAGACGGTGAAACCCAATCAGAAAAGACAACAAACCAGGAATCAAATGATTCTGCTGCATCTACTACGGAAAACAAGAAGCCGGAATTGAATATTTCTGCAGTAGGCTCGGAAGGTACGACAACCACTTATGAAGTAACAGGAGCGGAATCACTTAAATTAGAAGTGATTGCTAAAGAAAGCTCTTGGGTCCGCGTTCGTGATGAGGCAGGAAAGGAGCTTCAGGCCGGAGAGCTTTCTAAAGGAAAATCTTTTTCTCATGATATTTCCGATCAGGCAGAAGTTGATTTGCGCCTTGGCTATACGCCGGGAATCGAATTGAAAGTGAATGGGAAAACTGTCTCTTACAAATTAAATCCAAATGAAGCTATAACTCAAAATATAAAGATAATAAATAAAAAGGAGGAAAAGTCATCTTGAAATCACCGAAGATGACTTTTTCATATGATGGAGGAAAAAAATGTTCAATCTCCCAAATAAAATAACACTTTCCAGAATTGCACTTATTCCAATCTTTATGATCTTCATGCTGGCTCCGCTGGATTTTGGCCAGGTGCAGATTGGAAATGAAAGTATACAGACTGCGCATCTTGCAGGAGCCATTCTGTTTATTATTGCTTCAACTACAGATTGGGTCGACGGTTATTACGCAAGAAAACTGAATATGGTTACGAATTTCGGGAAATTTCTCGATCCTTTAGCTGACAAGCTTCTCGTTTCTGCTGCATTGATTATTTTGGTACAAATTGGATTAGCGCCTGCATGGATGGTAATTGTCATTATCAGCAGAGAATTTGCTGTCACCGGACTTAGGCTTGTGCTTGCAGGGACAGGAGAAGTCGTTGCTGCCAATATGTTGGGAAAAATTAAAACGTGGGCACAAATCATTGCTGTATCTGCGCTGCTCTTACATAACCTCCCATTTGAACTGATTTCCTTTCCGTTTGGCACTTTGGCTCTTTGGGTAGCTGTGTTTTTCACAGTCATTTCCGGTTGGGACTATTTTGCGAAAAATTGGGACGCTCTTAAAACGTCAGATTAATGGGAGTGGTTGAATTGAAGATTGAAAAGAATGCTGAAATTATCGCTGTCGGCTCGGAACTTTTACTCGGGCAGATTGCGAATACGAATGCCCAGTTTATCAGCAAGCAGCTGGCGGAAATCGGTGTAAACATGTTTTACCATACCGTCGTAGGAGACAATGTATCCCGGCTCAAGCAAGTCATTAAAACGGCCCAAGAGCGCTCCGATTTTCTTATTTTTACCGGGGGGCTGGGACCGACAAAGGATGACCTGACAAAGGAAACAATTGCTGAAATTATCGGCCGCCCGCTGGTGATTAATGATGAAGCTATGGCTTCGATAGAAAGGTATTTTGCCAAAACGAACCGAATGATGTCACCGAACAACCGTAAGCAAGCACTTGTTCTTGAGGGATCTGATGTACTGGTGAATCGATTCGGCATGGCTCCGGGAATGCTTTTAGAAAGCAATGGCTGTTTTTATATGCTTCTTCCCGGACCGCCTAGCGAGATGAAGCCGATGGTAGAGCAGGAAGCTATCCCGCTCTTGCTTGAAAAATTTGGGCACAATGAAAAGATTGTCTCTAAGGTTCTCCGTTTTTTTTGGAATTGGCGAATCTCAGCTTGAAACAGATTTGGAAGATATCATTGATTCTCAAACGAATCCTACGATCGCTCCTCTTGCCGCAGATGGGGAGGTCACTCTCCGTTTGACGGCCAAGCATGCTGATCAGGATGAAACAAAGCGATTGCTTGAAGAAGCAGAAGCAAAAATCATGGATCGTGTAGGCGAGTATTTTTATGGATACGATGATACTTCTCTTGTTGGTGAGCTTGTTAAGGCATGCAGGGAAAAAGGGTTGAGCCTTTCAGCTGCAGAAAGCTTTACCGGGGGGCTTTTTTCTGAAGGAATTACGAATATCAGCGGAGTCTCAAGTTTTTTTAAAGGGAGCGTTGTATGCTATACAAATGAGATGAAGAACTCTGTTGTCGGAGTGTCTGAACAAACACTCAGGCATCACGGGGCTGTAAGTGCAGAATGTGCGAAAGAGCTTGCTGCGGGGATAAAAAGCGTATCCGGGAGCGATATTGGAATCAGCTTTACCGGAGTGGCTGGTCCTGATTCCCAAGAAGGCCATCCGCCAGGCAAGGTTTTTATCGGAATCGCTATTACTGGAAAGCAGGTATTGTCATTTGAGTTTATTTTTGCTGGAACGAGGTCGGGAATTCGAAAAAGGTCTGCCAAATACGGAAGCTACCTGCTTTTAAAGGAACTTGAAAATGAATGAGTAGAGGCTGATTTTAATTTTTGAAGCCTTTTTATTAGGAGAATTACAATTTTTCCTAAAGCCATTTCTCTGTTTTGCAACACTTTTATTCTTAAAAAAATCGAATATGCGTTCGCTTTTTTCTTGGCAAATCCTCGCAAACAAGGTATAGTATATGTAGCGGTAATGATAAAGGAGGAAACAATTATGAGTGATCGTCAGGCAGCCCTTGATATGGCTCTTAAGCAAATAGAAAAGCAATTTGGAAAAGGTTCCATTATGAAGCTCGGTGAACAAACTGAGAGAAAGATTTCAACCGTGCCAAGCGGCTCTCTTACGCTGGACACCGCTCTTGGAGTAGGCGGGTATCCGCGTGGGAGAATCATCGAAGTTTATGGACCTGAAAGCTCAGGTAAAACAACTGTGGCCCTGCATGCCATTGCAGAAGTGCAGCAGCAGGGAGGACAAGCTGCGTTTATTGATGCTGAGCACGCGCTTGATCCTTCTTATGCCCAAAATTTAGGCGTAAATATAGACGATCTGCTTCTTTCCCAGCCGGATACCGGCGAGCAGGCGCTCGAGATAGCGGAAGCGCTCGTTCGAAGCGGTGCTATTGATATCGTCGTCATCGATTCCGTGGCCGCACTCGTGCCGAAAGCTGAGATTGAAGGAGATATGGGCGACTCACATGTCGGTCTGCAGGCGAGACTGATGTCCCAAGCGTTGCGCAAGCTCTCCGGCGCTATTAACAAATCGAAAACAATCGCTGTTTTCATCAACCAGATTCGTGAGAAGGTTGGCGTTATGTTCGGTAACCCGGAAACGACTCCGGGAGGAAGAGCTTTAAAATTTTATTCATCTGTACGCCTTGAAGTGCGCCGTGCCGAGCAGCTGAAGCAAGGCAATGACGTCATGGGTAACAAAACAAAAATTAAAGTTGTAAAGAACAAAGTAGCTCCTCCGTTCCGTACAGCAGAGGTTGATATTATGTACGGTGAAGGTATTTCGAAAGAAGGCGAGATCATTGACCTCGGTACAGAGCTTGATATTGTCCAAAAAAGCGGATCCTGGTACTCATATCAGGAAGAGCGCCTGGGTCAAGGAAGAGAAAACGCCAAGCAATTTTTAAAAGAAAATAAAGACGTTCTTCTGATGATCCAGGAGCAAATCCGCGAGCATTACGGCCTCGATACCGGCGTTGCTCCGAAGGATGAAGAACAAGAAGAACTTGAAATCTAAAGTGAAAAAAGATGCGCTGATGCATCTTTTTTTATGTCTAAAAACTCATGTCAAAGGGAACAACGTATATTAAGTGCATGATTTACCTGTTGTGTTTCCTGATGACCAAACCGGGAAGGAAGAACGAGCAAAAAACGTTACATTCATTTTTGAGTGAAAAGGCTTAGACGGCGGGCTTGACAAGTATTTCACTCAACACTTACAATAAGTGTGTGTCACTTATTTTATTAACATGATTGGTAAAATATTGAAAAATGAAAAGGGCAGTGAATGATTTCATTCGCTCAAGGTGTGACCTGAAATCAGTAATCACCACTTTTATTTTTAGCAAGAAGCAAGTTCATAGCAAGAGGAGGTGAAAGTATGAATTGGCAATTTATTCTCATCTCCATTTTGCTGGGCCTATTCTGTTTAGTTGTTGGCTATTTTGTTCGAAAAACCATTGCCGAAGCGAAAATTGCAGGTGCGCGAACTGCTGCGGAACAAATTGTAGCAGACGCAAAGCGTGATGCAGAAGCTTTGAAAAAAGAAGCGCTCCTCGAGGCAAAAGATGATATACACAAGTTTCGGGTAGATGCTGAGCAAGAAGTTAGAGAAAGAAGGAACGAACTTCTGAAGCAAGAAAACCGATTGCTTCAAAAAGAAGAAAACCTTGACCGAAAGCAAGATGCGTTAGATAAACGCGAAGCGATGTTAGAGAAGAAAGACGATTCTCTAAATGAACGACAACAACATATTGAAGAGATGGAAAGCAAAGTGGATGAGATGATACGCATGCAGCAATTGGAGCTGGAACGTGTCTCTAGTTTAACTCGAGATGAAGCAAAACAAATCATTCTGGATCGGGTTGAAAGCGAGCTTTCCCATGACATCGCAATCATGTCGAAAGAAACTGAAAACCGAGCGAAAGAAGAAGCAGACAAAAAAGCAAAAAGCATACTTTCTTTGGCACTTCAGCGCTGTGCTGCTGATCACGTGGCAGAAACGACGGTTTCAGTTGTTAATCTTCCGAATGACGAGATGAAAGGACGTATTATTGGCCGTGAAGGGCGTAATATCCGTACATTAGAAACATTAACTGGAATTGACCTCATTATTGACGATACTCCAGAAGCTGTCATACTTTCTGGATTTGATCCAATCAGACGTGAAACAGCGAGGATTGCTCTAGATAAGCTAGTACAGGATGGACGAATCCACCCTGCACGAATTGAAGAAATGGTCGAAAAATCCCGGCGTGAAGTCGACGATTATATTCGGGAAATGGGTGAGCAAACCACGTTTGAGGTGGGGGTTCACGGACTTCACCCTGATTTGATTAAAATTCTCGGCCGTTTAAAATTCCGTACAAGCTATGGCCAAAACGTTCTGAAGCACAGCATGGAAGTTGCATTTTTGACAGGTCTTATGGCTGCAGAGCTTGGTGAAGATACCACACTTGCCAAAAGGGCAGGCCTGCTTCACGATATCGGTAAAGCGATTGACCATGAAGTGGAAGGAAGCCATGTGGAAATCGGTGTCGAGCTTGCAAGCAAATATAAAGAGCATCCTGTCGTGATTAACAGTATTGCTTCCCACCACGGCGACCAAGAGCCAACATCAATTATTTCTGTTCTGGTGGCTGCTGCCGATGCTTTATCTGCAGCTCGTCCGGGTGCAAGAAGCGAGACGCTTGAAAACTATATTCGCAGACTGGAGAAGCTGGAAGAAATATCTGAATCCTATGAAGGTGTTGAAAAATCTTTCGCGATCCAAGCTGGCCGGGAAGTAAGAATCATGGTAAAACCTGATTCCATTAATGATTTGGAAGCTCACCGATTAGCGAGAGATATTCGTAAACGAATTGAGGATGAGCTTGATTACCCAGGCCACATAAAAGTGACTGTGATTAGGGAAACAAGAGCTGTGGAATACGCTAAATAAGGTTTCATTCACAAGTAAAGTGGTGCATTATGCATCACTTTACTTTTTTTCCCGAATGAACCTTAAGTATTCCTGATTAAAGGACAAGAAATAGAAAGGGATTAAACGAAATGATTATTTTATTCGTCGGTGACGTCGTAGGATCACCCGGCCGCCAAATGGTTAAGGAATATTTGCCGAAGCTGAAAAAGAAGTATTCGCCGCATTTTACGATAATAAACGGCGAAAATGCAGCTCACGGGAAAGGGATTACAGAAGGCATTTATCGCAGCTTTATCGAAGGCGGAGCCGATGTAATCACAATGGGAAACCATACGTGGAACAAAAAAGAAATCTTTGATTTTATTGATGATGCCAAGCAGCTGATTCGTCCTGCTAACTTTCCAACAGGAAATCCAGGGAAAGGTATCGCCTATGTTAAATCAGCCGGGAAAGAGCTGGCGGTAATAAATCTTCAAGGAAGGACATTTTTGCCTCCGATCGACTGCCCGTTTCAAAAAGCGGATGAGCTCATTGGAGAAGCGAAAAAAAGAACACCTTATATATTTGTCGATTTTCATGCCGAAGCGACGAGTGAAAAGCTTGCGATGGGCTGGTATCTAGATGGACGTGCCCAAGCCGTTGTTGGGACTCATACCCACGTGCAGACCGCGGACAATCGGGTGCTTCCTGAAGGCACTGCTTTTATCACTGATGTCGGCATGACAGGTCCCTACAACGGGATATTAGGAGTGGAACGAGAAACCATAATCAAACGGTTCAAAACAGGTCTGCCCGGACGTTTTGAAGTGGCTGAAGGCCCAACAAGCTTAAGTGCTGTCGTTATTCAAATCAATGATCAGACAAAGAAGGCGGTCAAGATTGAGAGAATTTTAATCAATGACGACCATATGTTTTTTGAGTAAACAAAACGGGTAAATATTATAGAAAAATATTCAAAAAAAAGAAGGAATATTGAACACTGCTAGTGAATATAGTAGCAATGGAAGGTAGCCTGCTATTTTGAAAAGGACTGGGGATGACTTTTTAAAATAGTAATATCTAATAAGGATTGTTCTAATGAACACTCACTCATCCATTGTAAAATTAAGGGGGAGCAGAAATGGAAATATTAAAGGTTTCAGCAAAATCAAGTCCAAATTCAGTTGCCGGAGCACTAGCAGGAGTATTAAGAGAACGGGGAGCAGCAGAAATCCAAGCCATCGGTGCAGGCGCACTTAATCAGGCGGTAAAAGCTGTCGCGATTGCAAGAGGGTTTGTCGCACCAAGCGGCGTGGATCTGATCTGTATCCCAGCGTTTACGGACATTCAAATTGACGGAGAAGAAAGAACTGCGATTAAATTAATTGTAGAGCCGCGCTAACCCTCCAACCTAAAATGTTTTCTTACCAGCCTGCATGCAAATGGTGCAGGTTGTTTTTATGGCCGCAGGAAGGGGACTCATGTATACCAGTTGTTTATAGGGAGAATAACCTTTATACTATGGGTTGGAGCTGCTTTGAAAGGAGAAAGAAACCATGAATGAAAAACAACGTAAAGAAAGCGGACAAGTACATCCTTCGGACAAAAAATCCGAAAAGGATTATAGCAAATACTTTGAAGCTGTCTATGTTCCTCCTTCCTTAAAAGAGGCGAAAAAAAGAGGAAAAGAATCGATACAATATCAAAGTGATTTTAATATATCAGAGAAGTATAAAGGAATGGGAAATGGACGGAAGTTTTACATCCGTACGTATGGCTGCCAAATGAACGAGCATGACACAGAAGTCATGGCCGGAATTTTCACAGCCTTGGGCTATGAGCCGACGGATACAACTGAAGACGCCAATGTCATTCTATTAAATACGTGCGCCATTCGGGAAAATGCCGAAAACAAAGTTTATGGCGAGCTTGGCCACTTAAAAGCTCTAAAAAACAATCGTCCGGATTTAATTCTTGGCGTGTGCGGATGTATGTCCCAGGAAGAGGCGGTCGTCAATCGAATTTTAAAAAAACATCCGTTTGTAGACTTAATTTTCGGTACGCATAATATTCACAGATTGCCAGAGCTTATGTCTGAAGCTTATCTTTCAAAGGAAATGGTCATAGAAGTATGGTCAAAAGAGGGGGATATCATTGAGAATCTTCCGAAAGTAAGACACGGAAAAATCAAAGCCTGGGTAAATATTATGTATGGCTGCGACAAGTTCTGCACGTACTGCATTGTTCCTTATACACGCGGAAAAGAACGAAGCCGCCGTCCTGAAGAAATTATTCAAGAGGTCAGAAGGCTTGCAAGTGAAGGTTATAAAGAAATCACGCTGCTTGGCCAAAATGTCAACGCGTACGGCAAGGATTTTGAGGATATCACTTACGGACTCGGCAATTTAATGGATGAACTTCATAAGATCGACATTCCGAGAATCCGGTTCACTACGAGCCATCCAAGAGACTTTGACGACCGTTTAATCGAAGTTCTGGCAAAAGGCGGAAACCTCCTTGACCATATCCATTTGCCTGTACAATCTGGAAGCTCTGATGTTTTAAAACTGATGGCAAGAAAATATGACCGTAAACGATACATGGAGCTGGTCGGAAAAATTAAAGAAGCCATGCCAAACGCCTCATTGACGACAGATATTATTGTCGGCTTCCCGAACGAAACGGATGAGCAGTTTGAAGAAACCATGTCCCTTTATAAAGAAGTGGAATTCGACAGTGCGTATACCTTCATTTATTCACCACGCGAAGGGACGCCTGCAGCAAAAATGTCCGATAATGTTCCGATGGAAGTTAAGAAAGAACGCCTTCAGCGATTAAATCAGCTGGTCAATGAAATTTCCGCGAAAAAAATGAAGGAATATGAAGGCCAGACTGTCGAAGTATTAGTAGAGGGAGAAAGCAAAAATAACCCGGATATACTTGCCGGCTATACGAAAAAAAATAAACTAGTCAACTTCAAAGCTCCTAAATCAGCCATAGGCAAACTGGTTCAAGTAAAAATCCACCAAGCGAAAACATGGTCGCTAGACGGTGAGATGGTGGGAGAAACGATCGAGGTGAAGTGAATTGACTCTTTATTCGAAAAAGGATATTGTTCAAAAAGCCCGGGATCTTGCCAAAATGATCGCTGAGACAGATGAGGTATCCTTCTTTAAACGTGCTGAATCACAAATTAATGAAAATGCGAAAATATCGCAAATCATTAATCAGATTAAGGCGCTGCAAAAACAAGCCGTGAATTTTAAGCATTATGGGAAATCTGAGGCTTTACAACAGGTGGAAGCAAAAATAGACGCTCTTCAGGAAGAGCTTGATTCTATCCCAATCATTCAAGAATTTAAAGATTCGCAGATGGAAGTAAACGACTTGCTTCAGCTGGTAGCGAATACCATTTCGAACCAAGTGACAAACGATATTATCACCTCAACAGGAGGCGACCTTCTGAAAGGCGAAACCGGCTCAAAAATAAAAAATTCTCAAGAAAGCTGCCCTCTTTAATAGATGTCTTTAGGGCATCTTTTTTTTGCTTCAATAATAGTGAACAGCGGTCCTGCATCTGTTTTTTGCTTTTAGAAAATAAACAAGCCTTTTTAAGCTCGCAAAATTGTCTCTTCCTCTGACTATTTTTATGGAAAGATTGCAGATAACCATGCATACAATGGAACAGAAATGATTTTTATGGGTGAGCGTTTCTTTTGTCACGCACATTAGACGAAAGCCTGGCATAAAAATAATTTGAATGAAGAACGAGGAGGCATGCTTGAATGGCTGAATACAGAGAAATTATCACAAAAGCTATAGTCGCGAAAGGGCGAAAATTTACCCAAAGCACTCATACTGTATCTCCTACACAAAAACCTACCAGCATTCTCGGCGGTTGGATTATCAATCATAAATATGACGCTGAAAAAGTAGGGAAAACAGTTGAAATTGAAGGATTCTATGATATTAACGTATGGTATTCGTATGCTGATAATACGAAGACTGAGGTTGTTACTGAAAGGGTAAAATATGTGGATGTGATTAAGCTCCGCTATCGAGACAAAAACTACCTAGATGACGAACACGAGGTCATGGCAAAGGTTCTTCAACAGCCGAATTGTTTGGAGGTTACCATTTCTCCAAACGGCAATAAAATCGTTGTGCAAGCAGAAAGAGAGTTCTTGTCTGAAGTTGTGGGAGAGACAAAAATCGTTGTAGAATTAGATCCGGAATGGACTGTAGACACTGAAGCAGAGTGGGATGATGATGACTTAGACAGCGAGCTCGAAGACATCAATCCGGAGTTTTTAGCCGGTGATCCTGAGGAATAAAAGGTTACTAGGGGAAATCAGCCCTAGTTTCTTTTTTTGGGGGTATTATAATCGCTTACTTTTAGGCTTACGCAACTGATTGAAGGTTCACTTTATGCTATAATAGGTGTAAAATTTCAAAGGCAGATTGATACATAGAGAGGGAGTTACTATGACAGGCTACACCCCGATGATTCAGCAATATTTAGCGATCAAGGCAGATAACAAAGATGCCTTTTTATTTTTCCGTTTAGGGGATTTTTATGAAATGTTTTTTGATGATGCAATAAAAGCATCCCAAGTATTAGAGATAACTCTGACATCAAGAGATGGAGGGGCAAGTGAGCGCATTCCCATGTGCGGAGTTCCCTACCACTCAGCAGAATCCTATATTGAACAACTTATCCAAAAGGGCTATAAAGTGGCCATTTGTGAACAAACTGAAAACCCAAAGGAAGCAAAAGGGGTGGTCAGAAGAGAAGTAGTTCAAGTCATTACTCCGGGCACATTAATGGACGGAAAAATCATTGAGGAGAATGAGAACAACTTTATCGCTTCCATCTCGAAATGCAAAGAAGGATACGGATTAGCGCTATCTGACTTATCGACTGGAGAAAATCTTGTGGCGGAAGTAAAGAGGCTTGAAGACGTAATTTCTGAAATCTATTCCTTTCGGGCGAAAGAAATCGTCGTCAGCAATGAGATAAATGAACAAGAGCTTAAACATATAAAGGAAAAATTAGAGCTGACCGTTTCCTATCAGGAGGAAATGGAAGAGGTGATTCCAGCCATTGCTAAGCATGTAGAGGATGAGAACCTCTTAAATAGTTTTATGAGACTGTATTCCTATCTTTGCCGTACGCAAAAACGGAACCTGGACCATTTGCAAAAGGTAAACATTTATGAGCTTGAAGAAGCTATGAAAATAGATCTCTATTCAAAAAGAAATCTCGAATTGACAGAAACGATCCGTTCGAAAAGCAAAAAAGGGTCATTGCTGTGGCTTCTAGACGAAACGAAAACAGCAATGGGCGGAAGGCTGTTAAAGCAATGGGTGGAAAGGCCGCTCATCAGAGTTAATCAAATCGAAGAACGCCAGGATATGGTAGAGGCCTTTATCACTCATTTATTCGAAAGAGAGGATTTAAGAGAGCTTTTAAAAGAGGTTTATGATTTGGAGCGTCTTGCTGGAAGAGTCGCTTATGGAAATGCCAATGCACGAGATTTAATTCAGCTGAAGTTTTCCTTGCAAAAGGTTCCTGAGATCAAGCATTTAATTGCCTCGATTGATCACCCGCAGGCCAAGCACAGGGCGGAACAATTGGATATATGTAAGGAGTGCTTTGAGCTTTTGGAGGAATCGCTGAACGAAGATCCGCCGCTTTCGTTAAAGGAAGGAAATCTCATTAAGGATGGTTTTGACAACAAGCTCGATGAATACAGATACGTCAGTAAAAACGGCAAGGATTGGATTGCCCAGTTGGAGCGACAGGAACGGGAGCTGACTGGAATCCGCTCTTTAAAAGTCGGATTTAATCGAGTGTTCGGCTATTACATTGAAGTGACCAAAGCGAATATTTCACTGTTGGAAGAAGGCAGGTACGAGAGGAAACAAACACTTGCAAACGCGGAACGATATATTACTCCGGAGCTGAAGGAAAAAGAGGCGCTGATACTTGAAGCTGAAAGCAATATTTCAGAATTGGAATACGAGTTATTTACCTCAATCAGGGAACAGGTAAAAATCTACATTCCCCGCCTTCAGCATCTGGCAAAGCAAATTAGCGAGCTAGACGCACTTCAATGCTTTGCGACGATAAGTGAAACGCGACGATATACAAAGCCTTCTTTTTCGGAAAATCACGTGCAAATCACTGAAGGGAGGCATCCGGTGGTCGAGAAGGTCATGGACAGCCAGTCATACGTACCGAACGATTGCATGATGGATGCCGAGAGGGAAATCTTATTAATTACAGGGCCCAACATGTCGGGGAAAAGCACGTTTATGCGGCAAATGGCGCTGATTTCGATCCTTGCGCAAATTGGCTGCTTTGTGCCGGCAAAAAAAGCGATTTTGCCTATTTTTGATCAAATTTTCACGAGGATCGGGGCGGCTGATGATTTAATTTCGGGGCAAAGTACGTTTATGGTGGAAATGCTGGAAGCAAAGAATGCGATCGTTAACGCAACGAAAAACAGCTTAATTCTGTTTGATGAAATCGGCCGTGGGACAAGCACCTATGACGGCATGGCACTAGCACAGGCAATCATTGAATATGTCCATGACCATATCGGCGCGAAAACACTCTTTTCCACCCATTATCACGAGCTGACAGTTCTTGAAAACGAGCTTCATCAGCTGAAAAATGTTCACGTAAGAGCAGAGGAGCACGAAGGAAAGGTCGTCTTTTTGCATCAGGTGAAGGAGGGGGCAGCCGATAAAAGCTACGGCATTCACGTGGCCCAGCTGGCTGAACTTCCAGATAATCTCATTCACCGGGCGAATGCCATCCTGGAAAAGCTAGAAAAAAAGGAGCCTGAAAGCCATAGGCCATCCAATCAAAACGAGCAGGTCAATGAAAATGCGCAGCTGTCATTTTTTGGAGAACATGCACCGCAAGAAAAAGTAAATAAAGCATCGGCAAAAGATCAAAAGGTACTTTCACGAATCAAAGAGCTTAACCTTCTTGATATGACGCCGCTGCAAGTGATGAATGAAGTCTATGCCCTTCAGAAAAAGCTTCGTTAAGTAAGGGGTGAACAAAAAATGCAAAAGGTGATTAAGCTTTCTGCTGAGTTATCAAACAAAATTGCGGCTGGAGAAGTCGTTGAACGGCCGGCATCGGTCGTTAAGGAGCTGGTGGAAAACTCAATTGATGCAAATAGCACCGTCATTGAGGTAGATATTGAAGAAGCGGGATTATCCTCCATTCAAGTGAGAGATAATGGCGAGGGGATGTCGGAAATAGATGCCAAGACCGCATTTTCCAGACACGCAACCAGCAAAATCAAAGACGAAAATGATTTGTTCCGAGTGAGAACGTTAGGTTTTCGCGGAGAGGCGCTTCCCAGCATCGCCTCCGTTTCCCATTTGGAGCTAGTGACAAGCACGGGCCAAGAGGCAGGCTCGCATTTAACTTTTCAAGGCGGAAAGCTGATAGCTGAAGGCAAGGCTTCTGGAAGGCAGGGGTCGGAAATTACGGTCACACAGCTTTTCTTTAACACGCCGGCACGGCTTAAATATATGAAGACCATTCATACGGAGCTAGGAAACATTACTGACCTGTTGAATCGGCTGGCACTTGCCCATCCGGACGTATCATTCCGCTTGCGGCATAACGGCAAAGAAATACTGAAAACGAGCGGAAATGGCGACGTCAGGCATGTTCTTGCGTCAATTTACGGTACGGCGATTGCCAAAAAGATGATTCCTATTCACGTTCAATCCCTTGATTTTAATGTAAAAGGCTATCTTTCGCTTCCCGAAGTGACCAGGGCTTCAAGAAGCTATATATCTACCGTCATCAACGGCCGGTATATTCGCAATTTCTCGCTTTCAAAAGCAATCGAAGAGGGATACCACACGCTTTTGCCGATCGGGCGGCATCCGATTGTGTATTTAGAAATTACAATGGATCCGATACTAGTTGATGTCAACGTGCATCCTTCAAAGCTGGAAGTCCGAATCAGTAAAGAATCGGAATTGCATACATTGATTTCAGATGGAGTGAAGAACCAATTCCAAAGAAAGCAGCTGATTCCTAGTGTGGCTCCGCCAAAACGGACTTCAGCTGCAGGAAAAAATGAGCAGCAAACTTTGTCTCTGGACTCACAATCTGAAAAGCTTATGGAACGAAAGGTTGAAAAACCTCCTGTTTATGAGTCTCATTTTAAAACAGAAGACCTGATTACAGAGAGTAGAGATGAAGAATCCAGCTACCAGGAATCCGTTCATGAGGAAGCGCAGGAAGAGGAGATGCCTTCAACCTCGATCGAGCAGGAAGAAGAACCCATCGAAAAAGTGATTCCTGAAGAAAGAGTACCCGTGATGTATCCAATCGGACAAATGCACGGAACGTATATTCTAGCGCAAAACGAAAATGGCTTGTATATTATTGACCAGCATGCTGCCCAAGAGCGGATAAAGTATGAATACTTTCGTGAAAAAGTAGGGCAGGTCGAGCACGAGCTCCAGGAATTGCTCGTGCCGCTTACTCTTCACTATTCAAGTCATGAAGCTGTCATTATTGATGAATATAAGCATGAGCTTGAACGGGTTGGCGTCTTCTTGGAATCGTTCGGATCTAACAGCTACATCGTTCGCTCACATCCATCATGGTTTCCAAATGGCGAGGAAAGCATGATCATCGAAGACATCATCCAGCAAGTATTGGAGGAGAAAAAAGCCGATATCAAAAAGCTGAGAGAAGAAGCCGCCATCATGATGAGCTGTAAGGGCTCCATCAAAGCGAATCACTATTTAAAGCAGGAGGACATGAAGGCCCTTTTGGACGAGCTTCGAACAACGTCCGAACCATTTACGTGCCCGCATGGACGGCCTATCATTATCCACTTTACTTCTTATGAGATGGAAAAGATGTTTAAGCGTGTAATGTAAAAAAACCGGTGTTCCATAATAAATGGAATGCCGGCTTTTTAGCGTAGAAGGAATACTTGAATGTCTTAATCAAAAATCTTGACATCCATAATTTTTTTCAATTAGAATAAAGTGAAAAAAGTACATGTTTTATTGAAAATCTGTGCTTTTATGGATATTTCAAAGCATAAAACGTCCTTAGAGTTTGTGCTTTTTCCTATTCAGAAAACAAAAAATATGATTCTATTTCTGAAATAGGATTGTTGAAGCACATGGAAGCTTGTCTGCTTTATTAAGTATGTGTTGATCATGACCCCTTATTGAAGAAAATAGATAGGGGGTTTTTGTCTTTTAGTTAGAAACGAAGGCATGAAATAATCGATTGATTTTTATGATAAAATTGTTGGAGGAACTGTATGGAACAAAAGATTAATTCAAGAGCGATTCTTATTACATTTATGATTGGCGCATTTTTTGCAATATTAAATGAAACCTTGCTGAATATTGCATTAACTGAGCTCATGGCAGTATTTAATATCGATGCGCCTACTGTTCAATGGCTGGCAACTGGATTTATGCTCGTTATGGGAGTTTTAATGCCGATCTCTGCAATATTAATTCAATGGTTTACTACGAGGCAAATGTTTATCGGAGTTATGACAGTTTTTTTGATTGGGACAGTTATTGCTGCTTGTGCTGTCAATTTTCCGATGTTGTTAACTGGGCGGATGATTCAAGCAGTTGGTACCGGATTGTTAATACCGATTATTATGAATGCTTTGCTTTTACTTTATCGCCCTGAAGTTCGCGGGAAAATCATGGGAACATTTGGGTTAGTTATTATGTTTGCTCCGGCGATCGGCCCGACCCTGTCCGGTGTGATCGTTGACTTATTAGGCTGGCGCTGGTTATTTATCACCGTCATTCCTTTTGCTGTATTCTCCATCTTATTTGCCATGAAATATTTGAAAAACGTTGGAGAGGTTACTCGCCCTAGTGTAGATGTTTTATCGATTATTTTATCTTCCATCGGGATTGGGGGAATCATCTACGGATTCAGCAGCGTTGGAGAGGATCCGGAAGGTTTTCGATCACTAACGATCATTTCAGTTCTGTTAGTCAGCTTCATCAGTTTATTGCTTTTCGTCATACGGCAATTGAAGTTAGATGAGCCATTATTAGATGTCCGGGTATTTAAATATAAAAACTATTCAAAAGGTATTGCTCTTTTTATCATCGTCATCATGGCAATGTTTGCATCTGAAATTGTGATGCCGATGTATCTGCAGGGGCCGCTCGGATATTCTGCTAAGCTCGCAGGTCTTGTGCTGCTGCCGGGAGCGTTATTAAACGGCTTAATGTCACCATTAATGGGTACTTTATTCGATAAATATGGACCAAGGAAGCTAATGATACCTGGTTCTATTGTTTTGGTCGGGGTCATGCTGTTTTTTAGCAACATTAATCCTTCGATCCAGGTTTGGTCGTTTATCATTGCATACATCTTATTAATGCTGTCGATTTCAGCGATGATGATGCCTGCCCAAACGAATGCATTAAATGAATTACCTAAGAAATTATATCCGCATGGGACGGCAATTGCGAATACATTACAACCCGTCGCAGGTGCACTTGGTGTTTCGATCTTTGTAAGCATTATGACCCAGAGCAGAAAAAGTTTCTTAGAAGGTCAATCAGCTCCGGTAAGCGAGCAGATTCAAAATGAAGCGATGACACAAGGGGTGCACCATGCTTATTGGTTTGCATTAGCCTTATGTGTGACAGCTTTAATCATTTCACTATTTGTTAAAAAGGCGTTTGCACCAGATTATGATCAAGAGAGTGAAAACTAAAATCAGCAATTCAACAAAGAGTGTCTCTTTTATATGAGACGCTCTTTTTTTGTTTGCGTAAAACTGATTGCTTCAACTCTATATTTATTATATACTACATTACAACACTAATGCACTATGCCAGGGAGGGGGACTGACTTTGATCCCTAATACAGATGATACAAAACCAATTTATATTCAAATTTCTGAATGGCTTGAAACAGAAATATTGAACGGCAATTTTTCCAGTGATCAAAAGGTTTATTCCCAGTACCAGCTGGCAGAGATGTTTACAATAAATCCGGCGACTGCAGCAAAAGGACTAAATATACTGGCTGATGAAAATATTTTATACAAGAAGAGAGGGCTCGGTATGTTTGTAACGGCTGATGCAAAGAAATTGATTGTGACGAAACGAAAAGAGCAGCATTTGAAGCGGCTTGTGTGGGAAGTCGTGTTGGAAGCCCGCAGATTGCAGGTATGTGAAGATGAACTGCTGCAAATGATTCAAAAAGCAAGAGCAGAAAGTGAGGAGGATGGAAAATGAATGTTGTTGAATGTACACAACTATCAAAATCCTACGGCAATAAAAAAGCCTTGAATAACATATCGTTTCACATTCGTGAGAATTCGATAACTGGCTTGATCGGGCGAAATGGCGCTGGAAAAACAACTCTTTTGAAGCTTTTAGCAGGGTTGTCAAGAGAGACGTCCGGAGAGGTGAAAGTTTTTTCAGAACGACCATTTAATAATTTGAAAGTTTCGATGAATACGATATTTGTAGATGAGGATATCAATCTGCCCGATTCGTTAAATCTTACGGAAATATTAGAAGAAATGAAGAGATTTTATCCAAACTGGGACATGGATCTGGCGAATCGGCTATTTTCCTATTTTTCTTTTCATCCTATGCAAAAATATGACAGTCTTTCAAAAGGAATGAGAAGCACGTACAACATGATAATCGGGCTATCAGCACGCTGTGCATTGACGATATTTGATGAACCCACAACGGGAATGGACTCTGCTGCTCGGAAGGATTTCTACAAGGCGCTGCTTAAGGATTATCTTGATCATCCCCGAACGATTATTATTTCGAACCACCATCTGCATGAAATGGAGGCTGTTCTTGAGGATATCCTGCTGATCAAAAACGGCAGAAACTATTTACATATGCCCGTGGCTGAGTTAAAGGAATTGGCGATCGGAATCAAAGGAAAGGAAGAAACCATTAATAGATGGACGGTAAATAGTGAAATATTTTATCGGAAAAGAATAGGAACGAATAGTGAATATCTCGCTGTTAAAAATGAATGGTCAGAGGCAGAATTGCAGCGAGCCAAAATAGAGGGACTCGACTTTACAGCTGTCGATCTAGCTGATCTTTGCGAATACTTGACAGATGAAGCAAAAGGGGGAATTGATGATGTCTTTAGCAAACGCTAGATTAGCAGAAGTGGTAAAAAAGCAATACTTATATAAGTTGAAATCCTATTCAAATGTTTTTAGCTCGCTTGTTATGGTTCAGATGATTGCAATCCTCATGTCATTTGGATCTACCTCGTCATCTGGAAGCAGCACTAGTACGATTGATTTAACGGTGAATAAATACTCATCAGATGTAATCATTGCGTTTACGCTGCTTTGGGGATTTATCAGCGCAATCATCATTACAACAAAAGCGTATAGATACGATGATTTTACGTTTGTCAGCAACCGGATCAGCAGCCACTTATCGAATATTTTATTTTTGCTGACAGCAAGCATTATCGGAGGGGCATGCGGGATTCTTTCAGGTTTTTTGCAAAAGGTTCTGATGTATTTTTTTGATTATTCGATTATTAGAGAATATAGTCATCTGGCATCTCCTTCAGAATTGCTTCTTGGCATAATAATGACAACACTGTATGTGTTTTTCTTTTCTGCGTTCGGCTACGTGATTGGTTATCTTGTTCAAATTCACAAGCTTTTTATTGCAACTGTGCCTGTATTTTTACTAGGTTCAATGTTTATCAGCGCAGAGCAAGGTAATGAAGGATGGATAGTCCGCTTTTTTGAATATTACTTTCTTGAACCTTCAGTTTTCATATTTTTTCTGAAAATCATCGGAACGGTAGCTATTCTCTATACGATAACGATTCTTATGTCAGATAAATTGGATGTGAGAACTTAATGTTAGCACTAATACAAATCATTCCTTTTCTCATTATTTTGTTAATTTTGTTACTTATCTTTCGGCGAAAAAAAGCAATCACCAGAGGAAAATATGTGAGCCTGAAAAGAACGTATTGGATTTTTGCAAGCTATGTTGCCGCCTTGCTCGTATCCGTTCTTTTGTTTTATATGCTGCCTGAAAAAAGCCCAGCAGTTGGAGGGAAAGTTCAACCCGAAACAGCTAACAAAGAGTTAAGAGAATTTGACAATTTAGTACATGACGGCAGGCTTGGAGATATTGATCCCCGATATAAAAAGAAGCAGTGGAAGTTTCAGTATCAATTGAAGCAGCTCAACATTGAAGGGTATATAGATCCGTCAATAGTGATCGAAAGAAAACAAGGCACAGATGGAACGATAGAAGCGATATATTTTGCAACAGATACAATCTTGGAAGGTTTTAAAATAAGCAAACTCCCTTCAGTCAACGTTCGTTTAAACGAAGAAAGCTTGATAATTGACAGCCCTGAGCCAATACAAATTGAACTTGGCCTATACAGCAAAGAATTTCCAATCAGGCAGTTTACAGACGAGCAATTCATGGGAGAGAGCAAGGAAGATGGGTCGACCTTCACCCCTATGGAAGTTATCTATTTGCGTGTCCCTAAAGATCTAGAAATAACTGGAGCTTCTGACATGGATATCACCTATATAAACAAGTAGATTTACAGCCCTTTGTTCTATGAACAGAGGGTTTTCTTTCGTTTGTGAAACCTTTGCTATGTCCATCTTCGTCTCATAGATACTTAAAACGATTGTCATTTATACTTTTTCATGTTTCTTTTCATCGTGTATTAACATCTTTAGTTAGACAGCCGATAGCATTCATATAGGAGTGAAGCTGCAAATGGAAAGCAAAAATTTATTTTTCAAAGGTCTTATTATTGGTGTTCTAGTGACTACACCAATTTGGATTGTGGGAATCATTATCTACAACCTCATATTTTAATGGATTCATTTCAATTTCTTTGTTTTTTTACTCGCGGGCTCTATAATGGGCTTTGTAAGGAATCACAGGAGGAGTTGAGGTAGATGGCTGAACATCACTTTCATTTACAAGCGCACTGGACTGGCGGCAGAAACAGTGTTGGGGAGATTTCGTGCGGCGGTCTGCAAACGAATATATCGATTCCGCCTGAAATGGACGGCCCGGGAGTGGGGACAAACCCGGATGAAATGCTACTTGGAGCAGCCTCAACGTGCTATATTATTACCCTTGCCGCGATGATGGAACGGAGCGGACTTGAAAAAAACACATTATCAATGACCTCCGAGGGAATTGTTGACGTGACCAATGGAATTTTCACGTATAAAAAGATCATTCACCGTCCCAAGATCGAGCTTAAAGCTGATGCCGAAAAAAAGGATGTGTCATTAGCATACAAGCTTGCAGAAAAGGCAGAGAATGCATGTATGATCTCCCGAGCGATAAAGGGAAATGTTCAAATTGAGCTGGAAGCGGAAGTTCTCCCAAAAATTCTTATGTAATCTGGCCCGCTTTTTGGGCCAGTGCATATTAATAATAATATGGATACGGCGGATAAGGGTAAGGGTACGGATACGGCGGGTAGTAAAAGGGACTGATGAGAGCGCTTCCGACTAATCCTCCGACGAGACCGCCGACAAATGGTCCTGCACCCCAAAAGCCAAAAGGCCTGCCAAATCCATACCATGGACGGCCGAAACCAAATGGCCGGATTCTTTCGTCTGTTTCACCAACAAACGGCGGGAATTGTGTCATGTTTTATTTTCCTCCATTCAATATTTTTCATCTATATAAAATTAATGTATTCAGCCTAGTTTTATTTGCTTGGGTATTAGACCACCCGGTTGTATCATCATCTAAAATCACTAATCTAGTTGGGAGTGGATCAATTGCCGCTTTATCAATCAGATTGGGAAAGAAAGCCTTCCCATGTCCATGCATACCGGATAATAACCTCAAAAGAGATTGGGCATTATCACTTGATTGAAGGATTTTCTCAGCCGTCAAACGGTAGCAATTACGACAAGCACACTCACTTTTTTGCGGGAGTAGTTTCCTTTGAAAACGGGCATTATCACAGGTATTATGGGATTTCGGGTCCTGCGATTCCAAGTGTTGACGGGACGCATTATCATTTACTTAGCGGCTCCACATATCTTGCATACAATGAACCTGTTGATATTCCCCATGGGGGAGTCGTTTACCAAGAAGGTGAAAAAGAACGTCACAGGCATTCGTACCGTGGCAAAACGTTTGAAATTGTCGGAAATGAACCATTAAACTGGTAAGCGGTTTAAACTTTCTGTGAATGGGTATCCTCTGTATAGATATTTGTTGATGGATAATGTTATAATGATAGACAGCTTCAATAAAGAGAGTGATTGATTTGGCAGGAAAAGAAAAGGTCGCTGTATTGATCGGACCAACAGCTGTAGGTAAAACAAATCTCAGCGTTCAACTGGCAGATATGCTGGATGCTGAAATTATCAGCGGCGACTCCATGCAGGTTTATAAA
Source organism: Bacillus capparidis (assembly GCF_017832095.1). Classification (NCBI taxonomy): domain Bacteria; kingdom Bacillati; phylum Bacillota; class Bacilli; order Caryophanales; family Bacillaceae; genus Bacillus; species Bacillus capparidis. The sequence continues at coordinate 579,983 of NZ_JAFDST010000001.1, forward strand.
CAAATGAATATTGGCACTGCTAAAATCACAGCAGAAGAAATGCAAGGAATTTCCCATCATTTAATTGATATAAAAGAACCTTGCGAATCTTTCTCTGCTGCTGAATTTCAAGAACTGGCCAGAAAAAAAATCAGCGAAATATCCTCGCGGGGAAAATTACCGATGATTGTAGGCGGTACTGGCCTTTATATTGAAGCGGTATTGTCAGATTATTCCTTTACGGTAGAATCAGGTGATCCTCTATTTCGAAAAAATCTTGAAAAAACCGCCCAAGAAAAAGGAAATATGTATCTCTATCATTTGCTTGCAGAGCGAGATCCTGAATCGGCAAAAAACATTCACCCGAATAATGTACGAAGAGTGGTTCGGGCATTGGAGGTTCTTCATACTACAGGGAGGACCAAAACGGACCAAACAGCAAACCAAAAAAGCGGGTACCTATATGATACGGCTCTAGTCGGTTTGACGATGGAAAGAGAACAGCTGTATGATCGGATCAATCGAAGGGTCGACCAAATGATGGTAGATGGTCTTCTTGAAGAGGTAAGAGGTTTTTATCAGGATGGATTGACCAATTGCCAATCCATACAAGCAATTGGCTATAAGGAGTTTTATACATATTTGGATGGAGACATTAGTATTGAAGAAGCAGTTGCTGCCTTAAAACAAAACAGCAGAAGATATGCAAAAAGGCAATTGACATGGTTTCGAAATAAAATGGAAGTTCAATGGTTTGATATGTCAGATCCTCTAGACTTTGAGAAGAAAAAACACGAAATTTTTTCGTATATAGCAGGAAAGCTCAAATTTTAATCGAAACATTAACAAATAGTGATACATACCAAGGAGGACAAAACATGAAACAGATAAATATTCAGGACCAGGTCTTAAATCAAATCCGCAAAGATAATGTTTATGTTACTGTGTTCTTGTTAAACGGCTTTCAGTTGCGCGGACAGGTGAAAGGCTTTGATAATTTTACCGTGTTGCTTGAAACAGAAGGAAAGCAGCAGCTTATTTATAAGCATGCTATTTCTACTTTCTCTCCGCAAAAAAACGTTAATCTTGAGCTTGAATAGCACACGGAGAACTAATCCTAAACAAAGGATTGGTTCTTTTTTTGTTTTAATTTCGTTATTTTAAAATAATATATTATTTTGAGCTCTTTGTGTTAAATGTTGGAATCATCGCTTTATTCCACTGATAAATTAATCATCTATCGTAATAAAGGAATGGGGATTTATTATAAAAAATTATTTGGAAGTAACAATTGCTGCTTTTATGTGGTAAGATATAGTTGTAAATTCGAAATTCTGTTAATGGCAAAATTGCAATTATCAGGCTTTTTACTTTCCCTACTGATCCACAGAGTATGGCTCGGTTAAGAGCACGACATCTTTACTGAATTGATGTGTTTAGCGTTTCGGTAGCTCTCCTAAATTACCCTTGTATGACTCTTTTACATTCGACTATTTTTAAATCCATTCACATAAAATGTAATTCAACGCACAAACCTAACAAATTTTAGATTCTAGGGAGTTATGTCCAGGAGTTGTATATGTCCTTGATGTAGCGCTCTTTTTTATAGGCAAAAAAGAAAAGGAGCTTGCCCGATGGAAATTCAATTAAACGGAAATGACCTTGGCTTTCACGAAATTCGATCGATCTTGAATGGAGAAGCTTCTGTTCGGATCAAGGATGAAGCTTGGACTAAAATTGATGGAAGCAGAGCCGTTATTGACAGTCACTTAAAGATGGGTAAGGTTATGTATGGAGTGAATACCGGATTTGGAAAACTAAGCGATACAGTTATTTCTGCCAGTGACACAGAAGAGCTGCAGCTGAACCTCATCAGAAGCCACGCATGCGGAATAGGAGAGCCTTTTTCTAAAAATGTCAGCAGAGCGATGCTTTTATTGCGGGCGAATGCGCTGGCGAAAGGGTATTCCGGTGTACGGCGAGAAACGATTCAGCTGCTTGTCGATTGCATTAATGCGGGCCTATATCCGATTATCCCAAGCCAAGGATCACTGGGCGCGAGCGGAGACCTTGCCCCATTATCACATCTGGCATTGGTTCTTGTCGGCGAAGGAGAAGCGATATACAAAGGACATAAAATGAATGGCAGAGCGGCGCTTAAGAAGGCCGGACTTCAGCCGATCCGTTTAAAAGCGAAAGAAGGCCTTGCTCTTATAAACGGAACGCAAGCAATGACTGCACTTGGCACGATTTCCTATCTCGAAGCGAATGATCTCGCGCATTTTGCCGATGCAGTAGCTTCTTTAACTTTTGAAAGCTTGCGCGGGATTGTAGATGCTCTTTTCCCGGAAACGCATGCTGTGAGACCTCATATTGAGCAGGCCGAAGTAGCCGCTTCGATCTTATCCTACTTGAAAGGCAGCCTTCTTACGACAAAGCAAGGCGAGCTTAGGGTGCAGGATGCATATTCTCTCCGCTGCATCCCTCAGGTTCATGGAGCTATACGTCAAGTGTTAAAGTATGCCGAGGAAAAACTGTTGATTGAAATCAACTCGGCAACAGACAATCCTCTCGTATTTACAGACAGCGGACAGATAATTTCAGGCGGTAATTTCCATGGTCAGCCGATTGCCTTTGCTATGGATTTTTTAGGAATAGGAATGGCTGAATTGGGAAGTATGTCAGAAAGAAGGGTGGAGCGTCTCGTAAACCCGCAGCTCAATGACCTGCCTGCATTCTTGAGCCCAAGACCCGGCCTTGAATCCGGGTTAATGATTATCCAATACACAGCAGCCTCTCTCGTTTCCGAAAATAAGACACTTGCCCATCCCGCAAGCGTTGACAGTATCCCTTCCTCAGCAAATCAGGAGGATCATGTGAGCATGGGGACGACGGCAGCAAGGCATGCCTATCAAATCATAGAGAATAGCAGACGGATTTTGGCAATCGAAGCGATTTGCGCTGCTCAAGCGGCTTCTATTCGGGGACCGGAAAAACTGGCACCTAAAACTAAAAAGCTATACGAAAACATAAGATCCATTGTGCCGGAGATTACAAGTGACCGCAGCCTTTCGCCTGACATTGAAGCCATGTCCTTGGCAATAAAAAATAGAAATATTAAGGTATAGAAAAGGAAAGCTAGAAAAAAATAAAACGCCCCTGGAACTCGTCCATATATTTCCCCGAGATGTTGATTCAAATATTGTGTATGCAGGTCTTCTTGTTTTACAGCCAGGGACAAAATCAGCTACACTAGAATAGATTCGCTTAAAAACTAAAATACGAAAGTATGGTATAAAATGAAACAAAAAATTACGATTTCACATTGGGAAGAAACATGTGAAGATGACTCCTGTTTTGAATACGGCACGAGCATCTCTTTAAACGGTAAGGAACTGATTCGCGAAGCTTCGATTAAGACCGCAATTGAAACGTTAGTTAAAGAATTGGGGATAGAGGCTGAAATTGAAGAAATTTGTGAAGAATTAAAATGCATTACTTACAAAAAAAATAAATAAAAGTCTAGTCTACATCATAATTTTTTTTCATGTTATGATAAACATCGACTTTTCATTATGCCGAGTAGGATGCGGAAGAAAGCTGCATTCTGCTCTTCTTCTTTTTAAAAACGTACGAATGAATCGAGATCAATATGTTGTGTTTTTGGACAAGTTATTATACTATATATTGTGTTAGATAGATTACTTGTTTGGGTTGTGATTCGATAATGGTTCAAGTCATTTTTGATTCGAAAACAGGAAATGTTAGACGGTTTATGGAGAAAATCGAACATTATTCGAAAGAACACGTAGATGAGGTGGAGGATATCAATTCCCCCTTCATTCTTGTTACCTACACGACAAATTTCGGAGAAGTTCCGCAATCGACTAAGGATTTTCTCGACAAAAACGGAAAGCATTTAATAGGTGTCGCGGCCAGCGGCAACAAAAATTGGGGAGAGTTTTTTGCGGGGAGTGCTGATCGAATATCTCGTTCTTACCAAGTCCCGATCATCCACAAATTCGAACTTAGCGGAACAGCGAAAGACGTTGATTTGTTCAATCAGGAGGTAGAGAAAGTTGTCACAGAATCAAGTGCCAAAATGGATACAGTTAAATAATGAAATTATGATTCAAAAATCAGGGAAATTCCAATTTGAGAAGGATAAGGAAGCTGTACATAGCTATTTCGTTGACTACATAAATCAAAACACAGTATTTTTTCACGATTTGAAAGAAAAAATTGATTATTTAATAGAAAACGACTATTACGAGCGAGAATTTTTAAGTCAATATTCGTTCGAAGAAATTAAACAAGTCTTTAAGACAGCTTACGATAAAAAATTCCGTTTTCCTTCCTTTATGAGTGCGTTTAAATTTTATAATGATTACGCGCTAAAAACGAACGACAAGAAAAAGATTCTCGAACGATATGAAGACAGAATCGCAATTGTCGCATTGTTCTTTGCGAACGGGGATGCAGGTAAAGCGAAAGAATTCGTCCGTTTGATGATTAATCAGGAATACCAGCCAAGCACGCCGACCTTCTTAAATGCAGGACGTAAAAGAAGAGGCGAGCTTGTCAGCTGTTTCCTTTTAGAAATTAACGATTCTTTAAATGACATTTCAAGAGCAATCGACATCTCCATGCAGCTGTCGAAGCTCGGCGGCGGAGTTTCTTTGAATCTTTCCAAGCTGCGGGCAAAAGGCGAGGCCATCAAAGACGTTGAGAATGCCACAAAAGGGGTTGTCGGCGTCATGAAGCTTCTAGATAACGCGTTCAGGTATGCTGATCAGATGGGGCAAAGGCAAGGCTCAGGCAGCGCTTATTTGAATATTTTTCATCGGGATATAAACGATTTTCTTGATACAAAAAAGATTTCAGCCGATGAGGATGTCCGTGTTAAAACGTTATCGATTGGCGTTGTCATTCCGGATAAGTTTGTCGAACTGGCAAAAGAGGATAAGGGGGCTTACGTTTTTTATCCGCATACAGTTTATAAGGAATACGGGGAGCATATGGATGAACTCGATATGAACCTTATGTACGACAAGCTAGTCGAAAATCCAAAGGTTAAAAAAGAAAAAATCAACCCTCGTAAGCTGTTGGAAAAACTGGCACTGTTACGATCAGAGTCAGGCTATCCTTACATCATGTTCCAGGATAACGTCAACAATGTTCATGCCTTAAATCATATCAGCAAAGTGAAATTTTCCAACCTTTGCTCCGAAGTGCTTCAGGCATCGCAGGTTTCTTCTTATACAGATTATGATGAAAAGGATGAAATCGGGCTTGATATTTCCTGCAACCTTGGTTCATTAAATATCTTAAATACGATGGACAATAAATCTTTGAAGCATACAGTAAAGCTTGCTGTCGATTCCCTTACTCATGTTTCGGATACGACAAGCATTAAAAACGCACCAGCGGTAAAAAGAGCAAACAGAGCGATGAAATCTATCGGCCTCGGCGCGATGAACCTTCACGGGTATTTGGCACAGAACAATATCCCGTACGAAAGTGAAGAAGCAAGAGACTTCGCCAATACGTATTTTATGATGGTGAATTATTATTCCATTGAGCGGTCCGCAGAAATCGCCAAAGCAAAAGGGGAAACCTTTTATCAATATGAAGGCTCCGCTTATGCAACGGGGGAGTATTTTGATAAATACATTCAGCAAAGCTTTACACCGAAATTTGATAAAATCGCCAAGTTGTTTGCAGGGATGCATATTCCATCAATTGAGGATTGGAAAAAACTAAAAGAATTTGTCAAAGAGAACGGGCTCTATCACAGCTACAGGCTTTGTATTGCGCCGACTGGTTCGATTTCGTATGTTCAATCCAGCACGGCTTCTGTCATGCCGATCATGGAACGTATTGAAGAAAGAACCTATGGAAATTCAAAAACGTATTATCCGATGCCTGGGCTTGCTCCAGAAAACTGGTTTTTCTATAAAGAGGCATATGATATGGACATGTTTAAAGTTGTTGACATGATTTCGACGATCCAGCAGCACGTCGATCAGGGAATCAGCTTCACGCTGTTCCTGAAGGATACGATGACGACACGCGACTTAAACAGAATTGATCTTTATGCCCACCATAAGGGCATTAAAACGTTGTACTATGCAAGGACGAAGGATACAGGGCAAGAAAGCTGTCTGTCTTGTGTCGTTTAATGAACCACCCCGGATCAATTAGCAGCCGGAAAGACAAACCGGCTGCTAAAAAAGCGGGTAAGCAAAAGGAGAGACAAAAGATTGACGAAAATTTATGACGCTGCGAACTGGTCAAAGCACGAAGATGACTTTACACAAATGTTCTATAACCAAAATGTGAAGCAATTTTGGCTGCCTGAGGAAATTTCTTTAAATGGAGATTTGTTAACGTGGAAATATCTCGGTGCAAATGAGCAGGACACATACATGAAGGTGCTTGCAGGACTGACTCTTCTTGATACAGAGCAAGGCAACACCGGTATGCCAATCATCGCGGAGCACGTTCAAGGCCACCAGCGAAAAGCGGTGCTGAACTTTATGGCAATGATGGAAAACGCGGTCCATGCCAAATCATATTCGAATATTTTTATGACTCTTGCTCCGACCGAGACCATTAATGAGGTATTTGAGTGGGTAAAAGAAAACAAATACTTGCAAAAAAAGGCTGAGATCATCGTAGGAATTTATGAAAAGATCAAAAAGGATGACGAGATTTCATTATTTAAAGCCATGGTCGCTTCGGTTTATTTAGAGAGCTTTTTGTTCTACAGCGGCTTCTATTATCCTCTTTATTTCTATGGACAGGGCAAGCTGATGCAAAGCGGCGAGATCATTAATTTGATTCTTCGCGATGAATCGATTCACGGAGTATATGTCGGCCTGCTTGCTCAAGAAATTTATAGAAAGCAACCTGAAGAGGTCAAGGAAGAGCTGAAGACTTTTTCTCTCGAGCTGTTAGACACCCTTTATCAAAACGAGCTTGCATATACAGAGGATATTTATGACCAGGTTGAGCTTTCCCACGACGTGAAAAAATTTATCCGCTACAATGCAAACAAAGCGCTGATGAACCTTGGCTTCGATCCTTATTTTGAGGATGAAGAGATCAACCCAATCGTATTAAACGGGCTGAATACGAAGACGAAGTCCCATGATTTCTTCAGCATGAAGGGCAACGGCTACAAAAAAGCAACCGTGGAACCGATAAAGGACGAGGATTTTTACTTTACAGAAAAGGAAAAACAAGAGCAGGTGTAACATCTGCTCTTTTTACATGTACTGGAGGTAACAACGATGGGAAAAATGGATGAAATCATTTTAGTCGTACCAAGAAAAGAAGTATTTGCTGATGAAACGCTAACATTCCAAGGGCTTACGGGCAATGAGGAATTGGTTTCGAAAATTATGGGGCAAATTGCCGAGCATTTTTCCGAAATGAGAAGAGGCGATGCAGAGGAAGCGCCGGAATTCAAACAGCCGATACCTTATGTAGTGATTAAACGCAAGGATGAAGTATTTGTTTATGAAAGACTTTCAGGCGGCGGAGAAGCAAGGCTGCATAATAAGCTTTCGTTAGGCTTTGGCGGGCATATGAATATGGAGCCCGGTCAATCCTTTCAAGAGCTATTGAAAATCAATACAGATCGTGAGCTTGAAGAAGAGCTCATTATAAATGAACCGGACAAGCTCGGAATGACAGCTATCGGTTTAATCAACGATGACGAAACAAATGTGGGCGCCGTCCATATCGGAATTTTATCCGCTCTTGAGCTAAAAGACGATGCCGCTGTTGCTGTTCGAGAAACCGAACAAATCCGGGGGTACTGGCTGCCCGTATCAGAATTGAAGAAAAAAGACCTTTATAACAGACTGGAAACATGGTCACAGTTTGTCGTTGATATTCTTTCGTAACCAATTAACAAAGGCCTCTCATTGAAGAGGCTGTTTTTTTTGTAATAAGTAAGTATGCATTTACATATATATCAATCTCTATGATCCAATTAAATGGGGTTTGCCCAGGCTTTTCGTGAATACAATAGGAGTAGCCTTAAAAGAACATAGGCATTTGTCACGGATGCATTCGAAATCGCATAGACTAATGTGTGAGGTGAACACTGGGATGGAGAGAGCGGTAACGTATAAAGAAAATGGCCAAATCAATATTATTCTTAATGGGCAAAAAAATGTTCTTGATCAAAAAGAAGCTGAAGCGGAATATCAAAAAGCCATGCAAAAAAATGAGACGAAGCACGGAATTTTAAGGGAAATTGAAAAGGAACTGGGAACTCTCGTAGGGATGGAAGAAATGAAAAAGAATATTAAAGAGATCTACGCTTGGATCTTTATTAATAAAAAGCGCGAAGAACAAGGGTTAAAAGCGGGCAAGCAAGCACTCCATATGATGTTCAAAGGCAATCCTGGAACGGGAAAAACGACGGTCGCCAGACTAGTGGGAAAGCTATTTTTTGAAATGAACGTTCTTACCAAAGGCCATTTGATCGAAGCGGAACGTGCAGATTTGGTCGGGGAGTACATTGGGCACACCGCGCAAAAGACTAGGGATTTGATAAAGAAAGCAATGGGGGGCATTCTTTTTATTGATGAAGCCTATTCTCTTGCAAGAGGCGGAGAAAAGGATTTCGGAAAAGAAGCAATCGATACGTTAGTGAAGCATATGGAAGATAAGCAGCACGAATTTATTCTCATCCTGGCAGGCTATTCGAGAGAAATGGAACAGTTTTTGCTGCTGAATCCAGGTCTTCAATCTAGATTTCCGATCAATATCGATTTTCCGGACTATACCGTTCAGCAGTTGATGGAAATTTCAAAACGGATGATGTCAGAGCGTGAATACCAGTTCAGTTCAGAAGCAGAGTGGAAGCTTAAGGATCACTTAATGACGGTTAAAAGCACGACCAGCCCGGAAAAGTTCAGCAACGGCCGTTACGTGCGCAACATTATTGAAAAATCGATCCGTTCTCAGGCGATGAGACTGCTCATGGGTGATTCCTATTTACGGAGTGACTTAATGACAATAATGAGCCAAGATATAACTTTTAAGGAAGAACACGCGACATCTGCTGATAATTTGTAACCTGCTGTCTTCACGATCGGCGGGTTTTCTTTTGCAGAAGATTTCTGGCAACTGAAGTCACAGTCTGATAAGATTAATCTATTCGGAAGTAACAAGGAAAGGAACATGTATTTGAACCTATTAGACGATATTCATGAAAAGGTCATACTTGTTGGCTGCCAGCTGCCCCATGTGTCAGATGAACGATTTGAGTACTCGATGGAAGAGCTTTCTTCTTTAACGAAAACAGCACAAGGAGAGGTTGTCTCCATTTTTACTCAAAAACGTCATTCTCCTGATTCCTCTACATTCATTGGAAAAGGAAAACTCGAGGAGCTTGCTGCATTCACGAAAGAATCGGGTGTGGATCTGGTCATTTTTAATGATGAGCTTTCGCCAAGCCAGCTAAGGGTATTAGCTTCCACGATTGAAGCGAAAGTGATTGATCGTACACAGTTAATATTAGATATTTTTGCGGGTAGAGCACGAACACGAGAAGGCAAGCTGCAAATCGAACTTGCCCAGTTAAAATATATGTTGCCGCGTCTGGTTGGCCAAGGGATGAACTTATCTCGCCTGGGCGGTGGAATCGGAACACGAGGACCAGGTGAAACGAAGCTTGAAACTGACAGGCGCTATATTCGCAGCAGAATCCATGAAATAGAATCGCAGCTGCAAACTGTCGTCAGGCACAGAAGCAGGTACCGTGATCGACGGAAGAAAAATGGCGTTCTGCAAGCAGCTCTTGTTGGATATACGAACGCAGGGAAATCGACGTGGTTTAATAAGCTGACAAGCTCAGAAAGCTTTGAAGAGGACTTGTTATTTGCCACGCTTGACCCAATGACAAGAAGGATGGAGCTGGAGAATGGTTATACTCTTTTATTGTCAGATACAGTTGGCTTCATACAAGATTTGCCGACGACGCTTATCGCTGCTTTTCGTTCTACATTAGAAGAAGTGAGGGAAGCGGACGTCATCCTGCACGTCGTCGACTCCTCAAATGAAGATAATATAGGGCATCAAGCGACAGTGAAAAATCTTTTAACCGAGCTAGAAGCAGATAAAATTCCGCGGCTGACCGTCTATAATAAGAGAGATAAAAAAACGGAGGAATTTATTCCTTCCCATGAAGAAAATTATGTATTGGTGAGCGTAAAAGATGAAAATGATGGGACAAGACTGAAAAAGCAAATGGAGTCCTTCATGAAGGAAGAACTGTTTGTTCCTTATTCTGTGAGAATTCCAGCAGATCATGGCAAGCTGATTGCTGAAATGAAATCTTCAACGATGATTGAAGGCACCACCTTCATTGAAGAACCTGAAGTATATCATATCAGCGGCTTTGCCCATCCGAACCACCGAATCTACGGGGAGCTAAAAAAGTTTGAGTAAGAAAGGAAAGCTGTATGTATTTACAACACGAGATGTTTGATGAGAAGATAAGGAAGGTTGCTGAAGAAACTGAGAAAGAGATTGCTCCCATCCATCAAAAAATCGAAGAAATTACTGAGTATAATGAACTTAGGGTGCTTGATAGCTTTAGAAAACATAAGGTGAGTGACTCGCATTTCAACCCTTCCACCGGATACGGATACGATGACGCGGGACGAGATACACTGGAACAGATTTATGCCGATGTTTTTGGCGGGGAAGCAGGACTCGTGCGGCCGCAGATTATATCCGGCACACATGCGATTGGGATTGCGTTATTCGGCGTCTTGCGGCCCGGAGATGAGCTCCTCTATATGACAGGAAAGCCATATGATACACTTGAAGAAATTGTTGGTATACGAGGAGAAAAAAATTCTGGGTCTCTAAAGGATTTCAATATCGGTTATCGATCTATCGAATTAAAGTCCGATGGGAAAATAGATTATGACGCAGTTTCAAAAGCAGTAAATAAACATACGAAAGTCATTGGCATCCAGCGTTCAAAAGGGTATGCCAACCGTCCTTCATTTACAATTGATGAAATTGAGGAAATGATTCGTTATGTAAAAGAATTAAAGGAAGATCTTATTGTATTTGTTGATAACTGCTACGGTGAATTTGCGGAAACAAAAGAACCGTCCCATGTCGGAGCCGATTTAATTGCCGGGTCATTAATAAAAAATCCAGGCGGGGGCCTTGCGAAAACGGGCGGATACCTCGTCGGGAAAGCCGATTTGATCAAAGCTTGCTCTTACCGGATGACAACACCCGGGATAGGCAGTGAAGCAGGAGCCTCGCTTTTTGCATTGCAGGAAATGTATCAAGGCTTTTTCTTGGCTCCCCATGTGGTCGGACAGGCATTAAAAGGTGCTGTATTTACTTCGAGGCTGTTTGAAAAGCTTGGACTCAAAACGAATCCTGACTGGAATTCAAAGCGCACAGATTTAATTCAATCCATCGAATTTCATAATGCGGAAATGATGATCGAATTTTGCCAAGCCATTCAACGTTTTTCCCCGATAAACTCGCATGTCACTCCGTATCCAAGCTATATGCCGGGTTACGAGGATGACGTAATTATGGCTGCAGGGACTTTTGTACAAGGGGCAAGTATCGAATTATCGGCAGATGGTCCTGTAAAACCGCCGTATGTTACGTATATTCAAGGGGGACTTACATATTCTCATGTAAAAACCGCTGTCTGCGGGGGAGTACAATCGCTCTTGGATAAAGGTCTATTGTGAATACTTATTAGTACTAAAAGAATAAAAACGGTGTAAAGATTCCTTACATATTGTTGACACATAATATAACATCAAATATAATGAAATCATGTGATAGAGAAGGAGGAAATTGAGATGAGTGATCAAATTCGCCGCTCAATGCCTTTATTTCCAATGGGAGTTGTGATGCAGTTAACTGAGTTATCTGCAAGACAAATTCGATATTATGAGGAAAATGAATTAGTATTTCCTTCCAGAAGTGAAGGGAACCGACGTTTATTTTCTTTTAATGATGTCGATAAATTATTGGAAATTAAACATCTGATCGACCAAGGTGTGAATATGGCAGGTATAAAACAAATATTTGCCAAAGCACAAAAAGAGAAAATGGGCAATGATAAGTCTGAAAAGACATTAAAACACAACATGTCCGATGAAGAATTACGTAAGATTTTGAAGAACGAGCTTATTCAAGCAGGACGCTTCCAAAAAGGCCAAACGACACGCCAAGGAGATATGTCCAGGTTCTTCCGTTAACATTATTAGCAACTGCATTGCTATATACATTTACCTTTAGAGGAGGAGTTTTGCGAAATGGCAAAGTATACTAGAGAAGATATTGTCAAATTAGTAAACGAGGAAAACGTAAAGTATATCCGTCTGCAATTTACAGACATTTTAGGAACAATTAAAAACGTAGAAATTCCTGTTAGCCAGCTTGAAAAAGCGCTTGACAACAAGTGCATGTTTGATGGTTCTTCTATCGAAGGGTTCGTAAGAATTGAAGAATCTGACATGTATTTATACCCGGATTTAAATACTTTTGTCATTTTCCCTTGGACTGCTGAAAAAGGTAAAGTAGCCCGTTTTATTTGTGACATTTACAGCCCGGATGGTACACCGTTTGAAGGGGATCCGCGTAACAACCTAAAACGAATCTTGAAAGAAATGGAAGAATTAGGATTCACTGATTTCAACTTAGGGCCTGAGCCTGAATTCTTCTTGTTCAAATTAGATGAAAAAGGAGACCCGACACTAGAGCTTAACGATAAAGGCGGATATTTCGACCTTGCTCCAACTGACCTTGGTGAAAACTGCCGTCGTGATATCGTTCTTGAGCTTGAAGAAATGGGATTTGAAATCGAAGCGTCTCACCATGAAGTTGCTCCTGGTCAGCACGAAATTGATTTTAAATATGCCGGTGCCCTTCGTTCATGCGATGACATCCAAACGTTTAAACTTGTTGTTAAAACAATTGCCCGCAAACACGGTTTGCATGCGACATTCATGCCTAAACCATTGTTTGGCGTAAACGGATCTGGTATGCACTGTAACCTTTCCCTATTTAAAGAGGGAGGAGTAAACGCATTTTATGATGAAAATGGAGAATTGCAATTAAGCGAAACTGCTAGACACTTTATCGCTGGAATTATTAAGCATGCTACAAGCTTTACAGCAGTAACAAACCCAACGGTAAACTCTTACAAACGTTTGGTTCCTGGATACGAAGCTCCATGTTATGTCGCTTGGAGTGCACGTAACAGAAGCCCGTTAATTCGTATCCCAGCTTCTCGCGGTATAAGTACTCGCGTAGAAGTTCGCAGCGTAGATCCAGCTGCTAACCCATACTTGGCAATGAGTGTTCTTTTAGCTGCTGGTTTAGACGGAATTAAAAATCAATTATCTGCTCCGGCACCAATTGACCGAAACATCTATGTCATGAGCAAAGAAGAGCGTATTGAAAGCGGCATCGTTGATTTACCATCAACTTTGGCACTTGCCTTAGAAGAGCTAAAATCCAATCAAGTTATGGTCGATGCGCTTGGTGAGCATTTATTCGCACACTTCATTGAAGCAAAAGAAATCGAGTGGGATATGTTCCGCACACAAGTACATCCTTGGGAACGCGATCAATATTTAACTCAGTTTTAATAAATCAACCCCTCTTGGCGCTCTATGCGCTGAGGGGTTTTTTATTTGGGGCATGATTTCATATATTCTTTGTTAGCTGGACTGCTGCGCCCTATTTTTATTGTGTGTTTTTCGTATTTTTCAATCGAATCGGATTGGATCTTTTCGCTCGGATGAGATTAGATATCAGATCTGACCTTGAGTTGTGCCCCAATCTTATTTGAGTAAGTTTGCCGCAACGAATGGAAAAGTACACCGGGTAGATATGCTTTTTTGAGAATCCATCTAAATGCAGTAAATAGAGTGGAATTAGCTAAACAACTTCCAACTTCACGGCAAAATACTAAATGTAGATCATGCTTGTATTTTTCTTTAAATTGTTTTAGGCCATATATTTTGGTATCCCCGAATAACTCCTCATCATCTTCTGCTTCATAATCAATCGTATGATCAACCACTATACAGGCGTTGTTTAAATCCGCACCAGCCCATTGTAAAGCGATTGCTCTAATACGCTGACTTACGGGGAAAGTATGGAACAAGATTCGGATATGTTGAAACGGATTTCTCCAGTTGCATGGTAACATTTCAATCTAAATGGAGAAGTTATAGTAGAAGAAACATCGGCTGATTGAATGTGTTGGTATAGTTGTGGAGGGGGATACAAATCAATGACATAATCGCCGAATCTTTTCACGCGATGGGTGATATAAGGACTCAAATCAGCAATATCCCTGTCGTTAATGTCATATCCTTCTAACACAGTTAGTGATACACAGATCAAGGCGGGCATTATCAAATGAAGAAATATCGCTACACGTAAAAGAACCATGGGGTTACCAAAGCATGTCATGTATAGGAATTTGTTATGACAATGCCATTATTGAGAACTTCTTCGGCATTATGAAATCAGAGGTCCTGCCGACAAAACGCGAAAAAAGTACGCTAAGCAGGTTTCCAACCTAAAAAAGCCGATTCCTAAATCGTACAGGGAATCGGCTTTTTTAGGTTGTTATTCAACGATACGATCGGGCGCGATTGTGGAAGAGAATCATATCAAACTTCTAAAGACAGTAGAGCTATCATTCAATCGAGTAATACGAAATCCCTCCTGAGTCATTTACATCTCAGGAGGGATTTTCATAATAAACCTTTTCGGGGGATATGCAAAAATACCCATTATCTTTTTTATTTTTTAGCGACTCTCATTACTTTTTCCAAAATTTTTATAAAAAACAGAACTTTTCTTGGTACATTCCGTCTAAACACTGAGATCTAAAAAAGGGGGAATAACAGTAGGTGAATGGAGATAGCAACAAAGCTATAGTTGAATGGTATGAAGAATACAATGAATCTATATTCAAATTTATTTTCATGATGGTTCAGGATTATCAAATGGCTGAAGACTTAAGACACGAAACCTTTATAAAAGCATTTGTTAATTATCATTCGTTTAAAGAAGAATCTAGTCCCAAAACTTGGTTATACCGAATAGCGCATAATGTAACTGTTGATTTCGTTCGTAAACGGAAACCTTTTATACTCTTAAAAGATGCCTTTCATTTACAGAAAGATACCACAAAAACACCTCATGAATTTTTGCAATTGAAAGAGGATTCTTACGAATTATATCATGCGCTTAGTTCGATTAAAGAATCATATAGAAAAGTGATTATACTTAGAAAAATAAAAGAGTTTTCTATCCAGGAAACGGCATTAATCTTAGGTTGGTCTGAAAGCAAAGTGAAATCGACACTTTTTAGGGCTATTCAAGCTTTAGAAAAACAAATGCTTACGGAGGGCTATTTTAATGAAAAAACAGTATGATTCATGCCTATACGATAATGAATTAAAAAAATTAGACTCTGATTTTATTTGGACAGATGCAAATAACCCAGAATTAAAAGTAAAGTTAATAAGGGATATGAACAAGAGGCAACCTAAATCCAAGTTTACTAATCCACTTGATTATGTATTAAGATTTAGTGCAGTTGCAACTGTATTACTAATTGTATTCATTATTGGAATTCAAGAAATAAAATTAAATCACAACTCTGGTTCAGAAAGTTCTACAGATACTGGAAGAGAATATCCATTTGATATAGAACCAATCAATGGAGATAGATTAATAACATTTACAGTGAGTGAACAAAATCGTATTGAAGGTATAACTATTCCACTAACGAATGAATCAACTATCCCACGGGATATTAGTAAAGAAGTACCATTCATAAGTGGAAAACCAGAAATTGGAGTAACTAA
Organism: Bacillus capparidis; assembly: GCF_017832095.1. Lineage (NCBI taxonomy): Bacteria > Bacillati > Bacillota > Bacilli > Caryophanales > Bacillaceae > Bacillus > Bacillus capparidis. Next base: position 595,867 of record NZ_JAFDST010000001.1, read on the forward strand.
AAATAATGATGATCTAATTTTAGTTAAGGCAGCCTACCCAGTAACAAATGGACAGCCTATTATTGTTAAAGCCACTGAAAATACGTATGGTTCTACTCAGGAAGCAAAAGAAGCACTTGGATTAATGTATCCAAAGTCAAAAAAAATCTCTATTGGAAATAGAGATGCTATCCTTTATAACCCTGGCGATGGAGAAAGCTCTGAGCTACTAATAATTGAGGATAAGTATTTATATTTAATTAAAGGTGAGCATAATGAATCAGCCTTAATTAAAGTTGCTGAACAGATAAATTTTTCTAACTAATACTATTTTAAAATTAGAGGTTGTAAATGGGGTAAGTTATCGTAACCTTTGATTGTGAGCCAAAGCCCAAAACCTTGGGAAGCCCAAGCACCAAAACATGACTCAAAATAGATTATATATGTCCGGAAAAAGAATATTTTTCGGTCTAAACAAAAAATCAAATTGGAGTGATGAAAACATGTCAACACCAAATTCTAATTTCGGAACAAAGGGAAAGACTGGATATAATAGTGAACAGGCGGCTTCTAGGCTGAAAGCTCAACAGGCAGCTAAGGCAGCTAGGCTGACAGTTCAACAGGCAACTAAGGCTGCAAGTCAATTTAGAAAGGCGCTTGAGGCTCTTACTCAGGGAGTGGAGGCAGCTAGTCAGGCAGCTAAGGCAGCTCAAGAAGCAGGTAAGTATGGTAACGGTCAAGCGGGTGAGGCTGCTGGTCGGACAGCTGCGGCTTCTAGTCAGGCGGCTGCGGCAGCTATTCAGCTATCTGAGGCTATTAAACAAGCAGATAAGGCTGCTATAGAAGCAGATAAGTCTGAGTTTGATATTCAGGATAAATCCCTTTAATTTCTTAATGGTGATCGTTCCAGAGAATATCAGGAAGTTATTTGATTTTATAATGACCACACATTTTAGATATGTCTAATATGTGTGGTTCTAATTTATTTCTTATTTAAACATATAAAATTAAAAAGCCTGAATAAAAGAAGCCCTACCACATTTGGTGGGCTTCTTCTCGTACACATCACATGAATATCATCGACTGATGGATCATTTAGGTCTCATAGGGTAGCCATTCCCGAAAAGGAAATTGCCATGATAATGCTTGTTTTGAATCCTTTTTCTCTCAAATAAAGGCTTTTTTATTTTGAACTAGTTGTTTTTTTCTTTGATAACTAACCTAAATATAATTAATTGGCTTATTTTAAGCCATTTTGTTTACATTTATAATTGAATAAAACGGAGAATACATATTAGACATGTATAATAATGTATTTCCTTTTACTTTTATGATTTTTTAAAATTTAGGGTTTGTTTGTTGGATGACCCTTATATAGTTCTTTTTTATTTAGACATGCTAGTATTTTCTATTTTTCTATTTTTTCTGATGGATCGGAAGGGAACTATTCAGACTGCCGCCTTGGCGTCCATAATCAGCGGAAGCTGCGGAGAAAGCTGACCGTCGTGCTTCAAAATTATGGCCTGCGGGTCGGCGGATGGGATAAAGCGGAAGGCGTATCGAATCTTCGGCTTTCCTTTTTCCTCCACTTTCAACGGGATGGCCTCAAACAAGAGAGTGTATAGGCCATCCGGGATTTTGTAATCGAACGTCTTGGACAAAATGCTGCCGATCGTGATCCCTTCTCTACCCACTTCGAACGGCACTGCAATGGCTCTCACCGAATCTTCCCCCGAAGATACCCTGTTCTCGATCGACACTTCAATTTCGCTATTCACATCACCCAATGTACCAAATGCAACGCTACCTGGTCTCCAGGCGAATCCTTGTCTGATGTGACCATCCGTCCAATCCGGGAAAGGATTGTCCAAGTTTTTCCGATAGACGGCAATTTGGGAGTACGATATGAGAAGCTGATGCACGGGCCATTTTTTCATGGATTAAGCCTCCTAATATGAGAAGAAGAGCCCTGTATTACAAGGCCCCTAATACGACATAACGAATTTGACACGGGTTCCGTCCGGATACGATTCTAGTTGGTTTCCGACCCAAGCGCCCGCTCCGCGGTTGTCGGAGGAAGGAACATAGCGGACGCTTGCACCGTATCCGCCTTCTTCGCACTTCGCCATCGGCCATTCGTCGCGGTCGTAAACTGATTTCGTAGGAATGCCCGCCAGCGATTGTTCGCGTCGCTCTTCAGCGCCGTCACGTTCGATCGTGCAGACGGACGGGTGTCCGGCCATGGCGTCGCGGACGTGGTCTCCCGTGTAAGGATACCGATAGAAAGGGAAATTAAGAGTCACGTCATAGCCTGTTGCCGCTTCTGCCTGCGTCGTATGTACGGCAAACAGACCGACAAGACAGCCAACCAGCGTAGCCACAGTCAAAAAAACAGAGAGTAGTACGGCATTACGTTTTTTCACGTCAATCCCTCCAATTTCGATTTCAGGGCAGTTCTTGGACTGCCCAAAATAAACTCTACTGGAGGAATGTAAAACAGGTGTCAACATCAAATGAAGATTATTTAAACCTTTCCAGGGAATGTAATTTTGGTTAATATGTAAGGGCTTTTTTTCTGTCAAGGTGCGCAAACGCCATACAATTCACAAGTTCAGAAAGGGCAGGAGCTGCCATTCAGCCTTATCCAATTTAAAAACAAAATGAATCATTCAATTGGATAAATAAAGAGCGTGTTTTGATAAATCTTTTCAAAACAATTTGTATAGATAATGGTTGTTGTTGTGTTGATCCTTTCTCTAGCCTAAGCCAACCAAAAAACAGATAGACATGTTACACTCCGGGCATAAAATTATAAACAAGTTATGGTGCTTAAAGTTTGTTATTCTCTATAGTGTTAACGGTTAGTGAATGATCTGTGCCTCTAACTGAAGCGTAAATTATATGTTTTATTTGCTGGTATCCATTCGCCGCCAATTCCTTTTTTAACCATTCATCGTTCTTATTAATTAATTTTAAATTTTTCTTTTGAATCTTCCCCTCAATCACAACGGCAATTGGCAATCCTTTGTATTCAACATTTATATGTAAATCCTTCGGAGTAACGGGCACTAACTCTTTTTTAGGTAATATGCTGATTTCCCCATTAGGTTCCAATATCGCATATTCAATATCTTGGATATCCGGGTATCCTGACGCTCTTAGATTCGATAATAATTCTGCCAATGAATATTTGTTCTTCCTTAAGTTATTGTATATAACCTCGCTATGTTTAATAAGAATTGTCGGATTCCCAATAATAAATTGATTAATCCAATTGTACAAGCTTAGCTTTGAAATAATCAGGTGCACACACGTAACGACAATCATACCAATCAGCGCTTGTACAATTCCGTCTATTTTAATTGCTTCAAAAGCTAAATAAGATAAAAAAATGATTGCTCCAAAATCGTAGGGAGTAAGCTGTGCAAGAGCAGATTTCCCCAAAAATTTCACTGCAAAAATAAATACAACAAAGATAAATATTAAATTGACGACAAAAGAAAACACTTCTAACACCTCGTTTGACGAAATGACAGATAGGAAATCCATGATGGCAAAGAGTCGACTATCTTTCATTTTCCAAGTTGTTCATATAATTAACTACTAAAAGAATTATATACAATTGGGAATTTTTCATGATGGCGAGTTTAGAATGCAAAAAAGATTTTCAAAAATGAAGAATAAATAATATGATGAATGTATGAGGAAGTAATAACAAGAACTTTTCTGAGAACGGGGGCAGGTTGAGTATGAATACATTAAGCAAGTGGGAAAACAAGGTATGGCTTACATTAGGGGATAGCATTACAGAATTTGACCAGACCTTTTACAACGGTGTATTTCTTCGCGGGTATCAAACGATCATGAAGGAAACTATGGGGTTTGCAGAATATATCAATCGAGGAGTTTCCGGAAAAACGATGACCGCCAATGATGAAGGTTCAACTCATGTAGTAGGAGAGGCACAAAATCTGAATAATATTGATGTCATCACAATTTTTGCTGGAACGAACGATTATAAATTAAACAAGCCAATCGGATCATTAGGAGCAATTGGCGATACGGAATTTGATACTTTTACGTTTTACGGCGCTTATCGCTCATTACTTGAAAACCTTCTAACGAGAAAACCAACTATAAAAATCTATTTATGGACTCCGTTACAAAGGGACAATGCTGGATATGATGTGAATTACATAAATCCAGCAGGCCATAAGCTGATTGATTATGTAAATGCCATAAAAGCAGTTGGCCAGATGTATGCCGTGCCGGTCCTAGACTTATATTCTGTAAGCGGTATCACAAAGCTGACCTTAAATACATATACTTGGGACGGCCTTCATCCAAACAATAACGGTTATGAGCGTATTGCTGAGATCGCCAAAGGCTTTATGGAAGTGAATTAAGTGAATTAAGCTCATAAAAAGAGAGAGGTGATAGATTCATTTCATTTAACACGACAGATTCAATTGTTTCTAAATTCATGATGCGCAAAAGGCAACTTAATTGAATTCCTTTAAGATATTTTAAATAAAGAAAGAAGTGCGAATTTTCTGCACTTCTTTCTTTATTAATGAATCGTTCTGTATACGCCGATTACTTTCCCTAAAATACTGACATTTTGTAAAATGATTGGCTCCATCAGTGAATTTTCAGGCTGCAAGCGAATGTAATTATCTTCCCTGAAAAAACGTTTTACTGTCGCTTCATCATCATCCGTCATCGCAACTACAATATCCCCGTTGTTTGCAGTGGTTTGCTGCTTAACAATAACGTAATCCTTATCAAGAATTCCGGCTTCAATCATACTTTCACCCATAATTTCCAACATAAATACATTTTCATCAGGAGGAACAAGGCGATCTGGCAGCGGGAAATATTCCTCGATATTTTCTACGGCAGTAATTGGGCTTCCAGCAGTTACCTTACCGATTACTGGTACAGTAACGACCTGGCTCTGAGGGATTTGGACTACCTCGTCCTCCAAAACTTCAATTGCTCTAGGCTTGGTAGGATCACGCCTGATCAACCCTTTTGTTTCGAGCCTTGCTAAATGTCCGTGCACAGTGGAACTTGAAGCAAGGCCGACTGCTTCACCGATTTCTCTAACAGAGGGCGGATAACCTTTGCGTTTAACCTCTTCTTTTATAAATTGCAATATATCGAGTTGCCTTTTTGAGAGCTTTGACAAAATATTCACCTCTGTACGTCTATTTTACACAAATTATAGCATGTTTTTCCTTAAAGTACAAACATAGGTTCGAAAAAAACGATTGACAGAAACATTTGTTCCCCCTTATACTGAAAATAATCATACGAACACACATTCTATCAAGGGGGAGATCAGCGTGAAGAAGGAATCATTTATTTTTTTCTGTCTATTTGCTTTCACTTTATGCGTGTCTATATCTTTTATATCTTTCTTAGGGAAAAGCAGCAGTGATGAGAATTATGTTAAGATTGAAGTTCAAGAAGGTGACAGTCTTTGGAACTTAGCTGAATTGATGGAGGATAAACAGTCATTGAGCAAACAAGCTTTTATTGAGTGGGTAACTGAAAGAAACCATTTGACCACGGATTCTATTAAACCAGGTGATATTTTGGTGCTGCCCGTTGAAAAGGAACATCCGTCCACATATCAGCTCGCTACTGTCGAATGACCGGAGGATAAGCAGAGAAGATGAAAACAGCAATTATTTATGCTCGTGTGAGCACAACAAAAGAACAGCAGGAAACCTCTTTAAAAAGGCAGCTGGAGGAGCTGGCAGGACTAGCTGCTGAAAACAATATGACAGTTGTTCGGACAATATCAGAAAAAGCCAGCGGCTACGATCTAGACCGGCAGGGTGTGTTTGAGCTGCTTGACAGTATGAAAGAATTTAAGGCAGATGCTGTGCTAATCCAGGATGAAACAAGGCTGGGAAGAGGAAATGCTAAAATCGCCCTTTTGCATTGTATATATAAAGAAGGTGCAAGGATTTTTTCAATTTCCCATCGAGGGGAGCTTGAGCTCTCGGAGGCTGATTCTATGGTTTTAGAGATTGTTAGTATTGTCGAAGAGTATCAACGCAAACTGCATAACCTCAAAATAAAAAGGGGTATGAAAAAGGCTGTAAAAAATGGCTATCGCCCGCAAGATCACTTAGTTCCTTTTCATGACGGTACAGGAAAAGAACGAAAGGATGTACCGCTGGAGGAAATCGTTCGGTTACGGGCACGAAAGCTGACGTTCCATGAGATTGCTGCTACGTTAAGAGGGGTTGGCTATGACGTTTCGAAAGCCACTGTCCATCGTCGGTACCAGGAATACATACAAAAAGAGGAGCAAACGAACGAACGCCCATAACCTAAAACCGTTTGGTTGAAATTTGCATTCTTATTTAGTAGGATGTATGAATAAACCACTTGAAGGAGAAGGTTATGCTTTCCAAAGATAAGATTGCCAGAATAAATGAACTTTCAAATAAGTCAAAGTCAGGACAAATTACAGCTGAAGAGCAGGCTGAACAGAAGAAATTGCGTGAAGAATATTTAAAAAGCTTCCGTTCTTCTATGAAAAAAACGTTAAAAGGCGTTACAGTTATTGATCCTAACGGACAGGATGTGACTCCTGAGAAATTAAAAAACGAGAAGCGAAAGGATCTTCATTAATCCGACAGTTCTTTATTCATATTTGCTTTTTCGACTGAGTTTTACTCTCTCTTTAAGGAAATAATTCCTTTTTCTTAAACCACACAAAAAAGTTGTGAAAACATTTAGAGAGTTTTATGATAAAATAGTGTAGTGAATAAAGCACAAGAAAGGGGATAACTATGTCAAATTCAATCGAATCAAAATCTATTGCAACAATTCGGACACTGTCTATAGACGCTGTAGATAAAGCCAACTCTGGCCATCCAGGAATGCCTATGGGAGCTGCTCCAATGACGTATTCTTTATGGGCCAAGCATTTGAATATTAACCCGGAAAATCCTGAATGGTTTAACAGAGACCGTTTTGTTCTTTCAGCAGGTCACGGTTCTGCACTTTTGTACAGCATGCTGCATTTAAGCGGTTTCGATTTGACAATTGATGACCTGAAAAGCTTCAGACAATGGGGAAGCAAGACGCCTGGTCATCCTGAATTCCGCCATACTGCTGGAGTAGATGCAACAACGGGTCCACTTGGACAAGGAATCGGAATGGCAGTCGGAATGGCATTAGCAGAACGTCATTTGGCAGAGACTTACAACCGTGATCATTTTAATATTGTAGATCACTTTACATATGCCATTTGCGGAGATGGAGACTTGATGGAGGGCATTTCTAATGAAGCGGCGTCTTTAGCCGGACATTTAAAATTGGGTCGCCTTATCGTCATGTATGATTCCAATGATATTTCTTTGGACGGAGAACTTCATCAATCCTTCTCAGAGGATGTAAAACAGCGCTTTGAAGCTTTGAATTGGGAAGTACTTTACATCAAAGACGGAAATAATGTTGAAGAAATTTCAGCTGCAATTGAAAAAGCAAAACAAAACCAATCACAGCCTACATTGATTGAAATTAAAACAACCATTGGCTTTGGTTCTCCTAACCGCGCAGGAACATCCGGGGTTCACGGAGCTCCGCTTGGTCTTGATGAAACCAAATTGACAAAAGAAGCCTATAAGTGGACATATGATGAGGATTTTTATGTTCCTTCAGAAGTGTATGACCATTTCCAAACTGAGATTAAGGAATCTGGGAAGAAAAAAGAAAGCGAATGGAACGCGTTATTTTCTGAATATAAAAAAGAATATCCAGAGCTTGCCGCGCTGCTTGAAGCAGGTATAAAAGGAGAGCTTCCGGAAGGCTGGGACAAGGATATCCCTGTATACGAGAAAGGTAGCAAGCTTGCAACAAGAGCTTCTTCCGGAGAGGCACTTAACGGTATTGCAAAGAACCTTCCGTTTTTCTTCGGTGGCTCTGCAGACCTAGCAGGATCCAACAAAACAACAATAAAGAATGCCAAAGATTTTTCAGCTGCTGATTATTCAGGGAAAAATATTTGGTTCGGTGTTCGTGAATTTGCAATGGGAGCCGCTTTGAATGGAATGGCGCTGCATGGCGGATTACGAGTGTTTGCCGGAACGTTCTTTGTATTCTCTGACTACTTGCGTCCAGCTATCCGCCTTGCTTCTCTCATGGGATTGCCTGTTACCTATGTGTTTACTCATGATAGTGTAGCAGTCGGCGAAGATGGACCGACGCATGAGCCGATTGAACAGCTTCCTTCATTACGCGCGATGCCTAATTTGTCAGTTATCCGTCCTGCTGATGCGAATGAAACGGCTGCTGCTTGGAAGCTTGCTGTTTCATCTGAAACGCATCCTACTGCACTTGTTTTGACAAGGCAAAACCTTGAAACGATTGATCAGTCTGCAGACACTGCGTTTGAAGGTGTGTCAAAAGGAGCATACGTTGTCTCTGCAAGTAAAAATGAACAGGCAGATGCTTTGCTTCTTGCTACTGGTTCAGAGGTAAACCTTGCATTAGCCGCACAGGAAGAGCTTGCTAAAGAAAATATCGATGTTTCCGTTGTCAGCATGCCTTCGTGGAATCGGTTTGAAAGCCAATCAGATGAATATAAAGAGTCTGTACTGCCATCACAGGTTACAAAACGTTTAGCGATTGAAATGGCTTCCCCATTTGGTTGGGAAAGGTACACAGGATCAGAGGGAGATATTCTCGGCATCAATCAATTTGGCGCATCTGCTCCTGGTGATACCATTATCAAAGAGTTTGGATTTACAACTTCTAATGTTGTAAACCGAGTTAAAAATCTTTTAAATAAGTAAGTGAGGAAAAAGAGAATGAGTTTTCATTCTCTTTTTTTTGTTCGACAAAAATAGTCTTCTCTCTTGCCACCAAATGACAATCCTTGATTATACTATTTTGTATAATAGAGCTTAAAATGAAGGGTTACCGGCATGAAAGGAGATGCGGGGAATGGACCGTCACTATTACACTTATTTAATCGAGGATGAATTTGCTTCTCACTATTTTGGAAGGGAATCCGTTATGTACCATCTTTTTCGTGACTATCATTGGACAAACCTCACACGGGATGAGTATATACTTGTATCTAAACAAGTGGACTATATTACTAAGCCGATACCTATGCTTTCTATGCATCAAAAATTGAATGTTGAATTGAACCAGCTTGATTTCGTCCAAATTAATTCTTTATACAGAGCAGTAATGCCAAATGGTAGAGGCTGTGCCACATTTATGATGAAGGATCGACATATTGAAGTGCTTGCAAGCGGCGATTATGAAGCGGAAACTATCTTTTTTGAAATATTGCGAAAGATAAGTCCTTGCTTTTTGGCAATGGATTTTAGAACAAATCGTTATGGATGGCTAAACCCAGTAAAAGAAGAAAATTTGTCTAAAAAACAAGAAATCTATGGCGGAAATGTTGTATAATATCCTTTGGTTTAGTACACTTTAATCGAGACAACATGAAGGAGGAAATATTATGGATTTATGGGTTGTCATCCTGGTTGGAGTTCTTGCATTGCTTGCTGGAGTTGCACTCGGGTTTTTTATTGCTCGTAAATATATGATGAGTTATCTTAAAAAGAATCCGCCAATTAATGAGCAAATGCTTCGAATGATGATGATGCAAATGGGCATGAAGCCATCTCAGAAAAAAATTAACCAAATGATGAAAGCTATGAACAACCAAGTGAAATAAATGGTCTGCATATCAATAATCATTAAAAAACCCTTTTTGGGGTTTTTTATTTTTGGAGAACTTTATCTGTCTGACTGGTGTAGTTTTTGATATTCAAGAACTAGATAATCTAATTGCTGGCTGTATTCTAATACAGCCGGCGACTTTATTCCATTCGCTTTAACTACATGTAAAAGCTCGTCTCTTTTTTTCTCAATTTCTGAAAGTAGTTTATTAGTCAACGGACGTTACCTCTCCAATTTCGTAATAGTAATCTTTTATTTTCAAAAGTATAGCGACTTTCTTTGCTCGAATAAAGCGCTTCGGAGAAGATGACAATAAAATGACATGAAATTGTCATGCCATGAAATAATTATGATAGAAGGGTTTCTGGTACACTACATAGAGGGGTGAGGGAATGGGTTCGAATATTAATTATTTTCTTGCGTTGGGGGCAGGTTTTTTGTCATTTATTTCGCCATGCTGTCTGCCGTTATATCCTGCATTTTTGTCTTATATTACGGGAATTAGTACTGGCGATGTCCAAGCAGATAAAACAATGTCCAGCAGAAAAGGGGTACTCCATACGCTTTTTTTCCTAATCGGCTTTTCGATCATTTTTGTGGCCCTTGGGTATAGCACGTCATTCATAGGCGGCTTTTTCTTCCGTTATCAGGAGTTTATTCGTCAACTGGGGGCAATTTTGATTATCTTTTTCGGATTGATCACGCTTGGCGTGTTTAAGCCCGAGTTTATGATGAAGGAGCGCCGCTTCCATCTTAAAAACCGGCCAGCCGGAATCATTGGTTCTGTTGTTATCGGAATGGCGTTTGCAGCTGGATGGACTCCTTGTACAGGTCCGATTCTAGCAGCAGTGATTTCACTAGCTAGTACAAATCCTGGTTCATCAGTACCTTATATGATGTTATACGTCGCAGGCTTTGCCATTCCATTTTTCGTGTTGTCGTTCTTTATTTCAAAATTACAATGGATAAAAAAACATCAGCTGCTGTTCATGCGGACAGGCGGCATCGTTATGATTTTCGTAGGAATCCTGCTTTACTTTGATTGGATGACAAAAATCATTATCCTATTATCAGATGTTTTCGGAGGGTTTACAGGATTTTAGAAAGTTAAAAAACATTCCTTGGATGATTTCGGTTCTATTTTCCTATATAATTAAGTTAAATTAATTAATTTTTAGGAATCAAGGAGTGGGATGAGTGACTAAAGTCCTGATTATTGATGATACTAAGTTTATTAGATTAAAGATAAGAGAAATTGTTGAAAAAATAGGGATGGACGTCGTAGGTGAAGCATCTGACGGAGAAGAAGGACTTTCTCGATTTATCGAATTAAAACCTGATTTAGTAACCCTTGATATTACGATGCCTGTTAAAAACGGTATCGAAATGTTAAAGAAATGATAGCGATCAACCCAAAAGCGAATATCATCATGTGTTCAGCAATGGGGCAGCAAAGGCTGGTAGTCGAAGCTATCGAAAATGGAGCGAAAGATTATATTGTGAAGCCTTTTGAAGAGTCGAAAGTAATTGAAGCAATTAATCGGTTGATGATGAATGTAAACAAAACCATTTAATCTTACGCTAAATGGTTTTTTTTATTGGATTGGAGTATAGTATAGATAGAGTACAAAAAAGGGTGATGTCAATTGATGATTATACTATCCTCCGTTTTTGCAGTTTTCATGGCTCTCCTTGTCATGTTTATTAGGGTGAAATCGTCTGAAAAGCCGGCTACCTCGAAAAAAATTATTTTGCCGCCCATATTCATGAGCACAGGCGCGCTTATGTTTCTTTTTCCTGTGTTTAAAGTGACCGCTGCCGAGTTTTTGGAAGCCATTGCAGTTGGGATGTTTTTTTCGATTTTTTTAATCATTACATCTAAGTTTGAAGTCCGGGAGAATCAAATTTATTTGAAACGTTCGAAGGCATTTATTTTTATTCTCATTGGTCTTTTAGTTATCCGGATTGTGATGAAGACGGTTATGAGCTCAACAGTGGATTACGGCGCGTTAAGCGGAATGTTTTGGATATTGGCCTTCGGAATGATTGTGCCATGGAGAGTGGCGATGTATATATCCTATCGAAAGCTTTATAGCAAGCTTCACTCATCAAATATCCAGTTAAATTAAAAAGAACCTTTTCGCGTAGGAAGGGTTCTTTTTATTGGCTCTATTTTTACTTCATTAAAATCTCATAAGCGGAGAAGTCAATATTTTTTTCCTTTAGATGCTTTCGCAAAAATTTGTGGTCTCTTTTTGGTGTTGCAAGAATATATCCTCGGATGATCAAGTCCAAGCTAATGGCATCTGCGTCTTCTTTTATAGCAAGCTCGCCGATTTTTCCTGCGATTTTCGCTTTTGCAACATCACGAAATAGATCTGGGACAGGCGAAACCAATTCATTTAACAGGTTGATTTTCTCTTTTGTCCAAAGATGCTTGCTTTTTTCAATATAGTAGTCCTGCCAATCGAGATCGGACCTCCCGTCTTCTTTCGGCAGCCGTTTTAAAAACTTTCGAAACATAAAAAATCCGCCTATCGCAAGCAAGACGATCATTGTTGCTCCCCAGCCCAAGATCATCCATAGATACCATCCCTCTAGCATCTCCCATTCACCCCTTTGCTCTTACATTTTACCGCAAGAAACAATAGAAAAAAATGAAAAAAAGAGAAAATAGAGGGTTTCGTCTAGTCAATTAAAAAAAGAAAACATAGAATAAAACATATCATGTGATCTACTATTTGGCCATGGAGAACACATGAATGGGTATTGACGTAAATGAACGAAAATAGAAACCGCGTTCCTTGGGCAGAGCGCGGTTTGTTTTTGTGCTTATTGGAACGGAAGAATAATGGAGAAAGAAGAATGATCACCGTTCTGCTGCTTGGCAATTTTTATTGAGAGGATGTGGTTAGCACATTCAGTTTCAATGGATTTATCGGTTAAATCGAAGGGGAGAAAGAGGTTTTTAGTAAAGTCTTCTTTTTCTGTCTTTACAGTTAAACAGAGTTCTTGATTATGATAATTGATTTCTATTTGGGTCACATGAAAAGAACTTATGTCGGCTTCTACAATATACTCATTCGTTGTTTCATACAAATCGATAGGAAATTTATCGTCATAAATCGCATAAGGGTCGTCTAAAAACTGCTTCATCCAATCGTCCAATCTTTCGAAATCATCAGGCTTGGCTTTTTTTTCTTTTGACATTGATATTCCCCCATACCTGGCATATCTATAGTTTATGCAAGCAGGTGGGGGAATGGTGACGCTTAAAAATCGTGGTGGCTGTTATGCTTTTGGCGAGAGTGATTCCTGTTCTTTACCTTTTTACTTCCGCTTAAAGGCTCAGGCTGACCCGGTCCAAGCTGATGTCCCTTTGGCGCATTTTTTCGAATGTCTTTACCGCTGTTTTTATTTGTCATCTATCGTTACCTCCGTGGGACTTACCTGTTGGTTTTTCTTTTTTTATTGTTTTGTCTTTCCTCTTCAGTTAATACCTCTTGGTGTTCCTCGTTATAGCCGGCACCTCTGCCTTGCGCCTTTGCTGCATTCATGCCATTTACGACATGATTGGCTTTTCGCTTAGTCAAAATGTCTTCACCTCATCTATAGTGTGACCGTCTATCTGAAAAAGAAGCATAAGGTGTTCTTATCAATTTTGATAAATACATTGATATTTACTTATGTATAAAATTACTTTAAAATAAATTTGTAGAAGATTATGCAAATAAACGTTGAAATTGATCTTGACCTAAGGGGGATTTAAACTGAATGGCAAATCAGCAGAAGCTTGTTAAAAATGATGTATTTCAAGCAAGAAAATCATTTACTGTGAATGGAAAAACGTACTATTATTATTCATTAAAAGCATTGGAAGAACAAGGAGCAGGAAAGGTTTCAAGACTTCCTTATTCCATCAAAGTATTGTTGGAATCCGTTCTTCGCCAAGTAGACGGCAAAGTCATTACGAAAGAACACGTGGAAAATCTGGCAAAATGGGGTACGTCGGACGTCAAGGAGATCGATGTTCCTTTTAAACCGTCGAGAGTTATTTTACAGGATTTCACTGGCGTTCCTGCAGTCGTTGACCTTGCCTCTTTACGTAAAGCAATGGATTCCGTTGGGGGAGATCCTGACAAAATCAATCCTGAAATCCCTGTGGATTTGGTTATTGACCACTCAGTACAGGTAGATAAAGCAGGTACCGAAGATGCATTGGCAATCAATATGGATCTCGAGTTTGAACGAAACGAAGAACGATACAAATTCTTAAGCTGGGCAAAGAAAGCCTTCGATAATTATCAAGCAGTACCGCCTGCAACAGGTATCGTCCACCAAGTGAATTTGGAATATCTTGCAAGCGTTGTCCATGAGCAAGAGATAGACGGAGAAACTGTTACCTATCCGGATTCTCTAGTCGGTACCGATTCTCATACGACGATGATCAATGGGATTGGCGTTCTTGGATGGGGAGTTGGCGGTATTGAAGCCGAAGCAGGTATGCTTGGTCAGCCATCTTATTTCCCAGTTCCAGAAGTGATTGGTGCAAAGCTTGTCGGTAAGCTTCCTAATGGAACGACAGCAACCGATTTGGCGCTTAAAGTGACACAGGTTCTTCGTGAAAAAGGTGTAGTTGGCAAGTTTGTTGAGTTTTATGGTCCTGGTGTTGCTGAACTTCCATTGGCCGATCGTGCAACGATTGCGAACATGGCTCCAGAGTACGGAGCGACTTGCGGATTTTTCCCTGTCGATGATGAAGCTCTGGTTTATATGAAGTTAACCGGCCGAGAAGACAAGCATATCGATGTTGTAAAAGAATACTGTATACAAAACGGCTTATTTTATACTCCTGATGCAGAGGAGCCTGAGTTTACTGATACAGTTGAAATTAATTTGTCAGAAATCGAAGCTAATCTTTCAGGACCTAAACGTCCTCAGGATTTAATCCCGCTTTCTGCAATGAAAGAAACATTTCATAATCATCTAACCAGCGCTGCCGGCAACCAAGGTTTTGGTTTGGAAGCAGATGAAATCAATAAAGAAGTAAAATTCAAGCTGGCGAGCGGAAAAGAAACGGTCATGAAAACAGGTGCAATTGCGATTGCAGCGATTACCAGCTGTACAAATACGTCAAACCCTTACGTATTGGTTGGTGCTGGCCTAGTTGCAAAAAAAGCGACGGAGCTTGGCATGCAGGTTCCTGATTACGTAAAAACATCACTTGCGCCAGGTTCAAAAGTTGTTACCGGATACTTAGTTAATTCCGGACTTCTTCCTTATCTTCGCGAGCTTGGCTTTAATCTCGTCGGCTACGGATGTACGACATGTATCGGAAACTCCGGCCCATTAGAGCAAGAAATTGAAGAAGCGGTCGCAGAAAGTGATTTATTGATCACATCAGTTCTTTCCGGGAACCGTAACTTTGAAGGAAGAATTCATCCGCTAGTGAAAGGAAACTATCTTGCATCTCCGCCGCTCGTCGTTGCCTATGCACTAGCAGGAACAGTCGATATCGATTTAAAAACAGATCCAATCGGTGTTGATAAAGACGGCAAGGATGTCTATTTTGACGACATTTGGCCAACGATGGATGAAATCAACCAAGTAGTAAATCAAACAGTAACTCCTGAATTGTTCAAAAAAGAATACGAGCACGTCTTTGATGACAATCAACGTTGGAATGAAATCGAAACAACGGACGAAGCATTGTACAAGTGGGACACTGAGTCGACGTACATTCAAAATCCGCCGTTCTTTGAAAACCTGTCAGTTGAGCCGGGAACGGTTGAACCTCTGAAAGGGCTTCGTGTCGTAGGTAAATTTGGCGATTCGGTCACAACAGATCACATTTCGCCTGCCGGAGCGATTGGTAAAGACACCCCTGCTGGTAAATACCTTCAGTCTAAAGGTGTTTCACCGCGTGACTTTAACTCTTACGGTTCAAGACGCGGTAATCATGAAGTCATGATGAGAGGAACGTTCGCGAATATCCGGATTAAAAACCAAATTGCTCCTGGAACAGAAGGCGGTTATACAACCTTTTGGCCAACTGGGGAAGTCACTTCGATTTATGAAGCGTGCATGAAATACAAAGAAGAAGGCACCGGCCTTGCCGTTCTTGCCGGTAAAGACTATGGCATGGGATCATCCCGCGACTGGGCGGCAAAAGGAACAAACCTTCTTGGTATTAAAACAGTAATAGCCGAAAGCTTTGAAAGAATTCACAGAAGCAATCTAGTATTGATGGGAGTTCTTCCTCTTCAATTTAAACAAGGTGAAAACGCCGAAGTATTAGGGTTAACTGGAAAAGAAACCATTGAAGTGGATATTGATGAAACAGTTAAACCTCGAGATATCGTTACGGTTAGAGCGACGAGTGAACAGGGTGAGGTTACATCATTTGAAGCCCTCGTTCGTTTTGACAGCGAGATCGAAATTGATTACTATCGCCATGGCGGTATCCTGCAAATGGTACTTCGCGAAAAATTGAAGTAAGTCTATGGAATAGAAGAGAAGGCCAAGCAAGGCTTTCTCTTCTTTTTAAATTGTTGAGAGGGAGATTACAGTGAAAATTAAATTTTTTGCCGTGGCTTTTCTTCTGGGATTAACCTGTTTTGCGATTTGGAATGTTTTTACTCATCAAAAGCCTGCAATAGGTATTTCTGAGGGTAATGAAGCTCCGGACTTCACATTGCAAACGTTAGACGGTAAAGCTGTCTCACTTTCAGATTACAAAGGAAAAAAAGTCTTTTTGAATTTTTGGGCGACATGGTGCAAGCCGTGTATTGAAGAAATGCCAGATTTGGAAACGCTTCAAAATAAAAGTGAGGAAGAGGTGGCCGTATTAGCCGTCAATTTTACATCCTCTGAAAAAAACTCTGCAGCAGTTCGGAATTTTGCCGAAAAACACAATATTACCTTTCCGGTTTTGTTGGATGAGAAAGGGATCAATGCACGGTATGAGATTATTTCGTATCCGACGACGTTTCTCATAAATGAAGAAGGAATCATTACAGAAATCAAGCTTGGCAGTATGACATTAAAAGAAATGGAACAAAAGCTATCTGATCTATAAAAGATAGCTTTTTCTTATTTGATTTTTGTATGAAGGATGGTATTGATGGTGAAAAATGATTGTGGAGGTGATAGTGATGAAGAAAATGAGACGAAAAACGCTTGAGGAATTGGTTCTGGAAAATAAACGAGAGCTGATGAATAATACGGAATACATGAGCCAGCTGGAAGAAAAGCTGGATGAGAGGTTTAGGCAAAAGTAATTTTTTCATTTTTCTTTCATGTTCTTTTCCTCTTTTGCGCACTCTATGAGTAAAGGAGGGAATGAACATCGGAAACCAACATGACAAGCAATCAAGGTTCGCACCGAATCATTTAGGAACCAAACCGATTGAAAACAATCGCAACAAAGGAAAAAAAATGAGTGACAAGTCCAATAAACAGCCGGATATTATTCAAACAAAAGGAGAATAGACAATGACAGAAAACAACCAACCAAACCCGGATAATCGTTCGGACAACGTCGAAAAACTTCAGGATATGGTTCAGAATACAATCGAAAATTTCGAAGAAGCGGAAGACACGCTGCAATTTGCCTCAAATGATGAAAAAGAACAAATACAAGCAAAAAATAAAAGAAGAGCAGAAAGCATAGAATCGATGCGAAGTGAAATACAGGATGAATCGGCCGACCGGCAAAATAATGAGTAAGAACCAGGGTTTCCTGGTTTTTTATTTTGGCTAGGAAAATATTCATGTGCTAAGATGAAAGGTGATACGTCTTACAGGGGTGAGCAGCATGTATATTTCAAAAAAAGAAATCGAGGTCAGGTATGCTGAAACTGATCAAATGGGAATCGTGTATCATGCCAACTATTTGATTTGGATGGAGCTTGGAAGAACGGCCTTAATTCAAGAGATGGGATTTTCCTATGCGGATATGGAGAAAGATGGGATTATCTCTCCCGTAATTGATATCGCTGTCAGCTATAAAAAATCTCTCCATTATGGGGAGACAGCTATCGTATATACGTGGGTTGAAGCATATAACGGTTTTAAAACGACATACGGTTATGAAATTAAAACGCCGGACAACGAAACAGCGCTGACGGGGACATCTTCTCATATTTGTGTAAAAAAAGAGAACTTTAAGCCGATTCAATTTAGAAAGTATTACCCGGAATGGCACAAAGCGTATGAAGAGGCGAAAAAATAAGATGGCATTTGGTGTAAAACGCGACGAGCTGAATGAGTGGAAAAGCAATGTTTTGCAAGGGAATATTGCTTTTCTTACCCACTT
Organism: Bacillus capparidis; assembly: GCF_017832095.1. Taxonomy (NCBI): domain Bacteria; kingdom Bacillati; phylum Bacillota; class Bacilli; order Caryophanales; family Bacillaceae; genus Bacillus; species Bacillus capparidis. The sequence continues at coordinate 613,889 of NZ_JAFDST010000001.1, forward strand.
TTAGCTGGATGATCGGTATCCCGATTCAACTACAGTGACAAAAGCCGGCTCAAGTGATATCGCAAAGCTTGCTAAATGGGGCGAGAAGTACGGGTTAAAAAAAGAATGGATTCATCATCGAACAAAATATCCCCACTTTGATCTAATGGGAGAAAAGCAGCTGATGATATTAAAAAAAGAGAAGCTATTTGATCATATCAAGCGATTTAAACTAAAATAACCGCACAAAACGAATGTGCGGTTATTTTAGTGGCCTTAGGCATATTGAAATTCAGGTTCTTCCAAGGAAGTGCTGTAACCTACGACGAGATCATGGTCGTCGAAATACCAAACATCCTGCTCTTCGATAAAAAAGGTAATGCCTTCAACTTCAGTGCTGACGCCGAGATGCTGAGGGCGATCCTTAGCAACACCTAATGAAAATCCTTGTTGAACTGCACTGCAGCCACCGTAGCGAACAAAAAATCTGACATAGTCGCCATTCTGCAAATCCAATTCGTCTTTATACCAATTCAGCGCATTCGCATCTATTTTGACATCCATTTTCTTTCCACTCCTTATCCGAATGTTTGATTAGGAAATCGATCCTTATAACCAAGTGATTTTCGGTTCCGTTTTATTCATGATCCTCTTTATATTTGCTCGATGCCTGTAAATGACGGCACTCGTCAATGCCAATACAATGATGATCAGAAAAAGATCACCGGTGAATAAACTGAAAATCACTGCATAGATCCCGGCAAGCATCGACGACAGGGAAACGTATTTTGATAAATAAAGCAAAAGAAAGAAGACTCCGATCATTGTAATAAATAACAAAGGGGAATAAAAGAGCAAGACCCCTCCAGACGTAGCTACTGCTTTTCCGCCTTTAAATCCTGCAAAAACAGGGAAGATGTGACCTATTACTGCAGCGACACCCAAAAGCAAACATAATGGTGTAACTGTTGGTTCTATAAAAAAATATGGGAGGCTTGCCGCAATTGTTCCTTTTAATATATCAGAAACAATAACAATTGAACCGGACGGAACGCCTAGTGTTCTAAATGCGTTCGTTGCTCCTAAATTCCCGCTTCCGTGCTCCCTGATATCAATACCTTTCCCAAGTTTTCCGACGATTAAACCGGATGGAATGCTGCCAAGCAAATAAGCAGCAACAAATAATAAAGCAGTTACCATACTTTTCTTCTCCTTTTCCTGCAGCTAACGTACACCTATTGTACCATGAGAATAGATATTCAGTCGTGATGTTTTTGTAAAGTTTGCTTACAAGAATCGTGGCGGTATTCAATTTTTTGAAATAAATCACTAGGATAAGGTACACTACTTACTAAGGAGATGATTATATGCAAAACCCTTCAAAAGAGGAAATAAAAAATATTTTAGAAAAGAGCAAACGAATTGCAGTCGTTGGCTTGTCAAATAATTCAAGCCGTACGTCATACATGGTTGCTAAAGCAATGCAGGATGCTGGCTATGAGATCCTTCCCGTCAACCCTACAATCGATGAGGCTTTAGGAGTAAAAGCTGTAGGAAGCTTGAAGGAAATCGACGGTCATGTTGATATTGTCAACGTGTTTCGCCGCTCCGAGCATTTGCCGGCAGTTGCAAAAGAATTTTTAGAAGCCGACGCTGATGTATTTTGGGCGCAGCAGGGAATTGCTAATGAAGAAGCCTACAAGCTCTTAAAAGCTGAGGGACATCCAGTTATTATGGATTTCTGCATCAAAGTTGCACATTCTTTAACAAAACCGAGTCATTCATAAAAATCCTTGATCATTCAAGGATTTTTGCGTTTTTTAAAGAAATTCATCAGCGAATCAGGTACAATGAAGCTTGGACAGCTTTTGCACTGTAAGAGAATCTCCGTCCCTGCTTGCTATTTTCTTAAATATTCCTTACAATACAAAACATACGTTCGTATTTTGTAAAACAAATAAAATAAAAACCATCTTGAATTGAAATATAAATACACCTATAATATTGAATTCAAATATTCCCGAAATATAAAAGAGAGTTAATAAAATCAAAAGTGCTCTCTTTTCAACCGATATGATAAACAAATTATTAATGTATTTTGGTCGAAAAGAAAGGGGTTTATTCGCTTGGCTATGAAGCAGCAGTTTGATTATAATGATGATTCCATACAAGTACTCGAGGGCCTGGAAGCGGTTAGAAAACGCCCGGGAATGTATATCGGCTCGACAGATAGCAGGGGGCTCCATCACCTCGTCTATGAGATCGTCGATAATTCAGTGGATGAAGTGCTGGCCGGCAATGGTAAACACATCATTGTTAAAATACATAAAGATAACAGTATATCCGTCCAGGACCGGGGGAGAGGGATGCCAACCGGGATGCATAAGCTTGGAAAACCCACGCCTGAAGTCATCCTCACAGTCCTTCATGCCGGAGGAAAGTTTGGACAAGGCGGATACAAAACGAGCGGCGGCTTGCATGGTGTTGGTGCGTCTGTCGTTAATGCGCTGTCCGAATGGCTGACAGTCACGATAGAGCGGGATGGAAATATGTACAGGCAGCGCTTTGAAAACGGAGGCAAACCGGCTACCTCATTAGATAAAATCGGAACGACGAAAAAAACTGGCACACTCATTCATTTTAAGCCTGATCCAACAATGTTCAGCACGATAGCCTATAATTTTGATACGCTTTCCGAAAGATTAAGGGAATCGGCATTTCTAATCAAAGGCTTGAAAATAGAGTTAATCGATGAACGCAATGATACGAAAGAAGAATATCTTTACGAAACTGGAATTGAAGCGTTTGTAAGCTATTTAAATGAAGAAAAGGATCCTCTATGTGAAGTGGTTTCCATTGAAGGCGAGCAAAACGGGATTGAGGTCGATTTTGCCTTCCAATTTAATGATGGTTATTCTGATAACATCTTATCCTTTGTAAACAATGTTCGCACAAAAGACGGTGGCACACACGAGTCTGGCGCGAAAACAGCACTGACCCGCGCCTTTAATGAATATGCCCGCAAGGTCGGCTTATTAAAAGAAAAGGATAAAAACTTGGAAGGAACGGATATTCGGGAAGGATTGGCCGCTATTATCTCGGTACGAATACCTGAGGAGATTCTTCAGTTTGAAGGGCAAACCAAAGGGAAACTAGGTACGAGTGAAGCCAGGTCTGCAGTCGACAGTATCATTTCCGGCCAATTGGCTTATTTTCTTGAAGAAAACAGGGAAACGGCAAGCTTGCTGGTGAAAAAATCTATCAAAGCGTTTCAGGCGAGAGAAGCCGCTCGAAAGGCAAGAGAAGAAGCAAGAAGCGGGAAGAAAAGAAAGCGGTCTGAGACAACATTAAGCGGCAAGCTGACACCAGCTGGCTCGAGAAACCCCGAAAGAAATGAACTTTACCTTGTCGAAGGTGATTCTGCCGGAGGTTCCGCAAAACAAGGGAGAGACCGAAAATTTCAGGCGATTTTGCCTCTTCGGGGAAAAGTGATCAATACAGAAAAAGCAAAGCTGTCTGATATCTTTAAAAATGAGGAAATCAATACGATCATCCATGCCATTGGCGGCGGGGTCGGAGTTGAATTCCAAGTTGAGGATATCAATTACAATAAAGTAGTCATAATGACAGATGCGGATACGGATGGCGCCCATATACAAGTACTTCTCCTGACGTTTTTCTATCGCTATATGAAGCCTCTCATAGAACAGGGGAAGGTATTTATCGCGATGCCGCCCCTTTACAAGGTGAGCAAAGGACAGGGTAAAAAAGAAATCATTGAATACGCTTGGTCTGACGAAGAAAAAGATGCTATTCTCAAAAAAGTTGGGAAAGGCACTACGATTCAACGATACAAAGGACTGGGTGAGATGAATCCCGACCAGCTATGGGAAACCACGATGAACCCAGAATCAAGAACGCTTGTCCGGGTACGAATCGATGATGCTGCAAGAGTTGAACGAAGAGTAACAACGTTGATGGGAGATAAAGTAGAGCCGAGAAGAAAATGGATTGAAAAAAATGTAGCGTTTGGACTTGAAGAGGAAAGTAATATTTTAGAAAATGAAACCCTCTAAAGCCACCTGAGGAGGTTTAGGTACACATGTCACAAGTAGAAAAAATCCATGACCTGCCTCTTGAAGAGGTCATTGGCGACCGGTTTGGCCGGTACAGCAAATACATTATCCAGGATCGTGCATTGCCGGATGCAAGAGACGGGCTAAAACCCGTTCAACGCAGAATCTTATATGCGATGCACCAGGATGGAAATACTCACGACAAGAGCTTCCGCAAAGCCGCAAAAACGGTAGGGAATGTGATCGGTAATTATCATCCGCACGGTGATGGATCCGTTTATGAAGCAATGGTTCGAATGAGCCAAACGTGGAAAGTGCGAAACATTCTTGTGGAAATGCACGGAAACAACGGAAGCATTGACGGAGACCCTTCTGCTGCGATGCGTTATACAGAGGCAAGGCTATCTCCAATCGCGGCAGAGCTTCTAAGAGATATTGAAAAACAGACGGTTGAATTTGTTCCTAATTTTGATGACACGAGCAATGAACCATTAGTTCTTCCCGCGATGTTTCCCAATCTTTTGGTCAACGGTTCAACCGGCATTTCCTCCGGATACGCTACGGACATTCCTCCCCATAATTTAGGTGAGGTCATTGATGCCGTCATCATGCGTATACGGAAACCGAATTGCACGGTTGATGATCTTATGGGAGCCGTTAAAGGTCCGGACTTTCCAACAGGCGGGATTATCCAAGGTATTGATGGAATCAAAAAAGCCTATGAAACAGGGAAAGGAAAAGTGATTGTCCGGTCGAAAACGGAAATAGAAACGGTAAGAGGCGGGAAACAGCAAATCGTCATTTCTGAAATTCCTTATGAGGTGAATAAAGCTAATCTCGTCAAGAAAATGGACGAATACCGGCTGGATAGAAAGGTCGAAGGAATTTCCGAAATTCGCGACGAGACAGATAGAACAGGTCTTCGCATCGTCATTGAACTGAAAAAAGAAGCTAATGCACAAGGTGTGTTGAACTTTTTATTTAAAAATTCCGACCTTCAAATTTCGTACAATTTCAATATGGTGGCGATTCATAAAAGAAGGCCAATGCTAATGAGCCTTCCATCCATTTTGGATGCGTATATCGAGCACCAAAAAGAAGTCATCACTAATCGTTCGAAGTATGAGCTGTCAAAGGCTAAGGAAAGACAGCATATTGTGGAAGGGCTGATAAAAGCACTCTCCATTCTCGATCAAGTAATTGCAACCATCCGTGCTTCAAACGATAAACGAGACGCGAAGAACAATTTGATCGAAGCCTTTGCTTTTACAGAGCCTCAGGCTGAAGCGATCGTATCCTTGCAGCTTTATCGATTGACCAATACCGATATTACTGCGTTAGAGGCTGAAGCAAGCGAATTAGAAAAGAAGATCATTGAGCTTGAAGCAATCCTTTCAGATGAAAGTAAGCTTTTTAAAGTAATCACAACAAATTTAAAACAGCTGAGAAAAACATATGCTGATGATCGCCGTTCTGTGATTGAAGAAAAAATTGAGGAAATCAAAATCAATCTCGAGGTAGTTGTCGCCTCAGAAGATGTCTATGTGACGGTGACAAAGGACGGATATATCAAACGGACAAGCCAGCGGTCCTATGCGGCCTCAAACGGACAGGATTTCGGCATGAAGGAAACAGACCGGCTACTGCATCAATTTGAGGTCAATACGACAGACACCGTCTTGTTATTCACGAATAAAGGAAGCTTCATTTATTGCCGGGTGCATGAACTGCCTGATATCCGCTGGAAGGATCTCGGACAGCACTTTACAAATCTGATTCCGATTGATGGAAATGAGTCTATTGTTAAGGCGATTCCGATCAAGGAATTCAAAACGGATGAATATCTTGTATTTATTACGAAAAACGGGATGGCAAAGAAAACGGAACTTGCCCAATATAAAGCCCAGCGCTATTCAAAGCCTCTCGTTGCGATAAATCTTAAAGGTGACGATGAGGTCGTCGATGTGCATGTCGCAAATGGTGAAAAAAACCTGTTCATCGCTACATATTTAGGTTACGGACTCTGGTTTTCTGAAGAAGAAATCAGTGTGGTTGGCGCAAGAGCTGCAGGAGTCAAAGGTATCAATTTAAAAGAGGATGATTTAGTCGTATCCGCACAGCTTGCAGATGAAGGTGCGCTGCTCGCTCTCGTTACCCAAAGAGGGGCATTTAAACGAATGAGCATATCCGAATTCGAAAAAACGTCGAGGGCAAAGCGGGGAGTTCAGATGCTGAGAGAGCTGAAGAAAAATCCTCACCGGGTAAAAACTGTCATCGTTTGTGATTCAGACAGCCAAATTGGAATCGAATCCGAAAAAGGCATACGAGAGACAGTGGACGTAAAGAATTACAGAAACAGTGACAGATACAGCAATGGCTCATTTATTATAGATGAGGATGACGCTGGAAAAGTAACGGATGTCTGGCTCGAACTACAGACAGAATAATAAATAAAACCCATCCCGAAAAAGCGGGATGGGTTTCTTAAACATTGATCAGTTTTTATCGTGATGAAACATATCCATAAATGCATGCACAAATTCTATGCCTTGATATAGTACTAAATTTAAGGCAGTAATTGAAAATGCAGCAAGGATAATGGCTCTAAAAATCATCATTTTGTTTACCTCCAGTTATTATTTTTACAATTCTGGCAGATGAACAAATGATGACCCAAGATAGGATGACTGATAAAACTCGGCCAGCATAAATCCTTTTCGTCGAATGTTTCGCAGAACATGAAATAATAAGAGACTCCCTGATGTAAAAAGGAGAAGTTTTAAGAGCTGTTCTGCATTTCCGAATATCCCAAGAAGGAATTTATCCTCATTGTCAGATTGATGGCTCGTCACTACCTGCTCAGATTCGTGATCAGCAATGACTTTGCTTTGATGGAAGATCTGAGAATGAGAAAATGAGAATAAATGAATGCTAGCCAGGGCAAATACAAGAACACAAACCTTAATAATGATCCTTTTGTTCATTTATCTCACACCCTTCTGTAAGGATGTTTCATTTTATCATAAACGTTTTAATTTTTAAAGAGTAAAAGATGATGATTTTGTGAAAGTTATAGCCTGACATTTTTTCTTAAATAGCCTAATATTGAGTTGAATGGGGCTTTTTTTAGAAAGGGAATGACATAAACGATTGGAGTGTTTTGAATGTTTCATTTACAGAATGTACAGTACAAAACGATTCTATCATTGGATGACATAAATATTGCTGCAAATCGTGTGACCTCGATTGTGGGGCAAAGCGGAGCCGGTAAATCCACCTTCTTAAAGCTATTAAATCGAATGATTGAGCCGGATCAGGGAGAGATATGGATGAAAGACAAGCCATTATCTAAAATTGATCCGGTCAATCTTAGAAGAAGGGTGGTTATGCTTGGTCAGGAACCGGTCATCTTTGATGGAGATCTCAGGGAGAATATAAATATAGGAAGACACTTTTCTGAAAAAGAGACTTTGCCTGATGAAAAGCTGCAGAGACTTTTGCGAATTGTCCATTTACATAAAAACCTTGACGATGATCCTATGCAGTTTTCAGGAGGAGAAAAACAGCGGGTTGCAATTGGACGGATACTATCGATGGAGGCGGATGTTTATTTGTTGGATGAACCAACGTCAGCTTTGGATGAAGAAACAGAGCTGGATGTATTACGAAGCTTCATTCATGAAATGAAAGAGCAGAATAAGACGGTCGTGATGGTTACCCATTCGGTGGAGGCAGCGAAAGAGGTATCAGACCATATCATCACGTTATCAAGGATGGGTGAATCAAAATGACAAATGGTGTGATAGAAATCGAATTGTGGAGATTGGCGGCTGCTTATTTATTTGTTGTATTTTTAGTGGCAGTCGTGAAATGGAGAGGGGTAAAAAGGGAAAAACTCATTATTCTTGCAACTCTCCGGATGACCATTCAGCTTTCACTAGTCGGTTATGTACTTGCTTATATATTTGAAAGGCCGAATCCATTTGTTACGGTAATAGTCATTTTGTGCATGCTTGCTTTTGCCGTTTATACAATCTTTCAGCAAGTAGACCCTATAAACAAGCAATTAAAGAAAGTTATTATTCTTTCTATGTTTACAGGACCTTTAGTTGCTCTCTTCTATTTTCAATTTGTCGTTATTCATTTAGAGCCTTGGTACGATCCGCGCTACTTTATAACGATTGGCGGAATGGTCATCGGCGGTGCAATGACAGGAATAACGCTTGCAATCAAAAGACTAATGGAAGGGATGAAAAGCGAACGCAGATATGTGGAAGCAGCATTAATGCTGGGTGCGACTCCGGAAAAATCAATGAAAACCATTGTTAACTCTGCGTTTGACTCCGCGATCCTTCCAACCATTAATAGTATGCTTGGGATGGGAATCATCTTTCTGCCAGGGATGATGACAGGGCAAATTCTCTCTGGAACCAGTCCGTTATTGTCGATCCAATATCAAATCGCTATCCTTTTAGGAATCTTGGGCGGAGTTTCCATCTCTACTTTTCTCTTTTTACAGCTTGCCAAAAAAGCATTTTTCAATGAACATAAGCAACTCTTGTAATACCATAAACTAGTTTAAAAGGTGAAACAGGGGTATAATAGGAAGCGATGATAGAAGTAAAGAATGGTGAGTAAGAAAAAGAAATGGGTGATATCATGCATCTTTCATTGAAGAAAGAAGAGAAGGATCAGATTATCAGTGATATTCAGCAATTTTTCTATGAAGAAAGGGACGAAGAAATCGGCGAACTTGCTGCCGAACAAGCCTTTGCCTTTATAAAAGAAAAGCTTGGCCCGTATTTTTATAATCTAGGGGTATCAGACTGCCGAAAAGTGCTGGAAGATAAGGCACAAGCCATGGAAGATGAGCTGTTTGCTTTGGAAAAAAGAATACATAATTCATAAATAATACTGGCCGCTCTTGCAATGGAGCGGCCTTAATGTCGTGATTATTAGCAGCTAAAGGAAGTGATTTCATCAAGGTCAATGCCGAAGTAAACCCATCGATACCGACGAGGTCTCCATCGGTAACCAGCTAAGGATCTGCGGCCGACAAAGGTAGGGAAAAACCAGAATCTCGCGCCATTTTCTAAACGAATAAACGTGAAACGAAATAGACAGCCTCTTATTCCGCCCGGATCAACGGCATAAACAGACGGACCGCCTTGTTGCTGCTGCGGAATATAGCTCGGCGGCGGACCCGAAGGTGGACCAGGTGTATATTGACCTTGACCGCCAAATCCTGGAGGAGGTGAACCGGGAAACTGCTGTCCTTGGCCGCCAAACCCTGGAGGCGGTGAACCAGGAAACTGTTGCCTGTAAGGGTCAAATTCATAAGTATAAAATGGGAACATGAGAAAGCTCCTTTCAACTGTTTCTTTTTTATCATATGAAATGATCCAAGAAGGGAAACTTGCCTATATAAATTTCATTTTCAATTAGATTATTGAGAGAAATACAAAAATCCTCAAATGTATGCGGTTTCATTAAAGGAGGGGAATTATCTTGGAATTCGAACTGAGGGTTATCGAGGATAAACTTAGAGTAAGTTTTCCAATAGGCTAAGCTATTAATGATGTGTTAGGTGCAGTCAGTTATTTTAGAAACAAACAAATTCCTCATGCGATTCGATATTGAAATTCTACAAGCTTGACTTGTTATCGCTGGGCTTCGTGATTGTATTTCTGTAACTATTTTTATTTTCTTTAATGATGGGGAGAGGAGTATCATCTATAAAAGGGGTTTTAAAACATTTAATTATCGACGATTTTATAATCTGAATCTAGAGCTGTTCTTAATGAATATTAAGAATTTTATAAAGGGAACAAAACAACCGATTTATATACTGAGGTTTTAATTGAGCAATCGAAAAGAAATATTCAGCAAGTGTAAGTGATAATCTTATGAAAAGTAATGTAATCGATCACTTCCGCACGATTTGGCCAAGCTGGCACCGGCGTCAAGTCTGCCCCAGTAGAGGGAACTGTTGACCAGTAGGGGACCGTTCGCTCACACGATTGTCAACCAGTTTTTAAGCTCTATGCCTAAGTATTCGGTATCAACTACAACTTTTAAGAGAAAGGACGATTACAATGAACAAAGAAAACATTAATTTGGCAAAAAACAAGATTGCACTCCCAAAAGTTGTCTCTCAAAACGACTGGCTCACCACGCGTAAGGAGCTTCTCATCAAAGAGAAGGAAGCTAGACGTGCGCAAGATGCGTTGGCAGCAGAACGCCGGAAGCTGCCGATGGTGAAAATCGAAAAGGATTACGTTTTCGAGGGTTCGAACGGTAAGGAGAGTTTGATTAACCTCTTCGATGGACGCCGCCAGCTCAGCTGCTCATTTATCGTTGACAACATCGGCCATCTCTCCCATATTCATGCAAGAGACACTACTCTGGTATTGGTGTCCCGCGCTCCACTTTCACAGACCGGACAGCGGTGATCCGATCCTGGTTCCATCATGAAGTGATACGTCCCTTACAAGCGGCGAATGGGTTGGACGGTTCCTTGGTATTCCTCGTACGGCAGCGATTTCAACTACGACTTTGGGGCCACCCATGAAGGTGGCGAGCAGGGTGGTGTAAGTGTCTTCCTCCGGGATAATGACCACGTCTTTCACACTTACCACACAACGGACCGCGGGACCGACATTCTCTTCGGCACCTACAACTGGCTTGACATGACACCGTTCGGCCGACAGGAGGACTCGCCCGAGGGATGGCCGCAAACCCCGAGGTACGAGTGGTGGCGCCTCCATGATGAATACGATCACTCTAAAGGTTCGGACTCCTGCTGCAATTCGAGAGGTGGCCACCAGTAAGCGATTCATTTTGCTCTAAGTGTCGTCGGAGCACAATTGCTTTATGATAAGCGACTTACTTATCAAACAAGAGAAGGAAATTTGGGTCGCGGACGCCAATCGAGAATCCTGAAGTAGATTTACCACTCGAGCTTGAAGAAAATCGGCAGGAATACTATGATGCCACGACTTTTCCATGGATGTTGTACCCATATCTCCAAGTTGCAGAAAGAATCGCACAACAAGTTGGGCCAATGGAATCAATACGAAGGAGTAAGGATGGCTTGAAAAGATAACTCCAGAGGATTTCAGTGCACTTTCACCGTTTATTTATAATCATATTAATCCTTACAGTAGATTTGATGTTGATTTGGACCAACGACTTTCGTTATGAGCCTATCATTGATGGGCTCATTTCCATCTTTGTACAGAAGGAAGGTGATTCAACGAATAACCATGTATTTATTTTTAATCATCTTACCATTTGGTTTTATTAACAAGTTAATGAGAAGAGTAATATCTAAAAGAAAAAAGTGAGTTTTCTATTCTGGGGAATGCTCACTATGTAGTGAAGGGAGGAGGGCACTTCAATTTTGGCTGACGAAAACCTGATGAACATCTAATGAAAACGTCTAACTGGATATACCAGTTATGCTATAATTTATATGTATACAGTTGCATAAGCAAGGTGGGCAGCAACCACTTCCTCGAAAGAGAGGGGGTGATGCTGATGGTATCCTTTTACGAAACCTTAGTCTTGATGATCATGTTTTCAAGTCTAATCGTATCTGTGATAGCCGTGATTATTTCTATGAATAAAAAGAAATAATTCCTCCCTGCTTTGACCGGTAATGGGGAATTATTTCTCATTTTAGGTTGCTGCACTTCATGCAGAGCAGCTTGTATATAGGGGATGCCAGTTGCAGCTGGTGTCCCTTTTTACTATGATTCACTATATACTTTAATTATATGCATACCTACAATATTTGTAAAGCAACAAAAAAGTAAGGAACAAATGCAAAAATAAAAAAATGTACACAAGTGGAAGAATCGTTCAAACAGAGAGATAATAATGAGCATCCTTTCTCATGGCGATTTTAATTTATCTCCTTCCTGCGAATGGATTTTCCCTTGAATTTCTTCATCCAGAAATATTGTTTAGATGTTGAAAATTTAATCTATTAAAAGACAGATATCCACTTTCTTTGAAATTTGGAAGTTAAAAAGCATTTGTTAAAACAATTGGACAAAGAGCTCCTACCAGAGAACAGTTTTGGGTTTAATATGGACGATTGGGTTTTGAAAAATATCCTTCGTTTTATTTCCGATTATTTTAAATAGTGGGCCGGCTGCAGTGTTTCTATCTGCAGATTAAAAATTTAAGGATAAAAATAACCGGTCGTTCGGACTATTTGTAACGGTTGATTAAACCAAATAAAGGGGAAATACATATCTAATATCATTATTATTTGTTATATCGAAATAAAAATATATGACAGAATAATCATAAATAATTAAAGAGTGATAGTATTTTAAACAGTATATAAATTTCACGTAATTCCTTGAATTCAAGAATTATGATGTATAGATATGAATCAAGTAAAGATGTCTGTTCTGAGTTGAAAACAATTTCAAGATTTTAATTGGATTGTTAATATGTGTGTGATATACTAATTCTAGATTTTTCAATTTTTCTAAAATGAAGAAAATCAGGAAAGACTATCCACGCTTTGTTTCCTGCCCAGCATGAGTTTTTCTTTGTATTTTATGAAGTGCCGTCATGATATCTATGACAATTATCCGATTTGGTATTAGAAGTGTTTTTGCATTCGTTAACTCATTTAGCATTTCCAGCATAGAACTATCGGAAAATACAGAACTTTTCGATATCTCATTTTGACCTCTAATTTTTATTTTGAAGGAGTTAACATGTTACATACCCTGAAGGAGGCGATTGTACAAAATTGTGAGACATTTTGAGCTTTGAGTTGATGAAAAACTGATGAATATAAAGGCTTTCCTAGATTCACCCTCTTTTTCCTCAGCATTGCTGATGAAAAAATCACTTCTCTGTAAGACAATATGAAATCGTTCAAATTCCTCTGCGCACTAAAGGACAATGTTTATAAATATTTTCTGATCCTTTACTTAGGCAGCGAGGAGCGATATTTAACATGTCACCTCTCTAATTTACCTGTCGTAACAAATTATACAGACTATAAATTATAAAAATTTTACAAACGAACGAAAATTTCTATTCCTAAAAAGATTCTGGATCGTAATTATCTAAATTGGAGTGTTCATATTTAAAGAATAGAGGAATGGATAGAATGGAACTTACAAAACGAATAGAAGAGATAGTATCGAATTACAATGACAGATTGCCATTTTCCGGTGCTATCTTCATTCAAAATGAAAAAAAAATCTTTGAAAAAGGATTCGGCTATGCCAATCGCAGTGAACATCTTCCTATTACGACACGTACCAGATTTGGCATGGCTTCGGGATGTAAAATCTTCACCTCTGTAGCAATATGTCAGCTAGTAGAAAAGGAAATAATAACGTTTGATACCTGTATCAAGGATTGTCTCGATATCTCATTTCAACATTTTCATCCTTCGATTACCATTCATCATTTATTAACCCACACCTCAGGCATACCAGATTATTTCGATGAAGAAGTAATGAGTGATTTTGAAGAGTTGTGGAAAGCGGTCCCAATGTACTCGATTCAATCGCCTAATGATTTCTTACCCATGTTCCAGGATCAGCAGATGAAGTTTCAACCGGGTAGTAAGTTTTCTTATAGTAATGCAGGATTTATTCTACTAGGATTAATTGTAGAAAAAATGACAGGCATAACGTTTCAAGAGTATGTGAAGGAAAATATTTTTCAAGTTTGTGAGATGACAGACTCCGGCTTTTTCCGGATGGATCAACTCCCTGAACGGACGGCGCTGGGCTACATAGATCATGAAGATGGGACTTGGAGAACGAATATCTATTCCGTTCCTATTATAGGAGGCCCAGATGGCGGTGCTTTCACAACTGTTTTAGATTTAGCAAAGTTTTGGAATGGATTATTTGATAGAAAACTTCTTGGGAAAGAGTATGTAGATAAATTACTGTCTCCTTATGTGAAGAACGAGGGTTTATGTTATGGATATGGAGTTTGGATGGCAGTGGAAAATGATGAGGTATTGAAATATTTCATATTTGGATACGATCCGGGGGTGAGAGTTCATTCATCTGTCAATAAAAAAACAAAGATTCAATCCCATATCTTATCAAATATTGAACAGAGCGTAATCCCAATTGTAACTGGGATTGATCAACTTTTTTCTGAAAAAAGCAGGACTCTTTAATGTGAAAATATCTGAACACTAACAATGAGTTATACAACGGGTGAATTGGTAGTTAGCTAGAACGATCTGTAATAGACGTCATGGATTTTGGTTTATAGTTCTTATAAACAAATGATATGAAATGTTTCAGGTCATAAATAAATCTAATTAATTTCTATGAAAAAGGAGTTAATCACATGATCAATAAAGCTGACGAATTGAAACAAAATCACCCGCAGGAATTAGAGAAACATCGTTTTTCGAGAGAAATTGTGTTGAAAATTCGAGAATTACAGCAACGTAACAACTGGTATAATTTTTTTGCGATCGGGCTGGACTGGCTTATTATCTCCGTAGCCATCGGGATCAATTTTTTTATACCTTCGATTTGGATCTATCTCATAAGCATCGTAATTATTGGGAGCCGTATGCGCGGCTTGGATATCATGATGCATGAGTCAAGTCATCGTATGCTTTTTAAAAACCGTAAATTAAATAAGTGGATTGCGTGTTTCTTTGCAGCTTATCCAATTATGATTTCTTATAAAGCCTACTGCAAGGGTCACATGACACACCACAAGTATTTATGGAGTGAGGCAGACCCTGATAAGCAAAGATATCGGATTGTTGGTTTGGATAATCCAACGAAAAGCAGGGTGCAATTTTTTCTTCTTCATTTCTTAAAGCCATTGTTCTTGGTGCATGTACCCAATTATTTAGTCGGAATGATCAAAGTGACCGCTTATGCAAAAGACGAACCTCGTTTTGATCAAATCATCCGCACGTTATATTGGGGAGCTATCATTATCAGTTCCATCATTTTTGGATTTTGGCAGGAGCTGCTTTTATTCTGGGTTGTTCCATTTTTAACAACCTTCCAGGTGCTGAAGTATTGGGCTGAAATGGCAGAACATGCTGGACTGGAGACAGATCAAGAGATATTTGCTTCAAGAAATTCTTTTGGGAATTGGTTTGAGAGGACTCTCCTCCATCCCCACCGGAATTCGTATCATTTGGTGCATCACTTGTTCCCTGCTGTTCCGCATTACAACATTAAAAAGGCGCATCTGATCTTAATGGAGGATTCAGAATATCAAAAGGCACACCATTGCACAGGATTTTTCAAGTCTTTTGCACCGGGCTTCTCATCGGTCGTTGATGATATTCAAGGCCGTATCCCGTTCTGGAACAAACAGAAGTCACGCAGTTAAGGATTGATTTTATATTTAGTATCAATTGATTGAGCTTTTTTGCTTTCCTTTGTGATAGTGAGAATTGCGGCTATTCGTTTTTTAAACATAACACGGGAGGCCTCGTCACTTATAAATGATGTAAAAAAATGGTGAATAAGGCTTCTCTTCTCTTCTTAAGATATGAGTGAAGAAAATGAATGGAGAAAAAGAAGAATACATAACTAAAACCAGAATTACCGTCTTAGAGATATGAAGAAAGAAGACCTGTATAAATGGACGGATTTTACTTCGAAAGACATACGGATCTGCAGCTTTCCGGGAGATCTTTTTTTAAAAAGAAAATTAACTGGATACAGTTGATCTAATCAATACAACAATGGTTAATGTGAGGAGGTCATTATGAGTAAACACGCTTATTATCCAGACACTTTAACGGAAGAAGAAAAATTTTGGCTGAACAAACTTTCCGGAGATATAAACATGAGCAGTTTTACGCAGGATCACAAAAAAATTAAGGACATAGAAGAGGAAAGTGATCTTTTTACCTATCAATTGTCAGATGACCTTTCACATGAAATGATCAGACTTGCGAATGAATCGGAATATGGACTTTTGATTATCTTGACGGCTGGTGTGAAATACTTGCTTTCTATCTATTCCGGAAGCCGTGATGTATCAATCGGAACTCCTGTTATCCGATCAAAATCAGGCAGGGCTTATCAAGATCATCACCTGATTATTCGAAGTGATATTCATAGCGGCATGTCATGTAAAGACCTACTGCTTGAAGTGCAGAAAAATATTTCAGAAGCAAATAAAAACCAAAATGTATCATACGATCATTTAGCAAAACTGCTTGGATTAGAGCCTAGAAAAGCCAATCGTCTAAAACCGCGTACAATTATCCAGCTTGATAATATTCAACATGACCTAAAAGTTCACAGATCAAATGCCGATACAACTTTTCGTTTTCATTGGGATGGAAGAAATATTGTTTGCACGATTACTAGCCAGGCAAATGAAAGAGAACGCATTGAAAAAATGACAGACATGCTGACTGTTTTTGTTGAAGCATTAGTGAAAAAGCCAAGTACCCGCCTTTCCGATATCGATTTTTTATCCACAGACAGAGATTGTATTCTTTACGAGTTTAACAGTACATCTACAGAGTATCCTAAGGACAAATCAGTGGTTGAGCTGTTTGAGATGCAAGTATCCAAAACTCCGCACGAGACAGCCGTTATTTTTCAAGATCAGAAGCTAACCTATCAGGAATTAAATAAAAAAGCGAACCATCTGGCAAATGAATTGGTTAAGCAGGGAATTACTGAAAATAAAATAGTAGGGATTATGTTAGATCGCTCGCTCGAACTTCCAATTGCTTTATTAGGGGTGTTAAAGGCTGGAGGAGCATATTTGCCAATCAGCCACGACTATCCGGAAGAACGCATCAATTATTTGATAAGCAACTCAGGCGTAGACATTATGTTAACGAACAATGTCAATCAGGAGTTTCATAAACAGAATATTCGATCGATTAATATCAATACGATCTTAAGCAAGGATACGCATGCTGAAATGGAAGAAAATTTGGAATTGACCATTTTACCGGAAAGTTTAATGTATGTACTTTATACATCCGGAAGTACGGGTGAGCCAAAAGGCGTCATGGTGAAAAGAAACTCATTTGTAAATCTGCTCAGCTGGTATACGAATGAATTTGGCATGAGTCAAACGGACAATGTCTTATTAATTGCCCCAATCAGCTTTGATACCGCACATAAGAATGTGTTTGCTCCTATAATCATAGGGGCGAAACTGCACCTTTTTCAGCCTGGAATATACGATTACAATGAAATGTCAAACTATATTCATTTGCAAAACATTACAACGATCAATTGCACGCCAAGCGGTTTTTACCCGTTAGTGGATTACAATGAACGATCGGATTTCAGTAGATTGGCATCATTGAAGCACGTTTTCTTAGGTGGCGAATCCGTTCATTGCAAAAGACTGATGCCACTAGCGGAGTCAGACAATTTCAAAAGCGAAATTGTCAATACTTATGGTCCTACGGAGTGCACGGATATCGCCGCTTTCTACAGGATTAGCAATCTGGAAATCAAGCAAATGATAACAATTCCGATCGGCAAGCCAATCGATAATGCGGAAATCTACATTGTTGATCAAAATATGAACCTTTTGCCGATCGGAATTTCAGGAGAATTATGTATTGCCGGTGCCGGTATGTCACACGGGTATGCCAATGCACCGGAGTTAACGGATGCTAAGTTTGTTGATTTTCCGTCTGTCCCAGGGAAAAAAGTGTACAAAACAGGAGATATGGCAAGGTGGTTGCCTGATGGAAATGTAGAATTTCTCGGCAGAAAAGACAATTTAACAAAAATCAGAGGTTTTCGAGTAGAAACCGGAGAGATTGAGATATGCCTGATGAAGCATCTTGATGTAGAAGAGGCAGCCGTCATCGCAATGGAAGATCCTCAAGGCACAAAAGAGTTAAGTGCATATTTTACATCTGAGGTAACGATCACGATTTCTGAATTAAGAAATTTCCTTATGAAACGGCTGCCGGAATATATGGTGCCGGTTTATTTCACGCAACTGAAAACCATGCCTCATAATCAAAATGGGAAAATTGATCGGCATGCTTTGCCAAAACCTTATATGGATCAAGCAGCAGGCGAAGGTTTTGTTGCTCCTCTAGGTGACGTGGAAGAGAAAATTACGCGAATTTGGGAGGACGTACTTACTAGTGAACGAATCGGTGTTTATGATAACTTTTTCGAACTAGGAGGACATTCGTTAAAGGCGGCTTCCATCATACTTAAAATCAACCAGGAATTTGAAACCAATCTGAAATTAAATGAATTGTTTAAAAAACCAACGATAAAGGAAATCACGGCTCTAATTTCTGACAAGAGTCAAAATAAAGACTCCAATGTATTGCCTGTCGCAGAAAAAGAATGTTATCCCGTTTCTTCTCAGCAAAAACGATTATACATTCTCTGGCAGCTAAGCAGGGATTCAGTCGCTTACAATTTGCCAGCTGCAACAATGATAGAAGGTCAGCTGAATCTTGATAAATTAATCGAAACCTTTCAAACTCTTGTCGATCGTCATGAAGCGTTGCGTACGTCTTTTTCGTTTGTCGATGGTCAGTTGATGCAGTTTGTTCATCCACGTGTCGACGTTTCGGTTGAAATTGTCGATGCAAAAGAGGAAGAGGCAATGGAAACGGTCAAAAGTCTTATCAAGCCTTTTCATTTGGAAAAGCCGCCACTTTTTCATATTTATGTGATAAGACTTGAAAAAAATAAGCATTTATTGGTGACTGACGCTCATCATATCGTTTTTGATGGTATTTCAATGGATATTATCATGGAGGAATTTACTCAATACTATTCAGGAAAAGATTTGCCTCAGGTTAACCTGCAGTATCGGGACTATGCCGTATGGCAGGAGAGATTTTTTCAGATTGGTGAGTTTACACAGAAAGAGAAGTATTGGCTGAACTTGTTTAAAGAAGGAGTTCCTGTCCTTCAATTAAATACAGATTATCCGCGTCTTCCAATGCAGGACGAAAAAGGGGATTGCGTGTTCATTACAGCAGAAGACAACTTGACGTACCGCTTACGAAAAATAGCAGCGGAAAATGGGTCGACCCTTTATATGGTATTGCTTTCTGCATTGAATGTCTTGTTTTTTAAATATACCGAACAGGAAGATATTGTAATCGGCTCTCCATCAGCAGGCAGATCCAGGTCTGGGTTAGAAAAGGTCATCGGCATGTTTGTCAATACGGTAGTCATGAGAAACTTTCCAAGCCGCGAAAAAACGTTCCGTACGTTATTGAATGAAGTGAAGGATGCTGTACTGAAAGCCCTTGATCATGAAGAATATCCATTTGAAGTGTTGGTTGAGCAATTAAACGTTCACCGGGATCCAGGAAGAAATCCGGTTTTTGATATTATGTTTGCTCTTGATATGAACGAGAATACGTTTACCAATGCCGGGGATTTATCATTTCGAAATATAGCGATTGAAAGCAGCATGACGCAATTTGATCTCTTCATTCATGCAGTGGAAACAGAAAACAACATCGATTTTAAATTCAAATATCGATCAAATTTATTTGCGAAGACTACCATACAAAGGATGGCCGATCATTTTATTCGTTTGCTTAATGAAATAACCAAAACGATCGATTGGCCATTAAAAAAAATTCAGATGATTTCCGAAGAGGAGAAGCATACCCTGCTTTCTGAATTCAACAAGACAGAAAAAGTATATTCCTATCAAATGGCGATTCAAGAGTTATTTGAAGGACAAGCCAAAGACGTTCCATCAAAAACTGCTCTCCATTGGAAAGAGAACACTCTAACTTACTCTGAATTAGAGATGAAGGCGAATCAGCTGGCACGCGTTTTACGAAAAAAAGGCGTACAACGGAATACAATTGTCGGGATTATGTCTGAACCATCTTTAAATATGATGATTGGGCTTCTCGGGATACTAAAAGCAGGCGGCGCGTTTTTGCCGATTGATCCCGGTTTTCCGATCAGAAGGATAAACTATCTCTTGGAAGACAGCGATTGCAAATTGATTTTAGCGGAGCGCTCGCTGGAGGAAACGCCACCTTTTAAACAGCAAGTGATTTCGCTGGATGAAGAAACGTTTTGCGGTGAAGAAGTCAGTCGCCTTGAAAATATCAATAAACCTGAAGACTTAGCGTATGTCATGTATACGTCCGGAACAACTGGGAATCCAAAAGGCGTGATGATCGAACATCGAAATCTTATCAATCAGATCAAGGGATTGGTTTCCGACTTGCAAATCGAAAAGGAAGATCGTCACATGCTGCTTGCGAAGATGACTTTCGATGTTTCTGTGCAGCAGATTTTTCTTCCGATCCTCTCCGGAGGGACGCTTTTTATTCCCGATAAGGAGCTGGTCGGAGAACCTGGGAAGCTTTGGACCTTTATTGAAAACAACAAGATCGATATTTTGGGGGCTGTACCAGCTCATTTGAAAGTTTTGATTATCAGTGAATCAACCAATCATCGGCTCCGTTATATCTTTGTAGCGGGTGAGGTTTTTACTAAGAAGCTATATGATGAACTGCGCCGTACCGTTCATGCCGATAACATCTTGAATCTGTACGGTCCAACAGAGGCAACGATTTTCTCAACCCTCTATACCTGCACGGAAGCTGAAAAAGGAACGAGCCTTCCTATCGGTAAACCTTTAAGCAACTATCGGGCGTACATTTTAGATCGTGATGATCAGCCTGTACCTATCGGAGCAACAGGAGAGCTTTGTATTGGAGGAGCCGGTGTATCAAGAGGATATATTAACAAACCGGATTTGACAAACGAACGGTTCGTCTCCGATCCCATTTTCCCGGATAAAAAGATGTATAAAACGGGGGATCTTGCCAGATGGCTTCCGGACGGAAACATTGAGTATATCGGAAGAATCGACCACCAGGTAAAGATTAACGGAGTGCGAATCGAGCCGGACGAAATCAATGATCATCTGATCAACCATCGCTCTATAGAGAATTCAGTTGTGATCGCCAAACAAAATCCGAACGGGGAAAGCTATTTATGTGCGTATGTCATTACAAAGCAAGAAATGACGGCCGCTGAATTAAGGGCTTATTTGAAAAATAAATTACCTGAGTACATGATCCCTGCATCCTTTGTCCAGTTAAAACAAATGCCGTTAACAGCCAACGATAAAATTGATCGAAAGGCGCTGCAAAACAGAAATGATGAGGATCATTTACAGTCAAAAACTGTTTATACAGCACCTTCATCCCATCTTGAAAAAAGGATAGCTGATATATGGAAACAAATACTGGGGATGAATCAAGTAGGGATCCATGATCATTTCTTTGAACTTGGCGGAAATTCACTTACGATTATTCAAGTGAATGAACGGTTGAAAGAAGAATTAGAGATTGATATAAGTGTTGTGGAGCTATTCAGACACCCGACCATTTATTCTCTAGCTGAGCAAGTCAAATCGAAGAATGAGAATCGGACTCCTGAAAACGAGAATGCGGATAGAGGCAATGTGATGGAGGAATCGAGAAATAGGCTGAAACAGAGAAGGCAAAGAAAGAGGGATTGGAATGGATCGTAGCATGCCAGAAACAAACGGGATGGAGATCGCGATTATCGGGATGTCCTGCCGGTTTCCCGGCGGACAGACGATCGGCGAATTTTGGGAAAATTTGAAGCAAGGCAAAGAATCGGTTTCGATATTCTCTGATGAAGAGCTCTTGGAGGGAGGAATTGACCGGGAAACACTCCAAAACCCAAATTACGTAAAGGCGGGAGGGGCCATTACTGGTACAGAATGGTTTGATATTGATTTATTTCAATATTCTCCCCGGGAAGCAGAAGTGATGGATCCCCAGCTGAAAATCTTGCATGAATGCGCTTGGGAAGCATTGGAGAATAGCGGCTACTCTTCGGATAATATGAACGGATTAGTCGGGACTTACATCGGGAGCTCGACGAACTTGTACTGGATGGATACGATTTACCGTCACGTGCAAGATTTCATTAAAGAAGCCGAGCTGTTAAATGGCTCACAATTTTTCAGTACAAGACTCTCCCACCAATTGAATTTGAAAGGGCCGAGCTACACCGTTCAGACGGCATGTTCATCCTCATTGGTTGCTGTTCATTTGGCATGCCAGGCGCTTTTAAGCGGTGATTGCGATATGGCTTTAGCTGGAGGGGTCTCGCTAACATTGCCTGAGAAAAGGGGATATGTCTACCGGGACGGCATGATTCTTTCACCAGATGGACATTGCCGGCCATTTGATGCAAGTGCCAAAGGGACTGTAAATGGCAATGGAGCCGGGCTCGTCGTTTTGAAACGGCTGGAGGATGCTGTTTCTGACGGGGATTCGATTTATGCTGTCGTGAAAGGATCCGCTATAAATAATGATGGGTCGGATAAGGTGAGCTTTACAGCGCCAAGTGTGGAAGGACAAGCAAACGCAATCAAGGCAGCTCATTACATGGCAGAAGTAGAGCCTGAGAGTATTACGTACGTAGAGACCCATGGTACCGGCACGATGCTTGGAGATCCGATTGAGATTGAAGCGTTAAAGCTGGCATTTCACACAAAAAAACGAAGGTTTTGCGGTATTGGTTCAGTCAAAGCAAATATTGGGCATCTTGACAATGCCGCTGGAATCGCTGGTTTGATTAAAACGGCCGCTGCTTTGAAACACCGGATGATTCCTCCAAGTATTAACTTTGAAAAACCGAATGAAAAAATTGATTTTGAGAACAGCCCGTTTTACGTGAATGATAAATTGACAGAGTGGAAAAACCCCGAGTTTCCTTTAAGAGCCGGAGTAAGTTCTTTCGGGATGGGAGGAACTAATGCCCATGTCGTACTTGAGGAAGCTCCGGAAAGAGAGGCATCAGGAGGGAGCAGAAGATATCAACTGCTTGCTTTTTCCGCACAAACAGAAAAATCTCTTGACGAACAGTCGAAAAGGCTGGCTCGTTATTTGAAAGATCATGCTGATGTGAATCTGGCAGACGTGTCCTATACGCTTTTAAACGGCAGAAAACGGTTAAACTATCGAAGCATGGTAGCGGTTTCTAATATTGAGGAAGCGAAGCGTGAACTTCTCAAATCTAATCCTGTTCATCGTTTTGGAAACGACGCACCGAGCAAGCAGCTCATCTTTATGTTTCCAGGGCAAGGCGCACAATACATCAATATGGGATTGGAATTGTACAGAGAAGAAAAAGTTTTTCGAAAACATGTCGATCAGTGTTTTCAAATTTTAAGTGAAATAAGCCAAATAGATTGGAAGGAAGTGTTATACCCGTCGGATCCAGTGGTGGAAGAGAGGGGAGAAATCAATCAAACATCCTACACCCAGCCTGCACTGTTCATTATTGAATACTCCTTAGCAAAAACGTTAATGGAATGGGGGATTACTCCCGATGGCATGATTGGTCACAGCATTGGCGAGTATGTAGCTGCTTGCTTGTCCGGGGTATTTCCACTAAAAGACGCACTAACACTTGTTCTTGAACGAGCGGGTCTAATGCAGCAATTACCCCAAGGAAGAATGGTAAGTGTCATGGCTTCAGAACATGAAGTTTTACCGTTTATGAGTGCGGGTTTATCGATTGCAGCTGTGAATGGTCCATTATCTTGCGTTATTTCAGGCTCTCATGAAGAGATTTCTCGTTTTGAAGCAAAACTTGCTCGTGAAGGCTATTCCTGTAAAAGCCTATCAACCTCCCATGCATTTCATTCAGCTATGATGGATCCAATCTTAGCTGCTTATCGAGAAAAGTTAAAAGAAATCGAATTTTGCCAGCCGGAAATACCGTATCTATCGAATGTGACCGGCGAGTGGATTACTGCAAGCCAAGCAACAAGTCCTGAATATTGGGTCCGTCATTTGCGGCATACTGTAAGGTTTTATGACGGTATCCAGCAGCTCATAACTAATGCTGAAAACCTTTTTGTAGAAGTCGGTCCGGGCAGAATATTAAGTTCTCTCATTAGACAGCAAATCCAAGAAGAATCTTCACAGGTAATTGTCAACACAGTGCGTCATTTTAGAGAAAGCGTCGATGATGATAAATTTTTGCTCCAATCGATCGGCAAACTTTATATCCATAACGTGAAAATTGACTGGGCAAGCTTTTTTTCAAATGAAATTAGACATCGTATTCCACTGCCTGCATATCCATTTGATCGAAAGTACTATAGTGTGAGCAAACGTTATCCCAGTAATGACAGGACGTCTGCTCCTCCAATGGAAGTCACAGCAGACTCGAAGCGAAGCCTTCCAGTTCAGGATGAAAAAGAGCAAAAAGTACTTGAAGCCTTTAGAGACGTTACCGGGGTAAAACAAATACACGGGAATGATGATTTCTTTGAATTAGGCGGGAACTCCCTGACGGCTGTCAATGTTGTTGCCAGGTTACAAAAGGAGTTTGACATCTCCATAAATGATCTATTTGAACATCCAAGAATTGATGATCTAGCTCAGAGCATTTCCTATAAAGCTGAGAAACATACAACAATTGATAAAGAAGCTTTAACAGATTACCTTACTGCCAGAAGGGATGGGCACCGGCTGGAAGAAGGGCGATTGCAGGAATTCGAAGAAACAAGACGTAGATATGAGGAGAGAAACAGAAGATATAAAAAAGCCGATCTTTCTTCTCAATTAACATATGAAAATATTCTTTTAACTGGTGCGACTGGATATTTGGGAGTTTATCTGCTCCGCGAGCTATTCATCCATTCAGCAGGTAATGTGCATATAATTGTCAGAAGCGGGAGTCAAATAGAAGCAGAAAACCGTGTAATCGAAAAAATCCGCGATTATTTTGGGCAAGATTTTTATGATGAATACCGAGAAAGAATGTTTGTATACTGCGGAGACCTCGCTAAGCCGGACTTGGGCCTGGATCGAACCATGTATCAATATCTTAGCCATACGATCCAATGCATCATTCATTCAGCCGGCGATGTGAGTCATTATGGAAACTATGCCAAATCCTTTGCGGCAAATGTTTCGGCAACGAGAAATATAATAGAATTTTCGCTTACGGGAGCTAAAAAAGATCTGAACCATATTTCCACACTGGCTGTAGCTTCTGGCAGGGTGAAGAAGCAAAAAGATATCTTATATACGGAATATGATCATGATTTGGGACAAATGATTGAAAACCACTATCCTAAAACAAAACTGGAAGCTGAAAAGCTCGTTGTTGAGGCAAGGAAAAAAGGCGTAAATAGCAACATTTTCCGTGTGGGAAATATCGTTTTTGATTCTAAATCAGGAAGATTTCAAGAAAACATCGAGCAAAACGCTTTATACACGATGATGAAATCTTACATAGAGATCGGCGTCGTGCCAGAAATGGAAAAAGATACGGATTTTACATGCGTAGACGATGTTAGCCGGGTCATTATCTGTCTCTTTGATAAAGAAGAGCTAAAAAATGAAACGCACCATATTTATAATCCCGATCATGTAAGTTTAGCCGATCTTCTAACGATTCCAGACTTAAATCTGAATGTAACAAAAACGTCACTCGAGAAATTTATAGATTACATCTTTGATGAAAAGCAAATGAATCGTTTTGCATCTGAAATTTATCATCTGCAGTTGCATAGTGTAGGTGATGGACAGGCTGTTTTTGGACATGCCGAGCAAACCGTGTTCCATATTACTGCTGAGAAGACAAATCTATTGCTTAAAAGAATGGGTTTTGAATGGAATAAAATTAGCAGTCCGTTGGTTAGAAAAATGATCGAGTATGGTCAGCAGGTGGAGTTTTTCAATAAATCTGTCCGATAAAGTGGTGATGATTTGAATCAGAAAGAATGTTTTTCACTAACTCATCCGCAAAAGAGAATTTGGTATATGGAGAACATCAACCCTGGTGAACCGCTGCATAATATTGGCGGTATCGTAGGGATCAAAGGGAATGTCGATTTTACCGTTCTAGAAGAAGCGATTAATCTTTTTATTAAAAGCAACGATGGTATCAGACATCACATCGTTGAAGCAGATGGGAACGTCCGGCAATATGTCGAAGAGTACCGCAAGTTTCATGTTCGGCATGTCGAATTTTCCTGCCGGGAAGATATGGACGTATGGGTACGTCAGGAAGCAGGGAAACCATTTCCCCTTTATGAAAGCAATCTCTTTGATTTTGCTTTCTTTACGATTCGCAACTCAGGCGTCGGCGGATACTTTGTTAAGGTGCATCATATGATTTCAGATGGCTGGTCTATGAATCTATTAACGGAACAGATTTGCAATACGTATATGAAGCGGTTGAATGGAGAGAGAATAGCAGATCAACAAAGGGAGTCTTATTTCAGTTATTTGAAAAAGGAAGAGGCATATGCAGCATCCAAGCGTTTTGAAAAAAATAAACAATTTTGGAACGAAAAATTCAGCGTCCTTCCTGAATCTCTCAAAAGCGAACTCGTTTGTGCAGATGGGAAGCGAAAGACTTTTCGTTTATCTGACAGCCAGTCAAACGCAATCAAACAATTTGCTGCCGATCATCAAGTGTCTGTCTATGCTTTTTTTGTCGCTCTGTATTCGATCTATCTTCATAAAGCAACAATGCAGGATGAATTAATTATTGGAATGCCGGTGTTTAACCGATCGGGAAAAGTAGAGAAAAATATATTTGGAATGTTTACGAGTACGATGCCATTTCGGTACCGTACCGATGTTGACGTATCGGTTCGGGAAATGGTCCAAACGATTCATCAAGAGTTGCTGCGCTGTTATTTCCATCAAAAATATCCTTACGAGTTGCTAATACAAGATTTGGGATTGAAGCAAAGAGGCTTAGGTGATTTGTTTGATACATGCATCAATTATTACAACACGAGCCTTCCGAATAAACTTGATGGCAGCCCAATCGAAAATGAAGAATTTTATAACGGCAAGCAAATCTATTCTCTGCAGGTGATTGTCCGAGAGTGGTCAAGATCTGGAGGATTTGATTTAGATTTCGATTATAAGGTCCAAACATTTAATGAACATCAGATCGACCACATGTATCTTAGCTTCACTCACATCATTGACCAAATCCTCAAGTTTCCTAATCAATTGCTTAAGGAAACGGAAATCATATCAGAAAAACTAAAAAATGAGCTGCTAGATGACTTCAATCGAACAGATACCGATTACCAAAAGGAGAAGACCATTCACCAGCTTTTTGAAGAACAAGCCGAAAAAACTCCGAACAAAGCAGCTTTAATCTTAGAAAATGAACAGCTGACCTATCGGGAATTAAATGAAAAATCGAATCAATTGGCAAGGTACCTGATAAAGAAAAAGGTACAAAAAGGCACAATTGTCGGTATTTCAACGAAGCACTCGATTGAAACGATCATAGGAATTCTAGGGATTCTGAAGGCAGGAGCGGCGTATGTACCGATCGATCCGGATTATCCTTCGGACCGTATCCATTATATGCTGCAAGATTCAGGCATCTCTATCCTGTTATGTAACCTAGATCGTTCATTGTTTCCATATCATATCGAGGTTATCGAACTGAACTCGGCAGATATCTATAAGGGTGACTCTTCGAAACTCCATGTTCTAAGTGATCCAACTGATCTCGCCTATATTATTTACACATCAGGATCAACTGGTAAGCCAAAGGGTGTGATGATTGAGCATCAAGGATTGGTAAATTATATTTGTTGGGCGAAAAAAGAATATGTGGGCACAAGTGAAAATGAAATCTTTCCTTTCTATTCATCTTTGGCATTTGACCTTACGGTTACATCGATATTCGTGCCATTAATCAGCGGAAATAAGATTGTTATTTATCCTGCAGATGATAACCAATACGTTCTTTATAAAATCATTAGGGAAAAACTATCCACCATTATCAAATTAACACCTTCTCATTTATCTCTCTTACAAGATACAGCATACGACAGCAGCACGATTCACACATTTATCGTTGGCGGGGAAGATTTAAGTGTAAGTCTTGCAAAACGAATCCAGAATCGGTTTGGCAGACATATAAAAATTTTTAATGAATACGGACCGACAGAAACAGTTGTTGGGTGTATGATTCATCAATTTGATGCTGAAAAGGATACAGGCTCATCCGTGCCGATTGGCAGACCGATACAGAATACGAAGATTTATCTATTGGATGCTGACCTTCAGCCGCTTCCCGTTGGTGCTGTCGGTGAAATCTTTATTTCCGGAGACGGAGTTTCAAGGGGGTATCTCAACAAACCTGAGTTAACACAAGAAAAATTCTTTAAGAATCCATATTCAATAGGCGAGCGTATATACCGATCTGGTGATTTAGCGCGATTTGTCGATGAGAACAAGATTGAATACGCGGGAAGAATTGATCATCAAATAAAAATTCGCGGATACCGGATTGAACGAAGCGAAATTGAAAATAACCTTCGCAGCCATCCGAGCATCAGGGACGCAATCGTAATCGATCGGGAAAATAATGGAGGAAATCGATCTCTTTTTGCATATTATACGGAAAAACAAAAGGTGGATGTGCCTGAGATCATCCGTTATTTAAAAGATCGATTACCATCTTATATGATTCCTTCCTTTTTTGTTCCATTAAAGGAAATTCCGCTGACAATCAACGCAAAAGTGAATAAAGAAGCATTGCCAGATCCAGAGATTACAAGGTGGGGCGATCCTGATAGCGAGATAGAGGAAAATTTGGCATCCGTTTTACGAGATGTGTTAGGTGTTGACCAGGTAGGGATGCAGGATAATTTTTACCATTTAGGCGGAGATTCAATTAAGGCAATTCAGATGGCATCAATGCTGAGTGATAAAGGACTTCGTCTAAAAACAAAAGATATTTTGGCCAATCCGGTCATCGAAGATATGACGATGTTTATGGAAAAAAGTGATAACAAAATGAGCGAAAGCAGTAATGCACCGTGCAGCGGAGTCATTCAGCCGCTTCCATCTGCGTCTTGGTTTTTTTCTCAAAATTTAGACAACATCAACCATTATACGCAGTCTGTGTTATTAAAAGTCACAGATGATATAAACATAGAATTACTTGAATCGGCCCTGCGATTATTGATAGGCCGCCATGATGCTTTCCGGCTGAATTATCGAAAGGAAACAAAAGAATTGTATTTCAACGAAAGCGGTTTCGATCAAAAAATTGAATTGAAAAGCTTTGATCTATCAAACGATCCTGACTCGGAGCAGTTTAAGCGAATAGAAGACATTGGTGAAATGCTAAAAGCGAGCTTTCGAATTGAACATGATCTTCTTCTGAAAGCATGCATGTTCGATTTGGGCAGTAAAGGAAAACGAGTTTTCCTAACGGCACACCACTTAGCTGTCGATGGAATTTCCTGGCGAATTATTCTGGAAGATTTAAACCGAATCTATGAGCAAATGGAAGAACAGAGAGAAGTTTACCTGCCGCCAAAAACCGATTCCATAAAGCAGTGGGCAATGGAGCTCCAAACCTTCAGCAAACGAATTTCGGACAAGGAGAAACAATATTGGCGAGATGTTTATCGTCACCAAAATGAAACAATCACTGATTTTGATTTAGGACAAGACCGTCTCGAGAGTTGTGAGTCAATGGTTCTGATGTTATCAGAAGAAGAAACGACGGACCTTTTGCAAAAAGCAAACGAAGCCTACCTGACCAAAGCAGATGAATTAATGATCATTGCGCTATCAATTGTTACCAGTGACTTCTTCAAAAAAAATCAAGTTCTTCTTGAAATTGAAGGTCATGGACGTGAGGATTTGGGGAATGAAATCGATGTTTCAAGAACGGTTGGGTGGTTTACCAGTTTATATCCGGTTCTGTTGAAGGTGGAAGAGACAGACCTGTCTCATCAGATCAAACAAGGAAAAGAGCAATTGCGCCAGATTCCTAGTAAAGGCTTGAGCCATGGTGTGATGAAGTATCTTGCGGGTGATTTGCCGGGTGACAATCATAAATATATCCGTTTTAACTATCTCGGTGATTTTCATGCCTCCTTTTCGAGTGGTCTCTTTGAATTTGCAGAGGAATACACGGGAAGAGAGAGCAGCCATACAAATGAACTGGATTGTTTGATCGATATCATAGCATACATGGTGAATGGGAAGCTGAGATTTTCTTTGACATACAGCCAAAACAAGTTTAAACGGGAATCGATTTCTCAGTTTGCAAAGGCCTATATGAATCAAATGAGAGACGTGATCCTGCACTGCTGCCAGAGGAATCATGCTGAATTTACGCCATCTGATTTTGAAGCTGCTAACCTCTCGAGTGAAGATCTTGAAAATATTTTTAGCGAATGATGCAGGAAGAGGAGCGAGTTCAGTCATGAATCGAATAAAAATGGTTTTGATCGTCTTGGCGGTCATCGTACATGGACAGATGGCCTTCGGTATTCAACTGGCAAACGCAGAGGAGTCAAATTTGCCAGAAGGCTATGAAAAGCAGCTGGACGAAATGATCGAAAAGCAAATGCAAGAAAGCAAGATTCCGGGAATGTCGGTCGTCATAATGAAAGGCGATCAATCTGTCTATCAAAAGGGGTTCGGCTATTCGGATCTTAACTCAAATAAACGAGTGACGGAACGTACGTTATTTGAAATTGGTTCAAATACGAAGGCCTTTACAGGTCTTGCCATCTATCAGCTTGCCGAACAAGGCTTAATCGATTTAAATGAACCAATCAAATCGTATCTGCCGTGGTTTCATATGAAATACGAAGGAAATGAGAATGTTGATATCACAATCGAACAGCTGCTCCACCATACGAGTGGAATCCCGTTTCGTACGATTGGAGATATTCCGGCTGCAACAGGCAATGAAGCCCTTGAACAAACGGTTCGTAAGGTTGTGAACCAAAATCTGGAGAGTGATCCGGGAGAGCAATTCGATTATGCCAGTATGAACTATGACATTCTCGGATTGGTCATACAGAAAGTGACGAATCAGTCCTATGAGAGCTACATTGAAAATCAGATTTTAAAACCATTTGAGATGGGTAATACCTATTTGTCCAGACAACAGGCGGCCCAACATGATATGGCTAAAGGCTATAAAATCAGCTTTTTACAGCCTAGAGAATATGATGCGCCGATGTATCGGGGAAATATGCCGGCAGGTTATGTGATTTCCAATGCAGATGACATGGAAAAATGGCTTCGCATCCAGCTTGGTACGTATTCCTTACCAGAAAGTGAACAAGAAGCGGTTCAAAAAACGCATATCCCAAACAGATCTGTTGCCCCTTCTTCGGATGGTTCGTCCTATGCAGGAGGGTGGGAGGTATACCAAAGCGGATCCGGAGAGATTTCTCACGCTGGAAGCAATCCCAATTTTTCCTCCTTTCTCGTATTTCGTCCTGAGGAAAAGCTGGGCGTGGCAGTTATGGCCAATATGAACTCCGATTACACACAAGCTATTGGTCAGGGAATTATCGATTTCCTGATGGAAAAAGAACCTGTGACGGGTACAAGTGATATGTATAAAAGTGTCGATGCATTTTCGTTTACCGTTCTCTTGTTTTTGATTCCTTTTTCCTGTTTGACTCTCTATTTTATTTGCCGTACTATCGTTCAACTGTTTCAGAAAAAAAGGATGCTGGAAAAAAACAGACTGAAACGCATCGGCGTCCCGCTCATATCGTTTTTGTTCATCTTGATTGCAGCCTATGCGATCTATCAGATTCCGTCCGTTTTCTTTCCGGGTCTGACTTGGGATTTTGTTAACGTATGGGCGCCCGTTAGTATGAGTCTGGCAGCTTGGGTAACCTTAGCCGGCATTGTATTGTTTTGCTTTTATTTATCACTGATAACGATCTATCCGCAGGATAAAAAGAAGAACTTTTTCCCGCTCTTTGTGTTGAGTGTAACGAGCGGCTTTGGAAATGCGATGATCATTTTTATCATTAATGAGGCGTTAATCCGTGAAGCCCATTCAAACAGCAATCTGATTTTATACTTTGTCTTGGGAATCATTACATACGTATTGGCACAAAAGCTGGTTCGAACACAATTAATTACCTTGACAAATAACCTGATTTATGAAAAACGGCTTTCGCTCATTGACAACATCCTGAATAACCCTTATGAGAAATTGGAACGGATGGAAACCGAAAAAATACAAACCACTTTAAATAATGATACGGAAGCGATCAGCAACCATGCTCCAACGATTATTACCGGTTTGACTGATTCAATTACACTTTTGTGCTGCTTGGTTTACCTCGGGGTCATTAATGTTTATGGGCTTCTTATATCAATTGGTGTCATTTTCATTGCGGCCGGTTTGTATTATCTTGCCGGACGGTCAGCGAATAAACTGTGGGAACAAACGAGAAACATCCAAAACACTTTTTTTCGGTACATTAACGACCTGATCGGCGGATATAAAGAGATCAGCATCGGAACGCCAAAACGCCGTGAATTTAGGGAGGATTTGAAAGAAAGCTGCAGTGAATATAAGGACAAACGGATTCTGGGCGGGCTTAAATTTGCTAATGTATTTATTATTGGTGAATTGCTTTTTGTCGTCGTCATCGGTGCTGTCACGTTCCTGTTCCCGATTCTTTTCAAAGACGTACAAAGCGAATTTTTGCAAAGCTATGTGTTTGTATTTCTTTATATGACCGGTCCGATTAACAGCATCCTGAATGCGATTCCCAATGCGATTCAAATGCGAATCAGTTGGAAGAGAATCAAGGCGTTTTCCAACGATCTATCTGATAGTAAAGTCCAAAAAGACGCACGCGATCCTCTCAAGCCTTCTTGGCCAATGGTCATGGAGCTTAGAGACATATCGTATCAATATGACCGGGAAAACGGTGATTTTTTTCAGGTGGGACCGATCGATGTCCAAGTAAAATCGGGAGAAATCGTGTTTATTACGGGCGGGAACGGAAGCGGCAAATCCACACTTGCCAAGTTAATAACTGGTCTGTATTCCCCTAAGAAAGGCAGCATATTCATTAACAATCAAAAGGTAAGGCCAGATGAGTTAGGTGACCTGTATTCTGCCATTTTCAGCGACTACTACTTATTTTCAAAAGTATACGGAATCGATTGCAGCTCAAAAGAAGAAGAAATCAATTCCTATCTAAAAAGACTCGCTATTCATGAGAAAGTGTACATACAAGATGGGAAGTTCAGTACGACAAAGCTTTCTACCGGGCAACGGAAAAGGCTTGCCCTGTTAATCAGTTACTTGGAAGACAAACCTGTCCATCTTTTTGACGAATGGGCAGCAGATCAAGATCCTGAATTTAGACATTTTTTCTATATGGATCTATTGCCTGAGCTCAAAGCAAAAGGAAAATGCGTGATTGCCATTACTCATGACGACAGGTATTTCCATCTTGCCGACAAAGTGATCAAGATGGAGAGAGGCAAAGTGGCAGGAGATGAAGATACTTACGTAAAATCGTTTGAACATCGAAAGGAGGAGCTTTCAGATGGCAAAATTGGATAAACAAAACGTAGAAGACATTCTCAGCCTAATACCGATACAAGAAGGGATGTTGTTCCATTACTTAAAAGATCCTCACAGTGATGAATATTTCGAACAGATATGCTTACAAATGTCAGGCGAAATAAACATCCCATTCTTTACAAAAGCCTGGGAGTCCGTTATCCAAACAAATGAACAGCTGAGGACTTTGTTCCGTTGGGAAAAAGTAGGAGCTCCTGTTCAGATCGTATTGAAAGAACATAAACCGAATATCGAAATCATCAATCTTCAGCACCGCGATGAAAAAGAAAAGCGGGACATGCTTGAGACAATAAAAATCAATGATCGTGAAAAGAAATTCGATCTTCGCGAGGTCCCCTTTAGGATCACGATTTGCAAATTAGCAGAAGAACAGTATGAAATGATTCTCAGTCATCATCACATCCTGTATGACGGCTGGAGCAACGGGATCATTTTGAAAGAATTTATCAATGCTTACCAATGCCTCACAGATTCAGAAACTTACAAACTTCCAGCCAAAAAGAAATATAAGGAGTTTGTGAAATATCTAAAGTATCAGGACAAAGACAAGCAAAAGACGTATTGGCAAGGGTATCTAAAAGGGTTTGACTCACAAACAAAGCTGGAAACGAAAAAGAGAACAGATCAATCGATCAGAAATGATCGCCATTATCGCATTCGCCTCTCCAAGAGGAATCTGGAAGAATTCGCACAAAAACATGAGGTCACACTAGCTGCGCTTCTGTACAGTCTGTGGGGAATTGTCCTGCAAAAAAACAATAATAGTGATGATATTGTCTTTGGCTCAACGATATCCGGCCGGGCCGGGACCTTTCAAGGAATTGAAGAAATGGTCGGATTATTTATCAATACTATTCCGTTGCGAGTAAAAAGAGAACTAGGCGAGACGTTTGCAGAGCTTGTCAAATCGGTCAATCGGGCCACACAGGATTGGGAAGTGTATGGTCACTCGTCTCTAACAGATATTCAAAGATATAGTGAATTGGATGAGAAAACAGATCTCTTTGACACGATTGTCGTCTTTGAAAACTACCCTCTCGACCAGGCCGTTTTGAGCAAAAAAAGCAGCATCGTTTTCCAATCCTTTTCCGCTTTTGAGATGACGAATTATGGGCTATCGATCAGCATTCATGCGTTTAATGATATCGAGGTAGCTTTTAGCTACAATGATCAATTGTATGACGAAAGAACAATCAAGCGGCTGGCTGAGCACTTCGCTTTGATAAGTGAGGAAGGCCTCAAACATCCTGAAAAGCCGGTCGATCAAATAGAAATTGTATCTGCTGACGAGAAAAAGCAAATTCTTTGGGATTTTAACGATACAGAGAGAGTCTACTCCAGTGAGATGACGATTGCCGAGTTATTTGAACAGCAAGCAGCAAAAACTCCGAACAATGTTGCCGTTGTCGATCAGGACAGGGCAGTTACGTATAAGCAATTAAATGAAATGTCTAACAGCTTAGCGAACGTGCTCCTGAAGAAAGGAATAAAGAAAGGCGAAATTGTCGCCTTTATAACGGGCCATTCCATTGAAATGGTAGCGGGAATGATTGGTGTTTTGAAAGCGGGCGCAGCATATGTACCAATTGATCCGGAATATCCTGCATCGCGGATACGTCTGATGCTGCAGGACAGTGGTGCCAGGTTTGTATTGACAGGCGAGTCTGACAACAATGTTTGTGAGCCATTTGCTGAGGACTCCATCCTGTACGTATATGACAGCAGGTTGTTTTTTGGTGAGACAACTCACCCAAGAATCGCTCAAAATCCGAACGACTTGTTTGCTGTTTTTTACACGTCAGGAACGACAGGAAAACCAAAAGGTGTCATGATTGAACATCGAAGCGTGGTCAATCTGATTCAATGGTTTGGTGAAACCTATGAAATAACGGAACACACGAATCTTTTGCAAGTCACCAATTATGTCTTTGATCCGACAATAGAGGATTTTTTCGGTACGCTTTTATACGGAGCCACGTTACATATAGCTGAAAAAGATCTCATATTAGACAAAGAGCGTTTCTGTGATTATGTCGATCAACACCAGATCCATATGATTAATTTTATCCCGACTGTATTAAAAGAATTATTGTGCCATGACCGGAAATTAACGAGCCTGCGCGCGGTCATCTCAGGTGGGGAAAGATTGGAAGAATTATTGAAGGATGAGTTCATCCAGAGAGGATACACCCTCTATAACAACTATGGGCCGGCAGAAACAACAGTTGATGCCTTAAGTGTGAAATGCTCAGAAGCAAAAGTATCGTTAGGCAAACCAATTGCAAATGTCAGATGCTACATCCTCGATAAAGACCAAAACCTCAGCCCCATTGGTGTCACAGGCGAATTGTATATCGCAGGAGCAGGTGTGTCGAGAGGGTATTTGAATATGCCTGAAGCAACAAACGAAAATTTCATGATGGATCCTTTCCGGACTGGTGACAGGATGTATAAAACCGGCGACTTGGGAAGGTGGCTTCCAAATGGAGAAATTGAATTTCTAGGAAGAGCGGATCATCAGGTGAAAATCAGGGGATATCGGATTGAACTTTCTGAAATTCATCAAGTGCTTGTGAAACTCAAAGACATTCAAGATGCGGCAATCATAGATTGGGAATTGGATTCGGGCAAAAAAGTACTCTGCGCCTATCTCATTGCAAATGAGCCGATCCATGTAAATCAGATCCGAGAATATGTATCCAATGAATTACCAGATTATATGGTTCCGGCTCATTATATCCAGATGGACAAACTGCCATTGACATCGATAGGAAAGCTTGATCGAAAGAAGCTTCCTGCGCCAGTAATCGGTACAGCTAAATATGTGGCCCCATCCAATAAGATCGAAGAAGAGTTGGTAACGATTTGGTCTTCTGTTTTAGGCATGGAAAAAGACGCAATCGGAATTGAGGATAACTTTTTCGAACTGGGCGGAGATTCCATTCTGAGTATTCAAGTTGCAGGTAAAGCACTTCAAAAGGATATCGAGATCACCGTAAGCCAAATGTTTCAATATCCTACGATCGCCGAGCTCGCAGCACATGTGGAAAAGAAAGAAAGTACCCTGGGTGATGGGGAAGAGATCGTCGAAACGGGAGAAGTGCTGCTTACTCCGATCCAAAAGTGGTTCTTTGAACAAAAATTGGATAACTATCATCACTGGAACCAATCCGTATTATTGGAAACACAGCCAGGTATGAAGTCCGGTCTGTTAAGAGAAAGCTTTCAGCGACTGACACGTTATCACGATAGTTTCAGGCTTCGTTATTTCGAAAGAAACGGAGAGTGGGTGCAAAGTTATTTCGAGTCTCATGAGCATGTCCGATTTGACGTACATCGATACGACGAAACGGCTGATTCCATGAATGACGTGTTATCCGATTTGCAGAATGGCTTGAATATCACCAATGGTCCATTGATTCGGGCGGCGTATTTTGATTTTGGAGATCAGCAAAAAGGAAAGCTGTTTATCACGGCTCATCATCTGATTGTCGATGGATATTCATGGCGGATCATGTTGGATGACCTGCAGGCGATTTATGAGCAGCTTATAAACAAAAGATCTGGTAGTCTGCCCTCGAAGAGCCTTTCCTTTAAAAAATGGTCGGATGATCTTTACGAATATGCACGTTCGGATCAATTAAAAGACGAGCTCGGCTTTTGGCTTGAAAATACACCAGCTGACCTTAAACCGGTACCTGTCGATTTGGAAGGCGGGCTTAATATTGAAAAGTCAGCCCGTACCATCACTCAAATAATGACGGAGGAAGAAACGAATGATTTATTATACGCGGCAGGCGGCAATACAAAAATAGATGATATTCTCCTTTCTGCTCTTTCCTTGACACTAACCAACTGGACTGGAAAAACCTTGGTCGACTTAGAAGGGCATGGAAGACAACCCTTGCTGAAAGAACACGATCTATCTCGAACGGTAGGATGGTTCACCTGCGTCTATCCAATCGTCTTAGGTGACATGGATCAAGAAAAAAATATGGCGGACGTATTAAAACAAGTAAAGGAACGATATCGAAGCGTACCAAACGGCGGGATTGGGTATGAAATTTTATTCTATTTGGCAGACAAAGGGGTCCGAGACCAAATTGCAGATAAGCCAAGGCCGCAAATCAGCTTTAACTATTTAGGCCAGTTTACGCAAAACTTGTCGAAGCATTCGTTATTTACCCTTTCCGAAGTGAATACGGGACCGGCGCGTGATCCGAATGGAATCAGAAGCCATTTACTTGAAATTGATTGTATGGTTGTCGAGAAAAAGCTGTCGATCGAATGGAAATATAGCGCCAATTCCCATTTGCCTGTTACGATTCAATGTTTAGCAAGCGACTTTGTTGATCAATTAAAACATTTTATCAGATATTGCAAGACA
Organism: Bacillus capparidis; assembly: GCF_017832095.1. Taxonomy (NCBI): domain Bacteria; kingdom Bacillati; phylum Bacillota; class Bacilli; order Caryophanales; family Bacillaceae; genus Bacillus; species Bacillus capparidis. The sequence continues at coordinate 651,730 of NZ_JAFDST010000001.1, forward strand.
CTTAACCAGTCGTATTTAACTCCTTCCGATTTCCCGCTAGCTATCATTGACCAGAAGAAACTTGACGAGTTGGCGGAGGACTATCAAACCATAGAAGATATCTATCAGCTTTCGCCTGTCCAGCAAAGCATGATTTTTCATCACATCTATTCTCCGGATTCATCCGTAACGGTGGAGCAAACCGTATTTTCGATTGAATCTAAATTGAATGTTCAAGTATTTGAAAGGGTATGGCAAACGATACTAGAACGTCATGAAAGCTTGAGAACTTCCTACCATTGGGAGGGATTGGACGAGCCTGTCCAGATGATTCATAAACATTGTGAAGTTCCTTTTCAATTCTTGGATTGGACAACCCTTTCTGAGGATTCGCAAAAGCTGGAGCAACTGATAGCGGACGATAGAAAGAAGGGATTTGATCTTTCGAAACCTCCGCTTATGAGAATTTTGGTTATAAAACGGAGCGAATCTTCCTATGAGGTCATTTGGACGCATCATCATCTTCAGCTGGACGGCTGGTGCAATAGTATTCTTTTTAAGGAAATCGGAATGCTCTATGAAGCCTACTGCAAAGGTGAAACGATAAATTTAGGGAAAGCACGTTCCTTTAAAGATTATATAAATTGGCTGCGCAGACAAGATACGAAGAAAGCTGAACAATATTGGCGAAAAACGTTAGAAGGATTCAAAACGCCAATCCGGTTTCAAACGATATTCCCTGTTAAAGAAGGAACAGAATCAGCTGGTTTTGGAAATGTTGCTTTCGATGTATCTCAAGAAACACAGCAGCAAATCCAATCCTTTGCCAGAATGAACAGGGTCACACTCAATACGTTGATTCAGGGTGCATGGGCTATTCTGTTAAATCGGTATTCAGAAGAGATAGATATTACATTTGGTGTTACCTCATCTGGCCGACCTGCTGACTTAAAAGGTTCAGATTCGATGATCGGCTGCTTTATGAACACTCTTCCTTTCAGAGTTACCGTCAATCATGATTCAAATTTGATAACGTGGCTAAAACGTTTGCAATGGAAGCAGGCTGAAATGCGCCAATTTGAGTATACTTCGCTTGCCGATATCCGAAGTTGGAGTGATATGCCAAGGAATTCGCCACTTTTTGATCTTTATGAAAGCATTGTAATCGTGGAAAATTATCCGTTTGATGCTTCGTTGAAGGATGGAATTGGCCCTCTACAAGTAAAATCGATCCAAGTAGAGGAACAAATGGATTACCCGTTAGTCGTTTATTGCAACCTTCAGCCAGAGCTCCATTTTAAGCTTTTATTTGATCATCGATTTTTAGATGAGACAGAGGCCAATCAAATCCTTTCACATTTTGTTCACATTTTATCGGAAATGATAGGAACAGGAGACAGTGCGGTAGGCAGCATCCTGATGATTTCGGAAAAAGAGCACAAGTCTCTCTTGACCTGCAGCAATCCAGAACCGATGGATTACCCGAAAGACCTTTGTTTTCACGATTTGTTTGCCGCAAGGGTGCAATTAAGGTCCGATCATCCTGCCATTTTACAGAATGGAGAACGTTTATCTTACAAAGAGCTGGACATCCTCTCAAACAAGCTGGCTCATAGGCTCATAAAGCTGGGGGTCGGGCCTGATATTCCTGTAGGGATGTACGTCGAACGTTCGATTAAAATGGCTGTCGGAATCGTAGGCATTTTAAAAGCGGGAGGAGCCTTTCTGCCGATTGACGCTGATTATCCAGGAGACAGAGTAAACATGATGCTGACGGATGCCCGAGTACCTGTGCTCCTTACAGACTCTGTTCTCAGTGAAAAGGTCCGAGGCTTTCAAGGCCGGATGGTTTTCCTTGATACGGAATGGGAATCCGTGCAAAAAGAGCCGGAAGATCAACCGTTGTCAGAGGTTAAATCGAAAAACCTGGCATACGTGATCTATACTTCCGGTTCTTCGGGAAAACCAAAAGGCGTAATGATGCCGCATGAAGCTGTTGTAAGCCATTCTATTGATCTGATGAAACGATATGAGCTCACGCCGGAGGATCGGGTTCTTCAGTTTTCTTCAATAAGCTTTGATATTTCGCTTGAACAAATATTTACGACACTGGCTGCGGGAAGTGCTCTCGTTCTACGGGATAAGCAAATTTGGACTCCTCACCAATTTTCGCAAAAGTGCATGGAATACGGGCTTTCAGTCGTGAATCTTCCGACTTCTTATTGGGGCGAAATTGTACAAGAATGGCAGATACGACCGAAGATGATTCCAGAAGGTGTGCTAAGACTCGTCATCGTCGGAGGAGAACAAATGTCGGCGGAGAAAGTAGGAGTTTGGGAAAGCCTTCCTTTAAATGATATTACGCTATTAAACGCGTATGGACCTGCGGAAACAGCAATGACAAGCACGTTATATCACGTCTCCGGCAAAGGAACGAAGAGTGCCGGGTTAAGATTTATTCCAGTGGGCAAACCGCTTGCAAACAGAAGAATCTATATCCTTGATGAACAAATGAGGCCACAGCCTATCGGGGTAAAAGGAGAAATATACATCGGCGGCATTCCCTTGGCAAGAGGCTATCTCAATAAGCCTGAGATGACGCGGGACAAGTTTATTCAAGATCCGTATTATCACGGATACGGAGACAGACTGTATAAAACCGGTGATCTCGGTAAACGGCTTGCAGATGGCAATATTGAAGTACTGGGACGAAAAGATGACCAAATAAAGGTTAGAGGACACAGAATTGATATTGGAGAAATTGAGGTTGTTTTAAACCGGTTTGATCCAATAAAAGATACAGTTGTTATCGCGAAGCATGGGGCAGCAGGCGAGATGTATCTGGCTGCATATTACGTAGCAGCCGCTTTAACTGAACCGTCTAACATTAGAAATTTTTTGCGGCAAAAACTGCCTGAGTATATGATTCCTTCCTTCTTCATACAGCTCGATCAATTTCCGCTCAGTCCAAATGGCAAAATTGATCGAAGGGCGCTTGCAACAAAGGAAATTGAGTCAGATATTGTTTCAGAATATGAAATACCAATCAATGATACACAATTAAGACTTGTACACATATGGGAGAGATTATTAAAAACAGACAGAATCGGGATCACTCACCATTTCTTTGAAATTGGCGGCCAATCATTAAAAGCGATTACTCTCGTTTCGGAAATTCACAGAGAGTTTGACGTTGAGCTGCCACTGGTGAAAATATTTGAAGGACCTACCATCAAAGAGCTGTCTGTGCTAATCGAAGAAATGACGGAGAAGAAAGCAACGTATCAAGCAATTCAGCCAGTTGAAGAAAAAGAGTACTATCCGATGTCAGCCGCTCAAAAACGGATGTATATCGTCAGCCAGTTAGAGGGTGCAGGCACAAACTACAATATTACCGGTGCTGTGATGCTAAGCGGCAACGTCGATGTCCAGCGTATTGAAGAAGCGTTTCAAGCGTTAGTTGACCGGCATGAAAGTTTGCGAACAACGTTTGAACAGGCGGATGGCCAAATTATTCAAAGAATCCATCAGAACGTGGAATGGAGCATGCAGCATTTCTATGCGAATGAACAAAATTTGGAACATGTTGTTGCCGATTTTATTCAACCATTTGATTTAAAAGAGGGTCCGTTGTTCAGAGCTGCAATTGTCGAAATGTCACCATCACGATACGTACTCGTTTATGATATGCACCATATTGTATCCGACGGGTTATCCATTGCCATTTTGATTAACGAATTTGTCAGTCTCTATCAAAAAAATTCCTTACCGGAGGTTCGCATCCAATATAAAGATTTTGCAGCGTGGCAGAATAACAAACTTGAATCCGGTTTATTACACTCTCAGGAAGAATACTGGCTACAAACATTTGCAGGGGAAATACCTCTGTTGGATCTGCCAACCGATTATCGAAGGATAGATAAACCGATATCTAAAGGCGGGAGTGTAACGTTCGATCTTGAGAGTCACCGTACATCTCAATTAATGCAGATTTCAAACGAAACAGGAGTTACGCTCTACTCGGTATTACTCTCTGCATTCAATGTTTTGCTCTCTAAATACAGTGGACAGGAAGATATTGTCGTTGGAACACCTGTAGCTGGCAGATTGCACGCTGAATTGGAACATGTGGTAGGAATGTTCGTCAATACGCTGGCTCTTAGAAATTACCCGGATGCAAAAAAGGCGTTTGACATCTTTGTGAAGGAAGCAGCCGATCAAACCGTACAAGCACTTGAACATCAAGAGTACCCGTTTGAGGTGTTAGTTGATAAATTGCAGCTGCAAAAGAATGGAAACCGTCATCCGTTGTTTGATGTGATGTTTGCCTTTGAAAATGTCGACGAAGCTAAGGCGAATTTAAAAGATTTTGAGATCACTCCATATGAATATACGAATCGAACGACAAAATTTGATTTGGAGCTTAAAGTAACTGAACAAGAAGGAAACCTTCACTTTATTTTTGAATACAGGACCGGTTTGTTTCAGAGAGACACGATTGAACGAATGGCAGAACATTTCGTGAAAATCATTGAGGTAATCATAGCTGATATCACTGTTCTGATCGGGGAGATTGACCTCGTTACAGAAGAAGAAAAAAATAAGATCATCGCCTTTAATGACACGGATACTATGTATAAGAAAGAAATAAAGATCAAAAGTCTATTTGAAGAACAGGTGGTTAAATACCCGCAAAAAAGAGCCGTCGTATTTGGCCAGAGAGAACTGACGTACAAGGAATTAAACGAGAAAGCAAACCAGCTTGCCAGGTACTTAATCAAGAAGGGGGCAGGGCCGAATAGGGTAATCGGTCTACTGGCCGAGCCTTCGATCGAAATGGTTGTGGGATTATGGGGCATTATGAAAAGCGGAGCAGCTTATCTGCCTATTGACCCTGAGTTTCCAGATGAACGCATAAAGGGCATGATTGAGGATAGCGGCGCTATTGCTCTTTTGACACAATCTCATTTATTACACTCTAAGAATAATTACAACGTTGATGTCATAGAATTGGACATGGAAGCAATATTAGCAGAGGATATCTCAAATCCGGAAAATAATGGTGCAGCGCATGATACGCTATATATTATTTATACATCCGGTACGACAGGCACTCCTAAAGGGGTACCAATAAAAAATCAAAGCTTGGTCAATTATATTTCATGGTTTACCCGCGTGGCTGAGATCACGTCTAGCGCAAAAACGATGCTGTTGTCTTCCTTTGCATTTGATTTAGGATATACAAGTTTATATTCCGCTTTATTGAACGGGGGAGAGCTGCACATCGCTCCAAAGGAATGCTATACGGTGCCAGAGAAGTTACTCGCGTATTTGATAGACCAGAAGATAAGCTATATCAAATTGACTCCTTCGCTATTTTCCCATTTGATTAACGCCCGCATGCTTGAGGACGAGCAATATCGTATGGTGTTAAAGCTCGTCGTTTTGGGCGGGGAAGAGGTGAGGCAAGCGGATATAGCCAAGTTTAATAGATTGTATCCGGACACTGAGATCATGAATCATTACGGTCCGACAGAGGCGACAATCGGCTCAATCGCCCATAAATTTAATTTTGCAAATTTTGATAATCAGAGAATAATCATTGGAAAACCGATTGATAACGCCAAAATATTCATCCTGGATAAAGATCAGAAACCAGTGCCAATCGGTGTACCCGGGGAAATCTGCATTTCTGGAACTGGGCTTTCAGAAGGCTATCTGAATCAACCGCAGTTAACTAAAGAAAAATTTATCGAAACTTCTATTTTTGGCCAAAAGAAAATCAAACTGTATAAAACCGGGGACATCGGCAGGTTCACGTCTGACGGAGAAATTGAATTCATTGGCAGAATGGATCATCAGGTGAAAATTCGCGGATATCGAGTAGAGCCGGGAGAAGTGACAACGATACTGCTGCAGCATCATTCAGTGAAGGATGCAATCGTCGTTCCTAAAGACGATATTCTTTATGCATATCTTGTGTTAAAAGAGGGAGAGAACGGCTCGGGAATAAGAGATCACCTTTTACGTAAAATTCCTTATTATATGATGCCGTCTTGTTTTATTAGGCTGGATCAGATACCACTGACTCCGAATGGTAAGCTTGACCGCACAGCCCTTCCGGAAAAGGCAGATGCTTCAGTGATAGACGCTGATTTTGAATGGCCAAAGGACTCTACTGATCAAAAGATCGCACAAATATGGGAAGAAATCCTTGAAGTTGAACAAATCGGCCTGAATCATTCCTTTTTTGAAATGGGCGGAAATTCATTAAAATTAATGATCGTAACCGGAGAAATTCAAAAGGAATTTAACGTAACAATTCCATTGCGAGAATCATTCAAGGCACCAACTGTCAAAGGGATGAGTGAATTTGTAAAAAATGCATCAGAATCGATCTATTTCTCGCCAGAGCCATTAGAAAAGCATAAATACTATGAACTTTCATCTGCACAAAAAAGGCTGTATGCTCTTTCTCAGATGGAAGGGATCGGCACAAGTTACAATATGCCAAGAGCAACCTTAATCGAAGGCGAAATCAACCTGGACAAACTGGAAGAAGCTTTTGTTGAAATGATTAACAGGCATGAGGCATTGCGAACTTCATTTGAGGTAATAGAGGGGGAGCCGAATCAGCGAATCCATGAGAAATCGGAATTCACAATCAATTACGCTGTTTTAGATCAAAATGTATATCCCGATCCAATGGAAGAGATGCATGAGGGATGGGCGCAACTTATTGATCAATTGATCCAACCTTTTGATTTAAAAAAAGCACCTCTTGCAAGAGTTTTTCTGTTTCGCTTAGGTTCGGATAAACATGTCATGCTGACAGATATGCACCATTTGGTTTCCGATGGTTATTCAGTCGATATTATGCTTCAAGAATTATTAAAAATCTATCAAGGTCACAAACTGCCGGACATTCACATCCAATATAAAGAATTTGCTGGCTGGCAAAGCAAGTTTTTAAAGACTGAAATCGCAAGGAAACAAGAAGAATATTGGCTGGATGTACTTACTGGAGATCTTCCAGTTCTGAACCTGCCTACGGACTTTCCTAGACCAGAGGTGCAAAGCTATGAAGGTGACAGTGTGATTTTTGAAACAAGCGAGGAATTAAAAAAACGGTTGGACAAGCTTTGTTTGGATACGGATACGACGCTGTATATGATTTTATCAGCAGCCTACAGTATTTTATTATCGAAGTATTCGTCGCAGGACGATATTATTGTAGGAACGCCGATATTAGGGCGTACGCATCCTGATTTTAAACAAACGATCGGGCTGTTTGCAAATACTATTGCAATTAGAAGCTTCCCAAAAAGAGAGAAATCATTTGCAGCTTTCTTAACAGAAATGAAGGAGCATTTGCATCAAGCATACGAAAACCAAGATTATCAGATTGATATGCTTATTGATCAATTGCATATCAAAAGAGAGCCGGGGAGAAATCCGATATTTTCGACGATGTTTGCTTATCAAGAAGGTAATGACAAACAAAATATGACCGAAAATATAAAAATGACACCTATTGAATATAGAAATAAGATGTCCAAATTTGATTTCACTCTGTTTGCGGAAAAAGGAAAAGAAACGATCATTTTTGAATTTGAATATGCAAGTCAATTGTATAAAAAAGAAACGATAAATAAATTTGCGAAGGACTTCCAAGTTATTTTGGAAACGATTTGTACCGATAGGGAAATAAAGCTGAAGGAGATCGAGATCGAAGGATTACTCGGCGACAACACAGAAATCGAAAATGTTACCTTTCAATTTTTAGATTAACCAGTTTCAAGCATTCGCTGTGATTTTTGCATGCGAGTGCTTTTTTTATCATTTTATTTTAAGCAGCAAGGACGTCTTATATGTATTGCGGCATTCAAGATGTCGATAATGTAGATTTAAAATAAAGTCTGACCGTTTGTAATAAAGTTGCAGTCATGTTTCACTATACTAGAATTTTTATCTTTTTCGAAAAAAAGAATGGCCATTAAGCCATCTTATAAGCCATCTTAATCTTCTATTTTCTTTTTTGTACTTTAAAACTTGTATAAAATACTGAGAAAAAATAAAAAGATAGTTGCCGTGCGGATGTTAGTACCTTCTTGGGCAGATTCCATACGCAAAACTTCCATTAAATTACGAACAGCCCACTTTGTTGCGCCATAAACCGCAACGCCTGGGTAAGCTTTAAGCCCAGCTACTGATGAAGTAGTGACGATATGTCCAGACTTTTGCGATGTAAATGTTGGCAATACTGCGGCGATACCATTCAATACACCTTTAATATTAACGTCAACCATACTGTTCCACTCGTCAGTTTTTAATTCGGAAAGTGGTGAATTAGGCATGATTCCAGCGTTCAAGAAAATTCCATCGACACCACCAAAAGTGTCTTTAGCTAGTTGAACAAGCTGCTGACTATCATCTGAATTAACAACATCTGTGACGCGATAAGCAGCTTGTCCACCAGATTTTTGAATTTCCTCAGTCAATGCTTTTAATTTGTCTTCGCGACGAGCGCCTAAAACAATTTAAGCCCCTTTACTAGCCAATAATTTTGCAGTTGCTTCACCAATTCCAGATGAAGCTCCAGTGATTATAACTACTTTGTTTTCAATTGCCATCTTTATTCCTCCTTTGAGTATATCTGGAGTTTACCCCATAGAGTTAACTCTAATGCAAGAGAGAATTTTAATAATTTTAGAGATTAGCTAACTAGCTCATTTTTCTTCTACAAGTTTCTTCTACAAGCGCAACTATCTTCTTAAGCATCAAAAGTTCCAATTTATCTTATTTGTTGCATTTAGGGAAGCGTAGGCTATAAAGAAATAATATAGAAAGAGCCGCCTGTATTTATTCATCTAAAATACAGGCGGCTCTTTCTATTAGTTAGTAATAGGGATTTCTATTTTGGTGTTTTTATGAATATCTTCCGTTCCATCTAATGCAGTTTTGTAATACCAGCATTTATGCTCGATGACTTCCATTGTTTTTTTTAGTTCTTCCATCTGGGCTTCTACAATAGCTTTTCTTTCCATAAACATGTCATATCTTTGTTGCAACGTAGAATCCCCATCAGAACACCAATCAATAAAAGCTTTAATTTCCTTAATAGGCATCCCAGTGGCTTTCAGGCATTCAATTATTTTTAAGGCGTTGATATCGGATTCTTTAAACAATCGTGTTCCGTTGGGTCTCCGTTCTACAAAAGGCATAAGCCCCTCCTTGTCGTAGTAACGCAAGGCATATGGTGTAAGATTCAATTCTTTTGCCACTTCACTAATAGAATAGGTCTTCATCATTAAACTCCTCTTTTTAGTTATTTATAGTTAGAGTTAACTCTACTTTTTTTGTGAACAATCCTATTACGGATTTTGTTAAATATCAAATTCAACATATAGGGAAAACTAGCTGTTGCCCATATAGATAAGGATATGAAACCAGTATCGGTACGAACCTCCAAAAAAATATAAAATAATACCTTGACTTAGAGTTAACTATAACGTGTAACATCGTCTTGCAAGAGGAAAAGTCAGGATAAAAATGAACGAAAAGGAATTGTAATCTCCGTGATTCATTTATACCCGATGCAAGCGAATTCTCTTGAAAAATCTGAATAGTGCTTATTCTAGAGGTGTAAGTTCTGAAAATCCTATGATAAAGAATTTGAAAATTTCGCCTGAATTTCTTTTAAAAACATATCTGCAGCAGTGGAAAAAACCTGATGCTTTTTCCAAACAATATTTAAGCCAGATTCAAGTCTTGGCTCCAGCGGTCTAAAACAAAGGTTACTTTCACTAGACGTATTCACTATTTTATCAAGGACTACTGCATAACCAATACTTTCTTCAACCATAATGGCAGCATTATATGCAAGATTGTATGTAGTCACGATGTTTAATTTATCAAAATCTTCACCAAACCAATCCGCAAATTCATTTTTAGAAAATGTCTGTTTAATAGCCTGTCGTGAACAGATTAGCGGAACATTTAATAAATCCACTGCTTGAATGGTATCTTTGAAAGCAAGAGGACTGTCCTTCCTCATAACAACGCCCCAAACATCTTTGGCTGGAATATTGATATAATTGTATTTTGATAAATCAGCTGGTTGAATTAAAATACCAAAGTCAAGCAATCCCTTGTCAAGCCGTTCAGTCACATCGTCTTCGTTTCCGCTGTAGAGGTGATACCGTATATTTGTATAACTTAACTGTAAATCTCTTACTACCCGTGCAATCTGTTTCATGGCTTGTGTTTCCCCGCCACCTATATAAACATCACCACTTATTGTTTCTTCCATGGAACTAAATTCTGCCTCTATTTTACCAACCATATATTGTGAAAGAAAAATCGGGACATTCATTGGTATTAATGGTTACTTTTTTGTTGACCGTCTTTGCTAATTTAACAATGGGAATTGGAGCAGGATTATGTCTTTTTGCCATCCTGTGTCTTAGAAAGAGAATGAAAGATAATCAAAAACAATTAAAGAAGGTCATTTAACGGTCTTCATGCGACAAATGTCAGTCGGATAAGAAAGTATAGTTGTCTTTGGCAAACGATTCACTTTTAATGAATGCGCAGCAGCACTCTCCAAACAACCTTCTAAGCATAAAATGGTAAAACAAAATAGAAAACGAGAGTTGGCCTGACCTAAATAATGAATTAGGTGGGGTTCCAATTTCGTTAATCTATCATTGAATGAAAAACGACCTGTGCAAACAGTTTGTTTTTTATCATTTATACAGGGGTACGGAAACAATTCAAGGAATGAGGGACCATTTTAGAAATGATTTCTACATTCAAAAATGATGTATAAATGACATTTTAGTTCATTGAGAAGTTGTTTTTTAAAAATCGTAGTCTGATTTAATATTATGGGACAAAAAGTTATTAACTCATGTGAAAATTTCTGCAGTTAATAAACAACTTTTGTAAAACAACAGCCAACTCACAAAGATTACTCATGTTGTTTATATTTTTCTTCCGATGACCTTGCCTAACAAATCATATTTATCTAAGTAATGAAGAGAATTGGTTCCTCGGTTCACATTTTTCATGTCAGAAATATTCTGAATTGTAATATTATCAACACTTTTTTCAGACATGAGTACGATGATAGCCTTTTTAATGGCTTCTTGTTTTTTGGTTATTCTTCCTATACACAAAAAGAAAGGATGTTTGTTGTTCATTATGTCTAAAATTCGAGGGAAAGTTGTTATTGGGTTGCGCCAAGAAGAACGCGAAAATAATATTCGCAGCACGCTTATCTCTCCAGGAACGGTAGATACAGAACTTCATAGAACCATTAATGACCTTGAAAACCGTGAGTGGGTGGAGAACCTCCAACGTACTATCGGTTTAAAATCAAGTGATGTAGCAGATGCAGTAGCATATGCTATTAGCACACCTGAAATATCCTTATCCTTTAGTTAAACAAGAAGGGTACCATAAACCACAGTTATAGGAACTTTATCGGAGGGGATTTCATGAAGCGAAATTGGAAACTGGGAATTATGATGATTTATCTTTACATGAAAAAGCCTTACCTCATCGTGAAAGCGCTTTTCGTTTGACGAATTCAGAAGGGAAGGGGAGCTTAATCGCATCAGCATTATATAATTTAGGGAATTGTTATATGAAAAGAGACATTGAAAAGGCAGAATCATATTCAAGAGAATCGGTTGAAAAGTATTTAACAGGAGGATATGATCATACCAAACATATGGCAAAATCCTTCTTATTAGTAACACATACCTGCTGAAACAAGGAAATTAGAGGAAGCAAGGTCAATTTTATATTATGAGGGAATTTCGAAAGCTAGAGAAAAAAATGATGACGTGTATTATGCTCAGAATTCAATTTTTTTAAAGGTAATATATATGGATGGTAGTAACTCAGTTCATGTATTTTTTATTTTGTCTCACTTACTGAAGTATACTTGGATATTGAGATAAAATTTATTATGAATCATTTACTTCCGAGAATATATATTATGTAAACTAGAAAATAAACTGGAAAGCAAGAGTTCTACACTCTCTCACTTTCACAGTTTAGATTATACTTCTAGAGTAACTCATGGTTAAGTTTGAACTATGCTTGGTATTTCGTTCCCTACAATTACAAGCTATAAAAAGCTGACTTCAACAAATCATTTTGACAAAGTGTCGTTGCTTTTGCTTTTTGTTATCTACATGGTTTTAAACTGATGCCACGCTTTAGAAATATCAGTTCAGTTCTCAAAAGTTATATCGTCCAGAAATCTTTAATGATTTAAATGTAATGAATTATAGTATTTCTACATACCCTTCTGCTCCATTCACCCTGATCCTTTTTCCATCCTTGATCAGCATGGTGGCATTTTCTACACCGACAACTGCTGGCAAGCCATATTCACGTGCAATAACCGCTCCATGGGTCATTAGTCCGCCAACTTCGGTGACGAGGCCATTTATGGATACAAACAATGGTGTCCAGCTAGGGTCGGTAAAGGAGGTGACTAATATATCTCCATCTTCTAGATCAGCATCTTCCATGTTTAAGATGACACGTGCGCGTCCCTCTATAACTCCAGAAGAAACAGGTAGACCTACAATAGCTTCAGTCGGGAGATTTTCTCGTTTGTACTTACCTGCAATGATTTCACCATCGGAAGTGATAACACGTGGTGGAGTTAATTTCTCATATAATTTGTACTCATCTTTTCGTTTGCTGATAATCTCGTAATCCAGTTTATTTGTGCGTACGACTTCGCGAAGTTCTTCAAAAGTGAGGTAGTATATATCTTCTTTTTCACGAATAACGCCCACTTGTACAAGTTGTTTGGCTTCTTTCAGTAAAGCCTTCTTATAAAGGAAGTAGCGATTAACCATACCGTATTTTGGATATTCCCTAAACCCACTGAAATTCCTGATTAGATCAATCATTCGTTTTGTTTCTTTGGCTTTTTGTTCACCATCTGGTAATTGCTTCAATCGATCTAATAACTCTTGTTCTTTTTTCACAGCAACACGCCGCCCTTGCTCAAATCTCCTATGGCTAGCATTAGGCTCAAAGTTTTTAATGTTACCAAGAATCATGGGGACAAGTGTAATTGGTTTTTCACTCCAACGAGTTTTAGTAATATCGATTTCTCCAGCACATCGCATTCCGTATTTATTGAGATAAGCATAAATAGCGCCTTTGGTTTCCTGTCCACCATCAAACGTAACCAGTTCATCCAAAAAGTTATCATCTCTAACATGTTGTAAATAAGCAATTACTTCTGGATAAGGACGAATCACATCTGCGACATCCAATAGCGCCAGACCCATTTCCGAAGTAATATTGTTTGATACAGATTGAGAAAGTGTGTCTGCTACGTTTTTTTCGCCTAACCACTTGTTCATTTTTTCATTGATCCATGATGAAGCATCCATAGCAGCCATAATCACACTCGAACTTTGCGGATCAAATAAAATCTTCTTTAATTGCTGGATATCTTCCAGGATAAATTCAAATAAAACCACTCCTGATTTCATTTGGATGTTTTGTTTCAACTCTTCTATCGATGTTTGACTACGCTTAATCAAATCAGAAACGATTGTCGGATCGTTTTCGATTTGTGGTGGCATATCTGTATTGCTATTACTGTGACTCGCTGCTTTTGTATCATCTTGTAACAATTTTATAAAACCTTCTCGCTCTACGATAGTCATGAGTGCGTCTTTTATAAGTGGATCGTGTTGTCCCGCGGCATTTAATAACATTTCTCTGCTATTAGGTGTAGCCAGATTATGTGTGACATCAACAAACAACCTTCCACCGGCTTTACGCATGGGTGCAGGAGTCGTTAACAGCCAAAAAGATAATCCCAATGGTTTCATGGGGTCAGTCATCATTTGTTGATGACCGACAGATACGTAAACGTGATTTTCTTCATCATTCGCTTCAGGTATGGGGTATAAAGTAGTGATTGGACGACTCTGGACAATATAAAATGTATCATCAACTAAACACCATTCGAGGTCCTGGGGGAAACCAAAATGAGCTTCGATCTGTCTTCCGATGCGTGCTAGTTGTAAAATCTGTTGATCAGTAAGTGTTTGTGTCTTTTGCTGATCCGGATCGATCTGTTGTGTCTCTGTTCCGCCTTCTTCTCGTCCATAGATAGCCGATTTTTTGGTTGCTATCCTCTTATCGACGATTTTATCTTCCTGTACTTTATAACAATCTGCAGATACCAAGCCAGAGACTAGTGCCTCTCCAAGTCCAAAACTGGCATCAATTGATAGCACCTTTCGGTTAGAAGTAATTGGATCAGCGGTAAATAAAATCCCTGAAGCCTTCGGGAAAACCATCCTTTGAACGATAACGGATAAATACACTTGGCTGTGATCAAATCCTTTTTGCATACGGTAAATCACGGCACGATCTGTAAATAGAGAAGCCCAACATTTGCTGATGTGCCGTAAAATGGCTTCTTTTCCGATGATATTTAAATAGGTGTCTTGCTGACCAGCAAAAGAGGCATGTGGTAAATCTTCTGCAGTTGCACTGGAACGCACTGCATAAGCATGATCATCGCCAAACTGGGAGAGATAGTGAGCAACAGCTTTCACAGCATCGGAAGGAATCTCTACTTCCATAATGATTTTCCGAATCTTCCTGCTGATTTCACCAATTTGATCTCGATCCTCTACCTTTAGAAGTGTTAGTTGATCCAACAATGCGTGGAAGGCTTCGTTTTGTTCGAGGGCTTTTTGATAAGCTTCTGTCGTAACACAAAATCCTTCTGGCACCTGTATTCCATGAATCTTTGATAGTTCCCCTACATTCTTCCCTTTTCCTCCAACGTGCAAAAGTTGCGTTTTATCGATCTCCTGAAACTCTAGTACATATGGTTTCATTTCTTTCCCTCCCATTTATCGCTCAGGTACCAAGACGAATCATATGACAAAAATTGTTCATCTGATCAACCACGAAGTTCCATGTTCACACTCCTTTAAAAAAATAAAAATAGGGTTGACTGAAATGGATTCTACGATGTATAATTAAAATAGGGATAATATACGAAAAAATGAATTAACAGTGTATATCTATATAAATTTACCACAGTTTTTTATTTTTATCAATGTATTTACTTGTCCAACGCTATGATTAAATGAAGAAAAAAACCTAATTTACAAGACAAATGACTTACAAAAAATAATATCCAATATTAAAAAGCCCAATTTCTTAACATTATCATTAAGAAATTGGGCTTTTTTTCGTTACTATGATGCTGCGTAAGCTCGGCAGCTATCCACGCCAGTATGATCTAACAGCGGTCTTACGTGAACTTGAAGGCATCGAGCATAGCTTATTTTCAATTAACTGACGGAATCAGAAATCAAGCTTATAAATAATAAAACAAAAGAAATAATTGCTTTTAATGAAAAGAGTAAAACCTCGAAAAACTGATAGATCTTGCATTGATTTTCGAGGTTTTTGTAAACAATTCTCGAACACAAATAATTTTTCCGTATTTTGAAATTCCTTTAGTTACTATATGTTTTATCTACAAAGCTTAAAGGACATGAGTTTTGTGTCACAAATCACACAGTTTAGATTACACTTCCAGAGATACTTTAATGGTTAATTTTGAACTCTGCTTGATATTTTGTTCCTTACAATCACAAGCTATAAAAAGCTGAATTCAATAAATTTGAGCTTGCTTTTTTGAAATTTCAATTATTAATGAATTTTTGATAGTTTTTGTTACCACCAGATAGATTATAGACATTTTTAAAGCCCATATTACGTAAAACATTCTGAGCTGCATTACCTGTAACACCTTTATTACAATACGTTACTGTTGGTATCTCAGGATCAAGATTATTCGCTTCTGATCGCAAGTTGGCATGTGGGATATTGATTGCGCCAACTACATGAGACACTTCATATTGCTTTGTTGAACGTGTATCAATAATTTGGAACTTTACCCCTTTTTCAATCTGTTCTGTTAACTCTTGAGGTGTAATTAGCTTATTTTTCTTTTCAATGGCATTTTGTAGTGCCATTCCCGTATATAATACCGGATCTTTCGTAGTACTAAATGGCGGTGCATAGGCAAGATCTAAGTGGAATAGATCCTCAGCTTTTGCCTTGAAAGTGATAGCCGTAGCAAAAACATCAATTCGTTTATCTACACCCTCTTCCCCAACAGCTTGTACACCTAATATGCGGCCAGAAGCACGATCAGCTACGGCTTTAATTACTAGTTCTTTCCCGCCAAGATATTCAGCTTTTGCAGGCTTTAGATTGTGCAAAACCTCAATGTCATACCCCTCTTTACGAGCTTCCTTTTCATTAAGACCCGTTTGGCCGACGGCAAAATCAAATACACGTAAAATGCCAGTTCCTAATATACCTCTGTGCTCTAGATTACCACCAGTTATTACATCGCCAGCGATCCTGCCCATTTTATTAGCAGTTGAACCTAATGGGCGATAAATTGGTTTTTCAGTAATAACAGAAAAACTCTCTGCTACATCACCCACAGCGTATACATCAGGTATATTGGTTTGCATTTTCGTGTTTACTGCTATCGCACCAGTGTTACCTAATTCAGCACCTATTTCCTTCGCTAATTTCGTATTTGGACGTACGCCAACAGCTAAAATAACAAGATCTGATTCAATTACTTTACCAGACTTAGTCTCGACAGTGTTATCCGAGATATAGCTTGCTTCTTCATTTAAGAGTAAATTAACTCCGTGTTTGAGTAGTTCTTCTTCCACACGAAAGGCCATATCTTTATCAAAGTGAGGCATCACTTGATTACTGCGTTGAATAATCGTTACTTCTAACCCTTTTTGAGTAAGCTGTTCTGCCATTTCAAGTCCTATATACCCAGCACCAACGATGGTAGCCTTTTTCGGCTCATTTTTTTGCATATAGCGATCAATTGCAAAAGTGTTTTGAATCGTACGAACATGGAAAACATGTTCTTTATCAACACCAGGTATGTTAGGTGTTATAGGTGTAGCTCCTGTTGCAAAAACCAATGTATCATAGCTGTCTTCTTTTATTTCATCCGTATCGAGATTCTTCACTGTTACCTTTTTTTGTTCTGCGTCTACCTTTGTTACTTCATGTCTTGTGAAAATATCGACATTGAAACGTTTTTTAAACCAGGGAGCGTTCCTTGGAGTTAAAGCTTTTAGTTCATCTACTCCTCCACCTAAGAAATAAGGAATACCACAGATCGAATAGGATATATCATAGTCTGCATTGTAAACAGTAATTTCAGCGTTTTCGTCATTTCTTCGTGCTTTTGCAGCAACTGATGTACCGGCAGCTACCGACCCAATAATAATTATTTTCATTAATTATTTTCCCTCCAAATGCAGTGATGTCTGATATGCTGTAATTGTTTTTTGTACATACACTCGTGTTTAATGTATTAAAAGCAACCATAGATACAAGCCCACTAATGTAAAAAACAGAGTAGGTATCGTCAGGATAATCCCGGTTTTAAAGTAGGTTCCCCAAGAAATCTTTACCCCTTTTTGAGATAGTACATGTAGCCACAATAGTGTTGCTAACGAACCTATCGGAGTAATCTTAGGTCCAAGATCTGAACCTACTACATTTGCATAAATAAGTGCTTCTCTCATCACACCAGCGGTATCTGTATTGGCAATAGCAATGGCATCTATCATAACGGTTGGCATATTATTCATAACGGAAGAAAGAATAGCAGCAATGAATCCCATGCCTATAGTGCCAGCAAACAATCCTTGATCGGCAACTGCCTGAATAGCGCTAGAGAGAAAGTCAGTTAAACCAACATTTCGCAAGCCGTATACAACAACGTACATGCCAATAGAGAAGAATACGATCGCCCAAGGTGCTCCTTTAATCACTTGCTGTGTTGGAACAACCGGACTTCTCTTAGCTGCAATAAGAAATACGATAGCAATTACACTAGCAACTAATGAAACTGGAACATGTATGAATTCGCTTGTTAAATAACCAATTAATAAAATAGCAAGCACGATCCAAGATAGACGGAACATTTTTAAATCCTTAATCGCTTCTGAAGGCTTTTTCACGTCACTTAATGAGTACTTTCTAGGAATACTTTTTCTAAAGAACAGAAAAAGGACAATAATACTGGCAATTAAAGAGAATAAATTGGGTATAATCATGCGCGTCGCATATTCAATAAATCCAATATCAAAATAATCAGCTGATACGATATTTACCAAGTTACTTACAACTAACGGTAAGGAGGTTGTATCAGCAAGGAATCCACTCGCAATGATGAACGGAAAGACTAGTTTTTCTTCAAAATTGAGTGCCCGTACCATAGCAAGAACAATTGGAGTTAATATAAGTGCAGCACCGTCATTTGCAAAGAACGCTGCGACAACAGCACCTAATAATGATACATATATAAACATTCGCAAACCATTTCCTCTAGCAGCAGTAGCCATATGTAATGCTGCCCATTCAAAGAAACCTATCTCATCAAGAATGAGAGAAATTATGATAATGGCAATAAAGGCTAAAGTAGCATTCCAAACAGTACCTGTAACAGCAAGTACATCCTGGAAGTTAACTACTCCTACTAATAAGGCAATAATTGCCCCTCCGCAAGCAGACCAACCGATTGAGAGATTTCTCGGCTGCCAAATAACTAAAATTAGTGTGATTAAAAAAATGACAGATGCTAAAATTACTGAAATCAAAAACCTTTCCTCCTCATCAACATGAAACCTGTGTCTCTTTCTGTTTAACCAATTGAACTGCTTCATCTTCATCATCAATTTGATTAAGAATGAATTGAATCAAATCGTACTCTCGACTTGCAGTATTTATAGAATAATAACGCCACTGCCCTTTTCGCTCCTCGGTCACCAACTTAGCCTTTTTAAGTTTTCTTAGATGCTGACTAATAGCTGGCTGACTTGTTTCAAACATATCCACAAGCTGACAGACACAGTATTTTTTTTGTTGAAGCAATTTCATCATAATCAGTCGCGTTGGATCACTTAATATTTTCATACAATTAACAGTACTTGCTGTATCCAGCTTAACTTGTACTTTCATCATATCTCCCCCCTGTGCATCAAAATTATATAACAAATATTTTATATAAATCAATCCTTATATTAGTGATTTATTATATTTAGTGCATAACTATCTGAACACCTTTTTTTACAAAGATGCTAAAATCCGAAAATACCCAGCAAGGAGTTTAATAACAGCAGAGTCAATATGTTATAATCCAATCAATCAGATTTTGAAGTGTTCTTAGCACGATAAGGCTTTACTAAGTACGAATTCTCATAAAAATAGAATCCTGTCCAAACGAATGCAATAAGAATTAAAACAGCTGTTCCTCCCCAATAAAGATAGGTGTATCCGTGATTTAACTCGATGACCATATAACTAATAAACGGACCTAGAGCTGCTCCGACATCTTGAATGATTGAATAGATGGTGAGAAAAGAAACTACGTTCGATTTACTTGCTGTATCTAACGCGATAGCATCTGTTAATGTAGAGATGGCTGTAGCCCCTGCCATCACGAGTAAGATGACGATAATCCAAAAAAATAAAGGGAAGTCAAAAGATATGAATCCAAATAGCAGACCTGAATATGTAAGAGATAGAATATAAAGTGGTACTCTTCCTGATGGACCGTCTGAATACATCCCAACACTTCTGCTTAAGAAAGGTTCCCATATCCATCGCACAGCTTGAATTACTCCAGATAATAAGGCTGCACTTAAGACCAGGTCAAAAAAGGAAACATGAATACCATAATGATTCTCGATTACTGAGCTAAGTGTTGATGTAAAAACGCCTTGGATTAAGAGCGTAATAAAAAAACCACTAATGCTAATTAATATAACTTTGTATTTCATGTATGAAGGCTTGGTAAAATGCTTTGACGTGTCTGAATCGGTAAATCTTTGGTCAGTATAATCTTGTTTTAGTGTTTTAAGAATAATAGGAATGCCGACCAATGTTAAGACACCGAAAATGCTTGCAACAATATCTAATCCAACAATGGGAACGAAGATGCCTCCTAAAATCATTCCAAATAAACTTCCTAAACGGGACAAGCCATTATAGGTTCCCATAGCTTTTCCCCGATGTCCCTTTTCAGCATAGTACGCGACACTAGTGAGGCCACCCATTCGAAAAAATGACCAAGCAATCCCCCATATTCCTCTTAAAATAACCCAAGCGATAAATCCATTGAAAAAACCATAACCTAGTGTAGTAATCGCACCGATTGTTAAGGCGATTGTAAGACCGGTTCTTAATGAAATCTTTTTATAGATCCAACCTACCAAAGGATTTATTGGTAATCTTATAAATCGGTTAATGGAGAGCAGTATTCCAACTTGCCATATGGAGTCGAGTCCTGCGTGCTCCCAGTATAATGGCAAGATAATATATAACATCGAATCCCCAAGCAGGCTTAATGCGGTAACGATGGCAACAATTGAAATAACCTTGTTATTATTCCTTTCTGACACGATCCTTCCACCTTCTCTCAGGTAAATACTTATGCCGGTTCTAAATGGTTTCTTTTAATTCCTCATATGCTAGTAGGAACTGCCTGTAACTAAACATCCCTAGACTTAGAGAATTATTTTGAAATAAACGCTTCATAGTAACGTTCTTAGCTTCATCTACAGAGCATTGTCTTGCATTCATGATTAATTTCAAATAGGAAATAAAATATTCTTTCCTTAAAGCTCCAGCACTGTTAATAATCAATGTACACCCTTCTTTCCATCCTAATTTTTTAACATTATCTGCTGAAGATAGAGAGGACAACTTCCTCTCTATTTTGAATATTTAGCAACTGCTGTTGCTTCCACAGCAACTACTTCCATCGTTTATTCCAATAATTTGTAATTGTTTTGGTGTGGGATTAGCACGGCATACTCCTGTTTCTGGTAACTGCAGGTTCACTTTTGTAGCTTCTTCGATATCACCTGAAATATAGGCAGCAATGGATCGGACTTGTTCGTATCCTGTGGCCATTAAGAATGTTGGAGCTCGCCCATAACTTTTTACACCTGTAATGTAAAAATTTTGTTCCGGTTGACGCAATTCTTTTTCTCCGTGAGGACGGACTGTTCCACAGCTATGAAGGTTTGGATCAATAAGTGGAGCAAGTTTTGTCGTACTCTCTACTATCGGATCTACATCAATTCTTAGTTCTTTTAAGAAGGTGAAATTTGGTCTTGCCCCTGTGTTGACAATGATTTCATCAATTTCACTTACAGAAACACCTTTACTGCTCTCAATTGTAAAAACACCATCTAGTTCGATTATTTCTTCCACGTTAAATCCTGTGAATACTGTTACAAGGCCATTATCTACAATTTGGTGGGTTTTGGAACCTAGTGCTCCTCTTGCTGCTAATTCATCATTTTCTTCTCCACCGAATGCCTCTTGTACTTGTTGTTTCCGTATAATCCAAGATATTTTTGTATCTGGATACTCCTCTATTAATTCTGTAAGATCGATTAACGTGTTTAAAGCAGAGTGCCCACTGCCGATAACAGCAACATGTTTGTTTTTGAATAGCTCTGTTTTACGTTTAACATTTGGAATGTTCGTATGAACCTTTTTCTTAAGTTCTTCGTTTCTCCAAATACCATCTGCAAATGGTGGATTCGGATGATTCCAAGTGCCACTAGCATCGATAACTGCTTTTGCCTCGAATTTTTTTGTTATTCCATTTACATTAGCATAGATAACAAATGGAGCTTCATCACGAAGAGCTGATTTGATTTTATCCATGTTCTTTTTCGTGATAGCTGTTACTTCTGCATGATAGATGATATTTTCTTTTAATTGCGGCAGGTTTGCTAAGGGTTTTAAATATTCATTTACTAACTCGATTCCTTTAGGTAATTTGCTGGCTTCTGGCTCTTTCCACTCTGTTTGAAGTAACAATTCTTTTGCAGCTTGATCGATATTAAATTCCCAAGGGGAAAACAATTGAACGTGCCCCCATTCAAGGATGTTACTACCTGCTTTAGAACCTTTCTCAAGAATTAAATAACTTTGACCATACTTATTTAAATGAGCTGCTGCTGCCAGGCCTACTGGTCCAGCACCAATTATGACAGTAGGTAAATTTGCAGACATGAAAATCTCTCCCTTTGTAATATGTTTTTATAAGAAAATTCGAATTATTTCACTTAATAAATTTTCTTTAGATAAATCAGAAGCTTTCTCACAACAAATTGAGCGTCTGGCCCCACCCCCCTTAATGTAGCAGAAGCAAATGAACGCTGACCTTCCAAACCGACATAGTAAATGCCGGGAACAGATGTACTGATGCCTGCTATCTGTAAAGGTTTCCCTTCAGCGTCTAGCGCCCCGATAGGATTTAAGAAGGGAAAATTGGGTCGATACCCAGTTGCAAAGATAACTGTATCTACTGGTTCTTTCGTTCCGTCCGGCCAGATAATACCATCAGAGTAAAAAGCAGTGAACATTTCTCGTTGATCAGGTTTTCCAGCTTCTAATCTTGCTTTATAATCACCTAAATCGGCAACGGAGCTCGGAATGGGAACCTCTTTACCAAATCGCCAGAATGGAAAGGTGTCTAAACCGATTGCCCTGAACCAAAAATGCAAATCAATCCCCAATACTTTTTGATTTACAAGTTGAACGGGCTGAAGAACTGCTAAAGAAGTAAAGCTGCTTTCGGAAAGCTCTATCGCAATTTGAACAGCAGAATTACCACGTCCAACAACCACCACTCTTTGAAGTTTGTACTGATCTGGATTTCGATACGCTGAAGAATGGAGGATTTCTCCCTGAAATACTTCACTTCCCTTCATTTCCGGCATAAATGGATTGTGGAAAGAGCCTGTCGCATTTATGATCGTTCGTGTTTGATATATGTCATCTGTTAACGTACGAACCGTAAAACTATTATCGTTTTTCTCCACGCTTACGACCCGTTGGTTTGTTCGGATAGGTAATTGAAACGTTTTGGCATAGTCCTTTAAATAACGAATCACTTCATTTCTCAATGGATAATGAGATCTTTCACCAGGTATCCTCATACCTGGCAACGATGATAAACGTGCTGGCGAAAAAAGTTTTAGACTGTCGTAATAATGAGGCCAGGAACCGATAGCCTGCTCATTTGCTTCCAGTATCAAAAATTTCATTCCTTGCTTTTGTAAATAGTACCCGGAAGCAAGGCCTGCTTGCCCTCCCCCGATTACAATGGTATCCCAAGGTTCGTTCACGAGAATCACACCTTTTAATAATATTATTTGCAAAATACAAGTATTACTCAAAAAAGAATTACCCCACTGGAGAGGTGCAGCAACGACTTGATTTTGCCATTGCTTCATTTAACAGCTTGATAGAGCGAATGACGGTCTCTTTTTCAAAATCATTCATATGAGAGAAAATTTCATTTAAATAAGCATTAATTTGTTGGTCAATTGATGCAGCAATATAGGTTCCTTCTGTCGTTAATGAGAGAATATGAACTCTTCGGTCATCCGGATCGGGTGTCTTTTTCACTAAATTCATTTTGATTAAGGATTGGATTTGTCGGCTAAAGGTCGTGATATCTGTACCTAATGCTTCTGCAACCTGTTGAATTGAAGGTTTATGTTGATGTTCAATTTCATAGAGAATATGGCTTTGTATTAATGAAAGATCCAGCCCTCCGACTGAACAACAATTTTTATTGAGAAATCCAAATCGTCGAGTCATGGTTTGAAAAATTTCACGTGTGTTTTCCATGGACTTTTCACCTCATCAGTAAGTTTATATTAATTATTTGCATTTTGCAAATTAAAATTTTCAATAATGAAATTATCTAATCTACGCTCTAGAACTTCGATACCACGGTACTGCTTTTTGTTCGATCTCCAATACTAGCTGTTCTTTTCCTTTAATGTATAATTCAATGGTGTAGGGAAAACGTTGGGATAGATCCTCTTTTAAGTCTCCATACTTTTTTGTGGCATCTGGATGTGCCCGTAAGTAATCGCGAAATGCAAGATGACGATCAATTTCGGAATTGCCTAATTGATAAATGTGGACATGGTGTGTTCGATTATCTCCTCCTTTTTGGAAATATCGACGTTGGAAAATCCCGTTTTCTCCTTTTGGCTCATAACCAATAGCGACCATTGTTTTGTTAAAACTATCGATCTGGTTAATATCTCTAACCACTGGCATTATGTCGATGATAGGCTTTGCCTTTAGTCCATTTACAGATGTACTGCCAATATGGTGAATATCAATGATTTCGGGTCCGAATATCTTATGCAATGTATTGGCTTCTTCTTCAAACATTGAAAGCCATTTCTCGTTATATGGCTTCACTTCAACTTTTCTCATTTAGAGCCTCCTTTTAAACTAATTTTATTATGTTTATTTATGCCTGCCTCTTAGTCATCCTCTTCTGGCTTATCTCAACTAAAGAAGCTGCACTCCCTTTTTTAATTCTTAATCTGTCTGCAACATCCTGTAGAGACATGCTGCATGTTTCATAAAGATAATAGGCGTAATAATTCCTGATGTCATATATATTCAATTTTTTTCTCAAATGATAGTGATTGCTTATAACGCTAAGATGTTTATTAAGTGAGTCTATAGAAATCGGTATCGTAACATTATCATGTGTAGTCGATGTAAAAACGTATTCATTATCTGTGAAAGATGTTTCCCAAAAATACCTCATAAAAAGTTCAGCTTCTGCCCCCGTTAAGATAAGTGTGAATTCTCCTAAATGGAGATGGGCCTCGTCTTTTGTAAAGTCAATATCCTGTTTTTTAATATGGAAATCAGAAAGCCTAAATCCGTATAAGAAAAGAGTGTAAATAATGATTCGTTTTGTAGAATAATCATTTCGTTTGAGAATATCTTGTTTAATTTCTAACAAACGTTCGTAAGACAATTCAATCGTCTTATTATCTTGAATCTTCGTTCTTTTCAACTTCACTGTGGGATCAACCGGTACTTTATCAATACTCCATAAATAATCAAAGTATTTCTTTAGAATACTTAATTCCTTGTTGATAGTTCTATCTGTATGTCCATTTTTTCGGTTGAATTCTAAAAAGTGTTTGATATCTGAAGGATTTATTTCATGAGGAAGAAGTTCTCTTGCGTTTTGTTGATTCACTATTTTATGGAACGTTTCTATGACAGGTATATATGATTTTATCGTTTCATTTGAATAAAGTTTTGATTCCAAGTATTTCGTAAAACCGTAAGGCATAAGAGTTCCTCCCAACCCTATGTTTTAGAAAATTATACCTTAAAAACGCTACAGTTCACAAGAAATAGGAACGTTTGTTCATTTAGATGCATGTTAATATTTTTCGACAAATATACAAAGTACAGTAGTACCTAGTATATTTGTCGAATTAAAATCTGGGCATTTAAGTGAATCTGAGCACTACGAGTTTTCAATGCTGCATGAATCAGCGAGATCATCATCTTCTTGTAGGGGTAATACCAGCGTAGCTGTCACCAAGGGCAAAGCAAATGTAATTAAATGGGGAATTTATTGATAACCTCGTTATATTCCTGCATGGCATCGGTGATTGCAAGTTTTGAATAGATTTCCAATGACCTCAGGCTTTCATGTCCGGAATACGGTTGTATAAGCGTCTCATCGATGCCCTGCTTTTTGAGCCTGGTTAACAGGAAATGTCGTAGCATGTGTGGCGACAGATTTTGCACCAGTCCTCAGAATATTTTGCCAAAGTCTTTCGTATTCCCTGGTCCGTGTAATTCTTCTTCCATGATGATTAAAAAAAATAGACCGCATGCTTTTTCTTCATCGCGTCAGCGTGAGTATTTGATTCAGAGTACTTGACAATGATGTTAGGTCATAGTGAATAATTATCACTATAAACTATTTGGAGTGAGAGAAATGAATATAAAATCACTGCGCTCAGATCATATTTATCAAAAAGTTGCCCAAGCTTCGCCCGAGGAAAAGCTTGAATTATTCAGAAACGAAATGATGGCTCCCTTTATGAAACAATGGCAAATTCAACAGATCCCTTTTAGAGCTGAAGAGGCGAATGGTTTTGACGTTATTACGTTTAATAGTATGATGAACCGATCCCCTGATCAGATTACCCAGCAGATTTCACCTGAGGTAGAGTTGATTTCGTCAGATTCTTTTTGGTTAGAGTGTGAGCACGCTGTAAGGAAAAGCCTCCGTCTATTTATAGAACATGAAATAAGCCTCCCCGTATCCGAATATTTGTTTACCATTCAACTAGGGAATCCGGAAAGCCGTTCCTTAACATTAAACGGAGGATATAGCGGCTTTGGGGGCATTCCTGGTTTTATCATGTGTACACTTGTGCCAAATGAGTACACGATTCCTCGAATAAAGGCTGCGCTAGCGCACGAATGCAACCATAATGTGCGATATCAATTTATTCAGTGGGATCACACCGTTAATTTGGGCGAACTAATTGTAAGTGAAGGATTAGCTGAAAACTATGCTACGTTCATGTTTGGAGAAGAATTGCTTGGCCCTTGGGTAACGAAAACAAACGCAGAAACACTTAACAGGCGCATAAAGCCTGTGCTTAGAGAGCAATTGCAATTAACTGGGTTTGATAAATTTGCTCCGTATCTTTACGGTGACGAGATCGCAAAACTTCAAAACTTTAAACCGGTCAATATGCCTTATAGCGCTGGCTACGCTTGCGGATATTATTTAATCCAATATTATTTAAGAAAAACAGGAAGAACGATCTTTGAGGCCACAATAACACCTGCTGCTCAAATACTAGACGAAGTAAAAGGATTTTGGGATGAAGAAACCATTATTAGCTGTTAAAGATAGTGTCCAAATAACAGGAATTACCGCCCGGACCCTACATTATTACGATAGAATCAATCGATTTAACCTGAATTACGAAAGCCCATAAAATCAACCGTTTAAGCGCAAAGGACTTGGGGATCACATCCAATTATGAAGACGAGATTTGCGAATAGGGTCTTAAAAGACGGAATAAGCAGTCAGGTTCCCCCTCCCCACACGAAGGGACAACGGGATTTCCAAGTCATAAGTTGGGATTATGCACTCATTCCAATAAAATACTTTTTTGCTCCATGCGTCGCCAGATCCCTTGGTTTCGGATGGACACACAGCTTTAAGGTCATCAGAACCCCCTGTTATAAAAGGAGGCACTCGCTAGGGCAGGTCATAAAGTGTTTGAATTTATATGTGGAAATTCATTTGTATTTCTAAGTTTTATTTACTTTTTGCATTCTTTGCAATGGTATTCACAACGAACATCCAGAACCTATCATATAATCTATCTGATAAGATTTTCCTTATTAATAAGAATGGTTTTGCTCCAAAGCCTGCGGCATATCTTGTTTTAGGTCTCTTAACTGAAATTGATTTTTCGATGATTTTTGCAATTAGGTCTGGTTCTGAACCACCGGTTCCATCTTTAAAGAAATTTCTGTATTTTTTAGCTAGTTCTCCATAGGCGGTATTTCCAGATATTTTTAAAAGATTGTCACCTGCAATCCCCCCCCATTCTGTTTTGATACCACCTGGTTCAATAACAATGACATCGATACCAAAATCTTTTACTTCTAGTCGTAAGCAATCACTTAATCCTTCTACGGCGTATTTGGAAGAATGGTACCAAGAACCCAGTGGCTCATATATTTTTCCCCCTATGGAAGATATGTTTACTATTTTTCCGAAATGATTTTTTCTCATATAAGGTAAAACTAATTGAGTAAGTCTTGCCATTCCAAAAAGATTTACTTCAAATTGGTATTTTGCTTCTGACATTGGGACATCTTCCAAAGCTCCATAAGAACCATATCCTGCATTGTTCACAATTATATCAATATTCCCTTGTTCATTTGTAATTGTTTCTATTGCTTGTACCATGGATACATCATCTGTTACATCCATTTTCAAAATATGAATTCCTTGTTCCTCTAGATGTTTCATTCTCTCAATTCTTCTTGCGCTTGCATATACAATATAGCCCGCTTTGTTAAGACGAATGGCAGTAGCTTCACCCATTCCTGATGAAGCTCCTGTTATTAAGACAACTTTCTTTCTCATTTCTACTCCTCCTAGTTTAAGATATTTTGGAATAAATGTTCCGAATTTATTATAAACCCTATGAAACTGGTGTCAATAATAATTTGAATTTTTATTCCAAGAGATATCCTTTTTTATCGGTTTGACAATATGTGAATCGCTATTATTAGTTGTTAAATAGGTTATTATCCCCTAGTAATTTATAGTACTTTGGAATTTTAATATTTAGCGGTTGATTTGTAAACTAAAAAGAAATATTATTAAGTTGAATAAAAATTCCATTGGTGTGGAGGTAATTCTAATGGGGAAACGTGAAGATATTTTAATGGCTACTCTTGATTTAATTACAGTCGAAGGTTTACAATCAGTTACCTTTGCTAAGATTTTTAAACATGCAAAGGTAGGTTCTGGAACAGTCTATAATTATTTCAATAATAAAGAAGAGCTGGTCAATGAATTATACAAAGAAATTGGCACACACATGTCTAATTTTGTCATTGAAAATTATGACGTTAATGAAACCTTATATGAAAAGTTCAAATTTTTCTTAAAGAAAATGGCTGAATTTGCAATCAATTATCCAAAAGAAATACAATTTCTTGAAAACTATTCCCATTCGCCCTATATTTCTGAAGAAATTCGTAATAAGCCTGTTCCGACAATGAACGAATTTTTTACTATTATCCTTGAAGGGCAAAAACAAGGGATCATTAGAGAAATGAATTTAATGATGTGTTGTCAGATTGTAACAGGCTTGATTTTATCCGTTATTAGAGGATTTCTAAATAATAAATACCCTTTGGGTGAAGTAGAAATACAACAAACCATTGAATCATGCTGGAAAGCAATAAAGATCTAACACCACTTTTGTAAACAATAACGAGGTTGAGCGATATCTGAGTTAGATTGTGAGGGGCGCAACTATGAGAATTATTCTATTTGGAGTAACTGGTATGGTCGGGCAGGGTGTTCGTTAACTCGATCGTAAAAAGATGTGTGTAAATTAATTTTCGACATCCAGCTGATTACTCATGGCGTTCTAATGTTAAATCTGCAAGTATATTATCGAATAATTCTTATAGTGAGGTTAGTTCTCAAACGGGATATGCTACTGAATATAAAATCATTCATGAGCAAGTAAATGTACGAAGAGAGTTGACACTTAGTCATATTGATGGTCATGGAAAACGAATGTTTATTTTGACTCCACAAACTGATGGGACACCTACACTGGAAATCCGTGAAGAATTCCATTCACACGCTGGCAAGGTCGTACAACTTTTGATTAATCGATTTTCAGAAGTCAACAAAGCCAATATTTGGAGGATTTAAAGAAGGGACTTTCGTAACTTATTTTAAATCGAAAGTAGGATTAAATAATGCAAATCACAATTTTTGGCGCTAGTGGCAGTGTAGGACAATATCTAATTGATGAAGCGATTAAACGAGGGCACCAGGTCATTGCGGTTAGCCGAGACCATAATCGAATTAAAAATCCAAATCCAAATATCAGAGCAATGAGTGTGGAATATGATGATCCGTATAGCCTCGATTTAACACTAAAAGGAAGCGAAGCCGCTATCATGTCGTACAACCAACTGAAGCCATAATAATGGCAATGAAACGACAAAACGTCAAAAGAGTAGAGATTTTGACTGGGTTTGGTACAAGCTCCATTAGTCGTCGTAAATTAAATCCGCTCATGAAGGTCACAATGCAAGGCGTTCGCTTGTTGGCTTATGCAGGATTTAAGTCAAAGGAAGCACAAGACCAATTAACTCGAAATTCAGGTTTAGTTTATACAATTATCCAACCACCAACGCTAACTTTTGGATCGCCAACAGGTACCTACCGACACGGTACGGTGATTATAAAGGGAAATCGATTTTTGGGAAACTTAGTAGAGCTGATTTAGCTGAGTTTATGATAAGTAATTTAGAAAAAAATCGTTATATCAATGAATCAGTTTATGTACAACAATAAATAACTTAATACAAGCCTTTATCATTTAATCAAGATTTAAACGCTATTCTTTAAATAAGAGTCGGCTTTGCAAAGAAAGGATGTCAGTTATGAAAGTCATTTTATATGGTGTAACGGGTATGGTAGGTCAGTTAGCACTAAGAGAAAATTTTACTCGCTCCAGAGGTGGAACAAGTTTTAGCGAATGTATTAACGTATAATATCCGCGTTTTGTCGGCAGGACCCCCTGTAGAGGTTCTAGTATCCATATTTTCGTTTAAAGAAATGAATTGCACTCCGGTCTCTTCCAACTGTTGAATAATGTTGAGGATATCCAATGTTTTACGTCCTAAACGGGAAATACTCTCCATTACAACTGTATCCCCATTCCTGAGCATATCAAAAAGTTGATAAAGACCTCTTCGATCTTTAAAGGAATTGTTTTAGCAATCGAGAATAAGTCCATAACAATTGTGTGTGATAAGCTTAAGAAAACAAAGAATGGAGAGATGATATGAAAAAAACGCAAAATCATCTGCAACTACCAAATGTCGTGTCACGTGACGAATGGCTTGTGGCTCGTAAGGAACTGCTGGCTAAAGAGAAGGAATTTACTAAGGCGCGGGATTCGCTGAATGCCGAACGTCGCCGACTCCCAATGGTAGAGATTGATAAGGACTATGTCTTAGGTGGTCCGAATGGTAAGACCCGTCTGCTTGATCTGTTTGAAGGGCGTCCTCAACTAATCGTGCATCACTTCATGTTCGCTCCTGATTGGGAAGCAGGTTGTCCAGCTTGCTCACTGGCTGCGGACAACATCGGCCACCTCGCCCACTTGCATGCACGTAATACGTCGCTGGCATTGGTATCCCGTGCTCCACTTTCCAAGCTCCAGCGCTACAAGGAACGCATGGGTTGGAATATTCCTTGGTACTCGTCCTACGGTAGCGACTTTAACTATGACTTTCACGTTACACTGGACGAATCCGTCGCCCCAATTGAATACAACTATTTGACCAAGGATGAGCTTGTTCAGAAGGGCGTACCCATTGATTCCGGACAGTCGATGGAAGTGCCTGGCGTGAGCACCTTTCTTCGCGATGGCGAAAGAATTTTTCACACGTATACGACTTACGCCCGTGGAACTGACCCGCTACTTGGTATCTTCAACTACCTCGATTTAACAGCTCTTGGCAGGCAGGAGGACTGGGAACAGCCACCTGGACGCAGTGACGGCAACGGCAAGACATGGCTCCGCCGTCATGACGAATATGATCACTCTGAGGAGTCGGACTCCTGTTGCCATTCAAGAAATGACGACTTGTAATCAATGCTGTTTAACAATATCTATTAATATAAAGAAAAATCCGATTTCTCAGCATTAAATTGAGAAATTGGGATTTTTAATATTGTAATTTCCTAACGTTGTAAATTCGCATTTTGCTGGTGGTATTGACACTACCCCTTCTAGAAGTTTCAAGAAGTTCTCTGGATCGCCAGACGCTCCTGCATATTTAACTTGAATGTCCCATACGGATTCACATGTGCATAAATCAGTGGCGTTAAGGCTCTAAAATCCTCTGAGACTAGTTTTTGCAGTAAAGGTTTTGTTCCAGTAGCACTTCTTGAATCATCAATGTATTAATTAATACCAAACAGTTTTGGAGAAGGTGCAGAGCTAGTACAGCAATCTCTTTGTCCTCCATGCGATTTGTTTGGATTTCTCCTACTTTTCCATAAAAAATGAAGCTATTAGCAGAGTTCCAGTTTTCAACTACATTTAATCCCTCATGAATCTCTCTTCGTATTTCTTCTGATGATAAATATTCACACAGAAAAATGGTTTTGATTGCTCTCCCCAGCTCAGCAAGTGCTCGATATGTTGGGTGTCCACTTTTACGAGTAAAACGTTTGTGAACCGCCTCTGTTTCAGCCATACCTAACCGTAAGGCTGTCGCATACTTAATCATTTGATCATATTGCTGTTCAATTAAGCTCCAATTGATTGGTCGAGTTAGCACAGGCTGTAAATTTGGATATAACTCTTGCATTCCCACATCTTCTTTAGTGGTTACCTTCACAGGAAAAACGCCATCCTACCTTTTTTAATCCTAAAGAAAGAATATCCTTTTTTTTAAGAAACTATTTTGTTTTTAGTTTTGATAGGCATGTGCCTTACTCCCATACGGGGATAGTTCTTCGACTCATGATATCCGCTTGCGTGGGTTGTTGTTTCGTCGTACTTTCATCATAACCACGGAGGCTGATTTTTCGATTTAATTGTGAAGATTAATACAACAGGCTCTAGAATTGTAAAGCTACTGACCACACAAAGTCAAAAACCCTTTTAAAAGAGCCCTCTGGTCATTTTTCCAACTAAAACTGGTTTAACGGAGTCAAAATGAATATCCTGAACATACTTAATGTTAAGACCGCCGGGTCCAACTTTTAAAGTACGCCCTAACAATCCTAAATTCTTCTTTAAAGATTGAATCTCATCCTCAGTTGCGATCCGTTTTTCTCCAACAGTTCCTGACAATCGTACTCCTGGAGGCGTTTTGAATTTTCCAGAAAGAACCGATCGTATCAAAAACCATTTACTACTGTGAACAGCTAGAATACAGACTCGATTATTATGTTCAAGGTTTTGCGTCATTTGTGAAGTAAAAATTTGAAAATATACGCCTTTTGGCTCGTCTTCGCTAAGTATTAGTGACCCAATTGGAGTAACATGTGGAGTTCCATCTGGGTTTACAGTGGCAAATGAGAAGCCAAATGACTTAGAAGCAAGATCTCTCCAAGTATTCCAGTGATCGAATGGCTGCATTTTTTATTCCCTCTTTTCTTCATATAAAGTTAATAGGATATATAGCAAAACATTTACCCATTTAAGCGGTAAAAGTCACCTGTGACAATATTCCATACTTTATCACTAATTTTGATACACACTTTCATGCTGCTTTCCCTTTTATTTACGGAGCTTTTAGTGAAAACAGCAAAATATCCTTGTTTTTGCTAATCAATGACACGTCACCTTGAAAGCCGGATGTTTTTAGAATCCGGTGTGCAAGATAGGTGGTTTCACCCCCTTCACCCCATACTTCAGCCAGACTCCCCTTCAAAATGGCATTTACGACTATGGCATTTGCCGTCTTTTAGGTTTTAATGATATTATCTTTTTCTTAGGAAGTGCTTTTAGACAGTAAGAGGATTCATAACATTACGCTTACTTAAACTGCACAAATCATACGATAACAGCTACAACAAAAGAGATCGCCAAATATAGGAAAAGTGGAATATACATCCATGTATCATATTTGGAAAAATGGGTTCCTTTGAATCTTTTAAAGATACCTACATAGTTAAAGTCACCGATTGCCCGTAAAGTAAATATCGAAGCAATGAGTACACTTCCCCATTTTGTCAATGTATCTGCATGATAAAAAGGTAAATACCCACTTTGAGCCAATAGAATAATAGAAAAAAACAGGATAAAAAAGGCGACTATTAATGTAAGTAACGTAGGAGGAACAATTTCAGTACTTGCTCCATCTTCTTTCACCGGAAAAGTAGCACTGGTTCCCCATCTTCCTCCAAATGCCCAATAAACATGAAGAAGACTAATGAAAATCAATATAACAGCAGATGAAAAAATAAGAAACAAGGTCATCAATGATCCCTCCTGATGATATCCAATTACAATTCGTCTTGACTCGCACAAAAACACTTGAAGAAATTTACTTATTATATAATAAGTATAAAAAATCGAGTTCATTAATACTCAATATCGATTTTTTTCCCTTGTGGCACTTGTTGATCTTTGGGTTGTTTCTTTTCATCTTTCTCTATTTCTAGAATCGAATGGGCTATCAAAACTTGTAGTCCCAGTAATCTTTCTTTCTTTGCCTTTTGAAAATGCTGTTGCGCTTCCTGGGGGATCATCTTTCCTGGGAATGTTTCACGAATCTCAAACAATTGATCAATCAAGCGATGAACTGTCTCTTTTTGAATCATGAAATACCCTCCTCATCTTTCGAAGTAGATACACGCTCACCAAAACATATACGTAATCGTTCCTCAACAAAACGTGCACTTAAAATCGGTCTTCCTGTCAACGAACGTGGCAACGTAACTTTTCTTCGATAGGCTCCTACTTTAATCGTTAGTTCATCTCCACGTTGTGTTACATCTAGATCTTTTCCACTGACAAAGGGGAGAGTGAGATAGAGGATAAACCCATCTTGTTCTTGCTTGACTTCCTCTACTTTTCCGACATAGAATATTTCTTCTAATTTTCTTTCTCCAAATGCAACTTCTGCTAAATCTATTAATGCTCGTAATCCTGACACTTCAGAACTCATAAGCGGTACTCGTAAAATCGGAATCGGTTGAAAGTTATTGGTTATCTCTTCTTCATATTGAATATTTCTCGTTTTCCACTCTGCCAGATAACCAACATCAGCATCTACCGGTAAGACACGGTTCACAATAATGGCATCTGTATTAAATCCATATAAATTTAAATAGGTAAATGATCGTCTTGCCTCTGAAATAACCATTTTCTCGGGATTGAGAACAATTCGGACTGAGGTGATCGAGTGATCTAATAACAAACTCTGAACCTCAATGACTCGTCGGAATAATTCCTCGATATTGTCCATCACTTTGTTATCAGGCAGTTCTAATCCACCAGTTACAATTCTTGCTACTGGTCGAGCTAGTTTTACTAAGCGACGTTGGTGAGGAAATATTTTTTCCAACCACCAGGTTAGAACATTTGGATAGCTTAATAGTCGAAGGGTTTCTCCAGTAGGAGCACAATCAACAATCAAGACATCATATTTACCGCTTTCCACGTGTTCGAGGATTTTCAAAAGACTGAATAACTCTTCCATGCCAGGAAAATTGATCATTTCCTCTTTATTGATATCTTTGAGGTCTGACCATTCGATGACTCGACCAAACCACGCCTGAACGACGCCCCAGTTTCGCTCCGTCTCCAATAAGTTATCTACTTCTTGTCCCCAAAGGTATTCGGAAATAGGGGTAGGATCTGGTCCGAGTGGAACTTGAAATGCATCCGTTAAATTATGCGCGGCATCTGTACTCATCACTAATGTTCGCAACCCTTCTGACGCCAAACGTGCCCCTGTTGCCGCTGCAATACTCGTTTTTCCTACTCCGCCTTTTCCTGTATAAATGATAATTCTCATGAAATAACCTCCTGCATGAATGGAAATCGAAAACCTATTGATTACTCGGGGAAATTGGTTCGATATCGTACTATTTCTACAAAAGAGAAACTTGGGGTTTTCCAAGTTACTCATCTTCGATTTTAATGCGTTTAAATGTAGTATGCTCATCTTTCTGTTCCTGTTCTGTTGTTTGAACCACTTTTGCTACTTTGAGTAGCAAATTAATTAGTTGCTCCAGTTCATCCGAAGTAAGAGCATCTTTTATTTTTTGAAGCACACGACTCATCGTTTCAAGCACACGGTCCGCGAACTCTTCACCATCTTCTGTTAGACTGATCCGAATGATACGTTGATCATTTGCATCACGATAGTGTTGAATCAGTCCATGCTTTGTTAAGCGTTGTCTGATATTTGTGAGCGTACTTTTTTGAAGTCCCATTTCGGACGCTAACTGGGACATCGTTGCTTCTCCTCTTTGTTTTAATATAATGAGTGCAATCAATTCGGAACGTGTCACTTTCTTCAAAGTCTCATCGATCTCTTGATCAATGAGTAGTGGTTTCATCCAATTTTTCAGAAAGAGAGATAATAACTGATTCATATGCGTCTCCAATGTACTATAATAATTTCCCTGCTATTATTTTAATACGATATCGTACTTATGTCAAGTGTAATTAACGGATGAATAATTATGTCTAGAATAAGTTTTCTGCGTCATTTTTGGGTTATATTCAGTGAAAAAAGTTCTGTTAGGGTTTTTCCTTCAGCGAAAGACGCCCAGGACTCTATATGAACAATATTCTCTTTCTTGGGACGCCACTCCGTTTGATTGCTCTGCAAACCGTTTCTTCATTTTGATAAGCGGCAGTGGTATCAATCAGACGATAGCCTGCCAGAAGGGCTTTATAAACGCATAGCTGCCTATAAGTCAAATAAAAAGAGGCTGAGAGAAAACTTTTCATTTATTAAAAAGTCTCTCTCGCCTCAAATGCTAGTATTATACTTCTTCATTTGGATAAAGGACGAATTCATATTTATTCCCTTTTAACTGATCTTCATAGAATTCAACCTTTCGATTCAAAATATCCAGGTTTTGTTGCAAAGCTAGCATCTCTTGTTCCACGAGACGCTTACGCTTTTCAAGTAAATCCAACCTTTCAGGAATCGTTGCTTCACCCATTGCACGCCATTTGGTATATTGTTTTAGCTCTGTCATCGACATTCCTGAACCTTTCAGATGGAGCAAAAATTGAACCCAGCGGATATCATGATCAGTAAATTCTCGTAAATTATTTTCATTTCGATGAGGAGTAAGTAACCCTTCCTTTTCATAATATCTCAGCGTACTCGTTGTTACCCCGACGATTTTGGCAAATTCTCCAATTGAATAAGTCATGGTACCCACCTCGTTTTATGTACTAATTAGATACACTTAAAGCGGACTTTAAGCGAATAATGTTATTATACATTATACTAATAAAAACCAAATAGAGTTCTCCATCATGTGACATTATTGATGAGAGAATTCTATTTGGCCCTTTTCTAGATAACTATAAGTAGAACTAAGAATGATTAGATACTTTGTTTTGTTGGACGAATCAGTATATCACTTACCGCAACAGTTTCAGGTGTGCTAATTACATACGCTACCGCATCTGCAATGTCACTGGACTTTAACCCGAAACCTTCTGAACGTTGATTGTTCTTCAACCATTCTTGCACTTCAAGATCTTGTGAAGTGAGATATAATTCAGTATCCACTGCCCCTGGAGAGATGATAGTGCTGCGAAGATTGTTTTCACGCTCTTCTTGGCGTAACCCTTCCATGATTGCACGGACAGCAAATTTTGTTCCAAAGTATACAGCAGAACCAGGATAGACGACATGACCTGCAATTGAGTCAGTCGAAATAATATGACCGGATTGTTGTTTTTTCATGATAGGTAAAACCGCAGCAATCCCATTCAAAACACCCATGATGTTGATGT
This sequence comes from Bacillus capparidis, assembly GCF_017832095.1. NCBI lineage: Bacteria > Bacillati > Bacillota > Bacilli > Caryophanales > Bacillaceae > Bacillus > Bacillus capparidis. The sequence goes on from NZ_JAFDST010000001.1 coordinate 688,950, forward strand.
CTAACATTTGGCGCCATTCATCAAAGTGTGTTTCTGAAAGCGGCGCAGTTGGCATGACTCCAGCATTGTTGTAGAGTACATCTACACGACCATATTTTTCGACTGCCAAATCTACAACTGCTTGAACTTCCTCTTTTTTCGATACATCTGCAACAGCATATGAAATTTCATTATTTGGTAATGATTCAACAAGAGCCTGCAAGCGATCTTCGCGACGAGCAGCAATCATTAATTTCGCTCCTTCTTGTGCAAGTTTCTTGGTAGTTGCTTCACCAATCCCACTTGATGCACCCATAATAATGACAACTTTTCCTTCAATATTTGCCATGATATTTAAGTCAAGGGAAACATTCTTAAGCTGTAGAACTTTTTTCAGATTAAAAACGTTGATGTTAATACAAAGTAAAAGAACTCGTTTTGAACAAAGATGATCAAAATGAGTTCTTTTAGTCATTATAAAGATGTGATTTTTCTAAAAAAGTTTGATCATTTTAAGATACTTTTTGTTGAACATTAGCCCGCGTTAGGTGAAGTAATTTGTTGTCTATTATTGAGAGTCTTCGTCAATTTTGTATTCTAAGATGTCTCCAGGTTGGCATTCTAATGCTTTGCAAATTGCCTCTAAAGTTGAGAGCCTAATTGCTTTTGCCTTTCCATTTTTCAATATAGAAAGGTTAGCCATTGTTATTCCAACCCTCTCCGAGAGTTCTGTTACGCTCATTTTCCTTTTAGCCAGCATCACATCAATATTGATTATAATTGCCATTGTTTTCACCTCAGACTATTAAGTCATTTTCCGATTTTATATCAATCGCTTCTTGTAAAAGTCTTTGAAGAACAGCAGCGAATACTGCGATTATCATTGAAGCAAAGATAGGGACCATTCCCATTATTATGAGACCTGGGGCATCGTCTTTCTCTGCTACGAGATAAACGAATGGCATCATTACCACATACAAGGTACTGATTGTGATTGCACAGTATTTTATATTATTTAAAGCTTTAACAGAAATTTGTGAGAAAGCTTTGTTCTTGTCAATATAACTTAAAAGTCTAAAAGCCTTATACAATGCAATGTAATACGGTATCGCTGATACATACATACCTATTAAAATGGGATATAGTATATGGGCATAATCTGGATTTACTGGATTATTAGCTAACCAAGGCAATCCATATATACACAAAGCAAGAACTGGAGTTCCAATAAGAAAAACAGCTATCTTTAAAAAGAGTGTTGAACCATGTTTCATAAAAAGCACCTCACTTATTTATTGTCAATTTGAATTTAACACGTTATTTATCGTTTTACAATAAATTTTTATTAATTATAATGATATTTTTATCTCTACTCACAAACATTGCTTTTAGACAAAGATAAAAATCATTCCTCATTACAAAGAAATGCTCTATAAAACTTAAAACTATTCAATTTATAAATTGTTCAACTAACCAGCCCCGTTAACTTAACAAGAAAAGCATTATCCTGCATTTTCACTACTTAATTTTGATCAACCATTTTTATAATCGATCAGACTTTGTTATAAATTATCAATCTTTATTTCAAAGCAACACTGTTATTTCTCGACTTAAAGTTTGCTTTAAGGACTATACTTCATCATGTAACGGATAAAAAATGGAATAAGGGAGTGACTAAAAATGGCAGAAAAACAAACAGCGGGACGAGACTTGTTAGGAGAATTCGCGCCAAAATTCGCTGAACTTAACGATGATGTCTTATTCGGTGAAGTTTGGGCAAGAGAGAAAGAGTTATCTCCTCGCGATCGCAGCATGATTACAGTTTCTGCGTTAATTGCTGGTGGAAACTTTGAACAATTGATTCCACATCTTCAAAAAGCGAAGGCAAACGGATTAACGAAAGATGAAATTGCTGAAATCATTACTCATCTCTCGTTCTATGCAGGGTGGCCCAAAGCTTGGTCAGCATTTAACATCGCAAAAAAAATATATAAAGATTAAAAGAAAGTAGGGATTAAATATGGCAAACGAAGAATTAAGCAAAAGCACAATTTTTCCATTGGGAGAAAAAGTTGAAGCAAACTTTATCGGTGATGCATACTTACAAATGGTGTTTACCGATGCGACGCCACTCCATGCACCAATTGGGAATGTAACCTTTGCTCCAGGAGCTCGGAATAACTGGCACTCTCATAAAATTGGACAAGTTTTGTTAGTTACAGGTGGTGAGGGTTGGTATCAAGAAGAAGGTAAACCAGCTCAATTACTCAAAACAGGAGATGTTGTGAATATTCCGCCACATGTAAAACATTGGCATGGTGCGACAAAAGATAGTTGGTTTGTGCACCTAGCAATTACGCCGGGAGAAACGGATTGGTTAGAACCTGTTGATGATGAATGGTTTAATAAATTATAAAGCTAACGCATCGAGTCAATTGATTCGATGCGTTATTCCTTTTATATGATATTAGAAGTACAAAATTTAATACTCAGTGTTTTATTCTAGGTTTTTCTATGAAAAACTTTCCTGAAAGATTCTATGCGGTCATTTCGTAAAAAGCACCTTTAGAATTGTGAAACTCTGAAACTCTTAAACTTTTGGTTTTTCTATAAGTAACTAAACTCCAAACTGTTTTAAATGATGGTCAAGGTGTTTGTAAATTCCTTTCCCCCATTGCTCGGAAGTAAGTTTGCCGAAGAATGAATGTGGATAAGTTGTGCACTTTTCAGGCCCATTATTTTGGAATGTTATAATTTTTTGTTTCAGGTTTTCTCTTTCTGTTTCAAATTTTTTTTCTTCTACAATCAAAATGGCCGGAATTGTGGACATATTGCGGGCTAATGGCTTGTCATTATAAAAAATTGGTTTTACAAATTTCCCTATTAATATTCCTAACCAACCTCTCGGATGAACAGCATTTCCCATTGCTATGTCTTGGAACGATGAGCAATGAGCTAGCATTTGGGCAACGTCCATTTTTCCCCATTGTGGTTGAGAATTTGGGGTTAATTTATCGATACGATTTAAAATTTCCTCTGTATGCAAATGATTAAATATATTTTTCATTAGTGCAAATCCCCTTTATAAAATATGACTTGCTCTTTATTTGCTCATATATTCCATATTGGGACTTCGATCACCTGCAAATAAGACCTCAAAATTATGGATTCATCTTTAATTTTAATCCATAGTTGGTAGTTTACAAAAATCCTTATTCAAGAATATGGCCCTTTAATTAAATAACTTTATTATCACTTAATAAGTTCTTAATCCACAAGAAAAACCGAAATCCCTTCTTTATAGAGATAGGAAATTCCGGTTCATCTTTTTTATAAACGGTTAAACTTTTTTCAAAACGGTGCGACTTTTTTATAAACAGTTCAACTTTATTTCAAAGCTACACTATGCGAAGCAAGGATAAATATGCATCAACATCAAGATTTGCAGACACTGTGTTTAAAATGAGGTCAAAACGACCAGACAAATCATTGAATGTAGCAGGATCACTGGTTGCCTAGTGATTTCAAGTCTATCTGCTTAATTTAAGCTGCGAAAGTTGAGATTGTAATAAATAGTTCGTGGTTTTGATTAGGGAGGATTCCTGCTCTTCCCTCTTCTGATGCTGTGTGTTCCTGTTCCTCTTTGTTCTGAGATAATAAAGCAATCGTTAATTATGCCATTTCAGCATAGAGCTTTATGTTTCCCTCGTGCTTAAAACCTTGTCTAATACTTCATCGGCATTTTTGGATTCTTTCTTGCCAACTTCTTCTCCCAGAACTGATATCAGGCCGCGCATCTGATCCTCGGTCAACCCGGTATTAAACCCGATGTTAAAATGCCATCCATATTGGCCAGGGCCGCAATAGTTGCGATCTCCCTGCTCTGGAAATCCAGGTTGTCGCGTCCGAAGATGTCTCCGAACAGGTGCCCTTTCAAAAACTGATCAATGACTGGAGCGAATTCATAAACCTCTCCCGTAACCGGTCTCCCTGCCAGTCTTGTCTGAATTTCCGTTCCAAGTTCGATGCTGCTTTTATTGGTAGGCAATGGGCTTGCTTCTCTGTGCAAAACGCTATTAATCCATCTTGGCATATCTGTAGAAAAAGGCTAATAAATTTAACAAATAAAAAACTGCTGCAATGACTGCAGCAGCTTCATTCTCTCTATTACAATCTCGGATCCACAGGATCAGACTCCATTGCTAACGTTCCAAGAACGCACTCATGAACCCTTTCGATCGATTCTCCATTTACAAAACGATTAATTCCTTCCAGCCCCAACGTAAACTCTTTTAAGGCAAGTTTTTGTTTTTTGCCGGTGTTTCTTTGTTTTAATCTTTCCAGATTTGCAGGCAGCAAATAATCCATTCCGTAAATAATATTCAGGTATTTGCGGCCCCTCACCTTAATTGCCGGCTGGAGAAGCTTTCCTTTATTTCTTGCGATGAATGATTCAGGCTTAATCACTATGCCTTCATGGCCCTCGCTTGTTATTTCCTCCCACCATTTAATGGCTTTTGCTTCACTCGCTTCGTCATTGATCGCCATGTATTCCGTTTCCACAAACAGGTTTGAATAGCTGGCAAATTCTCGATTCTTCTCCATATGCCACGTATGAGAGTGATCGAAGAATGTTTGATTACTATGGGCGAGCACGTGGAATGGCGCAATTTGAATTTGGCCTACATCTTCTACATCCCAGCAATACTTTTGAAAAGCTTCTTTAAAAGTATTTGCGTTCGTTAATTTTTGCTCATATTCTGCAAGCCATTCATTTAAGTCTGGATTACCCTCGGCAGCTGCAGCCAACATTTTTTGCAGTATAGCACGATCCAAAATCGCATTCTCCGAGACGTGTGCGTATTGATTGCTGATCAGTTCTTTTGCCTTCAAATTCCACGGCATTATTTCTGCGTCCAACAGGACATATTCGGTATCGTGTTTTTCAAAATAACCATTTGCACTTAAAGCTTTATTGATCTTCAAGACTACTTTTTCTTCCATGTCCCTTTCAAAAAAACGACGACCTGTCCTAGTATAGATGACTCCTAGAGTTTCGGTCCCGACGTGCTTCTTTGCCGCTTCCTTGTCTTTAAACAAAAACAATATCCCTCTGCTGCCCATATGCTTCTTCTCAACGATCATCGTGTTCACGCCATTGCTGCGATAATAATCGACTGCCTCTTTCGGATGTTCAAGATAGCTATCGACTGAAGACGGTTTAGGAGTCGGACTCATTGTTGGCGGAATATAGATCAATTGCTCAATCGGCACTGTAACATGAGAGATGGTATCGATTGCTGGTTTAACGTTATTCTGATGGACCTGCACATCCCCAAACTCCTCGGTTAAAATTGAATACCCATTGATAAACCTACCGATATTTGGCGGGTTTAAGCGATTTTTCTCCCATTCTTTCAATGGATTGTCTGATGCTCCTGAATAGTCTTTCTTTGCTTTTACAGATACGATTTCAGCTTCAGGATAACGAAAAGCAGTTAACATTCCACCAAACACAACACCCTGATCAATGTTCATTGTACGATTTATCATTGTAGGTCTTGGCTTAGGGTCATGGCCCCAAATGATAAGCGGACTTGTTTTATGATGAATAAACCAGTCTTTTCTGATTGGCTTCCCTTTGCTGTCAAATCCGTCTGTATCTCCATAGCGGCAAAAATCACTAATATCGCGGGATTGTTTTCCAATAAATTCATCTTTTATTCCTGCGTGAGCACAGACTAAAGTTTGAATTCCATTATTGGCGAACACATAGTGAGAAGGTGCATTCTTCAAGAATTCCTTTAAAGCTTCTTTCGTTTTTTCAGTTTGTTCCGCTCCCTGCTCCTCTTCAAATAGCTGAAGCTCTTGCTCCACTTTTTCATCACCATGGTTTAACGTAACCTTTCTACCATCCAACCATCTGGCTATTTTCCACCCGTGATTGCTGTCAATCATGTAAGCAAGTCCTTCGTTCACATGGCGCAGAAAGAATAACATTGTTTTAAGCGACTCCGGTCCCCTGCTCATAACGTCACCAATCGAAATGAACTTTCTGCCTTCCGGATGGACATATAGCTCTTCTTGATTCTTTTTATAACCAAGCTTTTCTAGAAGCAAGATCATTTCTTCATAACAGCCGTGTATGTCGCCAATAATGTCAATTCCATTCTGGACTTCCAATTCTATTGGATTCGTACGACGGATGAGTTCAATGTCCTTCGATTCATCTAAAAAATAAACGGCTGTGTAACCCTCTTTTTTCAAGAAACGTTTTTCTCTCTTGAAAATTTGGTGCTGTTGTTTTATACGTCTCTTCCCTCTTGGATTGTCTCTTTGCTCGTCCCTTTCAAGCAAAATATTTTGCGGGATGTCCAATACAATTGAAATAATGGGGACATGGTTTTTTCTCGCTAAATCTATGTATCTCTTTCGGTCATCTGAGTGCAGATGGGTTGCATCAACAAAGGTTAATTTATTCAATCTGCATCTGCTTTCAATCATAGAATCCATCATCGCAAAAGCTTCTGTAGAAATTCTTCCATATTCATCAGACAGGCTGTTTGCTTCATCTTTAGGGTGGTTCCGCCAATCGATAAACTCTATGTCACTTACCAAAACACGAAATTGATCAGAACTCACAACTTCTGAAGGAACGATCTTTTCTTCGTCAATTAACTTTTTTAAAAGCGTCGATTTTCCGCTGTTGGAAGGTCCAACCAGCAGCACAATCCCCGCATAAGGCAGTACGACTTTCACTATTCCCCCTCCTTTCTCACAAACACACACATTTGGGTAGGAGAACCATATAGAATGTGCTCTTCACCAATTCCATCAAACGAAAGTTCATATTTTTCATCTTGATTCCTGTTTGTGCACCATTTACGGAATTCACCTCTTGTCCATTCAAACCGATGGTCATTATGGCGAAAGTGGGTTTCCATTTTGTACACAGCGTTGTATTCTTTATTCGGAGTCGTAATGATTAATGCCTTCGGCTGGTATTCTTGAAGAATAGTATCCATCACTTTTGGCAGCCGCTCCTCATCAATATGCTCAATGACCTCACATAAAATCATGATATCCTTGCTCTTTAGTCTTTCGTCGTAATAAAAAAGGGAACCCCAAACTGGTTCAGGAGAGACAAATCCGTCTGTATTTTCTGCTTTTTTAAACCGTTCCACTGCTCTTAATGATGTGGTTTCAGACGGCTCAACTGCTAAAACTTCTTGAACCCCATTAACGAACCCTAAACGATATGAGAGTTTACCTTCTCCTGAACCAAAGTCAACTATTCTTTGTTTATGAGACATGCTATTAATCTTTTCAATGATTTTTTCATACCGTAAGTCGTTAAGCCTGGTTCTCGCTTCATCATTTTTCTTTCTCATTTCAGTTTTGTTATCTATGACGCTGTATATTTCTTTAAACCGAAGAAACTGCCGTAAAATAAACCCTTTTTCCGGGTGATCCTCAAGCCACACTTGCCCGTACCTCTCTAGCTTTTCAATTTCTTTTTCATCAATAAAGTAATGCTTATAGTTATCCAATACAGGAATCAGCACGAAAAGCTGTCTTAGTCCCGTTTGTAAAGTGGTATATCCTTTTAAGGAGATAAATCTTGCCGTGCTTTTAGATTTGAAATCGAAATAATAATCTGTATCTGCTCTGGTAATTTCAACTTCAAACCCTAATGGCTGAAAGAGATCCATTATGTGTTGATCAGAAAGGCTCGATGAAACGGGCCCAAAACTGAATTGGAAGGCAAAAGGATGATCGACCCACTTAATGTATTCCTCCTTCGGCTGCCCATTTAAAGCAGTACCGAGCGCTTTTCTAATAAAAGAGATGAAGATGCTGCTTACAGCAAATTCCCGGTCATTTATGTAGTGAGTAATGTCGTATGCATTTGCGTTGTTTCTCATCAGTTCAATAGGATCCGGAGTAACAAAGATGGTCACTTCAACCGCTGTTTCAGTAAACTTGCTATAAAAAAGCCTAACCAAATGGCCTTTATGATTTCTTTCATATATATTGTTTGGATTTTTAGCTAAAAGATGAGAAATAAATTTCACGTTCTCACCTGAAGCCTTAATAGTCAATTGCATAAATACACCTCTTCGATACAAAAAATCCTTTAAATGTTAGGTTATTATATCAATAATTTAGACTCATAAATAGCCATAATTAAGTATTCAATCTGCTCAACTATATTACAGAATCAAAAGATTCCAATAAGATCTAAGAGTTGACCGAACTTTTGCCCATCAAGAATCAAGTCATTCACTAAAAATTAATTATCTTATAAACAATAAAATCACAGGACTTATGTATACAAGATTTATAGTATTTTTAACCTTAAAGCCTTCCTCAAATTAAAGTTCTTTTGTTTCATCTCCGACAAAAGCATATAAAAAAATCAGATCTTTAGTAAGTTATAAAAGACGAAACAAACGACCTACAAATTCTCCATTAAATCTTCATAACTTTCTTTTAAGCTTGTATAGCAATATAACAATTCTTTTAAAAGGAGGAGCAATCTATGTCTTCAATTTCAAAAATTCTCGATCATAACAAGGCTTTTGTTGAGCAAAGCAGGTATCAAGAGTTTCAAACAACAAAGTATCCAGATAAAAAAATAGTCATCCTCACCTGCATGGATACTCGTTTACTGGAATTGCTGCCAAAAGCAATGGGACTACGAAATGGGGATGCGAAAATTATTAAAAACGCCGGTGCTGTTATTTCTCACCCATTTGGCAGTATAATGCGGAGCATTCTCGTCGCTATTTATGAATTGAAGGCGGAGGAAGTATGTGTGATCGGTCATCACGGCTGCGGAATGATAGGCCTGCAGTCATCCTCTATTCTTGAAAAAGCAAAACAAAATGGAACAGACGAGAATCTAATCGATACTCTTACAAATGCCGGGATTGATTTGGACAAGTGGCTGACAGGTTTTCCATGTGTAGAGGAAAGTGTTTCTAATAGTGTCCGTTTAATTAAAAATCATCCTTTAAGTCCGAATCATATACCAGTTCATGGGATGATTATTCATCCTGAAACAGGAAAATTGGATCTGGTGATTGATGGATATAACAGCACTAACCTACCCGAGTCTGGAAAGCGGGGTTGTTCATAAATGATTACCTCCAACAGGTTTAATGGATATAATTTAGGTCGATTTCAAAATGATGCGGTTGCCGGTTTGATCGTTGGAATTGTGGCGATTCCTTTAGCGATGGCCTTTGCCATCGCATCAGGGGTAAGGCCGGAATATGGACTTTATACCACGATTATTGCCGGTATTTTGGTATCACTTTTTGGCGGATCTAAATATCAAATTGCAGGTCCAACCGGAGCATTTGTCCCGGTCTTAGTTGGAGTGGTGATGCAATTTGGATATGAAAAATTGTTGATCGCCGGCTTCATGGCAGGAATCATGATTTTTCTTTTAGGTCTGTTCAAATTGGGGAGATTTATAAAATTTATCCCTCGTCCTGTAGTAATAGGATTTACTGCTGGAATTGCTGTGATTATCTTTTCCGGCCAGATAGCTAATTTCTTAGGACTGAGTAACTTAGAGAGAGAAGAATTATTTCATTTAAATATGAGGGAAATTCTCGTGAATCTAAATACAATTAACACCTCCAGTGTTCTCGTAGCTGTGATCAGTTTGTTTATTGTGATTTTGGCACCAAAATTCATGCCGAAAATTCCTGGAGCACTGTTGGGATTGATTGTATCAACATTAGTTGCAGCTTTCTTTTTTCCGAATCAAGTCGCAACTATAGGCTCGACTTATGGAGCAATTCCGAATGAATTACCGAACTTTGAATTCCCGCAAATAACTATAAGTTTAGTGATCGAACTACTTCCCGCAGCTTTCGTTATTGCCATGCTTGGAGGAATTGAATCCTTATTATCGGCTTTAGTGGCAGACGGTATGACCAACAGCAAGCATAACAGCAATAAAGAACTGATGGCACAAGGAATGGCCAATATCGTCGCACCTTTATTTGGAGGAATCCCTGCTACTGGCGCCATCGCACGAACAGCAACGAATATTAAAAATGGTGCTTTTTCACCTCTATCCGGTGTAATCCATGGGATTGTTGTATTACTTGTGTTAGTTGTGCTAGCTCCGTACGCCTCGGCGATTCCGTTAGCCAGTATGGCGCCCATTCTTATGTTTGTCGCATGGAACATGAGCGAGCGAAAAGAGTTCGCCCATATCTTAAAAACAAAAACGATGGATTCGTTCGTATTAATCGCTGCTTTCCTGTTAACTGTGTTTGTCGACTTAACAACAGGTGTTGTGGGAGGCATCGCTTTAGCACTTCTTGCTTTTGTTAAGAAAATGAGCGGTACGTTGAAAGTGTCAAAGGTTTTGCCGGATCCAGCAGACAAACTAGTGAAACCGGAAATCGTGCAGCAAGGTTCTAACTGTCCGCAAATTAATATTTATACATTAGAAGGCCCGCTGTTCTTTGGTTCCACAGAAAAGTTTGAAGAAGAACTAGAAGAAATTCTTCGTGCAAAACCGAGAGTACTGCTACTACGAATGAGTCAAGTTACATTTATTGATACTTCGGGAGAAGCTCTCCTGACCAAAGTAGTCAAACAATTTAAGGATCAAAAACAACAAGTGATGATTTCAGGTCTCCAACAGCAGCCTAAAGAATTATTTTGGAAAGCAGGGTTGCATAAAGTAATAGGACAAAAATATTTTTTTGAGCATACCGGTGAAGCACTCTATTCCGCTCTGGGACAGTTAGAGACCAATAAGTGTATAGGCTGTAAGCAGTTTGCTTTTAGTGAATGTTCAAAATTGTCTCGCGAGCCAGTAAAGTCAAGAGGAACCGCAAATTCACGACCTGCTTCTGCAACCTAACCGCTTTTATCTCCTTGAGAGCTTAATTCAAAGTGAAGACCTCTTTTCAATTATGAGGTCTTCACTTTTTTGTTAATTTATTAACACAAAATAATAGAGATGGTCCGGGTTGGCAGTATAAGATAACCAATACAAACGACGGACTTTTTTCATTCCTTTTCACTTACTTCTTTGCTGGTTGGAAAGTATATTTTAAATGTGGTACCAGAACCCACGGAACTAGTTATTTCAATTCGTCCTCCTAATAATTCAACCAAGTTTTTTACGATAGACAGTCCTAATCCTGTGCCTCCTGTAGTTCTGGATCTTGATTTTTCGACCCGATAAAAGCGTTCAAAAATATATGGTAAATCTTCCTTCGGTATACCGATTCCTGAGTCTTTTATTAAGACCTGAATGTCACGTTTTTGTACCTTTGTACTGACATCAATATTCGAATGCGGCTCACTGTATTGGATAGCATTTTCAAGTAAATTGATGAAGATTTGTTCCAATCTCCTTCCATCTGTATACAACAACGTATGATCAGATGGGGTGTTTAAAGTAATTCGGATCCCTTTTTCCTTTGCTTTTAAATTAATTTTCCTAACAGAGCTATTAATGATATCTGATATGTCTGTCCTTGCATAGTTTAAATCCAGTTTTCCTTCTTCCATTTTTGCAAGTTCAAATAAATCGTTAATAAGATCTGTTAGACGCGTTGATTCATCATGGATGATCGTTAAATATTGGTTTTTTTCTTTCTCGTTTTTGTACAGCTCGTCCCTTAACACCATAGAATAACCTTTAATGTATGATATTGGTGTTCGTAATTCATGAGATATGTTTGCAAAGAATTCTCTTCGATTGGTTCTATAATCCTCAAGTTCTCTTTCTAAATCCATGATCGCTGTTGACAAGCTTCCTACTTCATCTTTTGTTTGGAAACTTAGCTTTGTTCTTAGTTTTCCCTTCGCTAACTCACGAGTGGCACGCTCCATCTGCAATAGCGGGTAAGAAAGTTTTCTGGATATAAAGAATGTAAAGCCAATTGCTACAATTAAAGCTCCAATAACGGATACAAATAGCCAAATTCGAACTTGCTTTATGGAAGCATTTACTTCATCCATACTTGAGACAACGACAAGTCCCCCATTTACATTATTCCCAATAATAATTGGCTTACCTGACAGTAAATAACTTTGTTCGCCTTTTTCCTCCGAATATTTCATCCCAACTCCGTGTTTATTTGAAATCGGATGAAAGATATCATTCATGACCTGAGTGCCTTCTTTAAATCCTAATACCTCTGTACCCTTTAGTATTTTTCCATCCCTATTAAAAACAAAAAGGTCTGCGTTTATGATTTCTAAAGACATTTCAAACGTACGATATGTTTTTTCATCTTCTATATCAAATATTTTGTTCGCATATTTAGTCGCAAAGTGATCGATCTCTTCTTGCTTTTGATTCACATAAAACGCGATAAAAAGATGATCAAGTGTATAAATTAAAGGGAGAAGAACAGCCAAAAATAAAATCATGATTGTTGCGCCGTACTTAAATGTAATGCCTTTGATATTCATACCACTTCATCCGCGTCTTGAAATTTATAACCTATCCCCCAAACCGTTTGGATTGGATTATAGTCAAATCCTTTATCTCTAATTTTTACACGGATGTTTTTTATATGAGTGTCAATCGTTCTGGTATCACTGGAATTATTAAATCCCCATAATATATCCAGGAGTACTTCTCGAGAAAATACTCTTTTTGGATTAGCTGCAAGTGTATACAGTAATTCATATTCTTTGGGAGTTAAATCCAACCTCTCTCCTCCTAGTACAACTGTATAAGTTTCTTGATCAATTTGAAGGTAACCATTACTATAGATCAAAATTTCCCTGTCATCTTTTTCTTTATTTAATCCCGATCTTCTTATTAGGGCATTAACTCGGGCGATAAGCTCCTCTGGTTCAAAAGGCTTGATTAAATAATCATCTGCGCCAATTTCCAAACCATATACTTTTTCCTTCAATTCGGACCTGGCCGTTAACATCAGAATTGGCGTAGATTGAACATTTCTGATTTGTTTACAAACTTCCCAGCCATCAATGACGGGCATCATTATATCGAGGACGATTAAATCTAAAGTGGATGTTTTCATTATATGAATTGCTTCCTGTCCGCCTCTCGCTTCCACTATATCATAATCTTTAACTAAATAAATTTTGAGTAAGTTCCTCATATTCCATTCGTCATCAACAATTAAAACTTTCTTCTTCATTTACTCTCTCCTTTAACGGCTAAAAATTCCTTGATTACTGAAGATTATATGAAAAAGCTATGGATAAAGCTTATCTTTTTCACGGGCAATTGCTGTTGAAATAGTACTGTTTCATCTTATCCTTTTATCAATTTTTACGAAAATATAATATCAAATCAAGTGACAGAATTACCATTATTCCAAACATTCAGACACAAAAGTTTTTGAATCGACAATAAATGGTTAAATTCCATGACCCAAATATCTTTATAATTTGTAGAAGATAAGACTCTCTTTCTAGCATATGTTCATGTCTTAAGCGAAAAACAGTTGTCTCATTCAAAAGCGCAGTATTTGAAAGTAAATTGCGGCAGATGAAAAATGGTCTTCGATTGATATAGTCGAAGACCGAAATGGGCAAATAATTTCAATTTATATTTGCTCACTGTGCTCAAAATTATCTGCCCAATGAAAATATTCATTCCAACTGCTTCAAACCTTTATTGGCGGCAAAGTCTTTCCTGTTTCGAGAAAGCTCTTTAATCTTTAAGTTGCTTAGAACAGCCGGCCATCCGTTATTATATCCCTCAAATGTATCGTTATCGTCCACAAAATCCGTCTCCAATAGATTTTCGTGCTTGAGTGTTAACTTTACGCTCGACTCCAAAGGCTGAAGCTCAAAAGTAACTCTTGTGGGACTTTCACGAGGTGTGTCATCTCCCACATATGTCCAAGTAAAGGAAAGCAGGCGTGGATGTTCACACGTTAACACCTTGCCATAGTCACTAATTTTTCCATTTCGATAGTAATTAACGTCCGCCCCTTCCTTCCATTCAGATTCGACGCGAGTGCCGAAAAAGTATTTTTGGGTAAAACCACCATCAGTCAGGGCTTCCCAAAGTTTCTCTGGTGTGGTTGCGATATACGTCACATAAACAAATTTTGGTTTCGTCATTTATCCCTCCCTATCCTCCTCAAGACTTTTTTTCAATTCACTCAGACGTTCTATACGATGTTGTTCATATTTGCTGATCCATCGTTGATAAATCTCGCTTATGGGTGCGGCATTAAGGTAATGAAGCTTTTCTCGCCCGTGCCGGATGACGACAACAAGATTTGCCTCTTCCAACATAGCGAGATGCTTTGTTACTGCTTGCCGGGACATATCAAGGCCCTGACATAACTCTTTTAATGATTGCCCGTTATTCTTGTACAGCTGGTCAAGCAATTGTCTGCGACTCGGGTCGGCAAGCGCCTTAAAAATATTATCTATCCGTCCCTCCTCCCTTCTTTTGTGAATATTATATGCAACCAAATAGTTGCCTTTCAAACGATGTTATTATGACTTTTTCATTTTCTCTTATTTTGGGGAATTATATTAGGTACACAAAGGCGCGGAACAGGAAAAAGTACAAGGAAAGGTACAAAGGGCAAAAGAATGCGGAAAGGAATATATTACTCCTTCCCGCGTTCTGAAAATTCAAAGAGCCTGGAATGATGCCACACGGTTTGATGAGGGGGTAGCCTTAAGAATGGTTATCCTACTCTATTTATACACAGTTCTACTCTGCATACTTATAAACATCCGGTCTCAGGTTTTCGAATATTGGGATGTTTTGTTGTTGCTCTGCAACTTTCTGTATATCAATTTCTGCTGTTATGATTGCTTCTTGGTTGCCCGCCTCTTCTACAATGTTTCCGTTTGGATCGATGACAATTGAATGTCCCGCGTATGTGTTGCCGACATGATTTTCATTATTCACGTCGCCCACGCTGTTACATGCAATGACATAGACGCAATTTTCTATGGCTCTTGCTTTCAATAGTGTTCTCCAATGGTTCACGTTTTTCGTAGTCCACTGTGCAACATAGAATATGATTTTTGCGCCTTGAGACGTTGGGTATCGTGTAATTTCTGGAAAACGTAAGTCGTAACATATAATTTGACTCGCTTTGATATCGTTAATTTCAAAGACTTCTGGAACTTCATCTCCACCTGTTAAATATTGATGTTCATTTAACATCGGTACGAGATGTATTTTATCTTTTTGATAGAGTAGCTCCCCCGTTTTTGATACCGCAAAGGCTGTATTATAAATGTTGTCATCCCGTTTATTTGAAACTGAACCTGCAATAATACCCACGTGATGTTTGGTTGCTAAACTTTGGATAAAAGGAAGAGATCTTGTTAAATCGATATCTGCTTTTTCTGCTAAATGTTGTAACTCATAACCGTTATTCCACATTTCAGGTATCACAACAATCTCAGTATCTGCTTCGAGCTTTTCTTCAAATAAGGCTTTAATACGTCTTTCGTTTTGCTCAACTTCTCCTTCTATAATCTCAATTTGAAATAATTGTATTTTCATTTTACTACCTCCTATTCATATTTAAATTTATAAATAGCATATAACTCATCGTTGTATTTAACATCTTCGCCATGTGATGAAGATATAATAGAAGGTTTAATTTCATCTATAACTCTCCCGCTATTAATATTTTCATCCATATCAACTGTGAACTTTTGAATCGGTGGGTGTAAGGCTTCAGCATGAGAAATGAATAAGTCTCCAGTTAGCAACACATTGTCACCTTTATGATGGTATATTACATGTCCCGGAGCATGACCGGGTGTTAAATATATGTCTAGGGGTAACGTTTTAATGATATTGTCACTTAAACCTTCAACTTGATTTTCGACACCTGTTGTTTCCTTTTCTAATTTGTTTGGATAAGGCTTTTCACCATTGATAAACGGAATTTCGATTTCGTGCGAGTAAATAGGAATGTTTAATTCATCTCGTAAATACTTGGCTCCATTAATGTGATCCAGATGACCATGTGTCAGTAAGATACTTTTGGGAACACCTAAAGATTTTGCTGCCTTCAACTGCATACGTGCATAGTCTTCCATTCCGGTATCTATGATATAAACATCCTCACCATCCACCACGTACCAAGTATTGATTTTGACAGGAATGCCAACAACGGTTTCAAAAGTGAGTCTATAAACATGTTCAGAGATTTGAACAAATTCCAATTCATACACCTTCTTTTCATTTATTTGATATCATAAGTTTAATAAGAAAAAAAAGGTATAAAAAGAAGGCACAATTTTGTTACTACCTATTGAGGTGAGAATATGTCAGACTTTAAAAGCGGTCAATATGGTACTTGTACATTAACTGTGAAGCACGCTTGTCCAATTGAATTAACGATGCATATTATTGGTGGTAAATGGAAAGGTATCATTTTATTTTTATTGTCACAATCACCAATGTATTACAATGCAATGCGCCGTGAAATACCAGGTATTACCCAACGCATTCTTACACTACAACTTAGAGACCTCGAGAATGATGGTATCATTGAAAGAGAAGAAACAAACGATAATCCTAAGAAAGTTTTATATTATTTAACAGCTCTTGGAGAAGACTTTGTCCCAATACTTAAATCCATAGAGACATGGGGCAATGCTTATATGAGTAAGCAAAAGAAGAATTAAAAAAGGTGGGGCTCAATGAAAGTCATCTTGATTGACTTTCATTGAGCCCCTTTTTTTGCGCAAAATAAAGAATAAAATCACGCAATATAAATACATGACGAATCCTCCATTAACTTTTGTGTGTCCACGCATTAATCCAGCACGTTCTAGAGCTGTACCGGCTTTTGTTAAGATATGGCTCGTAATGAGGATGTCCATAGTGAATCCCGTCCATCACCTACCCTAACATGCGTTTCTTCTCTGCATACGGCTCTGAAAGGATACAATTGCTGATAATGATCGACTTCAATATTGGATAAGGAAACATGCTACGAACGGTCTTGCCATTGATGGGCATGTGGCCCTACCCCTTATTATCGAAAACGAAGTGTTCATGTTGACCTTACATTAGTGTCATAGTTTAGAATTTGGTTTGAATTACTTTTAAAAAAACAACATGAAATTTAAGGAGGCAACCATATAGAACACATCATCCATACCGCCGAGCAGCATGGCATTGATGTTAGCGTTTTGAGTGCTGTTATGGCCGTTGCAAAGCGGGCAATTAATGAAGGCTATGGAAACGATAACTTTTCGCGCCTGACTGAATTGTTGAGAAAACAGTCTTAGAGAAGTGATCTCTAAAACATCAAGAGGAATATGTTTTTTCCTCGCCTTCTTAATATAAAAATGGAGAGGTCCCAGTACTTATATAAGACTGGGATCTTTTGTTATATCATTGTTCCTGCAGGTGAACTCTTTATCGATCTTCGTTTATCCGTCATTTTTGTGATTTGTTTTTCTAGGCGATTCGTTACTACTTTCAATGCATAAATTTGTCTGTTGTATTGATCTAGCTTCTCTTGATAAATCTCCAGCATTTCTTCGCAAAATTCATATTCCTCAGGACCGTTGTCCTCGCATTCCAATATTTCTTCGATTTGCTCAGTTGTTAGACCTAAACCTAAATAGAGTTGGATGATTCGAATTCGTTTAATGGCAGATTCATCGAACTCCCGATAGCCATTTTCAAGCCTAGCTGCTGTAATTAATTTTTTCTTCTCATAATGCCTAATGGAGCGGGTGCTGGCACCGGTTATTTTAGAAAGTTGACTTATTTTCACAAAAGTGTCCTCCTTTTTTGGATTACAAATCCAATATTAAGGGATAACATTATGTCAAAGTCAACAAAATGCTCTTAATAAAAAAAAGACAGGAATACTCCTGCCTTTCAAACCTTAATCAATCATGAAAATTCGTGCCGTCTGTCGTTTCTGTTACAACACCTGCGCGGATGACAAAGTCACCGAAGTGTTCGCCTTCCTCTCGTTCTTTTGCGTAACGAGGAAGAAGCTCGCCCAATTCATTTAATATTTCTTCTTCTCCGATGTTTTCCCGGTACATTTTGCTTAGTCGGCTGCCGTCAAAGGCTGCGCCAAGATACATGTTGTATTTGCCGGGCGCTTTGCCGATAAAGCCGATTTCTCCGAGCGCATGTCGAGCACATCCGTTCGGACAGCCTGTCATGCGGATCGTAATTTCTTCGTTCCGAAGTCCGCTTTCATCTACAATGGCATCAATCTTATCAAGCAGAGCCGGCAAGTAGCGTTCTGCTTCCGCCATTGCCAATCCGCATGTCGGAAGCGAAACACACGCCAGTGAGCTGCGGCGGAGTGCAGAATATTGCTTGCCTTCTGTTAAACCATATTGTTCGATCAATTCATTAATCTTTTTCTTTTTCTTGCTTGATACATCGGCAATGACCAAGTTTTGATTAGCTGTCAGACGGAAATCACCGGAATGAATTTTGGCGATTTCACGCAAGCCGGTCATGAGCTTGTAGTCATCAAGATCTGTGATGCGGCCACCTTCGACAAACAGCGTAAAATGCCATCTACCTTTCATCCCTTTCACCCAGCCATAACGATCACCGTTATGATCGAAATGATACGGTTTCGCTTCTTCAAGGCTCCAGCCGAGGCGGCTTTCCAGTTCTTCCTTGACCGTTTCCAGACCAAGACGGTCAACGGTGTACTTGAACCGGGCATTTTTACGAACGGAACGATTACCATAGTCTCGCTGAATCGTAATGACTTTTTCTGACACATCATAAACTTGCTCCGGCTTACAGAAGCCAATAACCTTGGCGAGCTGCGGATATGTCGCTTTGTCACCGTGAGTCATACCCATACCGCCACCGATCGCCACGTTAAATCCGATAAGTTTGCCATCTTCAACGATTGCGATGAATCCTAAATCCTGCGAATAAACATCAATATCGTTGGAAGGCGGAACGGCGATGCCGATTTTAAACTTCCGCGGCAAATACAGCGGTCCGTACATTGGTTCGACTTCTTCCACGTCCGGCGTACCGGCTACTTTTTCTTCATCCAGCCATATTTCATGATACGCTCTCGTACGCGGCAATAATTGATCACTCAATAGCTTTGATGCTTCAAATACTTCGGAATGGACCTCAGACTGATATGGATTCGGGTTGCACATGACGTTCCGGTTCACGTCGCCGCATGCCGCAATCGTATCTAAAAGAGACGCATGAATTTCCTGAATCGTTTTTTTCATATTCCATTTTAAAATACCGTGCATTTGAAACGCCTGTCGTGTTGTCAGCTTTAATGTGCCGTTGCCGAATTTTTGGGCAAGCTCGTCCATGACAAGCCATTGCTCAGGTGTCGCTACTCCGCCCGGTGTACGGACGCGAAGCATGAATTGATAAGCTGGTTCAAGCTTTTGCTTTTGCCGCTCATTGCGGAGATCCCGGTCATCCTGCAAGTAGCTGCCGTGATGTTTCATGAGACGGTTGTCGTCATCAGAAATTCCGGCACTGATCCGATCGAGCATAGATTCTTTCAGCGTCCCCCGTAAATAGTCGCTTTCTTCTTTTATGCGTTCCACATCGCTCGGAGAGCCGTCCGGTGCTTTTAAAATTTTGTTCGCCATGTTGTTAAACTCCTTTCAATCCGAAATCAATATACATCACGCTGATAACGTTTATTCTGTTGCAAATCGGCAAGATAATCTGCAGCTTTTTCAGGGCTCATGCCACCTTCTTTTTCGATAATCGCAAGTAACGTATTGTGGACGTCATGTGCCATGTTTTTCTCATCACCGCAAATATAAACAGCAGCTCCTTCTTGAAGCCATTCGAACAATTCTTTGCTGTGTTCAAGCATGCGGTTCTGCACATATACTTTTTCTTCAGTGTCACGTGAAAACGCGACATCCATTTTAGTAACCACACCGTCTTTCAGCCATTTTTGCCATTCGGTCTGGTAAAGGAAATCCGTCACGAAATGCTGGTCTCCGAAAAACAGCCATGATTTTCCTTCTGCTCCCATTTCCTCACGCTCCTGCATAAATGCGCGGAACGGAGCAATGCCTGTTCCAGGTCCAACCATGATGATCGGCGTATCCGGATTGTTTGGCAATTTAAAGTTTTGATTATGCTGGATGTAAACCGGAAGCGTGTCTCCAGGCTGCAGTCGCTCCGCACATAAAATGGAGCAAACCCCATTTCTCTCACGGCCGTGTGTTTCGTATCGTACTGCACCGATCGTTAAATGCACTTCATCCGGATTGGCCGCTAAGCTGCTCGCAATCGAATAAAGGCGGGCTGGCATTTTTCGGAGAATAGCGATAAACTCTTGCGCAGGAACACCCCACGGACCAAAGTCACGGATTAAATCAAGTAAATCGCGCCCTTCAGTATATGCTTTTACTTGATCTTCATTTCCTGGAGATAAAAGCTCTTTTAATTTCTCATTTGCAGATAATTTTGCTGCCTGCTCAAGAAGCGGTTTCGTTAAAACGGTAATTTCAAAATGGGAGATAAGCGCTTCTTTAAGCGGACGGACGTCTCCCTGTTTATTAATGGTTACAATTTCTTCCGGATCCCATTTCGTTTCCTCCAGAAGCAAATCGACTAGAGCCGGATCGTTTTCCGGATAAACACCGAGGCTGTCACCCGGTTCAAATGTGAGACCGGACCCTTCAAGCGATAGCTCTAGGTGGCGCGTTTCTTTATTCGAGCCGCGACCATTTAAATTTAAATTTTCTAACACTTCCGCTTTAAAAGGATTTGTTCTGTTATATTCGGAATCACCTGCTTGAGGAGCCGCTGCCGGAGCAGGTGCAGCAGTTGCACCCTCCGATTCACTTAAGCCGCCAATGACGCCGTCAAGCCATTCTGCTGCCGGATCATCATAGTCAAGGTCACAATCAACGCGCGGATAAAGCCGTGTACCTCCGAGATCTTCCAGCCGCTGATCGAATTCCTTCCCTGTCTGGCAGAAAAACTCATACGAGCTGTCTCCAAGCGACAAAACAGAAAAACGAAGGTCGTCCAGCTTTGGCGCCCTTCTACCATGAAGAAATTCATGAAATGACAGCGCGTTATCCGGAGGATCGCCCTCTCCATGTGTACTCGCGACAATAAGCAGGTTCTGGATTTTCTTTAAATTATTCGGTTTAAAATCGCTCATGGACGACACAGTTACTTGAAATCCGCGATCCTCAAGTTTCTTGCCGGTATTCTCTGCTAATCCTTGAGCATTTCCCGTTTGTGATCCGTAAAGAACGGTCACTTCTTTCGATATTGTTTGCACAGTACTTTCAGCAAGTGGTTCTGTAGCTGGTGCCGGTCTTTCTGCTGTTCCCGGAACGGATGCAGACTGAGATGCAGCCAAATAACCGCTCAGCCAAACTTTTTGTGATTCTGTCAAGGTCGGCAGAAGACGATTTAGGAGCTCTGCCTGCTCCTGATTAAACGGACTGTTCATTACCTGAAGTTGCAACAATTTCCACCTCACAAAGGAATATAAACTTATCGTACATCATTTTAAATATGATTGCTGGTCCTTTCACTTTTCAGCTATTTTTAATCGTAGCTTCACTATTCCAATGAGTCAAGTATGTTTTGATGGTATTAATGATAAGAAAGCGCTTAATAACAACTTATTTTAAAAATCTTTTATTTTATATAAAAGTAAACAAAAACGTTTTTGAGTCATTGGTTGATTCGGTTTAATATTAACATAAAAGCTGACTCAGCTTCTTTCATATTATGAAAATATTTTGTTCATACAAAAATGGTGATGATAATACCATATAGCTTGAGTATGTTTTAAAAATTTTCTTTAGAAACTCTCCTGATAGATTCAAATTGTTTTTAAGTCAGCAATTTCAGCGTACGGGGGATATTCTCAATGAGATCTGTGGACAAAACATCGAAATGTGTGTGTTCTTGTTCAATTAGTACATCAGCAGACTTACCATGGACAAATACAGCATTGCTTATTGCGGACTGAACGTGAGTTTGCTGCATGATAAACGCAAGAATCATGCCGCTTAAAGCATCTCCGGTACCTCCTTTTGCAAGGGCCGAATTTCCGGTAGTGTTGACAAATTGTTCGCCACCTGGAGTCGTTACAATGGTAAAAGGCCCTTTTAAAACCAAATAAATCCCATACTCTTGGGCAAACAGTCTTGATATTGAAAATCGATCTTGTTCAACCTCTTTTATAGACTTATCGATTAAACGCGCCATTTCCCCTGGATGAGGTGTTAAGATGGTCGGGTGTTTTCGATTTTTTAAAAGAGGCAGCATGTCCTTCAAATGATATAGGGCATCAGCATCTATAACAACCGGTAATTCCTTAGTAATGACTTCTTCTACAATTAGTTTCCCGCCTTTTGTTCGACCGATTCCGGGTCCTACTGCAACCGCATCCAGATTTTCATACTCAACTGATAAATTACCTTTAAAATAACCATCCTCTGATGGACTTGGAAGATACACTGCTTCTAAAAAATGGGCGGCTGCAATGGGGTGAATTTCTTCAGGTATGGCAGCCGTGATGAGTCCTGCTCCACATCTTAATGCAGCTTTGGCCGCTAACATGATTGCTCCAGTCATTCGGGATCCGCCAATGACCATCCCCTTCCCGTTGGACCCTTTATGTGAATTTGGAGATCTGGATGGAAGGTGTTTTTTTACAAGCTTTTCTGTCCAGATCATCCTATTGTGTGAACAATGTTTGGCTGCTATCGGTGGAATGCCGATATCAGCAACGATTGTTTCTCCATAGTAGGAAGCACAGGGATATATGAAAGTCCCGCTTTTCGGCAAATGAATCGTAATCGTTAGATCAGCTCTAACGGCTCGGTCCACATCGCCGCCGTCCGCAGGAATACCGCTTGGAACGTCTATCGAAAAAATTTCTGCTGATTTGCAGGTATTGATCTTGTCTATGATTTCTTTGTAAGGAGAACGCAGCTCCCCTTTTACGCCTATCCCCAGTAAACAATCGATTATTACGTCGTAAGTCGATAACAAGTTGAAAAAATGTTCTTCGTTTTTTAAGAAATATCGAGCTTCGTAACCTGAATTTTTATATACCTCTAAGGCGTGTTTAGCTGCCCCTTTTATTTTTTCAGGCGGAGGAACGATCCAAAGATCTACTTGAAAGTCGAAGCTTTTTAATATTCTGGCAATCACAAATCCGTCGCCACCGTTGTTTCCAGCCCCTGCAAGAATAACAATTTTTTGATTTGGGTCGGTTCTCTCCATAATAAGTCTCGCAATAGACTGCCCGGCATTTTCCATTAACGTTTCCCCGCTAATACCAATCTGATTGGTGGTATACGAATCAATGCAATACATTTCATCGGCAGAAACAATTCGCATAAAATAACCTCCTCTACTCGTCCTCTTTCGTATATATAATTTTACAATAAAAAAACAGTTCATCCGTCAGAATAAACTGTTTTTTTGCTGGCATCTTAAAATTCTGGCAGCGAATCTAAATTGTTTTCACTAATTCCATCAGGCTCACTGCGCAAAATATCCCGGCCATATTTGTGAAAAACATCGACATGCGCCAATTTACCGGCTTTTGCTTCAGATAGTGCTTCTATATAATCCAATTCACGCCCGGACTCTGTTTGAAATGCTATCAAATCACCATCATCGTTTTTGCGAACAGCAACTATTTTTTCTAGATTTGGATTGCTTGTACTTTCATATTTCTCGGTCATTTCATTTTCATTTGCTTGATTCCGGTACTGCTCATAAGCTTGCTCAAATCGGTCCATATGATCACCTCATTATTTGTATCTCCCGAGGACCCAATTTTTATGCATCTTATCTTATTTCATATAAAAGGTACTTGTTTCTCATAAAAATATTATGTAAATTAACTTGTGGTACATATTCATTTGTAAAATTTATGATTTAATTTTTGCATATACACACGTGTCTCTTAGCGCTTTCCCGTCAACTGAGAGATCATGATTCCTGAGAATTCCTTCTAGTTGATAGTTCAATCGTTCGGCAACAGCCCTGCTCTTTTTGTTCTTCGCATCACACCTTATCTCCACTCGTTTGGCACGAAGCTCTTGAAAAGCAAATTTTGTAATCCCTTCTGCTGCTTCTGTTACATACCCATTGCCGCTAAAACGGCTATCGATCCAATATCCGATTTCAAATTTTGGTATATCCCATTGAATATGATGAAGACCCGAAGAACATACAAGCTGTCCCGTATCCTTATGAAAAGCAAGAAGTCTCAAGTCTTCCCGTTTTAAAAACTGAACATGAGCATTACGAATATTAGCCTCGACTTCTTGTTCGCTCGATCCTTCCTGAGCAAACGGCATCCATGGTTTTAACTCCTTAATCGAGGCCTGGATCGCATCAAATACGGCTTTTCCGTCTCCTGGTTTCGGCATTCTTATCAATAAACGTTCCGTTTCAAACTCGTCAGGAAATTCAATAAGTATAGGGTTCATCCACATTGCTCCTTTATATAATTAGCAGAAGGCTGCCTTCTAAATGTTATATTACCAGATTCTGTTTTGATCATCATATTTTTCTAGTGAAAACTCTTCATGCAACCCATACTTCGATGAAAATTGAAATATTAATATTCTAAAATAAGATAGAACTAATAAATGAAAGGAGAAAAAAGTTGAATAAAATAGATCAGAATTCAAGCACAGAAATAATTAAACCCAAAATTCTATATTACGGAACTCCAGTGATTTTACTAAATACAATGAATGAGGATGGTTCGGTAAATATCAGCCCCATGTCATCATCATGGGCATTAGGGGATTGTATTGTATTAGGAATCGGACTTGGCGGGAAAGCGATTGAAAACTTAGAAAGAAATTCCGAATGTGTAATTAATGTCCCGAATCCTTCATTATGGGAGAATGTTGAACAATTAGCCCCTTATACAGGAAAAAATCCAGTTCCTGTTTATAAAAAAAAGAACGGATTTACATATGAAAAGGATAAGTATGCTATTAGTCATTTAACTCCTGTTGAGTCTAAAGAAGTAAAACCAACCAGAATCAAGGAGTGTCCTTTACAAATCGAAGCAATAGTGAAAAACATTCGAATTCCTGATCATACACCTGATTTTGCAATTGTTGAGACACAAGCTGTTCATGTACATGCTCATAAGGAAATTATTATAGGAGACAATCATATTGACCCAAATAAATGGAGTCCGCTCATTTATAATTTTCGCCATTATTTCGGGCTCGGTAATCAGCTTGGTAAAACCTTTCGATCTGAACTATAAATTATATTATGTAAGAGTCCGGTTTTTTAGAGCATGAAAGAACATTGGTCGTATGATTGATATAAGGTTCATACGACCGATCTTGAATTTCCACTACATCATCTTCACTTGCTTGATCATGCCGAGTAGCTTGTCATTCTTTTAAGCTTCTTCAAGTATGTTTTTTATTTTTTTCAAATCATTTTTATTTGCTTTTTTCATCATCCACGACATAAACGGAGCAAAGAGCTTTGAAAAACCCGTCGGATTCCCTTTATTCCGTAAAGTCATTCGTGTTACATCCTCGTCAATTGCTTCCCATGTGTAAGTAGTCTCCATCGGAAATGGTCCGTTAGCAGTTTTCATGATAAGTATTTGACCTGGTGAAAATTCAGTAATTTCGTACACATAGGCAAGTTCTCTTCCTAAGAAATTTGCTTTGAATGCAATACGTGAACCAATCGTCAACGGTTTTTGTGTTTGCCATTCCGCTGAATGGATATTTATATACCATTTAGGAGCATTATCAGGATTTGCTGCATACTCTGAAACCGTGTTAAGTGAGCAGCGAATCTTAATTTCCGTCATCACATCTACCACTGCAAATGACCCTCCGATTGTATTAGCAAATAGGGAATATTAATAGTTATAACTGTAATTCTAATTTTTTTGTGTCTCCGTAAGCCAACCGATTAGTTTTTAATAAAGTGCCAAGAAGACGATTCCACCCTTCTCAATTAAGCGTTACGTATACGACCTAGACACCGCACCCTATTTGCATCCTTTCAAACTATTTGATCGTTGTCTCCTCATATGCTTGTTTTAGCTCTTTGATATCTAATTTATCCATTTGGAGCATGGCGTTCATGACATTTCTCGATTTTTCAGCATCTTCACCGTGTAACAATTCCTCTAACTCGGAAGGGATAACCTGCCAAGATACCCCGTATTTATCTTTCAGCCAGCCGCACATTTGTGTTTCACCGCCCTCTGAGAGCTTTTCCCACAATTCGTCTATTTCTTGCTGGGTCTCACAGCTTACAAAGAACGATACCGCTTCTGAAAAATGAAATTTGGGGCCGCCGTTTAAAGCCATGAACTCTTGTCCGTCCAGCTGGAATGTCCCAGTCATCAGCGCTCCCTCCTTCCCTGGTCCTTCTTTGCCATAGCGATGCAAGCTTACAATTTTAGAATTTTTAAAAATCGAAGTATAAAAATTGATTGCCTCTTCAGCGTTATCATTGAACCACAAAAACGGTGTAATTTGTTGCATATCGCTTTCCTCCTTCAGATCGTTTATACCAGTACTATCTTCTTCCTTTCAAAGAATGATTCCTTCTGCATTTAATTATTTGTTAAGCGTAACTGTCATTTAAATCCTGGTACGAGAAAGGCTCCTCTCCATCCTCATTTTTGTTTTACGATATTTTTAAGTCTTTCATATCAATTGCATATTGCATGTTTGCCAGCTCTTATCATCTTTTATAAATGCTCTGGCTAAGAGACCAGGTCATCTATTAAAAACTGGCTTATTACATAAAGTCGTTTTAATGTTCAGTCACCCACTCAACAAACGTTTTTGCAGGTTTCCCTGTCACTTGCTCTACAGTTGGCAAAACCGAGTAACCGACTTCAGGCGGATTTTTTCCCATTTGGATGAAGAATTCGATATCTCCCTCTTCATACCTGTGGTCCCGTAAGAAAATAGCTTTTTCCATGATGACCATCTTTAATCAAAGTTTCAACCGCGACAGCAGCTATGTCTGCTTCATGCACTCTGGCACTAAGGACATCACCAAACGGCTCACGAACAACACCCTCCGAACGAATAGATTCTAGCCAATCTGCAAGTACGTTTGCCATGAATTCTACAGGCTTTAGTAATGTCCATTCCATGCCGCTGTCTTTAAGGACTTGTTCAATAGGGTTCCCTTCATAGTCCATCAATACCGTAACTCGTTTAACGCGAGCTTTACCTGCAAGTTCTATGACTTTAGGATTTGTTTGCAAAGGGCTAGCCGCATTATCACTTGACAAGATTAAATATAATGCAGTAATTCCCTGAAAAGGAGCTTGAAGCGATTCTGGAACAGTCAGATCTCCTTCTACGACCTCTACCCTTTTAGGCAAATTGGCTTTAGCTGGGTTGCGCGACACGGCTCTTATCTTTTCCCCTTTATTAACGAGCTGATCTACGACGTGTCTTCCTACCGTTCCTGTAGCACCAGTTACCAAAATTGTCATTCTTCATCCTCCTATGATTCGTATGAACTTCCCGACCAAGCATTCTATCAAAAATAGATATTTCGAATCTCTTTCATTTTTATAATTAAATCTTGCTTCAACTCATCGGGAGAAATAATTTTCACTTTTGTTCCATAGCTTAAAATGGCAGAGATCGCATAATCTCTTGAATAGAAAGTCGTTTGTACGTCAATAAAATCCCCATGATGTGTAAATTCCCCTGGAAATTGCTCAAATACTTGAGGCTGTGCGGTTAAATCAAAACGGAGATAAACCTTTATTCCTTTTTCTTGTTGATGAACCGGATGTTTCAATTCTGCTCTCGGATTGAAAATCTCTTCTGTCACTTCAAGATTGATGATCCTTGAAACACGAAAGTAACGCTTGTCTTTCCGTAATAAGCAATATCCCTCCAAGTACCAAATTCCCTGTTCCCATAAAAGATTCAACGGTTCTATTTTCCTTTCTGAGACTTGACCAGAGGCATTAATATAGGTAAATGCCATCCTTTTCGATTGATCAATCGCATGCAATAAGGGAAGAATAATCTCTTTCTCTTCTTCTGAAGCGCTCATATCAAATACAATTTTCTCCTGACGTCCTTTATGCAGCAAAGCAGGCTGTAAAGTGCCAATCTTATTGACTAACGATGTGAATTTTGTGCCGCCGACGGCGCCCTCCATCCCCTTTAAGAGATTGTAGATCACTGAAAAGTCATCGACAGAGAAGTGTTGCTTTGTTAAGAAGAACCCGCTCATTAGCTCAAAACCACCTTCAGTTCCAGTGAAAGAAGCTACAGGGATGCCAGATTGGTTAAACAATTCAATATCACGATAGATTGTTCGAATAGAGACTTCGAACCTAGAAGCCAGTTCAGTTGCCGTCACCCTCTTTTTCGTCATCAATTCCATCGTAATAACGAGCAGACGATCTAGTTTCATCTTTCACACTCCTTGTCAACAGACTTTCCCATTTCTCTTATTCTTTATGGAATCACACTGTTCAATTATCCATCTCCTTTCATTCTGTGGATAATTGAAGAATAACTCATCAATCCTGACATCTAGTTTGTCAGGATTATAAATCTTTTAAAAATTTTTTTAGATGATAAAACAGTTACTTTATAAAATAAACGGTCGGTTTGAGTCCTTTATAATGATTAAATACGACGATATACGTGAATTCCCTTTTAGAGTAATATGCCGTACATTCGAGGCGCCTAAAAGTAGTTTCATCTCTTGTCGGTGAATATCTTGAAAGCTTCTCTAGTTTCTCCCATAAATCTTTACCTCGTTCTAATCTAGTTCCTTTGCTTAAACTAAACACAAAAAACCCGCAAGAGAGTCACTTTTTTCAAAGTGTCCACCTTACGGGTTACAGTTTTAGTATTTGGATCTTAATCAAAAAATTTTGTCTCATTCTATCCTCTACATCATCTGTGATGATCTACAAGAATGGTATTACCATCAGGATCTTCAATTGTAAAACTTGCAGGACCTTCTCTTGTTTCATCTGCTTCTGACAACATTTTAATTCCTTTAGCTTTAAGCTGCTTTTGAAGATCTCGAATGTCTGTGAATGAATCAAGATTTTCTGCATTTTCATTCCAACCTGGATTAAACGTCAGAATGTTCTTTTCAAACATTCCCTGAAATAAACCAATGACGGTACTTTCATTCTTCATTATAAGCCAAATTTTGCGTAATATCTCCACCTAAGGTTTGGAATCCTAGATTTTCGTAAAATGATTTTGACTTATTAATGTCTTTTACACTTAAACTTATAGAGAATGCGCCTAGTTTCATGTTTCCTCCTCGTAAAAAATAAATAATTTAGGAATTTTTTTGCATGAGTTAATTGTACATGATTATTTTGAAGAACACATCTCAGCTTATCGAAATTTATATAAGGTAAAACCAATCCTTACTACGGAAATGCGCCTTTAATGAAATAAAAATAGAAACATAGATGCAAATAAGCTTATTAAACTCATTAACAATAACGAGTTTACGATTTCTTCACTTTTTTCTCTTCCCCATAACGAGGACTAATCTAAGTGAAAAGTAATTACTTTTCGATTTATTAAAATTTCCTTGAAACCTATTTCGTATGATAGGGATATACTTCTTCTGTATTAGGTCCTTACTGGTTTTGCGGTTTCATAAATAATGCTCTCTCTGATCTCATTCACTCAAATTTAACTTGCCAATTTTGTTACACTCTAACGCAAACCATACGGATCCATCATTCCCAAATGCAATACCATGCGGCTCTGCATTTTCTGTTTGAATTGGATATTCATGAATCGTTTGATCACTCGTAATCCTGCCAATTTTATTTGCTCCCCATTCAGTGAACCATATTTCACAATCTTTTCCCTTGGTGATAGCATGTGGACGTGAGTTCGGAGTTGGAATATCATATTCGCTAATTTCTCCAGAAGTAGTGATACGACCTATTTTGTTGCCCGCAATTTCGACAAACCAGAGTGCACCATCGTTACCACTAGTAATACCCACTGGCCCTGCTTCTTGTGTAGGAAGAGGGTATTCCGTTAACTCTCCAGTATCAGTCATTCTTCCAATAGCATTATTTTGGTTTTCTGTGAACCATAGTGCGTTATCCGAACCTAAAGTAATAAAAGAAGGAAACGAACCCTTATTTGGCAGATCATATTCATGGATAGCACCTTCAGTGGTCAATTTGCCTATACGATTCCCACTTATTTGGGTGAACCATATATCACCATTTAAGCCTTCAGTTATTCCGTAAGGAGCAGAATCCGACTGTGGTAGTGGGTATTCTGTAAAAATACCTGTTGTTGTAAGCTTTCCTATTTTATTAGCACCATTTTCTGTAAACCATATGTCGCCCCTGGAAGATACAGTTAAACACATAACTTTAGCATCAGGAGTAGGAACTATAAAATCTTTTATCTCACCACTCTGATTTATACAGCTGATTTTGTTTGCTTTATGTTGTGTAAACCATACCTTTCCGTCTTGTGTTGAAGCTATACCGTACGGACCTGAGTCGGGAATTGATAAATTAAACTCTCTTAAATCAAATTTCATTTATTATCCCTCCAATCAATAATTTTTGAACGTCCTATAAAGCAGATAAGGTCTGCAGATGGATTTGTCGATAATCAATCTTTTCCCCCTTAACGTTAAAAACTTTAAGGACTATAAAAATAAAATCCATATATTACTAATTATCAATAAAAAAATGAGCAGTAAGATTACGTAGAGAACGTTAACTACTACCCATTATTATCGTCTATATAATATGTTTAAGATGAAATTTCCGCCCTTACTCTTCCATTAATTGATATTTCTTTAAAATATCCAATGTAATGTTTTTAGCGTCTGTACTTGTTCCGTCAATATTCGTAACAAAACTATATGCCCGATTGTCCTTTTCTATAAAACCGACATACCAGCCTAAGCCAGACCCTTGTCCTGTTTTTCCGTAAAGGGTATAGTCATCCCCTTCAGCCTGGATCATTATCCGTTTAACTGTTTTTATCACATTCTTATCGAAAGGAAGGTTCTCTTTATACAGTGTTCCCATAAAATCTGCTTGTTCGATTGGAGATATTTTAAGTGAGCTGCTTAACCAAAACTGGTCAATTCCTCCGCTAATATCTTGGTTCCCATAAGAAATTTTTTGAACCCACTCCTCCATTCGGTCCTCTCCAATGTCACGGGCCATCGCTTGATAATACCAAACGACAGAGTACCTCATGGCAGACCCAAGCGTATGATCCTGGTTCCATATCGGAATTTCCCGTTCCTCACCATCCCAATATTTAATGTCATATTCATCTTTTACAGCACCTACCTGCAATCCAATAAGTGCATTAGGAACTTTAAACGTTGATTGCGGTGCAAACCTTTGATTGGCTCGTTCATTATTATAGATAAATGTTCTGTTATTTTTCATCTCTCGCAGTATGAACGTTCCGTCATGATCAGAAAAAAATTCATCGACCTCGAGCTTTTTTACATTCAGGTTGTCCTTGGCAGCGTTAGCTTCACTTGGTGACTGCACATATGTAATGAGAACAGCTGCACAAATAAGAACTAAAAGTACTGCCAGATTCTTTAGTTTCTTCATTTTGAATTCACCTCACAAATGTAATTACAGCCTCATTCTATCAGCTTCATCATCAAATAAACATGGGAAATGTTCATGATATTTACAAGGAATTATTTTTGATATTAACAGATTAAGCTATTATTAATTTATCCGAATTTTTTAGATCAAAATAAAAATCCTCGACAAAATTCTGATAGGTGAAATCTAATGCGAGTACATGTCTAGTGAATTTTTCGAAATTCGAAGGCAATATTTCACCCGTTTTTGAACCATACTACTTAAGAGGTGAAAAATATGTACAGACTGTTATCTCATACTGATTTGGACGGGGTGGGATGCGGAATTTT
The DNA here is from genome assembly GCF_017832095.1 of Bacillus capparidis. NCBI lineage: Bacteria > Bacillati > Bacillota > Bacilli > Caryophanales > Bacillaceae > Bacillus > Bacillus capparidis. The sequence continues at coordinate 720,832 of NZ_JAFDST010000001.1, forward strand.
AGCAAAGCTTGCTTTCGGCAAAAAGGTCAAAGTGCGCTACAATTCCATTTCCGGGCTCAATCATGAAGTTGAAAGGTTTCTTGAAGCCGGGGAAAAAAACACGTTTTTGCTGATTACCGATCTATCTGTTAATCAAGAAAATGAACGCCAACTTGATCGATTTTATCAAAAAGGCGGGAAAGTCCAGTTGATCGACCATCACCAAACTGCCCTCCATTTTAATGAGCATGAATGGGGATATGTCTCGGTTGAAGATGAATCCGGACGCCTTAATTCCGCGACTTCACTATTCTACGAGTATCTCATCAAGCATGAATATTTAGAGCCTTCAAATGCTGTAAGTGAATTTGTCGAGCTTGTCCGGCAATATGACACCTGGGAGTGGGAAAAAAACGACAATCAGGAAGCCTTGAGGCTAAATTCTCTCTTCTTTTTAGTTTCCATTGATGAATTCGAAGAGATGATGGTCAGTCGTTTAGCAACAAACGATCATTTTTTCTTTGACGAGTTTGAAGAAAGAATCCTTGATATGGAAGAAAACAAAATTGAACGATATATCCGCAGGAAAAGACGGGAATTGGTTCAGACACCATTAGGAGAATACTTTGCCGGTGTCGTCTATGCAGAATCAAACACCTCAGAACTTGGAAATGAATTGGGGAAAGACTACCCGCATCTGGATTATATTGCGATTATCAATATCGGCGGGAAACGTATGAGTTTCAGAACCATTCATGATCATGTCGACGTATCTCAGGTAGCTGGCCAGTTCGGAGGGGGCGGACACGCAAAAGCTTCGGGATCCCTTTTAACAGATGAAGCTTACCAACAATACGTGATTGAAACATTTCATCTTGAGCCCTTGCGGGAAGATGCGAAAAGAAATAAACACAATCTCAAAAAATCTTCTTTTGGATCTTTATATGAAAATCGAATGGAAGAAACCTTTCTCCTCTATCCCGTAAATGAAAACGAATGGGCGATTGAACATAATGAAGTGAAGATGGAAGAAATCTTCGAAACATTTGAAGCAGCAGAAAGCTCCTTAAAAAGAAATTTTGAAGCATGGCTTGTAAAAGATGATATATTTGTCAGCTATTTGATGGACGTTGTTCGTAAAACTAAAGGAAAAGGCTGAACGATTTGTCTGGAGTGAATATAAAAAACGCTATTCTTTTATGTCATACTGAAGAAAGAATAGCGTATGTATTAATCCTTAAGCTTTTGTAAAATTGAGGTCCCAAATAACTCCGTAAGGATCCTTTACCTTTCCATATTTCGCTCCCCAAAAAGTATCCTGCAATTCCATTAACGCAGTACCGCGCTCAGTGAATCGATCGTACAAATTTTGAATTTCCTCTTCGCTTTCAATTTCAAGCGCCAATGAAATGTTACTTCCGAACTCAACCTCGCTGCCTGGAAACGAATCAGAAGCCATAAGAAATAAATTGCCTTTTTTAAATTGAGCATGAATAATCTTTTCATCAGCTTCTGGAGGAGTAGGATAATCCGCTTCACCATACGTTTGAAGCTCAATAATTTCTCCTTCAAAAATCTCCTTATAATACTCCAAAGCTTCTCTGGCATTTCCATTAAACAATAAATATGGCGTGGCTTGCTGCTTCATTTTGAACACTCCTTAAAAATTAGTGTACATGATGAGCAAGGAAACGAAAATGACCATTATGCCTGTCTTTAGAATAGCATCTAAGAGGATAATTGTCCCATCTGAACTAGAAAGAATATTGACTAACTCCCCATTAAAAATCAGTCACTTTCCCCTTTTCATTTAGAACTGATTTCATCTTGTTAGTAAATTTATTATAAGCGAATATACGTTCGGTTCGCAATAAAAATGTTTCTTTTGAAGCACGATATTTTTCTCAATACTAAATACTTTTCAGAAATAATAAGTAGGACTATAATATTAGAAGGGATATCAAAAGGCTGATGCAGAGTCTTGGAATTGGAGAGTGAAGTTGTGAAGCGGTTTATTATATTATTAATGGTTGTGTTTATCGGCTATATTTCAAAGCCGTTATGGGAAGAGCCAGTTCAACAATTCGTTCCTTCGTCTTTAAGGGATTCCATCAGTTCTACTGTCGATTCTGTAAAAGAAAATCCAGAGATCAATTATGCGATTGATACTTTAAATCAGCAATTAAATTCTATATTTACGCAGCTTAATAATGAACCTTCAGAATCAAACGATTCGAAAGTTGATCCGCCAAAATTAACAGCACCTAAAGATCAAATGTTTTCGATTCATAATGTTGAATTAGGCGAATCAAAAGCTGAGGTAGAAAAGAAAATTGGCAAACCGAAACGGACTACTGAAAATGAATATGGAGTCAGCTGGGCAGCCTATCATGAAAACTACCAAAATTTTATCATGGTTGCTTATGATGAGAAAAATAATGTTCGCGGCCTTTATTCAAATCAAGATTTGATAGCCTCTTCAACGGGAATTAAACTAGGGAGTTCGAAGCAATCGGTTCAGGAGAAGCTCGGTAATCCTGAATCGATCATGAGGAAAGGTTTGTTTAACTATAAAATAGATCAAAATGGAGAGTATGAGGTTTTCAAGCTTGATCACAGCTATGCCACAATCTTTTATGGTAAGCATGAAAACAATACGGTTACTGCGGTTCAGATCATCGATCAAGATTTGGAACAAAATAAAAATGAACTTTATACTGAATCAAGCCAACAACTAAAAGAAGGCTTTGAATATCAGCTGTTTGATTTAACAAATGCTTCAAGAGTGAATCACGACCTGCCTATTTTAAAATGGGATGATCTTGTGAGGGAAACCGCTCGGGATCACAGCTTGGACATGGCGGAAAATCAATACTTCGATCATACAAATTTACAAGGCCAATCTCCTTTCGATCGGATGAAGGAAGATAATATTCGCTATGTTACGGCTGGTGAAAATCTGGCATACGGGCAGTTCAGCAGCATTTTTGCCCACGAAGGACTGATGAATTCTTTAGGGCACAGAAAAAACATCCTCCGGGAAAATTATGAATTTTTAGGTGTCGGTGTGGCGTTTAATAACGAATCACAGCCTTATTATACGGAAAATTTCTATAGTGATTCTCCGTCTCTATAAATGATAGATGACATAAAATATGAAAGACAATTGCTTCATGAGCCGTAAGGAACGATAGGCACTTTGTGGTTAGCGCGTGACGAAGTTGGTCCATCGCTATTGGACCCTGCCATGAAGCTGCAAGACCTCGTTTTCGCTGAGCTTTGTGAACTGCTCAAGTCTTAAATATCCAGCCCCTTCAAGTGACTTTCTGGCCGGCTTCGCTAACTCGGTCAGAAGGTCACTTTTCTTTGTGTTATTTTGATTTCCTCCTCTCTAGATAAAGCTTATTTAATTGGAACCTCAGAAAAGAGTCTGGCTTGGTAGGATCGGATTCTATAAGCTGGTCCTCTTATCCCAAAAATCGTTGAACAATTCGTTCAGTGGCTCCGAGGTAACTCACTCCGAAAGAATTTAAATGCATATATAAATATAAAAGCTGGTATAATGGCCAAATCTCTTGATTAAGTTTGGAATTTGACTCCGCTTCATACGCTTTATAAAAGGAGCTGCCAAATCCCCCAAACAAGGCTGTCATCGCTAGGTCCATTTCGCGATCGCCATATATCACGGCCGGATCAATTAAATAAGGCTCTCCCTTATTCCCTGCTATCCAATTTCCGCCCCATAGGTCACCATGGAGGACAGAAGCTCCAGGATCAGCAGGAATCCACTCTTCAAGCCTTGTTAGTAGTTGAAGATGACGTTCTTTTTGTGCAGCCTTTAAGTATCCTTTTTTTACAGCTATTTCGATTTGCGGGAGTAACCGTTTCTCACGGTAAAAATCGACCCACTTCTCATATTCACCACTTTCTTGTTGAAAAGTACCAAGGTAATTACTGTAGGGCAAGCCATAAAATGATTTTGTAACTTGATGCATTCTGGCAAGCTGCTGACCGAGTTTTGCTTCAGTTGCAGGTTCTTTATTACCCGAAACGTATGACAGAACAAGATATTGCTCGTTCTCTGTTTCTTGATTATATAGAAGCACATTTGGAACGTTAACTGCCCCGCTAGATCTTAATTCTTCCAGCCCCATGGCTTCTTTTTCAAAAAAATCTTTCGGAACGCCGCTATTTGTTTTAATGAATAAGGGCTCTTTATTTGTTTCCACGAAGAAGGCATCATTAATATCGCCCCCGTGTTGAGGAGAAATTCTATTAATCAAAAGCTCTGGATCGATTTTCTCTATAATCCTGCTAATTGATTTGGTAGTAGTCATTGGTGTATCATCTCCTTTTTAAATCATTGTGAGAAATAACCGTCGAAATTTCAATATAAACGTCAATTTTTTCACATAACTAAATCTTTTCCTTTATTGTTAAACTCTGCTATAGTTAAATCATGAATTAGAAAGGTGGAATGCATGATGGTTTTGCAAATTTTAGTTGGTGCGATCTTTGTATTTGCAATTAGTTTTCCGATATTTCGAATGATCAAAAAAGGAAAAATGCCGAACAATTCTTATACGCCGATAGATGATATTGACGCAGGAAGGAAAAGAGATTGATTACAGCTTATAAGAAGATGATTAACCTCCCCCATTTTTGTTCAAGTTTGTGCATATGCCTCAAATGTCAACGATTTGATTATGAGATTTCTACGATCTACAAATTCCAAGTTTTTTGCCGCCATTTATTTTAGCGTTACTTTCGAAAGTGAACTTGGCCATTCTTCTTCTCCCTTTTTATCGCCTGTCTCTTCTATAATTTTATATTCTGACTTCTTTCGCAACTATTTGCTATGTGTATCCGGTCTGAAAATTTCCTTATTTAAGTGTGGACTACGAGAATCCCTATTGATATCCGTTGTTTACATTGTAGGATAATTCTATTTCGGGTACCCGCTAACTGCAAGCTTTTATCCATGCCTAAGTAACATATAAACCTATCCCTGCGAATGGATATTTGCTTGATAAGGAATCTCTCTTTTACCTTTCGGGTAGTACTGATACAGCATGTACGCTACGATCGGAATCAGCAATAGGAAGATGGCAGAACTTATCATAAATAGGAAGTGTATAATTTTCTTAAAATAGACAGGATCTTTCATGATTGAATGTGAAAAGAATTTAAAAGTGCACTATATAAGCGAAAATAGATAAGGATAGGAAAAAGAGAAGCAGTATGGGTTATAAAATTATAGAAACATGTTATCTGAATTTTAGCACAATTAAAACTTCATATGTAAAAAAATGCTAGTAAAATAAAAAAAGATGAGCATAGGCTCATCGAAAAAGATTAATTATCACAAATTAGTATTTTGTAATATTTCTATTTTTTTTTCATTCTTACTAAATACAGCATAAACAAACAAAGCAATCCATACCAATATCAAAGAACCATTGATGATGTATTTAATCACATCGTCTTCCACTATTAAACCGATTAATGTTTGGGCGTTCGTAAATACAATTAACCCTCCCACTAATACTCCTAACAAATAGGTTGGAATCACTTTCACAAGCCAAGCTGCAAATGGCGCCGCGACCACTCCGCCGAGGGCAAATCCAGCCACCCACAGCCAGTTGATCTGCTCCCACCCGAGGAACAACAAGAATCCGAGTGATGCGGATAACGTAACGGCAAATTCACTCGCTGAAACGGTTCCGATTACTTTACGTGGAACAAACCCTTTTTTAGATAACAAAATCGGAGTGTTAATCGGTCCCCATCCCCCACCACCTACAGCATCAAAAAATCCTGCCAATGCGCCAAGAGGAATGAGAAAAATGTTCTTTAGCTTTCGTGTTGAATAGTCTTCACTTGGATAAAACTTAAACATAAAACGAATGATAATGTAAATTCCCATCAAGAATAAAAACAATGAAATAAACGGCTTAAGAACTTCCCCATTTAAATTGCTTAAAAAAGCTGCACCAAGAAATGCACTGATCGATCCAGGAATAATTAACCTCCAGAGCAGCTGTTTATCTACATTTCCAAACCGCCAATGTGATATGCCGGAAGAAGCGGTAGTGGCAATCTCAGAGATGTGGATCGACGCTGATACAACGGCTGGTGCTACTCCAAACACGAGCAGTAACGAAGAGGATGTGGCACCAAACGCCATTCCCAGTGACCCATCAATAATTTGTGCAAAAAAACCCACGATTGCAAAAATCAATAACTTCTTCACAATGAACCTCCCAAACTATTTTCTAAAACATATTATGCCCAATGTTTTTCCACTGTTATTTTTATTTCTTTGATTTTAAGTTAATAAATCCGATATGTCAACTAAGTTTTATCGTAAAAATAATACTTTCGCAGCTTAGCAAGCAAATAATACAAAAAAAGCACTCAAATTCCCGAGTGCTTCTGTAAGTAAATAAATATTTTACGAGCATGGTATTAATTTGATAGCTCGCACCAATTGTTCAAAGAATGACCTAGCCGTTCCAATTGATTCGGCAGGTTTACAACTCCTTCATGTAAAGTAAATTGAGGTACCGGTTGTGCATGTGATAAATTTAGTTTTTTCATTTAGCTGGCAAGGATAGTCAGGTACTATAGTTTCTTTTTCACAGTTCGTTCCTTGGCTTTATTTTAGGTAGAATTTATAATATAAATCTTTTTTTGCTGTTGATTGCTTCCCTTTTCCCCATCCAATTTCATTGCGATAACTTCCGACTTTACCGGAATTGATCAGTTTTTCTTGTGGGAGATCAGTAGTTTCTTCAGCGTTTGGGGCCACATAAAGTGCGCTTACAGGACAATATAGCTCACACATATAGCAGGTTTGGCAATCATCCTTACGGGAAATCACAGGTGATTCTTCTTGTCTTTTATCAAATACATTCGTTGGACATACTTTTACGCAGAGATTACATTCAATGCATCGATCTTCGAGCAGAACCTCAATCATTTCCTTCACTCCCCACTTGCAACCTGCAGTGATGTTGCATCTTTTTTCACCCAGATTTGATCTAACCCTCCGCTTAATAACCTATACTGCTGGTTAGGATCTTTGTCTGGGAAATCAAGCCGTTTATGCATACCCCTTGTTTCGGTTCTAGCAATAGCACTTGTATACATAAAACGGGATGTTGCCAGCATTGCTGCAGATTCTCTAACTCGTATGATGTCCTGATCAGACTCTCGCAAATGGCTTCTTGCCTCGTTCCATAACAGATTTAACCGATTCAGGGAAGGTTCCAGATTTTTCTTAGTTCTAAATAAATTAATTTCATAGGGCGTTACCTCGGCTCTTACAAGATTAGTAAGCTCATTAGCTTTCAGGGATTCCCCGTTGCTTTGGTTATTGTTTAATCCCAAGACTTCCTTCCTCAATAGCTCTCGAGTGTGATTCTTCGCATTGAGTTTTTGTGCGTAAACTGCTGCTGATTGACCGGACCAGCTGCCTGAAGATATAGCCCAGGCTGCGTTATAGCTCCCACCGCCTGTAAATCCTCCGCAAATTAATTCTCTCGTTGCTGCATCACCGGCAGCGAACAAGCCAGGAATGGAAGTTGAACAGCTTTCATCTTTTATACGAATACCTCCTGTCCCTCTTACTGTTCCTTCAAGGCGTAAGGTGATTTCAAAACGATCAGTATATGGATTAATATTCATCCGGTCAAACTGAACGAAAAAATTTGGCTGAGCAAGGCGCATATACCTTTGCAAATGGTGATCATGCTTTGCTTTATCCAATTGAGCAAAGACCTTTTGCCCTTCTCTCAACTTTTTCGCAATAACGGATCTTCCTTTCCTTGAACCGGCTCCTTCAATAATTTTCCCATTCTCATATGTAAAGCTAGCCCACTCATAGTAAGCTGTTTTTGTAACAGATGAAAACTTAGGAGCTATTGCATATGCATTTGAAAACTCCATCCCGGATAGATCAGCACCAGCTTCAGAGGCGAACAAATACCCATCGCCGGTTAAAACATTGCATCCTAATGCTTTACTAAGAAACGCGCATCCTCCTGAGGCAATCACGATTGAACTTGCCTGAACCGCCCAAACTTCCTGACTTTGCCTATTTACGCCAGCTGCTCCGGCAACCCCATGGTTATCATAAAGCAGCTCTAACGCGGGACTGTGATCCAGGATCGTAACTTTTGCTTTCATTAATTTTCTTCTGAGGAGACGCAGATATTCAGGACCCTGCAAGCTTTTTCTATGAGTCTGGCCTGTTTCATCTACAGGAAAAGGGTAACCCCACTTTTCTAACTTGTGCATGTTTTCATATGTTTTATCTAAAACTCGCTTCATCCATCGCCGCTCTGATAAAAAGCCCCCTAAAGATTCCCTGCTTCTCATGGCTTCTTGCCTCTTCTCTTTATCAGGTGGGATATACCAGACCCCATTTCCAGAAGGAGCAGCAGCCCCGCTTGAACCGCAATATCCCTTGTCAACTAAAACAACAGATGCTCCTTTTTCCCTTGCTGTCAAAGCTGCCCATGCGCCAGCTGGCCCCCCACCTATAATTAAAACGTCTGCTTTTAAAAATAAGTCATAGTGTTGATTTACTAACCGCTCTGTAAAGTCCTTATTGTTAAGCAAGAAATACACTCCTTTTTGGAGAAATTAAAAAGACTCTTATCTAACGAATTAACGTAAGATAAGAGTCTCTGGTTATCCAGTCGACCTGTTATTTAGGTTCCTGAAGAAATTCAATATTTATTTTTATTCGGAAACGATTTTCCTAGTGAAGTTGTATGATTTGTCAATTGTGAAAGGTGATGAATAAAGAACCATCTTAAATAATTTAGATACTAACCAAATTAAGAGAATCAATGGACTTTGCAGTTCTAGATGCACTTTCTAAGAGGAAAGAATATGTTGTAATCATTTTCAATTAATTCATTTATTTTAACTCAAGTATATCTTGTCATTATATTATCCCTGTATTTCTGATCTGTCAAGTTGGAATTTAAAACTTTGATTTTTCATGGAAGGTGATTTCCTTAAATATGGATCAAAAGCGATATTGAGAGCAGTGTCATATACACCTGGAGGAACTGCATTAATAAGATCAGGTTTAACTGGTGGACATAAAAGTTAAAACTAAAACAATAAGAAAGCTTGCGGGAACGTCTGCTCTCCGCAAGCTATTCTTTTAATTAAGGCGTGTGGAAGTCTACATGGTTATCAGTGCGGTCAAACCATCCTCTAAATGCCCAATTAATCCAGCCGCCGTCTCCTTTATTGTCAAAGGAGCCATCCTTGAATACCCAGATTCCGTAAGTAATGCCGTCATAAACAGCTGATCCATAAAATTGCACATCATTAAATTGGTAATCATATTCTTGATTTAAATTAAACACCATTACGTTGTACTTCTGACCTGAAGCATAAAAGGTGGTTTCCATCACATTTTTAACCCAGCCAGGACGATTTTGCTCGGATTTAACAGCTTCATTAATGCGGTCAGCTATTCCTAAAACATCCACGTCTACATTTAAACTTCCTTCAACACCTGCTGCTTTAAAATTAGAACTGGATGGAGCCGCCTCACTATTTAATTTACTAGTAGAAGGTGAAACTTGAGGTACTGTACTGCTTTCTGGCTCACTAGCCGCAGAAGCACTTGCTGCAAAAGGAACTGTTAAAGCTAAAGCTAAAGTTGATCCAAGCAATGTACGTCCGATTTTCATTTTTTCGTCCTCCTAGTTCGGAAATTTTTAAAGCTAATACAAATTAATGTTATCCTGGAAAATCGATCTAGCAAAGAGTCAAACTCCTTATCATTCATATGCATAGATTCGAACCGACTTTTAACATAATATGGATGTGGGTGCTTAAGAAGAGGGTCGAATGATATGTGGTGAAATATATTTCGGTATAATTAAGCATAAGAAAAAATTCCCAATCTATAGACCTCTTTTAATGAAAGGTCTAGTCTTTCACAATTTCAGTAAAGTGTTTAATAACTATTTTTTTCAATCTTCTCATCAAACTTCCTTGCAAAAAACCCTTTTAATTTTTTTATTACTCTATATCCTCACTTGTTAGTATTACTAAGTGATAGTTATCATTGCATGTTATATTTGGGGTTACTCTAAAAGACATGTCACCAATGTCAATTCGAGTTCTTTAACTGAAATCCTACTCCTTTTTTCTCAAGTAAATACGATGCAGGCGGAATTAAGATATACTGCTCTAGAGTCAGGGGATATTGATTTAGTTGATGCTTATTCAACAGATAATCCGTTAAAAAAATATAACCTTACTGTATTAGAGCATATAAGCATCTATTTCATTAATACCAAGGAGCTCCTTTGTTAAGAAAAACAATCTTAGAAAAATATCCAGAGTTAAAAGGAATTTTGAACAAACTGGCTGGAAAGATTACAGACGATCAAATAGAGAAATGAATTACGCCCCTACACCTTAGGAGAGCAAAATATGAAATGGGGTTAGTTCCCTTCTGCTCGATCACGTATTTCATCAAGGTAGCTGTAGATCGTTACTTTTGACACTTGAAGGGCATCAGCCACAGTTTCCAGAGCTCCCCTGATTAAAAACACTCCTTTTTCTTCCATAGACGCTACAATCTCGAGTTTTTTGCGCCTGTCCATTTTCTCAACATCAGATTCGCCAATAATTTGCTGAATAAGGGTTTTTGCAATTTCTTGTACATTGTTATACTCTGTTTCTTTTTTTAAATCGAGCGGATTTTCTTTTACTACAATATCTGATAAAAATTGTTGGATTTGAAAAAGTGGCTCAGTGTCGTAATTGATTGTGAGACAGCCAATTGCGTCTCCTCCTGTATTACGAAGAAGAACAGATGTTGATTTTACGTTTTCTTTTCCGTTACTCGCGATTTGATAATTTGCCGCTACATCATTTTGCAGATTTTTGGATAATAGCACTTGAGTTAAAAGGTGATTGAAGGGGTGTCCATTTTCGATTCCGGTGACATGGTTATTTGTCGTGTAAATAACAGAAGACTGTGAAGTGGTAAGATCATAAAGAACCACTTCGCAGTTTTTACCAAAGGTTTGTGCGATCGCATCGGCTATGGGGATATATTTCATCAATTCATCTCGAGCATTTATTGTCATATGACCACCTCAAGTATTATGTTATAGAATATTATATGAATATTCAATGAATTATAATAATTTATGATTTATTACTCAGAAAAGTTTATAGGGTGAGCTGTGTTATATAAATAATTATATGAAATTATCTTTTCACAGAATAAACATAGACATCTTTCTCCCACTTATATATTTTTTTGTCTAGGATCATACCAATTCGTTCTGCTACTTTAATAGAAGGTTTATTGTTGATATCTGGGAGTGAAATCAGCTTTGGGAGCTCCAATTGGTTAAACCCATAGTTCTTACATGCTAAAGCAGCTTCAGTTGCATATCCATTCCCCCATTTGCTCCTAACAAATAAATAGCCGATTTCCATTTCTATCGTTCCTTCGATGTCTTGAGGAACAATTCCGCACTGTCCGAGAAATTCACCTGTCTCTTTTGCTTCGACAATCCAAAGGCCGAGACCGAATTTTTCATAATTACTTAATGTCCAATCGATCCACTCATTCGCAGCAGACTCATCCTTGGTTGATGGATAGTATTTCATCGCGACGGGATCTGAAAAAATTTCAAGCAGATGATTGATGTCGTCTTTTCTCATTTGTCTCAAGGTTAACCGATCAGTACTCATAATGATTTTACTCATTTCTTTCCTCCTAAGCATAAAAACTATTATATTTACGCCTATCCCTCACTTTATAGATTCAAGGTTCAATGCGCCTTGTCCTGTTATTCTTTCAATCTTTTCATACATATAATAAAGTATAAAGCAAAATCGATAAAAGTTTTAAGCTTTTAATGTATGTATTTCACTATTGACAGTCCAGGAGGATTCATGCATGATCTAAAATGAATGAACTGTTCATTCATAAATATTGATGAGAGGTTGTCAGAAATGGAAATAATAAATAAAAATTCGAAGTGGACTTTACGTGATAAATATGTGGTGATCACCGGTGCTACGAGTGGAATTGGATTGGCTGCTGCAAAAGCACTCGCGGTACGTGGTGCAAGGCTTGGTATCGTCGCATGCAGCCGGGATAAGGCAAATGAGACGGCAATGAAAATAAAGGAATTAACCGGAGGAAGTGCTACAGTAGACGTGTTCCTGGCAGACATGGCTTCCCTGCGTTCCGTTCGAATGGTTGCTTCTGACATTTTAGACAGGTGTCCCAGAGTCGACGTTTTGATCAACAACGCCGGAGCCTTGTTCGATACCCGGCAGGTGACAGAAGACGGCTTTGAAATGACTTGGGCAGTTAACCATCTGGCACCGTTTCTTCTCACTACTCTTCTCCTCGAACGGCTGAAAGAAAGCGCGCCTTCCCGAGTGATTACAACCGCATCCCATGGACATAAAATGGCCAAGAGAGGTATTGATTTCAACGATCTGAGCGGAGAACGTATATATAGTCTTTCAAAAAGGCTTACAGGCGGTCCCACATTACGCTATGCACAGACGAAGCTTGCTAACATATTATTTACCGCCGAGTTGGCCAGACAGCTGGAAGGAACCGGCGCACCGCCTACTGCTTCGATCCGGGGCTGGTGTCTACGAACTTTAATCAAAACAACGGGAAACTTGCTCGCTTGACGATGGCGGCAATGAAACCCTTCTCGCGAACTCCGGAGAAAGGTGCAGAAACGCTCATTTGGCTGGCTGATTCTGATGATATCACCGAACATAACGGGCTCTATTACGTTGACAAGGAAGTGAATATCCCTGCGGCGTCTGCCCAAGACATGAAAATGGCGAGGCGGCTTTGGGAAGTTAGTGACGAACAAATCAACTCCTTGGAAGCTAATTAATAACTTCATCGATCAGTGGGGCCGATCTCAAGATCCCCACTGAAATATTTCATTTTCTCCCCTCTCTCCTTATTTTTTCACGAAACCAAAATGGGCTGTAAAGCAGTAAAAAGCTAATAATCATTACTCCTTCAACGGATAAGAGGTACCATGGCCACGGCCCGAGAAAGTCCAATATCGATGCACTTTCTGGTTTTTTCATTATGTACAAATAATTTGAATTCAGTATTCGATTGATAAAAAATACGCAAGCACCGTACACGTTTACGATAATTAATGTCATCCATAGAGAGAAAAACGTCGGCCTGTATTTTTCAACTGCAACCATAAAAAGACAGGCGAGAAAAACTCCGCCATGGGAGACGTAAAATTCAAAGAAACGAAAATGCGGAAAGGAATAGATACCCAAGTCAGGCGTCAGCATGGCTTGAATCGAACTTCCTATTCCAGCAAAATATAAAAATTGAAACAGACTGACGCTTCTAGAAAGCAACATCACAATGGTTAGGAGTACTGCAAGATCGCTAAGTTCAAGAGGCAAAGATTCGCGGAGTGACCAAACATCATAAAAAATCGCCCAAACATGGTAACTAATATCTGAAATGATCAAAAGTGCAGCAAGCGAATAACAAAATATGCGGATCCGTCTGTTGACTGCAAGAAATCTGCGAAAAATGAACAGACAAACAGCGAGTAACACAATGATCAATAATGTGCAAAGATGTTCGGCTGAAAAAAGATGAATAGGATCGTTTGGAAAGTCTTTTTGAAAAAATTTATGCATTTTGGCACCTCGGGCTCGCATTGTACACTTATTTTGCCTCAAACAACCAACGATCTATTCGGTATTAGTCATATTTTTTAATTATATTGCCTGATTCTACAACTGCCTTATGGAAACGATTCACTAGCATGATACGCTAGTGGCTTACAAACATTATAAATTGAGGTGGTGAGAAACTTGCAAAAAGGACAAATATGGCTACCTTTACTTGCATCAGCCGGTATCGGTACAGCTGCTTTCTATAGCATGACAAGAGGCCAAGGAATGGGACAAACCGTGCAGCAATTTGTGCCGCTTGTTGCGGGTATGGCAGGTCAAGGACAACAAGGTCAACAATCGCAACAGATGCAACAACAAAACAATCAACAGCAGCTAACTTCGAACACTCAGCTGCAATAAAATATATCGTGCGACTTTCAAATCCCCCGCCACGATCATTAAGATGATTGTTCTTAATGTGTTAGGGAATCAGGATGTTACGATGGACGTATCGAAATCCGAGCGGTTCGAGTTTCTAAAAAGATCTTTTCACATATGTAGAAAAACGCAAGTGAGGGAGCAATGCCCCTCACTTTTTTAGATGATTGGATAATTCTTTACGTAACGAGGATTCACGTAATAAGGCGGCCTTGGACCTACTTTAGGCATTGGCCAGGCAAAAGGATTTGAATTATATAATAGTTCTTCTTTTTCCTCAGAATAACGTAGTAATAACAGCTTCACTTCAGGACTGTATTTCAGTAATTGCATATTGGTCCTCTCCCCTCTTCTTTTTTCACACCCTATTCAAATCATTCCGAAAGTGAGTTTGTACAGCTTTCATTAAAGTGTATAGGCACTAATATGCCCAAGATGACATATTGTAAATGGATTATTGGTATGGGGAGGTCTCCAATGAAAAAAGATGATCAGCAATATCAACAGCCTGCAAATCAAGAGTATCCGTTGTACCCGAATTACGGAAAAATTACACGTTTTGAGGACATACCAATTAATGTGCCAGAGCAGCGTCAGCTTAGGCAGCCTGGTCTTGAAGAATTGATGGTGCCTCGGCCAATCGTTGAAAACCCGAATGATAAAGGAAGCGGAAAATTAAAAGGTAAGTTCGCCCTCATCACGGGCGGAGACAGCGGAATTGGTGCTGCAGTAGCCATTGCTTTTGCAAAAGAAGGTGCAGACGTTTCCATTTCTTACTTAGATGAACATAATGATGCGAACAGAACAAAAGCAAGAATTGAACAGCTAGGACAGCGCTGTCTTCTGCTGCCGGGTGACTTACGTGAAAAGCAGCAGTGTATCAATATTGTTGAGCAGACTATCCAGACGTTTGGAAAGCTCGATATTCTCTGTAACCACGTAGGAATCCAGCTGCAGCAATCAAGCTTGCTTGATATCACTGACGAACAATTCGATGACACCTTTAAGGTCAATATATACTCTCATTTTTATACCACTAGAGCGGCTCTCCCTCATTTGAAGCCAGGAAGCTCGATAATCAATACTTCCTCTGTTGTAACTTATATAGGTGAGAAAAACTTGATCGATTACACGGCGACAAAAGGAGCGAACATCGGTTTTACTCGTGCATTGGCGAACAATGTGATCAACAAGGGAATACGTGTAAACGCAGTAGCCCCTGGTGCAACGTGGACCCCGCTTATTCCATCAAGCTTTTCGCAAGACCGAGTCGCCATATTTGGCACAGTCAATCCGATGCAACGGGCAGCACAGCCTTTTGAACTAGCTCCAACCTATGTCTATCTTGCTTCTGACGATTCACGCTTTGTTACCGGACAAACGCTTCACGTAGACGGCGGGCAATCCACATCATCTTAATGAAAATATAATTAGTTATATAATGTATAATTAATTATGTATAAAAAGATATATTTCATTATGCAGCAATCGCTTTGGATTTTTCCGGTGAATTGCGGCTAAATTATTTGTATGCTTTCATAATTGTTATATTGGGGTCTTCTGAAAACCTCCAAAGTTACAGATTCGAAACTTGAAGGTTAATCATGCAGGTAATCAAACCAAATTGAAATACATGTAAGAGATTTCGTGGACGAATAAAGCTGGTTTTTCTTACACGAAGAATTACCAGCTTCGGTGTTTAGGATGCGGAGTGTAATAATACATTGGGACTGTCATTTTTTTGTGGAAAATTTATTTACCGAATCTGTAAGTTACATTCCCTTTGTTTTTAAATATAAATAAAGACCATAATCTGTCGCTACTGAAGTATAACCCATTTGTCGCAACATAGCTGTAATATTACCACGATGGTATGTACCATGATTTACAACATGAGGCACTAGATCGGACACGCTTGTTTTCATTAAGTCTCCAGACGGGTGTTCAATTACAAGAGGCTTATTTATATTTTTTGTTTGGTTAAGGAAAGATTTGTATCGGTCGGCTAACTCAGAAAACATGACTTCCATTTCCCCTATTTCTTTTGCTTCTGTTTGTTCTTTTCGTTGTTCAGCTAACTCCAACGCATGGTTCATACTTTCACCAGAAAAAACTTCGATCCATCCAAGATCAGAAAGATAAACATGGGTCAATACATTAGATAATGAGGAAAAGACACTTTGAACCTCTTGACGATAAACATCCTGTGGAAGCTCTTTTAGCCGATTAAAAATTTGATTATTTGCCCATACATTATATTCATACAACTGTACTGAAAGGTGCGCCATTTCATATTCCTCCCTTATTATTTCGATACAACTTCTACTCAATTGTAAGCGAACTTATGTTCTTTTTCAAGGAATTACAAGCTAAGCCAGATCCAGAAATTGTGACAGTTACACATATTTTGTTTGTACTCCTGAATTAGAATAACCGGTTCATCCTTAAGATGATGAAAACCGGCTATTTTTGTCTCAAGAATTTCTCTTGGTTTAAGCTATGAAAAACCCCCGATATCAGCAATAAGGCCGAATCTCGGGGGTTTTTGTGCTTAAGCGTGAAACCAACTTACTTTCATTAATTAAGCAGATGACTACAAAATCAATAAAGGCTGCATTTATAGCTTATCGTGCTTCATTTTTAAAATGTTTATAAATCTTTTACTGCTGATTCGCAAGTATTGTAGCTATTTCGTCTTCTACATCTTCTCCATTCGAGTCATCCGTCATGTTATTTAAGATGATCGAAAAAATAAGAGGTTCCCCGCTTTTCGTTTCAACATATCCAGATAATGAGCTTACCGATGAAATCGAGCCGGTTTTCGCTTTAACATTCCCTTTCGTTGGCGGGTTTTTCATGCGGCCGCTAAGCGTTCCCCCTACCAAGCGGTCACTCTCACCGGCTACAGGCAATGAATTGAGATAGGCTTGATACCACTCTTCCCTTTGAACTGAAAATAATAAGCTGGAGACTTGATTGGCTGAAATCAAGTTCACATGAGAAATGCCCGATCCGTCTCTTAGAACGATGGCTTCTGGATCAACGCCGAATTTAGGCAGCTCAGTTTTCATAACCTCGAGTCCTTTATCCCAGCTTCCCTCACCTTTTGCGACTTTCCCCATTTCTTTTACAAGTGTTTCAGCATGTCCGTTGTTGCTAAGCTTCATAAATGGAACGAGAAGATCGGATAACGGCATCGAATGATCTGTTGATAGGATCGATGCTTGATCAGGTGCTTTCCCCTCTTTTAATTTGCCTTTTATTTTGATCCCATGCTCGTTAAGCGACTGTTTAAATAAGTCCAATGCATAACCTGTTGGCTCCCACACAGCGACCCATTCCCTTGTCCTGCTTGCATTTTCAGGAATAGTACCTTCAATTGTGATTGTATTTTCGCCGTGTTCCCGCTCAATCGTTATGTCTTTTTCTCCGCCAGCTGGTACCGTTTTTGCATGATTCACGATGTTTACATAATCGGTTTTTGGCGACACGGTTACCTCAGCTTTCTGGCCATTCTTACCAGGATTCACATCAACAATCACTGTTCCTGCATCAAAGTCCTCGTTTGGAGAAGCTGTTAGCGCAGAAACTGGTGCTGCGTAATATTTGGATTCATCACTCCAGGACAAATCAGATGAATACCTCACATCGTCGTACCATGTATCATCTCCAATAACGTCCCCTTGGATCGTTTTTATTCCGGCTTTTTGGACGTCTTCAGCCATTTTGTCAAAATCAGATTTCAAAAGTGTAGGGTCCCCTTTTCCTTTGATGTAAAGATCTCCAAAAAGGTTTTTCCCTTTGATTGAGCCATTTCGTAAAACTTCTGTGGTGAATGAATAATCTTCCCCTAATGTCGAAAGAGCAGCTGATGTAGTTAATAGCTTCAAGTTAGATGCAGGCTTGAGGCGGGTATTTCCAGTATGATCATAAATCAGTTCCCCTGTCGAAGCTGATCGAATACTTACTCCAGCGATTGCTCCTTTCAGGTTGGGATTATTCGCCAAAAGCTGATTCAGTTCATCAGTTAATGCTTCCCTATTTAAACTTGCTGCTGACGGGGAATGAATGACATGGATAAGAAGAGCTCCGACTACCATAAAAAGCACCACTAGGCTAAGACTCATTTTCATCTGTTTTTTCATCGAATTTTGTCACCTCTCACAAAAGTATCTTTATCTCTCTTCTTCTTTTATAGGCGATCTTCCTTTATTTTTCAGATGAGGAAAAAGAACCGTTTTTGTGCTCTAGGACATATTATTTAGTTTTTCCTGCATGATTTCTTATTCTTTGTTTTATCTCAGGATGCTCAATATCAAGGCCATAATAAACAATGTTCCCATTGGTTTCTTTTACAATAGTATTTAACTCTAGTATGTTTACGTTTAGGATCAGCTTGCCAGAATTCAACTTCGTTTGCCAGGACAGCGTACAGTCTCCAATCCGGAGAAATGAGTTCTGGCTGCAGTTGTATTTGTTCCTTTGCTTTTTCTAATGCAAGTTCTACTTCCTTAAGTTGAGGCAATACTTTGCTTTGTTTTGCTAGTATTGCAACTGCTCTTGCATCATCAGATCGTTCTAAAAAATCCAAAGAGATTGCTTTTTTTAGCTGCATTCCTTTTTTACTTTCGGCTGAGGTTGCAAAGTACCAATGATTGTCGGTAATTTTTTTAACGATCAATATTCGTGCATCAGGTATACCATCTTCGTCAACTGTAGATAATGTCATCGCATGAGGTTCCTTAATGTGTTAATCAATTGCCGTATTTAACCATTGCAAAAATAAATCTGTAGGGTTTTCTGGAAGATTTTCTGTATTAAAATCAGGAAATGGACCTGTTAAGGATTTTAAGTTTCTTAATATCATTTGCTGATTCGATCGATTAGCATTGTTTTCTTGGAATCGATGTTGAAACATAAGCATCTTCTTTGCGTATTTTTGCGATATATAATATTTGGCCCAGATGCTCGGAAAAGTGGGACGCACATTTCATAATGACGTCTAAATTGGTTACCTCGTTATTGCGGATAGTTTGTATTTTTAAAAATCCATCCTGTGATAGGGAAGTTATAACCCGGATGATTGTAGAAAACGATTGCTCGATGATTTGAAGCAGTTCTTTTTTTGTGTGTGTTATTTTTTCACTGAATTCTGATTCTCTATCCCGAATGTCTTTTTTTCCTTCAATACCAGCCTCAACTCTTTGATGAATATTGCCTGATATATGTACAACCAGGTTAGTGATACTATTGCTTCCACTTGTGGGTCTCCAATTAAGGTCTTCGTCGTTTAGCTGTTTGATAGCCTCTGTCATTCGATTTTTGATATCTATAAATCTTCCCTTTATATTTTCTATTACAACCTCTTCAAACATCACCTAATCCCTTCTTCCCTAAAATTTTTTCTTTCACTGATCTTTACGGTTGCTTGCTTCTTTTATTATGATAAAGAATAGGTTCTAATAAAACTAATATATATATTTTCAATAATCATCAAAAATATTTATGGATTGGAGAAGTGGCAATGAACCTGCATGCTTTACGTATCTTTACCGAGGTTGCCAAATCCGGAAGTGTCACTCGTTCAGCTGAAAACCTGTTAATCAGCCAGCCTGCAGTGACAGCACAGATTCGTAATTTAGAAAAAGAGCTCGGAATGAGGTTAATTCAATCGAAAGGAAGGTCCATCCAATTAACAGAGGCTGGTCAAGAATTAGCCATTCATTCCAATCGGCTGTTTGCACTTGAAGGTGAAATAGAAAAAAAGATGAATGATCTAAAGACAGGAATGCAAGGAAGCTTGAACATTTGTACGACCAGCCTGCCAGCGAATACCGTATTGCCGCATTGGATTATTAAATATAAGGAAAGCTATCCTTTAGTGGATGTTAAGCTATTTAAGTCAAACTCAAGTTCAGCATTTCAACGCTTGTTGGACTATTCAGCACATGTTGCAATCGTTTGTGGAGAACGAGAGGAAGAAGGAGTTGACACTTACACTCTGTTAGAAGATGAGCTTATTTTTATCGTTCCAGGAAGTCACCGATTAGCCGGGAAAGAAGTTTCGCTTGAGGAGCTTATGAAAGAACCGTTTGTTCTCCGGGAAGAAGGAAGCTATACACGAAGAAAACTTGTTGCATTGTGCGAGTCTGCGAAGATTAACGAACCGAGCTCCTTCATCCAAATTGAAGGCATGATCGAGTCGATCGAAGCAGTTAAAGTAGGTTACGGAGCTGCGCTCGTGCCTGCACTTGCCGTAAAAAATGAACAGCTTGATGGGAAACTTGGGAGAGTTTTTGTCAAAGATCTTTACATTAAGCACCCGATAAAATTATGCATTAGAAAAAATGATGAACCTTTTTCACCAGCGGCAAACTTTATTTCGTTAGTTATTACTGAGCTGGGTCAATTAGAAAGCACAACTCCCCTTTTTGAAGAGCTCCTGCCGGAATAATTCGTATCTCTCCAATTTGAATGAAGGAATATTCATTGAGCTTGTCTTGATCAAACGTTTTTCAAAACAAGCTCATTTTCATCATAATCCGCCGCAGGTAGAATTTTTGTTTTCTGTTTTTGGATCCTCATCTGAATCGTTTGAAACAGATTCTAATCCATATCCGGTCGAGCTGATTTCGTATTCTTCCTCATTTACTGCTCTTTTCTTATTTTGATCTAAATCATGATTGTTTTTTTCCATAGTATAACCTCCTTTGACGTTTTTTCATTTCTATTGTTTCTTTTTCGGATTGAAGTCATTCGAATTTTAGCGTTATTTGCTTGAAATACACTATTTTCCACGCTAACTCCTCCTTTAAACGATTTTCTCACTTTTTCACGAATTCTAGAAACTTGCGCAAAGCTGCAGACAATAAGACATCTTTTCTCGTAATAAAGTTGGTCGGTATGTTGGAATAGGTTTCCGGAAGCGGCGTAAAAGCTAAAGATGAGTTTTCTTTAATAATTTCTTTCATCATGACCGCTGTCCCGATCCCTGCTTTAACACAGCCGATTATTGCTTCTATCGTACCGAATTCCAATATTCGGTTCGGAACAACCTTTTCTTCTTGCAGCCACGCTTCCAATCGTTTTCGATAGCTGCAGCCGTGGCTGAAAACTAATAAGTTCTTGCCGTTTACTTCATGGATGGAGGTGAGCGGATCTTTACTAATAAGCGTAAGCTCTTCCTCGTGGAATAAGAAAGAGTTAATGTCCGGGTGGTGAGCCTCACCTGCAACAAATGCGCCTTCTAGCTTACGTTCGACAACAAGACGAATCAATTCATCTGTCGTATGCGTTTCTAAAATGACCTCTACCTCAGGATATGCAAAGCAATATTGAGCGAGGATCGTTGGGAGACGAACGGCAGCTGTTGATTCCGTTGAACCGATTTTCATCGTTCCCATCGGTCGTTCTGCATTGCTTTGAACTGACCGAACAGCTTCGTTCACTAATTGAAGGATTTGTTTTGCATATGGTAAAAGGATTTCTCCATTTGTATTTACATCAACACCTTTTCCATTGCGATAAAACAGCGGCGTCCCTAATTCCTCTTCCAGCTGCTTGATTTTCATCGTCACATTTGACTGCACGTAGTTTAACTTTCTGGCGGCTCGTGATAAATTCCCTTCTTCTGCTACTTCAAGAAAAACGATAAGATCCTTGATGTCCATCCTGTCCCCTCCTAATATCATCAATTTTTTTGATATCAATTATCTTTATTACTCATTTTACATGATATCAAAGCTTTTTTACACTTGGATTAGGAGGTGACCTAGCGTGATCAAGCAAAAAGCAATGATTCTTTCAAACAATTTTTATAAGTGGGTCATACTGGGGCTGGCTACATTTACACAGGCAAGTGCCACTCTTGTTACCTACGGGGTCGGTCCTTTGATATTTTTTTGGCAGGATGTGTTCCAGCTTACGCAATTGGAATCAGGACTTTTACTATCTGCGGTCAATATCGGACCGTTGTTTTTCATGCTGTTTGTCGGCCGGCTTCTCGATCGTTCAAATGAGAAGCTGTTAATTGGTCTTGGATCCGTTTTATTAAGCCTATCTTTACTGGCTGTGACATTAGTGGATGAATATTTAGGCTTACTCGTTGTTCTTTTCGTTGTGGGCATATTCTATAGCTCCGCCCAGCCTGGAGGAAGCAAAGTGATTGTCAAATGGTTTCCAAGCCAGCATCGGGGACTGGCAATGGGAGTACGCCAGGCTGGTATCCCGATTGGAGGTGCAATGGCCGGGATGATCATTCCCGCTTTTGGATTATCCTACGGTTGGCATTCGGCCGTTTATTTTCTTTCCGGCTTATGTATGACCGGAGGACTTATGTTTCTTATTTTTTATAAGGAACCTTCTTTTCATGAAGCTACTTCTGCAGAGAGTGATAGAAAGAATTTTCGTAAACAGCTGCAGGAAATCGTGAAAAACAAAGCATTATATCCTGTCTTTTTTACAGGAATCACCATGATTTCTTTGCAGCTCGTTATCGTCGGACACCTTACGATCTATTTCACTCACGCTGGATCAATTGCACCATTGCTTGCAGGACAGCTTTTTTCAGTAACGTTGTTTTTTGGAATGGCCGGAAGAGTTCTGCTAGCATCAGCAAGCGATTCGATGTTTAAGGGAGATCGGAGGACACCATTATTCTTATCCGTTTTTGCTGTCTTAATGTCTGTACTCTTTCTCTCAACGAATTTAGAAAGCCTTCCTCTTTGGGTGCTTTTTGTTCTCTGCGCTTGGTTAGGTTTCTTCGGAATCGGATGGTACAGTCTTTTTATAGTTGAGGTTGCGGAAAAAGCAGCAGATGATTCAGTCGGAGTCACCGTCAGCTTTGCCTTGACCTTAAATCAGATTGCGATCATCACAGCACCGCCTGTTTTCGGTCTGATTGTAGATATGAGAGGCTATGCTTTTAGCTGGCTTTGCTTAACATTCAGTCTACTTCTCTCGGGATTATGGCTATATAAAAAGAAGGATTTTTAACGCGGTTAATAAAATAAAGTAATTGCAAATTTGATAATTGGATAAACTGTAAAGTCTTCCTCTATATCCATCCACCATCTATGCCAAAATTTTACAGGCAACTTACTTTACATCCTTTCAATGAGGTTGCATAATGATCTATTGAAAAGTATATACATTTATATCATATACTTACCTGAAGGAGAGTGTAGCTTGTGAGCAAAACCTGTGTTCCGACTGGCGTAGAACTAAAAGACACTGGCTTTGGATATACGTTGTCATTAATAAGCGGTAAATATAAAATGATCATTATATATTGGCTGTCAGAAAATAAGGTTATGCGGCATAATGAATTGAAGAGAAGTATCGGTACCATTTCCTTTAAAACGCTGAGCATCATGTTAAAAGAGCTTGAGACAGAAGGCCTTATCATACGCAAGGAATTTCCCCAAATACCTCCAAAAGTTGAATATTCATTATCTGAACGTGGTCTTTCTCTCGTTCCATTGTTAAATATGATGTGCGAGTGGGGAGAGAAAAACCGTTTGCCAGCTCTGGAGGATATACAGCGGTAGGCATAGCTATTTTGTTTACATCAAAAGAAGTATTTCCTGAACAAGGAAATACTTCTTTTCTATAGCTTTAATAAAGCTACCTATTACAGGTTGTCAACAAAATTCAAATAATCTTGTGCGCTTTTTTCCAATTCGCTTGTACCCGGCTCATTTTCCTCTTCTTCGTTTCCACCAGGCTCATTTTCTTTGCCA
The DNA here is from genome assembly GCF_017832095.1 of Bacillus capparidis. Classification (NCBI taxonomy): domain Bacteria; kingdom Bacillati; phylum Bacillota; class Bacilli; order Caryophanales; family Bacillaceae; genus Bacillus; species Bacillus capparidis. The sequence goes on from NZ_JAFDST010000001.1 coordinate 744,678, forward strand.
TAAAACGCAAAGAACGAACGATAATCAGCATTGCAGTATAGGAAGGTAGTTTCAATAGGAGATAATAATTGTTCAAGTGTATATCGATATCTTCCCTCTTCACTATAATCTTCTTTTTTAATTCCTGCAGACACACTTAAAGCAACTTTACGATTCCTTAATTTATCCCCTCCATTTGAACCATAAGCCCATCCATAAGCTAAAACTTCGTCAAACCATTTTTTAAGGAGAGGCGGAGAATTAAACCAATATATAGGGAACTGCAAAACAAGTTTACCATGTGATTCAACCAATTTTTGTTCTTTTTCCACGTCTATGTTTCCATCCGGGTAAACCTTATACAATTCGCGAACAGTATACTTTTCTGAATATTTTTTGAGTTCTTCTACCCATCGCTTATTAATGACGGATGTTTCTATACTTGGGTGTGAAACGATAACAAGAGTTTTCAAAGATTTGTCCTCCTTAAATATTATTTATATCTGGAGTATAAAGTGCACACTGCAAATATGTAAGTATGCACTTTTAGTACAGGTACTTTCATAAAGGTGAGTGTCAAATCAGTCATAAAATTATTACGATCGCTACCTCTACCCCAGACAAAGTAATTTCTTTAGTGACAAATCTTCAAATATCGTTATGTAACTTATCGAGATTCCGTGAAAAACATTAACGAAGGTGTGCCAAGATTTAATTCAGGCTCCATTTCAGCGACTAATTGCTTTTTGTGGAGTATTACAAGGCTGCTTCTTCGAGAGGCAGCCTTGTATATCGGCGGCGCTTTTTTCATTTTATCGGCGAAAATAGAAATATATCAGCGAAAACGGCTGATATATCGGCGAAAATTTCAATATATCGATTATTCGACAAAATTCGTCATAAATAAGAGCAAAATTCCGTTCTTTTTAAGAATTTGTTGACCGCAGCCCCGTAATTTTTATAAAAACCCAGTACATGATGTTAATGCACTCACTCGAATACTATGCTTTCATACTTCCTTCATTAGGGATTTGGTCAAGTCCGTCAATATTTTTTTTGTGATATTCTTAGTTTGAAACTCTTTATCAATTCCTGATTCATTTATTGGTATCGCACTATCCTTGTTTGACTCTTTTGAAGTAGAACATCCACATACGAAAGCACTAAAACGACAAACAGTATTAAATTCCGCATATATATCCCCCTACTTACTTGGAAAAACACCTTTTTCTCGTTATTTGTGTCCAGTAAACTAAAAGTTTTTGAGGTCATCAACAATCTCGGGTAATCCTTCGTAAAAAAAATGCTCATTACCTGGAAGAACACGCGCAGTTGCATCAGAAAGTTTTTCTTTGAAATGATTTAGATGTGAAACCGGTACAATTTCATCATTAGAACTATGGTAGAGGAATATCTTTGAGATTTGCGGAAGCTTTGAAGCAAAATTTTCAGGCAGCATGAATTCGCTGCTGTGCCAATCCGTATCATCTTTGCTCCAGTAGGGTGCTGCAATCAAAAATAATCCAATGATGGATAGATCAAAAGCTTCTTCGGAAAGATATTTAATCAGAACAGATCCTCCCAACGAATGACCGATGAGAATCACTTCCCCATCCAATGCTGACAGTTCTTGATCAAGCTTCTCTCTCCACAACTCGTATTTTGGATTTTCCGGAAAAGGCATTTTCGGAAGCAATAAACGATACCATTCATCCAGCTCATCATGTAAATATTCAGCTAAGCGGCTGCTTCCTTGCAGTGCCCCTTGTTCTCCAGCACTATGAATGAAAATTACTTGCTTTTTCATTTAAATCGCTCCTTGTACAGGAATTGGATTCTTGTCCATTTTACAATTAACTTCTTTTTATGTAATGTTCATGAGAAATGTTCTCTCCTCCCCTATTTACAAGTTTTTTTCCTTCATCCATTCTTAGACAAGAATAAAACTCCTCGATGTTATGAAAAATAATAAAAAAATTCAACAGGAGTTGTCACCGTGAAAAAATCCTTTACCTTAATATTCTCCCTCACCCTCGTTCTTACGGCGTGTACAGGAAATAATGAAAATTCGGGAGAAGCACAGGACCAAACGAATCCGCAGCCAAGAGTTCATCAGATTAAGACAGAAACAAATCAATCCAAAACTAAAGAAGTGAATCCTTCGGAAACTGCACACGGAAACCATACAATTGACAGTATTGGATTTCTAGAGCCAGTTGATCCCAAACAAGCTGTTTCAGAAGTAAATAATGTTGGAAAGCATTTGTCTTACGTCGCTTTTTTTAGCTATAGGGCTCAGGAAGACGGAAATTTAATCCCTATTAAAGATGATGAGGCACTTCCTGCGACGCGAAAAAACGGTGCAGCCGCAATGATGGTTGTTACCAATTTTACAGAAGGAAACTTCTCTCCGGATGTTGCACACAAAATTTTTACAGACAAAACGGCATCTAAACGATTTATCCAGAAGGTTATTCAAACAATGAAAGCAAAAGGTTATAAAGCACTTAACATTGATTTTGAACACATTCGGGCTGAGGACCGCGATCTCTATAATGGATTTCTAGAAACACTCATCCCACAAGTTCGAAAAGCAGGATTCAAAGTCTCAACTGCCCTTGCTCCAAAAACAAGCGATGAACAAAGCGGTCCGTGGCATGGGGCACATGATTACAAACACCATGGAGAAATTGCGGATTTTGTGATATTGATGACCTATGAATGGGGCTGGTCTGGCGGTCCTCCGATGGCGGTATCACCTATTCCGCAGGTTAAAAAAGTAATCGATTATGCATTATCAGTCATACCTAGAGAGAAAATTGTGATGGGAGCACCACTCTACGGCTATGATTGGACGCTGCCGTATGAAAAGGGAGGCAAATTCGCCAAGAGAATTGCACCAAAGGAAGCGGCAGAATTAGCGATAAAAGAAGGCGCAGAAATCAAGTTCGATAACGAAGCTCAAGCTCCTCATTTTAATTACAGGGATGACAATAATAAGGAACACACCGTTTGGTATGAAAATGAACAAAGTGCCCAAGCAAAATTTAATCTTGTGAAAGAGTATCGACTTCGCGGTATCGCCTATTGGGTTTTAGGAGAACCTTTCCCGCAGAATTGGTCAATGCTGGAAGACCAATTTACCATTAAAAAAGAACAATAAATATAGAAAATAACAAATGGTTACTGAGATTTGCAGTAACCATTTGTTATAGGATTGAACTCCACTTCATATTAATACAGCAGCCTTTGGCTTCAGATATAAACAGATGGCTTTTTATTGTCTCGACTTCTACTTTGCATCGTGAAAAATAATGCCCATCCCATAACGAATCCCGGATGTGAGTGTACTTACCCCATGACGAACCGTATTCCGATAGTAGCCATTTTTCCCTTTTACTGGACGATGGTTTGTCGGGAATATCAAAGCCTCCCCTTGCTCGAGTGTAATTACATGTCCGCGGCTTTGCGCCCGCGGCCTTTGCTCAACAAGCAGAGATTCTCCTCCGGTATAGTCCTTCTCAAGTTGGTTTAAAGCGAACACCACCTGGAAAGGGAAGTACACATCGCCATATAAATCCTGATGAAGGCAGTTATACCCGCCTGGCTCATATTTTAGAATGAGCGGAGTAGTTCTGGTCTGTTCTTTCTCGTGGCATTTTTTAAGAAAGTCATCCAAAGTTTCCGGATAAGCTGGCTCTTTCTTCAAATATACCAGCCAGCGGTTAGCTGCTTTCGCGAGTTCTGGATAAAATGCGGTGCGTATCTCCTGAATCAGTGATGGAAGCGGCGTGTCAAAGTATCTGTACTGTCCTTCCCCGAAACGATATCTTTCCATATTGATCGTTGTACGATAGAGGGAATCATCATCATAACGATTGATCACTTCTTCACATTGTTCCCTGCTCAACAAAGCTGGGAGTTTGGCAAATCCTTGTTCATCGAGAGTTTGATGAGTTGATTCCCATTCAATGCTTTTAATGGATTCAGCCAATTGATTCGCCATTGTTAATGCCTCCCTTGTTTTTGCTCCAGCTGAAGCAATGATTTCTTCATTTCTAACCCGCCCCTATATCCTGTTAATGATCCATCTTTACCAACTACACGATGGCATGGTACGGATACGAGTAGAGGATTTCTGCCGATCGCAGTTCCAACTGCCCGTACTGCGGACGGTTTGTTGATCATATTGGCAATTTGTGAGTAGGTAATCGTTTCTCCATATGGAATTTCCTTAAGAGCTGCCCAAATTTTCATTTGAAAAGGTGTCCCTTCAACATCTACAGGCATGGAAAATGTTCGCCGTTCTCCTATGAAATATTCTTCAAGCTCTTGTTTATAAGGTTCAAGCCTCTTATCGTCTTGAACCAGTTCGTACGTTGGAAAACGTTTGTTAGCCCAATTCTCCAATTCTTCGATGCCTTTATTTGGCGACCCCATAAAACATAAGCCATTTATCGTAGCAGCAAGATAAAACCGACCGATCTTACTCGTATACCGAGACCAATAAATAATTTGGTTAATGGTTTGTTCCATGTGAAATCTCCTCCGTTCATTGGTTTCCTTTGTGATTTTTCCGGTACTCTGAAGGGGTTTGCTTCATTCTTTTTTTGAATAACGTGACAAAATAAGCAGTATTCGGATATCCTACAGCTGAACCTATATTCGTTACAGATTCGTTGGTTGTTTTAAGGTAATACGCTGCCTTGTCTATTCGAACCTGCTGAATATATTCTGTTGGACTCATACCCTTCATTCGTTTGAACGTTCGCTGCAAATGGTAAGGGCTTCCATGACTTGACTCCGCTATCAAATTCAAGGTAAGCGGCTCGCTATAGTTGGCATCAATCCATTCTGTCACTTGCTGGATCCATTCCTCGTCCGGCAAACGCAACCCACTTGGCCTGCATCGTTTACAGGGGCGGAAATTCTCCAACAGTGCCTGCTCAGTATTGTTGAAAATTCGAACGTTTTCTTTATTAGGAGGTCTTGATTTGCATGACGGACGACAAAATATGCCTGTCGTCTTTACAGCATAATAAAATGTGTTGTCAAAGGCTGCATCATTTTCCATAATCGCTTTCCAATAGTTATCTGGAATTCTGGATTTCATCTTATCACCTCTGTTTCCACAGTATCAGGTTTTATTTTTTAATCAATGTTTTTCGAATATAAGAGCAATATAACAAAATTGTATGTGTTATGGTTTATACGTTTTGAGTTTATCTAAACCTTGAGTAATCTAAACCATATTTGAATATAAAAGCAAGATTACGAAATAAATAATTGCAACCATGTGATACAACTATAATGTACAAACACGAAGGAGGTTATTTATGGAACATTCAAGGGAAGTCTTTAAGAACGTGATGATGATACACACGCCAAAAGAATTTAGTTTTGCGGAAAACTTAAATTACCTGCAGCGGTCTCCGAATGAATGTCTGTTCACAATTGTTGATGAAAAGATTTATCGAGCGATCAGAGTAGGTTCGGAAACCACGTTAGTGAAGATTAGCGCAGAGGAAGAATCGACCCTTGCCATTCATTTTTTGAACAATACCTCACCTGAAAATAAAGACGTTCGTTCAAAGGTAATTCAATACATTCGCGAATGGTTTGACCTGGACACAGACTTACTGCCCTTCTATAAACTCGCAGAAACGGATCCGTTTTTGAAGCGGCCTGTGTCACAGTTCTACGGATTACGGAATATGGGAATACCTGAATTGTTTGAAGCCTTGGCATGGGGAATTCTGGGTCAGCAAATAAATCTTGGCTATGCGTACACTCTAAAACGGCGTTTAGTTGAAAAGTATGGCACATATATAGAATGGAACGGCTCCAAGTATTGGAACTTTCCAACACCTGAAGACATAGCTATATTAAATGTGGAAGATCTATTCGAATTGAAGATGACTGTAAAAAAATGCGAATACCTCATTGGTGTAGCACAACTTCTTGTTAATGATGTCATAAGCAAAGAGAAGCTGCTGGCTTTGAAGAATATTAATGAAGCCGAGAAAACTTTGGTTAAGATACGAGGCATTGGACCATGGACGGCCAATTATGTCTTAATGCGGTGTCTTCGATTTCAAGCGGCGTTTCCAATTGACGACGTTGGCTTGCATAATTCTATTAAGCTTCTACTGGAGATGGAACAAAAGCCGACGAAGGAAGAGATCAGAAAATATGCGGCTGCTTGGAAGAATTGGGAATCTTATGCGACATTCTATTTATGGAGATTGTTATATTAACAAAGGTTTAAAGCCTATTGAATTAATGACATAACCATTTGTAGTGGATATAAAAAACACAGAAACAATACTCAGGATGCATTCAAACGCACCTGAGCATTGTTTGAACTGCTTAATTAGTTGTTTGGGCTACTACTTTATGAAGGGCATTTGCGACAGTTCCATATTCGCTCGCATGTGGACGATCGTCTCCGTCTTCATAGCCATAATCAAACATCCGGTTTCTATTCAAAGTCAGCTTCGTGAATGACGGCCGCAACAAATCAAATAGCTCGAAACGTTCCTGCAATTGAGGGAATTTCTTTTGATACGAAAGGATTTCCTCACGAACAATGTTCCAAAAACGATATTCAGAAAACTGTTCATTCTCTTGCAGTATGTCGCTTAAGTAGCGGAAGTGACAAATGAACAATCCTGTTAAGATGAACTGAGTCAGTCCTTCAGGCGGTTCGGTGCGCAACACTTTCTTTAATTCCACTGACAGTCCTGCCAGCTCCTGAAACGGCTGGTCACTAATATTTACATCATCAACGAAATCCTTCATGATAATCCGTTCCGGTGTGTAATTTTTTAGGACAAGCACGGTATTTTGGCCATGTGGTGAAAAGACAGTTCCATATTGATATAAATAATGAAGCAGAGGAGGCAAAACAGAGTTCGTCAATTTCTGGACCCACTCCTCTACGCTAAGCCCGGATTTTTCTATGAGTTGGGAAACGAAAGGAATCCCTTCTTGATCCACATGGAGCAACGCAGCCAATGTGATTGCATGTTCATTATCACTTAGTTCCTTATAGATACTTTCTCTCCATACGACACCGAGCATTTCTAAATATTGATAAGGAGCTCCCTTCAATTGATGGAATGTGCGGTGATTGACATTCATCGTCGCAACCTCGCCTAACAGCCCTAGCCGGCATGTTTCTTTTAAATACGAATCGTTTTCTAGGATGTTTTTCATAAATTTCGTTACGTCTGGTGCGATGACGGTTCTCTCACTAGGCAATCCTCTATAAACAAGCGTATTTAAAATACTCATTGGCAGCTTTACATGAAACTTTTCTTTGTTGGAAAGATTGACAAATGTGCGTATGGATTGCTGAGGGAGATATTCATCTTCTCCTTCTCCTAACGGTATAATTTCTTTTTTTGCTATTTCCGCTGCAAACATAGAGACAATGGTTTGATTCCATTGCCATGAATGAATCGGCATGAAGTAATAATCCGTATCGTTTACACCTAAAGTGCTAAGCCTTTTTCCAAATCGTTCTCGTTTCTCTTGATCCAGCTCTTGTTCGATTACATGTTCATAAGCTAAGCCATCAACGGAATGGAATGTGCCGATATTTTGATGGACGGCGATCCAAGATAAGTTCACCTTCTTTTTTTGCTCAGGTGCATATTGGACGTAATCATCGTATCCGAAACCAATACGTCCCTTATTATAAGTAATCCAAGGATGCCCCGTCATTTCTCCTTCCAGTTCTGCATAGCCGAGTTCAGTTAATTGTGCAGATGATTTAGCTTTTTCCTTTAAATGAGTATCCGCGACAAGTGTATGCAAATATTCTTTCACTAAGTGGCCCGCAGTTGAGCCTGTCATCTTTCCTTCTTCTTGAATGCTTAACAAGAGGCCAAGAGACAATGGGATATCAGTATCTTCAATTAAATTGACGTCAATGCTCTCAACCAATATATGAAAGCTGTCAAACAATCGCGGCTTTGCCTCAAAACGGTACACCGTTCCTTTTTTATCTCTCCATTCATAATAGTGAGTGTCCTCTTTTTTCGATAAGAGAGTCGGGATAATAATTTCTTCGTATATAAACTCTTGAAGCATTTTCGCCAAAAGTTTTCGATCAGCTTCCTGCCAAGCTTTTTCTGTTAACATCTGTAGCGGCGTTTCAATAATCTTCACAATCGTCCACTCCTTTTATTTATTGAATATGATGGTTTGAAATCATTGATAAAAAGCAAGCTCATACATACAGCTGCTCCGATTAACAAGCAGCCGCTTAGTAAAAATGGCCCTTCCATTCCATTATGCTGTATGCTTATAAACGCAGTCATTGGGGCAAACAGCAAGGCTGTGCTTTGCACCGAAGCAACGAGACTATATAAAAACGGCGACTTCTTGCCAATCCCCAACTGGAAAAAAATGATATCGATTGCTGCAAAACTAACAAAAAAACAGATCCCATACAATACACGAATGAACACAAATAACCATATGTGACCTGCTAACACTTGGAAAAAGAGCAACACACCTGTTACACCTGTTACACTGATCAAAATGACTTTCCCATGGGATTGAAGATAGCGCTTCGGAAAGATAAATTGCATCACGATCGCTACAAGACTTGGCATCACATACAATATTCCAGCCTCTTGCTGTGAGATGGTGTAGCTACTGTCAAAAAAAGTCGTAAAATAAGGTCGTATCGCGTGATGGCCGATATAAAAGAGAAACACTATAAGTAAATAAACAAGAAATCCCCACTGCCATTTCGTTCCTATTAATGCCCGCTCTTTATTTCTTACGTCCCTCTCCTTTGTAATTGCTTTATTGTTTAATGTAATAAAACAGCTGACTGCTGCGAGAATGATATCAATCAAAGCAAAGATGTAATAGCTATGTAAAGGCAATGGCTCGTTGATAACGAAACTTCCTGCGATACCTGACACAATCACACTGCCATGTAAAACAAATAAATAAGTTGTCGTTGCCTTTACTTTTTCACCTTCATTCTTACTTGAAGCTACCATTGCCGGGTATAACAAATATATCGCACTTTGAAAAAAGAGCAGCACAACCGAGGTTGCTAAAAACTGGGGAAAGGTATGAACCATAGGAATGATGGCTTTGCACCCTGCCATTCCTACCAGCGAAGCAGTAACAAGCTTCCCCAAACTCCATCTTCTAGCAATTACCGCCCACATTGGCGTCATAATAATGACTATAAGTCGACAGCAAACAATGAACACACTTGTTACTTGCACCCCATCCGTTCCCATATGGAAGTATTCAGAAAATAATTGAGGATAATAGGGCGATAACAGCATTTCAGAAGTCAAAGTAAATAGCAAACAACTATATACAAACCCTTTTTCGCCCTTCGTCATTTCCTTATCCTACAATCCAAACTGTTGGAATACATTATGCTCATATGTTTGATAAACTTCTTTTCCAGCGATTTGGTTAATTATTGTCACGTTTCGAAACGCGCCTAGTCCTAAATCAGGAGCGCCAACGCCGTGCGTATGCAGCTCGCCATTTTGGACAAATAAATGATTATGACCTTTTTCCTTTAGCTTCACTTTATAATCTTCTTGAATGACAAGCTGACCGCTTTCATCCCACTCCAGCTTTTCCTTTATGCCTTCTAAACAATTGGGGACGTAAGGATGATAACCCGTTGCAAGAATGACAGCATCACTTTCTATATGCTTACCCGCTTCTTGTTCGTGCTGATACAGCGATAATTTATACCCGCCATTGTCTTCTTCTATGGAAACCAACTCGGTCAATGCCTGCAATTGAACATCCAGTCGCTTGTTTCCCGCAGTCCGTTCGTACAATAAATCATAAATAGCAGCAATCGTATCAAAACTAATCCCTTTATACAGCAATGCTTGATTGTTCAAGACCTTTTTTTTCTTTTCTTTGGGCAGTTTATAAAAGTAACGGGTATAATCCGGTGAAAAATGCTCCAGTCCAAGCTTGGAATACTCCATCGGATAAAACCCTTTGGATCTCGTGAACCAAGATAGTTGATAACCTTGATCAGGCTGTTTCGTTAAAAGGTCATAAAAAACTTCAGCTGCACTCTGTCCAGAGCCGATAACCGTAACCGAACTTGCTTTCGAAACATTTTCTCTCTTGTCCATGTACTGTGAAGAGTGAAATACCTGGTCGCCAAGTGCGGAATGAAACCTCTCCGGGACGTACGGTTTCGTCCCCACTCCAATCACTACATGTTTGGCATCATACGTTTTTTGTTCATTTTCTCTAGCGGAGAAAACGGTCACGCGAAAATGCCCGCCCTTTGTTTGTTCGATGTTCTTTACTTCGCATTCAAACTGAAGCTGCGGAAGTTGCTCTGATACCCATTGACAATAATGATTGTATTCTGTTCGCGGGATATGAAATTTCTCAAAAAAGTAAAATTGGTAAAGCCGTTTTTGCGTATGTAAATAGTTTAAGAAGCTAAAGCGGCTTGTCGGATCTACCATTGTTACTACATCTGCCATAAAAGGCACTTGTAAAGTCGTTCCTTCTAGGAGCATTCCCGGGTGCCATTCAAAACGTGTTTTTTTATCAAAGAACAAAGAACGGCATTCCGTTTTTTCTAGCAATGCTGCTAATCCGAGATTAAAAGGTCCGATTCCAACGCCAATGACGTCTAAAATTTTTTCATTTTCCAATCTGTCCACCTTCTTTCAAACACATTCCGTTCACATTCCATCAGTAAAGCCGATTTGTCAGACAACTCGACCTCCATTACTGGTTGAAACCCGCATTTTTTAAACACGTATATCATTTTTTCGTTTCGAATATCTGGCTCCGCTATAATTTTGTTTGTTTCGGGCACTTGAAATTTTTTCTGCAAAATCGTCATTAATAACGGATATGTGAAGCCTTTTCCTAAAAAATCTGTCGGCCCGATCAGCAAGTGAATTCCTTGGTCGTACTCATCAAAAGCGTAATAGTTCCCGATTATATCGCCCTTCACCCAATATGACTCCCAATAACTCATCGGAACTCCGTCTAGTTCACCAACCAAAAGTGTTTGATGATCATCCTGTAAGAACTTCTGTAAATGTACTTTATACTTTTCTAATGAAATATTTAATTTCCAATAAGGGATAACATGCTTCTCATGCATCCAGGAGTGAAGCTGTTCTAAATCCTTTTCCATCGTTACTCGGCGAAACAAAATTGATTTTTGAATAACTGGATCATACCGCTCAAATGGATACTTCTGTTGAACGAAAAGGTTAGACTTCATAGGGTTCACCTGCTGGTATTGCAAGCGGATTCGGAACATCCACATATACAGATTGAGTCTCAAGAGAACCCGCAAGCTCATCCATATCATGAACTCTCGTTAACAAATTTGCCTTGCATGGGAGCTTTTCTTCGTTCAATAATGAATTCAATAAGTTCGTATGATCACCTAAACGATTTTTTAAATCTGTCAGCTCCGCTCTCAACATAGCCAGTAACTGATGTTCTTCGATAAGCCCATTGACTCCAAATGCATTGATCACACCGAACAAATGATTGAAAAATACATAGTATCGAAAGCGCTCCTCTGCAACCTGATCAGTACATATCGTGTCGCTTTTTTCATTTAATGTTGAAACGAGACGCATTAAAGTGGTTGCTTTTGACTCCATGAAATAATAACCTTGATTATCACGATAATAGAAAACAGACGGATAGCCGTATTCATCCAGCTTAATGACGGAATTTTGCTGGTGTGCTTCCAATGCGATTCCATACGATGCATATAACCAGTAGAGAGGGCGCAAGCTTACCTGCAAATAACGGGCAAACCACTGCTTGCTCGCTTCCTCAGTGGAAACCTCTTCCCGGCGGGCAATATCAGCAATGATGTTTGTTAAATGTGAGCTGCTCCCTGTAATATGGTCCTGGCATAATGCAGCAAGCAGAGTAGTCCTTGATTCGTTTCCGTCTTGAAACGGATTATCACGAATGACTACCTCAAATCCTGTCTCCTGCGTTTCAGATTTCAACGTAATATAAGCAGGATCTTCAATGATACGGAATGACGGATGATTTTCTTTTAGCTTTTCGTGAAGCTCTTCATGAAGCAGGCGGCTCACTTCCACTCCCCGGCTCAGCTCTTTTCGTTTATTGATTCGCAGTGAATTGGTGATTTTTACAGGGATCGAGAATTTATACATAAAACTCGCTTCTGGATGATACACAGTCCGGACAGAAGAGGTTGGATAAAACTTTCTCCCTTTCGGCCCAAGATACTCAAGCTTTCCTGATTGAATCAAGCGGCACACGTCTTCTGTTTCCAGAAGCTTCCTCGCTTGAAGCGGGTGAATTGGGATGAGTGAAAAATGATCTTCCCGACAATACTCTTCTTTAAACGTTTCTGATACGAACGGGTCTCTTTTTAATTCTTCCTTAATTAGCGCTGAAGCGTTTTGAGATAGGATAGAATCTTCCTCGACGATGTCGTCTGCAGCCCGAAAATAATGAAGCTGGAATGCCCCTTTTCGTTCAGGTGCAAAAATATGTTCTTCTGCTTCGTCAATACCTTGACGGCTTTTTGGTGTTGGATGCACTTGATGGCCGATGATCAACGACTGCTCAGATTGAAGAAATGTTTTTTCTGTTTGATAACATCCGTCCAAATCATTGATTCGTTCTGAAATAATTCCTTTCATATTTTGATAGCTTAAGATCGTCCGAAGCACAAACTCATCCATTTGAATGGGCTTTTCGGAAGAGAGAGTTAATTCTTTTTGAATGAAATCTAGTAATGTTTTGTAATCTAGCTGTTTCGCTTCATCGTTCTTTATTTGATAGTACATATCAGGAGCTAAGAGGTGACGCCCTGTTATAGACTTATATCGAACCGGAACGAATAATGTAACTGACTGTCTGTTAAACATAATGACTAATACATGCCTGATGCTCTCATCTTCTATCGAAACCGGGACTTCATCAGGAAGCTTCCACTCCCCTTCCCCTGTTTCAATCACATAACAATTGAGCAGATTTTGCATAGTAAGATGATTAGTAATGAACGGAATATTCATACCGGGTCTCTCCTTGTTCGTTCTCAATTTTTTCTCCAGCTAATTTTATTTGCTTTATATGATTTTTCATAAGACTGATCGTATTGAGAGGATTGAGCATTGTAAATTTCAAATACACGCTTCCCAATTGCTTTGTTTTAGCTATGATCAGCTCACCGCTTTGATAGAAAGCCCGCTGAAGCTCGAGATTGATTTCATCAACACTCACATCCCTGTTAGTCGAAGGAACGTAGCGGAATAAAACAGTATTGAGCTCCGGGTCATTCAGCAACTCAAACGAAGAATCTTCCTTTAACAGACATGCAGTTTCCTTTGCCAGGTTAATCGTATAATCGACCATTTCCCCAAATAAATCGGTTCCTACCAATTTCAACGTCATTAATAGCTTTAAAGCATCAAATCGTTTGGTTGTTTGGACGCTTTTTTCCACGAGATTGATAATACCGCCTTCCCGATCTTCTTCGGGATTCAAATAGTCTGCATGATATGAAATTTGCTGAAAGTCATTTCTTTGTTTGACAAAAAAAGCACCACAGCTAATGGATTGATAGTAAAGCTTATGGAAATCTATTGTTATCGAATCTGCTAAGCTTAGGTCACTGATCTTATGACGATATTGATGAGAAAATAACAAAGCTCCTCCGAAGGCGGCATCGACGTGAAGCCATAGCTGCTCTTCATTCGCTATCTTTGCGATCTCACTCAGGCAATCTATGCTTCCGAAGTCCGTCGTTCCTGCGGTTGCCACTACCATGAAAGGCAAGAGTCCTTCTTGCCGCAATTTTTCAATTTTTTCCTTTACATCGCCTGTACATAATTGATGCTTATCATTCGTTGCTACTCTTACGACTGCATTCATTCCCAATCCAAGCTGAGCTGCAGATTGCTGCACTGTAAAATGGGCATGCTCAGAGCAAAGAATTCGCAATTTACTTGCTTCAAACGGCAGTCCTTCTTGGTGAACATTGATTGAAAAATACGCTTGGCAAGCTTTATTTCGCGCAAGCAGCACACCCATATAATTTGATTGTGTCCCTCCGCTTGTGAAAACACCGTCCGCTTCAGGTGAATAACCGATGCAGGACGTAAAGAATTTGACCAGTTCGGCTTCAACGTATGTAGCAGCCGGGCTTTGATCCCACGAATCCATTGATTGATTGAGTGCATTAATGATCACTTCCGCTGCAATTGACGGAAGTAAAGGCGGGCAATGGAGATGAGCCATGGCAGAAGGGTGAGAAATCCATAATGAATTTCTCACAACAGCATTTTTAACCTCTTCCAATACAGCGTCCATCTTCTGTGCGGCAGCCGGGATGTTCATTACCTTTTTCACCTCTAGCTCAATCTCTTTACGAGAGGCTCCCGAAAAAGGGAGATTGGCTTTCCTTGTTTGATCAGCAACCAATTGAACAACTGAATCCATGAGTGCATCGTACGTATTCTTGCTTTCACCATCTGGGTGTAGAAACCATTTAGTAAAGTTTGATTTCATGAATGTCACCTTCTAACGCAATCCAGAAATTGTTTCAGCACTGGTAATCGCCTCATGGAACCGCTGCAAAACTTCATCGATTTGCTCTTTTGAAATGATCAACGGGGGCAGTAGGCGAATCACCGAACCAAATCGTCCCCCTACTTCCAGAATCAATCCCCTCTTAAAGCATTCGTTTTGAATGTCTTTGGCAAGCTCTGGATTTGCCGGATAACTTCCTATTTTGTTAGGTTGTTTTGACGGATTGATAATTTCGACCCCGATCATGAGTCCCCTGCCTCTTACATCCCCGATTGTAGTAACTTCCTTTTGAATGGATTTTAATTGTTCGGATAAATATGTCCCCATTTCATTTGCGTGCTCTGGCAACTGATTCTCCTTTACAAAGCTTAACGTTGCTTTACCGGCAGCCATTGCCATTTGATTTCCTCTGAATGTTCCGATATGGGTTCCTGGCTCCCATTGATCAAGGCGGCGATCGTAAACAACAACGGATAACGGAAGACTCCCGCCTATCGCTTTTGATAGAACGAGTACATCCGGCTCGATCCCGGCAAGCTCAAATGCAAACATTTTTCCTGTTCGACCGATGCCAGTTTGTACTTCATCGAAGATTAATGGAATATCTCGTTCTTTTGTGATGCGACGCAGCTCTTTTAACCACTCGATTGGGGCTGGGATGGAGCCTCCTTCACCTTGTACCGCTTCGACGATGATCCCCGCTGGCTTGACGATTCCGCTTTCCGGGTCATCCAGTAAATTCTCAATGTATGCAGTGCTAATGTGATGACCTTCTTTTCCAACACCGAACGGGCAGCGGTATTCATATGGATACGGAAGGAAATGGGTATCCGGTACAAGTGCGTGAATGTTCTTTTTTGGCCCCGTCGTTCCAGAAATACTCAATGTGCCGTGTGTGGAACCGTGATATCCTCCCTGAAAAGAAAGAATCGTCCTATTCCCAGTAGCCGTTTTTACCAGCTTCAAGGCTGCTTCTACTGCATCAGCTCCTGTTGGCCCGCAAAAATGGATTTTTGCTTTTTCAGCAAATGATTGTGGCAATGCAGCGTACAATTCATCAATGAATGCTTCTTTTACTGGTGTTGTCAAATCAAGTGTATGTAATGGAACATAGGATTGAAGAACTTCTTCAATTGCTTCCCGGATAACAGCATGATTGTGTCCTAAAGCAAGCGTCCCTGCTCCCGCTAAACAATCAATGTATTTTTTGCTATCCATATCTGTTACATAAATGCCCTCTGCTCTTTCAATGGCAAGCGGCAATCTTCTTGAATAAGATCTTGCGTTGGATTCTCTTTTTTCTTGCATAGATAGTAATGCTTCATTTCCTGAATGAGTTCGAACGTATGCTTCCATATTTCAACACTCCTTGTATTTGATTAGATGAATTTCCTTCATGAATATTTATCAATTTTATTGAGAATGATTTTCAATATCACTTCTACAAGCTTAAGGTTAATTGATAATGATTCTCATAGTCAATACAAAAATGAAAAATAGGATGATTTGCCCAAAAATGAAGTCTCTTTTGTGGTGCAAAAATCTTATATGAAAGTAAACCAATCTGCTTTAAAGAAATAAAAAATACCACTCAGATATATGAGTGGTAATAAATGTTTTTGTTATTTTCCCAAACAAAATATTATCTCGAAGCCTCCTCTGCCTTTCTGCTGTACTTCGAGTGAAAAAGACCTGCAGACACTGCTAATACTAATAAAGCAATCGCAACTCCTGCAGCCCCTATCCATGTAATTGAAGCAAGCGTGATTTGCCCGACAACGATACCTCCAATTCCCGCCCCTGCAGCCATGGACAGCTGCATAACCGAGCTATTAAGGCTGAGCATAATGCTTGAAGCTTCCGGAGCAAGTGTTATTAGGTTATATTGCTGTGCTGGACCGGATGACCAGGCTGAAAAAGACCATAAAATAAGGACAAGAAATACAAGAACCGCAGAATGAGCAGATATAGAAAGCAAGATTAAACTCAAGATATGAAGCAGCATTCCTCCAATAAGGGTACGCTGAATTCCCCATTTATCGGCGCTGTATCCGCCAAATTGAGAACCTATTAAACTCGCAATGCCGAAAGCAAGCAATGCACTGCTTAATCCTCCTTCACTCATTCCTGTAATGTTCAGAAGAAATGGTGAAATGTAAGTATACGCAATGGAATAACCACCGAGCCAAAAGAAAGTAACTGATAAGGCCATAGCTGTTTTTGGCTCTTTTAATAGAGCGAGTTGCTTACGCAAAGGCACTGGTTCCTCATTTTCAATATCCGGGATCGTGAAATTAAGAATGAGAATAGCTAGTAGGCCAAAGAGACCGATTAACCCAAAAACCGCTTGCCATTCGTAAGTAGATGCAATGATTCTCCCCAGCGGCACACCGATTATGAGAGATGCCGTAAATCCCATAATAACTGTTGCGATCGCACTGCCTTGTTTTCCTGCAGGAGAAATTTTTGCTGCAACGGTTAATGAGGTAACGACGACGACACCTGCTCCAAGAGCCATAATAATCCGTGAGGCGATAAAAAGTCCAAATCCAGGTAACAGGTAAGCGAGTGCATTACCAACGACAAAAAGCCCGAGTGAGTACAGCAAAAGTTTTTTCCGCTTGATATTTGATGTGAGAGCGATAAGGATCGGTGTTCCAAACCCGTAAGCAAGTGAAAAAACAGTAATAAACTGTCCTGCAGCAACGACTGAAACGTTTAAGCTCTCAGCAATCCTGTCAAGAATTCCGGCAATTATAAATTCTGATGTACCAACTAAAAAACTAATGAGAGCCAAAAGATAAATCTTCCATGTCTTAGACATATCATTCATTCCTCCACTTTTATTTTTATATTTCTAAAAACATAGAAATAGATCGCACAATTCATTGAGCTTTTTTATATTTCTAGATATATCGAAATATAAACGAAAAAATTTAGTTTAGCAAGTACGGTGCATATTTTTCCGCAATACTTCGGTTGATACTGTAATAAATATAGGTCCCTTCTTTACGGAGCTCAACTAAACCGCTATCTGACAGTTGCTTTAAATGATGTGATAGCGTTGACGAAGCTACATTTTCCAGCTTGCTTGCAATATTGGCACAATACAAATTACTTTCCTTCGTAAGCAGAAGAGCAATTTTTAAACGCGTCGGTTCACCAAGTGCTTTATAAACTTTGACTGCTTGATTTACCTCCTCTTTATCTCCTGTCATATTCCTTCATTCCTTCCTGAACCAACATTATTTCTATATTTATAGAAATAATGTTACCATAGCCTTTAAAAAAAGCAATAAATATGATTCGATACACAGCTTTGTATTGTAAAAGAAGATGTGCGCTACATCTTCTTTTCTCGGTTTTCTTCATTTTCCTCTTTTTCACCTAAAGAAGTGAACCCTTTCGTATGGTCAAAGGCACGCCCGAGTTCAGGAAGCTTCGAAGGGCCAGATTCATCCCGAAAGAAACGTTCTACAAGATATGCCTAATACGTAGAGATCTTGTTGAACAATAGGAGAAGTATTTAAGGCAGTATACTAAGTTACCTGCTAACGGTATAAACGGTTAGAATCAGCCGGACTTTCTGTAGAACAAACTTGGTCAAAAGTTTGAACTAATAATCCATTACCTTCCAACCACTCAGCGATAAATACACGCTGGATTTCGTTTATCTTATGGACTTTAAGTTGATTTTTCAACCATGCTTCATTCTTTCCAAGATCCCATAATTCGTCTTTTAATAATTCCCCGTCTCGAATAATCGTCACTGGAATATGTACAATTTTGGGGGCTAAATTAATATCTTCTTGGATAGTTTTTTGGTACGTCGATTTTTTCAGTATACTAATCGCTCAGTTGGATTCTAAATAACAATAGGGTATGGAAAACGTTTCTGACTGCCGTAAAAGACTTTGGAGTTGATTAAGATTCATTCGATTTTTTTAATTGATCTCTGTTTACAACGCCATTACGAATTAAAACTGATGGTTTTCCCTCAAAAACCCTAAATTTTTGACCGAGAATCCGCACGGTTGACAAGAAAAACGTACTCTTTTTTATGAATGATCAAACTTTATGTTAAAAACAAAGATACCTCACTATTAAATCAGAAAGGTATTCACTACTTTACTTTGGTTTTAACTCCTCAAAATTCTTGCTTGTAACAAGGGAATATCCAATTAGAAATATTAAAAAGTGAATAGGTAATGAAAAAAGGAAGGTCCAGTTTATTGATTTATAAAACCCTAACCATTCAAAAAAAGGTTCTCCTATAAACGAGCTAAGAACCGAATAGAAAATGGCTTTTAAAATAGGAGAAATATTTGGTTTTATTTGCACAAGAACAAGAAAAATCACTGGGAGCAGACTTAAATCCCAAGGTGTAAAAGATGGCAAAAACGGAACAGGTTCATACCTATAATCCCAAAAGCCCAATTCTGCTCCGAAAGAATCAAAAAACATCGAAATTAACATGATAAAAAATGCCCCGTATAATAAACGATTCGTAGACTCTTTTTTTCTACATTTCCACCATAAAACCCAGGGAATAATCGTAAATATGACACAAAACCACCATTGCCAAGATAAAAACACATATTCAAACCAAATTTCATGATCTTTTTGATTAGCAAAAACTAAAGACTTATAAATATCATCTATTTTTTTTGCAGCTTCTTCTGGAATAATCATTTTTTCATTCCTTTTACATGAAATCATCAGATCATTATCATCAAATCAAAGACTATACATTAAAACTTAACTAACACACGTTCTCTATTTCAACCTTCTTGGATGCAAAAGGGGTTTTAACGTATCAAAATTTATTGTTTATGCGAACTCAAGCATATGTTAGTTTATAAAAAAGATTGATCATTTTCTCTGTTTGTTCAAAAATAGCGCCCGATTCTTTAAAAGACAGACCAATTAGTTGAGTTTTTCAATTTTGCGTATCCATTTGTAATAATTTAAAACAATAATCAATAAGACAGGGTTAACCAATAATGAATACCATAAGTTCCACCATCCATGATGAAAGTAGCCCCATGGTTCAGGTGGCAAGGTAACAGCTTCATAAATTGTTATGGCTGTAACCCAGCAGACAATATAAAAGATGCGTTTATATAAAGACCTTTCAAAGGGGTACCAATTTTAAAACATCATATTCACAGGTGGAATTAATACCGTGAATGTAGTAATTTCAATCCACCCATCAATCTCTTTTGTAAAGTACCAATAGCCATGATATTTTGTATCAATATATGTATTACCAAGTATTTGAAAAGATGTTGTGAATGTCAAAATATGCACGATTTGATTTTTAGTCAGTCGATTATTTGTAATAAAAGCAACCAAATTAAAAAGAATAACTGCCAAAATAAGTCCCAACATTACATAGAAACTTCCTTTTTACATATCAGTATTTCCTTATGTATTAATATTAGTCCCCTTGACAATTAAAACAGGTATTAATAAGAAGTAAATTTTATGTATCCTTATTAATAAAAAAATGGTCAATCATATTTGACTGACCTTAGGAACGGGTAACAAGCCGACGTAATAACAAGCTTGAAGATCCGTGTCTTTTTTCTCTGTAAATAATAATTCTTCCTACTCTTCTCTTCAATGCTTTATAAATAAAATTACTAATAGGATAATGGGATTTTCGCTATTTGTCAAATATTTCATGGTCCACACTTGTTTGAGACTTCTGGAACTCAGATCGAAGGTATCAGCAGAAAGTGATTTGTACACTTCTATCCCGAAAATTTTCATCTTGAGGGAAAGATCGTAATTGTACGTGTTACAGGAAGAGAAGATTTGCTATTTCACCCATTTAACAATTTCATTAATATTCTGTCTTGTTTTCGGGCGCGGATCTTTCACACGGTATCCAAACGCAGCCATAACTGAAACTTCGAGCCTTCGCTCTTCTAACAGCCCTTCTGCTTGGAGGATTTGATTGATTTTATTTCGATTAAAACCTTCTATCGGACAAGAATCAATACCGATTTGTGCGGCTGCCGTTAACATATTCGCAAGGGCAATGTAAGTTTGTTTCGAAGCCCAGTCGAACATGGCCCGATCGCTTTCAAGCAAGTTAAAGTCCGTTTCTTGAAACTTTTTCACGATCTCATACATGCCGTGGTAAACTTCATCCGGCATTTTTTGTATGTCTCGCATCATGTGCTCAATGTAAGGAGAATCGTATGTCATATCTTTCTTTGTCCGGGATAGAATGATGATAAAATGACTGGCCGTCTCAAGTTTTCCATGCGCTCCCAAGGCAGCAGGAGCAAGCTTTTCTTTCAATTGCTGGTTTTCAATGACAAAAAACTGCCACGGTTCAAAACCAAACGAACTAGGCGAGAGCTGTCCCGTTTTTAAAATAAAATTGAAATCCTCTTCAGGTATTTTTTTGTTCGGATCAAACTCTTTTGTAGCATGCCTGAAATGAAAGGCATCCAGTATTTCTTGTTTTTTCGTTTCTTTGTTCACATTTACTCACTCCCGTTGTCTCATTCAACTTTCTTACGTTACCCCAGATTCGCAAGTATAAAACCATTTATTATTCATGGTCAACCAGTGAATTGAATAACACGTTCCGAAATGAATGTACATTTATGATCTTCCCCTTACAGCTAATTATTATTGGCCAGAAAAGGTCTCAATGTATTTAATGAAAGTGCTTCTCCCTTTCGATTTATAATAGCTAAATCATTATTTTCAAGGTAAAAGCTTGCGCTTCTCTCAAGTTCTGAAGAGATTTCAGCCAAGTTCGCAATATAGATAGATAAAATTGTGTTTATATTCAAGAAATCGTGTTCAATGGAAAATGGCAATGCAAATGTCTTATTGTCTGTCTTAAGTAATATATTACTGTCTTCAGAAAAATAAAAGATTTTATTTTCAAGAATAAACTTCAGATTATCTGATTGACGAACACATTTTGATACTTCTACTTTCTCAATCCTTTTTATATCAACCGATACATTGCTTAATGGATGAGTAAAATAGATTTTTGCTGAAAAAGATGATTGAGATGAATGATTGATACTAAACGTGTCTCTCGGGTACTTATAAGGATTTTTCTTGCTGCCGAGCCTTGATCTCCCATGAAAGCCTTCAATTTCTGTATCAATAAAAAAATCCCAAACCCCGAAGTCCTCATTTTCCTCAATTAATTGTGTATAGGCTATTTTAAATGAAAAATAGTTGTTTTCGCAGCTAAGCGGTTTGAATACTTTTTCTTTTTTTGTAGCCCGGTGAACAAAGACACCGGTCATGCGTAGTTTTGCGTTTTGTACGCTTTTTAAAAGAGAATACTTCAGGGTACCTTTGATAGAAAACTGATTGTCAACCACTTGGATGGTTTCCGCGAAATGATGAATTTTGTTCTTATAATTCATCATCATTAAACTTTTATCAACAGAATAGTCTTTCAAGCTTTCTAGATCAGCGTAAATGTTTCCGTTCGCTGCATAGCAATTGCCATCCAACTGCTTTTCTTCTTTTTCGAAAAGGTGAAGATTTTTATAATCGTTATTTCTTATAAAGAGAAGCCTTATTTGGACATGCGGATAAACTAATTCATCCACTTGAGGTGAAACGTATCTTAACACAAACTTACGGAGCTCGTTCATCCATTCTTGTTTTTCGGCCTCTGTTTTTTTCGAAATTGTAAATCTAGTCATTCTCGAATAATCAAAGTGTCGATTAATAAATTCAGCCATCAATCGTTTTTTTCTATGCTCTTCTTTAATACCAATATTAATCTCGTTAGCAATCATTCCAGTAATATAGTATTTTTCTTTAGCAGTCATCGATGAAGCAGAAGCGTGGTCACCCTCATGCTTGACTAGATAATAATAATCATAATCAGCTAACACAGATATTTTATTTGCATAAATCAATGCTTTCATATAAAAATATTGATCTTCAGATGCTTTGATATCTGTTAAAAATCGCAGCTTATGCTTCTTTATTAATGATCGTTTAAAAAGTTTTTGCGGTGTAAAGGTATAGACGAGCCGGGCATCTTCAGAGGCTGGATCAACATCCGGGGTGTTTTTTTTGAACATTGATTTTGGTACGCCTCTGCCATTTACACCTTTATATTTACCAATTAACACTTCTGAGGAATGTTTGATTGCATAATCATACATTCTCTGCAAACTTTCTTTTCCTAAATAATCATCTGCATCTGCAAAAAATATGTATTCTCCCCTTGCACGTTTCATCGCTTGATTTCTAGGTTTCCCGGGTCCCCCCGAATTTATAAATCGTCTATAGATTCGCAATTTTTTTATTTTCTTGCGATATTGTTTTAATACACGAATTGTATTGTCTGTTGATTTATCATCAACAACAATGACCTCAAATTCATTGGGATCCATTGTTTGGCTTACGATACTATCAAGTAACTGAGGAATGTTTTTTTCCGCATTGTAAGCCGGGGTGCAAATACTAATTTTCATGATAGCCTCCATTATCTTATTAATCAGGAATATTTTATGGTATTATATCACAGAAAAAATTGGGAGAAAGCTGTATTGGGAGATTAAGCAAAAAAAGGTTTGCCAGCTTGAAGAGGACAAACACCTTTTAGCTACCGTATTATTATAGGCTCTCTCAATATTGTTTTGTCGTTAATGGATTGCCTTCAAGTGCTAGAGAAGCGTCATTTGCCAATATGGATTTCGAAGCATTCCTCTGCCGACAGCAACAAGCTCTGCTTCTCCTTTTTGAACAATGCGATCAGCCAATTTGTAATCTTCTAACCTCCCGACGGCAATCACAGGAATTCAATTAGATTTCAAAAAATTGCTCATCACCGATTTCTACCATAAGCTTTTGAGATAGCTCTCACCTCGCATAACGAAAAAAACACCGACAAGCGGTGTCTATTTTAGCTGAACTTATATTATTTGTTTTAAACCTTTTGACAGATAATCGGCTAGTTGATCGAATGTGCCTGAAAAACCCTTCTGAATCATCTCTTGTGATTCCTCGAAGGTTTTAATTTCCTCCTCAGTCGGGGATACAGGAGTCCCAATCATTGTAAGAGTCGTTTTTCCTTCATGCTCACTGAACGTAAAAGTATTCAGGATTTCCAGCGGCCAGTTGTCGTCAAAAGGAGCAGGTACAATGTTACCTTTCTCATCAGAAAAGCAAGAGGTATAAATGAGTTTCTCTGGAGCATTGATATCATGATAAACAAATTTGACCCACATTACGCTACCGTCAGGCGATATTTGGTTGTAATGGAAGACACCGCCTTGACGGGGCTCAAACTTAGAAATATCAAAAGTCCATCCTTTTGGTCCCCACCAGTTCTGCAAATGTTCTGATTCTGTAAATGCTTTAAACACAAGCTCACGTGTAGCATTGAATGTACGTGTGATTTCGATTTTTGTAAACATACTAACTCCTCCAAAAATTAAGTATTTTTTCAGACATAAATGTGACAGATATCGTGACATATAGGAAGTGTAGAAAACGTTTTCATTCTCTCATTCTTATTTTTATTTTCAACTCCTGAAAATAACGATACAAGATTTCGACTTTTTCTTCCCACATTTCACTGTGTTTTTCCAACCAAGAGTTTTAAACATGAAGGACTCCGATAGCAAACTAATTGCAGCGATTTGCTTCCGAATAAATTTCTACTATTCTTGCCACAGTACACAGAGATGTTTGGATGCTTGTAATTTTAGAGTGTGAAGCAGATACGAAATTTCCCACACGGTGAGTGGCCGTCGCGAAGTAATTCAAAAAACTATAATCGATTGGACTCAATAGGTGGACCAAAGTGCACTTTTAGTTTTTCTTCTTTGAAAAGAGTATATCTTAATAGGAATATTCCTGTCAAGGAATATAAAAAATAAAAAGCTGTGACGAGGTGGGTATTTATGAATGGACAATGAATTACAATGCTGAAACCCAAACAAAATGGCAATACTAAAGAAGACTCAGTACATTCACTTTTAAAAAAACTCTCCGGGTAGGTTTTATTTACATTTATATCCATATGTTTTAGTGACAATTACGATTGTATCAACCCTTCAACTCCGGTATTTTTGTTCAAAACTTAATTATAAATTATGAATATTATTATAAACAAATTAATATCCCCTGATTCTAATAAACGAATCAGGGGATATGATTGATCTTTTCTCTTCTAATACTAAATTAAAAGATAAACCGCTTCACTTTCGACTAGAGTATGATACGTTTTGACACATCCATGATCAGGCTCTTGTACTTTTCCGTCATCGACACAAATTTTCCAATCGTGCATGGGGCAAAAGACAAATTTGCCGCTAACAATTCCTTCACTTAATACTCCGCCTTTATGAGGACATCGGTTTTCGATCGCGCGGATTTTTCCATTTGACAATCGGAATACGGCTACTTCTTTTGTTCCCACTCGTACGGTTTTCCCCAGCCGCTCAGGCAGATCACTCAAGGTGCAAACGTATAATTTTGTGATGCTTTCATTAACCATGCAGCGATTCTCCTTCTTAATTCAAATTAGGACATAACTACATTTTCAAACAATTCTTTCATTGTTTTTTCGTCATTAAGAATCTGTTTCCATGGATCTTTGTATACTGATAACGCTTCGTCCATCCGAACATTCAATTCACGGCGCTTTTCCTTATCGTCTAAAACAGATTGGACGTGGGCTAAGCCAACCCGCTCAATCCAAGCGGAAGTCCGCTCTAAATAATTTGCCGTTTCACGATAATACTGTAAATAAGCACCTGTTACCTCAAGAACTTCTTCTACCGTTTTGACTTTGTATAGCAAATCTCCTCCGCGCACGTGGGTCCCGCCGTTTCCTCCGACGTAAAGTTCCCAGCCGCCGTCTATTCCAATGAAGCCAATATCTTTAAATCCAGATTCTGCACAGCTTCTTGGA
Organism: Bacillus capparidis; assembly: GCF_017832095.1. NCBI lineage: Bacteria > Bacillati > Bacillota > Bacilli > Caryophanales > Bacillaceae > Bacillus > Bacillus capparidis. The sequence continues at coordinate 770,155 of NZ_JAFDST010000001.1, forward strand.
CAAGCAGATACAGCCATTTTCACTTTATGCGGGGTTTGCAAGCCTTCGAATTTTTTTTCTAAATAAATCCCGAGTGAAATTGAGTCTTGCGTACCAAACCGGCAAAATTGTTCGCCTACACAGGTTTTTACCGTTCGCAGTGATTTTCCGTAAGCAAATCCTGAAGGCATATCTAAATCTTCCCAGACTTTTGGTAAGTCTTCTTTTTTCACCCCTAATAAATCCAGACGCTGTCCGCCTGTTACTTTTACTAATGGGATTTCGTATTTCTCCACAACATCGGCAATACGGCGCAAATCTTTTGAATTGGTTACGCCGCCGTACATTCGCGGAACGACGGAATAGGTTCCATCTTTTTGAATATTCGCATGCATTCTCTCATTAACAAAACGGGATTCTCTCTCATCCTCATAGTTCGTAGGATTGACCATCCCTAAATAGTAGTTCAGGGCAGGACGGCATTTAGAACAGCCTTCCTCTTCACTCCAACCCAGAACATTCATCACTTCCCTAACATGGGTTAGGCCTTTTTCTTTTATCTGTTCAACAACTTCTTCTCTCGACAAAGTCGTACAGCCACAAATCGCTTCTTTTTGTGAAGCAGCATCAAAATCTTCTCCCATTGTGTGCTGCAGAACATCTGCAACTAACCCTTTACAGCCGCCACATGATCGAGATGCATTTGTACAAGCCTTTATTTCATTAACTGTAGAACAGCCTTGCTGCTGAATGGCCTGGACTATAGCTCCTTTTGACACACCGTTACAGCCGCACACAATTTCTTCGTCAGTCATACTGGCAACCAAACTTTCCCCGGCTTCTTCACCAATAGGCTGTAAAATCGACACCTTCTCTGTATTCGAAATATCAGCCTGTTTTTGAATCATAGAAAATAACCGGCTGCCTTCGCTGCTGTCGCCAAAAAGGACTGCTCCGACGATTTGATTTTCCTTTAGCACAATTTTTTTATATATTCCGTCTTGTTCATCAAATATTTTTATCGCCTTTTTGTCTTGTCCTTCTAAAAAGTCACCAGCAGAAAATACTTCAACACCAGAAACCTTCAGTTGCGTTGAAACAACGGATCCGCGATAAGGTTTTGTTTCATTACCGCAGATAAAATTTGCTAAAACTTTCGCCTGTTCATATAAAGGTGCAACGAGTCCGTAAGTGTTGCCGTCATGCTCTACACATTCTCCAACTGCATATATATTAGGAAGGTCAGTTTGCATGAAATCATTGACAATCACACCGCGATTAGTGGAAATGCCGCTTTCTTTTGCCAAATGACAGTTCGGACGAATCCCTACAGCCATAACGACTAAATCGGCTTGGATGGAAGTGCCGTCTTTAAATGATAGGCCTTCTGCCCGATCACCTCCAAGAACGGCTTTCGTATCTTTTTCCATCAAGAATTTCATCCCTTGTTTTTCTAATTCACTTTGTAAAAGTCTTCCTGCCGTTGCATCCAGTTGGCGATTCATTAAAAAGGAAGAATTGTGAATGACGGTGACTTCCATGCCTAAATTTAAAAGTCCTCTTGCCGCTTCCAGCCCTAACAATCCGCCGCCAATCACTGCAGCTTTTTTATAAGTTTTGGAGGCTTCGAGCATTTCATCAGTATCCTGAATGTCTCGAAAGGCCGTCACCCCTTGTTTATCCGCTCCTTGAATCGGCAGGATAAAAGGCAGCGATCCAGTGGCAAGAATTAACTCATCATAAGCTTCTGTCCTTCCGGCATCCGTAAGTACTTCTTTTTTCTCTGAATCAACCTTGATCACTGTTTCACCGGTATACAGTTGAATACGATTTTGTTCGTACCAATCCCAGTCGTTTAATGTGATGTCAGTTATGTCCGTATCTCCTTGTAAAACTTTCGATAACAAAATTCTATTGTAATTTGGATGCTTCTCACTTCCAAATATCGTAATCTCAAACTCATCCTTTGAACCTGTTAAAACCTCTTCAATTGCGCGAATACCTGCCATGCCATTTCCAACTAGAACTAACTTTTTCTTTCTCAATTGATGCGCCTCCTTTAGAAAGTCTACTTGGTATGCAACTTAGGTTTTTGTAAAATATATCACAATAAGACATAAATGTTGATTTTTTAGGGATATTATCTAACAAGGTTTCGACGCTTTATTGAAATTTTATGTTAGCATATCTAGCAAAAAAACTGATGACCATCTCTATCGTCAATTACTTAGGCTTTGGGGCTTACTTTTACTGCGCATACTTTAAATCCAGGCATTTTACAAGTTGGGTCCAGCTGATCTGATACTAGTAGATTGACATTTTGTATATCAGACCAATGAAACGGCACAAATACGGTATCTTTTCGAATCGTATTTGACCATTTGCTTCGGACAATAATACTTCCTTTTGCCGACTCAATTTTTGTTAACATATTGTCTTGAATCCGATATTTAGCTGCTGTTTCCGGATGGATTTCCATAAACGATTCAAAATTTCTTGCAGCGAGCGCCGAGCTTTTTCTTGTTTGTACCCCAGTTTGGTAATGAGACATGATTCTTCCTGAAGTTAGATATAACGGATATCTTTCATCTGGCATTTCTTTCGGAACTTCTGAATGATTTGAGACAGCAACCATTTCCGCTTTTCCATCCGGGCGGGGAAATGCTTCTTCAAATAATCTCGTCGTCCCTGGATGGGCGGTGTCAGGACACGGCCACAAAATCCCGCCTTCCTTTCTGAGACGGTCATACGTCATCCCATAATAATCAGCAATGCCGCCGCGCGAAGCTTCCCTTAGTTCATTAAAGATCTCTTCAGCAGACGAATAGGAAAAATAGTCTCCTTTGCCAAGTACGTGCGCAATATCACAAATAATTTGCCAGTCATGCTTTGCTTCTCCTGGAGTAGGCATACTCGCTTCCCGTAAAGTGACTCTTCCTTCCAGATTGGTCATCGTCCCTTCATCCTCCAGATATGAGGAGGCAGGCAATATTAAATCGGCTAACTTTGCCGTTTCTGAAATAAATAGATCAACAGCTACAAAGAAAGATAGCTTTTCTATTGCTTCTTTAATAAAATTTGCGTTAGGAGCTGACACAACTGGATTCGAACACATTAGCAGCATCGCCTTGATTTCCCCGTTGTGGACTTTTTCCATCATCTCGTATGCGGAAACACCTTTTCTCGGGAGATCCTCTTTATTAATTCCCCACACTCTTGCGATATGCTCCCTGTGTTCTTCATTTTCAATCAAGCGGTATCCTGGAAGCTGGTCCGCTTTTTGTCCATGCTCTCTAGCTCCCTGGCCATTACCTTGACCTGTAATTGCCCCGTACCCGCAATTCGGTTTGCCGATTTTGCCGGTAGCGATGAGAATATTCAGGAAGTTGCGAACGGTAATCGAGCCGTTTGTTTGCTGCTCCACTCCCCTTGCAGTAAAAATCATGCCGCTCTCTTCTTTGCCAAACATAATTGCTGCTTTGCGAATCTGCTCAATCGGTACACCGCTCATGTCAACAATTTCATCCCAATCTAAAGACGAAATATGTGCCTTCACTTCGTCAAATCCTTTAGATCGTGCTTTAATAAATGCTTCATCTACATAGTTTTCTTCAAAAATCACCTTTAACAGCCCGTTAGCTAAAGCTGCATCCATTCCCGGTCTGACTTTTAAATGCAGGTCAGCTATTTTGGTTGTGGCCGTTTCTCTCGGATCGATGGCAATGATATAAGCGCCATTTTCTTTCGCTTTCTCAAAGTAAGGCATGATCGTAGGCTGACACTCTGCGATATTTGTGCCAGATAGGATGATACAGCGAACATTCGGTATTTCCTGCAGACTATTCGTCAAGCCTCTGTCCATTCCGAATGTTTGAGCGGCTGCAGAAGCTGCTGCTGACATGCAAAATCGGCCATTATAGTCGATGTATTTTGTTTTTAACCCGACACGGGCAAATTTCCCTAATAAATAGGCTTCTTCATTCGTAATCGATGCGCTTCCGAATATAGAAATGGCATCATGGCCGCTTTCAGCTTGAATAGCAGTGAATTTTTCTTTTATATGCTGCAGCGCTTGCTTCCATGAAATTCGGACAAATTCACCATCCACTTTTAACAAAGGATATTTGATTCTTTCCTGATGAAGCGCATGCTGATGCGCATTCATGCCTTTTATACATAGTCTGCCTTCTGATGTCGGGTTATCTTTTCCGACTGTTACATAGGACTTTCTAGAGATTCCGGTTTGTTCGATCAGCTGCATCTTGCATTGCATACTGCAATACGGACATTGAGAATCATAGATTCTTTCCCTTTGTACCTCTTGAAGCTTCGTGCGGAAGTATTTTAATAACATCTCAGTCATGGATTGTCACCCTTTAATTAGTAATTTTACGAGTAACTTCTCTCTGTCTTACGAAGTCTTGCTATATCTTCACCCTGTCTTGACAGCAATTGGTGAAGCAATTCTTTCGAAAACAGCACTTCTCTTATGTGGATAAGTCCGGCTCGATCAAGCCATTGCCATACAGACTCTAAATAATTTGCCGTTTCACGATAATACTGGATTGTTCCTCTTATCAAATCGATTGCTTCGTCTTCGGTTGAAGCAACACTAAGCAATTTGCCTTTCTTCAATTCGGTTTTGCTGCCACCCGCGTAAATTTCCCATCCCCTGTCAATGTATATAATTCCGATATCCTCAATCATTGCGCTTGCACAATCAAGGGGACAGGAGGAGACCGCGATTTTTAAACGATTTGGTGTAGTAAGGGAATTCAGGCGCCTTTCCAGTTTGATTGCAAGATTCTGAGCATGCAGCTTTTCACATTTGCAGGACGTTTCCCCGGCACTTGTCTTTACAGTCTGAATGATGTGTCCATTCGCAGAAGAAATCGCTACATCCAGTTCGCTGCAAATGCTTTGCAGATCCTCTTTTTTGATGCCGCCAAGATTGATTCGTTGTTCACTCGTGATCTCAATATTCGATATGTTGTATTTTTGGGCAACATCCGCGATTTTCCGAAGCTCTTCCGCCGATGTTAAGCCGCCGTAAAGCTGCGGCGTAATGGAATAGGTCCCGTTTTCTTGAAGAATTGCATTTGTGTATGTGCCCTTACTTAAATCTGGATGAATCATTCCCAAGTAATAATTCAGTGCTGGACGGCATAATGAGCAGCCCTCGTTATTTTCCCATCCAAGCTCATTCATAACTTCTTGAACAGTTGTAACGCCCCTCATTTGCATTTCAAATACCACTTCTTCCTCTGTTAAAGAGGTGCACGCACACATTGGATTATGCTCAATTTCTTCATTGAAATTATCGCTTTTAATATAAGATAGAAGCTCTCCCACCAATGGCCGGCATCCTCCGCACGACCCTGAAGCCTTTGTGCATGCTTTCACTTCTTCAATTGTTTCTAGACCTTCTTTTAGAACGGCCTCAATAATCATTCCCTTTGAAACTGCATTGCAGTTGCAAATAATATCTGAATTCTCCAAAGTATCGACCGCACTGCCATCAGATGATTGAAATAGCATTGATTTTTCCTCATCTGATAGATCCTTCTTTTTCACGATCAAATCCAAATATTTCATTCCATCTTTCGTATCTCCAAATAAAACGGCACCTACCAGCTTATTATCTTGAAAGATCATTTTTTTATAGACACCATCGATTTCGTCATAATAGGCTCTTTCTTTTGCTGTTTCACTTTCATCAAGCAGGCCCGCAGAAAATACATCAATCCCTGATACTTTTAAATGAGTAGAGAGAACAGATCCTGGGTATCCCTTCACAGGTAAACCGCAAACATGCTTGGCAAGTACTTTTCCCTGCTCATATAGCGGTTTTACAAGGCCGTAAACGACCCCTTTATGCTCTGTACATTCACCGACGGCATAGACATCTTTTTGGCTTGTTTCCATGTAATCATTCACCAAGATTGCACGATTTACATGAATTCCGCTTTCAGCCGCTAACTGAACATTAGGCCTGACACCTGCTGCCATAACGATTAAATCAGCTTCTATATCTGATCCGTCTTTAAATCGCAATCCTTCTACATGGTTTTCACCAATGATTTCACTAGTTTCTTTGTTTAATAAAAAATTCATTCCCTGATTTTCCAACTCATTTTGCAGCATTTTAGATGCCCGCTTGTCAAGCTGCCGCTCCATTAAATATTCGGATTTATGAATAACATTCACAGTCATGCCCAGGTTCATCAATCCTCGCGCTGCTTCAAGCCCTAATAAGCCCCCACCGATGACTGCTGCATGTTTGTATCTTTGTGAAATTTCAATCATTTTCTGGCAATCCTCAATCGTCCTGAATGCCAAAACGCCTTCTTTATCATTCCCCGGAATAGGGATTCTGTTTGGAACAGAGCCTGTTGCTATAATTAGTTTGTCATACAGGAATTGTTTTTCTTTATTCGTAACGATTCGTTTTCTCTCAGGGTCTATTTTGACAACTGTTTCACCTGTAAATAGTTGTATTCCGTGTTCTTCATACCATTCCAGATAATTTAAAGAGATATCATCGAATGACTTGCTTCCCTGGAGTACAGATGATAATAATATTCGATTATAGCCAGGGTATGGTTCACTTCCAAATACGAAAATCTCAAAATGGCTTGGATTGCATTCAACGATTTCCTGAATGCACTGCACCGCTGCCATTCCGTTTCCTACTACGATTAGTCTTTGCTTATTCAATTGAATCCCTCCATTGCCTTTGAAAAATGGAAGCTCATCCACAACTTTGATTATGACACAGAATGAAGAAAAATAGGTGAACTGTGTCATATTTCCTGACAAGGAAGAGGACATAAAGTTCCGTGATAGGTAAACTAACTAACTAACAAATACATTTGTTTTTTTAGAAGGAGAGTTGTTCATGAAATTATCAGGTTTGAGAAAAAGCGGCCACGCTCCCTCATTGCTTGCATCTTTTTTATACTTTGATGTCAGCTTTATGATTTGGGTTATGCTTGGTGCACTTGGGGTATACATTACGAATGATTTTGGACTTTCGCCATCACAAAAAGGCTTGATCGTAGCTATACCGATCCTATCTGGTTCATTCTTTCGTCTAATCGTTGGAGTGTTAACTGATCGGATAGGGCCTAAAAAAACAGCGATTGGCGGTATGCTCGTTACTATGATCCCGCTATTGTGGGGATGGTTATTCGGTAACACATTAACTGAACTTTATTGCATTGGAATTTTATTAGGAGTTGCAGGAGCAAGTTTTTCTGCCGCCCTGCCAATGGCAAGCAGATGGTATCCTCCTGAATTACAAGGATTAGCGATGGGAATTGCAGGAGCAGGAAATAGCGGAACCGTATTCGCCACACTTTTTGGACCGCGTATTGCAGAGCAAATCGGATGGAATGGTGTCATGGGACTAGCCCTTATACCACTTTTAATCGTTTTTATTACGTATGTGATAATTGCAAAAGACGCCCCTTCCCAGCCGCCTGCAAAGCCTTTGACTGCGTATCTTGATGTATTAAAATTTAAAGATACTTGGTATTTTTGCTTGCTTTATGGAGTCACATTCGGAGGTTTTGTTGGTTTAACTAGTTTTTTAAGTATCTTTTTTGTCGACCAATACAATTTATCTAAAGTTTCTGCTGGTGATTTCGTAACACTTTGTGTCATAGCAGGCAGCTTATTCCGGCCGGTCGGCGGATTAATTGCTGATAAAATCGGCGGTGTGCGTCTCCTTTTCGTATTGTTTATTGGTGTCGCAATATGCATGTTTGGCGTAAGCCTGCTTCCTCCTTTACCTGCGGTAATAACTTTGCTTTTTGCAGGTATGCTGTTTCTCGGAATGGGGAACGGAGCTGTTTTTCAGCTTGTCCCTCAAAGGTTTCAAGAAGAAATCGGCGTAATAACTGGTATTGTAGGGGCAGCCGGAGGAGTCGGAGGATTTTTCATCCCTAATATCCTTGGGACGCTAAAGCAAATTTCCGGAACGTATGCATCAGGATTTATGGTCTACTCATTGATCGGTATTGGTGCATTACTCGTATTATTCATTGCGCAAGTGTCATGGAGAAAAACGTTTTCTTCAAAAAATGCGTCCGTAAAAGTCTAAACTTTCAAAAAGCTAGTGTTAACTTAAACACTAGCTTTTTTCCTTTCATTTTGTTTATCTCTATCATCAAACTCACGTTTTGCATAATCCCGCAATGCTTCTCGCCAATGTCTCATCAAGATCCCTTTTTTTCTGATCTTTTCTAAACTTAATAATGTATACTTCGGCCGGCGTGTTTTGAATCCGTATTGCTCGCTTGAAATAGGGATAACTTTTGTATCCGCTCCGATTATGCGGATGATTTCTTCTGCAAATTCAAACCAGGTACAGCTGCCGGAATTGACCACGTGATAGATTCCCGGAGGATGCTGCAGCAGTTTAAGCAGCGCAAACGCTAAATCCTTTGCATAGGTTGGGCAGCCATATTGATCATTGATGGTGAAAATTTCTTTTGAACTAAGAGATAAGTCGTATGTTGATTTGACAAAATTTTCTCCGAAATGACCAAACAGCCAAGACGTCCGAATAATCGTTATTTCTTTATTTTCCTGCAATGCAAGCTCTTCCCCTAGTTTTTTACTTTTGCCGAAAATTGTTTTTGGATCTGTCGGGTCTTCCTCAAAATATGGAGGAAACTTTTCACCGCTGTACACATAGCCGGAAGAAATATGGAAAAGCTTAATGCCTCTTTTTTTTGCTTCAGCAGCAAGATTGTAAGGGCCAAGCCCGTTACTGAGTATAGCCAGCTCTTGTTCTTTTTCACAGAGATCCATATTAGTAAAAGCTGCAGCATTTATGATGCAGTCAGGCTTTTCAAGTTGAAGAACTTCTTTTAATCGGTTACTGTCAGTTATATCGAGCTGCTGCTTCCCATATCCGATGACTGAATGTTTATTATCTTTTTTAATTGTTTCTATTAACTCATTGCCCAGCTGTCCATTTGCACCAGTGATCAAAAACTTCATCGTACGTGATCCTTAAAAGTCATTTTGAACTCTCCCCTATTTTTCTGCTATCACATGATTATTATTTTTAAAGACGAGATATGACAAAGTAAGGAGATTAATCACCAGTAACCCATCCTGTAACAGTAAAAAACCGATTTCTGCAAAATCGGTTCTTCCGTATAATTGGCACCCACGCTACATTAGATAGTCTAAGTGGAGATCAACCAATTAAAAGCTCAGTCGTTTTATATGGACTTGTTATATTTTTCAGCTGTTTTATATGCGTCATACATACCATATATCCAAAAAATAGGTGTCGTGATAAAACCAATAAGCAAAAACATGAGCCCGATGTTAATACAATGGATAATGATAAATAAAATACCTTTGGCAATTTGACCATTATATATTTGGCCCAAACCTGTGTAAAAAAAGCTTAATACCGCTGCAATTCCCGGACTTTTCGAATAATTCATTGAAATCCTCCTTACTCATTACAATTTTCCCTTTCCTCGGGAAAATAAAACATATCTTTAGTTTACATAATATTATTATGGTTCATCGAATAAAGCTTCAAATTCGTATAAATGGTTTCAAGTACTGGGACTTTAAAGCCATGCTCAGCTCCTTTTTTGATCAAGTATCCGTGAAGATGATCATCTTCAATCACGCTTCCCTTTTCCATATCTCGAAGCATGGACGATTTCATTTCCTCGTGCATGTTTTGCATCTGGCTAAACGTATCGGACTCAATGCTTTCAGACAGCGGTGCTTGAATGGCTCTCATTACGGACACGATTTCACGTATAACCTGGATCGTCGTGTTCCTGCCGGTTTCAAGCTTTAAAATCGGTCCGATCGGCTGTTTAAATAGTGTTGTAATACCGGACAGTGCTGCAATAAACAAATATTTATGCCAAACTTCCTTCATTATTTGATTACTTGATACAATTTCGGCATTTATACCGTCAAACTCTTTCTCAAGTGATTCTATTCGATTTGTACGCTTACCATTCCATTCCCCAAAAACAAATCTATGGGCCTGGCTGGTATGTAGAATATGGCCTTCGTGATTTAAGGTGGATTCGATGAAACAAAGACCACCGAGTACTTGTTCTTGTGAAAAGGTTTTAAATAGTTTTTCATAATGGGCAAATCCGTTTAAAAAAGGCACAATCAACGTTTCAGAATATGTAAATGGCTTAATATCATGAATAACTTGGTCCAAAGAATAAGCCTTGGAAGTGATGAAAATTACATCAAAGGGGGACTGCTCTTCACGAACGACCATTTTGGGGACAATTGACACATCCCCTTTTACACTTGATACCTTCAATTGTGTTTCGCTCAAGCGTTTCTTTCTCTTCTCTCTCACAAGAAAAGTAACGTCAGTTCCGGCTTCCGCTAACCGCGCTCCCAGATATCCGCCAGTTGCACCTGCTCCTACGACTAAGATTCTCATTCACTTTTACCTCCTTTCAAAATGAATGTAATAATTAGTAACACCATCAAGATTTAGACGGAGGTCTGCTCAAATTATTTAGGATGAATAACGAGCAGAAAACTCTTTACTTGCCCTCCTGCCTGCAATAAAATAAAGAATTCCACCAAGCATCCAAAAGGGCTCCCAAAAATAAAACCGCCAATTTGGCTTTGTTGTCCCATTTCGAGTAAACCCCATTTTGCCATACCTACGGTCGTGAAATTGGCAGCACCATATAAAAACAGAAAGATACCTGCGACAATCGAAATCCAGTACAATGATTTCTTAATAAAATCGGGTAATCGATTCATTAGCATAAGCAAAAGGAAAACTCCTCCTATCACCTTGATGAAGCCCGTGATCCAAACCAGCAGAATAAATTGCGGGTTTCTTTCAAGAGCAAGCTGATAGATTTTTCCTCCAAGCGACTCTACACCGATCATTCCCCCAAGTGCCCAGTAAAAGCTCATTATTGCAAAAACGAATGACCAGATAGCTCCGGCAATAATTGGCCAATTTTTATTTTTCGTCATGCCAGCATCCTTTACTTCTGTTTTAGTAGTTTTCATAATAACAGAGCTAATTTGACAAAGCTATGAAAATGAGTTTGTTTACATAATACTATTATAGTTAAATTGGTGTGTTTAACTCTGTGAATTTTTTGGAATATTTCCTCCTTTAAGAAAAATTTATCCTACAGTAATGAAGGAAAGGAGAAAGAAGATCTAAAGTGTTTTCTGAAATCTTATGATTAAAACCCTCTATTATTCAAGAAAAAATCCTTCCTGGTCAGGAAGGATTAAGGAACTTTAACAACAGGAGAATCATTCATGCCGGTGATTAGTGAGTATCGGGAACAGTACTTTTGGATGAAACAAATGGAGGGGGCTTCGGATAAGATTCATCACTCTGACTAACCGAATATATATTTCCGGCTCAAAAGCTGAAAGTTCATATACCCTTTTGGAGTACCATTGTTTGTATGGCTGAACAAAAGTTCGTGTTCCTTTAACTTCGGGATGACGAAGAGCCTCTGTTGTCGCCATTTCCCAAGGAACGTCGATAATCTTAGAAATCTTCTTATGTAATCTTTGACTAAATCCCTTGTCAGCAGTTGATCGGGGAAAAAATGTCAAAGCATATACATACCGCCATCTACGGGTATATATGAACCAGTGATAAATGCTGATCGCTCAGTAACATATAACGCAATGGCCTTAGCAACATCTTCAGGCTGAGCTATCCGTTTCAACGGTGTCAATGCAGTAAACTCTGACTTAAGTAGTTTTACTTGCTCTCTTGAAGCATCGGTTTCTACTAATCCTGGTGAAATCACATTAGCAGTAATTCCGAATTCTCCAAATTCCTTGGCGATCTGTTTGGCAAATTGGACAAGCGCTGCTTTTGCTGTTCCATGAGCAATAAAGTTTTTTTCTGGAATTTTCGCAGCTGCACTTCCTATATAGACGATCCGTCCATAACTGTTTTCCTTCATAATCGGTAAAATTGCCTGCGAAAGATGATAAGCAGCTTTGATTTCATCATTTAGTTTCTGTGAAAATTCCGCCCATGAAATAGTAAGAAAAGGCTTTATAACAAAAGGGATGTTGGCATTACTAACTAAAATATCAATCCGTCCCCAATGATCAAGGATCTCATTGGTCATAAGGGTTACTTGTTCAGCACTACAAACATCTCCCTGAATTTTGATAGCATCTCCTCCATGCGATCGAATTTAATTTACCACTTGGTCTGCACTTTTATGGTCAGATAAGTAGTTAATTGCAACTTTTATACCCATTCCTGCTAACTCTTTCGCTGTAGCCGCTCCAATTCCGCGTCCCGCGCCTGTAATAAATGCTACTTTTTCTTTAGACATAAAGCATTTCTCCTTTATACATTTCATTTTTTAAGCTGATAAAATAACTTGCTTAAAGGTTAGTGCAGTAGCCAGCGAGATCACTGATTAAATAAAAGATCTATAATTTAACAGGTTATTAGTTTTCTATGTTTTCCTCCAACGTGTAGTACCCACCTTCTTTTCCTTCAATCAGATGTTGAATTTTGTTTAGGTGTTCTGCAAATCCAGCTTTTTCTAACCAACTTTTATGAAACTCAATACTCTCCCAGGTAGTCACCATAATTGCCTTGTTATTATCGACTGAACGATGCCAACGACTACTAATCCAACCAGGTACACCCTTGCTTTTAAAGTTTAATAATTCTTCAGATTGGATAGCGACCAATTCATCTAGTTTACCTGGTTTGGCAGTAAATACATTAATCCACACTATTGGTTTAGTATTCATTTAAAAAAACCTCCTTAATTAAAAATATCTTTCCTGCTTGTAAATTTGTTAATATTAGGAAAAAGGCAAGAAATTTCAAGTGATTTTGGCACAATCTTACGTTTTGTTTCATAAAAGTACCGAAATTTGTTTTAAAGTGATCTTTTTTTTGACAAAAGTACATCTCTATAAAAAGTTTACCACAAATGACCGTTAGTACTGACTGACATTTTATTTAAATAATATTAGGGGTTAAAGCCCTGGTGAATAGTTGAGTACTTTCTGTTATAAACCTTTCGAGTGAAACATTTGGAAAATTCATATCATTATCCAGGTTGTTCATAAAAGCTCCGAAATTCAGCATTATGAACGACAACGCCTGTAGCTCGGGGTCCGTTCGAATTAGCTTTCCTTTTTCGTACATAGCCGTAAAATAATTGGTTAGAATATCCAAAAGCTGTCGAGGGTGTTTTTGTGTTCTTTCTCTAAACCCAGGTAAATGCCCTTCCTCCTTGATGCTGATCATAATCATTTTCCGGTTACGATTCATAATTTCATGATATGTTCGACTGATCAGGAGCAAGTCTGTTTGCAAATCCCATACGAGCTTCTCGTTAAAAAGTTTTGTTATCTCTTCGGCATAATGAAAACGGTCAAACGCCATTTCGAGAAGGTTTTGTTTGCTTCCAAATCGGCGAAACAGCGTTTTTTCACTCAAACCTGCCATAGTAGCGATTTCCTTGGTAGATACACCATTGTAGCCTTTCTCCGCTATTAAATCGATCGCTGCCAACAGCAGCTTATCATCGGCTTAAATTATTACTATTGCTCATACACTCACTCCTTTCAAATAGACTGTCAGTACTGACTGTCATTTAATTTTATTCTATTTCAGCTGATATAAAATTGTCAAGAGAAATTTCACTTTTGTCACTTAAAAAATGATGGAGCATCGGTTGTGTTAGATTCGTGTGAGGATATCCAATGATGTTGTTTTATATAAAATAACATTAACAAAAACAAAAATATTAATATTAATAATAAAATAATCATTAACATTTATTTGAATATGGAGAAACCGAACTGGTGCCAGATCTCTTATTCATCATGATTAGGGTTGTATTTCTTTAATTCGGTTTCCAGTTCTTCTTTGTAGGGTCTTAAATCACTTTTTAAAAAGAGCTGGGTTTTCCCGGATGTTTTAAAGGGACGTATTTTTTCTTTTTTGAGGGAACGGGGAAAACTTTGTTTCTTCATATTTAAATACATTTCAGCTTCTTGTCTGGTTAATACTTCATCCATTAAAAATGATCCCAGTTCTTCTTGATTTTTAAATTCGAATTTCGTCATAAGCCACCATCTTTTCTTCTTTTGCAAAGTTCTGAGAAAGCAAGTGCTGTTTTATTATCTCTTTAAAAATTGTTACTCTTGTTTATAATGCCATTCTTCTCCTTATCATTATTGCACATAAGTTAGTTGTTTCCCATTCACATATATTATTTTGTTCTACAATAGTATTTGAATTATTTTCTCATACTCTAATCTGTTCAGATGTTTTATTTAATAATTGAACGATCTCTATTTCTGCTAATTTATGATTCATCTTTTTCACAAAGTAAATGCATGACGAAAAAATATCCGCTCTTGCCTTGTTTCTAATCAAAAAAAGCCTTAATCCAGTGCGTAAACACCAGATTAAGGCTCTTTTCCTTATGGCAATACAGTTGATCCCATTAGATGGGTATCTACAGCTTTTGCTACTTCTCTTCCTTCGTTAATCGCCCAAACGATCAGGCTTTGGCCCCTTCTTGCATCTCCGGCAGCGAAAACGCCGTCGACATTGGTCTTGTAATCGCCATAAGCAGCTTGAACTTTATTTCTAGTCATGTTGACCCCGAATTGCTCCATTAATGGTGCTTCAGTGCCTTCAAAACCGATGGCGATAAAGACGTATTGAGCCGGCCAGACTTTTTCTGATCCAGGAATCTCTTGAAATTCATACTTTCCGTGTTCATTTTTTATTTTTTTCATTTGGATTGTATGAAGCTCTTTTAAATTGCCTTTGCTGTCGGCAACTAATTTAGTCGTTTGAATTGCATATTGGCGAGGATCATCGCCGAATTTTGCTTGTGCTTCCTCATATGCATATTCCATCGTATGAACGTGCGGCTGTTCAGGCCACATGTTTTCAGGGTTGCGGGAATCAGGCAGCTTCGGATGCTTACCGAATTGCACCACGCTTTTTGCCTTTTGACGGAGAGCCGTTGCAACACAGTCAGCACCTGTATCTCCGCCGCCGATTACAATAACATCTTTATTTTTCGTATTGATAAACTTTTTATCTTTAAAATTGGAATCTAGCATGCTTTTCGTCGTATCTGTTAAATAATCCATAGCAAAGTGGACACCTTTTGCTTCACGGCCTTCAATTAATAGATCACGTTGTTTTTGTGCACCGGTACAAAGGATAACGGAATCAAATTGCTCTTTTAGCTCATCTGCCGTTACGTCTTTTCCGATTTCTGTATTCAGAACAAAATCGATACCTTCTTGAGTAAGAAGCTTAATCCGTCGTTCAACAACTTCCTTTTCAAGCTTCATGTTCGGAATTCCGTAGGTTAACAGGCCGCCGGCACGATCAGCACGTTCATAGACTGTAACCGAATGTCCGGCTTGATTCAATTGGTCAGCCGCAGCTAAACCAGCTGGGCCGGAACCAACGATCGCAATTTTTTTGCCTGTGCGTTTTTCAGGAATTCTCGCTTGAATCCAGCCGTTTTCAAAGCCTTTGTCAATAATCGTGCGCTCGATGCTTTTGATCGTAACGGCAGGATCAGAGATTGCAACCGTACAAGAGCCTTCACATGGCGCAGGACAAACACGGCCCGTGAATTCAGGGAAGTTATTCGTTTTTAATAATCTTTCTAGAGCCTCTCTCCATCTACCGCGATAAACAAGATCGTTCCATTCGGGAATCAAATTGTAAATCGGGCATCCGGAGGTGTAGCCATTCACGTCCATTCCGATTTGGCAGAAAGGAGTACCGCAATCCATGCAGCGGGCTCCTTGTCTTGATGACATTTCTTCAGAGAAAGGCGATGAATATTCGTTCCAATCGTCCAATCGCTTGAGAGGATCCCGCTCAGATGGTTTTTCGCGTTTGTATTCCATAAAACCTGTTTTTTTACCCATTTTGTCCTCTCCCCTTTCCTTAATGGGTTACTGCTTCTTTATGCTTTGCTGATGCTGGGGCGTTTTCTCCTCTGGTGCTTGATTCGAATGCAAACATCATTGCTTCTTCGTCGGAGAAACCAGCAGCTTTTTGTTCGTTTATCTTTTCGACCATTTTCTTGTAATCATTCGGAATCACTTTAACGAAGTTTTGAATTTCTTCTTCCCAGTTTTCCAAAATTTGAGCAGCTCTTTTGCTGTCTGTATGATTGAAATGATTGACGATCATCTCTTTCAACTCGTGAATTTCGTTTTCATCGATCAGTTTTTCAAAGTCAACCATTTCCTGATTGCATTTTCTTTTAAATTCTTTTTGGTCGCCAGCATATACATAGGCGATACCACCAGACATTCCGGCAGCGAAGTTTCTTCCGACTTCTCCAAGGACAACAACGCGCCCTCCTGTCATATATTCGCAGCCATGCTCACCGATGCCCTCAACGACAACCTTCACACCGCTGTTTCGTACGGCGAACCGTTCGCCTGCACGACCGTTAATATAAGCTTCTCCGCTCGTAGCTCCGTAAAAAGCGACATTCCCGATAATAACATTGTCTGAATTCGGGCTGGAGAAATTATCAGGCGTTCTAACAGAAATTTTTCCGCCGGATAAGCCTTTGCCTAAATAATCATTTGCATCGCCAATCAATTGTAGAGACATCCCTTTAGGAACAAAGGCGCCGAAGCTCTGGCCTGCTGAACCATTAAACGTTAAATTGATTGTGTTTTCCGGTAAGCCTTCTTCTCCGTAACGTTTTGAAATTTCACTGCCAACGATCGTTCCAACCACTCGATTTGTATTATGAATCTCAAATGAATGATTGACACGTTCTTTCTTTTCAATTGCAGAAAGCACTGCAGGCAGTATTTCTTGTAAGTCTAAAGATTTATCAAGCTTATGGTTTTGCGGCGTATTAAACGTGCGATCACCCTCTGACACTTGATAAAGAAGCGTAGAAAGATCCAATTGACCAGCCTTCCAATGCGATTTTGCACGGCTGCTGACACGAAGGACATCAGTACGGCCTACCATTTCATCCAATGTTTTGAAGCCAAGCTCCGCCATAATTTCACGAACTTCCTCAGCGATAAAGTACATGAAATTCACGATATGATCTGCATTTCCAGTGAATTTCTTGCGAAGCTCAGGATTTTGCGTTGCGACACCTACCGGACACGTATCCAAATGGCAGGCACGCATCATGATACAGCCAAGAACAACTAATGGCGCAGTAGCAAAGCCGAACTCTTCGGCTCCAAACAATGCAGCCATTACGACATCACGGCCTGTCATCAGCTTTCCGTCGGTTTCAAGGACAACTTTGTTCCGAAGGTTATTGAGCATCAACGTCTGATGGGCTTCAGCTAAGCCAAGCTCCCAAGGTAGACCAGTGTGTTTAATACTCGTTTTTGGCGAAGCACCGGTACCGCCGTCGTATCCGCTGATGACAATAACATCTGCTGCTCCTTTTGCGACACCTGCAGCAATCGTTCCAACTCCAGATTTTGCAACCAGCTTCACGCTGATTCTCGCATCTCGATTTGAATTCTTCAAATCGTGGATCAGCTGTGCTAGATCCTCGATAGAATAGATGTCGTGATGCGGCGGAGGCGAAATTAAGCCGACACCAGGTGTTGAGCCGCGGACACCAGCAACCCATGGGTACACTTTATTTCCCGGAAGCTGTCCGCCTTCCCCAGGCTTCGCGCCTTGAGCCATTTTGATTTGCAGTTCATCAGCATTCACTAAATAGTGGCTCTTGACGCCAAATCTTCCGGAGGCAATTTGCTTGATAGCACTTCTCCGATTATCGCCATTAGCATCAGGTGTAAAACGATTCGGATCCTCACCGCCCTCACCGCTGTTGCTTTTACCACCGATACGGTTCATCGCAATAGCAAGCGTTTCATGAGCTTCTTGGCTAAGTGATCCAAATGACATAGCCCCGGTTTTAAACCGTTTCACAATGCTGTCCGCTGATTCTACTTCTTCAATTGGAAGCGATTTGCGATCTTCATTGAATGCGAAAAGATTTCGCAAAAACCCTAGCCGTTCTTCGTCTGCTGCATTTGAGTACTCTTTAAAGAGTGAATAATCACCTTTACGGCAAGCCCATTGAAGCGTGTGAATCGTTTTTGGATTAAAGGCATGATGCTCTCCATGCTTTCTCCATTGGAAATCGCTTCCTGGATCCAATGTTTGATCAACCGCAGGTTTATAAGCTTCTTTATGAAGAAGGAGTGTTTCCTTCCCAATTGTATTTAGATCAATTCCGCCGATCTGTGAATGCGTACCTGTAAAATACTCATCAATAACTGCATTACTAATGCCGACTGCTTCAAAAATTTGCGCTCCGCGATAGCTTTGAACCGTCGAAATTCCCATCTTGGACATGACTTTTACGACGCCTTCCGTAATGCTCTTGCTGTATTTAATAACGGCATCTTCATAAGTCATATCGAGATTGCCTTTTTTGATCTCATCTTTATACGTTGCAAATGTGAGATAAGGATTGATCGCATCCGCACCGTAACCAATCAATGCAGCGAAATGATGAACTTCCCTTGCTTCTCCGGACTCGACAATGATGCTCGCTTTTGTCCGAATCCCTTTACGGATTAAATGCTGATGAAGCGCACTAACAGCAAGAAGTGTTGGAATAGGAGCATTTTCGCTATCCATCGCGCGATCAGAAAGAATCAAGAGGCTGACTCCGCCTGCAATCGCTGTTTCAGCTTCTTTAAACATTTGTTTCAAGCCGTCTTTTACATCTGTTTTAAACAGGGTATGAATCTTTTTGCTTTTAAAATCAGGATGAACATTTGTTTTTAAGCCATTCAGCTGGCCGTTTGTAAGCAGCGGTGTATACAGCTTAATTCTTCTTGAGCATTCCGGCGTTGGATGAAGAATATCACCTTCTGCGCCAATCCACGTAATCGTTGACGTGACAATTTGCTCACGAATTGCATCAATTGGCGGGTTAGTAACCTGTGCGAACAACTGCTTGAAATAATTAAAAAGCGATTGCGGCCGATCTGACAGCACAGCAAGAGGCGCGTCATTTCCCATGGAACCAAGCGGATCCTTGCCTTCATTGATGACAGGAAGCAAATATTTCTTTACGTCTTCATAGGTGTATCCAAATGCCTTCTGACGGGCAAGTAAATCACTTGAAATATCTTCTCCTGATTCCTCCTGATCATGGGCAATATGAACAAGCTCTTGATTCATCCATTCTTGATAAGGCATTTCGCCAGCGATTTCTGATTTCACTTCCTCATCAGAAATAATGCGGCCTTCTTCTAAATCAATAAGGAGCATTTTCCCCGGTTCCAAACGGTCTTTATAACGGACATCCTCTTCCTCTACATCAATGACGCCTACTTCTGAAGAAAAGATGATGTAATCGTCATTTGTCACATAGTAACGGGCAGGCCTAAGACCATTCCGATCTAATATGGCACCAATTTGTTTGCCATCTGTGAACGAAATCGCAGTCGGGCCATCCCAAGGCTCCATCATCGTACTATGAAACTCATAAAAAGCGCGTTTTTCTTTTGACATATACGGATTTTCTGTCCATGGTTCAGGAATCAGCATCATAGCTGCATGAGCCGGTTTGCGTCCTGCAAGCACAAAAAATTCAAACGCATTGTCAAGGACAGAGGAATCACTCCCGTTTTCGTCAAGAATCGGAAGGATTTTTTCTAAATCATCACCGAAAGCATCCGAAACAAATTGTTTTTCCCTTGCCTTCATCCAGTTGATATTCCCGCGAAGAGTATTAATCTCTCCGTTGTGAATCAAATAACGGTTAGGGTGTGCTCTTTCCCAGCTCGGAAACGTATTTGTACTAAAGCGGGAATGAACTAGAGCAAAATTTGAAAGGAACGAAGAATCCTTTAGATCAAGGTA
This sequence comes from Bacillus capparidis, assembly GCF_017832095.1. Lineage (NCBI taxonomy): Bacteria > Bacillati > Bacillota > Bacilli > Caryophanales > Bacillaceae > Bacillus > Bacillus capparidis. The sequence continues at coordinate 790,043 of NZ_JAFDST010000001.1, forward strand.
AAATTCATCGACTTGCTCTGGAGTTAAGAGCCCTTTAAATACAATGGTTTTACTGGAGAGACTTGGAATATAAAAAGGTAATTCCTCTTTCGCCGCCCAGTTTTCCGCTTGTTTTCTGATAATGTAAAGCTTCCGTTCGAAATCAAGATCATTCGTAATCTGATCATTTGCCCCGATAAATACTTGACGAATAAACGGCAGACTTCCATGTGCTGTTTTTCCGATTTTATCTGGATTTACAGGAACAGTTCTCCAGCCAAGCAGCTGTTGTCCTTCGTTTCTAATAAGCGTATTGATTTGTTCCTCGATTTTTTTTCTTTCTTGTTCATTCGTGGAAAAAAAGGCCATCCCTACTCCGTAGCGGCCTTGTTCAGGTAATTGAAAACTCGTGCAGACTTTTCTGAAAAATGAATCTGGAATTTGGACCATTAAACCGGCTCCATCTCCAGTTTCAGGATCACTTCCCTGTCCGCCTCTATGATCAAGCTGGCATAGCATCTTTAGTCCTTTTTTTACAACGTCATGTGTTGCATGGCCTTTTAAATGTGCATACAGGCCGATTCCGCACGCATCGTGTTCAAATTCAGGACGGTAGAGACCTTGTGCATTAGGCATTTGATTAAAACTCATTTATTCTCTCCCCCGTTCAATTTTCAATATTTCGGTCATAAAATCTTACAGTGTATATTTACATTGTAGGTTTTCATATTAATATAAACAATATATAATTTAGATTAAAACAATCTCAATATGAGATAAGTGGGTGATTTAATAAAATGGAACTCCGTCAGCTTAGGTATTTTATGGAGGTTGCAGAAAGGGAGCATATGTCTGAAGCTGCTGATAGTCTCCACGTGGCTCAATCCGCGATCAGCAGACAAATTGCTAACCTGGAAGAAGAATTAGGGGTCGCATTGTTTGAACGTGAAGGAAGAAATGTAAAGCTAACACAAATCGGAAAGCAATTTTTATCTCATATTAAGATTGCGATGAAAGGCATCGATTATGCAAAAGAACAAATTGACGAATACCTGGATCCTGATAAAGGAACGATAAAAATCGGATTCCCGACAAGCCTTGCCAAGCAGCTTCTGCCGACTGTCATTTCAACGTTCAAAGAAGAGCATCCGAATGTCGCTTTTCATTTAAGGCAGGGCTCCTATCGATTTTTGATCGATGCTGTCATAAACAGGGAAATCGATTTGGCTTTTTTAGCACCGGTACCTAAAGACAATCCCGGGATCACCGGAGATATTTTATTTACAGAAAGAATTTTCGCCCTTCTTCCAGTCAATCATTTTCTTGCTAATCGTGACAGAATCCATTTAAGCGATCTGAAAAACGATTCATTTGTCTTGTTTCCCAAAGGGTATATATTAAGAAAAATGGTTATGGATTCATGTCAACAGGCTGGATACTCACCGATTATATCATCTGAAGGTGAAGACTTGGATGCGATCAAGGGTCTTGTGTCTGCGGGCATAGGTGTTACACTTTTACCCGAAAGCACCTTTTATGAAACAACACCGCGATTTACTGTGAAAATCCCGATTGATTTTCCGCAAATAACGAGGACTGTAGGTGTTATTATATCAAAAAATAAAGAAGTCGCACCGTCTGTAAAGGTTTTTTATCAATTTGTCATTGAATTTTTTTCAAAACTGCAACAATATCGATAAGCCATTATTTTAAAAAGGTTGACTTTAACAAGCATCTCTTGCCTATTAAAGTTAACCTTATTCTTACGCCAACTCCATTTTCTTTTCGATCGCCCGTAAGATAAGGGTCATCGTAAGAGTTAAAATCAAATAGATAACGGCTGCTGTTAAATATGGTTCCCAGATCCGGAAATATTGCCCCTGCATGGCTCTTCCCCAATACATAATTTCTGGAGCTGCAATAAAAGCCAATACCGCTGTTTCTTTAATTAACACTATAAATTCGTTTCCCATCGGAGGAATGATCCGTTTAAAAGCCTGCGGCAAGATGATGTATCTCATCGTTTGGACATGTGTCAGCCCCAGCGACCTAGACGCTTCGGTTTGCTCTTTATCAATCGATTGGATCCCGCCTCTAAATACCTCTGCTATGTATGCAGCTGAATTTAGGGATAATCCAATGATCGAAGCCAATATCGGATTTGTTCCTCCTGTAAACATTGGAACAACACCGAAATGGATAATAAACAACTGAACAATAAATGGGGTTCCGCGGAAAAAAGTAATGTAAAAAGCAAATGGAAAAGAAAGAAGCTTGTTTCTCATCATTTTCCCAAGCCCGATCCCGAGTCCAAGTATCGTCCCGATCAGGATTCCGGCGATAGACAGGCCGATGGTCAGCAATGTCCCATTTAGAATGAATGGTGCGTACTCTTTAATAATCTCAAATTGAAAATCCACTTACAAATCCTCCAGTATGAAAAATTGCGTAACTGAATAGTTCCAGATTACGCAATTTTTTCTTCGTCCCCTTTTTTTACTGCTGCTCTTTTAGAAGATCAATTTCAGGCTCGATCTTAAAGTGATCCTCATAGATTTTGCTATACGTTCCATTATCAAAAACTTCATTAATGGCCTTATCAAATTTTTCTTTCAGCTCGCTGTCCTTTGGAAACATCAAACCATAGTATTCATTTTCGAACGTATCATCTTCGATTACTTTTAATTTTTGATTAGGGTTGTTCTTCGCATATTCTTCAATAACTGTGTTGTCAGCCACCACTGCATCCGCGCCGCCGCTTGTCATTTCCATAATCGCAAGGTTGTTATTGTCGAATTTTTTAATGTCCTTGCTATTTTTTCCCAGAAGCCCTTCAGCTGCTTCTTGTCCGGTAGTTGCATTTTGAACGGCTACTCTCTTACCTTTTAAGTCTTCTGCGCTTTTAATATCGCTGTTCTCTGGCACCAGGATCTTTTGCGTAGATAAAAAGTATGGCACGGAAAAGTCATATGTTTTTTTTCGGTCGTCGTTAATGGTGATTGCAGAAACGCCTAAATCAGCACTCTTGCTTTGCAGTTCAGCAAATACAGGATCCCAGCCGACGCTCTCAATTTTGACGGCATATCCCGCTTCTTCCGCTACCGCCTTTACAAAATCAATATCGAAGCCAACGACTTCACCTTTATCCATGGATTCAAATGGAGCATAATTCGCATCTGTAACCACTCGAAGCGTCTTATTGTCTCCGTTTTTTTCGCCTTCTGCACCGCTATTTGACTGGGTCCCACATGCTGATAGGAGAAGGGAAAATGCTAGAATGAAAATCAATGAACCAAACGTTATTTTCTTCACTAAAAAGCCTCCTAAAACTCATACTTCAAAGATAGAGAATTTTTTTAATTTTGACACATTTCTAGGAATATTGCAATATCTCACAGTAAGATATTATTCTTCCAAAGTGATTCGGTCAATTTATATGTTAGATAATCTATCATACTAATAGTGAATCTAACTAGATAATTACTTGTTTTGTTTTTTTAATAAGGGGGAAATAGTAGAGGAAACTGATAGAGAAATGGGGATTTGTAATGACAATAGTATATGTTAGTGCAGCTTTAATTATTATTTCACTTGTTTATTTAGGCGTTTCTGGAGTAAAAGCGAAAAAAGAAATAAATACATCACTTAACAAAGTACAAGCAAGTGTTGGCCAATTGCAAAACAATATTGAAGAAATAAAAAATGAAGCAAATAGATTATCTGACGCACAGCAAAAAATTCAACTGGATATAAATCTGAAGAAAGAAAAAGTCAACGATACAGTAGACGCATGCAAGGATTTAGGAACGACCTTTCAAAAATTGAAAAAAACAGAAAAGCCGGGCACAATTATTGTAGCCGGTATAAGAGAATACAGATGATTTTTAACATAGTAAAAAGGTACGACTGCCGATCATAGCAATCGTACCTTTTTGATTTTTAGCCAATTTTTGTCCCATTCGGCGCTTCTTCATCCGGACGAAGTAAAATAACATCTTCCTTCGAAGGAACACCGCCAAGAACCAGAACTTCTGATTTAAATCCGGCGATTCGGCGAGGCGGGAAATTGACAACGCCAATGATTTGCCTGCCTTTTAATTCTTCAGGTACGTACCTTTTTGTAATTTGTGCGCTTGATTGTTTCACTCCGATTTCTTCTCCGAAATCTATCGTCAGCTTAATCGCCGGAACTCTTGCTTCGGGAAAAGCTTCTGCTTCTATGATGGTGCCGATCCGAATATCCAGCTTCAGTAAATCATCTATAACTGCCATATATCCACCTGCTTTTTTCAACTAGTTTAACCATTGTTCCTAAAAAAGTCTTTAGCTCGAATTAAGATCTATTTAACGAAAAGCAAGAATGTTAAACGCCGTATTCATTCTTCCAGGAATTTTGCCGTTTTCTTGCCGTTACAATTTGTCCAATGTGATACGCGGAATGAATCGTCAAATAGCTGATTTCATCACTCCATGTCGAATTTGACCAGGCAACCTGCTCTAAAAGCTGCTGTTCATCACAATTCTGAAGCTCATCGATCCATTCTGAAAATATTTGAATTACGTTATGTTTAATTTCTTCCCAGCTCGCTTCTGCCGGAAGATGAAACGTTTCGGCAAAGGGTAACGCGTTCTCAGCCACCTGCTCTCCTTTCCACCGTTTTAAATACCTTTCGTTCCAATAAAATAAATGATAAGAAATTTCTTTGATAGAATGTTCCGGGGAGGACGGCTTCATACACGCTTCCTCTTCAGTCAAATTTTTCACCGCGTCAGAATAACATACAAACCAGGAGCTTTCATTGCAACAAGCAACCAATTGATTAATAAGCAGTTGTTTAATTGGCATTCAAACACTCCTCTATTTTAGCGTTTTGCTTACAAATGCTCGGTACATTTTGTTTTTTTAGATAACAGCGGCCGGCTATTTTGCCAGATGATATCCACAGGCAGCTCAAAAAATTGCGTGAGCTGGCTGCTTGTGATCATGTCTTTCGTATCACCTGATGCAAATACCTCTCCTCGTCTCAATAATAATGTTTTATTAAATACAGGAAGGATTTCCTCAACATGATGAGTTACATAGATCAAGGTTGGAGCGTTTGGCTGTTCAGCTATATCACTAATCGTTTTTAGCAGGCTTTCTCGCGCAATAAAGTCCAGGCCTGTCGTGGGTTCATCTAATATTAACAATTCAGGATCTGCCATCAGTGCCCTTCCAATCAGAACACGCTGCCGTTCGCCCTGGGAAAGCGTTTCATAGCTTCGGTCCGCATAATTCATACAGCCGAGCTTTTCCAGTAAAGAAATGGCTTTTTTTCTCATCTGATCTGTCGGCGTTTCATATAGTCCAATTGAAGCAAAAGCTCCGCTTAATATGATTTGGTATGCGCTGTCAGCAGGATAAAACATACGTTGGATAGAAGAAGAGACAAAACCAATTTTTGTCCTAAGATGCTCCCCAAGAGGCGTTTTCCCAAATTCTTTTCCAACTACCGTCATGTTCCCGCTTGTAGGAAAATAATACGCATTCATCATTTTTAATATTGCGGTTTTCCCAGCACCATTTAAACCATATAATACCCAATGTTCTCCCTTGCGTATTTTCCAATCGATGTCTTTTAGTATCCAGGCACCTTCTCTTTTCAAGGACACCTTCTCTAGATCTAGCACCATAAACGATTCTCCTTTTCTACGCTAATATCTTGAAATAAGCATTCAAGGTAAGAATGCCAAAATTATTCATCCGGTTTGCAAATAAGCTTCGTATCGTCTACTATGAACATGTTTTAAATTTAAAAAAGGAGGCACATTCTTTGGAACATCTGCTGCAATTTCTTGCTCCGATTTTACTCGTTGCTTTTGTTATATTTCGAAGAGTCAGAAAATCGATGGGATTTCAGCCTTTTAAACCGAACCTGATCAAATTTAGAATTGCCATTTTCTCTATCATTTCCTTTATCTTTCTGTATTTTAGCGCACAGCATCCATTATCCTATGTATATGATTTGGCCGGTATCCTATTAGGCGGCATTCTTGTAGCTTATGCGATGAAAAATATCATGTTTGAATTTCGTGAAAATGCATTATTTTACCGAACTCATTTATGGATAGAGCTTTTCATTATCTTTCTTTTTTTAAGTCGCTTGGTCTACAGAATGATTACCGTTTCAGGCACCGAGCCTGTTTCTTACGATACCGATCCAGCAACATTACTCATATTCTTCTTGCTAGCTGTATATTACATCGGTTTTAATATGTTTGTACTAAGAAAAGGAAAGGAAAGACTTCAAGACAATGAAGCATACAGTGAAAACAAATAATACAGCTTCCTTTCTTAAGAGAGCATTCGACTGAATGCTTTTTTTATTAGCATTCAGTCATGCTGTGCATGATGAATCATTTGATGCAGAACGTCCATTACATGCTGGTCTTCAGGAGAATAATAAATAGTTGTCCCTTCTCGTCTTGATTTGACAAGACGCAGATTTTTCAAAAATCTCAGCTGATGGGAAACCGTAGACTGGAGCAGTCCCAAATGCTCAGCAATTCCGTTGACCGAGTGTTCGCTGCAAGACAAAAGATAAAGAATCCTTATTCTAGTAGGATCAGAAAGAGCTTTAAACGTTTGAGAGACGATAAATAGCGTTTCTTCATCCAGTTCGGAGACATGTTTCAACTTTGTAATCCCTTCTTCTTCAAATGTATCTGAGCAAGTACTCTCGTTTATCCAAGTCAAGAGTAGATGATTTATCATACCTTGTCAACGACAAGCACTTTATTGAGTTTGTTGTAAAGTTAACCTTGAGATATTTCATGATGCTCATTTATCAATATGTAAAAACATTTGTGAATGACGACAATACGCCTGATGTTACTAAGTTTATGGGAAAGCCAGAGACCGAACGATATCTAGATTCTCCACTATGAAATCGAAGATTGTTAAGAAAAATAGGTAGAATTAATTGTAAAACTCTTAGTTAATAGGAATCTTTAGTGATATTTAGGCAATTTCGTTTTCTTCAGACTATCCATCTATCCTAGTCATTTATGGTATCTTTTTTCATATTTCTAATGGATTTGGCTTGGTTCGTTACTGGGATTTATGGCATAATGAAGCCATGTGCACAGCTGAGCTGACTTATTCTGCAGAGGTGAATGTGATTGAAGAAAAAGAAAGCAGGATGTTTGTCGCTTACTGGGTGCCTGAGTATCTTTGTATTGGCTGTATTCGTTTTGCTGCTGCTCGTTGTAAATACGAATTTATTTAAAAACCTTCCTTTTGATACTGAACCTGTGGTTTTAAAGAGATTGTCAGAATACCAGCCTATGGTAGAAGATGAATTAAACAAACATGAGTTAAAACAGTACACCGCTTTAGTATTAGGCATGATGTATCAGGAATCAAAAGGGAAAGGTACCGATCCCATGCAAGCCTCTGAATCTCTTGGCTTAGGCCGGAATGAAATTAAAGATGCCGATGCCAGCATTAAACAAGGGATTAAGCAATTCTCTAAAAATTACAACACGGGTAAGGAAAAAGGCGTCGACCTTGATACGATCATTCAAAGCTACAACATGGGGCCTGGGTACATAGACTATATCGCAAAAAACGGCGGCAAACACTCAGAAAACCTTGCCAAACAATTTTCCGAAATTCAGGTGAATGCAAATCCTGAATTATATAATTGTGGTGGAAATAAGAGTAATTTCCGTTATCCCTATTGTTACGGAGACTTTTCTTATTCAGAAAAAGTAAACCAAAAAGCAGATACCGTAGAAGAAAAATTGAATTTAGACGATTCGTTAACAAACGAAATCACGCTTGAAGAATAATCAAGCGTGATTTTTCAATAATACGGAGAAATCATAATATAAACGATAACCCCTGTTATGCTCACATATAGCCAAAGCGGCATCGTCCATCTCGCAATTTTTTTGTGGCGTTCCACTTTCATATTCAAGCCCCGGAACAAGGTGATTAATGCCATAGGCACAATTACAATGGAAAGCAAAATGTGTGAGAGCAAAATGAAATAATAGATCGGCCGAATAATCCCTTCCCCTCCGTATGGCGTGCTTTCTGTTAGCGCGTGATATGTAACATAAGATATCAGAAATATCGCTGTCGTTGTAAAGGCTGCGAATATAAATCGCTTATGGGCTTTGATATTTTTTTGCCTGATCATAAAAAGAGCTGCAAGCAGAAAAATAAACGTAAAGCTATTGCATATTGCATTTAATAGTGGTAAAAACGTTAAATCTAAATGACGAAATCGTTCCGCTTCAGGGAGAAAGAACAATAAGGTCACAAGTCCGTTAATTGCGATCGTTAATGTAACGACAATACCTGTGTAACTTTTCGGTTTATGCTCTGAGTGGTTCATCGGGAAATCTCTCCTATCCGTAAACTAAACAAAGCGTAAGAGAATTTAAGTAGAAAGTCAATAAAATGAGTGTGATCGTCAGAATATCGACACACTTAAAAAGGCCGATCGATGTCGGCCTCGCAAAATCACTCTTTTAATAGCAGCTCTTCAGCTACTTTGCTTTCTTTTTCATTCAGGAGATTTTTCTGGATCATTTCGTCGATCGATTTATTCATACTGCTTTTTATAAACTCCGCAGTCTTTTTATCTCCCGCAATAATGATTTTTTTCCACTTACGGTCTGCGGCTTTTTTGTCGAGCTTGCTTCCTAAACTTTTATACAGTCTTTTTTGAATGTCTTTTTCCCGTTCTTTAAAAATATCTTTTTGCGGTGTTTTCTCTGCGCCGCCTGTCGTTACTTGAACCTTTTTTTGGTCATCCCTTTTTCTCCACGTCTCAGATTCTAAGTCAAATAGATAGTGCTCGATATCGTTAATTTCACCTAAAGACGTGTCTAAAATCTTCACTTCATTTTGCTGTGTAAGGATTACCCCTATAGATGGATAGGCGTCATATATTTTCTCCAATTGGCTGACCATCGCACGTTCTTCCCAATAAAAGCTGGTCTCGACAGGTATTTGCAGCTGAAAGCAATGCCATATTTGACTGTCAATTGAAGCAAAGATGACGAGACTTCTTGGCATATTTTTGCCGAGTTCCTGAATGTATTGGTCAATACGGTCTTTTATTTTATTAAATCGACTATGTTCATCCTCGCTGCTTGCTTCCAAATATTCATTAATTCGAGTGAGTCCGTTTTTTAAGGCAATTTTCCATTCACCGCCTTGCTGATCTGGATCCCTGCTGTCTGTATTTAAATACATAGTCAGCATCCGATCAGGCGATTGCAGTTGACAGCTCCTAAGCTTTTGGAGCACTTTATTCATATTGATACGATCCCCTTCCGAAAAAATAATGCGTTTTCTATTTCTTTTCCACAGTCTGTTGAAATAAAACTCCTATTCTAAAATTACTTGGTAAATATGCCTATTTTCCTGGATAGGTTGCAATAATCAGCATATTTTACTAGAATGTATAATTGTGATTTTTTTAAAGGAGTGTTGAAAAATGAATAGGCTGGCAGGTGAAATTTCGGATTCGGCAGAACTGGAGGATTTGCAATTTCAACTATACAGAATGCAGGAAAATATGAAGGAAATCTCAAAAAAATCGAACGTGCTTGGAATTGATCAATCGAAGGATGACGATTGGATCATCGTACATTCGATTGATGATGGCCAAACACTTAAAATTATGCTTAACGATTGCAAATCAGCATATAGGGGCTCCAGCAACTTCTCTTTAATTGCTTCCATTCAAGACGAATCCATTCACATCGGTGATATTAAAGGGCCGCATAACGAAGGCTACGGCTCAATTTGCATGAAATTTCTTAAGGAAAAAGCAAGAGATCTTAACATCCCCGAAATTACAGGTGATATTGCACCTAGAGATTGGGATCACGTAGACCGTCTCGTGCATTTTTATGAAAAACATCATTTTCAAGTAGAAATTGATCAATCATCAGAATCTGGCGCGATCTATTGGATAGAAAAATAATAGCTATTAAAAAAGCACTGAATCAAAGATTCAGTGCTTTTTTCTAGTTTAATATTTTTACTTTTACTTGTTTAGATCCCCATTTTTGTGCTTCATCTTTACTTGGAACAAAGACATCAATTTTATTACCTTTAATTGCGCCGCCAGTATCGGATGCTACCGCTTCTCCATAGCCTTCTACTTCTACTTTTGTGCCTAATGGAATCACGCTTGGATCAACCGCAATTACTTTTGCATTAGGGTCAGCTTTTAAGTCTTTCCCAGTAGCAGTGACTCCGGAACAACCTTCACAATCTGCAGTGTATGCTGTAGCAGTAACGGTTAATTCCTTCGTTGCAGCTTGTTGATCTGATGTATTATTCTCTTCAGGAGCAGCTTTAGGTGCTTCTGCCTCCTCTTGTTTTACGGGTTCACTTGGTTGGGGTTCAGATGGAGCTTCCCCTGCATCAGCTTGTGCTTGTCCGCTAACGCTTAGTGTTTGTCCCGCATGAATGATATCGGAATTCAATCCATTCCACTCAACAAGATCTTCAATGCTGACATTGAATTTTTCAGCAATTTTCCAAAGGCTGTCTCCTTCTTCTATGTTATATTGTTCGTTCTTTTCTGAAGAAATGGTTAGCTTGTCGCCAGGTTTAATAAAATCTGAGGAAAGCTTGTTCCATTCTTTTAGGTCCTTTAGGTCCACCCCGTGTTTTTCAGAGATTCCCCAGAGCGTATCCCCCTCTTTCACAACTTCTTCTTTAGCAAAGGCTGAATTCGCTCCTACTGCAGTTGTTGAAATAGCTGTTACTGCGATAAAGGACATAATCGTTTTCTTCATAGTAAATCCTCCCTTGTTAGCTATTAATTGGCGGCTAACAGATGCTATCGTAACATATGTAAATGTCAGTTCAATAACAAGAGGATTTTGATTTAGTTACAATTATTTTACACAGGGAATCTCTTATACTATTTAATATATATAGAAAAACGAGCGCTTCGCATATTAAGCGAAGCGTAACCGAAGAATTTTCCGATCAAGATGAGTTGGTTAATAGCTTATTTTCTTCATAATTTACAGTGGAAAAATAAATTTACTTGCTATCCTGTTCTTCATCTAATCGACGCTGGGTAATCGAAGATTTTTCATCCATCGTTTCACTATTAGTCAGATCACGAACTTGATCCTCGTATTGATTTTCATGTGATCTTGAAGAAGTTGTTTCCATTTCATCCTGCGCTTCAGCTGTCGTTCTGGCATACGGAAGGGCCTCCAGCCTTTCATACGGTATTTCTTCGCCGGTGCGTTCACAGATTCCATAGGTTCCGTTTTCCAGACGTTTTAAAGCTGCATTCACTTCATTTAAACGATCCCGTTCGATCTCATTGACTGTCATATCTTTTATTCGTTCCGTATAGAGCTGTCCATGGTCAGCCATATGGTTATCAACGCCATTTGACAGCTCACCGGTTTCTTCATTCAATGCCTCTTCTTCAGAGTGGTTCGTCATAAGCTCTTCTTTTAGATTGAATAATTTTTTTTGCAGATTATCTTTTTGATTATTTGTTAATGGCATCTTTCATCCTCTCCTTAGTTTTTTTATTCCCATCATTCACTAAATAAAACATAGAAAATAAAAAAAGCCGTTCTCTAAACGTAAGAACAGCTCACTAGGTTACGACCATGTGTATTTCGTCAGTATTGCCTGAATCTTATTCATATCGGTATCTTTGGCAAAATCCAATTCAAAAGACTTACTTTTCGTTATAAGGAAAAGGCAGGTCTCGAGATCGAACACACCTGCCTCTTGTATCGCAAAGCCCTCAATATGTTTGTACGGCAGAAAGACCCGGACCTTTCTTTTAGAAAATGTTTTATTATCAAAAAAGATCACTCGTTTATTTGTAAAACAAATTTGATCAGTTTTAAGCTGGCTGAGTAATTCTATTCTTTCTCCTTCAATTAGCAACTCTTCATAATTACGACTATCGCTACCTTTAAATGTTGAAAAAATCCCCAACGAAAACCCTCATTTCTCTTTCTGTAATTCAAAACGGAATCCACAGTCTGCTTATTGTAGATCATCTAAAATAAGAATACGATAAGCATGTCGTTTACTCAATTACAAAAAGATTACAAATACATTATTTTATCCTTCAAAAAAAAAGAGGCAGCTGCCCCTTTAATTCATTTCTGTTTATAATATTTGGTCTGCCAGCCCGTATTCCAGTGCTTCTTTTGCACTCATGAAATAATCTCGTTCCATATCTTCTGTCAGCCTCTCGATCGGCTGGCCGGTTTTTTCGTGCAAATATTCCTTTAATTTTTCTTTAAGCTTGATAATTCTTTTTGCTGAAATCTCCATGTCTGTCGCTTGACCTTGAACACCGCCAAGCGGTTGATGAATCATAAATTCACTGTTTGGAAGTGCGTACCTCTTTCCTTTCGTACCTCCTGCAAACAGAATGGCTCCCATCGAAGCAGCTATGCCCATGCAAATGGTCCGAATTTCCGGTTTTACATAATTCATCGTATCCAATATGGCAAATCCGGCAGTTGTAGATCCGCCCGGGCTGTTAATATAGATATGAATATCCTTGGCATCATCTTCTGCGGCTAAAAATAACAGCTGAGAGGTCACACGGCTTGCCAAATCATCATTGACCTCAGAACCAATGATAATGATTCTGTCTTTCAAAAGCCTTGAAAAAATATCATATGAGCGTTCTCCTCTTGAAGTTTGCTCAATTACGTAAGGAATGGCATTCAATATTGTTTCCTCCTATGCGGCGCACCTCGGAGCAGACATTCCTTTGGCAAAACGGATGGATCGATTCATGCGAAGCCCGGTACGTTCGGCAAATGAAAAGAGATATGAAGGGTTTTCGTATTTTATAGCCTTTATTAACAGTAATTCCTCCGCCTCAGTAATTCCGCGCTCTATTTCTTCAAATTCAATATGAATTTTTTTCAGCTGCTGTCTTGCCCGAAAAAGCAATGATTTTACCGTGGATTCAGGTTTTTCAATAAGAGCTGCGATTTCGTTCAGCTGATACATAAACACATCCTTTAAGAAAAACACGGTGATCTGTTTTGCCGTCAGCAATCCGGAAAGCTTTCTGATTAATTCCAGACACTCTCCGCTCTCTTGGCTACCTGTCGGTTTAGACTGTTCTTGCAATTGGGCGATCAGCATTTGTTCCCGGTTTTTTTTCCGCAGGTTATCAATCCAGTGGTTTCTTGCCACGGTTCTGTCGTACGCCGGGGAGCACACCGCTTTTTTATGTTGTTCATTAAGCTTTATATACGTGTCTTGCCATAAATCTTCAGCATCCCATTTGTTACCGGTTAACAAATAGCAATAGTTCATTAATGATTGATCTTTAGAACTGGACATGTGTACACACTCTCCTTAAGAGGCCTCTTATATAGTAAACGAATGAGAAGAAGATTTTGATATGGGTAAAAAAGAAAACACAGAAGAATTTTTTATCTGCTGTGTTTTCGGGGAAGAATTACTTATTTTCTTTTTGATCAATGGTACCTTCATTATACGTATCAGAAATCTGCTCTTCTATGACAGCCAGACCTTGTTCCGCGTCCTCGTATATGGTTTCTTCCTTCGCGTGGTCGCTGTCTCTTTTTACTTTACGTGGCTTCATTGCTTCGCCTTCCTTTCTTATTTCTTGCTTATAGGATAGGCAAAATTGAAATTATCATACAGAAGGTAAATCTTCAAAATATTCTTTATAAAATCCGCCGATCTTTTTCGTATTGTCAACGACAAACAAAAATTCTTCTGTTTCATTTTTGACTTCGTATACTTTTCCAACAGTCAATACGTTGTTGACAATGTATTTTTTCGCATCGGTTTGGATACATTTCACCTTTTTAATCGTTTCTTTCGTTTCCCAGTTTTCATGCAGCATGTGAATTCTCCTTATTCATCCAATAATTATACCTCTATTTAAAAGCAATCTTGGCAAGGAGTCAACCTTCCCTTTAGCGATCCTTGGTTATTCAATCATTTTTTAATTAATGATTGAATACCTATGAATCAGGGAGGAATGCCATATGGACTCACTCAAAGAAAGAGCTGAGCTTTTTCAGAGTAAAAAATTATCCTTTTTAAAAAAGGCGCAAAAAAGTGACGGCTCCTGGCGTTTTTCTTTTGAAGGCCCGATAACAACGAATTGCTTCTTCATTTTGCTTTTGACCTCTCTCGAATATAAGAATAAAGAGCTTATAGCCAATCTTGCCAGAGAGATCCACGCCAAACAAAACATGGATGGTACATTCACTAATTTTGCTGATGAGGCTTCCGGCAACTTGACAGCTACGGTTCAAGGCTATGTCGGCATGCTCGCTTCAGGGATTTACAAAAGATCTGATCCTCATATGGTAAAAGCTGAGCAGTTTATTGTCTCTAGAGGTCTTTCTGACGTTCATTTTATGACGAAATGGATGCTTGCCGTAAACGGATGGTATCCATGGCCTGTCCTATATCTTCCTATGTCTTTTATGCACATTCCAACCTCATTCCCGCTTCATTTTTACCATTTGAGCACCTACGCGAGAATTCATTTCGTCCCGATGGCGATTACGTTAAACCGCAGATTTATCGTAAAAAACAACACAATTACCTCTCTCGGCCATCTAGACGGTAATATGACATACAATCCTTTCACGTGGCTTGAGGCAAAGGAATCACGAGGATGGCCAGAGTTAAATGAAATATGGAGATACGCGTGGGCTCTGCCTGCTTATTTTCATGAACTGGGCTATCGGACCGGAGTTAAATATATGCTTGACCGGATTGAAAAGGACGGAACATTATACAGCTATGCCACTGCAACCATATTTATGATATACAGCCTGCTCTCCCTTGGTTATAAAAAAAATTCTCCCGTCATTCAGAAAGCGATCAGCGGAACCGCCTCTCTCATATCAAAATCTGAACATTACGTGTACCTTGAAAATTCGACGTCAACAGTATGGGATACAGCTCTGGTCAGTTACGCCATTCAGGAAGCGGAAAAATCTGAATATGAAGATTGCACCAATGCCGCTGCCGACTATTTGTTACGCAGACAGCATTATAAAACAGCGGATTGGATTATAAGAAATCCGAAAGGTCGTCCCGGAGGCTGGGGGTTTTCCGATATTAATACGAATAATCCTGATTGCGATGATACAGCTGCTGCGCTCAAAGCGATCCCCTTCCGCAAGAATGAAGGGGCTTGGTATAGAGGATTGCAATGGCTGCTTTCGATGCAGAACAGGTATGGCGGATACGGCGCTTTTGAAAAAAATATGGATCATCCTTTACTAAAGTCACTGCCTTTGGAATCAGCTGAGGAAGCTGCGATAGATCCTTCGACAGCTGACTTGACTGGACGCGTGCTTCACTTTTTGGCAACAAAAACACTCCTATCGAAAAAAGGAGGAACAATTAAAAGGGCAGTGGATTGGCTTCTGGATCATCAAGAAGCCAATGGCTCATGGTATGGCAGATGGGGAGTTTGTTATATTTACGGCACGTGGGCCGCCCTCACAGGGTTACGAGCAGCAGGAGTCACTAGCAGCCACCCGGCAGTGAGAAAGGCGATACATTGGCTTAAAAGCATTCAGCTGCCTGATGGAAGCTTTGGGGAATCGTGCAAAAGCTGCGAGTTAAAAGCTTATGTCCCTCTCCCGTTTGGGACAATTGTGCAAACCTCATGGGCAATCGAAGCTTTGCTGCAGTATGAGAGTGCCGATGAACCGGTGATTGAAAAAGGAATGAACTTTATCGTAACCGAGAACCATTCAAAGAAGCAGCTCGCATATCCAACAGGAATAGGATTGCCCAAGCAATTTTATATCAGATATCATAGCTATCCGCATATATTTTCTTTGCTGGCCTGTAATCAATACTTAAAAAAACGAATCGAATGAGGGTGAAAGCATGATTCCTAAAGATTATCAATTTCAACTTTATAGCTGGGGAAAGGAGCTTGAAACAGCGCTCGGAATTTCCCGTCATTTAGATCAAGATGAAAAGGATGAGTTTCAAAAAGATCTTGACCTTCTCTATGAAGCTTTGGCAGATGACAATTATACAATCCAAGATTGCTACTTAATGGCAACCGATATTCATCAAGCATTTGAAGGAAGCCGTTCTACAGAAGCTCGGGTGAAGAATAAACCTGTACCGCCCGGAAAACATAAGCTTCCGCCGTTAGGATACTCTTACCAAGCACTTGAGCCTTATATCTCCAGAGAAATCATGTATTTGCATCATGCGAAGCATCATCAAAGCTACGTTGACGGATTAAATAAAGCCGAACTGGCCTTGAAAAATGCGCGGGAAACGAAAAATTTTGCCCTCATCAAGCATTATGAACGAGAGCTTGCCTTTCATGGAGCCGGCCACTATTTACACACTATTTTTTGGAAGAACATGAGCCCCCATGGGAAAAGATACCCTACCGGTGAGCTGCTTCAGTTAATTGACCAATCGTTCGGGAGCTTCTCAGCATTTAAGGAGCAATTCTCTGAAGCTGCAAAAAATGTTGAAGGTGCAGGTTGGGCGATTTTGGTATGGGCGCCAAGAGCGAACCGATTAGAAATTTTAACTGCAGAAAAGCACCAAAATCTGAGCCAGTGGGACGTGATTCCTCTCTTAGTCCTCGATGTATGGGAGCACGCTTATTATTTACAATATAAAAATGAGAGGCCGAAATATGTTGATAATTGGTGGAATGTGGTCGATTGGAGCGATCCGGAAAGTAGGTTCAAGCAAGCCAAAGCAGTATCGTGGGAATCATATTAAAAAAATTGTCGAAAACTCCGAAAAAAAGGATTGTAATATTCAGAATAATAATTATAATAGAGGAATGTTAGATTATATACTAAACATTATTTTATCAGGATAGGAGTTTTTGAATTGAACAGCTTACGCAGCGCCAGTCAATTTATGGGGAAAACATTTTCTCTCTGGGTCATCTTAATTGCCGTTTTAGGCTTTTTCTTTCCCATTTTATTTATATGGATTAAACCGCATATTTCTCTATTCCTCTCCATCATTATGTTCGGAATGGGATTAACATTATCACTCAGTGATTTTAAGGAGCTGGGCAGAAAGCCTCTTCACGTGATCATCGGTGTTTTGGCACAGTACACTATCATGCCGTTAACAGCGTTCGGGTTAGCCACTCTTTTAAACCTGCCGCCTGATATCGCCATCGGCGTGATTCTTGTCGGATGCTGTCCTGGCGGTACTGCATCCAACGTCATTACGTTTCTTGCCAAAGGAAATACGGCATTATCTGTTGCTGTTACTACCATTTCTACACTTTTAGCGCCGTTTGTTACGCCGCTGTTAATTTTGGTATTTGCCAGAGAATGGCTTCCAGTCGACCCGGGTGATTTATTTTCATCGATTCTGAATGTCGTCCTTTTGCCTATTATAGTAGGCTTGGTTGTCAAACTCATTTTTAAAAAGCATGTGGATAAAGCGGTTGACGCTCTTCCGCTTGTTTCTGTCATTAGTATCATTGCCATTGTCGGATGTGTCGTCGGGTTAAACAAAAACAATATTTTGCAATCGGGCTTGCCGATTTTTGCCGTTGTGATTTTGCATAATTCACTCGGTCTTGCGATTGGGTATGGGGCTGCCAAGCTGTTCAAGATGGACTACCCTTCCCGAAAAGCGATTGCCATTGAAGTCGGTATGCAAAATTCGGGGCTGGGCGTCGCACTTGCGACAGCTCATTTTAATCCATTAGCTGCGGTACCGAGCGCGATTTTCAGTGTATGGCATAATCTCTCCGGGTCTTGGATAGCCTCCTATTGGGCTAGAAAGGCGGAGAAGAAAAAAGGCAAATATGTTGCTTAAATAAAGCTTGATCAAATATCAAACACCACTCAGAAGTGATTGCTTTAATCTTTCTTATTCTTCGTTTTTTTGACGATATTTTAGGAAGCCAACCCACGTGAAAACTGCAGGTTGGCTTCTTTTTCTGCACAAAAATAGAGGGCTTGCATTTCCAAATTTATCATCAAACCATTGATAAATGGAATTGGTCCATAGATCTGTTTATAGTAAATGGTTTGAATAGGCTTATATCCCAAACCTCTCATGAAAAACCCGCGAAGAACCTTGATTTCCAAGGATTTTCGCGGCTTTTTCATACATCTTTTATACAATTTTAATTTTTAAATGATACAAAAAGATCCTGCTCCCAAAGAGAAACAGGATGTTTTTAACTCTGTGACTACCCTTCCAGCAGCAGCTGCTCTGGATCCTCCAGCAAATCTTTAATTGTGACGAGAAAGCTGACTGCTTCCTTGCCATCAACGATTCGATGATCATAGGACAGGGCGATGTACATCATCGGTCTGTTCTCGAATTGTTCGGCATCAATGGCTACCGGTCTTAGCTGGATTTTATGCATTCCCAGAATGCCGACTTGAGGGCTGTTTAAAATAGGCGTTGACATTAATGAACCAAATGTTCCGCCGTTAGTTATTGTAAACGTGCCGCCTTGAAGCTCAGAGAGAGTCAGCTTGTTATCTCTCGCTTTCTTTGCAAGCTCGGCAATTTCGTTCTCAATTCCGGCAAATGATAAACGGTCGGCATCACGGACGACGGGGACGACAAGTCCTTCAGCTGCGGAAACGGCGATTCCGATATCGTAAAACTTTTTAATCACTAGCTCGTCACCTTGAATTTCAGCGTTTAACAACGGGAATTTTTTGAGTGCTGCAACGACAGCTTTCGTGAAAAAGGACATAAAACCTAATTTCACTTCATGCTGCTCAAGAAATTTGTCTTTGCGTCGTTTCCTTACATCCATTACGGCTGTCATGTCCACTTCATTGAAGGTTGTCAGCATGGCAGATGTTTGCTGGACTTCAACCAGACGCTTGGCAATTGTTTGTCTGCGCCTTGACATTTTCTGTCTTTCAAACGGTTTTTCTGGATCCTGTTTAGAAGGAGCTGGCTGAGAAACAGTCTTGCTTGATTGAGCTGTTTCCTTAGCCGGAGCTGGTTTTTTGTCGTAGGCTTCGACATCCTGCCTGCGGACTCTTCCCAATGGATCTCCTGCAGTTATTTCAGATAAGTCAATCCCTTTTTCACGAGCTAGTTTTCTAGCGGCAGGTGAAGCGACCGTTCTTCTTTTGGCTTCCTCTTTTTGCACGTTCTCTTGTGCAGCTGGTTCTGTCATTTCCTCATTCTGATTGGCCGTAGAAGAGACAGCTTCTTCCTGGCTTTCAGAATTGGAGCCCTGGCCGCTTCCTTCTCCCTCGGTTATGGTTCCGATGATTTCGCCAACTTGAACAGTATCTCCGGAATCCTTAAGGACCTCTTTTAATACCCCTGATTGTTCTGCCGTTAATTCGACATTTACTTTATCTGTTTCCAGCTCAAGCAAGTATTCTCCCTGTTCTACATAGTCCCCCGGCTGTTTCAGCCATTGTGCAATTGTTCCCTCTGAAATTGATTCTGCCAATTCTGGTACTTTTATTTCCGCCATTACCATTTCCCCCTTAATGTTTGCGTAATAGGCTTTCTGTCATAATGCGTACTTGCTCTTTTTTATGAACGGTCGGGTCCCCTTCTGCCGGACTGGATCTTCTTCTTCGCCCAATGTAACGCACGGACACTCCTTTTGGTGCCAGCTCCCTTAAATAAGGATCAATATAATTCCATCCACCCATGTTTTGAGGTTCTTCTTGTACCCATACTATTTCTTCAAGATTTGTCAGCTTGCTCAATACTTTTTTTATTTCTTTCGCCGGGAAAGGATAGAGCTCCTCTACTCTTGCTAAATGAACCCATTCCTTATCCTCTTTAATTTGATTATAAAAATCACCCAAATCAATTGCAACTTTACCGCTGGAGAGAACGAGCCGCGTCACTTTCTCTTCAACTTGCGCCTTACTGTTTTGCTCAAGAACAGGCTTAAACGTGCTTTCCGTTAATTCTTGGACCTCGGAAATTGTGTTCGGATTTCTAAGTAAGCTTTTTGGCGTCATGATCACAAGAGGGCGAATTTCTTCACGCAGCAGCATTTTCGCCTGTCTTCGCAATATGTGGAAATACTGTGCTGCGCTCGTAACATTAGCAACAGTCCAGTTGTTCTCGGCAGCAAGCTGTAAAAACCGTTCGGTTCGTCCGCTCGAGTGCTCTGGACCTTGTCCTTCATAACCATGCGGCAGTAAAATAACCATTCCCGAAGTTTGTCCCCATTTTGCTCTTCCAGCTGAAATAAATTGATCAAAATAGACCTGAGCAGCATTTGCGAAATCTCCGTATTGGGCTTCCCAAATGACTAATGTTTCCGGTGAAGCAACGTTATACCCGTATTCAAAGCCGAGTACGGAGCCTTCTGAGAGCGGGCTGTTGTAAACGGCAAACGAGGCATCGGCACTAGACAAATGATGCAGCGGTACGAACTCATCGCCGGTTTTGCTGTCATGCAGCACAAGGTTTCTCTGGGCAAATGTCCCTCGTTCTGAGTCCTGGCCGGTTAGCCGGACCGGAATGCCATCTTTTAAAATCGAGGCAAAAGCAAGAGATTCAGCCAGTGACCACTCCACTTTTCGGTCATCCTCAAACGCTTTTGCTCGTTTTTCAAGAATTCGTTGAAGCTTTCCGAATACGTTGAAGCCTTCTGGATAGGTTACAAGCTCACTGTTGAGCTTACGCAACACATCGAACTTAATGGACGTATCAATTGCCGGAAAACCATTTGAGACAGGGGCAGGCAATTCGATATCCGCTATCGTGTCCTCTTTGTTCTTCGGAACATTTCGATAAGCTGCTTCAAATCGTTTTGTAATCATATCAAAGCTTTTTTCAATCTCTTCTTTTTCAGCAATGCCTTTAGCTAGTAATTTTTCGGCAAAAATCTGTTTGACTGTAGGGTGTTTCCTTACAGCGTCATAGAGCATCGGCTGAGTCGTCGCCGGTTCATCCATCTCGTTGTGCCCAAATCTTCGATAGCCGATTAAATCTATTAGAAAATCTTTCTTGAATTTTTCCCGATATTCAACAGCGAGCTGAACAGCTGCAAGACAAGCTTCAGGATCATCAGCATTGACGTGGACAATAGGAATTTCAAATCCCTTCGCAAGGTCACTGGCATATTTTGTTGATCGTGATTCATTACTTTCCGTTGTAAATCCGATCATATTATTTGCGATAATATGGATTGTTCCGCCAACCTGGTACCCGGAAAGCTGGCTCAGGTTAAGCGTTTCAGACACGATGCCTTCCCCTGGAAAAGCAGCATCCCCATGGATCAAAATAGCAAGAGATTTCCTGATTTCCTGTTCAGGATAACCGGCTTTTGATCGAGTTTCTTGAGACGCTCTTGTGCTTCCCTCAACGATCGGATCAATGAATTCCAAGTGGCTCGGATTGTTGGCTAATGTTATTTTTACAGGCTTCGCGTCTTTTTCTTGAATATTTTTATTCGCACCAAGATGGTATTTTACATCGCCGGACCAGCCGTAGTTGATGCCTATCGAGCCTTCTGAAGGAACGATATCCTTATTTGGGGCGTGCTGAAATTCTGAGAAAATAATGTCATACGGTTTTCCTAATACGTGTGCCAGGACATTTAAGCGTCCCCGGTGAGCCATGCCGATATTAATGCTCTCTGTACCAGCAGATACTGTTTTTGCCACAATTTCGTCTAAGATTGGCACCAAACAATCCAATCCTTCAATCGAAAAACGTTTTTGGCCGACAAATGTCCGATGCAAATACTGTTCGAAGCCTTCCACTTCAGCCAGCCTGTTTAACACACCGACCAATTTATCTTTCGAATGTTCTGAAAAGAGTTCCCCCGATTCAACTAGCTTCGTCAGCCAATTTCTCTCTTCAAAGCTGTGGACGTGGTCAAATTCGAAAGAGATTGTTTTTTTATACGTCTCTTTTAAATGAAGAATAGCATCCAACCCGTCTTTGACAGTGGGAGGAGCGTCCTTGCAGATTACGGAAGCAGGAACTGCTTTTACGTCTTCCTCTGTCAGGCCATAATCACGCAATGGGAAAAGCACTTTTTTTTCTTGCGTTTTTCTTAAGGGATTGACTGAAGCGTTTAAATGGCCATACGTACGAATATCTTCAGCCAGTTTTACGACGGAAGCAATTTTTTGTACGTTTTGAAGCGTCTGGATTCCTTCTGCTAATGAACCTTCCGCTTTTTTAATTTGGCTCGGCGGCCTTCCTAATTCATCAAACATCTCCCTGAATTCACTGTCAAGGCTTTCCGGATCATTTACATATTGATCATAAAGCTCTTGCACGTAACCGAGGTTCGGGCCGTGAAAATCATCCCAAGTTAACCGTTGTTTCATACTGTTTTGCAACATATGAACATTCCCCCATCTTATAGTTAAATAAGCAGCTAATTAACTATATTAATATACCATCTGAACAATAACGTCCAGAATTATGTAATTAAAACGCTTCCATAATTATTTTATCATTAATTTGCGTTGGTTTCTACAATGATTGTGCATCTATTCTGAAAAAAATCTAGCGAGTTGATAAACAGGTATTTTTTTCAAATGACAAGAGCATAGCGAACGAATCAAACTATGCTCTTGTTCAGTAATTTCTTCAATAACGGATAAAGAACGTCCGGAAGCTGGTCTACATTTGGAACGAACAAACTGTATCTTCCATACATATTCTGAATGGTTTTCTTTTGAGCCTCTTCAATTTGACTATTTGACAAAAATACATTTATTACTTCTATACCCCTTTTTCTTGCAGTAATAACCGCTTCGTGAGTATCCACTATTCCGTTTTGTTCATACCCGTATGCTGCTGGTTCACCATCAGAGAAGACAATTAAAAATTTCTGTTTCTCGTGTCTGTGCCTGAACATGCGAATAGCCTGCCTAATGGCAAAGCCGTCGCGGTTATCTTCCTCCGGTTCAAGCTGCATAATTTCAGGGCCAGTCACGCGTTTTAGTGACTGTTCAAATGGAATGATCGTCTTAAAATAGTTTGGCTGCTCCTCTTCCGTGGCCTCTTCTTCCCAAAAGCCAATCACTTGATGCTTCACCTGAACAGATTTTAATGACTCGTGAAAAAGGGCAATCCCCTTTTTCGTTTCATCCATTTTATCGAACATGCTTGCCGAGCAATCAACGAGCAGGAGAAATGCAGCATCAATTTCTTTTGAAAGCTCCTGCTTTTTATAAAAAAGCCGCGGATTTTCCTCTGTGAAATACCTCAGCAGCTTTTTGTTTAAGCGGCCGGCGTGCAAATTTGTTTTGGGCTGCGTCCTTTTGTGCTCTAACGTTTTTTGAATCATCTGCTTTAATTTTTTTTGGTAAAACGAGATAGATTTCACTTGAATTTGATAGTCAAGCGTTTCTTTCAGTGTTGGTTTATGCGGTGATGTGAATTTTGCGACAGCGAATTTGTTTTCTTTGCCAAAGTCATCATTGCCGTTGTTTGCCGGTTCATCGTTCACGGCGTCATGTGATTCAAGCTTGGAATAATCCTTTCTTTTCGACTGACTGCTTCTTCCCTGTACGATACCAAAAGCTTGATCCCCATCATCGCCTTCACGAAATGAGTTTCCTAATCGATTGGTTTTTGCGCCATGTTCTACATCAAATTGCAAAAAGCTCTTTGATTCGGCATTCGTTTCTCTATGCCAGGTAGGAAGTGTTTCGTCCTCTACGTCTTTTTCTTCCTTTTCTTGGTCTTCTAAGGCAATATCTTCACTCAGCTTCGTATTTTCCTCAAGCTTCTCTGCCTCCTCCAACTGCACCACACTGATGTCGGGTAGAAAGAAATACGTATTCAGCATATCTTTATTAAGTATTTCTTCAAAGAGATCGACTAAGTTCCTAGCGATCACAATGATTTCATTTGTCGAACGTGCATCATAGATTCTGCTTAACTGACTTTCAATATACGGTTTCGCGGCGGTAATGTCCTCGCGGATATCAGGAATCTCTTCAAGCGGCGAGTCCGCTGTCAGCTTCAAATAAATTCCGCAAAACAAAGCATCGGTAAAAATGCTTCGTTCTTTATTAAGAGTCAGCTGTGTGCGAAAATGCTTGCGATACAGCTCGCGGCGCTGTTGAAAAATTGATTTCGTTCCAGGACGAGAAGATTTTACTAATTCTTCGATTCGAATATCTTCAAAAAGGCTTACAAGCTGCTTCGCCAAGCTCGAAAGCTTTTTGCCTTTCATTTGCCGCAAAAAGTTTGCCGTGTCCGGAAACGAATGAAAACGTGACCCAATCGATCTGAGATAAATGTCGCTTTTTAATCCAGCTCGCAAATCTTCGTAAGGCCGGTCCTTCCAGAAATGACTCATGTATATTTTATTTTCATAAGGATGGTAATAGGATTGCACGCCATACTCAACTTCTACGGAATGATTCGAAGACAAGGTTTTTGCAAGATCATTCATTTCCATAAACAAAAAGGAGTCGATCGTGCTATCGTTGAATTTAATAAACTTCATAGGAACCCTCATTCAAATAATGTTTGAGCAATATTTCTTACTGCTGCTTTTTCTCGTTCATCCTCTAGTTTTTCAACGACCCCTCTCTCAATTGCTCGCAAAGGAGGAATATAAGCCGCAAGGTCACATGTGTCCAACAGGGCCCGTATGGAAGCTGCATCTTCGGAAACCGTTCCATTTTCTGTCTGAATAAGCAAATCGGACGACAATTGAACAAATTGCTTGATTAATTTTTCGTTTGACAAAGTCGATTGGCTCTTTAACACATCTTCTAAAATTTTTCCGGTAACATAAGGAACGTCAATGATGACGAAACGGTTTTTCAGCGCTTCATTTAAAGGTACGGTCCCTACGTACCCTTCATTGATTGCTGCAATAACACCAAAGCCTTCCTTTGCTTGAACAACCTCACCCGTAAATGGATTTGTCATTCGTTTTCTGTAGTCGAGGACGCCGTTTAAAATAGGCAGAGTCTCAGGCTTTGCCATATTTATTTCATCAATATAAAGAAATTGCCCTTTTTGCATCGCCTTTGTGACAGGACCTGGAACAAATTCAATCGCAGATTGTCCGCTTTCATTGGTGATTGTTTTATAACCGACTAACGCCTCAGCATCTAAATCGACGGAGCAATTGATGCTGTGCATCGGCTGATGAAATACAGCTGACAGTGTCTCGGCAAGCTTCGTTTTACCCGATCCCGTTGGTCCTTTAAGCAATATATTTTTTCCCATAGCAAGAGAGATAATGGCATCTATCAATATGAATTCGTTGTCTGATGCATATCCAGGAGATCCGATTAACGATTGATCTTCTTCAGTAATGTTTTGTTTATGAAAAGCTTTTATTTTTGTTTGGATTGATTCCGGCAGAATTAATTTTTCTATTTGTTGATTCATTCTATGCTTCCTCTCCAAGTTTACTGATACAACCTCGAGTATACTAGAAAAAGTCCGCTGCCTGCAATCTACTGCGCTTCACCGTTTTTAATAGATCCGCATACAATTCGTTCACCAGAATTTCCGCTCGGGTTCGTGAGATAATCATCCTGTCCGCTGTGAATGATAAAAGCACTTCCGTCATTATCTAATAGAGAAAGCTTACCTTGACTGATTGTCACATCAGGTGCATTGACGATGATGTCAACCTTCCCATCGGCACCGACTTCAATATTTGGCAGGTCTCCGGCATAAGGCCCTTTTGGATTATCGAAACCGTGTTCTTTATTGGTCGGGTTAAAAACAGAACCCGCTGATTCAAAGGTCGGCGCTGTACACTCTGCTTTTTCGAAAATATGAAAAGCCAGCGTACCAGGCGGTAATTCGCTCGCCGATAAATGGATATCCACGCCTTTTTCCTTTGATTCATAAACCTCAATGTATCCAACCGTATTTCTTTTTTGATTGACCATTGGTATTCGATATACTCCCCCAGCCATTTCTGCTACTTCTTTCGAATTCTCTTTTGATACGCTCCCGTCATTTTTCGTTCCACAACCGGCACTAGAAATTAATAGTAAGGAAGCAAGGAATCCTGTTACAAACTGTTTCATTTCAACCCCCACGCCTCTAATATATTTAATGCTTTTGTTAGTGTGGACAGATTAAAATCAGCGTAAACAAAAAAAGCCATTAAAATGGCTTTTTAAAAGAAACGTTTTGCTCCAAGATATCGTTTGTTCCAATAGGAATTGCTTAAGTTTGAGATTTCAACACCCGACGAGCCAGCATGAATAAAGTCTCCGTTTCCTAAATAAATACCCATATGAGACGGACCTGCTTTATACGTTGTGAAATATACAAAATCACCGCGGGAAGGTTCTCCAATTGACTTCATAGAGTTCCAATAGCCGGCTGTGCTTAATCGAGAAATAGACGCGACTTTATTTATCGAGTAATAGATAAACCCGCTGCAATCAAATCCTGATGGGTTATTTCCGCCCCAACGATATGGGACACCTATGTATTTCATTGCTTCTTCTATCATCCGGTCTGCTTTGATCCCAATTTGCTCCGGATCGGTTGATGGCTGAGAAGGCGGATTCACTGGCTGAGTAGGCTCGGGCTTTTTGCCAGCCTCTGAAATGCGGATCACTTGTCCAATTTGGAGAACATCCGATACTAATTGATTGAAATCTCTAATCTGTTGAACAGAAATGTTATACTGGTTTGCAATCTTCCATAGGGAATCACCTGCTTTTACAGTATGTTCCGCCGCGGAAGAAGGGTTTTCCGGTTTCTCAGGCTCTTGGGACTGCTCTATATCTTGCGGTTTCTCAGCCGGTGGCTTACCTGACGCCTTCAGCTTTAATATTTTGCCTGGATAAATGGTATCGGATGTCAGTTGATTTAATGTTTTTAATTCAGCTAATGAAAGATTATGCTTATTAGCTATCTTCCATAGGGAATCTCCAAGCTGCACTTGATATGTATCAGTATCGACTGAATCAGTATTCGTTTGAACGATTGAACCCGATGACGGTTTTTGCTGAGACGATTGTGAACTCTTTTTCAGCTTTAATTTTTGTCCTGGATAAATCATATCACTTGATAACGAATTTAAGTTTCGAATCTCTTGCACTGAAGTGTGGCTATTTCTGGCAATCATCCATAACGAATCACCGTATTTCACAGTATATGTAGAGATCGAAGGTTTCGCAGGCTTTTTAGCTGGTACTGCAGTCTTTTTCTGTGTATTGCTGTCTGCCTTTTTCGGGATTTTAAGGACTTGCCCAATCATAAGCTGCGTAGAAGATAGGTTGTTTGCTAATTTAATTGAATCAATACTAGTATGATAATCTCTCGATAGCTTCCACAAAGAGTCTCCCTTTTTCACTGTGATTGAGACCGCTTCCGCTGAAGGTGCTGCGAAAGCCGTTCCCGCTAGTGCAGAAGCAGTCAAACCGACAACGATTCTATTATTCATAAATAAAATTTGCCTCCTATCTTTTTCATTTTGCAGCAATCTTGCTTTTTGGCAAGACTGCATGGTTTTCGACACAATTATACTATTATCTTACAAAAGTCCATCAGGAAAGACAATTGCTATTAGATAAAAAAACAAAAAACTTTTTATTAAGAGAAATAATGCATCCCTTTTTCTTATCGGCGCAAACTACTAACTATTAACTGTTGATCAATATTTTGATGCGGGGAGAGATATGATGTTAGAAACGATCTTTAAATACTCATGCACTTTATTCGGAGTTGTTGCCTTGTCCACGATTTATGTTCAAATGTTTAAAAGCTCTAAAAATCCGGATAAAAAATAGGCAGCAAAAGGCTGCCTATTTTAATCTTTCCACGGATAAGTCCAAAACACTTCTTGTTCAAACCAAGGCATATGCTCGAATACAGACGAGTTCAGCTCCGTATCAATTTCTTTCAGCATGTATTCCGTTTGTGATTTATGGGCTTTTAGCGCACGGAATTTAACATCCGCTACTTCTTTGATGTCAAACATCACATCCGGCTTCCCTACCTCTTCCTCACGATCATTAGTGATCGCAATGCAATACGTCAAAGGCCGGTCTTCTTTTTTTCTGCGATACAAAGCTCTGATGACCGCTTCACCACATGCATCGTGGTCGGGATGAACGCCGTACCCGGGATAAAATGTAACGATAAGACTCGGATTTACTTCATTTATTACGGATTCCATAATATCAGCCAAATATTCATCATCTTCAAATTCAAGCGTTTTGTCACGTAGTCCAAGCATTTTCAATTCAACATCTAGCTCCTGACACGCCTGAATCAGCTCTTTTTTTCTAATAGACGAAAGGGATTCCCGATTTGCAAAAAGCGGATCCCCCATATTTCTGCCCATCTCCCCAAGAGTTGCACAAGCATAGGTAACCGGGATTCCTTTTTTTCTATTTAATGCAATCAATCCTGCCACACCGAAAGATTCATCATCCGGATGAGGCAAAATAACAAGTACATGCTCTTTACTCAAAATTCTTCACCTTCTTTATTAAACTGGAAAAGGGTCCGTGCTGATTTGCAGGCTGATGGCAAGCTTCCCGCCGGGCAAATATCCTGCAAGCAGCAGCGCTCCGTTTTCGTCAATTGTAAAATCAGTTAATCCTTCTGCATAAATCCAGCCATCTTCAGATTTCAAGCCCACTCTGAATGGTCCTTGGCCTTTAATTTTCGCTTGGCTGTATTTTACCTTTGCATTACGAATATATGCCACCACGGTCATATTGTTTGGATCTCTATGAGCTGAATAAGCGCCAGTCGTCGTTTCTAAGTGAATATAAACTGGCTGATTTAGAAATTGTTCCAAAGACTGCTGGACTGCATCCTTAACGATCGGTTTCATTCTTTTCCTCACTTTCTATAACTGCTATAAAGCCTAAAAAACGTTTTGTATGTAAATCAATAAGCAACGAATCGTCCATACGCTTGACAGTACTTGAATATAGAGTGTCCTTATCATCATATAGGTTCTTTTTTTCCTGAGCAAGAAGTATGCTTCTGATTTCTACGTACTGATTTTTCACATATTTTTTTACAAAGGTATCCTCATATTATACAACCTTATCTTCTATCTGCACAGCGGCATAGATTTCTGAAGTCACTTCTCTTCCCATGAAAAATCATGTTGAAGACAATGATGAGGATATAAGTTATTCTTAATTGAACGAAGCAGGAAGGATTATCTTGTTTGAATAAAGAGATAAGCATCGATTTCACCTCAACATACGGTACCGTATGTTTTAAATAAAGCTTTTGCCTTTTTTGTTGTCAATACACCTTTCAACATATAGCGCCCACGCGCAATTCCAAAAAGAGGACTGCCTTCACCACCTTCTGTTAAGCGCACGCCTTCATGATTAGACACATATATATGTAAACAGATGAAAGGAAGTGTTTGGCATGTTCGATTGGAACCGTTTTTTTCCATTCCAAAATCAATTTACAAAAGACCAATTCAAACAAATGAATCCTAATGAGGTTGAGTCATACGTCAATCAAGTGATGAGCAGCGTTTTCGGAAAAGGGTATCCGTCTCAATTTCCTTTCCGTGATCCATTGCATAACGAAGACAACAATCATGCCGCACATACATTTGAAACGAATGATCACGTTTTTGTCAAACTGCAAATCAATGAAAAGCAGCTGGAAGAGATAAAAATAAAGCATACCTCCCATACGTTGATTATTGAAAATTTTCCGAAGGACGGCGATGACCATAAAATCATATTGCCTTCTTTGGTGAAAAGAAAGGGCACTAAAGCTTCCTATAATGATGGAAACCTGGAAATTCGCTTTATGAAACTTGAGGATTATCAGCTTTCCGAAATCGAAATCTCGTAACTTTTCTCGCGTTAGTTAAAGGCTGCTGCATGCAAATGACCTGCTATTTCTAACAGGTCATTTTTATCGCTTTCAATTTGGCTTGTTAATACTGCTGCGGACCTTGGCCAGGGTAAGGACCAGGGAATCCGCTTCCCCCATATGGACCAGGGTATCCTCCGCCGTATGGCACCGGACCGTACGGGACAGGAGGGTAAAAATATGGCCTTGGATAATTAAAAATCGCACCGCCTAAAAATCCTCCAATCAAACCGCCCAGAAAGGGAGCCCCGAACAAAAAGGGGCTGCGGAATGGAAATCCGGCAGGCCCTGACCTCTGATTGTATATGAAGTGAGGGTACATGTTATTCCTCCTTTATGTTTGCCTATACTAAAGTATTCATAAAGACAGGAATGGTTTGGGCTACTCCTCATAAATCATTTTTTTAGTCATTCCACCGTCGACAATTAAATTGGTTCCTGTCACAAAACGGTTTTCCGGATCAGTGAGATACTTACATGCTTTATAAATATCCATAGGAAGGCCGACACGTTGGGAAAAATGCTGTGAATGGTCAATGTCCCTTAACTTGCTGTAATCTCCGGTTTCAATCCATCCGGGCGAGATACTGTTTACAACAATTCCGTCACTGCTTAAAGATGCAGCAAGCGCATGAGTGATCGCGAGAATTCCCCCTTTGGAAGCAGCATAGCTTTCAGAATCTGGTTCAGACATCAGTCCGCGAGTGGAAGCCATGTTTACGATGGCTCCTCCCTCTTCTTGTTTTCTCATAATTTTCGCCGCTTCTTTCGAAAACAAAAATACACTCGTTAAGTTGGTAGAAAGGACATCATTCCATTCGGATAATTCAAGCTCTAAAGGGGACTTCCAAATGCCCTTACCGACATTATTAATTAAAGCGTACAAGGAGCGGTTTTCCGATATGGCTTGGTTTACCGCTCTTTTGACTTGCTCTTCATCGGCAGCATCTGTTTTGATAAACCGGCAGGAAAGGCCGAGAGAATAGATTTTTTCTTCAAGCGCTTGTCCGCCTTCTTGATTCACATCTGCGCTCAAAACAAAAAATCCTTCTTTCGCATACTCAAGGGCAAGTACTTGTCCAATGCCACCTGCCGCACCTGTAATGATGACGGCTTTCTTATTGTTGTTCATTTTTTTCATTCCCCGCCAGTTCAGGTACGCAGTTTTTATCCGCCCAAGTTGCGATTTCAGATAATACCGGCTTGAGCTCTTCCCCTTTTTCTGTTAAATGATAGATCACCTTGACAGGTGTTTCGGGCAAAACATCTCTTTTAATAATTCCTTCCTGCTCCAGCTCTTTCAAACGCTCTGCAAGCATTTTCTGACTGATGTGCGGAATCATTTCATTTAAGTCCTTAAATCGTTTCGGTCCATGCAACAATACATGAATAATCATGCCGTTCCACCTTTTCCCAAGCAAGGAAAGGGCAATTTCTACCTTAGGACATAATTCAAATCCCATTGCTTTCACCCTTTACGTACAAAATCGATTTCAGTATCAAATAACAGGCGTTTCACTAACAAAAAGTGAGCATCTAACTCTATAGTACCACGAATCAGCTCTTCTTGGAAGAAGGTTGTACTGCAGCTGAAGGAATACGCCACATGATTCGCTTCCATTTAACGATTTGAAAATCCTTGCGATAAATCGCAAGGATTTTTTTGTTACATTTCTTTTTTCAAGACATCTAAGGCTTCTTTCATTTGCGAATCATTTTTTGCAAGCTTTTCTTGCAGTTTTGCCATTATGCCTGAGGTAGTGTCAGACTTTATAACTCCGTCTTCTGTTAAACCGTTATCCGATTGAAATGCTTTGACAGCCTCTTCTGTCTTCTCATCAAACAGACTGTTTGCAGTAACCTTGTATCCTAGTGCATTAAGCATTTGTTGAACTACCTTAATATCGTTGCCCGAATCTCCCTGTTTGTATTCTTTTTCGGGATCCAAATAAGGAAGGCTTGCGTAATCCGGAAGTTCTGATTTCACATCAGGCTGAATGCCTTTTTCATGAATCCAGCTGCCGTCAGGAGTCAGCCATTTTGCAATCGTAATTTTGACAGATGATCCATCGGAATACTGTTCCGGTTGCTGAATGGTTCCTTTGCCAAACGTTTTTTGTCCGACAATTGGTATGTCAGAGGATTGATGCAACGCAGCAGCCATAATTTCTGCAGCACTTGCCGTACCTTCATTTACGAGGACAACGACAGGTTCGCTTACAGATTTATCCTCTTCGGCCTTAATGACTTCTTTCTGGCCGTCCTTACTTTCTACCTGCATAATCGTTTTTCCTTTATCAACAAAAATATTGCTCATAGATATAGCTTGATCCATTAAACCTCCGGGATTATTTCTGAGATCCAAAACAAATCCCTTTGCTCCCTTTTGCTTTAATTCGTCGATGGCCTTTGTTAACTCTGAAGACGTAGATTCAGAAAAGCTGGTAATTTGAATCTCGCCAATCTTGTTGTCTGTCAATTTAGAATAAACCGTTTCAATCGGGATTGTATCACGTTTTATTGTGACTTCTACTTGCCCGACACCTGCACGGTTTAAAACAAGCTTAACATTCGTTCCTTTTTCTCCGCGAATATGGGTGACCGCTTCGTTTACGTTCATCCCTTCCACACTTTTATCATCGACCTTTAAAATTTGGTCGTGGGGTTTCAGGCCTGCTTCTTCTGCAGGAGATCCCTTAAGCGGAGCAACAATTAAAATTTGTCCGTTTTTTTCCTCAACTTGGGCGCCGATGCCTTCAAATGAAGACGAGATATTTTGCTGAAACCCGGATGCTTCCTCTTGATCCATATAGGTTGAATAAGGATCACCCAGCGCCTCGACCATCCCTTTAATCGCACCGTCCACTAATTTCTGATCATCAACTTTTTCATAATACTGTTTGCTAATCTTCTCGTAGGTCGACATCAATTTATTAAATTTTTGATCATCTGACGCCGAAACTGCCGGCGAATTCTGCTGGTTTGCAACAAGCCAAGTAATGCTCGATGCTGCAGCTGCGGTAATGATGACCACAAGAAATAGTTTTACAATTTGTTTCAACAGAAAACACCACCTTCTCTCCCCCATTATTATCCCGAACGAATTTTGTTTAGTCAACCAACTTCCCTTGAAAAATATACAAATCAACCGGCTTGTCCGCTCCAACCTTTTCGCAAGCTTCTACATAGCTTATAAAAAAGGAGGGAGTTTTTTTGAGCGCTTATCTTAAGATGCTGGCCGAGTTGGGAATTGGAGGTGCACATCCGGGCGGCCTGCCTTTAACGAAGGCACTTATTCAGGCACTTCGGTTAAACCCGGAGCTTCCCATTCTCGATGCTGGATGCGGGACAGGGCAGACTGCCGCTTACCTAAAACAGCTTTCATTTCCAGTTATCGCATTGGAGCCCAACCTGTTGATGGCAGATAAAGCTGCCGTAAGATTTGAGATGAAAGGATTATCGATTCCAATCTATCATGAAAAAATTGAACAAACGACTTTCGGCGATGATACGTTTTCTTATATTTTGACAGAATCGGTCCTTTCATTTACAGATCTAAGACAATCTGCAGCTGAAATCCAAAGAATATTAAAACCGGATGGCATATTGATTGCCATAGAAGCAACCAGAACGGCAGAGCTTACAAGCATAGAAAAAAACGAGATAAAAGATTTTTATGACTTTCATGACGTGTATTCAAAAGGAGAATGGATCGCCGCGCTGAAAAACGCAGGCTTCGCTGAAGTAAACGTTATAAACTGGAAGAACCTCGTGCTTGAAACACAAGAGACAGAAATGAATCTATCACCAAGTATAACGGAAGCATCGTATCACATCTTGGACCAACATAATCGTATATTGCAAAAATATCGGGGACGTATGGGGCATCTTATTTTTACGGCTTCTATAAAATAAACATTTAGCCTCCTCTATTCGTCCATTCTATTCTATGTTTCTATCGTAAGCTAACTAAGAAAGAAGCTAGATAGGAGGCATTTCATTTGAATCAGTACTATCATTTATGCAGCAGAAATGTAGGAAAGAATTGTAGAATTACTGATCGTTCCGGTAGAGTACATGTTGGAAGAATTACGAGAGTTTCCAATAGTAAAGTATTTATCCAACCGTCCAGACCAAGAGGATTTGGTTATGGATACGGATTTTATGGAGGATATTATCCTTGGGGCGGATATGGATATGGGATAGCACTTGGTGTCATCGTCGGCATCGCCATTGCCGGATTGTTTTTTTTCTAAAAGCACACGAAAAAGAAGCGCATTTTTTACATGTGCTTCTTCTTCATGCATGTTTCATACGTGAAAATATCTTACTTCAAACTAGATTCAAGAGCAATTTCAATCATTTCATTAAAGGTTGTCTGCCGCTCTTCAGAAGTCGTTTCTTCTCCTGTTAAAACATGGTCACTCACTGTTAATATTGTCAGTGCCTCCCTGTTGAATTTTGCGGCGAGTGTATACAAGGCCGTTGTTTCCATTTCTATTGCCAAAACACCGTATTTCGCTAACTTTTCAATTTGGCTGTCATCATTATAAAATTGATCTGCCGTAAACACATTGCCGACCTTTACAGAAACATTGCGTTCTACAGCCGTATCGTATGCATTTTTTAACAATTCAAAGCTTGCGGACGGAGCATAGTCAATTTCACCAAAAGCAACTCGATTGATTTGTGAATCAGTAGAAGATGTCATAGCAAGAATGACGTCACGAACCTGAACGTCCATTTTGATTGCTCCGCATGAACCTACACGGACTAATTTTTTTACATCATAGCTCTGAATCAGTTCATTCACATAAATGCTTATAGAAGGGACTCCCATCCCAGTACCTTGAACAGAGATTCTCTTGCCTTTATATGTACCCGTAAAACCAAGCATTCCTCTCACTTCATTGTAGCAAATTACATCTTCCAAATACGTTTCTGCTATGTATTTTGCACGCAGCGGATCACCTGGGAGTAATACTGTATCTGCAATTTGGCCTTTTTCAGCTCCTATATGTACACTCATTGTCATTCCTCCAACTAACAGTTTCCTTATCACTATACCATAACTCTCATAAACAAAAAATGACATAAAGAAAGCTGCTAAAATTAGCAGCTAATTGCAGACATCGGCAGGTTTGGTATCGTAATTTCCCGCCAGCCCATCGAAGAAAGCTTATAGTATGTTTCCTTTTTCTTATTTTCGCTTATTAATACAATATCCCCAGTACGAATAAATCTTGCTTTGTAATCAGAAGGTACCGTATCGAGCACATTAAATTTAGAAAACACCGTATCCAATACTTCCCTGTGTGATCTCCCATCTAATTCTGTTTGATAGACAGGCTCGTACCCTTTTTTCTCACCAATATCCGGAGTTTGAAAAATCGTAATATCATATTCTGGAGCCTTTTTCTTAAATACTTGAAAACTGAATCTCATCACGATCCCCTCCCAGGCTTTTTATTATATTTTAGCCTTTGATCGTATAATTCCTTTCACTAATTTTGTCGAATAGCCAACATTCGTTCGTCAATTTTTTTAAACAGTAGATAAAAGCAGTATCCTAAGCTCCATCCGGCAATGACATCTGTTAAAAAATGGACGCCGGTATATATTCTGCTAATACCAATGAGAAATACAAGTGAAAAAGCGAAAAACCAAGTACTTCTTTTATGCTGATAAAAAAACGGAATATATGTAATCAAAAGAAAAGCAATAAACAAATAGATGCTCGCAGTATTCATGCTATGTCCGCTTGGGAAGCTGAATGACGTCTCAGTAGCCAATGGATGATAGTGAGGCCTTTGCCTGTGCACGATCAATTTCATACCCTCATTGGCCACTCGCTCAGTAAAATACAACAGAAAAAGCAGCAAAGAAGGAACGATTTTTTTCAACAGAATCAAGAACAAAGCAACGATAACAATAATCGTAAGC
This sequence comes from Bacillus capparidis, assembly GCF_017832095.1. Lineage (NCBI taxonomy): Bacteria > Bacillati > Bacillota > Bacilli > Caryophanales > Bacillaceae > Bacillus > Bacillus capparidis. The sequence continues at coordinate 825,771 of NZ_JAFDST010000001.1, forward strand.
AAATGCTTCGATGCTCCGAAATCAGTTAAAAACAAAAACGTTTGATTAAAAATTGGCGTTCGAATTTGTGTAAACACATGAATGATCCAATCATCTGCTGCCTGAACATTTTCTAAACGGACTGCTGCCATCATTAGAAGAAACACCGCGAGCGAAAAGACTGCCTTATTCACTCAAATTTTCCTCCTTCTTATGTATATACATACTTATACCCTGCTATAAGCCAGATGAATCTTGTACGATCAATTAGTCCTGTTCTTCTTCAATTAAGCATTTGGATAACAGATAGTCAAACGTAATATCTGCCAGCTCAAACAGTTCGTCCTCCCCTGGTATGTAACCTCTTGCAGTCAGCTCCCGATAGAAAAATTCAGCGATTTCTTCTGTATCAATGACAAACTCAATTTCTTTCATTTGCTGATTCCTCCTTTCCTATTGTTGTATGAGCTATCCATTTTTTTTATACCCTTGGAGCATCCTAGTCATAAAGTTTTTTCCTCTTCATATACTTGTCTTATCCAAGTTCAAGCAGGAGGGAAAAATCGATGCAGAAACTCATGCATTATTTAGATGGTGAATCGTTTGATGCTGCAATGGAAAAATTGCTTCATTACGGATTTCTTTGTATTCTGGCAGGAGGAGTTCCTTATTTCTGCTTCGTACTCATTCAATTTATTATGATGATTTGAATTGATCCTTTAGACTGTCCAACACAAAGCTCATCATATCTTTATACTCTGCGTCATGAAACATTTCATACAAAACTTTATAATCATTATAAATATCAAGCAGCTCATCAACAACTGAGTTGCCGTTACCTATGAGCAATTCTTTATCTTCAGTGCTTTGTTTTGATGACAGCAATACTTTTTTCAAGCCTTCTGATTCCAGATTTGACTCTCCTACGTAATGGACAAACAGCAGCTGATGCATAAATCTGTCCAGTTCATATTCGCGCATGACAAGGGTAAGCTCCTCCTCTTCCGTTTCCAGCCAAGCCCCATCCTTCATGCGGGTCAGTTCATAAATAATATCCTCCCAGCCATCCTCAGCATACCTCCAGATTTCAGTTCTATGTCCAACAATTTTAAACAGCTCTTTTCCGTATGTTTTCACACGTACGATGTCTCCGATAAGAAATTCATACTCAATATCTATTTTTTCCATGTCGACAATGATTCCTTCATAATCCGAGTAAAGCTGGATAGAGGACTCAAAATAAAGAACTTCATTTTGATTCACTTCATAAAGAAAATGCTTTTCAATTTGATGAACTTTCGTAATGGTTCCTACAGTTCCATACATAACAATGACGACAACGTCCCCAACCTGGAATTTCGGTGTGTTTTTCTTCATTCTGACTCCCCTCGCCGTTTTGTTCTTACGGTATGGTATGCCGCAAAAACTCATTTCGCATGGGCAAAGGAATTGGGATTTTTCTAAGAAATGCAGCCAAAAAAAAGACTGCAGCGGTTTATTAGCTGCAGAAAAATCAATTATTTGTTTTTTACTTCGACAATATAATGTTCCCAAGCATCATCAAACACCGACATCGAGGAAAGATAATCTCCGCTTACTTCTAAATACGAACTAAGCTCATGATAATCTGATGAGTACTTTGGAAATGTATGGTCTTCATATGCTTGATTTGCAAACTCGCTGATTTTGTCCTTTGGCTTCGGGTGCCTATGCTTCATCAAATAATGGTAAAACGATTTCAATTGAATTTCCCCTGACTATTATTAGTTTGTTGTTTCATTATACAACCCCCGACAATGATTTCAACCTGGTTGTATTATGAAAAATCAAAGTAATTACGTTTTAATATGCGCTCAGTATTCATTAGCTGTTCAAATGAAAGCTTGTATGGAAGGGGTTTTGTATCGATTAAAAGCAGCTGATTTTCAATTTCCTTGACAACTTGATCCTCCTGGTAGTTCATGCGGCAATGAAGACACGATACAGCAGGCGTTTCAGTAATTTCAATGGCTCTTGAACCATCTGGAAGCTCCCAATAGACTGTACTGACGGTTGGCATGGTTTTACCCTCTTCACACCAGTCACATGTTTTCATTTTTTGTCTCCTGATTTTTTTCCTTTTTCATTTGTGCAAGAAATTTCTTTTCCTTTAGTTCGTCTCTTTTTTCTCTTCGGTTTTTCAAAGATTCATGATTAGGATCGGTTACATAAGTTTCTCTCCGCTCGATTCGTTTCAAGCCTTCTGGAACCAAAGACGTACTTTTATCCGTTAAAAGGGATGAAACGCCTGTTTCGGTGGTTTTCTCAGGAAAAACCTTATAAAAAAACTCATCCGCTTGATTCGGAACGTATTTGTCAGGCTCTGGATAGGATGAAATAACCCCTTCGAAGTTTCGAAGCACGATTTTTTCAGGGCTTTGTGACAGAATATAATTCGGCTGCAAGGATATTTTTCCCCCGCCGCCCGGCGCATCAACGACGAAAGTTGGTACTGCATAACCGCTCGTGTGACCCCGCAATCCTTCCATAATTTCGATTCCTTTTGATACAGGTGCACGAAAATGACCGATTCCTTCTGATAAATCACATTGATAAATATAGTACGGCCGGACTCTCATTTTCACAAGATCGTGCATCAGCTTCTTCATAATCGTTAAACTGTCATTAATCCCAGTAAGGATGACAGCCTGATTTCCAACCGGGACGCCAGCATCGACCAGCCGCTCGCAAGCTTCTTTTGCTTCTTCTGTGATCTCGATGCTCGTATTAAAATGCGTATTCAGCCATACCGGATGATACTTTTTTAAAATGCTGCAAAGCCGCTCTGTAATCCTTTGCGGGAAAACTACAGGAGCCCTCGTACCGATGCGGATGATTTCCACGTGCGGTATGGCACGTAAATTTTTAAGAATATATTCAAGAATTTGATCGTTGATTAAGAGGCCGTCTCCTCCAGATATCAGAACATCCCTTACTTCAGGAGTTTCACTAATATATGAAATCGCTTGATCGAGCTGCTTTTTCGGTACTCCCATGCCGATCTGTCCAGAAAAACGCCGGCGGGTACAATACCTGCAATACATCGAGCATTGATTCGTAACAAGAAACAATACTCGATCCGGATAGCGGTGCGTAAGACCTGGAACTGGTGAATCTTCATCCTCGTGAAGCGGATCCTCTAAATCGTATTTCGTTTTATTCATTTCTTTTGATAAAGGAACAGACTGCATGCGAATGGGGCATTTCGGATCGTCAGGATCCATCAGTGAAGCGTAATAAGGTGTGATATTCAGCGGAATCGTTTTCGTTGAAAGGCTAACTCCTTCTTTTTCATCATCGGTTAAATTGACAACCTTGCTTAATTCATCGACATTTCTGACGGTGTGAGTCAATTGCCAGAGCCAATCATTCCACTGCTCATCGGTAACGTCTTTCCAAAGTTCGATTTCTTTCCAATGCCGTTTCGGTTTAAAAAGTTCATTCCCCAAATTCTTTCCCCCATTTCCTCATCTTTCTTCCATTATATGTGGGGCATGTGCGAGTACAGGAAAATGGCTATTGGTTAATTTGCTAATCAAATAGTTTTTTTTGCCAGATGTTCATGTTTTCCAAACCATTAAAAATCACACAGTTATTGATCAAGCGGCCTCCATAGGAATAGGACTGACGGCAAAGCGTCTTATTCATGCCAATAGATTCGGCTCTAGCTAAGGAAAATACATGGAAGATGCCCATTTGTTTTACTTTTTTTTCGAGCTCGATAATCAATCGGGTAAGTATGGAGTGTCCAGCAAATTCAGTTAATGTTGCACAATCGGTGATTTCTGCATGGCCGAGCTTTGTATTGATTTCTGCAGCAGCGGCGCTGATTAATGTATCGCCGCTAAAACAAGTATAGTAAACGCTTCCGCCTGTTATCGTTTTTTCAATGTAAGCACGGTCAGTAATTGGAGCAGGATAAATAGGAAAGACTTTTTTATATAGATCGGTGAGCATTTCAGAATCCTCAGCCTTTGCCTCGCGTATTTGAAAAGAGAATCCGTGGTCTCTTATAGGTTTTTTTGATTGATTCAAAATCGTTTGGAGCAGGTGATCTTGGCGCTCCCAAGAATTGGTCGTTTTTCTCGTTTGATCGAGATAATACGTCATGAGCAAAGCTCTATAACCGTTGTAATACCCGTCAATTTCTCCTTCTTGAAGAAATAACTTTTGAAGTAGATCCTTTTGATCATATGTTTTCGCAAAGATAATGATTTTTTCCATGCCGCGTTCTTTTCCGGTTTTGATGAGAATATCGGCCAGTGCCGCTGCTTTTCCTTCATAATCCAATACTCGAATTCGCTTATTAATCAAATCGTAATCAACAACAGCATGACAATGTTCTTCCTGTACTTTAATCATTTTCTATCTCGCACCAATCCAAAAGAAATAAACTGATAATTTTGGCTGATGTTAGCATGGCTTCTATTTCAATATATTCATCAGTGTGATGCGCGACTTTCGTTTCGCCAGGACCAAATACAATCGTCGGAATGCTTCCTGCGTGAAAAAGCATCCCCCCGTCAGTCCCCCATGGCGATGCCTCCTTTTTTGCTGTATGATTCGTTATTTTCTCAAATGATGCTTCCAGAGATCTGACTAGATCGTGGTTTTCATCTAATGCATTGGGAAGCCAGTGGGCGCCGTACCATTCCAATTCTACGGGGTGAAATTTAAACCATTCGTCCTGTTTTTCTAAGCTTTTGAGTCCATTTTCAATCTCAAGTTTTACATGATTCATGTCCTCGTCAGGAGCGACTCCGCACCGGCCTTCGACTTGAACAAGATCTGCGACCGAAGATGGCCAGCTGCCCCCATTGATCGTGCCGATATTTATTGGAACAGGAATGGGAGTATTGTGGTACAGCGGATCTTTTATTCTGACATTTCTCTTCTTCTCCAGTTCCTTTAAAGCATTTAGAACGAGAATGCTTTTTTCTATCGCACTTACTCCTTCATATCTCGTACCCCCGTGCGCAGATAAGCCTTTAACGATAATCCGGAACCACATGGATCCCTGCTGCTTGATAAACAGTTTTAAATTCGTCGGTTCAGGTATCAGCGCTCCGTCTGCCTTGTACCCTCGAAGTACAGTGGAAAGAGTTCCCGCTCCCCCGTTTTCTTCATCTGTGACACTTTGAAAGATGAGATCGCCTTTTAACGTAATTCCGCATGCTTCTAATGCCTCAATTGCAAGTAAGAGCGCTGTTGTTCCCCCTTTCATATCCGATGCGCCTCTGCCGTATACCTTTCCGTTCTTTTCTACAGCCAGATACGGGTGGGTACTCCATTTTCCGATGCTCCCTTCAGGTACGACATCAATATGGCCATTTAAGATAATTGATTTTCCGCCGCCGCTTCCATGCTTTCGGGCAACGATATTCGGGCTTTCTGCGAAATTCTCGCGGCCAGATACAAAATAGGGGTGCTGCTTCAATTGAATAATGCTCGGTTCATACACATCAACTTCCATTTGAAATTGACGGAGCTTTTCAAGGATCACCGCTTGAGCGTTAAATTCTTCTCCAATGGTGCTTTTTTCGGCAATCAGTTTTTTTAACAGACGCACTGCGTTATCTTTGTTATCTTCGATCCATCGGCACACTTTTTCTTCTAAATTGATCATAGAAGACCTCCTTTTTTTGGATCAGCTAATATCGATATCTATCTTGGCTGCCGTACTGGCTACGACTTCCTCTACCGTGCTGCCCTCCATTACTTCTTTTAAAACAAAACGCCGATTTTCAATCGTAAACACTGCTTTTTCTGTGATTACCATATTTACGCATTCCCTGGCTGTCAAAGGAAGCGTGCACCTTTCAACCAATTTTGGCGAATGATTTTTATCCGTTTGGCTCATCAGGATGATGACTTTTTTTGATTTTTGGACAAGCTCCAGCGCCCCTCCCATTCCGGGAACCCGTTTACCTGGAACAATCCAATTCGCTAAATCTCCCTTTTCGTTTACCTGCAAGCCGCCAAGAATCGTAAGGTCGATCTTTCCTTTTCTGATCATGCCGAATGAAACAGCAGTGTCAAAGAAAGAGGCTCCGTTAACCACCTGAACCGGATAGCCTGCCGCATTGCATAGGTTTTCGTCCTCTTTCCCCAGTTCCAGAGTCCCTCCAATTCCGAGTACTCCATTTTCCGATTGGAAAAGCACGTGTTTATATTCGGGCAAAAAGGCTGAAACGAGTGAAGGGATGCCTATACCAAGATTCACGACCATCCCTTCTTTTATTTCTTTTGCCGCACGCATAGCTATTTGCTCTCTCCATTCGTCTCCCACACCCATTTCCATTTCACCCCTTCGCTATTCACGACACCATTGACAAATATTCCAGGTGTGACAATTTCTTCGGGATTGATTTCACCAGGGTGAACAATTTGCTCAGCTTCTACAATCGTTCGATCTGCAGCCATTGCCATCAGCGGATTCATATTTCTTGCTGTCTTGTCATAAACCGCATTACCGAAAATGTCAGCTTTTTTTGCAAAGACCAGGGCAATATCAGCTGTAAGTGCTTCTTCGATCAAGTATGATGAGCCTTTAAGCGACACCGTGGTTTTTCCAGCAGAAACAAATTCATGATCTATTCCAATGTCAGTAAGTATTCCGCCAAGTCCGGCTCCTCCGGCTCTAATTCGTTCGGCGAGTGTACCTTGAGGTGAGAATTCAACGTCCAATTCTCCCTCTGTCATTTGATTCCCGGCAATCGGATTGCTTCCAATATGGGAGACGATTAATTTTTTTATGCGCTTGTTCATGATTAATGGTCCAATTCCAACCTCAGGAAATCCAGCATCATTACAGATAACCGTTAAGTCTTTCACTCCCTTTTGCAAAAGTCCCTCGAGCAAAGTAGGAGGAGAACCTACTCCTCCAAAGCCGCCGATCATCACCACAGTGCCGTCATTTATGCTTGATAACGCTGTTCCAACGTCCATTTTTTTATTGAAAGGAATCATAATTTCCCCTCCTTCTCGCAGGTGATTTCAACTGATTGGATCACAGATTGAAATAAATGAAATAACTCTTGCATTTCTTTTTTTGAAATGGTCAAAGGCGGTGAAATGATTACAGCATTTCCCGCTGTATCCAATCCAGCGCTCGACGGATAAAGAAGGAGACCTCTTTTTTTCGCTTCTTTGACGATCTTTTCCGTTAATCCGAACTCAGGCGGAAACGGATCCTTTGTTTCTTTATTTCTTACAAACTCTACTCCGATTAAAAGTCCTTTTCCCCTAATATCTCCGATGATTTTTGTGTACATCATCCAATCTTGCAGCTGCTTTTGCAATTGTTCTCCCATTAGCTCAGCTTGTCTGCATACATTCTTCGCTTTGCTGTAACGAATCACTTCAAGACCTGCCCGCGCAGAAAAAGGATTGGCACTGAACGTATGGCCGCTCATGATGATTCGAGAGCCGTTTTCGATCACTTGAATAATGCTATCGCTAACGACTGTTGCAGCTATCGGGGCATATCCGCCGCTTATCCCCTTGCCGAGTGCAACAATATCAGGTTCCACGTTCCAATGCTCAATTGCGAGCCATTTTCCCGTTCTGCCGATACCTGACATCACCTCATCAGCGATAAACAGCACATCATTTTTTTCACAGACCTTCTTGATTTTTTCATAATATCCTTCTGGAGGTGTTATGGCAGCGCCTGCAGCGCCAACGATCGGCTCTGCCACAAATGCAGCAACGTTTGATTTTCCTATTCGGTGAATCGCCTTCTCCAGCTCTTGGGCACAGGCGATCCCACACTCCGGATAGGCGAGCTGATACGGGCATCTGTAGCAATTGGGGGCAGATACGGCAGGATAATGTTCGATCATGTGAGTAAAACGAACTCTTCGTTCATAAAATCCGGATAATGCAAGAGCACCATTTGTTATTCCGTGGTAGCTGTTCCATCTTGAAATAAACTTTGTTTTTTGGGGATGATTTTTATCCTGCCAGTATTGAATCGCGATTTTCATTGCTGTTTCTATCGCTTCCGATCCGCTATTGACGAAAAATGATCGGGTAAGATCACCGGGGAGAAGATTGGCTAATTCTTCAGCCAATTGTTCGGCAGGAAGATTGGAAAATTGAGATCGATAAACAAAAGATAAGTTTTTCAGCTGATCATAAAGAGGATCAATGATTTCCTTTACTCCATGGCCAATATTGCAGGTAACAGCCCCTGATGAACCATCTAGATATTTCTTTTCATCAGCATCATAAATATAGACCCCATCAGCATGAACAGCAATTGGATATTCACCATTTAATTCAGGTTTAATTAAATAGCTTTTCACCTTTACCTCCTCCAGAAAATCCATGCTATAAAGGAAAAAACGTTTGATATCAATTATATGTGCTGGGACGTATGTGCATTCGTTCTTTATCAGTTAAATGCTGCTTCCATTTATGTCAGAGGCTCTCGGATTTCTTGATAGATTTAGAGCTATTTTTTCAAGGTTGGGATCCATTTTTGTCAGCTCCAGTTTTTCTAATATCGCCATCATAAATCCATAATGTGCAGGCCCTTTGCTTGTAATTATATTTTTATATATACAGACATCTGAACCATCATAATTTCCATTCCTAAATAAATGAGAGTATTGATCATTGGTTTGCGGCATACAGGTATATTTTCCGTTAATCAACCCAGAAGCTGCCAACAGAACAGCAGACGCACAACTTGCGGCTATATTCCCTTTGTAGCATCTTAAAAACGTACGTAATGGCTGATTTTCTATGAGTGAAGAGGTAACATTTCCACCTGGAAGTAAGATAAGGTCATATTCGTTAGGATCTTCAGTTTCAATCGATTTTTCTACATTAATAACTATTCCTCCATCTGTCGATACGTTTGAACCATCAATCGAAAAGGTTTCCATCTTCCAGCTCTTATCTTTTAAAAACTTTTGCAATAGTGCTACTTGCCAAATTGCAAAATCATCATATGCTATGAAGGCAAACTTATTCATCTTTATCACCTCTTTTAAAAGATGAAACCTACTTTACCAGAAATATTTGGAAAAAACAGACTGCTCATTAAAAATTATTTATTATATAATAAATTATGGAAGAATAAATTTTTTCAAATAAAAAAATGGCCATTAATCGCCAATTGATGATTAATGGCCTGTCTCATTTAAGGTTCATTTTGAAAATAAAGAGAGATATTCTCCGTACCCTTCTTTTTCTAAGTCTTTTTTTGCAATAAATCTCAGGCTCGCTGAATTGATACAATAACGGAGTCCGCTAGGCTCTGGGCCGTCATTAAAAACATGGCCGAGGTGAGAATCTGCTGTTTTGCTTCGTACTTCGGTTCGAATCATGCCATGGCTTGAGTCTGTCTTTTCTTCAATCTCATCCTCCTGAACCGGCTTCGTAAAGCTCGGCCAGCCGCAGTGTGCATCGAATTTATCCAAAGAGCTGAATAACGGCTTCCCGGAAATAATGTCTACATATAAGCCTTCTTCCTTATGATCCCAATATTCATTATGAAAAGGAGGCTCTGTTCCGTTTCTTTGTGTAACTTCATATTGCATCTCAGTTAAATTTTTTATATTTTCTTCTTTTCTTTTAGCGTTCATCTTCTTCCCCCCAATAGTGATTCAAAAATGGCCCTCTTCCTGATCCAAACCGATATCTTTCATAGTGGGCAGAATTCTTCTTGTAGTAATCCTGATGATACTCTTCAGCTCGGTAAAACGTTTTGGCTGGCAGAATCTCTGTCATGATAGGCGCATTAAACACATTCTGCTCTTCAAGCTCTTTTTTTGATTCCTCCGCCATTCGTTTTTGGCTGTCTGAATGATAGAAAATCGCTGTTTTATATGAATCTCCCCTATCGGCGAATTGACCGCCGGCGTCTGTCGGATCAATTTGCTGCCAAAATAGCTGCAGTAGCTTTTCATACGGAAATATATCAGGGTCAAAGGTAATTTGCACCGCTTCCTTATGGCCGGTCGTATCGGTGCAAACCTCTTCGTACGTAGGATTGGGTTTATGGCCCCCAGTATATCCCGATTCAACCTGATAGATGCCCGGCTGCTCGTCAAACGGTTTCACCATACACCAGAAACAGCCGCCCGCGAAGGTAGCACGCTCTCTTTTTTCAGTCATAATAATGCCTCCTACGTCAATAAGTGGTATGATTACATTATACCATTTCGACTGCAGATGAAAATCATTCTGATTTAGAGCATATCGTCTACCTTCTATCAGTGAAGGTTTTATAGTCCGTAAATTCGGAATACAAGGAATAGGGATTTGTAATTGGAGGTTTTGAAAGTGAGTTCAAGAGAACAAATGATGTATCAAATGGAAAGTCTTCTTCGAAAAGTATTTAAACAAATCAGAATTGAGATAAATGAATTGCTCAAGCGGGAAATGTCGAGAAACGAGTTCATGATCCTGCGGATTTTAAATGAGGAAGGTCCGAAAAAGGTAACAGAATTTGCGAATGTTTTAGGTGTTTCAGCAAGCCATATTACCGCAGTTACAGATGCGCTCGTAGAAAAAGGCTGGATTTCACGAATCCGTTCAAAGGAAGATCGAAGAATTATTAAAATCCATATCACAGATTCTGGAAATGAAGTAATAAAGTACTTTGATAAAAAGAAAACAGAATATTTTACAAGCCGGTTTGAAGCATTCAGCGATGAAGAGCTGCAAACTATAATCAACCTTTTCTCGAAACTTGATAAACAGCAAAACAGCAAGTCAATTCTATGATAAAAACAGCGGCAAATGTGCTGCTGTTTTTTTGTTTTTGCATTGTCGTTGAGAAAACCGGGCATGATATACAATAAAAAGAGGTGCTTCTATGACTGCTCCATATTTATGTCCAAACTGTAAAACAAATCGTTCCCGCTTTAATATCATTGAACAATCTGCAATGCCTGTTAAAATGGACCCTGTTTCTGGAGAAATACTCGAAAGCTATGATGTAAATCAACTGTCGCCCTTTCATTTAAAATACAACGGACCTTTAAGAAAAGTCCAGTGCGGCGTGTGCGGGTTGATTGAAGACGAACGAACCTTTGTCCAAATTGCCCAATACGAAAACAAAAATAAAGCCAATCTTCAATAATTGGAGCTTCCCCCTGCTTACAACAAAAAAGAGACTCGCATTTTAAAGACATATATTAAGAGTAAAGATAGTAAGGATTAATTATCCCTGCTATCTTTTCTTATCTTCAATAATAAAAGGGAAAGAATCACCGAAGTTTTACACTATAATGTCTCATTGATTTGGGTATCCCCTTTAACTCGAGTATCCCACTGTATATTAAGTGCCGAATCCGATATTCTAAAAAGAATTGATCTATATACGAATCCATTTGTGTCAATATTTCTCCAATCACTCTTCCAGTCTTAACAAAGTCTTTCGTTCCTTGCTTATGATGTAGCTTTTCTATTGTTTCGATGATGAGTGGATCATAATAATGTTTTGGCGCCCCTTTAATTTCATCGTTTATCCATAATCGTAACACTTCCTTCGTTTGGGATTGTTTTTCCCATTCCTTATGAAATTTGATACGCTTATTATCTGATAATGGTTTGTTCTCTTTGTTATTTTCAAAGAATAGTCTTAAATATTTTGAATCAATTTGACCTGTATGGAAAATAGGTTGCTCATCTTCGGTAGCACTATATTTCTTATAGAGTATGCCTGAGTTCATAAGAAAAATTTCATTTGTTTTTTCTTGCAATAAATAGAGAAAAAAACGGAGAGCAGTTTGTTCATCAGCATTGTTTCCATACCAAATATAGATTGGAACATCGTTAGCTATATCTTCAATCTCACGCAATGTATTGGTAAATTTATTTTCATATTCATAATCTTCCTGGAAAAAATTTATATTTCCAAATAACCATTCAGTTCGGTTTGATTGACCTATTTTTTCATCTAATTTCCACAACGGTCCAACCGAAAAAGAGTCTGGAAATCCAATTACAGTCTTTGGTCTCTCAAGTCCTACTCTTAAAGAACCGGCTGCAGATTCTGAATTAACGATATGAACCGCACCAACTTGATTCGCCAGCCCCTTTAAATGTCGGTTTTTTTGAATATGTTTATTTATTTCCTCCACCATCTGTTTCATATCATCCATATTTAAAAAGAATCCTCTGTCTTCGACTGGCTGGTATTCCTCGTGATTAAATTTCTCAAATTCAACTCTATTATTGATTTCATACATCATCAACCCCATGCCAATTTCACTAAAATTTGATATGGTTAAATAATTATTTGTTTTCATTTGATAGACAAAAACTGCATTTGGTTCAATCAAAAAATAGATAAACGGGTGATTGACTTTTGTTTTAATTGGAACCAACTCCTTTTCCGTATCTCCTGCTAAATTCTTCAACAACTCCCTCAGTTAAATACGGTTTTCTCATACTCGCTAACCTGACTCTTTAATTGAATAACTGTTATTACCACTTTAACATAAATGCCCAAAACCCTACATTGAATATTAGAATGAAAAAGCACGCCATTTTATTTACTAAATGGCGTGCTAAGCTAAATACATTGCGATTTAATATTTTACAACTCTAAACGGAACCCGTTACTTTATCAACAATTACTTAGTAATTAAAGATACAGGCTTTTAATTTCTATGATTTTTTTCGTTATATATATATTTAATTGTAATGTCTATTTTTTATTGTTTAATCGCGTTTTCGCTGCTTTTTTCGGTCTTTTAAATCAAGAGTAAAAACCATAGCACTTAAAAATAATGCACAAAAGCCTATATTTAAATACACCTGATCCATATTTTCATTCAACATACTTACATAGGCAAGTCCGCCAAACCAAAGAGAAATCAACAGTGTTATCAGACTAAAATACAAATATACGTTTTTTATCTTTTGTCACCCCTCATTTTCATACAATCATAGTAATTATTCACCCGGGTGATAGTAACGAAATTCAATATCATCATTTTTTAGATCAATTTTTTCTGCTCTAACATACATGCCATTATCTAACGGCATGTCAGATAAGCGGATTTCAATTTCTTTTTCCCCGGAATATACATGAACAAAATCAGGCAGTTGATAGAATCGATTCATATAATTTAATACAAATGAAACAGGAAGATTTAATCTTCCAAGTGACAGCTCGGTTACCTTTAAGGTCACATCTCCATTTTCTTCAACTACGGGCTCAAAAGAAACCTGCGCATTGATAAAAGAAGCAAACGCCTGAATTTCTCCTTTCACCTGCACTTCATCGTTTATAACTACTTGATAGTTAGGATCTTTGTCTTTCGCTTGGCGGGCTAAATAGGATTTCACGAAAGAATTTAAGGATTCTTTCGTACTCGTTATTTGAAATTCATATTGAGAATTTCTATTGGTTTTATCCGGTGGATTGTTAGAACCAGGCAAAGAAACCAGAAGTGCGCAAACAGAAATAACGAGCAAATTTATCACAAGCAATGCAAGAAATAAAACTTTATATTTTTTCATTTTTTCTCCCTACTTAAGGCAGTATCTTTTTGACTGCATCATTGTAAACTCGGTCGGCTATTAAAGTGTAGCCCTTTTCGTTGGGATGGAACTCATCTTCAGACAATTTTTTTTCGTCGCTGTATTCAGCAAACAGGTCTTCTATCCGTACATGCTTGACGTTTGGGTCTTTGGACACTTCCTCAGCAGCAGCTGCGTTCCAGTCTTCGATAATTTCATCAAATTCCTTGATTTCTGACAGCGTGAATTTAAAAGGATTATACAATCCAACATACACAATGTCCGCATCGCTGTTCAGCTTTCTGACCGTTGAAAGAATTTCCGTCAAGTGTGATCGATAGTTATTTTGTTCGATTTGAAATGGTTCATACGTTAAATCCAAAAAATGCTGCCGTACGACTCTCATTAAATCGTTCCCGCCAATTGTCATTAAAATAATGTCGGCTTCTTTGATTCCGTTTTGAACTTGGACTTCTTTTAATTTTTTTATCGTATCTACAGTCCGATGCCCTTTAACGGCAAAGTTATCCACCGAAACGGACCCCACGTTTTCTTCTTTTTTTAATTGATCGACTACCATTCCAACATAGCCTTTGCCAGATTCATCTCCGACTCCCTGTGTCAAAGAGTCTCCTATGGCTGCAATCTTTATATTTTTCTTTTCAATCGTTTTCGGATTTTGTACTTTCTCTTCAATTGTTTGCTCTATGTTACAGGCAGATAGCAAGAGTACCAGAATCATAGGAATACACATTAAACGGCCTTTCAATATCACAAATCTCCTCTCTCTTAGAGGAAAATTGTATCATTTTTTTTTCGTTTCAGAAAGTGTTACGTAAAACAGTAATTTTAATCTTTATTTTTGCACTATTTTTATATCTTTAACAATTCGGTCATAAGGAACTTCTTTAAAGCCTTCATAATCTTTTAATACTTTTCCATCAGCGTCAATTAAATAAAAATACGTTTGATGGATCACCTGATCTTCATCTTCCGGCTTTTGCACGATTGCCTTAAAGTTTTCCAGTGCAAATTTTTCGATTTCTTTCTGCGAATATCCAGTTAAGAAATCCCAATTTTTTAACGATAGTGGATAATTGGAGGAAAAGTCTTTTAATTTTTCCGGAGTATCGACTTCCGGATCAACACTGAAGGAAACAAAATGAACATCCAAGTTCTCTTCTTTCGCTCGTTTCTGCAACTCCGTCATATGAGAAGTCATTGGAGGGCAGACTGTTTCACAGCTTGTAAAGATAAAGTTTGCCACCCAAACCTTCCCTTTTAAATCTTCAAGTGATACCTTGTCATTCTCCTGATTCGTGTATGAAAAATTTTCAAGCTGATAATTTAGCGGATTGTCAATTTTCTCTGTTCCGCAGCCGGATAAAATGAAGATCAATCCGGCTAGAATAAAGACGCTTCGTTTTATTAGCAGCATTATTCCCATCCCCTTTTTCTTTGTTTAGTTAACCGCTTTCATTGTTATTCTCTTTAAATCGTATCCTATCTTTTTGATTTTTACAAAAAAACAGCAAAAAACCTTCGAAAAAAATCGAAGGTCTGTGCTTCATGCATTGTTTTTAAGCAAAACAGGAGAAAAGACGGCTTGATAATCATTCCATTTAGCCGTACGTTTCAAATAATCTCTAAAGGAGTACTTGTTTTTCTTTTCTTTCGACACGAAGATTTGGCGCATCATCACTTCCAATTTACTCGAAATGAAAAAATAATAAGGTTCTCCTTCAGAAATAAACGGGATTTCCGTCACTTTCACCTTCTGTCCATCCAACCGTTTGAACTCCAGGCTTTTGAGTAACAAAATATCAATCCTCTTTTTCCTTTAGTTTTTTCTTAATTATACGCGATGAACCTGCGAAAGTTTGTCAGATTATGACGGTAACCTGAAAATAATTAAATCAACAAATGAAACAAGTTTTGATCTTTATTCACCTCGGTATATTTCACACCTTTAAGATCCATTCGCTCAATGAGCGGCCCGTACTCCTCTTTTGTACTTAACTCAATCCCGACAAGTGCCGGCCCGCTGCTTCTATTATTTTTCTTCGTATATTCAAAACGGGTAATGTCATTATTATCGCCAAGAACTTCATCTAAAAACTCTCTTAATGCACCGGCCCGCTGAGGAAAATTAACGATGAAATAGTGCTGCAGCCCTTCATAAATCATTGAGCGTTCTTTGATTTCCTGCATTCTGCCGATATCGTTATTTCCACCGCTAACGACACATACGATATTTTTTCCTTTGATCTCTTCTTTGTATAAATCCAATGCTGCGATTGGCAGAGCTCCGGCTGGTTCAGCGACAATTGCACTTTGGTCATATAATTCGAGAATGGTCGTACAAACTTTGCCTTCAGGGACGAGAAGAACATCGTCAACGATATGCTGCAAGGTCTGAAAGGTCTGTTCCCCTATCCTTCTTACAGCAGCGCCGTCGACAAATTTATCAATGTGATCAAGTGTGACGACGCTTCCGGCTGCTTTTGATTCGTAAAGCGCTGGTGCTCCTGCCGGTTCAACTCCGATAAGCTTGGTTTCCGGACGAATGCTTTTGATGTAAGTTCCAATGCCAGAAAGCAAACCGCCTCCCCCAACGCTAGCAAACACATAATGCGGTTCCACATCGATATCGTTTAATATTTCAATAGCCGCTGTTCCTTGTCCGGCCATCACTTCTATGTCATCGAATGGGTGGATAAATTCCCGCCCTTCTTCTTCGCAGCATAACACTGCTCGTTGATAAGCGTCATCAAACGTGTCGCCAATCAAAATAATATCAATATATTCTTTCCCAAACAGTTCCACTTGGGAAATTTTCTGTCTCGGTGTGGTAGATGGCATAAAGATTTTTCCGTGTATCCCTAAATGCTTGCACGAAAATGCAACCCCTTGTGCATGGTTTCCTGCACTAGCGCATACTACTCCATTTTTTGTATTTTCTGCAGGAAGCTGTTTCATCTTATTAAAAGCCCCTCTAAGCTTAAACGATCTGACCACCTGCATATCCTCTCTTTTAAGGTAAATGTTGCATTCATATCTTTCGGAGAGACGTTCATTTTTTTGTAGTGGTGTGTGATTCACCACATCTTTAACATTTTGGTGAGCTTTTAAGATGTCACTTACTTGTATTTGCCGATTTTCTCTAACAGATGTCGTCATGCACAGGATCCTTTCTTATATTAACGTAATCACTTTTAAAAAGCTTATTAATTGGACATTATAACATGAAAATTCAAATTATAAAGATTATTATTTTCCGGGATGTCCTAATATTTCCCCTATATTATTCTAACACTAGATGGTAAAGTGGCAATAAGTTCATCATAACAATTTTTTGTTTTTCAAAAAACACACGAATTTTCAGCTTGATTCAGCTGAAAATGGTATAATAACACTAATTGAAAGTAATTTTACGAGCCAAAGGAAGAGAAAGGGGACTAAAATGTTTACTTTAAAAGAAGAAATCGCCAATGCAGTGACACACGGAATTGGTGTTTTATTATCAATACCCGCCCTCGTTTTCTTGGTTTTGTTTGCTGTCAAATACGGCGATTCATGGGATATTGTCAGTTTTTCAATATTCGGAGCTTCCATGCTGCTGCTTTATATATGCTCGACCCTGCTTCATGGCATCCAGCATAAAAAAGCAAAATACATTTTTGAAATTATGGATCATGGTGCCATCTACGTACTGATTGCAGGAACATACACTCCATTTCTCCTCGGACCACTCAGAGGGGATCTCGGCCTGACACTTTTAATTATTGTATGGAGCCTGGCCATAGGCGGCATCATCTTTAAATGTTTTTTCGTCAGGAAATTCATCCTCTTGTCCACACTTATCTATTTATTAATGGGCTGGCTGATGATCATTGCCGTGAAACCCCTTTACGATTCACTGAGCGGACCGGGCTTTGGACTGTTATTGCTTGGAGGGCTTCTCTATTCATTCGGTACGA
The DNA here is from genome assembly GCF_017832095.1 of Bacillus capparidis. NCBI lineage: Bacteria > Bacillati > Bacillota > Bacilli > Caryophanales > Bacillaceae > Bacillus > Bacillus capparidis. The sequence continues at coordinate 843,257 of NZ_JAFDST010000001.1, forward strand.
TTTTTTATGTATGGAAAAGAATTCCCTACCATCACGCCATTTGGCACGGATTTGTTCTAGGAGGCAGTGCCGCCATGTTTTTCTGTGTGTTATTTTATGTCGCAGATGTCCCTTTCCTTTAAAAAAGAACGTGTATCAAAACGTTCTTTTTTTTGGTTAATATTATCTTTTTTAGGGAAAATCTCTCCTGCCTCTGCAAAAAAGAATAGACAGGTTTCACTAATCAAGCGAGCTTAGTCCCCGCCTTCTGTACAACTTTTTCACTGACAGGCTCTTTCATAAACATGAAAATAATAGGTATACGGATTTTTCTCATCTGTTATCCCTTGTAATGAAGATACTTCCTCCCATTCGTTCCAGTCGATTTCGGGAAAGAATGTGTCTCCCTCAAACTCATAATGAATCTTTGTAATATATAGCTTTTCTGTGTAAGGTAAGAAAAGGCGGTAAATTTGCTCACCACCGAAAATGAAAATTTCTTCTTCCCCTTCACATGTTTTAAAAACGTCCTCAACAGAATGGACTATTTCGCATCCTTCTGCTGAATAATCTTTTTCCCTTGTTAAAATAATGTTTCTTCTGCCTGGTAACGGCCTTCCGATCGACTCGTAATTTTTTCTGCCCATGATGATTGGGCAACCCATCGTTGTTTTTTTGACATACTGTAACTCTCTTGGCAATCTCCAAGGCAGCTTATTGTCTTTTCCGATTACTTGATTTTTATCCATTGCAACAATTATTGATACTTTCATTGGCTTTGATTCCTCTCTACAATTAAACAGCTACTGGTGCCTTTATAGCTGGATGAGATTCATATCCTTCAATTACGATGTCTTCTGTTTCAAAATCAAAAACTGAGCCTTTTTCAGTACTTAGTTTTAGCGAAGGAAGTTTCTTTGGCTCACGAGAAAGCTGCAGTTTAATCTGTTCCACATGATTTGTATAAATATGTGCGTCTCCTAATGTATGAATAAATTCTCCAACCTCTAAGTTACATTCGTGCGCGATCAAGTGGGTTAATAATGAATAACTTGCGATATTAAACGGAATGCCAAGAAAGATATCTCCGCTCCTTTGGTAAAGCTGGCAAGACAATTTTCCTTCAGATACATAAAATTGAAACATGCTGTGACAAGGAGGTAACGCCATATTGTTCGGAACATCCTCAGGATTCCAAGCCGACACGATTAATCTTCTTGATTCAGGATTGGTCTTTAATGTTTCAATTACGTTTTTAAGTTGATCAATCGTTTCACCTGTTGAAGTTCCCCAAGCTCTCCATTGTTTACCATAGACGTTCCCTAATTCACCGTATTTGGCAGCAAATTTATCATCAGTAAGAATTTTTTCTTTAAAAAGTTCCATTTGATCTTCATACTGCTTTTTAAATACTCTATCCGATTGTGAACGCAGCCCAAAATCAGTCATATCCGGGCCATTATAATCAGGACTTTCAATCCATTTTTTAAAAGCCCATTCATTCCATATGTTGTTGTTATGTTGGAGCAAATATTTGATATTTGTTTCACCTTTAATAAACCATAATAGTTCACTTGCAATCAAACGGAAAGGGATTTTTTTAGTTGTTAAAAGAGGAAATCCTTCATTTAAATCAAATCTCATTTGATATCCAAAAAGTGAAATTGTACCAGTACCGGTTCGATCCTCTTTTCTTACGCCATTTTCCATCACATATTTACACAAATTTAAGTATGTATGTTCATTTTTATTCACAAACATTCATTCCCCTTTCATTTTTCCCAGTTGAATTCGGGAAAATCAAAACGGCTTCGTTCATTCCATTTTTTATGATCTAAGGATAAAAACGCCTTTTTTTTCTTTATCCTAAAAAATTCTTTTCCCTCATCTTCTAAGTAGTTTATCTTTTTTTACAGCTGCCAACAAGAAAAAAACCAAAATAATTTTTGGTTTTTTGTCATCGACGATTAGTTTTTTTGAATCAAATCCTCTTTAGGATGTTCCTGTTCTTCATCTTCAAGATTTTGATGGGTGTGAGCAATTCGGCTTGCCGCTGCAGCAGCGAGCGCTGCGACAATATCGTCTAAAAACGTATGGATACCTTCTGGGCTTTCATCCAGATCTCTAATAATTCCGATTTTCTCTTTGTCCAAATAGCCAAAATTGGTCAGGCCAATTGAACCATAGACGTTTACGATGGACAGCGGTATGATTTCATCAATTCCATAAAGCGGTTCATCTGTTTCAACGAGATGCTGCAAAGGTTCAGGCAGAAGGCTTTGCTCAGCTAGCTGATCGAGAGCAAGACCCGTCAATACAGCATGGATAATTTCCCTTTTTTGCAAGACCTTTTCGACATTTTCCACACATACACTAAGAGGCAAGGTTGGATTGTACTTTTCCTGCAGCTTTTGAACAATAGCTGCGATATCTTCTATATGAACGCCCCGCTCTTTCAGCATGTTTTTCGTCGTCTGAATCATTTCATTCATGGTGTATTTTTTCATTTGACTTCCATCTCCTTTAATGGCTCATCCATTTTGGCGGGGTATTTCGATCCCAATATATGCTGCCGAGTTCATAATGGGTTTGGAATGAATCATCGGCCAAATGATAATGAAAGTTAAACCAATAGCCTTCTTTAGGCGGCTGATCCAGCCTGACATGAAATTTCAGGATGTCCTCCCCAGTTTTCATGTTATAGACGTTAAATATTTTTTCTTTCCGGCCGGGATCCGGATTATCTGTAATGGCAATTGATTGAAATGCATCATGATCACTGCGTTCTTCAACTATTTTCATAATCTGCTTTTCTATTTTAGGAAGGATCACCAACCGGTAATGATCTTCTATTACTGGGCTGATTTTTGTGCCGAATTTAATAAATGATTGGTTTTCCACTTCTTCCAAAAGAGAAGATTTATAGTCTTCAAAACTTGAAAGATCGGGGGGAGTTTTTGTTTCAATTGAGCTTAGAATTTCAACTGGCGAACCATTTTCTTGTCTGGACAGAGAAATCTCAGCCTGCTTGTCCGACATTAATGCTTGCGGCGGAGAAATCAAACCAAAGGTAGTAATAGTAAATAATACAACAAGCGTCTTACGCATCCACAGTTTCATAGCCGGGTATTCCTTCCCTAGTAATCTACTGCTAATTTTAGCATAGAACGAATTTTCAGTCATCATTCGCGGTCCAGGGATCTTTATTTTTAAGAATAAAACGTTTACAATAGCATCAACAAATAGAAAGGAGAACAAAAAATGGAAGCTATGTTTGTTGCTGCTTCACTGCTTACATTGATCTATTTTATTGCCATGGAAGTTACTGATTGATGATTAAGCCAATTATTTTTTCAATAATACCCCGTAGTGAAATAAGGAGCTTTTTCGTTTATATACGGTAAATCCAAACTGATTAAACCGTGGGCTTTTCCAATGATCCTTCAATACAACGGATCTTTTTGCAACTCGAATCGCCTCAGAAACGCTCTCAGGTTGAAATTGATACTCGGCAAACAGCCGCAGCGGCGCGATGCCCTCCGATTGCTCAATCGGCTGGTGAAACATGGGATCAAAATAGACAACGTCAAAAGCTTCGTCTGGGAGCTGACGAAGGTATTCCAGGTGGTCTGCCGATTTTGCTTGAATTCTTCTCATAGCTTCATTTACTTCTGTAATATTCGTTTCCCAACTTGTTAGCCCTGTACTCACAAGAAAGGCGAGTATCGGGCTTTTTTCAAGACCGATAACCGCCCCTTCTCTACCAGCAGCCAGACTTGCGACAATTGCATCAGACCCCAGCCCCAACGTACAGTCCAGAAGACTGTCACCTCGTTTAAGCTCAGTCGCAATCAGGAATGGATCTTCTTCTCCCCTTAACCATCTTTTCGCTCTAAATAAAGAAGAGCCGGGATGAAAGAAGAATTTCTCCCCTTTAATCGGGTACAATTCAAATCGTTCATTCCCAATGACCAAAACATCATCATTTTCTTCTTGAATGATTTGTTGAACCGACTTCTTATTTCGTTTCAAAAATTTAGAATGAAAATAGCGGCTTGCGTTTTCTGCCGTCAAGACGGTATTTTCATTTGGTCGGTAGCTGGTGGTAATTATCATCTTTTAAGCCTCGAATAGGTAAGTTTACACGTTTAGCAATGTGCTTCAAACGCGGACTGAATATTTTCCATGATAGTTTCCATCTCATGGCCTTCAATTTCATGGCGCGGAATAAAATGGACCACTTGATTGTCTTTCAAAAGAGCCATTGAAGGAGATGAAGGCTCATAACCTGTAAAGTATTCCCTCATTTTTTCAGTTGCCTCTTTGTCCTGTCCTGCAAATACAGTAACAGCGTGGTCAGGTTTTTTACTGCTGTCAGCAAGAGCCCTTGTCGCCGCTGGTCTTGCTAAGCCAGCAGCACAGCCGCAAACAGAGTTTACTACGACGAGCGTGGTTCCTTTCACCGACTCCATAAATTCTTCCACGTCTTCTTTTGATGTTAATTCTTCAAACCCTGCTGAGGTTAACTCTTGCCTCATAGGTATAACGAGCTGGCGCATATATTCTTCATATGCCATAGACATAAAAAAAACCCCCTTGTATTCTTTTACTGGAGTAAAGAATACTATAGAGGGCAACTTTTTTCAAATATTCTATTTTACAGGAGTTTTTTCCGGTACTTCTTCAAATAAATCAGTTACAGCACCTTTTGACGAGCATGAGACCGTTCTTGCATATTTCGCCAAGACTCCGCGTTTTACAAGCTCAGGCGCTTTAAACGATTTTCTTCTTTCTGCTAATTCCTCATCAGACAACGCCACGTTCAATACTCTGTTATCACTATCAACGGTAATCATATCGCCTGTTTGAATTAACGCAATCGGTCCGCCTACCTGTGCTTCCGGCGCAATATGGCCAACGACCAAACCGTGCGTTCCTCCGGAAAATCTTCCATCTGTCAAGAGAGCAACATTTTTTCCAAGTCCTTTTCCGACGAGAATTGCAGAAATTGAAAGCATTTCCGGCATTCCAGGCCCGCCTTTTGGTCCTTCATAGCGAATAACAAGGACATCACCAGGTTTAATTTCATCGTTTAGAACAGCGTTTGTTGCCTCTTCCTCTGTATCATAAACCTTTGCTGGTCCTGTCAGCTTGGTCACCTTCAAACCAGATACTTTAGCAAGCGCGCCTTCAGGAGCAAGATTACCTCGCAGAACAACAAGAGGGCCGTCCTTACGCAAAGGTGCTTCCAATGGATAAATGACCTTCTGTCCTTCCTTCAGACCTTCACATTCAGCTAAATTCTCGGCAACTGTTTTTCCGGTTACTGTCAAGCAATCTCCGTGCAAATAACCCTTTTCTAAAAGCAGTTTCATAACAGCAGGAACTCCGCCTGCTTCATGCAAATCCTGCATGACATACTGTCCGCTCGGCTTCAGGTCAGCAATGTGTGGAACCTTCTTTTGCATCCGGATAAAGTCATCAAGAGTCAAGTCAACCTTTATAGCATGTGCAATTGCTAGTAAATGTAGCACGGCATTTGTTGAGCCGCCTAAAGCCATAACGACTGTGATCGCATTTTCAAAAGCTTCTTTTGTCATGATATCTTTCGGATAGATTCCTTTTTCAAGGAGCTTGTACACCGCTTCGCCTGCCGCTTTACAATCCGCGTTTTTATAAGCGGAAATTGCAGGATTAGATGAGCTTCCCGGAAGACTCATTCCCATTGCTTCGATCGCAGAAGCCATCGTATTGGCTGTATACATTCCACCGCAAGAGCCGGCTCCTGGACATGCATGGCATTCGATTTGTTTTAATTCATGGTCATCGATATCATGGTTATTATGCTTTCCTACTCCTTCGAATACTGAAACGATATCAATGTCTTTTTCTTTCAGCTTTCCTGGTGCGATCGTTCCACCATATACAAAAACAGCAGGAACCTCGCTTCGCGAAATCGCAATCATACAGCCTGGCATATTTTTGTCACAGCCTCCGATTGCCACGAATGCATCTAAGCTTTCGCCGCCTACAACCGTTTCAATGCTGTCGGCAATGACTTCACGGCTTGGCAGTGAATATCTCATGCCTTCGGTTCCCATTGAAATACCGTCTGCTACTGTGATTGTGTTAAATATTAGAGGTGCTCCCCCTGCATCCTTAGCGCCTGCTTTCGCGCTTCTGGCAAGCTCGTCGATATGCATATTGCACGGGGTTACTTCACTCCACGTGCTTGCGATGCCAATCATCGGTTTTTTGAAATCTTCGTCCTTAAAACCAACGGCTCTAAGCATTGCCCGGTTTGGAGCGCGCTTGACATCATCACTAATCACTTTACTGCGAATTCGCAAATCTTTTTCCATTATCTAAAACTCCTTACTATAGTTACTGCTACTAACTATATAATTTTTGATTTTGATTATCAATAATATTCAGTATATTTTTCAGAAAAAACATTTCGTTCAATCATAATAGAGAACGAAATGTTTGTTTCATGAATTGAATATTGGATATTTTTTCTTTGATATTAAGAAGTTTACTTCATAATGAATTCCATGGGTAAGGCAAATAATATCGATAGGTTTTCTCACAAGATTATTTTTTTGAAATTATAAAATCATCCTTCAAGCAAATGGACTTTTAACAAAAGATCGATTAAGGTTTTAGCCTTCGTACACTAATTGCCAATAACATCATCTGGGCAGGCAACTGCGAATGCTTCAACTATCCATTGTTCTCTTGTTTTCTGCTTTCAGTCATTTGCTTCCATACAGAGCCTTTCGCTTCTTCCCCATGTTCAATGCGTTCGATCGCCATTTTGATTTGGAGGCTCACTTCGAACTCCGGATCGTCTTCGGCAGCTTTTAGACCTTCAAGTGCTGTTTCGTCGCCAACTTCATACAAAAACATAGCAGCTCGCCAGCGAACAAGCTTGCTGGGATCTTTCAAAGCTTTGACCATTGAAGGAATCGCCAGTGGATTACCGATATCTGATAAGCAATCACCGGCAGTTCTTCTAACGGTTACCGTTTTATCTTCCATTGCTTTATAAAGCAGCGGTAAAATATCCTCTGTTTCAAGCATTCCGATATAGACCGTCGCAAGCCTTCTGATGCTAGTTTTCTCATCGTTTAACGCCATAGTAAGGACAGGCAAGTCCGAGCTTGTAGGATTCATCTGGTCGAGATGGGCATATCTTGCTTTCCAATCCTTCTCTTCCATCATACCGACAGTAACCTTGTACGATTTTCTTTTCGGCTGCTTGCTTTCCGGCGTCTCGGATGAAGCTGCTTCTGCAAGCTGCGTAAGCCTTTCATCACTGTATGCTGCCTGTAACTCTTCGACAACATCCGTCCCGATGTCTGAAAAATCTCCGTATCTGACTCCTTGTTCTTTCCAGCTGCGATCTAGCACAACATTCGGAGAAGTGTCTTTTAGTTTTAAAATGGCATTTTGGAATCGATCGGGAAGTCCAAACCTTTTTTCCTGCTCGCCATCTGACAATTTCACCTGTATTGGAATTCCGTTAAACATTTGAACAAAGACCTTTACTTCGCCATATGAATCATCGATTGTACCCGTAACTGCTTCCTCTTCTTCAGAATCCTGATTGAAGGCTGCTCTTACGTTAGGAAGAATCGTTTTCCAATCGTATTTTGCATTTCTTTCAACTGCCAGGAAGTCGGCAACATGATACACTCCTTTAACTCCTTCTACGTTTAATATATTTTGAATAATGAGAGGTGCGTGCTCCATTTGCTCTTTTTTATAATTATTACTGGTTCCGCCAGGCAGCTCTTCCGATAAATTAATTTTCATCGTATTAGGGCTCGGTGTTGGTTCAATAGAAGTAATCTTCATGTAGATATCCCCCTTTTTTCTTTTTCGTACATACATTCTTCATCAAACTCATTTAAGAACTGTATCATAAATGAGTGCCTTCTTTCAGCAATGGCGTACGCAGTTTTTGTATTCATAAGTTTTTTTAGCAATAATAGTTTATCATAAAAATGGCTGATGACTCCTTGCCCGTTTTCCAGAAGTTGTCCATCATCATACAATGCATGTCCTTTGCTGCCGTCAATTATGAAGGGGTCTGCTTGTTGTTTCTTTGCAATGGCTTACTCATTTTGCGAGCCCTTGATATATGGAATGGAACCAATCAATGCCGCTATTTTCTCCTTTTAGCTCATTTTTGATCCAATCTTCAACTGCTTTAATTTGTGTCGGCATAACGTTTTCTGTCATGCTACACTCTCAGACAATAACGCTTCTATTTCCTTTTCAAGCTCCTTAGGCTTCGTATTTGGTGAATATCGCTTCACTGTTTCTCCCTGTTTGTCCACCAGGAATTTTGTGAAATTCCACTTTATCGCTTTAGAACCGAGTACTCCTTTTGCATCATTTGCTAATTTTTTGTAAAGCGGATGAGCCTTCTCACCATTGACGTCTATTTTTTTAAACAGCGGAAAAGTAACTCCGTAGTTCAAGCTGCAAAATTCTTGAATTTCCTCTTCGCTCCCGGGTTCTTGGCTCATAAATTGATTACAGGGAAATCCGAGTATTTCCAGACCTTCTTCCCGGTAGTTTTCGTAGAGCTCCTGAAGCTCTTTATATTGGGGCGTGAACCCGCACTTGCTTGCCGTATTGACGATAAGAAGCACCTTTCCCCTATAATGCTCCATCTTTATTTCTTTTCCGTCAATCGTTTGAACAGATATGTGATAAATTGACATCACTGATCCTCCTTCGATTCATGGTATGACATCCATGTAATATTTTACTATTTTCTTTTTAAGGAACAAACAATTATCCGAGTAAAAACAAAAAAATAAATGTAATCGAAACGAAGTCTGTAATTCTTTCGTCTAAGTAGTGGAGTTTTGAAAGGATACACGTGTTTAAGCTGGGTGTTGTGCCTTATATGATTGAAATGTCAAAGGAAAATTCCTATAATGAAGAAAACCTGACACATCAAAGGAGGGTGCACCTTGCCTATCAATATACCGGCTCATTTGCCGGCAAAACAAATTCTTGAAAGTGAAAACATCTTTGTTATGGAAGATCAAAGAGCATTTCACCAGGACATACGTCCTTTAAATATTGTTATTCTTAATTTAATGCCGCAGAAAATCAAGACTGAAACACAGCTGCTGCGATTGCTTGGGAATTCACCATTACAAGTACACTTTACATTCTTAATTCCCAGCACTCACACTCCTAAAAATACGTCACAGCAGCATCTAAACGATTTTTATACGACGTTTGAACAGATCCGTGATAAAAAGTTTGATGGAATGATTATTACCGGCGCCCCGATTGAGCATTTGCCCTATGACCATGTGTCCTATTGGGAAGAGTTAAAGGAGATTATGGATTGGAGTAAGGAACACGTCACTTCTACCTTTCATATTTGCTGGGGCGCTCAAGCCGGACTGTATCACCATTATGGAATAGATAAGAAGATGCTTCCCAAAAAACTTTTTGGTGTTTTCGAACACGATTTGCTTGAAAAAAATGAACGATTGGTACGAGGATTTGATGAAGTATACTATGTCCCACATTCCCGGCATACTGATATAAGTATAGAGGACATTAAAAAGGTGCCTGGCTTAAAACTTCTCAGTGTTTCACAAGAAGCTGGCGTTTGCTTGATTGCATCCGACGATGAAAAGCAGGTATTTTTAACAGGTCATCCCGAATATGATACAACGACCTTATTAGAAGAGTATGAAAGGGATTTGAAGAAGGAAGTTCCCATCTCTCCGCCGAAACATTATCTTAAGGAAATCGACGGTAAACAAGTTCCGGTTAACCGCTGGAAGTCACATGCGACATTATTATTTATGAATTGGTTAAATTATTACGTCTATCAGGAAACACCGTACGACTGGAAATGAAATTTTATTGGCCCTAGGTCCGATGCATTAAAATGATACTATGTTAAAATACAGTTGGATCGCATTTCCAAAAGCAATTATAGTGAACTTTTTCCTATTTAATATTTTATTTTCATAAAAATTTAGGTTATGTTAATATTTTTAATGAGGTTAATATGCTATCTTATATGTATCATCTATTAAAACTTTATTCCATAAGCTCTTGTTGTTGATTAGATTGAGGTGAAAATGTTGAAGACCGATAAAAAAATTCTATTGTTAACTGCTAACTACGGAAACGGCCATATGCAGGTAGCAAAAACCTTGCATAAAGAATGTGAAAGGCTTGGATTTAACAATGTAGTAGTTTCTAATTTATATGAAGAATCAAATCCAATTTTCTCAGAAATCACGCAGTTTCTGTACTTGAAAAGCTTTTCCATCGGGAAGCAATTCTATCGCCTATTTTATTATGGTGTAGATAAGATGTACAATAAGAGAAAATTTAACCTCTATTACAAAGTGGGGAACAAACAGCTTGACTATTTAGTAAGAAAGCACAAGCCCGATATTATTATTAACACGTTTCCGATGATTGTTGTTCCGGAATACAGGAGAAAAACGGGTAGAGTGATTCCAACGTTTAACGTATTGACAGACTTTTGCCTTCATAAAATCTGGGTTCATGAAAATATTGATAAATATTATGTAGCTACTGACTACGTAAAAGAAAAACTAATAGAAATCGGCACTCATCCGAATGATATAAAGATCACTGGAATTCCTATCCGTTCACAGTTTGAAGAAACAGTTCCCACGGCTGATATCTATACAAAATATCAGCTTGATCCAAGTAAAAAAAATCTCTTGATTATGGCAGGCGCTCATGGAGTCTTGAAAAATGCCAAGGAATTATGTGAGACGCTTGCAAAGAACGATGATGTCCAAATCATTGTCGTCTGCGGGAAAAATACCGCTCTTAAAGATTCTCTTGAAGAAATCAGACGGGCATACCCTCAGAAAATTAAGATTCTTGGCTACGTTGAGCGAATTGATGAGTTGTTCAGAGTCACAGATTGCATGATTACCAAACCGGGCGGGATTACGTTAACCGAAGCTTCAGCACTCGGCGTACCTGTCATCCTATACAAACCAGTGCCCGGGCAAGAAAAAGAAAATGCGCTGTTTTTCGAAGAGAAAGGCGCGGCGATCGTTGTAAACCGCCATGAAGAAATACTTCATGCAGTTGCTTCCCTGCTTTCTGACGAAAAACGATTAGAGCAAATGAAAAAGAATATCAAAAGTCTGCATTCTAAAAATTCAGCTGAAACGATCCTCATTGACATCATCAATGAATCAGATAAAGTATATAGCAGATACAGAGAAAGAGCTCTCGTTTAGTCAGAAAAAGGCTCCCCTCTTTAGGTGAAGGGGAGCCTTTTCTTTTGCTGGCATATCGCGAAATTTTCTGCTGTAATAGAAAATTATCGTTATTTTATCGTATTTTACCTCTTGACAACTTGACTTTGATCGGTAAATACTGTATAGTTTAAACATATCATTTAGGCGATAGCATTAAATGGTGAAAATTTTTTTTAGCACGACTTGTGCTACAGTACTAGGAGGATTATGCAATATGCAAAACGGTAAAGTAAAATGGTTCAACAATGAAAAAGGTTTCGGATTTATTGAAGTTGAAGGCGGAGATGACGTATTCGTACATTTCACTGCTATTGAAGGTGAAGGATACAAATCATTAGAAGAAGGACAAGAGGTTTCTTTTGAGATCGTTGAAGGGAATCGTGGCCCTCAAGCATCTAATGTAGTAAAGCTTTAAGCGTTACAAAATAACATCTTATAAACAACCAATAAAAAAGGGAGGCTGCTGCCTCTCTTATTTTATTTTCTGAACTTCTGCACCCCGACTTACGGTTTCGTTTTCAAATGTATCTCAATAGCCACTATATTTTGCTTCAGGCGCTGTTCGGCCTCTTCCATTTCTTTTTCCAAAGAAGGCTTGCTGAATTTAGCTATTTCCACTATCTTTTCGATGTCTTTATATATTTCAGTAAACGTATTGTTCAGTATTTTTTTTAGCTCCTTTTCTTCCATGACTAAACTCCTTTCATTTATAGGTCATTCGTCTCGTATTTTCCTATTCCATTATCTCACATTTTGTTTAATTAAAGTATGTATAAATGAAATTCATTTGAAACAACTTTTGTGATGTTTGTTTTCATGATTGGAAAGTCCCGCCTGCGCGGTGGATCATAACCTTATAATGATTTTTTAGATAAACAAAAAAGGGCATATGCTGTAATAGCATGCCCTTTTGATCCTATATCTTATTAATTTTTACCGATTCGTTTGTCAGCATCTTTCCGTAATCCCTCAGTTTTTCCCCTACCGTACATTTCGTTATGCAAAATGAATGAGCAACAGTTTTTCCATATTCTTTGCGAAAATGTTTTTTGACAAAGCAATCGCGGCAATACGTATCGTTCAGTTCGGTTAATTCTTTATATATCTCCTTGTTTTTCAATTTTCACCATCTCCAATGTTTTCCTCTATTTTAATACGGCTTTTAATGTAGATTTGGTTGATGCTTTTTTTTGCCAGATCGTCAGCCTCACTGTTTTCTTTTCTTGGTATTACCTCGTATGCTGGACTGATCCGCATAGATTCGATGCAATTTTCTATACGGTCCAGCCACCTGGAATGAACCTTGTCATAACAGGGCCAGTCACCTTTTAACTGATTCAATACGACAAGAGAATCCCCTTTAATCGTAACAGAATTCCTGCTCGTGCCAATGGCTTTAAGTTCCTCTAACGCTTCATATAATCCAGCATACTCTGCTTCATTATTCGTATCGACATAAATGCTTTTATTTTTGCGAATCCGAAACCTTTCACCATGCTGCTTAAAGTAGATGGCGTATCCAACTCCGGCAAGCCCGCTTTCTTTGTCATAGCTTCCATCAAAGAAAATTGTGATCTCATCAGGTTCGTCTGCTAATTCCTCTTTTAGCTTTTCCAGCTCTTTAACGGTCCATACCGCGCCTTTTTCATCTTCAAAGGTCAGGTGATCAATGTTTTTTTGAAAGAGCGGCAGCCGCAGCTAACGCATCCTCTGTTTCCAGCCATTCATCTGCTGTAAACGGGATCGGTTCCACCCCGGGAATTTTTAGCACTATGCTTATTCGGAGCTTCATTTTCTTTCCCCCATTCATCTTCAGGCGGATGACTGTGCTATAATCGTAGAAATATGATGATTATACGATCCTTTATTTTACCATTGTTTTTCTTTTTATTAAAGTAAATGACCGTCTTATTATCGTTAGGATGTCTATAGGTTATGCAAAAAGGAATTTAAAAATGAAAGGATAAAGCTATGTTTATTGAAGTATATGTGGATGGAGCAAGTGCTGGTCACCCGGGCTTTTCCGGAGTCGGCATATATTTAAAAACTCCTCATGGCAGCGAATCCTATTCCCTGCCGATTGGAATCACCAATAACAACGAAGCAGAATTTATGGCAGTGATCAAAGGAATGGAACTTTGTATTAGCAAAGAAATAACTTCTGTGTCTTTTCGAACCGATTCTGAGCTGGTGGAACGTGCTGTTGACCAGGAATTTACGAAAAACAAATCGTATATGCCTTATCTTGAGAAAATTATTTCTTTAAAAAAACACTTTGATCTCTTTTTCATCAAGTGGATTCCGACGAAACAAAACCCGCACGCAGACGCCCTGGCAAAGAAAGCCATCCGGATGAATGAATAGTATTTTCACGAAAACTGGCAATGCTAAGTCATGAGGTGATAATCATGGCTGCAGACCAAAGCCCAGAAGATAAAGGCAAAGTAACCGGCGGGATCCCTCCACAAGGAGAAATTACAGGAAGTGCACATACCGATCCCAAAAGTGAGTTGGAGCAAAAAGCAAAAAAAAGCAATACGAAGCGTTAAAGGGATCAGTACTTAGCTGATCTCCCGATAACGTTCTAATTTAAATAGAAATGGCTCGATGCCTTTTATCTGATGGTCACTTAACATTTCCAAAGCTTCATCGAATAATAAACGTAATTCAGCATCCGCGAGCACACATGCGACAGGTACGTCACACTTAATTTCTGCAAGCTGTCTGGACAAGTGCAGATCACTTAGGCATTCATTTATTTTTGTTTGCTGGCCTTTTGTCAGCTCGTGGAGGTTTGCAAGCAGAGCATCGATGGTTTTATACGTTTGAATCAGCTTATATGCCGTTTTCTCCCCTATTCCTCTTACTCCGGGATAATTATCACTCGTATCCCCCATTAATGCTTTTACATCAATCAGCGCTTTCGGCTCGATTCCTGTCTCCAATCGAAATTCTTCCGCCTGATAAATTTTGTAATTCCCGATTCCTTTTTGCAGTAACGCAACTGATACATTGTCAGTCAGCATCTGCAAAAGGTCACGGTCACCAGTTAATATTGTGACATCTGCTTCTGCAGAAAAAAGAGTAGAGAGTGTCCCGATACAGTCATCCGCTTCGAAACCGGCTAGTCCGATATTTTTTATTCCCAGCTTTTCAGCAGCTTCTTTGGCTAAATCAAATTGGGGAATCAATTCCTCAGGAGGCAGGTTTCGATTTGATTTATAATGTTCATATATGTCATTTCGATAAGTTTTGCTGCCCATATCCCAGCAGCAAAGCACGTGGCTTGGTTCAAATGTTTTCAAAGCAGTTAGCAAATGCTTTAAAAAACCATTCACTCCGTTCGTAGGAATCCCTTTATCATTAATCATAAAATTCCGATGAACGGCAGTTGCAAAAAACGAGCGAAACAGCAAAGCCATTCCGTCAACAAGTAATACGTTCTTTTTCACATAAATCTCCTCCTCCGCCTATTTTACCACATCGGCAACAAAGAAAAACAGCTCCCTTTCCCAGAGCTGTCTTTCACTTATTTATTGGAAGAGGAAAGCTTCGCGACTTCTCTTTCCGCATATGAACCGGAATTTTCCAGGTTCTTCTTTTTTTCATTATTATTTTGCATGGCGTTTTTATTTGCCGGTTTTGTACGACCCATTTTTTCTCCCCCTTTTGTAAGGATACCGTTAGTATTTCCAAAAGAACGAGAAAACTTGATGGAAATCATTGCTTTTGATTAACGTACTCAGCCACCATTTCTTTTGTTACCAATTGTCTGACAGGGACGATTCCGGTTGAGGAAAGCTTTCTCATCTCTATCGTAATCTCATTGATCTGATCAACTGTGAAGCTTTCCTTTCGTTTGCATTTTCTGATCGCTTCTTCAATCGCTGCCTCTCTTTTTTGATCAAGCAGAAAAAATGTTCGGACAATTTTGTTTTGACGAGTTGAATGTGCGGTAATTGCAGCATGTACTTCTGCCATATTGTTCTTCCTTCCTTGGTAAATTTACGCGTTTACGTGCATCTGTCGGAGCTTTTCCAGCCATGACTTGCAAAATGATGCGGCTTGCTTTAACGTTTTTGCTTCTTTTATATCTTCGATTGCTTTTTCATAAGATGAGGCTTGCTCGTTCATTTGCCGGTAAGCTTCTTTCGCAAGTTCTGCTTGCAAATGCTCAGTCCGCTTAGCTAATTCATCCGCAATAGACAGTTTTGCTTCTTGAATCCACTGTCCTGCGGCAAGTGACAGCTTCTCGCGTAGAGCCTCGACAAACAAAGCTTTCCCTTTCAGATCCAAAAATGACCTCGGGCTTTTGATCATTTTTAACACTTCTTCTATCTCTGTTATTTCAACAGTTGGCTCAATCATTTGCAACGAGCTGTTCTGCTGAAGGGTTCTGGGTTCAAGAGTGATCGAAAAGAAAGATACCTCAAAGCTTTCTGCCTTCCATTGTAATGCTTGAATCCACTCAGCATCAACATGTTTTTCAAAAAATGCATTCAGCCGAAGTTCGAAAGCTTTCATTTCCTGATAAAACTCTGATTCGTATGCTGAGATGCATCTTCTCAATGCGCTTTTACAATTTTCCTGCCAGCTGCCGTTTTGCATGCCTGGATGAAATTCAGATTTGATAAGATCATTCGCAAAAAATGAAATTCTGCGCTGGATATGGTAAAGCTGCTCGCTCATATCCTTAATTGCCAGCTCTTTTATAATTGTAGACTTCCTTAGCATTTCTGCATGTTGAGCCAATTGAGCGAGCTGCTCTTTCATGTTTATTATTTCAGCTCGTTTATCTTCTTCGGATTTATTTAGAGAATCATTCAAGCGAAAAACCGTTTCGCACATGTTCTTACCGTCTTTTATCAATTGTTCGATTGAAGCTCTTGCCAAATCTTGCTCGATAAATTGGTAAAGATGGGACTCGAGTTCACGAAATTGATTGACAGAATCCGCATTTGTCCCCTCTAACATGTGCTTGCTTGATACCGGGTAAAGATTTGCTTGGGATATCCCTTCTTTACCCAACTCGCCTTTGACATAATGCAATACGATGTCCAATTCCTCTTCATTTTGGGCGAGGTCTGATGCATTAATGACAAAAAACATTTTGTCCGAGCCTAATGAATCCTGTACGAGACCAAGCTTCCTGATAAATGAACGATCCGCTCTTGAAAAGGAATGCTGATAATACGTTACATAAACGATAGCATCCGCTTCACTCATATACTGAAAGGCTGCTTCTGTGTGGCGTTTATTTATACTGCTTGCTCCCGGGGTATCAACGAGTTTAATTCCTTTTTCAGTAATCGGAGCTGATATGTAAACTGTGACTTCTTTTACGGCACAGGATACGTGTTCATCTGCCACAAATGGAAAGAGCTCCCCTGTATTTACAATCAATTTCTTGTTGTTTGAAATCGGCTCCTTAAACGCTTGAAAGGCAGTAAGAAAGTTTGAAACGATAGTATTTTGATCGGTTGAAAGCTTGCGTTGTTTTATCAATCGGCTTACACTCTCTTCAAATGAGCGCTTTTTTTCAGGGGAAAACTTCCCATCTGTCAGATTCACCAGTTCTTGCTCTATTTCTTCGACTGATTTGAATACAATCTCTGCCGTTCTATTCTGATGAGAATGAACAGGCTTGACGATCTTGTTTATCGTTGCTGTCGTCGGAGTCGGAGACGAAGGTAGAATTTTTTCTCCGAGCAGCGCATTGGCAAAAGAGGATTTCCCTGCACTGAAGGCACCAAATAACGCGATCGTAAACTGTTTCGTCTTGAGCCGCTCTGTTTTCTGATAAAAGTTCGTCCATTGGCTCTTGATAAGGTCAACTTCCGCTATTGAACACGCCAGATTTTCGAATAAATTAAGATAGTTTTGAACAGGAAGCTGCTTATTTTCACTCTCTTTGATGTGTCCTCGTTCATGCACCGGTTCATGATGCTTAACTACCGGAACATTTTTTTCCGACTCTGGTATATTTGTTAGACGATAATTGGTTTGGAACCAACGTGGATTCATATCAGGAATACTTTCTAATGGGTTATTCCATACATCCAAAATGTTCGTGCTTTTCTCCTTCAACTCCATTTGACGTTGAAACGCTGCTTCCATTTCTTCCAGCTTGCCTTTGTTATGCAGCCACTCATTATTTAATAATGTGGATTTCTCCCTTATTTTGCTGGATGCATGCTCATTGAAGCTGTTTAACAAATCGTTTACAGCATGTTTTCCTTTCCTCTTCAAAATGTCGGCGAGTTCACTTGAATAATTCATCACATATTCACTCGAAACGTGAGTCCCAGGTGTAACCGCTTTTAAAAGATCGCTTTTTAAAACCTCTGTTTCGTATGAAATCACTTTTGCTTTCAATTGTTCATCTCTAACGTAATAGCTTTCCATTGCATTTTTCAATAGATCGACCAGGTGCCAATCCATTTCTGCACGGACGCGTTCCTTCAACTCTGCAAAAAGGTTTTCAAATCTCGCCTGTTTTTCTGCTGACGTTTTAGCTTTCGAGAAGAACAACCCTTTTTTGAAATTCGGCAACAGCGATTCAAGATACATGCTTGCTTTTTCCCTCAGTTCAAAAGGTGTAAGATTTGCATTGCTGATGACTTTGTTTGCTTCAGCCTTTAACAACTCGTATGTATCGGCAGCATTACTTGATACATCATCCAATTTTTCTTCAATTGCTTCTAATTGCTTCTTTATGTCGGTGATCTGCTTTTGAAGCTCCTCCAGATTCCCATCCGTCTGAAGTACCTGCTCGATATGTTCATTAAGAACATTCGTTATTTTCGTCTCTGTATAGAAGCGCCTTTTTTCATCCGTTTGATTCTGGACGATGGAAAGCTCTTTTTTTAGATTTTCCATTTCATTTAAGGGAAAATCCGGTTCGGTTACTGACGTGAAAAACAGATGTTCTTTCTTTATACCTTCGTTCCTAAGCATATCAATCACTTGATTTTTATAAGCTTCGAAGGAAGTTTCGCTCTCGTCATGGCGATCGACTTGATTTACAATAAAATAGATACTTGGAATTTTGTCTTGAATGTAGTGTAAAAACCTGATGTTTTCTTCGGAATGAACATGATTGTAGTGGACAACATAGAACAGTGCATCTGCTTGATATAAAATTGATTTGGCATGAGCAAAATGAGTGTGGTCAGTCGAGTCAATTCCAGGCGTATCAATCATCACCGCTCGATCACCCAAAGCTGCAAATTCTCCGGAAATCTCGACAATTTCGGCCTGTGCTCCATTTTTGCAATACGCTTGAACCTTTTCTTTTTCATAGCGGCCTTTCATGCCGAAGCATTCTCCGTCAGACGTAAAAAGAGTAACCTGCGGCTCCCCCTTTTTTACCTTTACCAGATTAGCACTTGTCGGAATCGGACCAGAAGGCAAAACATTTTCATTCAGCAGAGAATTGATCAGTGAAGATTTACCGGCAGAATAATGCCCAGCAAAAGCAATATAAATTTCCCTGCTGCTTTCTTTATTCATGATGAATCCGAGCTGTTTGGCACGTTCGTGATCTCCGTTATTTATTAGCTCGTCATAAAGGATGCCTGTTTTCCATGCGAGCGCATCCTCTGTACGCGTATTTGTCATCTCTATCTATCCCCTTTTCCCTGATTCCCCGTTTGCAGGATTTCTCCTTATGTTTTATTTTACACAAAAATTAGATTATTTTCTTCCAAAAGAAAAAACCGCCATCGGCAGTTTTTATTGAATGGTTCGTTTTGATACTTTTTTTAAAACTAGACCGGTTAAAAGGCTGTAAGCAATTACGGCAAAGCTGAGAAAAAACGCGATCATGCTTCCACCTTCCCTTTGAAATAATAATTACAAACATCTTATCATTAATGATAATCATTTTCAATATTAATTCCTATTCAGCTGCAATGCTTTTTCTTCTTCTTGGATTCTTATTCTCATCATACATGCGTTTAATACGGTAAACATAAAAGCGGTGACATATGCATTATACAGCAAAGGCAGCAAAATAAATTCCAGAGCAACGACGATATAATTTGGATGCCTGCTCCATTTATAAGGGCCTTTGCTACAAAGTTCAGCGTCCGGAATAACAAAAATTTTCGTATTCCAGTAAAATCCCAGTGAGAAAATTGCCCAGTATCTAATCAGCTGTACGAGGCAAATAAAAGGCAGCAAAATTCCCCACCAGCCGGACAATGTCCGCTCCAACAAATTAACCTCGAGCATAAAGCAAAGAAAAAATAAACCATGCATGCTGACTAGGAACGGATAATGCTTCCTTCCATACTCAACCGCACCTAATTTTTTGACGGTGTTTTCATTTCGATTTGCCAGAAAGAGCTCACTGACTCTTTGCAGAAGAAGAATACTTATCATCAGCCAAAACATATTTAAGCTTCCACCCTTTCCCATGAGACAAGCAGCAGCTCTGAAGAAAATCCCGGACCAAGAGCACCGATTAATCCATATTTCTCTATGCCTATTTTATTTCGGCGGGCATGCTCTTCCAACACAAAAAAAACAGTGGAAGACGACATATTGCCATGCTTCGCCAATACTCGTTTCGAGAACTCAAGCTGGCTGTCTGACATGGATAGGCTTTTCTTATAAGCATCTAATACTTTTTTGCCGCCGGGATGAGCGAGAAATGGACCGATTTTATTTATCTCCAGCTGATTTTGCTCTAAAAAAGTGTCGACATTTCTTTTTAGCCATTGTTGAATGATCGCAGGTATATCTCGTGAGAAAATGACTTTAAAGCCTTCGTCGGTAAATTCCCAGCCCATCACGTCCTCTGAATGCTCCATTAGCATCGATTGTGTATTAAGAATTTTAGGAAATAAGGAATTGCAGTCAAGATTTCGCCTGGCTTCATCTCCGCACAACAGAGCACAGGCAATCCCGTCGCCAAATAATGATGTCCCGATTAAGTTGCTTTTGCTTTTATCCCCTTGCTGGAAGGTTAAACTGCAAAGCTCAACAGCAATGACTAATACAAATGCTTCCGGAAACGCCTGACAATATTCATGTGCTCTTGAAAGTCCGGATGCACCGCCAGCGCACCCCAATCCCCATAAAGGCATTCTTTTTGTCGATTTGCGAAAAGGGAGCGCATTCATAAGCTTCGCCTCAATGCTTGGAGTGGATAAGCCTGTCGAGCTGACAAAAATAATTGCATCAATTTGTTCCGGCAAAACTGTCTGTCCAAGACGCTCGTTCGTTAAGCAAGCTTGAACGGCATCTATGCTGTGCTTTAGCGCCATTTCTATGTATACGCGGTTTTTTTCTTGAAATGAATGATTCGCGAAATACCATTCTAGCGGTTTAACAAACTGCCTGCTTTCTATATCTCCATTAGTAAAGGATTTCAGCAGCCGTTCTATATCTTGAAACGAATCTTTAAACATTTCTCTTGCAAATTGAATTGCATCGGACTGGCTCAACTGATAGTCTGGCAGACTTGTCCCGATGGAAAGCACATAGCTCATTCTCTCACCTCCATGAAGTTAAGGTGTCCCGTGTGAGAATGAACTATTCAATGTATCAGTTGAGGAAATCGACTATACCATTAGTAAGTGAGTTGACCCTTGCGAGCGATTCGACCTTTATTCCTTGTTCCTCAAGCTTTTTTCTTCCTTGTTGAAATGATTTTTCAATCACAATTCCTATTCCCGCTAAGCTTGCTTCTGATTGATTAATAATACCTGCCAACCCATTGGCAGCTTCGCCATTGGCTAAAAAGTCATCAATGATTAATACATGATCCTCCTGATTTAAATAGCTGCCTGAGATCGCAATGGTCGACTCCGTATGCTTAGTAAATGAATAGACGGTGGCTGTGAGCAAATTTTCGTTTAGTGTAAGAGACTGCCGCTTACGTGCAAAAATAACAGGTACGCCGAGGACTAGTCCGGCCATAACTGCAGGAGCAATGCCTGAAGACTCAATCGTCACAATTTTTGTAATCGGCTCCTCTTGAAACCTTTTGGCAAACTCCTTCCCTATTTGGTACATTAGGACGGGATCGATTTGGTGGTTTAAAAACGAGTCGACTTTTAAAATCTCATCGGAAAGAACAATCCCTTCCGCAGCTATTTTATCCTTTAACATTTTCATAAAATTATACCTCCAATATAGGTAAATCCATGCTGATTGACTGCCGAAAAAAAACTGGTTTATCTGACCAGGTGTAGCTTTGAAAAAAAGTTTGATTAAAAACGTTCTTAACTCTTCCAGTTTTGGATTTCAATAATGTTACCTTCAGGGTCTTTTGCATAAACAACCGTCAATAAACCAAGTGATTCATATTGTTGGTTCACTAACTCTCCGTATTTTTCTCCGCCATGTTCTATCAACTTCGTCAAAACCTTTTCAACATCATCCACATGAAATGCAATATGTCCATATCCCTGCTGATTTACATATGAAGAATTAACCCTAAGATTCTCTGGATCATATTGAAAAATCTCTAAAGTTGGCCCCACGTTATATCCCGGTAATCTGAGGTGAATACCTTTAATTCTAGCTTTATCAATATTCGTCACTTTTTCTATCCATCCACCCGAAAGATTTCTTTCAGGATATAGAGGTTTACAGTTAAAAACCTCTATATCAAAATTAGCCAGCTTTTCCCAATCATTTGCGATAATATTTGTGTGAACATATTTTATTGCCATCTTGTTAGCCTCCTAAAGAATATTTCTGGTTACTAGTTTAACAGAAATGGTTAATGTCGACGTTCCAGTCCCCCTTCCATCCCTACTGAACCCAGCAAATAATCTTAGTTATTCCGCAAAATGGCCCGATTGCGGAACAAAAAAATCCTGCATATCATACAGGACTTTTAATCAAACTTTATTAGAAATTATCGAACTTTTTTACAAAGTATCAAACTTTATTTTAAATTAACACCAGGTTTTCTTACGGCTTCAAATAGAGAGTTTCGTATTTATCCGTTAAATAGTCAATTAAATACTGAACGTTTAATTCTTCGTTCGTAACCTCCCGGATGATCTCAAGAGGCTTCTTCCGCTTTCCGTGGACATGAACGTTTTCTTTCAGCCATTGTATGATTTGCTGAAACTCACCTTTTTCAATAAGCTGTTCAAATTCAGGTATGTCTTCAGCCAATTTGTTTTTAAACTGGGCTGCATACATATATCCTAACGCATAAGAAGGAAAATAACCGAAATCTCCGCCGGACCAATGAACATCCTGTAAAATCCCCTCAGCATCGTTTGACGGACTGATTCCAAGGTATGCCTCGTATTTGGAATTCCATAGATCTGGCAGCTGATCTACCGTTACTTCGTCATTAAATATTGCTTTTTCGATCTCATACCGAACCATAATATGAAGCGGATACGTTAATTCGTCGGCTTCGACTCGAATTAAAGAAGGTTTTGATTCATTCACCGCGCGGTAAAACTGATCTTCATCCACCGTTTTAAAAGCCTCTGGGGCATGGCTTTTAACGTCCGTAAAATACCTATTCCAAAAGCTTTGGTTTCTTCCAATAAAATTTTCAAAAAAGAGCGATTGGGATTCATGGATCCCCATTGAAGTTCCTTGTCTTAAATTCGTCCCGCTTAAGGCTTCATCAATGTTTTGCTCATACATCGCATGACCGCATTCATGAATCGTTCCAAATAATGCGGAGCGAAAGTCGTATTCATTGTATTTCGTCGTTACTCGGGCATCACCCGGATTAATCGTAATTTGAAAAGGGTGAACGGTTTCGTCTAATCTACCCGCGTTAAAATCATAGCCCAATTCCTTTAGAAAAAAGAGGCTAAGCTTTTTTTGGTCTTCCTTAGGAAAAAAAACAGACGCGAAGCTTGTATCTGGCTGACTTGATGATTGACCTACTTTTTTCACTAGCGGAACAATCGCTTCTTTTAATTTACCAAACATTTCGTCCAGTTTCTCAACCGTCAATCCCGGTTCATATTGATCTAATAACGTATTATATTTATTACCGGAGTATCCCCAGTACCCAAGAAAGCGTTTTTTATAATCAATCAGCTTTTCCAAATACGGAGCAAATAGGGAAAAGTCGGCTTTTTCTTTCGCTTCCTCCCACACGGTTTCCGCTTGAGATTGAAGTACAACGAAGGCTTGATATTCTTCTGCTGGAATTTTGCTGAAAAGATCATACACTTTTTTTGCTTCTTCGACGGCGTGTCTCGTATCATTATGTATGTGGTCTGATTCGTTGCTTAAGCTTTCAATCAGGTCTTTTATTTTTTCTGACGTTTGCATTTCAAAGATGACTGCCGATAATTCTCCGATAGTTTCTGCCCGGTCCGAAGCGCCTTTCTTCGGTGCCCCTGTTCTGGCATCCCAAAACAAAAGGCTGACTGCCTCTTCATAACGAGTAATTTTTTTTAATATCGAAAGGAATTCTGTTTCTTTTTCGCTGATAGCCATAGCCACAAGTTCTCCCCCTATACCAGAATAAGAGCATTAATAGATTTCAGATTAATGTAAACACTTGGATAAGTCAATCAAAAAACAAGGTTCGAAGCATATAGGAGAAACAGCATAAAAGATGTCGCAGTTATGCCTTGCTGCTAGTATTTCTGGATTCACGCCATAATAAATAAATAAAATAAGGTGCACCGATTACTGCGGTAATCAGGCCAGCAGGAAATTCAATCGGCGGCATGATTCCTCTTCCGATTGAATCGGCAATCAATAGAATTAGTGCTCCTGTAAGAATACTGACTGGCAGGAGATAACGGTGGTCTGCCCCTACCAGCTGTCTTGATATATGCGGGCTTATTAAACCGACAAAACCAATCATTCCAGCAGCCGCAACACTTGATCCTGTTAATAGGACAGAAATCCCTAATAAAACAAACCTCATCCACTCCACTTTAATTCCAAGGCTCGCCGCCACGTCTTGACCCAGCTGCAAAGAATTCAAAATTTCCCCTGACAAACCTGCAAATATGAGACATAGGATGGCCCACGGAAGAAGTTGAATGACGTTTTCCCAGGTTCGTCCGAACAAGCTCCCATTCAGCCATAACAGAGCAGTTTGCACATTTGTATCCGCTTGTGTCAAAAACAACTGAACACCCGATCCGCAAAAGGCACTGACTGCAATACCGACCAAAGCCAGCCTGATAGGTTCCGTACCAGAATCGTAAGCAATGAAATACACGAAGAGCGCAGCAATCGTTCCTCCGATAAATGCAGAAAGCCCGATGAATACGCTTGGAAGCTGCGGTAGCATCAATGAGCAGAAAACAGCAGCCACGCTCGCACCGCCGGAAATACCGAGAGTATCCGGTGCTGCAAGCGGATTTTGCAAAACAGACTGGGCGATTAATCCTGCAACCGCAAGGCTTCCACCCACAAGAATAGCCAGTACAATTCTAGGCAATCGGTAATGTAAAATAATATAGGCTTCGTTATGATTTCCGATACCGACGATGGCCTTAACGACCGACATAGGAGAAATAGGAACGGCACCAATTCCGATATTTATGATTGAAAATATTAACAAACATATGAATAATGCAGTAATTATGATGATGCCCCTCCGGTTGTTCACAACATGTTCCTCATTTCTTTTCTTCATTTCAAGCCCTCGAAAAAGATCTTCGTTTTTTGTAAAACTTAGCCAAATAAATAAAATATGGTGCTCCAATTAAAGCTGTTACTATCCCAACTGGTGTTTCATATGGAAAAGCGATAAATCTGGACATGACGTCAGCAGCCAATAAAAGAGCCCCTCCAAACAAAGCACTCAATGGCAGAATGACTCTGTAATCAGTTCCAGCGATATACCTCACCACGTGGGGGGTAATTAATCCGACAAAGCCAATAGGACCTACTGCTGCAACAGATGCCCCCGCCAACACGACGACGAGAAAACCTGCTGCTGCTTTTAGGATGAAAATTCGTTGTCCCAATCCTCTAGCCACATCATCTCCAAGCGCCAAAACGGATAGCGGACCCGCCAAACAAAAAGAAACGATAAGAGCAATAAGGCTGACCGGCAAAATAAGAAAAACATCCTCCCACTTTGTTCCGGCGACAGTACCTGCCAGCCAGACTAGGATGTTTTGCGCTGAATCTTCATTGAATAAAAGCAGCCCTTGCGTACAGGATGAAAGCAAGGCTTGAATGGCTACCCCGGTTAAGGCAACCTTTACCTCCAGATTTCCGCCTTTCAATATCGAACTAATAAGAAAAATAAGTGCAGCTGCAATAAAACCACCCAAAAATGCGGCGAGCAAAAGAGGCCATCCCATTATTCCCGGAATAAAAACGATGAAACTGACGACTGTAAACGATGCACCCGCGTTAATACCGAATACGCTTGGTGAGGCAAGTGGATTTTTCGTTAAAATCTGCATAAGTGCCCCTGCCACCGCCAAATTCGCTCCGATAACCGCAGTGATGACAGCTCTTGGCAATCGAACATCGTTGAATACAATCGATTCTTTTGACGTTTCACCTGAAAATAAAAAATGTATGATAGATGAAAACGAATAAGAAAAGGCGCCGATTTTTAAAGATAAATAAAAAAACAAAATAATAATAAAAAATAAACTTAATAGACATATCACGATCTTTTTTTTATGCGGATCCATGAGCGTTCACCCCAAATGAAGAGAACAGAACAAAAAAGTATGTTCTGTTCCTTATCACAATCATTGATTATCTTTCACAAACATTGAACCCAAGTCTTCCATAATATCATTGGCTGCAGGGATACTCCGGCGTCTCGACCAATCATTATGGTCTACTTCATAGACTTGATTTGTTTGTACAGCAGTTAATTCATTCCAAAGCTTATCATTTTTCAGTGCGTCTTTAGCAGAAGGTTCATCTTCTGTTTTTGTGATGATCAGTACATCAGGATCAATATTCACAAGTTGCTCTATTGTCATTTCCTGTTGAACCTCTTGCTCATCTTTTAAATCGTAATTGATGCCCACCGTTGTTAAAAAATTCGGAGTAAAGTAAGAAGAGGTTGGAACTTCAAATGTATTGCTTTCCGATGAGTACCCAGCTTGCAGAACTTTTTTGTCTTTTATATCCAGCTTAGCTTTTGTCTCATCCGCTTTCTTTTTATGATCAGCTATCAGCTTATCTGCTTCTTCCTCTTTGCCGAGAGACTTTCCGACAATCTCAGTTGCAGCTAATACATCCTGATAGCCGGCTGTATCGCTTTTCAAGGCGATCGTTGGCGCGATGTTGGATAATTCCTTATAGATGTTTTTATGACGGTCAACGTCTGCAATAATTAGATCAGGATTTAAGCTCCGAATGACTTCCAAATTGGGTTGTGAGCGGGTACCCACTGATTGGTAGCCTTCAATTTTTTCTCGGATCGCTTGTGGAATTCTTTCAGGCCGCTCATCGTCAGCTACTCCTACCGGATTGGTTCCCAAGGTTGCAGCTAATTCAGTGAAGCCTAGCTCAAGTGTAATTATTCGTTCAGGATGTTCCGGAACGTTGGCTGTTCCTAGTGAATGCTTTATTTCTTTTGTATTCTTTTCATTTTTAGGCTCAGTTTGGGTGCCGTTTCCGCACGCTGCCAGAATAACCAGCAAAAATACGGAAAAGACGAGTCTCCATTGAAGCCGGTAACTATGTATCAATTCGTAAACCTCCTGTCAATTTCACCATAATAGCAATGATAACCATTATCAATTGGGAGGTCAATAGCCTGCACCTCATTGGAGAAAAAAAGTTGCTCCTAACGTTACTTTATTCCATTTGCCATAAATAAAAAAGAAAAGCTTTGTCAGCTTTTCTTCGTTTTTTAGGAGGCAGCAGGCTTTACCGGTAATACCCTTTCAACTTCTGGAAGTACATTTGTTTCCTGCTCTGTGCCTATGAAAATATCAATTGTACCCGTATCCTCACTCGATCGGATCAAACGGCCGATCCCTTGGCGAAGCCTTAGAAGCATGTACGGTAAATCCACTTCTTGATACGCATTCTCTGCACCGTTTCTCTTCGATTCAAATACAGGATCAAACGGAGGAAACGGAAGCGACCAAATGACGACATGCTCTAAAGACGCACCTGGAATATCGAGACCTTCCCAAAGGTGTACAGTACACAATACAGAAGCTTGTTCGGTTTGGAATTTTTTCACGAGCGTTGATATTTCTTCATCGCCTTCGAAATAGATAGGAAAATCAAATTGATGTTCGATTTGTTGTTTTTTAAACGTCATAAGCTCTTCGAATGTAGGAAATAAAACAAGTGTTTTCCCTTCGTATTCTTTGATTCGATTCACAACTTCAACAGCTTTCATTTCATTGGGATGATTTGATTCAGGCATTCTTTCAATCGTTATTTTCATTTGTTCCTCATAATCATAAGGAGAATCAACAGTAAAGCTGATAAAATCCTTGATCCCTAAGCTTTTGGCCATGTAATCAAACGATCCTGTTTCTGAAAGGGTAGCTGAAGAAAAGATAAAAGGAATATTTTTCGAAAATACCCGCTCTCCCAATACCTCCGAAACGGTCTTTGGCATGATAGTCAGTGTCGTATCTCCATCCTTGCTCTCGACCCAGCTGATCGCATCCTCATGGAACAATGAGAGAGAATGCGCCATTTGCTCAATGTACTCTTCCACGACAGTCAGTGCGTAATGGTCAATCGTATACAGCTCACCTTCGAACACGAGTGCTTCCCCGATTTGCTCAAGCTTTTTGTAAAGAGAAAATGCCTCGGTTTTCAACTCTTCCATTTGAAGAATTTGCATGCGGTCTGAACCAGCAATAGTTTCACTATGCTTACGAAGCTTGGCAAAAAAACGATCATTTTCTAGAAGTGTCTCTTCAATCAATTCGGCAAACTCTTCTCTAATATCATTTTGAAGAAGACGTTCAAGGAACATTTCGAGTGTCCCTTGCTTCACCCGATACGTCAAAGCTTTTTGCGCAGCGTATTCAAGCAAATGTCCTTCATCAAATACGACAGAACTGTGGTCAGGCAATAACGGAAGCTGTCCTTCCCTTTTTCTGCTTTCTTCCGTCCAGATGTGCTGCATGTAAAAATCATGAGAACAGATAATTAGATCTGTTGACTTTCGATAATGGTCTCTGGAAAGAGTCAATCCGCAGCGGTGTCTCATGTCACAGGTTAAGCAATCTTGGAAAGAATCATAGCCAACTTTAGCCCATTCGGCGTCGGAAAGCTCATGATAATCTTTTCTATCTCCGTACGGGTAAAAAGCTTGCATGGCCGATGATTCATGGACAAATGACGGTAAGGATTCGTAAAGATCAAGCCATTTCTCCTCATCCGAAAGCTGCATCGTTTTTTCTAATTTTTTCAAACATAAATATTGATCGTGTGATTTGGAAAGTCTCGCATCAATTTGAAGATTCAAATGCTCTCTTATTTTGGCGATGTCGCCTTCCTTTTTCACAAGCTGTTCAATCAACGTTTCATCCGCGCAAGCAATAATGGCGGGCTTGCCAGTATATCTTGCATGGCTGATGGCAAATAGAAGATATACAAGTGTTTTACCTGTCCCAACACCTGCTTCAGCAAACATCACCTTTTTATCTTTAAAGGCTTGTTCGAGCTGAAACGCCATGAATATTTGTTCATCTCTTAATTCAAAGCCTTTTTCAGGTAAAATATCGTAAAAAACGTCACCGATCCAATTGTTCAGCTCTTGATAAAAATTTGTTGATTTTGTTAAAGCAAATGGCAGCTTTGATGTTGTCATGTATGCATCAACCTCCGTCCTCTACAATCTAAGAATCTTAATACTTACATTTGTTTCATTTGCCTGCTTTAGGAGATATTAGAAAGCAAAAACCGGCACCCCAAGCGATGCCGACTCTCACTCACTTACTTTCTGCTTATCGAATGCATATTGAAAAACGGGTGATCCGCAGATGATTGATGCTGTTTCGCTTTTTGCAGGTTTTCTTTCGCATTGAAAATCGATTGAAAATCTTCATCTAAGGCTTCTGCATTCCGCAATTCCGCCTCGATCGCGTCAAGCGCCTTTTCAATTAAATCATAGTGGCTGTTATTCATAATGGATGATCACCTCTAAAAAAGAGAATAATCACAAGTTTATGCAAATTGAATAACGCTTATACCAGAAATATTACGGCCTGTTTTCTTCCAGAACTTCCGTTAATTCCAAGGTGTACTTTCCTACAACATTTTTCCTTATAAAGATTGGTTATAGAGGTCGCATAATTTGAAATTGTTCCTTTAAAACTTAACCCATTCTCCGGAACAGAAACAGCAAATGTCCGTTCATACAAAAGCACGGCTATATCATGATACTCCTCGCTTCTTACCTGAAACGCAAACGACACCTGAAGCAACTCTTTTCCGTTAGCTGCTTTTACTATGTTTTGCTGGTAATCGGAAATGTGTAAATGGACATCATTTAGTATAACCACGTTTACCATAACCAGCCTCCTAAGACTACATTATCCTTCCCGACGCGGGGGACGCTTTCCCCAAAATTGATAATAATCCGTTTTAATAAATCCGTTAAAAAGCTTTCTTTTTTTAGTTGCTTTCTTACCGTATAACTCTTCGAATTGCTCATTCGAAGTGAGGACGTAAACGGACCATGTATGGAGATCGTTAAAGACCCTGCCCATGTCCTTATACATTTGATCGACTTCTTTTTTATCGCCGATTCGCTCGCCGTATGGCGGATTTCCGACGACAACTCCGTAATCAGAAGATGATCTGAAATCCTTTACCTGCATTTGTTTAAAGTTTATAATGCCGCCAAGCCCTGCCTCTTCCGCGTTTTGTTGAGAAATTTCGATCATGCGGTGATTGATGTCACATCCAGAAATGCTAAGCTCCTGATCGTAATTAGCAAGATCCTCTGCTTCCTGTCTCGCCTGATCCCATTTATTTTTAGGCATCCAAGACCACCCTTCTGACACAAAATCACGATTAAACCCCGGTGCAATATTTTGTCCGATAAGAGCTGCTTCAATCGGGATGGTTCCAGAGCCGCAAAACGGATCGACAAAGGGACGGTCGGGTGTCCAATTCGTTAACAGAACAAGAGCTGCTGCCAGCGTTTCCTTTAATGGTGCTGTTCCTTGATCAACACGATAGCCTCTTTTATGTAGAGCATCAGCTCCTGACGTATCAAGGGTGATCGTTGCTTTATCCTTTAGCAGTGAAATTTCGATTTTATATACTGCTCCTGTCTCATCCAGGAATTCTGAATTTTTTTTGTACTGCTGCTTTAGCTTTTCTGCAATTGCTTTTTTGACAATCCTCTGACAATCAGGAACACTCGCGAGTACGGATTTATGCGATTTTCCGACAACGGGAAACTGGCCGCCTTCAGGTATAAATCGGCTCCAATCAAGCGCTTTCGTTTGTTCAAAAAGCTGATCAAATGTTTTTGCAGGGAATTCTGCAATTTTTATTTTTACTCGGTCAGCTGTTCTCAGCCACATATTGGCTCTGCAGATGGCCTGCTCGTCCCCTTGAAAAATAACTTTTCCGTTCTCAACCTTACATTCATATCCAAGATTTTTCACTTCATTTGCTACAATTGATTCAATGCCCATAGGAGCAGTTGCAATCAGTGTATATGTCATTTGATCACCCAATATCATTAAAAGTTGCATTTCAAGATAAAAGCTCTCCTTTAATGGGAGAGCTTAAAATCATTTCGATTAACATTTTCAACGTTCTGTAAGCCATGTTTTGTTCCTCAGTACTGCAAACGGCCGCTGCCTCGTACAAAGGCGGTAATCATCTATCTACAGAATCGAAATTCTGTCCTTCCATCCGTTCACTTTCTTCAGGAAGGTTCCCCTACCAAAATTTGGGTTTCTCGCTCGTGGGGTTTACCCGTTCCACTCTCGCCATTTCTAGCGAGACTTCGTCACTGTGGCACTTTCAAGGTTACTCGGCCATGTCTAAAAAGATTTAGGCCTTTTTCCTGCCGTCAGCCGTCAAGCTGCCCTGGCTTATTTTTTGGCCAGGCACGAACACTACGGGCATCTCAGCACCGTGCGAGCATGGACTTTCCTCTACAGATTGGATCTGCAGCAATTACCCGAACGTTAAAACTGTACCTATTATAAATGATTACGGCAAAAGAAACAAGTCAATCGTATAATTTACTTCCAAATACGTGTTTTTCCAAATTTGATAAACGTTTCAAGATGTCAAAGTTCGTAGTGTTAGATTGCACAGGCTGCTTTTTATTTGCTTCTTCAAGCTGGCGTTTCAGCTGAAGATTCTCCTGCTGCAGCTCCTCTATTTCTTGATGAAAGGTTTCATAGTCTTTAATGACCATATCAAGAAATTTGTCTACTTCTTCTTGTCTATAGCCTCTGACCCCGGTTTTAAATTCCTTTTCCAAAATTTCTTTAGCAGATAGCTTTACTTTTTCAGCAAGCATAACCTTCACCTCATTCGTGAATCATCATACTATATTTTTTCAAAAAAATCAGCAGTTGTCAAATGTTCACTATGCGAACACCCGGAATGTATGAAAAAAATGGGGCAACGATCTGCCCCATTTGTCCGATACAGCTATTTTTTCCGGTAGCCTTTCCCAGATCCAGGACCTTCTTGAGCCCCGCCAACCTGACCAGGAAACATCTGGTTTGGAAACTGGCCTGTTTGTGCACCTGCTACTTGGCCTGGATCAGGACCCATTTGTCCCGGACCCATTTGTCCTGGTCCCATTTGTGCTCCTGCCACTTGACCAGGGTATGGACCGGGCGCATTGAAATTCTGATGTGATACTTGATTCGACTGTGACTGTGTTTGCGGATAGTAATGAACGTGATTGAATTTATGATGATTAACATTGTTCACGTGAGTTGGATGAATGTGCGGAACAACTGATTCTGAGAATGTGTTGTTTTGGCAGTGTTTCGTCGGATGAACAATGGGAGCCATCATATTTGGTCTTGGTCTACAAAACATGAAACAATCCCCTTTCATAAGCTTCTATCTTACATTATTAACCTATGAAATGGTCTGATAACATGTACTAATGAAACGACCTATTTTAAATGTGATTTAAAAAGCTTTGGCCGAAATTTGCAAGAAAAAAAACGATTAAAAATACTACAACAAAAAATAGATAAAACATTCCTCTATACATTTTCCAATACTCCTTAAAAATTATGCTAACAATCGATTACAGGAATCGCCACGATTCTTCTTTAATGGAAGATATATTTCAAAAAGATCCCGGGATAAAGGGCGAAATCCGTCAGCTTTTGCGCTTGCCCGGGGAATATTTTCTCGAGAATTTCTTCTATGATAATTTTCTGAGAAGGCGCTTTTGCCTTCTCTTTAAAGATTCAATTCTTTTCTCATTTTTTAGATCTTTTGCTTCTTCATAGTCGTGAAGTAGAGCTGTTGTTATTTCGAGTGCTGATTCGTATTCTTTTTCCTGGTGCTCCTTGTATTTAGCAAGCTCGATACCAGCATCGTGTCTTACTTTAAGATTTGTAGCAGCTAGAAGGCTCAGCCATATTTCAGAGGCTTCTGAATAATACCCTTTTTTCTTGTACAGAAATGACAAATCCAGATTAGCATGTTCTGTTTTATCAAACGTCACATGCCTCAGGTTCTTTAATTGCCTGATTGCCTCATCTGTTTGATTGTGGGCGATCATCCACCTGGCCATTTCATACGTTTCCAGCGGTTCGTCCGTACGGATCGGATTTAGAATTTTTTTGGAGATATGAATATAAAGCGTAATTAACGAAAGCAAGTCCTCTTCATTATGCTTCAAGACACCTTTTAGAATTTCAGGATCTTTTGATTTTAAATAGGAAAAGTAGAGCATCGGAGCTAGAAATCCTGGTGTATCTTCATCTCTTGTAACCTCCAGTTCATCCTGTTCGACATTGCTTAATGATACACGGTCAAGCTTGTGCTTCCACAGCCTTCTTGCACCATGCAGCAAATCAAAGTGCCCATAGGAAGGAAGCGCAGGAAGTTTATTTCTTAACAAGGTATGTCTCGTTTTCACATGCGGCCAATCAAAGGCTTTTCCGTTATAGGTCACTAGAGATTTAATATCGACCTCACTTAAAAACGAGTGGTAAAAAGCAACCTCGTGCCCCGGTCCGGGCAAAATCTGCTGCCTGACAACCACCTTGTCATCATATACTCTGGCATGTCCTAATAAGAAAATTGAATGCCCGACACCAGACAAACCGGTTGTTTCCGTATCAAAGAAAAAAAGCTGATTCGCTTGATAGCCTTTGCTCGATAACGAGTGCTCGATGTTGGTTTGATTCCACATCTCAACGACCTGTTGCAGCTCAGCCAAAGAATACTTCCCATGCATAGCGGACAAAGGATATGTCACTTCGCGAACGAAGCAATAGTCATCTTCAAAAAAACAAGGAGCGGCTCCAAGCCTTTCCCATGAATCAATATTAGGTTCAACCGCAGAGCTCGTTTGCTTCGAATCGGTTTTTTCCGGTTCGCTCCTGAGATGCTTTTTCATCCTGTTTAGTTTTCCTTTCATCGACGACATATCCGTTCAATCCTTCCAGTCATTTAAAAGGCGCATTACGAGTTCTTTTGCTTTCTGCCCCCCTGAATCTACCCCAATACAGGACGGGCAGCCTGTTTGGCACGGGCATTCGGCTACAAGCCTGTGGGACTCTGCAATAATACGATCCAACTGTTCGTGGATTTTTTTAGATAACCCGACTCCTCCTGGATATTTATCATAGATAAAAATCGTCGGCTTTTCATTATGTACTGCTTTGAGCTGGGGATAAACGTGAAGATCAGAAGGGTCGCACATCACTTGCAGAGCTGCGACATAGCCCAAAATATTCGCTGCGCCAAGAAGCGCCTGTTCCATTTGCAGGTCGCTCCACTTTTTAGCCTGATGATCTGTTGCTTGAACCCACGCTGCGTTCGTATGAAGCTCCTCCTCGGGAAGATGAATCGGTCCAGAACCTATGTTCTCATGAGTTTCAAAGCGAATTTTCTTAAAAATAGTCGCTTTGGCATTTACTGTGATGTCTCCGAAGCCCGTAATTTTCTGCTCGCCTTCAGACAGCTTATCAATTTCAAGCACCTTCAGCACAACTGCGAGATTGGCATCGGTAAAATAATCGACCTGCACTTCTCTGACATATGCTTTTCTTTCCTCCCAATCCAGCAGCTCAACTTGAAATTGTTCACCTTTATGCAAATAGATCGCTTTCTCATGAAGGAGCGTCATTGCGCTAAAACGGTCCATTTCCCCAATGACAGCTGCTTTTCCCGGCACGGATTGATCTATGATGACCACATTCTCCTGAGAGGCTGCCCGCAGGCTTATTCCATGCGCAGGAAACGAATCGCTCATCCAATGGTACGTCCCATCGTGTAAATGCAGTACTTCCTGTTCTCTTAAATAGTCAAGAATGTCCTCAACCTCAGTTTGCCCGAACCGTTCATTTTGTTTAAATGGGAGCTCGAATGCAGCACATTTCAAATGATCTACTAGAATGACCAGGTTATCCGGGTCAATGACGGCTGTTTCGGGGGTTTGCTCAAAAAAATAAGCAGGGTGCTTAATGATGTATTGATCCAAAGGCGTTGAACTTGCCACCATAATGATTAATGCTTCATTTTCTCTTCTGCCTGCTCGCCCTGATTGCTGCCAAGCACTTGCGATCGTTCCGGGGTAGCCTGTCATAATGCACGCTTGCAGCTGACCGATATCCACCCCTAGCTCCAGCGCGTTGGTGCTCACCACTCCCATGATGTCTCCGCTGCGAAGTCCTTTTTCAATCTTCCTTCGTTCGGTAGGAAGGTAGCCTCCCCTGTAGCCTTGTACAGCGGGCTCGCCGGCAATCGGCCTCATGATATCCTGCAAGTAGCTTAATATCAGCTCTACTCGTACCCTGCTTCTTGCAAACACAATCGTTTGGATTTGATTTTTTAAAAGCTCTGCTGCAAGTGTCCTCACTTCAAGAGCGGCACTTTTTCGAATATTCATTGACCGATTAACAATCGGAGGATTGTAAAAAAGAAAATGTTTTTTGCCTGAAGGTGCGCCGTTATCTGAAATTAAATTCATCTTAGAGCCTGTCAATGTTTCCGCCAGCTCAAGGGGGTTGGCGATTGTCGCCGATGTACAAATAAAGGTTGGATTGCTGCCGTAGTAGCTGCAAATTCGCTTAAGCCTACGAATCACATTGGCTACATGGCTGCCAAACACCCCGCGATACGTGTGAAGCTCATCAATAATAATAAACTTTAGATTTTCAAACAAAGAAACCCATTTTGTATGGTGCGGCAAAATGGCGGAATGAAGCATATCAGGATTTGTAATAACAATATGTCCGGCTTTTCTTATCTTTTGCCGTATCGCTGGTGATGTATCCCCGTCATAGGTATATGAATGAATATCGATTCCAATTTCTTCGATCAGCTCATTCATTTCACTTTTTTGGTCTTGTGATAACGCTTTTGTCGGAAATAAATACAAGGCTCTCGACGACTGATCGTTGATGATTTCTTGTAATACCGGGAGATGATAACAGAGAGATTTACCTGAAGCAGTCGGAGTTACTGCGACAACGTTTTCTTTATTTCCGGTTTTTTCATAAGCGGAATATTGATGGGAATAAAGACGGGTTATTCCTTTTTTGGCTAAGGCATGAATCAAGCGGTCGTCCAAAGCCGCGGGCATCTCCTTATATTTTGCTTCTTTTTTTGGGGTAGTGTGCCAATATACGATCTGGTCCTTAAACCGATCATCCTCTTTTAAACCATTGAGAAGCTCAGTTACATCTTTTTTTCGTTCCAACCCTTTCACCTCTTTCCCTATTGTACTAAGGAGACGTTCGTTTCGAAAGAGGGAAAAATAATTAAATCTGTCAAATTTCCGCCTCGTCGTAGATGGCGGTTCACCTCTAATGCTGCTTACTTCTGTTAACGAAGGAAAAATGCAGGCTGGCTCACCTGCATTTTGTTATTTCACTTTTATATCAAACAGCTTTGTTTTTCCTTTCACCGCATCTGATTCACCGGATGGTTCGATTGATTCTACAATGTCTCCGTTTGTGATAACAATCGGGGTAATCGTACTGCTTGCTTTTTCACTGATAAAATCAAGGTCGCAAGTAATGAGCGGATCTCCCACTTTTACTTTGTCCCCCTCCTTCACATGAGCTTCGAATCCTTCTCCCATCAGTTCTACAGTATCAAGTCCGATGTGAATTAACAGCTCTATTCCTGACAACGACCGGATTCCAACTGCGTGCTTTGTATGAAACAATTGAATAATTTCTCCTTCAACAGGCGATACAATGTTGCCGTTTTCAGGCTTGACAGCAATTCCTTCTCCCATCATTTTTTGTGAAAATACAGGGTCTGGAACC
Organism: Bacillus capparidis; assembly: GCF_017832095.1. Classification (NCBI taxonomy): domain Bacteria; kingdom Bacillati; phylum Bacillota; class Bacilli; order Caryophanales; family Bacillaceae; genus Bacillus; species Bacillus capparidis. The sequence goes on from NZ_JAFDST010000001.1 coordinate 879,900, forward strand.
TCTTCTAAAGGAACAACTTGTCCATCAATTGGCGAATAAACCGCTTCCTCGTTTTTTGTGTCTTGTGCTTTGCCTATGCCAAACAGTTTTTTCAGCATGTGATAGTCCCCTTTCAAAATCCCTTTAATCACCTTATATATTTATATTTAATCATATATCGAGAGCTTCCTCAATTTATAACCTTATTTCCTTTTTCTGCATAGGCTATATAAAAATTCAGCTAAAGGAGTCTGAAGATGAGTCAGGATAAAAATGAAAATAGCCAAAAAGATGTGCAAAAGCTAGGCAATTACTTGTCAAAGGCTGTTGAGGATTTCTTTTATTCATCCCCGTTTCACGAATTATTAAATGGATTTCAAAATATTGTGTCCAACCAGTTGAATAATGCCATGGCAAGTACAGAAATCAGAGAGGACGAGACATTCCTTTACGTGGATGTGCATGTTCCGGATTCTTTTGTCAATGGAGAAATTCTCGTTGAAGTAAAATCGAGATATTTGCATCTTTCTATGAGGGAAACGGTAAAGCATTCGGAAAGCAATTATCAAAAAATATCTTCAATGGCAAAATCGATTTTGCTTCCTTACCCTGTCATCCAGGAATCAATGAGTACTTCCTGGCCAAATCAGAATACGATGGTCATTTCTTTTGAAAAAACAAAAGCATGAATGCTTCCCATTCATGCTTTACGATTTAAAAAAGCTTGTAAAACCCTTTGCTAATGATCCCATTTGATTGACCGTATTCATCATTTGGCCCGCCGTATCCATCAGCTTATTAAAATCATATTGCCCGTTTGATTTCTTGAATTGAGACATGATGCTCATGAATTGTGAAGGCTGCTGCTGATTTGGCCTTGGCTGCGGATATGGATTTGGATAGGATAAAGGTAGCTGTTGCATGCCTTGATATGAATTTGGCTCATCGTAATAAGGTATATGACTCAGTGTTTGAGGTTGAGTTGGATATTGATTATGGGCTGCCCCTGGTGAATGAGTTTGGTAAGCAGATGGATAATGCGGATATTGCTGGGCAGAAGAATGATAAGGAGCATAGCCATAAAGCTGTTCCGGATATAATCGGGTTTGTCTCCTATTGTTCAATTTTAAACTCTCTCCTTCCGTTAATAATGATCTACTAGATTAGTTTATGATCGAATTTACGTTTCGGTGCCTATGTTCTAAAAAAACAAAGCACGCATGTACTATAGAAAAGCACTGGTATTATTGGTAAGATATAAGGAAGATGGATGAAGGGGGAGAAAAGACATGAACTTAGCAGAGCTCAGGCATTCTTTTGCTGAAACAAAAAAGTACGAAACTGATAATCTGAACAAGCTTATGGATTTCTCTAGGCATTTATATTTGCAAGGCCATCTTACGCTCCATGAGTTCCGGGTGTATTTAAAAAACCTGGAATCCGAAGGCGCCGAATCGCCTATTTATCAAACTAAATAACATAAGAAAGGCAGCGGATTAACGGCTGCCTTCTTTTACGTAATCTTTTAATGTTTTCAACGTGTACTGCACCGATTCGGATAAGTCTTTAAATCGCTTCAGGTGAATTTTGCAAAAAAAAGATTGCAGCACGACTTCGTTCAAATTTTCTTTTACAGCTTCTATTTGGCTGACATGGAGATATCTGGGACGCTTTTCGCTGATATACCGTGTGGCATTTTCGGTCCAGGTATCTATGATTTGCGTACTTTCTTGAACTGCCGGCTGAACTTCTTTATAAAAATCGACGGGAATGTCTTTGCCTTTCCGCTCATTATAGCGGCTGACAGATTCCTTCAGCAGGCAGAGCATCTCATCGTTAACTTCTAGAACTTCTGATTCTTTCACTTCACGTCACCTCAATGAACATCCTATCAAAGAAGCAAGAAATCAACAATTCACAAACATTTTACTGACAATTCACTTGGAATAGGAACCACGCTGCCAATTTTTTCAGATTGACCAATACATAGAACCAGTTCATCCAATTCTTTATCTATTTGTTCAAGGACGGCTTCAATTTTTACTTCTTTTTCTATTCTGTTCATCAGCATGCGGCTGCCGATGTTCTTCTCAATCTCAGTTACAGATTCTTCTATTTCCATCAGGATGTGAAGGACATTGTCTTTACTTACAAATCCGTTCATTCACTCTCCTCCTTTTTTCTTGTTGCCTTCTAATTTCTTTGTCCGGTGTAACTCTCCTTCCTGCTTGACAAAACTAGTACTAAATCGGCAAATGAACTTATCATTCAGCAAAACTCTTCCGCGCAAGGCCTGCCGTATGATTCTGCTTATTTGGGCAAAAATAACCGTATGGGAGGTGTTGACATGAAAACAAAAAAAGAGCCGAAGAAAGAAGAAAACAAGCGTCCTCTAGGGGACAAAAAGCTGAATGGCCCAAACCGTCCTTCAACGTAAGAAGCAGGGAAATCCTTGCTTCTTTTTTTTCGCTGCCTGCTTACTACAGCCATTCTTTTATTGCGAACAATGCCGCAAGCTGTCTTCTTTTTTGCTGATACCACTCTGTCAAATCTACTTGGTCTGGTAAATTCACCTCTTTAAAGGAATGGCGCACCTGTGAATTTTTGCGAAACCAATCGTCCTTTTCTTCGTCTAATGAATGGATGACCACGGGGTAGCATGTTCTGAGGAAAGGAGACGATCTTATTTTTCTTCCCATCATTTTTTCCATGTCATATCTTGACCCAGTATGCGGCACACAGTCAAGAAACTGGTAGCATGATGTATGATAGACAGGATGAAAAAGCAGCTTTCCCAGCTTTTTACCCAGTGCAATCCTTTTTTCCGCCTTCGTAAAATTATTTATAGAAAGACCGAGCAGCCGGCCGTCGATCGTTGGGAAAATAACTGTGTTAAAATGAAAATAATCACTCATAAGAAACGGAAAAGCTGCAAATACATTCTTTTTTAGCCAATGATTTTGTATAATTGGTTTTTGAATCGTATTTTGTTCATTTATAATAAGTGCATGCATGAGACGTTTTTTATCCTTTTCATGCCAAAAAAGCTGCCACTCTGTTTCCATAAACGCTGAGACACCAAATGCACCAAGCATAGAAAAAAGCGGGGTACCACAGCGTTTCGAATAGCTGTAAAGCAAAAGCTGGGGAAAAGCATCGGAAAAGATCAGCCAGTTTGATCTTTCGTATGTGGTAAATAACCACGTCTGTTGATCAGAAGTAAGGCCTTTTTGAAACAACCGGCCTTTCAGATCCGTCATCGACCAGCCGGCATTTCGAGATACGGCGCTTGCCAGCAAGGCCCATTTGATCTCAGGATTGGTATCATAAAATGTTTTGTACGCATTCGTTCGGGATATGTTATCTTTATTAAGGCGTCTCGTTTGCTGCTTAATTTGCTGTATAACCTTGTGTCTGCAGTTTGCAGTTAACAACATGTACACCACTTCCGTTATAAATGATTGTTTTAGGAGGTCTGGGATGATCCGCTATCCAAACGGCAAACAATACGTGCCGAGCCAAACCAAACCGGCCACGGCGAAAACAAAAAATGAAAAATCATTCAGTAATCGCGGAATGACCCTCGAAGACGATTTAAACGAAACGAATCAATATTATTTAGAAAAGCAAATCGCGGTTATTCATAAAAAGCCGACTCCCGTCCAAATTGTTCAGGTGGATTATCCGAGACGAAGCGCTGCGGTTATCAAGGAAGCCTATTTCAAGCAATCCTCCACCACGGATTACAACGGAATTTATCGAGGCAAATACATTGATTTCGAAGCAAAAGAAACCCAAAACAAAACCTCTTTTCCGTTAAAAAACTTTCATGCTCATCAAATCGAGCATATGAGACAGGTGGTTGACCATGGAGGTATTTGCTTTGTTATTATTTCCGCATTTAACGAAGTTTATCTTTTAAAAGCCGAACAATTATTTTATTTTTGGGAACGCTGTGAAAATAATGGAAGAAAATCAATACGCAAGGATGAGCTTGATCAATCGGCTTGTCTTATCAAGCTTGGCTATTCACCCCGAATTGATTATATTAAAGCTATTGATTCCTTATATTTTTCTTAACACTTTCGGGGAAAATGCGTATGGAAAATATGCGCTTAGCTAATGAAAGGTAGAGATGTTATGTCTGATCAATATAGTAGCCGTGAAGAACGGAGAAAGGCCATGCAAGGAAACAGCAGGTCGAATCCGTCACACCAAAAGAACAACAAAAAAAAGAAATCGAAAAATGGTCTGTTTAAAAAGGTTCTTTTATCACTTTTAATTCTTTTTGTGATCGGGACAGTTGCAGGCGGGGTTACGTTTGCTGTTCTCGTCTCCGACTCCCCTTCTCTTGATGAGGAGAAAATGAAGACACCATATTCATCAACAATTTATGATAAAAACGGGAAAGAGATTGCCGAAATAGGCTCGGAAAAACGGACTTATGTTTCGATAAATGATATTCCCGATCAAGTAAAAAATGCGTTTCTTGCGACTGAAGATGCTAGATTTTACGACCATCACGGGATCGATCCAATTCGAATCGGAGGCGCGCTAGTAGCCAATGTCACCGGCGGTTTTGGTGCAGAAGGCGGTAGTACCATTACCCAGCAGGTCGTAAAAAACTCACTGCTTTCACATGAAAAAACGCTTAAAAGAAAAGTGCAGGAAGTTTGGCTTTCTTTACAGCTTGAAAGGCAATATTCGAAAGATGAAATTCTCGAGATGTATTTAAACCGCATCTATTTTTCACCGAGAGCATATGGAGTTGGAAAAGCAGCGGAAGAGTTTTTCGGAGTAACCGATTTAAAAGATTTGACGGTTGAACAGGCAGCAGTCCTTGCCGGCATGCCGCAAAGCCCGAATAATTACAATCCGATTAAAAATCCTGAGCGTGCCGAACAACGCAGAAATGTTGTCTTAGGATTAATGGAGCAGCACGGTTTTATTTCAAAGGCTGAATATGATAAAGCTAAAAGTGTTGCGGTCACAGAAGGACTCGTTTCCGAGGAAACCTACGCTAAAAAGACGGAAGAAAATAAATACAGCGCCTTTGTTGAACAAGTTGTCGAAGAAGTGAAATCAAAAGCCGGTGTTGATGTCGGGACCGACGGGTTAAAAATCCACACTACTTTGGATCCTGATGCACAATCGTATATGGAGGATATGCTAAATGGCGATTCTCTTAGTTTCACAGAGGGTATGCAGGCAGGTATCACCTTGCTTGATACGAAAACCGGAGAAATCCGTGCGATCGGAGCCGGACGAAACGTCCCTGCCGGCGGATACAACTATGCGACTGACGCCAGACGCCAGCCGGGTTCGAGCATTAAACCAATCCTTGATTACGGTCCTGTTATTGAAAACAAAAAATGGTCAACATATGAACAAATTAACGACGAACCTTACTCTTATGATGATGGAACTCCGATTAATAACTTTGACAATAGTTACAAAGGCTGGATGACGGCGCGGGAAGCTCTTGCGCAGTCAAGAAATATTCCTGCTTTAAAAGCCTTCCAAGAAGTTGGTAAGGATAAAGCGAAAGAGTTTGCAGGTAAGCTTGGAATTAATTTTAATGGAGATGTATATGAGTCATACAGTATCGGTGGATTTGGCGAAAAGGATCCGGGAGTCTCATCCCTGCAAATGGCGGGCGCCTATAGTGCCTTTGGGAACAACGGCTATTACAATGAGCCTCATGCCGTAACATCCGTCGAATTTAATGATGGAACGAAAATGGACCTTACGCCAGAACCAGAGGCTGCAATGAGCGATTACACAGCCTTTATGATTTCTGATATGCTGCAAACCGCCGTGCAAACAGGTACAGGGCGGGCAGCGCAAGTCCCAGGCGTCAATATTGCCGGGAAAACAGGGACAACGAACTTTTCGATAGAGGAAAGACAAAAGTACAATATCAGTAAAAGCGGAGCACGTGATTCATGGTTTGTCGGGTATAGCCCGCAATATACAGCGGCGATTTGGACTGGTATGGGGAAAAATGACCAAAATAAAGTTCATTTAACCACTTCTGAGCAGCAGCTTGCTAAAAAAGCATTTAAACAGCTGATGACTCACGTAGATGATGGTAGCGGCTCATTTGAAAAGCCTGACAGCGTCGTCGCCGTCGATATTGAAAAAGGATCAAATCCGCCAGTCAAGGCCAGTGAATATACTCCTGAGAGCCAGAGGATTACTGAGTACTTTGTAAAAGGATCAGCTCCTTCTCAGGTTTCAACAAAATATGAGAAAACGAACAAACCAGAAAACTTAAATGTCTCATATGATGAAGCAAGTAAGAGTGTGACGTTAAATTGGACACATGAAAAGGATGACGCCACCTTTGAGGTACAGCAGTCTATTAACGATGGCGGCTATGCAGAAATTCAAAAAAACGGTGAAAAAAGTATCGTAATTCCAAATGTCCAGCCAGGATCTGTCTATCGCTTCCAGGTTACAGCAATTTCGGGTGACAATCGAAGCGACACGGCTTCAACGATGATTGAGATCCCTGGAGAAAAACCGCCGGAAGAAAAACCTGATGGAAATGGCGAGATCAATCCGCCAGCTGAGCAGCCGGATAACCCTGGTGGGCAACAGCCCGATCCAAATCAAAATGGCAACAACGGCAATAACGGAGGCCAAAATGATGGGAATCCAGCTGATGGAAATCAAGGTGGCAATACTCCTCCTGAAGAGCAGCCTGCAGACGGAAATCAAGGTGGCAATACTCCTCCTCCTGAAGAGCAGCCTGCGGACGGAAATCAAGGTGGCAATACTCCTCCTTCTGAAGAACAGCCTGCGGACGGAAATCAAACCATTTTGCCAGGTGATCAAAATTCTAATACTAGTGATTAGCATAAAAAAACCACTCGTGATGAGTGGTTTTTTTGACAAGAATTATCGATTCGTCATGGCTTTCCATTTATAAAATTGTTTTTCCATTTCGATAAACAGCTCGTCCAATTGGACAAACGCAGGGAATTGATTCGGTTTTTGCAAAATATATTCCGCTCTTTCTTTCCAATTGATCGGTGAAACAGCAAAGTCTTTATTAGAAACCTCATCCCAATCAAACGTTTCTGAATGGGTGCCCCGGATCCAGTAAAAACTAGTTATTAAGCATACCATCCCTTTGAGCATGAGCCCTTTATCCCCTCTTGATTTTCTCGTATCAAAATCAGGAAGCAGTTTTTCTTTGATCATTTTCCATACATCAAATAAATACGGCACGTACTCACATGGGTGCTCCCACGGTTTTATATCTGTTTGATTCTCATAATAAAGCGGATTTTCAAATAGCAGCATCTTGATATCGGCGGAATCGCTCAGGACTATTTGCCGCAAAGTTTGTTCATACTGTTTTAAATCATTCATATCGCTTTCACAAGCCCTTTTTTTAACCTTTTTTGCCCTTCTCTGCATAAAGAAAGCAATGGACATTCTCCACACTTTGGCGCTTGCGCCTTGCAATGATAGCGTCCGAAGAAAATCAGTCGGTGATGGCTGACAGACCAATCCTCGACCGGAATTTTTTTCATTAATGTTTTTTCAACTTCAAGAACACTATCCTTCCATCTGCAAAAGCCGAGACGCTTGCTGACTCGCTCGACATGCGTGTCAACTGCGATCGCCGGAACTCCAAAGGCAACAGATGCAACTACGTTAGCCGTTTTTCTGCCGACTCCCGGAAGGCGTACGAGCTCGTCCCTGTCGGAGGGAACTACCCCGCCATACTCATTGATGATCATTTCGCTCAATTTTTTTATATTTTTTGCTTTATTTCTGTATAATCCAATAGAACGTATATCCTGTTCAAGCTCTTCTGTACTCGTGTTTGCATAATCTTCCGGCGTCCGGTATTTTTGAAACAGCCCCTCAGTGACTCTATTGACGAGGGCATCAGTACATTGCGCAGACAGAGCGACTGCGACAACAAGTTCAAATGGGTTGGTGTGCTTCAGCTCGCATTCTGCATGAGGAAACATCTCACCAATGGTTTGTAAACAAAACTCAATTTCTTTTTTAGATAGCATAATGTCACCTTGTTTTCTTATTTCTCAAGCCAATTGTAAAAAGGAACTTGCCTTACATATTCGGATTCCTCTTTAACATGCGGCTTTCTGGACTGCCTGAATTTTTGGCTGTGCGCTTTCACCTGTTCAACAGATTGGATATTATTTTTTTTCCATTCAAACAGTATTCTATCGATGTAGCGAAAGCTCAGCTTTCCTGATAATACAGCTTCTCTCAGAGCGAGTTTAATTATCTCTTGGCCATGATGGTCCTGATCGAGCCAGATCGACAAAGTTTCACCCTCTAACGGTGATAAAGGCCTCGCAAACTCTTCTTCAAAAATGGAATACAAGCTCTTTTGACTACCTTCCTCTTTCTCCGCTGATCGTTGTTTTTCTTCCATTTGCACAAGATCAAATAATTTTCCCCAAAGAGGCTCCAAAGAATACTTTTCAAATTTAATTCCATTTGGCTCTTCACACTCTTCAATATCGAGGCAGCCTTTTTGAATAAATGAACGAAGCATCGACGTGCATTGGTCTGTGGAAATGGTCATTTCCTTCGCGAGCTCTTCAGGTGTTGGAAAGTAAAAGCCTTTTTCTACGTACATTTTTATTTTTAAAAGTAAAATAAATTCTTTCTCATTCAATCCTAATTTGTGATAGTGAATGAGCAGCAAGTTAGGGATTTGGGTTGATCCTAATTCCTGCATCTCAATAAATTGCGCTTTGTTCATTGTGGTACACCTCTTTGTATAAAGTATAGCATCTTCATACATTTCTTTATCGTATTAAGTGATAAAAAGTCTCCTTTAAGACAAGGAGACTTTTTTCAAGCATTCACAGGCAATAAAATTCTAAATCCTAAGGGTATAAGCGGTTGAGCAATCTAGGGAACGGAATCGTTTCCCTGACGTGCTCTACCCCGCTCAGCCAGGCGACCGTCCGTTCTAAACCGAGTCCGAAACCTGAATGAGGGACAGAACCGTATTTTCTGAGTTCAGCGTACCATTTGTAGGCATCTGATTCCAGTCCGTGCTCCTTCAATCGCGACTCCAGCAATTCCATGTCATGGATCCGTTCCGAACCGCCGATGATTTCTCCGTAGCCTTCAGGCGCAATTAAGTCTGCGCATAATACGACATCCTCGCGATCTGCGCTTGGCTGCATGTAAAACGGCTTAATCTTTGTCGGATAGTGTGTAATAAAGACTGGCATGTTATAGCTTTCGGCGATAGCTGTTTCATGCGGGGAACCGAAATCTTCCCCCCATTCAATATCAGTGAAGCCTTTTTCTTTTAGAAACTCAATAGCTTCATCATACGTAATTCGCGGGAAAGGAACTTTAATTTTTTCAAGCTTGCTTGTATCTCTGCCTAATGTCTTTAATTCGATCTCGCAACGCTCAAGCACGCTTTGAACAACAAATGACACATAATTTTCTTGAACCTCAAGATTTTCTTTGAATTCTACAAATGCCATTTCCGGTTCAATCATCCAAAATTCAATAAGGTGCCTTCTTGTTTTTGATTTTTCTGCCCGGAATGTAGGGCCAAAGGAAAATACTTTCCCTAATGCCATAGCGGCGGCTTCCATATAAAGCTGCCCGCTTTGTGAAAGGTAAGCGTCCTCGTCAAAATACTTTGTCGCAAAAAGCTCTGTTGTTCCTTCAGGCGCACTTCCAGTAAGAATTGGCGGGTCTACTTTCACAAAGCCGTTTTCATTAAAAAATTCATATGTAGCACGAATGATTTCATTGCGGATTTTCATGACCGCGTGCTGGCGTCTGCTCCTAAGCCAAAGATGCCTGTGGTCCATCAGGAATTCTGTTCCGTGCTCCTTAGGTGTAATCGGAAAGTCGATGGATTCACTGATCACTTCGATTCCTGTCACGGCGAGCTCAAAGCCGAGAGGTGATCTTTCATCTTCCTTCACAACTCCTTGAACATAAAGAGAAGTTTCCTGTGTTGCCGATTTGGCTATTTGAAAAATCTTTTCTTCGACTTCAGCCTTTACGACAACTCCTTGGATGAATCCCGTTCCATCTCTAAGCTGCAGAAAGGCAATCTTTCCGCTCGACCTCTTGTTGGCAACCCAAGCACCGATTGTTACCTCTTCGCCGACATGTTTATATACTTGATTAATTGTTGTTTTCAACCAATTTCCCTCCAAAGCAAAATCACAATTTCTTATCATGCATGGGTGGGCAGGAAGGATTATGGCAGTTTCCCATCGTAACTCCCTCCAACCTGAAGATTCACTATATTATACCTTTTCAGATCGATAAGGGTCAATTCAGCTAGGGCATATCAAGGAGTAATTGTTTTATGAATTTTTCCGTTTGAAAAATCTACATAACTTAACGTGTATTGATTGTCTTGATTCATATATGCAATTTCCCAAAGCAGAACATCTCCTTCTCTCGCCAGCTGTATACCTATCACGTCTCTGGCTTCTCCCCCATCACGAAGCACATCTGCTGCCTGCTTTTCTGTGATTCCTTCGTTTATCGCTTTATAAATAATTTTTTGGTTTTTATTATCTGGAACCCACACATACACTGATTCATTTTTATCATTTTTACCTTCAATAATAAAATGTTTTTCTTTCCCGACAAACGTCTGTGCCTGGTCAATCTTAGTTAGATGAGCCGCTTCTTCTGCTTTATTGATTGCTTGATCATGCCCTTCAGCTTTTTGAGCCATTGCTGGTTGGTAAATCACCGTACCTGCGAAAATTCCAAAAGCCAGAAGCAAAATAAGAGGCAGGACAATAAATAAATATTTTTTTTCCATAATCACCACTACGTTCTATAGATTGTAAAGATGGCCCGGTCTTTGTCATTATCGTCTAAGGCCAGTCCGAACATTAAGTCCTCTCTTTTTAACGTTCGGTTTAACAAGTCAACTATTTTATACAAATCATCACTGTGCTGAATGGTGACAGTAGATAGAACTTCAATTTTTGAATTCACTTGCATTTTTCCTCCTTAATCATGCAAAAATTTAACATTCATACGAGTGTTATGGATTGGGCAAGATAGATATACGACGGTAAAAGCCGTTTATATAAACCATTATCTCCTATCCACACCACCGGCCGCTTTATGCGGCTTTTAATCGTTCAGTTCATCTATATATCGTTCAAGCTCATCTTTTGTCATTTGTTCGACAGCAGAATGCGGAAGTGCGTTCATAAACGTCCGGCTGTAAGTGGATGTTAAAATCCTCCGGTCAAGAATGACGACCGTTCCTGAATCTTTGCTTGAACGAATCAAACGGCCGATTCCCTGCTTGAACAGAACAACCGCTTCTGGAAGCGAAAGCTCTTCAAACGGATTGCCGCCCCTGTTTTTAATGTAATCAAACCTCGCTTTTGCTAAAGGCTGTCCCGGAGAAGAAAAAGGCAATCTGGCTATGACCACAGTCGTTAGCTCATTCCCTGGAAAATCAACGCCTTCCCAGTACTGCCTTGTCCCCAGCAAGACTGCCTTTTCACTAGCTGCAAAAGCCTTTTTCACTTTTGCCGGACTTCCGGCTGTAATCCCTTGCCCTAGCAGCTCACCATCTAAGGTGTCATATTGCTTTAACTTATTGTAAACATCCCTCACCATTTCATATGAGGTGAACAACACCAATATTTTCGCTCGATTTTGCTTGGCCAAAATCGAAACGTATTCAGCTGTCATTTTGGCATATTGCTGCTGATCCGTTTCATGAATAAGCGGCATGTGCTCAGGAATGAGAATTCGCATGTGTTTTTTATATAAATATGGCGATTCGATTTGCAGCGTCCGTGGATAAAAATCAGTTAGCCCTAATTTTTTGATCATGAAAGAAAAAGACCGATCCACAGTAAGTGTCGCAGAAGTCAGGACCACACTTTTTTTCATCGTAAAAAACTGATCTGCAATTCTCTCAGCAATTTCAAGAGGCTGATCATAGAGGCTGACGGCATTTTTCGCGCCTTTAGCGTCGATTTCAATCCAGGTTATCCGTTTTGCGTCTTCGGTAAAAAACATCTGCAGCAGCGTTTGCTCCAGCCAAGAAAAATAGGCAACGCAAGATCGAAATTCATGATAAACAAATAACCCTTTCAAATCCAGCTGTCCTTTTACTGCTTCTGTTTGACGTAAAAGTCCTTCAAATCGGCTGTTAAGCTCAGAAAGCATTGAGCAAAGCCTTCTTGCTCCTTCTGTCATAGCCTGTCCTGCAATATCATTCCGCTGTTTTGTTTCTAATCTAAGGGTTAGACGATTGACATCGTCCATAGGTTTTCTTTTTTTTACAAATGAATGCAGCATACTAAAAAAAACATCGCATTCTTCCTGAATGAATTCAAGATATTCGTCGATTTGAAACTTAAGCTCTGCCGATATTCCAAAACGAGCGAAACGCTGCTGAAGCTTCTTCAAAAGGCCCCCATTTTTAAACGAGCCCATTTGAATCCGTTTTACATGAAAATCAAGATACGAGATTCTCGTACCGGTGTGATCCAAAGCCGCTTTTTCAAAGTGATGGGCTTCATCTATGATTACATAGCCGGTGGCGGGAACGGCTCCCGATTTGTTCTTCTCATTCGCCAGCAAAAATGAATGATTCGTAATAACCAAATCGGCCGCTTGAGCTTTCTTTTTTGCACTTTCATAAAAACAATCGTTTGTTTTCGTCTGAAATAAAAAGCCCTCACAGTTCAGCCTGTCCCAAATCCGTTTCCCGCCGGAAGGCAGATTGATCTCTTCAACGTCTCCTGTTGACGTTTCCAGCAGCCAGACAAGCAACTGTGCGATCGTTAATACTGTATCATAATTTGAATCCTTTTCTTCCATGATATAGTTCAGCTTGTAAATGTTCAAGTAGTGTGAACGGCCTTTCAAGACAGCTGTGCGGACAGGCGTTTCGAGCAATTCGTTCAGCTTCGGAATGTCGTGTTCCACTAACTGCTGCTGGAGAAGAGTAGTATATGTACTGAGCGTGATCGGAACCCCTTTCTCCCGTGAAAACAATACGGCAGGCAGCAAATATCCAAGTGTTTTTCCGGTACCTGGAGCTGCTTCAATAAGAGAATGCTCGTTATTATTAAAGGAGGTGTAAACTTCTTTCATCATCTCCTGCTGACCTTCTCTACGCTCTAAATTTGCCGCGGAAAAAGAATCAAAACAAATGTCATTTAATGTTTTGAGGTCTGCTGCTGAAGGTTCACGCTTTAAAGCATCGGATTCAGCTTTTTTTACGGCAATCGATTTCACCATTTTATAATCTATTTCTTTCGCAGGATCTTTTTTCCGCAGAATGTCATCGAGCAAGGGCTCCAAATCACTAATTAAATGTGAGGATAAGCGTTTTAATTCTGTTAACGTTGGAATGGGAAGGCTTTTTAGCTTCTTCACCATTTCCAGAAAAATTCGACTTGTCACCTCGGCATCACTGTCTGCCCGGTGGGGGCTTTCATGATGGATTTGCAGCGCTTCGCTCAATTCGGTCAGCTTATAGCCTCCAAAAGAAGGAAACAGGATTCTTGCCAACTCTACTGTATCGATCACCATACAATCGAGCTTGTCATACCCTGCGTTTTTAAGTTCACTATTAACAAAGTTGGTATCAAAATGAATGTTATGAGCGACAAAATAAGATTGAGTGAGGAGGTCATACACTTCATCCGCAATTTCCAAAAAACTTCGTTCGTGTTTGACTGTCTCATCTTTAATACCAGTAAGTTTTTCTATAAAAGGCGGGATCTTTTTTCCGGGATTCACAAAATAGGAGATTCGCTTTGAAATCTTCCAATCATCGATGACCACCGCACCAATTTGTATAATTTTATCTCCTTTTTTGGGGGAGTTTCCGGTCGTTTCCACGTCCAGTACCACAAAGCGTTTGTTGTTCATCAAACGGACACCTCAAATTTATTATGTACCAAAAAAGTGTACCATGGTTTCTTGGACAAGTCTTGCTTCATCTAAGAAAAAAGAAGGAAAACCCCCTTGTCGAAGGGGGTTACAACACAGTCCGTGCAGGCTCGTTAGCAATAAGCTGCTCAATTTGATTATTTTCGTCTAATATTGCGATCTTTGGCTGATGGTCTTTCAGCTTCTCTTCAAAAATTTGCGCATACGAAATGATAATGACAATGTCATTTTTTTGCACGAGCCGTGCTGCTGCACCATTCAGACAGATGATTCCGCTGCCGCGGTCCCCCGGAATTATATAGGTTTCCAGCCTTGCCCCATTATTGTTATTTACAATTTGAACTTTTTCATTCGCAATCATTCCAACAGAGTCCAAGAGATCTTCGTCGATAGTAATGCTTCCGACATAATCCAGATTAGCCTCGGTCACTCTTGCCCGATGTAGCTTTGCGTTCATTACAGTACGAATCATGTATGCTTCCTCCCTTAGGAAATGGTCAAAACAATATTATCAATTAATCTTGCTTTGCTGTATTTTACAGCCGCTGCGATGATGATTTTTCCAGACAGAACATCTTGCTTCTTCAATTCGGGATAAGAATAGCATTCCACATATTCAACATTTCCCCCTGCTGCTTCTAAGTGCGCGAGGACCGCAGAAATGACTGCTTTTGGATCTCTCTCACCTTGTTCAATCATGGCTGCCCCCGCTTGCAGCGATTGGTAAATATAAGGTGCTTGATCTCTTTCTATTGGGGATAAGTTGATGTTCCGGGAGCTTTTAGCAAGGCCGTCTTTTTCCCGAATCGTTTTCGAGGCCACCAGCTCCACATCCATGAAGAAATCATGAATCAAAGCATCTACTACGGCAACCTGCTGGGCATCCTTCATTCCAAAATACGCTTTGTCAGGTGCAATGATGGAAAACAATTTTGTCAATACTGTTGCGACCCCATCGAAATGGCCCGGCCTCGTCCTTCCGCAAAGCACATCCGTGCGGCCATTGACTGAAACCGACACTGCATGATTTTCCCTGTACATTTCAGCTGCAGATGGAAGAAACAAAAGCTCCACACCTGCTTCTTCAGCCAGCTGTATATCTCTATTTACATCCCTTGGATATGAATCGAAATCTTCACCCGGACCAAATTGGAGCGGATTGACAAAAATGCTCATGACGACAATATCATTCTCTCGTTTTGCCTTTTCAACAAGAGAGAGATGCCCCTCATGCAGGTACCCCATCGTCGGAACATATCCAACAGACTTTTGTGATTTTTTAAGATGAGTTGATGCTTCTTTCATTTTTGCTGCGGTTTTAATTACTTGAATCACGATTTAATTCCCCCATGTAACCTTTCGATGATTTCTTTCTCCATTTTGTAAGAATGAGACGAATCAGGAAATGAACGGTTCCTTACATCACTTACGTAGCTTCGAAGTGCGGATTCAATTGAATGGTCAATTTGTTCATATTGCTTCACAAATTTTGCTGTCTTAGAAACGCCGTACCCTAACAGGTCATGATAGACGAGAACCTGACCGTCTACACCACTGCCAGCTCCTATTCCGATCACAGGGATGCTAAGAGAATTCGCAATTTCTTTTGCCAGCAAATACGGGACACACTCTAAAACAAGAGCGATCACACCAGCTTTTTCACAGTTGATACTGTCTTCTAGCAATTGTTTTGCACTTTTTTCATCTTTTCCTTGAACTCTGTAACCGCCCAAAACGCCGACAGATTGAGGGGTTAAACCTAAATGGCCGACAACAGGAATTCCACCGTCAGTCAATTGCTGAATGGTTCCCAAAACATTTCCGCCGCCTTCAAGCTTTAATGCATCTGCCCCTCCGCGCTGCATAATCGCAGCTGCGTTTTTCATCGTATCTTCCTTTGAACAATGATATGACATGAAAGGCATATCTGTAACGGTAAATGTCTGTTTCGCTCCTCGTTTTACCGCTTTCGTATGATGAATCATGTCATCGACGGTTACTGCCACTGTAGATTCCAGTCCAAGAACAACCATGCCGAGTGAATCTCCTACCAAAATCATATCCACACCTGATTGTTCAGCTTGCTTTGCTGAGGGATAGTCATAGGCTGTCACCATCACTATCGGTTCAGATTCACGCTTCATGTTTAAAAAATCGAGTTTGCTTTTCATTTGTTCCTCCTCCTGTGCATCAGAGGAGATGAAATCATATCAAAACAAAAATCCTTCTATTTTATTAAAAATAAAACAGAAGGAATGGCTTTTATATCAAGGCTACGAGTTTCATCCCTCTGTCCCTGTCCATCTTTTTTCGGATCAAGGCAGACTGCTTTTTTACATTTCGTCAATACAAGGTGCAGCTCCATAATCGGATACCGCCCAACCGAAAGTATATCAAAAAGAAAGTGAAGTTCCAACTAAGAAGTACGGAGGTCGATATCTGCCGAATAAATTTTCTTAATGTCTCCTTCTTTTGTTACAAGCAAAAGGACACCCTCATCGTCTATGCCTAAAGATTTGCCGGAAATCAATCCTTGCAGCGTTCTGGCAGTAATTTCTTTTCCCTGGATGGCGGCATAGCTTTCCCATATTGGTTTAATCGATTTGAAACCGTCCGATAAAAACTCCAGATATCGTTCTTCGAATTTTTTTAGAATCGTCTGGATGATTCTTGCCCTGTCAAACATGGTTTTTTGCTCGATTGACAGAGAGGATGCGATCGATTGGATTTCAGTCGGAAAATCACTTTGGCTTTGATTTACATTTATGCCTATACCAACAATGACGGAACTTACGCGATCAGCTTCCGCCTGCAGCTCTGTTAAAATCCCGACAATTTTTTTACCGTTACACAAAATATCGTTCGGCCATTTAATTTGCATTTGTAAGCTGCTTACTTCTTCCAGAGCTTGTGCAACCGCTACTGCTGTAAGGAGTGTTAACTGGGGAGTCTTGGCAACCGGAATATCAGGTGTCAGGATTAAGCTCATCCATACCCCTTTTCCAGATGGTGAATGCCACGTCCTGTTCATCCGCCCTCTTCCTGACGTCTGTTCATCAGTGACAACCAGTGTCCCCTCCACCGCTCCTTCTGCTGCCAGCTGAAGGGCTTTAATATTAGTAGAAGGCAATACATCTCTATAATGAATCTCACGGCCGAGAATATTCGTATCAAGCCCGAGTCTGATTTCATTTTCACTGATTTTATCCGGTTTCGCGACGATTCTATATCCTAATCTTCTTACAGCTTCCAATTCATACCCTTCGCTTCGTAAGCTCTCAACATGCTTCCAGACGGCCGTTCTGGAACATCCTAATTCCTCACTGATCTTTTGCCCTGATACATAATCATTGCCCGCTTTTGAAAAAAGCGCCAATAACGAATTTCTTATGCCTGATTGCACGTTTTAAGCCACTCCTTTATGGCTTCTCTGCCATTTTCCAAACCGTCTGTAATAACGGCTTTTTCGATTTTTTCTAACTCCTCGGCAATCCATTTGCCGGGTTTTTTTTTCCGGAACTGCATCAGTTCATTTCCATCAATATCTAATTCCTTTACACTTTTGATAGGCAGATGTTCATAAATCTCTTCAAGCTGAAGAAGCCGCTCCTGATCGATTTGCTTGTCTGAAAGAAGCATTCTGATACGTTCAGCTGAAAGAGCAGTATGCATCCCTGTTTTATATAGGCTAAATCGATCCCAAGATGCACGCTGGCTTTTTTGAATCGCAGCTGCATCGTTGAAAAGCTTAGCAGAGAGCTTCCACTGCCTTAAATATGCCTGGGATGATTCGGGTGAAATTTCAAGTAAACAAAGGATCGCAGCCCATAACTCTTCTTTTGATTTTAAATGATGAAAAGGAAAGCGGGAAATGGCTTCAGCTTGATGAGAGCTGCATGCTCGAAAGCCGGGCAGCATAGTCGACAGCCCGGTAGAAAACATCAATAAAAGTGCTTGTCCGCACCACGGTCCAAAAAGCATTTTTTCCATTTCAATGGCCTTTCTCTCAATCGAGATATGAGAAAGCAATTCTTTTTCCCGCTTAATCGCAGCACAAGTTTCCTCAGACAAGTGAAAACCTAACTGGCTGACAAACCGCAATGCTCTCATCATGCGCAGAGCGTCTTCATGGAAACGTTCAGATGGATTTCCTACCGTATGGATCCTTTTTTTCTGAATGTCGTTCCTGCCCCCGAAGTAATCGATTATTGATCCATCCTTCGTCATAGCCATGCTGTTAATCGTTAAATCCCTTCGTTGTAAGTCTTCCTTTAGGGAACGAATGAAGGAGACTTTATCCGGTCTTCTAAAATCAGAGTAACCTTCCTCTGTTCGGAAGGTGGTAACTTCATATGGCTCACCTTTGTGAAGGACGATGATGGTTCCGTGCTCTTTTCCGACATGAATCGTTTTTTTGAAATGCCTTTCGATCTCTTCAGGCTTTGCATCCGTTGCTATATCGATATCGCCAATCGGACGGTTCATGAGGAAATCCCTCACCGAACCGCCGACAAAATAGGCTTGAAACCCTTCAGTATGCAGTTTTTCAAGTAGAGGGACCGCGTTGAGAAATTTTTCGTCCAAAACCATAAGCTTCACTCCGGTTCGATTAATCGATTATAAATTTGTTCATACTGCTCAACGATCTTTTTGGAGGAAAATTCATTCTCCAACGCTAGATATGACCTCCGGATAAATTGAGCTGCAAGCTCTTCATTGGTTAATAACTGCAGCGCCTTTTGTGCAGCTGAGTTGTGGTCGCCAACATCGACAATGAACCCTGATTCACCATCCCTTATCACTTCAGGAATGCCGCCTGCATTAGACCCGATACACGGGACACCACATGCCATTGCTTCAAGTAAAACCAATCCGAAGCTTTCTTTTTCAGAGAGAAGCAGCATAAGGTCGCTGATTGAATATAATTCTTGCAAATTTTCTCTTTTCCCTAAAAAGAGCACGCGATCGACAATATCAAGCGTATGAGCCAGCTGGCAGGCTGCAGACATTTCCGGTCCGTCGCCGACGAGCAGCAGCTTGGATTTTATTTTGCTTGCAACCTGATGAAACACATGGATAACATCCTCGACCCGTTTTACTTTTCTAAAGTTTGAAACATGAATGATCACTTTTTCATCGGGATCTATGCCGTATTGAGCCAATAAGTAGCTCGCATCAACTTTGTTGTATTCCCGCTCATCAATAAAATTATAAACGGTTTCGATTTCTTTTACAGGTTGGATTAATTTAAATGTTTGTTCAACCAGAGAGCCGGACACTGCCGTCACATGGTCCGAAGCTTCAATCGCAAACTTTATTAATTCCTTTAACGATGAATCATAACCCAAAACGGTTATGTCTGTTCCATGCAAGGTCGTTACTATTTTCAGCTTGCCTCCGGTCATCTCTTTTGCTAAAAACGCGCTTATCGCATGAGGAATGGCATAATGTGCATGCAGAACGTCAAGCTTCTCCCGTTTTGCCACTTCCGCCATCTTGCTTGCTAATGCCAGATCATAAGGGGCATGCTTAAAAACTGCATATTGATTGACTTCTACCTCGTGAAAATATATATTCCTGTGTGCTTTATTTAACCGAAAAGGTACACTAGATGTAATAAAATGAATTTCATGCCCCCGTTCAGCAAGCAGCTTTCCTAATTCGGTTGCTACAACACCTGATCCGCCAACCGTCGGATAACAGGTGATGCCGATTTTTAATTTTTTCATGTCATGCCCCCGCTATAAAAATGAACCGTTAATCTTCTTTGTCCTTTACGAGGTTCCGAAATTGGAACGCATCAGTGTTTAATGACCGGATTAAAATTTCTGCCGTTCCCATATTAGTCGCCAGCGGTACAGCGTATACGTCACAGAGGCGGATAAGCGCTGATACGTCCGGTTCATGCGGCTGGGCAGTTAACGGATCACGAAAGAAAAGCACCAAATCCATTTTATTGTCAGCAATCAATGCTCCGATTTGCTGATCTCCGCCAAGCGGCCCCGATTGAAAACGGTAGATAGGAAGAGCAGTCGCTTCCTCAATTTTTTTTCCGGTCGTACCCGTTGCAAATAAGTCATGATCCTTTAAAATTTCTTTATAGGCGGTTGTAAACTGTATCATATCCTGTTTTTTGCGATCGTGCGCGATTAAGGCGATTTTCATTTCTATTCCCCCCGGTTATCCGATAATATGTTCCAACCCGTAAATGAGCTGGTCAACTTTCATAACTTCTTCAACAGCCAATTTAACGCCAGACATAAAAGATGCGCGGTTATACGAATCGTGCCTGATTTTCAACGTTTGGCCCTCACCTCCAAATAATACCTCTTGGTGGGCGATTAATCCCGGAAGTCGTACACTGTGTATGCGAACTCCCTCGCTGTTTGCGCCTCTTGCTCCTTCTGCTGTTTCTTTTTCATCCGGATGTCCCTGTGGTTTCGGTTCTCTCACCTGGTGGATCATTTCTGCTGTTTTTAGAGCAGTTCCGCTTGGAGCGTCTAATTTTTGGTCATGATGCAGCTCCATAATTTCGATATCTTTAAAATAGTGAGCGGCCATTTGTGAAAACTTCATCATTAAAATGGCACCCAGCGCGAAGTTCGGCGCAATAATCGCTCCGATTCCTTTTTCCTCTGTCAACCTGCCGATATAGGTTAAATCTTCATCGGAAAAACCAGTCGTTCCCACAACAGGGCGAACCCCATGCTCTAAAGCTTGAATCGTATGTTTTTTGCCGATCTCAGGTGTGGTTAAGTCAATAAGTACATCTGGAGCTGTTTCAGTAAAGCATTCTGTTATATCTGTATAAATCGTAACGTCAGGAGCTCCTGAAAGCACCTTTGAAAGTTCCATTTGATTATATGTATGGTCAATCGCTCCGACTAGCTGAAAGTGCGGGGTGCGCTCTACAAGCTTTACAGCTTCTTCCCCCATTCTGCCTCTTGGGCCGGCTATTACAATTTTAATTGTTTGTGTATCCATTTTGTTTCCTCCTAGCTGTCTTCCTTTTTCGTCCATCTGTTTTTATCTCTCGTTTGAAATTTTTCCATGACCTTGCCATGAGCCTCCTCTAAGGAAATGCCAAGTGAGTTCGCCAAGCAGATAATAACAAATAAGACATCACCAATTTCTTCTTCAATTTCTTTTTCAGTTTCACTTTTTTTCTTCGGCTTTTCCCCGTAGCGATGATTAATTTCGCGGGCAAGCTCTCCTGTTTCTTCTGTAATTCTCGCCATCATCGCCAGCGGACTGAAATAACCTTCTTTAAATTGCCCGATGTATGCATCTACTTCCTCCTGCATGCTTTTCATCGTTTTGCTTTCGGTCATCTCTCTACCTCCTGTCATCATTCTCATGTTAGCTAAGTCCGTACAATTTGACAAATGATTTTCTTATCGGGCTCGTTGCCACTTCGCCGCCAATCAACTATAATATGTAACATTATCTTCTAGATAGATTGGAGGTTTCTATGGTGCTGGCAGAATTAAAGCTGAAAAACGTTTGCTTTATTTTGATTGGAGCCGCGATTTTTGCATTCGGGCTTGTTCATTTTAATATGCAAAACAATCTGGCAGAAGGCGGATTTACCGGAATCACTCTCTTGCTCTATTTTTTATTTGATTTCGATCCGTCAATATCCAATCTCCTATTGAATATACCACTTTTTTTTATCGGCTGGAAGCTGTTAGGTCGTACTGTGTTTATCTATACAATTATCGGGACATTCGGACTCTCCCTATTTTTATGGTTTTTCCAGCAGTATCAGTTTCATATTCCCCTCCAAGGCGACCTGGCTCTTGCCGCCTTATTTTCCGGGGTGTTTATCGGGTCCGGCCTCGGAATGATTTTCAGATATGGCGGAACGACCGGTGGAGTAGATATCATCGTCCGGCTCCTTAATAAATATTACGGCGTAAGCATGGGAAAAGCGATGTTTATATTTGATGCATGCGTCATAACAGTTTCACTTTTGTCCTATCTTTCATATAAAGAAGCAATGTACACGCTGGTTGCAGTATTTGTTGGAACACGAGTGATTGATTTCATGCAGGAAGGCGCATATGCTGCAAAAGGCGCAACCATTATTTCTGAAAAAAACGAGGAAATCCGCGCAAAGATTATGAAGGAAATGGAACGGGGTGTTACGATCTTAAAAGGATCGGGAGCTTATACGCAATCAGAAAGAGATGTCTTATATTGTGTCGTTCCTAAAAATGAAATTGTCCGCTTAAAAAGTGTAATTATGATGATTGACCCGCATGCTTTTGTAGCCGTTAGCGATGTCCATGACGTGATGGGAGAAGGCTTTACGTTGGATGGTGACAAAAATCCGATCAACCGTTAAAGGACATTGCGCTATATCACGCGATGTCCTTTATTTTTCCGGTTTTTTAACCTTTTCTTTTTTTCTATTGGTTTCTGCTCTGTACTTACGAAATCCTACATAGATTAACGACAAGATAATTGTGCTGCCTGTTGTCAGCATCACCCAAAACAGCGAAGGATCCGAATCGTCTTTTTTATTTTCAAATACATCGATCAAATCCTCTTCCAGGACTGTCATTTGTTCTAATTGTGTACTCATTGTCATCTCGGTAAACTCGCTCAGTTCAATGGCTTCGATATGTTTATCCACCTCTTTTATGGCAGCAGCGGAAACGGAAACGTTCATGCTCGGATAGATCGTTCCGTATAAAGAAAGAAATTCATTCCATGTCTTGCGGAATCGGGTATCCTCTCCTTTTTCTATTTCTGACTTCATCTTTTCTAATGAATGAAAAACAGTCTCCTCAAATGAAAGCCAAAGCGGCTCGTATCGTGAATAAACTGAATCAAGGAGCAGTCTGAATTGTGTTGCCGCCCTCGCCTTGTCAGCAGTCGGAATTTCTTCATTTGATAAAGCATCAATTGCCAATCGGTAATTCACATTTATCTGCCGCGCCTGATCAGACGGAACCTCTCCTTTTTCTTCTAAAACTTGAAATTGCTTTTCAAAGAAGCCGAGCACTCTTACAGCTTCTTCGTAACGATCCTGCCTTGTTAATTGAAAAACTGTATCTGATAAATCATTTAACTCTGTCCATGTTACTTCTTCCGCTTTCGCTTCCATCGAGAAGGCTTGAAAAATTAATATGAAAGATAATACTCCGCAAATCAGCCATCTGTCCATTTCTGTCCCCCCCAGCCGTTTTCATTAAAAGGTATGAAGGTGTGGACAAGATTAGACCATCAATGTTCGTTATGGCAGCTGAAGCTTCGAAGATTTAGGAGATAACACGAGTGCATAAGCTGTAATTAGACAGACGACACTCAGCCAAAACGTAAAATAGCCGATTTGCGGCATATAATCCGTCAGCACTGAATAATTGGGCATCATTCCGAACACATAATCGATGAAGTCATTATGAAGCGTCCATATCGCTGCGATCACTAGATGCCAAAGCTTAAATCGGTAATAAGGAGCATAAAGAACTCCTTGTACAGCCATGGCAAAATGGGAAACGATAAGCATGTATCCCGTCCAATGAAGATCTCCTGTTGTCAAGAGAACCAGCAGATTCATGATTACCGCCCATATCCCATACTTCATCAACGTAACGATCGCAAGCGCTTCGAAAAGAGACCAATGGTGCTTGAACAAAAAACCAATTAGAACAATTAAAAAGAACAAACTGGCCGTCGGACTATCGGGTACAAAGACGATAAAACGGGCTGGGGTTTCTGAGAGCTGTGACCCGTACCAGTAATAGCCGTATAACGTTCCGATAAAATTCACGACGAGGAGAAACAACAGAATTGGTTTCGTACCAAATATGTATTGAATATCTTTCACTTTTTTCTATCCTGCCTTTATAAAGAGTCACAAAAAAAGCTGACCGCCGCCAGCTTTCTTTGTCTATAAAAAGTATATCCCTACAAAAGCAGAAACACAATCGTAAAAGCGTCACTATTTGGTTGTCGTTTCTGAGATGAATTTCGAGAGCTTTTCGAGCTCTTCATCCGACCCTTTGAAGATACCCGGAGGCATATTGCCTTTTCCGTCTTTCGCTATTTTTGCCACCTCTTCCGGAGATAATCCGGTTTCTACAAGTGAAGGACCTGCTCCTCCCCCCTGCAACGTATCCCCATGGCAAGAAATACAGCCTTGCTCCTGAAAAATTTTATATCCCTCAGATTCCGTGTCGATATCTGCTTCCTCTGTTATTTTTCCTTGCTGCTCTGCTGCTTCCCAATCATGGGTAACAACCGATTCATAGGTTAAAGCAACAGTCGCAAAAACTGCCAGGAGCATCATTCCAGTCGCAATCGGACGTTTATGGGGCCTTCTTGCTATTCCCCTGTCTAAAAAAGGAGCCAAGAGAAGCGCCGTAAATGCAATCCCCGGCATGACAATCGCTCCAATTACCGTATATGGTCCCGATGCATATTGATATTTTAATAGTTGGTATAAAAATAAAAAGTACCAGTCAGGGAGCGGAATATATCCTGTATCCGTCGGGTCTGCCATTCGCTCCAACGGCGGTGCGTGAACAATGGTGAGTACAAGAAAGCCAACTAAGAAAACCGCGCCGACCATCCATTCCTTCAATAAAAAATTGGGCCAAAACGCCTCTGTCTTTCCCGGGTATTCTGAATAATCCTTCGGTATATTCGCCTTTCTTTCTGCAGGAATTCGTGAATCGCCGACAAATTTCATCCCTTTGCCCCTTTGCATACCTTCCCCTCCTTGTCATGATTTTACTTTTGCTATTCGGTTTACAATGGACCAGAAATCCCTTGTTTTCGAATCATGATAAAATGCGCAGCCATTAATCCAAATAATGCAGCAGGAAGGAAGAAGACATGGATCGCAAAAAAACGGGTAAGTGTTTGGGCACCGACGATCTCTGAATGCCCCGCTAGAAGAACCTTAATATGCGTCCCAATCAACGGAGTTGCTTCAGCGATCTGCAAGCCTACCTTCGTCGCGAAAAGCGCTTTCATATCCCAAGGCAGCAAATAGCCGGTAAACCCAAGTCCAAGCATGACGAAAAAAATCAGCACACCGACAATCCAATTTAATTCTCTTGGCTTCTTATACGCTCCCTGGAAAAATACTCTCAGCGTATGTAAAAACATCATCACAATGACAAGACTAGCTCCCCAATGATGCATTCCTCTCACTATTTGGCCGAATGCTACTTCATTTTGCAAATAATAAACAGATTTCCAGGCATTTTGAATATCGGGTACATAATACATGGTCAAAAACATGCCCGATAAAACTTGGATAACGGTTACAAAAAAGGTCAGCCCGCCAAAGCAGTACACAAATGCCGAAAAATGATGAGCCGGATTCACGTGTTCAGGCACTTCATGATCTGCAAGGTCCCTCCATAACGGAGTGATATCCAGCCGTTCATCAACCCAGTCATAAATTTTGTTAAGCATGTTACCCCGCCCCCTTCGGCTTTGCTTTCCCGAGATAAAGAAACCCATCCCTGATTTCATGTTCGTAATGGTCCAAAGGTCCAAGCGGCGGAGTTCCGGGTACATTTGTTCCATCCTTTTCGTATAGTCCGTAATGGCACGGGCAGAAAAACATGTTTTTATTTTTGGGATCGCTGTTCCAGTTCACGGTACATCCCAAATGTTTACAAATTGGTGATAGCGCTGTCACTTTATCGCCGTTTTTGTACACCCAAGCTGACCGTGACTCCTCTGATTCATACCAAGCGTCTACCTGATTGATTTTAAAGTCAAAGCGCTGAGGCTCCTCGGTTAATTCATCGACGCTGACCACTTGCACCATCTCTTGATTTTCCGTCGGCCGCAATACTGGATCGAGCGCGAAACGAACCATAGGCATAAGCATCCCTGCAGCCATAAATCCCCCTACGCCTGTAAGCGTATAATTCAAAAACTGGCGCCTAGATACCTGATGTCTTTTTTCGCTCATCACATACTCCCCCCTAAGTCATCACCCTTCGTTTCATGAAAAAAACAATTCCGTATGGCAAGACACCCTCATAATATATCAATCTCTTAGTAAGGTCAATACAGAGAAATCCCAGTCTGATGCAAATGTAAGGGTTTTTATGAGCCGTTCCAATATTGTAACAAAATGTTCAAAATTTTCTCTATTTGGTCTTGAACCATTTTTTGTTTCAAGGCTGTGCTCAAGTCTTCAAGAGGGACATGCGGAATGGTGATTACTTGAAACTCTTCCAATGCATCCTTCCATTCTTCCTCAGTGGTGATAAATACGACATGCCGAAACTCGCGATTGACTGAATCACCAAGCTTTCTTATAAATGGCAGCGAAAATTCTTTTTCCACATAAGTTGACGAAGGGAATAAGAATACCCGTCCTTTTAACTGCCTTTCAAGCTCCTCTGTGATCAGCGACGTATACTCTCCTTTAGTGACAATTGATTTCCAGTTTGAATCTAGTTGTACAGAAACGATTGGGATAATAGCCGTATCTATATACTCCTTTGAGTGAAGGTATAGCTCGGCATCTTTTGCTCTCCATTTCATCGGGTGCTCCTTTCGCAATCTTTTTGATCAAGAAAAAAAGCCCTGCAAAGAGTGTGCAAGGCTGGTTGCTGCGTACTAAGCTTTGGAGACTGGTGCTTTATCACACTCTTCATTTTAACTTTTGCAGCTTTTCTGTGAGTTCAACAAACGCTTTTTTGTCTTTTCTATCCAGCGCGAGATCAATTTCATGCAAAAGCTTCTCTTTTTGAAAGGAGGCTATGGCGTGTTGGAGAAGATCTTCGGCAATCGTCCGATCCTTCTCGTTTTCATTCATTTCCTTCGGCAGGTGCGGGTTAGATTCCAACACAGCCGCATACTCTGGCGAATGATAGGACGAACGGAAATTGAGCTGAATAAATAAACTTTGATTTTTGTTAAGGCGAATATCGTGAAAAGATTTTTCTGCGTCGGTAGTCATTACGTTTTGTTTGTAAAATCGAAAAGGAGCTTCCTCTACGCAATGAGTTGACATGATGATGCCGCGAGGGCAATATTCTGCATTTTCCACAAAATGCACCTTTTCCATTAATGAATCATGACTCATTAAATAATTTAGAATCCATACACACTCTCTTCTTTTCAATTGGTAATGATTTAGAAACCACCGAATAAAATCTTTTTTTTCATTGACAGAAACAGGGGTGTGCATTTTATTCCCTCCTCTATCGTTCCTTATATTCTTCCCTTTAATCTATACTTCCACATAACCTTATTTTTTCCTTCTTTAACCCAAAAATTCTTCCTCTTCAATTCGCAAAATGGTTTCTTCCAATTCCTGATTTACCCCATCAATGTGAAGCACTTTTTTCAACAGAGGAAGAGCTTCTCGCTGCCTTCCTTCCTCAAGCAGAAATTGTCCATATTCGTAAAGGAAGTCTCGATCTGATTCAAAATGTTGAGAGGCTTCCTTGTATTTGGCCGCGGCTGAATCATACTCTTCCAGTTCTTTGTAGGCAGTTGCTAAATACCATGAAAATTTCGGGTTAGTCTCCCCATAGCTTTCTACCTCGCGAACCAAGTCAAGTATTGCCTGGTAGTCCTCTTTTTGCAAGTATACGGACAACAACACATGAGCGGCCTCCACATAACCGGGATCCAGTGCAACAGCTTCCTGCAAAAGCAGTTCGGCATCGGCGTCATTTTTTAGCTTTAAAGAGAGCTTCGCCGCAAAAAGGTATAGTTCTTTGTTGAATTCATCCTGCTTTATCCCCTCTTTTGCTGCGGCTATGGCTTCATCAAACATGCCTTCTTCTTCAAAGCTTGAAGCCAGCGGGACATACAGCGAAGTATAGCCGGGATCCATCTCTTTTAATTCAGTTAAATGCTTGACGGCCGTTTTGGTTTGTCCAGCTTTAAGTGCGGTCATACCGTAACCGAAGAGGGTGTCGGGTTCCAGAAGATGTTTTGGTATTTGGTTATAAAACGTAAGAGCTTCCTCAAATTCTCCTAAGTGGCTGAGTGATTCGGCAATTCTGCTGTCAAGGGAAATACCCGCGATTGTATGTTCCTTTCCGGATGCTTTTTTATAATAGGATTGCGCTTTACCATACAATCCTTGAGTAAAATAAAGCTCGCCAAGCGCAAACTGTATGATCGGTTCATCCGGAAGCAACTCTGCGGCATTAAGAAGTTTTTGTTCACTAACTTCGAATAGTCCTTGCATCTGATACAAATCAGCCAAAAGTAAAAGGCTTTCCGGATATTGTTCATCTGAAGCTGGGATCTCTTCTAAAAGAGCTATGGCTTCTTCTTCTTTATCCAGTTCAATTAACAGCTCTGCGTAAAAACACGTCAGATTGCTTTCAAAAGGATACAATTCATGTAAATCTGCAATCATGGCAGCCGCTTTATGAATATCACCCCAATTGTAATAAAGCTCGGCAACAACAGCCTTTTCTTCATCATGGAGATTCTTCTCGATTCTGTCCAATGTTTTCAGGCCTTTTTCTGTTTGCCCTTCCTCTACCAACGCAATCGCTTCTTGAATAGCTGTATTCACTTAAAACCTTTCCTTTCTTTAAACAAATGCTGATTTATTATGGAACTTAACTGCTTTCCCTGTATAACATTCTTCTCCAAAACCTGGTTTGAAAAACACTCCTTCTCCTGCTTTTTGCAATTTTCCCTTGTGCACGGATATGATTGGGGTATCCCTATCATAAAGGCGGTAACCGTCTCCTGCAAGAATTCTGCTTTCATTTACGTAAAAAAGATTATAATCCACATCTCCCCCCACACGAATTTCTCCTTTGGCAGGACAAATTCCCAGCTTAAAAAGCTGTTCATGAGCCAATGTAAGTTCTTCTTTCAACGGCTCATCCAAAAAAGTAATCCGAGCGCTGGAGAGTGATTTTCTCCACCTTGCTTTTAACATAAATAGCTTAATAAATGAAAGGGATTCCGGAAAACACGGAACAAGCGGAATCGAGGTGTCAGAAAAGGCATCGCTAATCCATCCCCAAGGCACATTATTCCAATCATATTGGTCCAGGTGTTCGAGAAATATGCAGGATACGTTTAATTTTTTGCAGGCTCTGACAAATGATGGTGTTAACGCAGAAAGAGGGATCTGCACAGCGATATAGTAGTCAATCGGGCTGTTAAAATACGTTTTTCTTCTTTTTCCGACCTTTTGCTTTAACTCTCTTTCATGAGAAAGCTTTACAACAGTAATAATCACAGTAACACCTTTTTTTAAATATGTTTCTTCTGCATGCTTTTTAAACTGGGAAAAAGGCAGCTGCTCTACCGGAGTCCGGTCGATGCTCACCCTTCCCGGAGCCATAATATATGGGCTCATATTCATCTTAATAAAATGATAATTATCCATTGAGCTACGGATGTAATCAATTCGGCTTCCGTTAACAAGAATCGAGCACGTTTTCACTTTGTCATTTTTCATTATTCTCGCACGATCCAATATATAAGACAGATATACCGCCGCCTCTCATTTATGTCTTAAGACAAGCTATGAGAGCATTCTCAAAAATATGAGGAAAACTAAAATAGAGAAGAAGCCTGAGTCCAAAAAGTCCTCAGGCTTTACCCGTTAATGTATCGATGTGGCTGAAGAAATTCGGGTAAGATACTTCAATTGCATCGGTGTTCTCAATATTGATGGCTTCCTCGCAAATTAAACCTGCGATTCCGAGCATCATGCCAATTCGATGATCCCCGTGGCTGGAAACATTTGCTCCGCCCTTTAAGGTTGTTTTTCCGTGGATAATCATTCCGTCCTCAGTAGGTTCAATGCTTGCCCCCAGCTTTTTCAGCTCAGAGACTACCGTATCGATCCGGTTCGTTTCCTTCACCTTTAATTCGGCAGCATCCTTAATGATTGTCGTACCTTCTGCTTGAGTTGCCAACAGGGCCAAAATCGGAATTTCATCGATCAAGCGCGGAATTAAGTCACCGGAAATCTCGGCAGCTTTTAGTGAAGACGTTTCAATGATAAGATCACCAAAAGGCTCAGGGCTGTCCGATTGATTCTCGATGATTGTAAGCTCGACGTTCATTTTCTTTAAAGCATCGATTATACCGGTTCGAGTAGGATTTAATCCAACGTTTTTCAGAACGATTCGGCTGTTAGGTACGATAGCTCCGGCCACAAGAAAAAACGCAGCGGAAGAAATATCTCCTGGTACAAAGACATCAGTCCCTTTCAGCTTCTGCCCGCCTTGAACGGAAACAGCCATACCGTTGGTTTCGACTTCAGCCCCGAACATAGTAAGCATACGTTCAGTATGATCTCTGGATTTATGCGGTTCTGTAACTGAAGTTGTTCCGCTAGCCTGTAAACCAGCAAGCAAAATCGCCGATTTTACCTGCGCACTGGCTACCGGCGACGTATATTGGATCGCTTTTAGCTGGCCGCCTCTTACAGAAATCGGTGTAAAATCACCGCCATTTCTGCCGTCAATCGAGGCGCCCATTTCTCTTAGCGGAACGGTTACACGCTTCATCGGCCGTTTTGCAATGCTTTCATCACCAGTTACAGTGCTGTGAAACCCTCTTCCAGCCAGTATACCAAGGATGAGTCTCGTCGTTGTTCCTGAATTCCCGGTATCAAGCACCTCAACAGGTTCCTGTAATTGATCGATTCCTTGTCCGTACACAGTCACGATTTCTCCATCACGTTCAATAGAAACGCCCATTTTTTTGAAACAGCTGATCGTGCTCAAACAGTCAGCCCCTTCTAAAAAATTGCGAATGGTCGTTTTTCCTTCTGCCAATGCACCAAACATGACTGACCGGTGGGAGATGGACTTATCTCCGGGAATTTGAATTTCTCCTGATAATTGATCAACTTTACTTATTTTCATGCATAACCACCTCAGTCAGCGTAAAATGTATCATATTCTGCGCGGATTCGAATGCACTTTTCCGCTTGCTTCCGATCAGCATCCGATTGAAAGCTGATTCGAAGCACTCCGTTTATCTCTTCACGCGTTTCGATAATGCGAATGTTTGTGATGCTTATTCGTTCTGCAGCTAAAATTGCCGTAATTTCTGAAATCACTCCCGGTGAATCAGGGACATCAACATAAAGGTCATAAAACGCAGGTATTGCGCCTTTTTGCTTGATCGGCAAGCCATCCCGGTAATTTTTCGCCATCTGAAAATAGGCATACAAGTTCTCGGCATCTTCATTCTCAACATACGAACGGATGTTATCCATCTCTTTTTGCCATTCATCAAAACGGCTGATCATTTTATCCTTATTATGCAGCAAAATATCCCGCCACATCGCCGGACTGCTGGAAGCTATTCTCGTAATATCGCGAAACCCCCCAGCTGCAAGTCGCTTCACAATCGGAAATCCATTTTCAAATCGTGAAGCTTGATGGACTAAGCTCGCAGCAACAATGTGGGGAAAATGGCTGATGACGCTCGTAACTTCATCGTGGTCTTCAGGACTCATTTCCAAAAAGTTCGCGTGAGTTCCTCTCAGCAGTTCCTTTAATTTAGCAAGCGAAGACAACTTTGCTGATTTTGATGGCGTGAGTATGTAAAATGCATTTTCAAACAAAAGCTTCTTTGCCGCAGTGACTCCTGATTTATGCGAACCAGCCATCGGATGTCCGCCAATAAATTCGAAGTTCTCCGGAAGCACCTGTTCTGCATAATCAGCCACTCGTTTTTTTGTGCTGCCTACATCAGTAACGAGAAGAGGTTCCTTTCGTTCCGACTTTGCAATACAGTCAAGCAATTTCACGGTTTGTTCCACCGGCGTTGAAAGGAAAATGATCGAGGCTTCGTTTATGCCTTCTTCAATGGAAGAGGAAATACGGTCAATAACACCTAATTTTTTAGCAGCAACGGATTGTTCCTCAGAGATATCATAGCCGGCAATACAAATTTCCGGAAATTCATTCTTGATCGCAAGTGCTATGGAACCCCCGATAAGACCTAGTCCTACCATAAAAATGGTTTCGTTAGAATGATTCATTGATTCTGTAATCTCCCTGGTCAATAGACATAAGAGGTGACGTTCATCACCTCTTAGAGTAATTCCTTTAAAATTGCAATGATTTCTTCGTTTTGTTCCCTTGTACCAATTGTAATGCGTAATGAAGTCGGGAAGCCTAAAGCCTTTCCGGACCGGACAATATAGCCTTTTTCTAACAAGGATTGAAACAATTCATCCGCGTCCCTGTTAAAATCAATTAGTATGAAATTGGCTTGGGAAGGGTAATAATCAAGATTATTTTCTGAACAAAAGCGATAATATTGCTCCAGCCCTTCCTTGCATTTGGAGACAATGTCTTTTATAAAATCTTGGTCCTCCAAGGCTGCAGCTGCCGCTGCTTGAGCAAATCTATTTACATTAAATGGCTCGCGTGCAGGCTCTACCGCTCTCAAAAGCTCCGGACGGCCAATTCCATAACCGACACGCAGCGAAGATAATCCATATGCTTTAGAAAAAGTCCTTAGAATGATTAAATTCGAATGTTCTTCTAAAAGAGGGATCGTCTCCGGATAATCCTCTGCATCGACATACTCATAGTAAGCTTCATCTGAAACGACCAGCACATGCCGTGGAACTTTAGACAAAAATTCTCTGAATTCTTTTTCCTTAATGTATGTCCCTGTCGGATTGTTTGGTGTACATAACCAGATGATTTTAGTTTTTTCATCGATTGCATCAAGCATCCCTTTTAAGTTATGGGATCCATCCTCAAGAAGCTGGACTTCACGAATTTCAGCACCTTCAATGACTGCATTGTGTTTATATTGCGGAAATGAAGGGGCAGGCATAATTGTATTGGAATCTTTATCCAATAAAGATCTGCTGAGAATTTGAATGACTTCATCAGAGCCATTTCCGAAGATTAGCGACTGCTCATTCACATGTAAGAAGGCAGCAAGCTTCTTCCGAAGATTCGCACACGAACCATCTGGATAAAGAGCTAAGAAAGCCGCTTCCTTTTGAAGGGCTTCCTTCACATGATTTGAAGATCCGAAGGGATTCTCATTGGACGCAAGCTTTGTCACTTTGCTTAAATTAAATTCTTTTTTTACTTCTTCAATCGGTTTTCCAGGCTGATAGGGCTTCAGCTTGGTCAACTGTTGTTTAATCTGCAATTGAACGTCACCTCATTTTAGCATGTAAGACCCGCTGAAAGTTTTGGCGTATTCCTCAAATTCTTTCAGTGCTTTTTCCCTTGTACCCGGTTGAATTAACTCGTCCTCTAATTGTTCAATTTTGTTGACGAGGGCACTTCCCACAACAACCCCATCACTCACTTCGTTCATCTCTTTTACTTGTTTCGAGCTGGAGATCCCGAAGCCGACAGCTACAGGTAACGAGCTGATCTCTTTCACTTTGCGAATAAACGGGTAAACCGACGGATCAAATTGATTGCGTACCCCTGTGACCCCCAGGCTCGACACACAATAGATAAATCCTTCAGCTTTTTCAATTATCTTTTTCATTCTGTGTTCACTTGTTGGCGCAACAAGCGAGATGTAAGTGATTTGATGTTTTTTGCATTCTTGCTGCAGATAGGCGCTTTCTTCAAAAGGCAAATCAGGGACTAGCAGTCCTTCTGTTTTATTTTCTCGCAGTAAAGTGAAAAAGTAATCCGGATTTAATTGTAACACAGGATTATAATACGTAAAAAGAATTATTGGCACCGTTACGCCATTTTTTTTCATCTCACCTGTCAATTCAATCGCTTTTACGATATTCATATCGTTTTTCAGCGCCCGTTTGGATGCACGTTGGATCACAGGACCATCAGCTAGCGGGTCAGAATAAGGAACGCCTAATTCAATTGCAGAAGCCCCGGCTCTCTGTAGTGACTTAGCTAGCTCTATCGTTACTTCCGGCAAAGGATCTCCTGCAGTAATAAAGGGAATAAATAATTTATCTTGCGGATGACTTGAAAGCTTCATCTTCTACTTTCACCTCTTCTTCCATTACTTTCATTATCGTATGAACGTCTTTGTCTCCTCTTCCTGAAAGACAAATCAAGATAGTTTGATCGTTTGACATTCCTTTTGCCATTTCAAATGCTTTAGAAAGGGCATGAGCAGACTCTATAGCCGGAAGTATGCCTTCTTTGCGGGTTAGCAGTTTCAATGCAGCTATTGCCTCATCATCTGTTACGCTATGATAAGTGACTCTGCCGGTGGAATGAAGATACGCATGCTCCGGCCCGATACCAGGATAATCAAGTCCTGCTGAAATGGAATAAGGTTCGATAATTTGTCCGAATTGATCCTGGATCATGTAGGTCATCGACCCGTGGATCACCCCTTTTGTTCCCTTCCCTATAGTAGCAGCATGAAAAGGAGTATCGATGCCTTTTCCGGCAGCCTCTGCGCCGACAAGCTGTACATCTTCTGACAAAAAGCTGTCGAAAATGCCGATTGCGTTGCTGCCGCCACCAACACATGCTACAACGGCATCAGGAAGCTTGCCTTCTTTTTCTAAAAATTGCTGTTTAGCTTCTTCGCCGATGATTTTTTGAAATTCCCTCACTATGAAAGGATAAGGGTGCGGGCCGACAACTGAGCCAATAATGTAAAAGTGATCGTTGCAGTGCTGTACCCAATATCGGAAAGCTTCGTTCGTCGCATCCTTTAATGTGCCGTTTCCGCTTGTCACCGGAACAACTTCCGCTCCGAGAAGCTTCATCCGAAAAACATTCAGCGCCTGTCTTTCGATATCTTCCTCTCCCATAAATATCCTGCACGACATGCCAAACTTTGCAGCAACTGTCGCCGTCGCAACGCCATGTTGACCAGCTCCGGTTTCCGCAATGATTTTCGTTTTCCCCATTCGCTTCGCAAGCAGTGCCTGGCCAATGGCATTATTGATTTTATGGGCTCCGGTATGATTCAAATCTTCCCGTTTCAAATAAATTTTTGCCCCGCCTAAATATGCCGTCATTTGATCTGCATACGTTAAAGCTGTCGGCCTGCCGGAATATTCTTGTAATAGATGAAGGTATTCCTCGCGGAAGCTTGCATCTTCTTTTATGTTTTGAAAAGCGGTTTCGATTTCAATTAAAGGCTGCATAATCGTTTCAGGAACAAATTTGCCGCCGAACTCGCCGAACCTTCCCTTGTTATCAGGATAGTTATTCATGATGAAACATCCTCTCTTCCAACATTTTGATTAAAGCACTTGATTTTCTTCCATTCTCCTCAATGCCGCTAGATAAATCAACCCCGCTCGGCTTCCATTTCATCAAGTCTTCTACGTTTTCCGCTGAGATCCCGCCGGCGATAAAACAGTCTTTTCCAGCCTCTATTGCCGCTTTCGTATAGCTTGGGATATACTCCCACGGAAACGATTCACCCGTACCGCCGCGTTGTTTTTTAGAAAACGTATCTATGACAAACCCGTCAACTGCCGGAGAGTATGTTTCCATCAATTGAAGCGTCTTGTCATTATGATGAAGAGCCTTCCAAATTTTTTTCTCTGGAGAAAGTTGTTTCTTTAGCTCGGTGATCTCGCTCACGGTTTCATCTCCGTGCAGCTGAATCACATCTAACGACGACTCTGCAGCTGTTTGGACTATGGATGGAACAGATTCATTCACAAAAATGCCAACAAGCTTTTTGCCTGCCGGATCCGTATGATCTATCCAGCCTTTTACGTCCTGCGGCAATACTTTTCGTTTACTCTCTGCAAAGATAAACCCGATATAATCGGCTTTTGATTGCGAGGCGACTTGAAAATCACGCAGCGATGTCATCCCGCAATATTTTAATTTAGGCGTTCCCATTTTTGGTTTCTCCAAATAAGTCCTGAATAGCCACGAGCTGGTCATCTTTTCTCATTAAAGATTCTCCGACTAATACCGCTTTTGCACCGCACCCTTCAACAAAAAGCAAATCCTCTGCTGATGAAATGCCGCTTTCACTAATCAATAATGATTCTTTTGGGACAAGCTGGGCGATACTCAATGTTTGCTCAAGCGTCGTTTGAAACGTTTTTAAGTTTCGATTATTGATACCGACAATTTCAGGTGTAAATCGCTTCAGAATCTCTTCAAGGGTGTGCTGATCGTGTACCTCTACGAGGACATCGAGTCCTTTTTCATAAGCTTCCAAATACAGTTCGTGCAGCTTATCCGCCTCCAGTGCTTCACCAATTAAAAGAATCGCATCAGCACCGATTCTTTTAGATTCTTCAATTTGAATCGGTTCGAGTATAAAATCTTTTCGCAAGATCGGCAGCTGTACGGTTCTTTTCACTGACGTTAAATACTCATTTTTTCCTTGAAAAAATGGAAAATCCGTGAGCACGGATAAGCAATCCGCGCCTGCTCTTTCATAGGAACGAGCAATTTCTTCCGGCTGAAAATCAGCTTTTATCAATCCTTTTGATGGGGAGGCTTTTTTCACTTCTGCAATTAAGCCGAGAAATCGAGTTGATGTTTCTAAAGCTTCTTTAAAAGGCCGAATGGGTATTTCCAAATCTTCTGGCAGGCTAAGATCCTGCAAATCTTCTCTTTTTCTGGTGATAATTTTGTTAAGCATATAATTCTTCCTTTTTTTGTTTTAGTTTTTCCAATTGGTCAAGTGCTTTTCCGGTTTTAATCGCATCTAACGCTATTTCGACGCCTTCTTTCAGGTTCTGCGCCTTGCCTGCAGTATAAAGGGCAGCGCCTGCGTTGAAAGCGATAATGTGTAAGGCTGTTCCGCTAGTACGGTTGTTAAAAACTGACGTAATGATCTTTCCGCTTTCCTCGGGGGTATTAACTTGAATGTCCGTGATCCTGCCATACGAAAGTCCGGCTTCTTCCGGTGTGATTTTATATTCCTTCCGCTCTCCGTCCTTAAGTTCGATCACATTTGTCGGAGCCGTTATTGTCAGTTCATCCAAGCCGTCTTCACCATTGACAAATAAAACGTGTTTCGGCCCGAACCGTTCAAGGGCAGCAGCCATGATTTTCGCTTTTTCTAATGAATATACACCGATTACTTGGCGCTTTGCCTGCATTGGATTGATCAGAGGCCCAAGAATATTAAATACGGTTCGGAATCCCAGCTCCTTTCTGACTTGAGCTACATTTTTCATAGATGAATGATAAAGTGGAGCAAACAGAAACGTCATATTTTTCTTTAAAACGGCTTGCTTTGCTTCGTCGGGAGTCGACTGAATGGCAATCTGCAAGTGCTCCAACACATCAGCGCTTCCACTTTTCGAAGATACGGATCGATTTCCGTGTTTAGCAATCTTGGCGCCGCAGGAAGAAGCAACAATGGCTGCTGCAGTCGAAATATTAAACGTTGATGCACCATCTCCACCGGTTCCGCACGTATCCACCACTTCATCGATTTCGTCCACTTGAACAGCACGGTTTCTGATCGCTTTTACAAAACCGGTGATTTCATCAACCGATTCCCCTCTGTACGCGAGAAGAGATAAAATACCACCGGTTTCTGAAGGTGTGAGCTCGCCTGCCATCATCTGGTCCATCAGCTCAGCTGCATTTTGCTCAGTAAGCCTGTGTCCATTAACTACGTGGTTGAGTAGTGAGTTCATATACTTTTTCCTCCCTGTCGGCAAAAATGTCTTCTGCTATTTTAATTGTGTCTAAAAGAGCAGCGGCTTTGTTTAAGCTTTCCTCCCATTCCTTCTCTGGGACAGAATCCGCGACTATTCCTGCACCGGCTTGAACAGACGCAATTCCGTCTTTTATGCTCATTGTACGAATAGTGATGCACGAATCTATATTTCCATCGAAGCCAATGTAAGCGATACACCCGGCGTAGGTTTCCCGCGGTGTCGGTTCAAGTTCGTTTAGTAGCTGCATAGCCCTGATTTTAGGTGATCCGGAAAGAGTTCCTGCCGGAAAGGCCGACATCAGCGCGTCCACAGGATGTATACCTTCCCGCAAAACTCCTGTCACAATCGATATAATGTGCATGACGTGTGAAAAGGAGACGACTTTAGTCAGCTCGGGAACGTTGACAGACCCGTATTCCGCGACTCTTCCAATATCATTTCGGGCAAGATCTACCAGCATATAGTGTTCAGCCAATTCTTTTTCATCGGCTAAGAGATCTTGTTTTAAATCATCATCCTCTTTCTGATTCGCGCCACGTTTTCTCGTGCCTGCAATCGGATGAATTTCGAGGTGTCCATTCTGTATATGAATTAATCGTTCAGGTGAGCTACCGACAAGTTCCCTGTCTGGAAGCTTAATATAATACATATACGGAGACGGATTCACCATGCGTAACACTCTGTACAGCTCAAAAGCATCTGTCTTGACTGGCATTTCAAACCGCTGGGATAAAACACCTTGGAATATATCCCCGGATCTAATGTACTCCTTCAGTTTTTCAACATCCTTTAAAAACCGGCTTTTTTCATAATTGGAGGAGAACTCTTTATCACTCAGTTTTTCTTTTTGCTGGACGGTTGACAGAAGAACATCTTTTGTTTCCTTTGGCTCGGAAAGCTTTGTGACAAGGCGTTTTAACGATTGCTGGTTTTCCAAAAACACCTTTTCTTTTTCCTTGTCTGACTCTGTTCCATTTAAACGGGCGTAATGGATAAAATGAACCTTTTTCAGCTCATGGTCAAAAGCAATGATGGTCTGGCATACAAAAAGCATGCATTTTTCTAGATCTGTCACGTCACGATGCGGCTGAACCGAAGGCTCTATTAACGGAATGAAATCATAACTTAAATAACCGACAGCTCCCCCAGTAAATGGGATATCGAGTTCCGGTATTTTGATTTTATACGCTTCATTCATCCATTCGATCATTTGTTTCAAATGAGGCTTGCTAATTAAATGCTTCTCTTCATCACAGGCAAGAAAGGCTCCGTCTTTTTCCTTTATCGTTAGAAAAGGATTCAATCCGATAAAGGAGTATCTGGACCAATCTGAAGACTCATCCTTGCTTTCTAAAAAATAAGTAATCTCCCGGTCAAGCTTTTCAATCATTTGAACCGGAGACAGTGTATCCACTGTAAAGGACTCAACAATTGGAATCGTTTTGTAAGAAAGGCTGTCATTTAAAAATGCGGATAATTCGGATTGGTAATTCAATGGTTTTCTCTCCTTCCGGGATGGAGGAGAATGAGGCTTAAGACGTGAGGATATACAAAATAAACCCAAAAGAAACATCTATTTCTTTTGGGCAGGATTTAATCATTCACTAAAACTCAGCTCAACTCATTCTCAACTACCCTATGCTAATCTCATACTATGTGCTTATTACTCTAAACTAACTAATCTTTAACTAACTCTATGGTAATATAATTCAATCTTTTCTGTCAATTATTTTCTGTATCGCCTTAACAAGGCCTGGATTCCGTACTCACTGGAAAAAGATTTCCACCCCTAGCTATTCTCTTTAGAATATGCAGGGGATGATAGCTTTGCCAATCAGCCGGATTAAAATAATGACTAAACCGCAGATGTCCTGTTTCAATGCCTTGGGCGCAAACGTCCCATTCACTTTATTAAGTCAGGCCGTAATGAAACTGCCTTTCCTAAATATTCATGCTTAACTTCATCTTGCTTCAGTTCGGTTTCGGCTGTCAGCATGACTCTGATACACTTCTTCAACCCGGATTCGACATCTATTTCCTGCATGCACATGACAGGAACGTGCTCCCAGCCGCTAAATTCCCTGACGACCTTGGCGGGGAATCCTGCATGCAAGTCGGGTGTCGCTGTGAAGATAATGTGCACCACGTGATCTGGTTTAATATTATTTTTTTCTATCATATTTCTAATTAACTCTTTTGTTTTTACGATCATTTCTTGATCTGTATCTTCTTCTAATGTCGTGGCTCCCCGAAATCCGCGTATCATCTTGAGGTACCCTCCAATCTCCATTGGTCAAGCAATTCGGCTGCTTCTTCCTTCTCGATAGAAAATAGCTGTGGATGACCGATCTCAGTTAACAGCACGAATTGAATAATTCCTCCGACGGTTTTCTTATCGTTCATCATCCGATTGATTAATGAATCGGTTTTAATTTCTTTGTTAATAGACGTCGGATAGCCAAGCTTTTTAAGCCATTTCAAATAGCTGGAATAATCACAGTCAAGCCCTGCCTTTTTCTCACTTAAATACAGCGCAAATAACATTCCCATCGCCACTCCATCCCCATGGCTGATCTCGCCGTAGCCATACTCCGCTTCAACGGCATGCCCAAGCGTATGGCCAAAATTCAGGAACGCACGAATGCCTTTCTCCTTTTCATCATTTGCGACCACAGAGCTCTTCACTTCTATTCCTTTATAGATCATTTCACTGAGCTGGCTGCTAGTTAAACCGGCAATGCTGTATGTCTCCATCAGTTGAAGAAGAAACTGTTCGTCACTGATAAATGCATGCTTGATTACCTCTGCAAAACCTGACCTCATTTCAGCTTCAGGCAGCGTGGACAACAGCTCTGTATCATAAATGACGGCCTTCGGCTGATGAAAAGAACCGATTAGATTCTTACCGAGCGGATGATTTATGGCAACCTTTCCACCAACTGCGCTGTCATGGGCAAGCAGCGTCGTCGGAATTTGCACGTAAGGAATTCCTCTCATAAATGTCGCTGCAACAAAGCCGGCAAGATCTCCGACAACTCCTCCGCCAAGCGCAACGACACACGAGGATCGGTCCATGTGAAATTGAATTGCATCTGTCTGGAGCTGATGATAACATTCCAATGACTTGGACTGCTCGCCGCTCGGAACGACAGCCTTCTTCACAGGCCATTTTTCCGCCAACACTTGATAGATTTGCTCGCTGTATAACCTGTCTACCTTCTCATCTGTAATGAGAAGAATACGCGTCGGTGAAAAACCGGTTATTTCAGACATCAACTTTGACGTTTTTTTACGAATGCCTTCGCCTATATAGACCTGGTATGGTTCCTTTGTTTTCACATCGAGGATTTTCATTTTAGAATTTCCTCGCCCATTCTCTCATTGCCTCTACGTTTTCTGAAATAAGATCCATTCGATCAACACCGAATTGCTCAACGATGCTCGATGCGATTTCCCACGCGACCACCGCTTCAGCAACTACGCTCGCTGCCGGCACAGCACAGCTGTCGGATCGTTCGATGCTTGCGGAAAATGGCTCTTTCGATTCAATGTCAACGCTTTTTAACGGCTTATAAAGGGTTGGGATCGGCTTCATCACACCGCGGACGACAATCGGCATCCCTGTTGACATGCCGCCTTCCAGACCGCCTAAACGATTTGTTGATCTCGTATACCCTTTCTCCTCATCCCATACGATTTCATCGTGTACTTCACTTCCGTTTTTCCGTGCAGCTTCAAAGCCGATGCCAAATTCTACGCCTTTGAAAGCGTTGATGCTCAGCACTGCTCCGGCTAGTTTGCTGTCAAGCTTGCGGTCGTAATGGGTATAGCTTCCGACGCCGACCGGCATGCCTTCTACGATGACCTCAACGACTCCGCCAATGCTGTCTCCTGCTGCTTTCGCATCATCGATCGCTTTCATCATCTTGGCTTCTGCTTCTTCATCAAAGCAACGGACAGGTGAATTTTCAGTCACTTCTTTTAGTTCTTCAAGATTTGCGTACTCTGCTTTTTCAGCTTTAACTCCGCCGATTTCAAGAACATGGCCGGCAACGGTAATTCCTAATTCAGACAATATTTTTTTCGCAACGGCTCCCGCTGCCACGCGAATGGTCGTTTCCCTGGCAGATGAACGCTCCAACACGTTACGGATGTCACGGTGATTATACTTTATTGCACCATTTAAATCCGCATGTCCCGGCCGCGGACGCGAAATTTGCCGTTTCATCTCTTTTTCCTGTTCTTCCGTAATTGGCTCGGCACCCATTATTTTCGTCCAATGGGTCCAATCTTTATTTTCTACTACAAGAGCCACTGGCGATCCCAGCGTCTTTCCATGCCTGATTCCGCTCATGATTTGAACCTGGTCTTTTTCGATCTGCATCCGTCTTCCGCGGCCATGACCCTTTTGCCTTCTGGATAATTCAAAGTTTATGTCTTCATTCGTTATGTATAGACCGGCAGGAACACCTTCTATAATTGCTGTTAATTGGGGACCGTGTGATTCTCCGGCTGTTAAGTATCTCATGTCTTGTTTCTCCCTTCATTACATTAACGCTTTTAAGTAAAACTATATCATTGAATCGAAAAAAAGTCATGCTAACTTTTTTGATAAAAAAACGTGTCCACTGACTCCAGTCCATATTTTTCGGGATGAAAAATTTGTTCTGTGCTTCCTACAAACAGAATTCCTTTGTTTAGCAAGCTATCGCTCATTTTTTGATACAGTGTTTCCTTTGCTGCTTCCGTAAAATAAATAAACACGTTTCTGCAAACAATTAAATCAAATTCGTTCTCGTACAGATCGGCAAGTAGATT
Source organism: Bacillus capparidis (assembly GCF_017832095.1). Taxonomy (NCBI): domain Bacteria; kingdom Bacillati; phylum Bacillota; class Bacilli; order Caryophanales; family Bacillaceae; genus Bacillus; species Bacillus capparidis. The sequence continues at coordinate 922,174 of NZ_JAFDST010000001.1, forward strand.
ATGCGTTTTAAAGGTGATGTGCTTTTTTATGCATTCTTTTACCACATACGTATCTTCATTTTTCTCAAAAAACTCTCTTTTTATTGATTCCGGAACTTCCTGCAGAGACCTTTTTTGATATTCTCCTTTTATCGCAGTTTGAAGTGCTTTCGCATCTATGTCTGTGGCGATAATTTGATATCCCGACACAGGCTTTGCTTTTTCTAAAATCATCGCAAGCGTATAGGGATCTTCTCCAGTTGAACAGGCAGCACTCCACACCTTCAGCATTTTGCCGGACTGTAACATAGGCAGCATTTTCTCTTCAAGAACCGCCCAGCGTTTATAATTTCTGTAAAATTCAGATACATTTATCGTCATCCGGTCAAGTGTTTCATTCAAAAGCAGCGTATCTTCAGCAACCGCTTTTGCAAACTCCCTAAAATGCCGATACCCCTTTTTCTCATATAAGGAGGTCAGCCGCCTTTTCATCTGCGCCTCTTTATAAAGCGCTAAGTTAATGTTCGTCAGTTCCTTCCATTTCTCAACAAAATACTTATAGTCGTTCATTATGCTCTCCCAAATATAAAATTGAACTTCAATCAGCGGGTATTTTGAGGGCAAGGATGTGTCTGTGAAGGCTTTGAAGCAAAGATCTCAGAGGTTTTAGCCTTTGTTCTTTCGTTACCCTTTGATTGCCATGGCCGCTTTTAGCATTGATTCCCCAGCATAACCATTAGACGTTTCCTATGACATAGTATACCTTCAATTGGCGTACACTGCGCACGAAAAAAGAAAAAAATCAGCATTTTCAGCTGATTTTTAGTAGACCCATTGATTCAACTCATTTTTATCTTCAATGAGATCTTCCGATTCAAAAAACAAATTAATTTCCCGTTCTGCACTTTCAAAAGAATCTGAACCATGGATGATGTTTTTTCTGACGGCCATGCCGTAATCACCGCGGATCGTTCCCGGAAGAGCATCTTTCGGATTTGTTGAACCGATCATCTGCCTGGTAATTTCAACGACATTTTCGCCCTGCCACACCATTGCAAATACGGGGCCGGATGTTATAAATTCAACAAGGTCTTTAAAAAAAGGCTTGTCTTTATGTTCGGCATAATGCTGTTCAGCTGTATGTACTGGAATCCACATCAATTTTGCTGCGACTAACTGCAAACCCTTTCTTTCAAGCCTGGAGATGATCTCACCTACTAGCTGCCGCTTGACACCATCAGGTTTCACCATTAAAAAACTCTTGTTTTCCATTTTCTCCACCCCGCAAATTATGTATGTATTCTTTAAAATCTTATCATTTTATAATGAAATTATCAAAGCGCATAATGCGCATGTTTCAATAAATGAGGAATTCGGCGCATAGGATGTGCTGGTGAAGGCGTTGCAGCAGAACACCTAAAGTAACAGCCATCGTAAATACACCCACTGATTGTTAATGATCCCTCCTAAGACCTATACGATAGCAAGCATAGAAGCGGGGATTAATGAAAATAACCAGGCTGTTTACGATTTTCTTTTTCCGATATACTTAGCAATGGATCGCAAAGAAGTTCTCGCCCGATTTTTCGGCAAAAGCTGCAGCTGGCGAAATGCTTTTTTTAAATATAGATCACTAATGGCAAGCGATTTCTCAATTGCATCTGTTTGATTGATTCTATCAATGACAGGCATAAGCTGTTCATATCCCGTTTCTTCGGATATGTTATTCAACATAGCTGCTATATCGGGATTCTTTCTTGCCAGAAGTACTGGCAGTGTAACATTCCCTTGCAACAGATCCCCTCCGACAGGCTTCCCCAATTCTGCTTCACTCGAAGTAAAATCAAGTACATCGTCGACGATCTGGTAGGACATTCCAACGTAATACCCGAACCAATATAACGTTTCGTGCGTTTTCTTATCCGCCCCTGATGCAATAGCCCCCAGCTGGCAGCTGGCAGCAATCAATACTGCTGTTTTACGTTTGATTCTTCGCAAATAGGTTCGAAACGACTGCTCCATATTGTATTTATCCTTGATTTGTTCAATTTCGCCCAGGCACACTTCAACGATCGTTTTTGAAAGAATTTCATGAGCGGCAGGCTCTTTTATCTTCGTCATAAATTCTAGAGATCTGGCGAATAAATAATCCCCTGTATACATAGCGATTCGGTTATCCCATTTCGCCTTTATCGTTGGCTTGCCTCTTCTTAATTCGGCATCGTCAATGACATCATCGTGTACTAACGAAGCCATATGAATGAGCTCGAGCGCTACTGCTACATGCTTTATCCTGTGAATATCGTATTCTCCGAACATTCCAGAAAGCAAAACAAAAACTGGTCGAATTCTTTTTCCACCAGCCTGCAGCAAATGAAGCCCTGCTTCACTCAATAAAGAATAATCGGATTGGACGGTACGCTCCAGCTCCTTCTCAATTAAATCAATATCTTCGTTTAAAAAAGAATATAAGCTATTAAATTTCATTTTCGTCACCCTAATGCTTCATTATTCATCCTTCCAGCCGATATGCGTTGCAGCAACACCACCGGTAAACGAATGGTAGTTTACACGTTTCAGCCCCGCTTCTTCGAAAAGGTCTGCAAGCCCACTCATACCCGGAAAATTTCGTGCTGATTCCTGAAGCCATGAGTATTCGGCGTAGCTTTTAGCAAACATTTTTCCAAACATAGGCATTATGTATTTGAAATAAAAAAAATAGAGCTGTTTGAAGCCGATGAGTGTAGGCTGAGAGGTTTCCAGACAGACGATTTGCCCTCCCGGCTTAGCTACTCTGGCCATTTCTTTAAGAACTGTGAGATAATCAGGAACGTTTCTCAGACCGAAACCAATCGTCACGTAATCAAATGTGTGATCAGGAAAAGGGAGTTCCATCGCATTCCCATGAAGCAAATCAGCTTGGGTTAAGCCTTCATTTTTTATTTTTTGCCGGCCGATGCTCAGCATGTTTTTGCTGAAATCCAGTCCGACAACTTTCCCATTCTTTCCAACTGCCCGAGCAAGATCTAATGTCCAGTCTCCTGTTCCGCAGCACACATCCAAAGCTTTGGCTCCTTGTTGGACGTTCATGATTTTCATTGTACGATCCCGCCATTTTTTGTGCTGCTTAAAGCTGATCACCGAATTCATGCGGTCATAATTTTTGTATATTTTTTCAAAAACGCCGTGAACTCTCTCTTCTTTAGACTGCTGCATAGCTCTACCCTTCTTCCACTTTCTGATGATACGTCCAAAGCTCCTGTTTAATGGCATTCAGCCTATCAATTAAAGAGGTTTGAATAAGAGGTTTATTTGATAATAATTCTTTGATTGAAGCCACAGCTATATTGTATCTCGAATCCTTAATTTCATGCTGATTCTCATGATCGGAAAAATATGAGGAATTGGGAGATTCGCCACCAAGAGGCTTAAATAGCTTAGGATCGCTCATAATTCGTTTATAGACTAGAAAATCATTGGCAATGACATTCCAGCTTGGTATTTTCAAATGCTCGGCAATATATTTAAATAAAGCCGATTCAATGTTTCCCAGGCTTGAAAAGAAAGCATTAAGATCATTTATGGAGCGGTCATACAGACGGACTTTGTGTTCATTAATTTCTTTAATGGCAGTTGCGAGAGTTCGAATCATGAAAATATCCTTCATGTCTGAAAGCAAAGAATAATATAATCCGCTAAAGTAATCTCCTGCCAAAACAGTTAATTGCCGGTTCTTTTGGTCGTCCAACGCAAGAGCCGTTTCCGTATTCACATCTTCATGGGTATCAAGGGCAATCTGGACGAGCATGGCTGTAATAATATAATTTTCTTTATCCGCCTCTGCCAGCACACTTTCTTCAAACAAAGCATGAAAAAGAAACAGTTTATCCCGATCCACTTTAGGCGCTGGCAGGTTCTTGGCTAAATATGGATGAGACAGCTTTTTGTTTAATTTCTTTTCTAATTCAAAAATATTCTTATCGATGTCATGCAAAAGATATCACCCTTGTCCCAGAATTACACTTGATGTCAGCCAAATAAGTATCGTACATGTTAGTAAACAAGAGATATTATAGCATAATGCTCTCCCTTTGGCTGATTAGAAAGTGGAATCATTGTTTGATTCCTTATTCAATGTTGTTATTTTTTCGCATCACTGCTTATTTCACCATGGGAGGTTTGGATGAACGCTTCACCTCTGACCTTTATCGCAGAAGTATGTTCTGTGAATTGCGCAATGATCACTTCTCCTTTATCCAGCTTTTCTGAATGGTGAAATCTGGTGTCCGCCCCTCTTGTTAATCCTATTACGTTTACTCCATCTTGCATCGCCTTTATTACAATATAATCAGCAAGAGGCTTATTATTCATAGATTTGACACCTCTATCTCTTAATTATTAATCAGACTGAGCACTTCCGACCTTGCAGCCACATCATCTCTGAATGTTCCTCTGACTGCAGAGGTAATCGTTTTCGATCCGGGCTTTTTAACTCCGCGCATTGTCATGCACATATGCTCCGCTTCTACAACCACCATCACTCCATGAGGATCGAGAGTATCTAAAATGCTGTCTGCAATCGTCGACGTGATCCGTTCCTGAAGCTGCGGCCGTTTGGCAACAGCATCCACCGCCCGGGCAAGCTTGCTTAATCCAGTCACTTTTCCTCCTCTTGGAATATATGCAACATGCGCTTTACCAAAGAAAGGAACCAGGTGATGCTCGCACATTGAATAGAAAGGAATATCCTTCACTAATACAAGCTCTTCATGCTCTTCGCCAAAAATGGTTTGAAAATGTTCTTTCGGATCTTCATTAAGCCCGGAAAAAACTTCTCTGTACATTTTGGCAACTCTCTTAGGAGTATCTTCTAAACCTTCTCTGTTAGGGTCTTCACCAATTGCTTCTAATATTTGCCGAACGGCAAGCTCTATTTTTTCTATATTCATTTCGTTCATCTACGTCCTCCAGCAATATTCGCTACATGTAATCAAATACTAGCACAAAACAAGCTGTAAAATCAAAGTGTAAAGTTTTTTCTACCAGAAACTTATGTTTAAATAGAAAAGCCCCTCATAAAAGGGGCTTTTCTATTTAAAAATGGCGTGTATGTATGATTGTGGCATACACTTAAATTTTCCTGCTTTATTTTCCAGAAACAGCGTCTTTAAGCGCTTTACCAGGTTTGAAAGCAGGTACCTTGCTAGCTGGAATTTCGATTTCTTCACCTGTTTGCGGGTTACGTCCTTTACGTGCAGAGCGCTCGCGAACCTCAAAGTTACCGAAACCGATGAGTTGAATCTTTTCACCACTTTTAAGTGCATCTAAAATTGTATCAAAAACAGAATCAACTGCTTTTGTAGCATCCTTTTTAGATAATTCACTTGCTTCTGCTACTGCGTTAATTAGTTCTGTCTTGTTCATGCCTTTCACCTCCTCCCAAAGATATGGGTATAAATTATCTTCATTTCTTCACAGTTCCGCCAGTTTCTATACCTCAACGCCAGAATTTTGTGAGTGAGAAAGAAAAAGGCATCGAAACTTACATGAGAAATCTTCCCTACAAGGAATGTATATCCAAGGGAGTGAAGATTTTCTCTATGTAGAGTAACACATAAAAATGTGCATATCAAGCATTTTAAAGGGTTGAACCCTTGTTGGTCAAGGAATCCGACTCATTTTCCGAACAAATATTCTTATTTTATCCAGAAGACTGTCTGCTTCTCTTCTGTCTTAAGAAATAGAAAAAGACCTCCTTCGATAAAAAGAGGTCTACAGGATGATGGCAATTAAGCCGCCAGAGCCTTCATTAATGATACGTTCGAGCGTTTCCTTCAGCTTATACCTTGCATTTTCCGGCATTAACGAGAGCTTCGCTTGAATCCCTTCCCTAACAATCGAGCTCAATGAACGGCCGAAAATATCTGAATTCCAAATAGACAGCGGATCATCTTCAAAGTCCTGCATCAAATATCTGACAAGTTCCTCACTTTGTTTTTCTGTTCCAATGATAGGGGCAAATTCACTCTCGACATCCACTTTTATCATGTGGATTGAAGGAGCTACCGCTTTAAGCCGGACACCGAATCTCGATCCCTGCCTGATAATTTCCGGTTCATCGAGGCTCATATCCGTCAAAGCTGGAGCCGCTACGCCATACCCAGTTTGTTTGACCATTTTCAATGCATCGGAAACCTGGTCGTATTCTGACTTTGCATGGGCAAATTCCTGCATGAGCTGGAGAAGGTGGTCTTTCCCTCTAATTTCAACCCCTACTACTTCTTTTAATATGTCATCATACAAATAATCCGGCGCATACAAATCGATTTCAGCAATACCCTGGCCCATTTCGATTCCCGCCAAGCTGGCCTTATCGATAAACTCAAAATCACTGAAATGGCCAACAACCCGGTCAACATCCCGCAGCCTCTTTATATCCTTTACTGTTTCTTTTACTGATTCTTGATAGTTTTCCCTGAGCCAATGATTTTCCTTGAGCACCATTACCCAGCTCGGAAGATTAACATTTACCTCTAGAACAGGAAACTCATATAATGCTTCTCTCAATACATTAAGCACGTCTGTTTCGCGCATGCTTTCTACACTTATTGCCAAGACAGGAATATCATATTTCTCAGTTAGCTCATTTCTCAAGGCCTCTGTCTCAGGGTGGTAAGGTCTGGTCGAATTTATGACCATAATAAATGGTTTTCCAACTTCTTTCAACTCATCAATCACTCGTTCTTCTGCTTCAATATAGTCGTAGCGCGGTATATCGCCAATGGTTCCGTCTGTCGTGATGACGACTCCGATCGTGGAATGCTCGGTAATTACTTTTCGCGTGCCGATTTCTGCAGCTTCATGGAAGGGAATAGGGTCCTCATACCAAGGAGTATTTATCATTCTTGGACCGTTTTCGTCTTCATATCCTTTAGCTCCCGGAACGGTGTATCCTACACAATCGACTAACCGAATATTAACATTAAGCCCTTCGCTTACATGAACGGACATAGCTTGGTTCGGAACAAATTTCGGTTCGGTCGTCATAATCGTTTTTCCCGCAGCACTTTGAGGAAGCTCATCTTGTGCTCGAGCTCTATCAGCCTCATTATTAATGTTAGGGAGTACTACAAGCTCCATGAATTTCTTAATAAAAGTGGATTTCCCTGTACGAACAGCTCCAACTACACCTAAGTATATATCGCCACCTGTTCGTTCAGCGATATCCTTGAAAATATCAACCTTTTCCAAGTGATCCCCTCCCGGACTTCCAATCCATTCATTTTTAGATTTAACTCACAATACAGGACACTATATGTTTATGACATTGTCCTATTTCGATATGACAATTGCTTGAAAAAATATTTACATTGAAGGTCTCGTTTTTCTCACAAAAAAACCTTTCTACACATTTGTATGATGTACAGAAAGGTTCATGCCTGTTTCTTAAAAATTATGTGAAACTTCTATCAGCGGGGTTTCAACTTACTGGATTTGCTAGTGGAGGCGCCCGCAGAAAGACAACTTCAGCCTATCCGTCCGCGATCCTCTATTTGAAATAATTTCGGTAGCACTACTTCTCCATAATCGAAATAAATTCAGGTTCCCCTTTTTCATTCAATGTATATCCAGGGGAAAAAGCCGGGACAAAGGGCGTCTCTTTCCAATATATATCCTGAATGGGCGCTCCCTTTGAATACAATTCATTTCTATGATCTAAGAGAAAAGATAAATCCGACCGATAGTCAACAACGATTTCTCCATGACCGTCTATCAAGAGCGGAAGAGAATTTCCGGTAACCGGGCTCGTCACCTCTGGAGGCTGCTTCAATCCCAGTTTTTCATAGTTTAATGCAAACAGTCCCCCAGCCATCTCTTTATGAAACGGAGGATATTTATGGCGGTCCTTGTACATTTGGAGCAAAAGCTTTAATTTCCTGATTTCTTCACTGATTTTGAGGTCGATCAGCTTTACGGTTGGTTTATTTTCAACATCTGTCAGGACGTACAAATACTCTCCCCCATTTTCAAATGACGTTCCCGGAGGCTCAGTCAAATACCTTGGCGAAAGACGGTCGAAATCAATTACATATTTTTGATAGAGGGGTGTATCCGTGCCGCTCGTTTTTATCGGCAGCAGTCCTCCGTTGTCTTTCTTGAATTCATTCACTGCTTCTTGAACTCCTGACAGTTGGTCGTTTTTTGGCACCATTTGATGAATCTTTTTTTCCTCAGGATACAAACATCCCGAAAGAAGCAAGATAACTGAAATCACGCATAAAATCTTTTGGACTCTCATCATATCATTCTTCCTTTTCGCAGGGCTATTCTTGGACCGGACCGCTGAAAACAACGAAAAAAACGATAATGCCGGACAGGATCATGCATATATATGCCAGTCCTGAGACAAAAAATTTAAGATAACGGTTATTGAACTTATATCGGCTTAAATAGATTGATAGAACAGCAACAGCCATCAGCCCCATTGAAGCAAGAGCAAACCACATTTTTAACAGCCCAATGCTCAAAATAAGAGACCCCCCGTCAACCGTAATAATGTAAGCGCTATAATTAATTGTAATACAACCTTATGCTTTTAATCAATTGTATTCCGTCCAAAAAAAATGGAGCAAAGCGGGAACTTTACTCCAGTGAAACATGACTATTATAACCCAAATCGGCCAAAGCAGCTCATCCTACTTCAAGGTTATGTTATGCGGCTAATAGGACAATTGTATCCTCTTTTGCCCAGTTCTCTAAAAAGTTTCTTATTTGTTCATCTGGCTTTCGAACATGTTCACCAAATCTTCCATTTCATGTGTTCTTCCGCGAGCCATCAGAGATTCTACGGCATCATTCACATTTCTGCCGTTAAACAATACGCCGTACAGAGCTTCGGTGATCGGCATCTTGACGTTCATTTTTTGAGAAAGCTGAAAGGCTGCTCTCGTCGTCCTGACACCTTCTACGACCATACCCATTTGTTCAAGCACGTCTTCCAGCTTATACCCTTTCCCGAGCAAATTTCCGGCCCGCAAGTTTCTGGAGTGAACACTTGTACAAGTCACAATTAAATCTCCAATCCCCGTAAGGCCTGAAAATGTAAGCGGATTGGCGCCTATTGCCGTTCCTATCCGGGCAATTTCTGCCAAGCCTCTAGTAATAAGAGCCGCTTTTGCATTATCACCGTACCCAAGTCCGTTTGTGACTCCTGTAGCAAGAGCGATAACATTTTTCAGCGCCCCGCCGATTTCGACGCCAACAATATCAGGATTGGTGTATACCCGAAAATTTTGATTCATGAACAAGTCTTGGATCTTTCTGGCTTGAGACAAGTCCTTCGACGATACCGTGACCGTAGTCGGCTGGCGAAGCCCGACCTCTTCAGCATGGCTCGGTCCGGAAAGAACAATGATCGCATCCCTCAGATGATCAGGGAGTTCCTCTTCCATCATTTCAGAAATACGGAGAAGAGAATCAGGCTCGATCCCTTTACTCACATGGACAAATGGCAGCCCTTTCTGCATATGGGGAATAAGTTTTTTCAAAACTTCCCTTATCGCTTTTGTCGGAACAGCAACGATTACCACATCACTGTTTTCGACTGCTTTTTTCAAATCGGTCGTTGCATTGATTTGAGAAGATAGCTTTACGCCCGGTAAATACTTCGAGTTTTCTTTTTTGTCATTAATTTGATCCACAAGCTCTTGCCTGTGGCCCCATAATTGGACCTGATGCCCGTTGTCTGCAAGAACCGCTGACAGTGCTGTTCCCCAGCTGCCTGCGCCGAGCATTGAAATAGTTTTCATGAACGATCACAACCTTTTGTCGATTTCTCTTATTTTCTGGCTCGCGCAAAGATTTTAATTGGCGTCCCTTCAAACCCGAAGGCATCTCTTATGCGATTTTCTAAAAAGCGCTCATAGGAGAAATGCATCAGCTCTGGATCGTTAACAAACACAACAAATGTTGGAGGTTTAACCGCCACTTGAGTGGCATAAAAAATCTTCAGCCTCTGGCCGTTATGGGTTGGCGTCGGATTCATTGCAACGGCATCCATTAAGACATCGTTCAACACATTTGTCTGAACCCTTAAGGAATGATTTTCGCCGGCAGTAATAATTGCAGGCATCAACGTGTGAATTCTCTTTTTCGTAAGAGCAGACATAAAGAGAAGAGGCGCATAATCAAGATATTGAAAATGAGCACGAAAGTTTTCTTCAAATTGATTCATCGTCTTTTCATCTTTTTCAACGGCATCCCATTTGTTTACGACAACAACGACGGCTTTCCCCGCTTCATGCGCATAGCCGGCTATTTTTTTATCTTGTTCTATAATTCCTTCTTCTCCATCGAGAACAACAACGACCACCTCGGAGCGTTCAATTGCCTTTAATGCCCGAAGCACACTGTATTTTTCAGTCGTTTCATATACTTTGCCTCTTTTGCGCATTCCTGCAGTGTCAACGATCACAAATTCCTGCTGGTTATACGTAAACACAGTATCGACTGCATCTCTAGTGGTGCCTGCGATATCACTGACAATCACTCGGTCTTCCCCAAGCATCGCATTCACTAAAGAGGATTTCCCAACATTCGGCCGTCCGATTAAACAAAACTGAACAACATCTTCATCATAATTGGAATCGGGAATATTTTTGAAATGCTCAGCAATCGCATCGAGCAAATCCCCCATCCCAAGTCCGTGTGTCCCGGAAATCGGATACGGTTCTCCAAAGCCGAGAGAATAAAAATCATATGCATTCATTCTCATCTCTGTATTATCAAGCTTATTTACAGCCAGAACAACCGGTTTTTTCGAACGGTAAAGGATTTTGGCTACCTCTTCATCAGCAGAGGTCACCCCTTCACGTCCATTGACCATAAATACGATGACATCCGCTTCATCAATAGCGATCTCAGCCTGTTGGCGAATTTGCTCCATAAACGGTGCATCGCTTAATTCAATTCCTCCTGTATCAATTAAGTGAAAGCTGTAGTTCAGCCATTCAGCCGAGCTGTAAATCCGGTCTCTTGTTACCCCGGGTGTATCTTCAACAATCGAAATTCGTTCACCGGCCATACGGTTAAATATTGTGGATTTTCCTACATTTGGTCTTCCAACAATGGCTACGACTGGTTTACCCATAGAACCATTCCTTTCAAACGGCGATTCGCCACGAATAAAGAAACCCTTCTCTTATAGGGCAAGAAGGGCTTAACTTTATATATTATATCAATTCCTGTTTAAATCACAACTCTAAGGGCTAAAAATGTTTGACGATTAAAAACAAATCATCGCCAATTCCGTGAGCAATCCCGTCAAGTATCGCCTCAAGGTTTTTCGCGTATAACGCCATTTCCTCATCGTTCTCGCAGAAAAAAACAGCAGTTCCACCTATGACCCTTTTATGGTTTGTTGTTACTACAGCAAGGATATACTTCTCAAGTGATTCACTCATGTCATCACCTTTTTGTTTTTTTTACGTTCTGTAGACATTCTGATAGCATTCTCCAAAGTAGGCACATCTTCAATGACTTTGATTGCTTCATCAATTTCCTGGACTTGGGGCAGGACAAATATTCCTACCCTGCCATCCTCAAGATCGCGCTTAGCAAGCGGGCTCAGGCTTGGTTCTCCGGAATCCCGGTAGATCCCAAGTACGGTAGAAACATCGAAAAGAATAGCCTGCCGCTGCCCTAAATTCGCGATTGTCGTTTTTGCATTAAAATTTTTCGGCGTTAATATAAATCCCATTCCATATTTTAATATTAATTCCTGTTTCTCAGGCAAACCAATATTCATGATATAAATATTGTCAATATACAAGCCGGAATCTTTAAAATGCGGTTTTTCATATTTGATATCAACGATCTTTTTTAACGTCGCTCCCGACATTAGCTTTACGGCGCAAAAAAAGCAGATAAGCGCGATTGCAACTGCGGCCCACACTGATATAAAAATGTATGACGCAGTTGTTAGCAAAGAAGTGAAAATGACAAGGTAATTCCTGCTTTCAAACGCAATCGCGATTCCTTCTATGTATGTGCTGCCTCTTGAAACGAGCTCATAGGAATCGAGCTGTGTTAACGTATTGCGTTCCATATTCCGTACATCTCTGAACTGCGAAGCAGCGAGCGTCAAAAACGTGATTGCCGTGAATTCCTCTCTGAGTAAAGCAGGAAGGATGATACTTCCAAGCCCTGCAGCGATCAATCCGAGAGCGATATGAATGATCTTCCCGTGCAGATGCGATGGATACTGCCTGTAATCCGTTCTGAGCATGATAATTCGCGTCACAACCCCGGCAACCGTACCTAAAATGATCGGGAATACATAATTGCTCATGACATTTTGGATACCCCTTTTCCCATGTTTTTCATTCGTTGCGAAATTTGCTTTTTTAACGATTCGAATTGAGAGACTCCATAGAGTGCAACAATACCCACCGAGCTGCAAGACAGCCAGATATAACTGCCGATTATTGCTTCATCGTATATACGATGGATAATCAGCCAATAGAGCAGCTCTCCTTGGCACATGCCGGCAAGAAAAGTCCCCAGGCGGACCAACAGATTTTTCTCAAACGAAACAGCGATGATCAATGTTACCCCGGTTACCAGCCATTCCGGTTTTAGGATGAACCAAATCGGGTCATATAATGCAAACAGCATAAAAAAGCAGTATGAGAAAACGATGGAGAGATGAAGCATCACACTTCTTACGTTTTTATAAAATCGGTAACGCCCTGCAATAAAAAAGGCGGTTGCATAAAACAGCAAATACGCAGCGTTAAAAAGAAAATGAATTTGAAGTGTTATCTGACTAAGAATGATATTAATTAATAGAAAGATGGATACAACAAATCGAAAGTTATCTTTTTTCCATATAAACGTAGCAATAATCCATAGAAACCACATCGACCAATAGTAATAAAGCATTTCCAATCGTCTTCACCCTCCACACTTCAGTATGGAAAAGTCCGGCATATTTTAAACCGGAATGAATGGCATTATAAATTTTTTGAAAAACTAGTGGTGTATTAAGCTATACATTTAAGAAGAAGGGGGCGAAAAAATGGGTAAAGACAGGCAAGAAAAAAAATTGAAGAACGAGCGCAGGGTAGAGTCAGATCGGGATCCATCCATTCAGAAGAATGGTGCAACCAGGATCGAGCAAAATTCAAAGTAAGTGTTAAAAAAGCAGGCGAATCTCGAACCAGTTGGGTGAACACAAAAAAAGGCGAACATAAAAGTCCGCCTTTTTATCATTCAACTAATAAGAGTTATAGGTTTTCCATCTTATCCGAAGAAAATTATTTTAATTTTTTCAGCTTGTCTCCGATCATTTCGCCAAGCTGAAAGCCGCTGCCTTCATCTTTTGACTGGTATTGGCGGTAATCCTCTTCTTCCTTATTATCGGGTTCTTCAAGTTCACGAAGGCTTAAAGAAATACGTTCTTCTTCTTCATTTACATCGAGAACCTTGACATTCACAATCTGTCCTTCTTCAAGTACCTCGTGTGGTGTGCCAATATGTTTATTGGAAATTTGAGAAATATGAACCAAACCTTCTACGCCTGGCAAAATTTCAACGAAAGCTCCGAATGAAACAAGACGCTGCACTTTCCCTTCCAAGACGTCGCCTTTTTTCACTTTCTCATTTATTTGGCTCCATGGCCCTGGCAACGTTTCTTTAATTGATAAAGAAATCCGCTCATTATCACGGTCCACAGACAATACCTTAACATTAACTTCCTGACCTTCTTCCACGACATCTGATGGCTTGTCGACGTGGAAATGTGAAAGCTGGGAAATATGCACGAGGCCGTCAATTCCGCCGATATCGACGAAGGCTCCGAAATCTGTCAGCCTTTGGACTTTACCTTCTAAAACTGCACCCGCTTCCAGTGATTCTAGAAAGGTTTGTTTTTTTAATGTTTGTTCTTGCTCAATAACAGCGCGGTGGGATAAAATCACTCGATTTTTTTCTTTATCGAGTTCCACTACGATCAGTGTTAATGTTTTTTCTTTATAATCTGAGAAATCTTCTACATAATGGGCTTCAACAAGCGAGGCAGGAATAAAACCGCGCACACCGATATCCACTACTAAACCGCCTTTGACAACATCCTTGACTTCAGCTTCGAAGATTTCTTTCGTTTCGTATTTCTTCTCAAGGTCTTCCCAAGCACGATCAGCATCAACAGCGCGTTTCGATAAAATGATTGCCTCATCTTCAACTTTTGTAACTTTCAATTCAAGCTCATCATCTATAGCGACTACATCAGAAGCCTTCTCTACGTGCAGACTTGATAATTCGCTGATTGGAATAATACCATTCTGTTTCACGTTACTAATTTCAACGTCTACATGTTTGTCTTCAACCTTAATAACCAAACCTTTAACAATATCTCCAACCTCTGGTGCTTGAACGTCAAATTCGTTCATTTCCTCTGTCATTCCAATACCTCCTTGGTACAAACCTACAAAGCTTTTTTAAACGGACTGCACACAATACATGGCAGCCGAATATGTAGTTATGAAATTGATAAATGCTTAATTAGAAAAATCTTTATAATAAACTTCTAATAAATGCCCGATTTTGTCAAGTGATAAACCTGAAGTGAGGTCAATTTTTGAGACAAGATAACCAGATTTGGAATAATTACCTATGACTTATGATCTACTATTTGAAGAATCTTCTCGGCCACCTCTTGAATGGACAAAGAGGTCGTGTCGATTTCGATCGCATCTTCCGCTTTTCGAAGAGGAGAAATTTCACGTTCCGAGTCCAGTTTATCCCGTTTGGCGATTTCTTCTACTAGTATATCATAATTGACATCGTATCCCTTTTTCTTATTTTCCTCAAATCGCCTTTTCGCACGTTCCTGTACTGAGGCGAGCAAAAATATTTTTACTTCCGCATCAGGGAGCACATGCGTTCCGATGTCTCTGCCATCCATTACGACTCCGCCTTGCTCAGCCATTTTTCTTTGCCTCGCTACCAAGCTTTCCCTTACTTGTCCATGCTTTGCTACCAGTGAAACTTGATTGCTGACCTCATCAGTCCGAATTTCGTCTGTTACCTCATCATTGTTTACAAATACCTTTTGTTTGCCTGATTCAACAACCAAATCTATCGTTGTTCTTTTTAACAGTTCTGCAAGCTGGTTTTCATCAGCCAGATCGATTTGATTTTTAATAGCGGCGTATGTGACCGCACGATACATCGCGCCTGTGTCAATATATATAAATGATTTTTTCGTTGCGACAATTTTGGCGACTGTGCTTTTTCCAGCTGCTGCTGGCCCGTCAATCGCGATTGATAATTTTTTTTCCATAATACAACTCCTTGCTTCTTGCACCTTTAGTTCTTAAAGGTTTCAATCCATTCCTCAATTTTAATTTGATTCACACCTTCATAACGTACGGTCTTTGAAACGTATGGCTCAATATGCACGTAATGAAACAGAAGCTGAATACCGACAAGCATAATCATGTGCACCACTGCGATCTTAAATAATATCCGTTCGATGGATTTCACACCATGCACCTCCATATCTTTCTAGTATGGGAGTGCTGCTGCCCGATTATTCAGCCAATCCTTTTAGATTTAATTCAATTTGATGATGAAAGCAATATTTCATCAGAAGCTGCTGATGGTCTTCACTAATGTCTGAAAACTCAACCGAGAGGGTTCTCTTCTTGTTTTTCTCATCCCATTGCAGCCTTTTCACTCGGGAAGCTGCTGATACAAGCCTGCGCTTTTCTTGATCGTTAGGCAAATTTATATGGACATCGACCTGTTCGTCCAGGTCAAAACGGTATTCCTCTGGAATGATCATCGATAATCCGCCTGCGCTGATGTTTGCTGTGATCGTCGTGAAAGGCTTTTTTTCTGGATTTCCAGGATACGCTGCAATGTCTAAAAGGGCATCTACCCGAAGAAATTGCCGCCGCTGAATTTTTTCCAGCTCTTCAAAGCCCGGATAACTTAAAGAAATCATAGGAATTTCTTCTTTCAATCTGCCTATCACTTTGCAAGTGAACTGATAAGGAATTTGCTCTTTTGTGACAAACGTGACGACAAGATCTGTGCCGTTGATTAAAAATTTAGATCTTCCTGTCACTTGATCGATAGGGTATGTAATGTGCAATTCTTTTTCAGCAATTTTTGCCACCTTGCATTTTAATACGTGAGGACGGGGGTTTTCGGAA
The DNA here is from genome assembly GCF_017832095.1 of Bacillus capparidis. Classification (NCBI taxonomy): domain Bacteria; kingdom Bacillati; phylum Bacillota; class Bacilli; order Caryophanales; family Bacillaceae; genus Bacillus; species Bacillus capparidis. The sequence continues at coordinate 938,373 of NZ_JAFDST010000001.1, forward strand.
TCATAGCTTTCTAAAAGCAAAACATCTCCTACAACCAGCAAAATAATCACTCTTCCCTTGTCGAAAATACACACCCCTATTATTAAAGCACGGAATAAAAAAAAGGAAAAGACTCTTGTTGTCTTTTCCCACAAAATCCCTTAATATATCGGTTCTGCATTTTTTAATTTTTCTACTTTCTCTTCTATGCCTGTATTTGCATTGATAAACATGCGATAGGTGTCATTATCGATCGTTCCAAAAAACTCGTAGCATAAAACTTCATCGGACATTTGATTGGTTATGATGGCTAGCCGGTTGTCTTGTATTTGTACATTTCCGCTCACTTTTTTCTTTGCTTCTTCAAGGGACAGTTTCGGTTTTGGCAGATTTCTTTTCCTGTGATTTGTTAGAAAATCTCTTGCTGAGAATCCGACAATTTCACCGTTATCCAATGCAACCTTCATTCGTACCGTATCTGGATACAACAAAACATCATTTTCCACTGGCACATATGAAAAAATGCCGATATTATCATATTGCTCGCTTTCATCCAGAACAAAATCAGTTGCTTCATAGCCGTTGTCTTTCAAAAATTTCAATGCTTTGTTAGAACCATCATTCAAGCTCAGCTTCTGATCCTTGACTTCACGGTTTTGGATCAAATAGACCGGATATCCGCCTTTTTGGGTTACGTCCATATAAATATTTGTCCCGTGTTTTTCATCATTCATACTTAAGCTGTATACGTCCCGGTTCGTTTTATTCCCGCTTTTTGCGATTGTGAAATCAGAGTTTTGATCCGGCGCAAATTTTTGGGCGATTTTCTTAGCGTCAGACTCCGAAATCTGATCGCCTTTTAAGTGCTGAAAACCTTTTTCTCTCTGCTTTGTAGTAGTATTGTCATTACTTGTATCCGTCTCGGCAAACGAATCTGCATTTTTCTCAATCGTCTTCAATCCGTCAATGATTGTATTGTCGCCTTGTTTTTCGCCTGAAGCCAGAGCCAATTCAACATCCATCCATCTTAAATTATTATCAATCACAAGATGCTGGACGTTTCTTAATTCATTCTGAACGTCTTGGGCATTTGAATAAAGCTGCTTTAGCGTATTGTATTCTTTATCATTTAAAGGTTCTTTTGCGAGATCTCTTACCGCTGTTTGATAGCTGAAATTCCCTATATTCGATAAGAACTCCTCTGTTTTATTAAAGGGCATTAACGTAAGCGGCAGCTGGCTGACACTGCTGTGGGCCTCAGATGCCAGCTTCCACACCTCAGTTAATTCCGGCGAAAGATTTTCTTTGCTGTTCATCGCCAAAGAAGTTCCGATTTTATCATGAAGCTGATCCATATCATAGGCCAAGTCATGAAACGCGCGCTGATAATTGTTTTCCGCATGCAACAGGACAGCATCCTTCTCCTGGTGTTCCTTATACCCCCAATAGCTGGTTCCAATAACGGCTACTCCAAGTATTGCGATTAGTATCCCTCTTATCATTTTTTCTCACCTCGCTGATTTATTCGCAGAATATATGTTTCCCTATCCGTTTGATTTGGGGTCTTCCCCATATCCATGGATTGGTCGCTGTATCCGGATTAAAATAATAGGTAGCATTTTCTGATGGATCCCAGCCATTAATGGCGTCCATCACAGCTTCCTTAGCCGTTTTATCCGGCTCCATATAAATTTGCCCGTCTGCAACAGCTGTAAAAGCCAGCGGCTCGAATATAACACCTGAAATGGTATCAGGAAAATTAGGGCTGTCCAGACGATTTAATATTACAGCGGCGATGGCAACCTGACCGTCGTATGGCTCACCCCTCGCTTCTCCGTAAACCGCTTGAGAGAGCAATCGAATATCATTTTGAGAGTATCCTCCAGCCCTGTTTGCTGCTACCGGTTTCACTTTCTTCTTAGCAGCAGGCTGCTTCTTGTTTTGCTTTGCTTGTTGTTGAGCTGGCTTTTTTTGTTCGTCCGGAAGTGTTTGCCTTGCTTCTGCTTTTTTTCTGGCCTGCCTTCTTGCTTCAGCTGAAGGGCCAGTTTGATATTTTAACGGCATTCCTCCGTAATGTGTGAATTTTTTGCCTTTTTCAAGCTGTTCTCTTACAAACCCCTCATAATATTTCGTTTTGGAGATAAGCTTTTGCTTTGTCTTTTCTCCAACTAAACCATCAACCTCGCCAATTTGAAATTGATCCTGAAAGTTGCGGACAGCCCAATAGGTTCCCCATCCAAACACTCCGTCTATGTTCCCATTGTAATATCCGTTGTACTGAAGCCTTGCTTGGAGTTCAACTACATCTTCACCAGTCGCCCCCCTCTGAATTACCTGGTTAGAGAATGCATAGCTTTTTTCTGAACTGAAAAGTACAAGACACAAAAGTATTACTCCTGCAAAAATAAAGGGTTTATAATAAAATCCTCTTGATTCCATAGCGGCTCCTCCTGTATGAAAGTTTGTACTCCTATTTTCTGTAGGAAGCTAACTTTTATACCAGATTTAGAATCATTGCTTAAAATGCTTCACAGTTTGGTCCAGAAAAGGTTGGCAAAAAAAAGAAACTGCCGCAATGGGCAGTTCAAAATTTTTCTGAGGGAATGGCTTTTATTGTTCTTGCTTGTTTTGCTTTGTGAAGGGAAAACCACCATAAAAAAAACATAAATGGCAACATTAGATAGAGCCAATTTTCTAAACTTAGTAAAATATAATCATAAAATCCGTGTAAAATTACCGGTAGGCCAAGTGAGAGAATAAGCCACTTTCTCCGTGCTTTTTTTTCGGAAAATTTCAGCTTTCCTATGTAAAATCCCATGATTACGCCAAATAGAGCATGGCTTGAAACTGGCAAAAGAGCTCGCGTAAAAGCATACTCCAAACCGTGGCCTACCAAAAATAAAATATTTTCCAAGGTAGCAAAGCCCAGTGAAATGCTTGTCCCATAAACAATTCCATCATAATGGTCATCGAATTCAACATGCTGAAAAATGCCAACCATCAATAGAAACCATTTGAAAAATTCTTCAAGCAAACCTGACGATAAGAAGGAGAGCAGTAGCTTGTTTGTGACCACATTTTCTTGTTCTAACACGTACTGGATGAACATAATCGGAAAAACGAGCAGTACACCCAAAATAAACATACGAATCACAATATGTATTGGTTCGGTATCATATTGATCCTTTAAATAAAAATAAAGCAAAAGTGCAATTCCAGGCGCTATGCCCGCCGAAATAATTGCAACCATGATGAGACCTCTTTCCCATTATATACTCTTGCTTAATCGTATCATGATCACAAGTTGTTGGAAACGAATTATTCCTGATTTTTGAAAAAGGCACACATAATCAGCATATCTCTTCAATGAATAACAATCATATGAGTCGTTTTGTTAATTAGTTGCCTCTTCAAGATTTGCAATTGAAACAGTTAACGTACTGCTCGAGCTGCTGATAGACCCATCGCCCGGTTAGATACGTTTTGCAATTTCTTCAGCTATTAGACCGCCGTGGAATCTGCCGTTCTCAATAAATATTTCATTGGCATTGTTTCCGGCAGCTATGACTCCGGCAATAAAAATGCCGCCGACATTCGATTCCATTGTCTCTTCGTTAAACATAGGCTTTCCGCTTTCGATGTTGATTCCAATTCCCATCCGTCTTAAAAATCTGTGATCCGGGTGGTAGCCTGTCATAGCAAAGACGTAATCATTTTTAATAACTTGAAGCCCTTTTTCTGATGAGTAAAAGGACACTTGATCATCTTTAATTTCATTGACAACAGCTTCGAACTCCATTCTGATTATTCCTTTATTCACGAGAGATTCGAATTCAGGAAGGATCCAAGGTTTCACACTTTTTGAGTAACTGCTTCCCCGGTAGATGACTGTTACCCTTGCGTCAGATTTTACTAATTCCAAGGCTGCATCAACACTCGAATTTTTCCCGCCAATCACAACGACGTCTTTATCAAAAAAAGGATGTGCTTCTTTAAAATAATGAAATACCTTAGGCATATCTTCACCGGGAATATTCATGTAGTTCGGCTGATCATAATAACCAGTTGCCACAACACAAAAATCGGCTTGATATTTCTCTTTATCTGTTGTTATCAGAAAATTGCCGTCTTCGGTTTTCTCCACCGATTCAACCTTTTCAAAGGAATTCACCTTGATTTTTTTTCGCTTCACGACTTCACGATAATAGGTAAGCGCTTGGTTTCTGACCGGTTTCCTGTTTTCTGTAATGAAGGCTACGTTGCCGATCTCCAGCTTTTCGCTTGTACTAAAAAATGTTTGATGGGTAGGATACTGATAAATGCTGTTTGCAATATTTCCCTTTTCAATAACCAGTGAATCTATTCCCTTCGCTTGTAGTTCAATCGCTGCTGAAAGACCACACGGACCCCCGCCAACAATGATTACTTTTTCGTGCTTCATATATTCCACTCCTGTTCGCATGGGCTTTATATATTCAATATCGAAAAAAATCTCCTATCTAATGATAGGAGATTTCCATTTTGGTTGCAAATCCTAAAAAGGTTAAATCCAGCCCCTGAAACGCGAGGCTTCAGCCATTTTTCTTACTCCGACCATATATGCAGCCAGACGCATGTCGATCCGGCGGTTTTTCGCCATTTCATGAATATTGTTAAACGATTTGACCATCAATGCTTCGAGTTTTTCTTCAACTTCTTTTTCCGTCCAATAAAAGCCTTGATTGTTTTGAACCCACTCAAAGTAAGAAACCGTCACTCCTCCTGCACTTGCGAGAACATCTGGCACAAGCAGAATATCTCTATCAGAAAGGATTTTCGTTGCTTCTAACGTCGTTGGTCCATTAGCTGCCTCTACGACAATTTGTGCCCGGATCTGATGGGCATTTTCTTTCGTGATTTGATTTTCAATCGCAGCAGGCACAAGAATATCGCAATCCAATTCAAGCAAATCTTTATTGCTGATCGTATCATTGAACAGCTTTGTCACAGTGCCGAAGCTGTCTCTTCGATCAAGAAGATAATCAACATCCAAGCCGTCAGGATCATAAAGTCCGCCATACGCATCAGAAATACCGACAACCTTTGCTCCTGCTTCGTGCATAAATTTCGCTAGATAGCTGCCAGCATTGCCGAAGCCTTGGACGACGACTTTTGCTCCTTTTAGCGGTATCCCCTTTTTCTTTGCAGCTTCTTTTATACAAATGGTAACGCCTTTGGCAGTCGCAGATTCCCTGCCATGGGACCCGCCTAATACGAGCGGCTTCCCGGTAATAAATCCAGGTGAGTTAAACTCATCGATTCTTGAATATTCATCCATCATCCACGCCATAATTTGTGAATTAGTAAATACGTCCGGAGCAGGGACGTCCTTCGTAGGACCGACGATTTGGCTTATCGCGCGAACGTATCCTCTGCTCAGACGTTCCAATTCCCTAAAGGACATGTCTCTCGGATCACAAACGATCCCGCCTTTTCCACCGCCATATGGAAGATCGACGATGCCGCACTTTAAGCTCATCCAGATCGAAAGCGCTTTAACTTCTTTTTCAGTTACATTCGGGTGAAAACGAATACCGCCTTTTGTCGGCCCAACCGCATCGTTATGCTGAGCCCTGTAGCCTGTGAATATCTTCACAGAACCATCATCCATTCGAACCGGTATTTTAACCGTTAACAGTCTGAGAGGTTCTTTTAATAATTCATACATTTCATCAGGATACCCTAATTTATTTAAGGCCTTATGTATCACCGTTTGAGTAGATTTCAACACATCATCTTGATCTTCTTCTGCTTGGCCTGTGTTTTGAACGGTTACCATTAAGTTAACCTCCTAGAGCTTTCATGTTAGTCGCTTGTTTGCCTTTCAGACATTAGTATACACGTTCCGTTTGTGTATGCAAAGATGAAACCGTTGATTTTTCACAAAAAATTGAAGTGACTTTAGCTTGATGATTTAGTTCATTTCTTAGCTGTTTCGCACTGAGCAATGTGAAAAAGCCCGATACTATCGGGCCGCAAAATTTATTCGAAATCACTGAAAATGCATTTGAATCGTTTCTACTGCATTTCCATCCATGATTTTGTTTCCATATTCCTCTAGACGATAAATAGTAATCGTTGCAGGACTGCCGTACTCAGCCAGAATTGCAACAATCCGTTCGACTGGATTATCGGCGAAAAAGTCTAAGCAGAGAAAATAAATTCCATTAAACTGGTATACACTTCCTCCGTTAATTCCCATTCTGTGGAGACTCTTGGAAAGTTGAATGACGTCTTCGAATGTCTGGAATTCATATATGACGTCAGCATTTTCATCAAGTTTGACCTGCATTTCAATATAATCATCATCATAATCGTCATCATCATGATCTGTATCTTGATTTTTGGTGACAATAACAACCATTCCTTGAGCCTGGAGAGAATAAACTTCGACTGCAATTGGTCCATTCGCCTCAAAGCCGAGCTCTACATTTGCTTCATTCATCATATCTTTAAACAATTGATGGACTTTAAATGAATCCTTCCAAAGGTCGTCTTTCGTCAACCCCCGGTCAGTCAGATCATCAAGTGTAAGAAAGATTTTAATCTTATTGTAGTTCAGACGCTCAAGCCGCATAACATTCCCTCCTGCCTCTTCTAACATCCTATTGTATTATATGAAATACAAATCTATAGGTTCATAATTTTGTATTCAGTTTACACTGTGAAGGAAAGGAAGACAAGCACTATTGTTGCTTTTCTTCCCATAGATCATTTTTTTCATAAACTGGAACACACTGGATAAAATGTACTTCCGGCGGAGCTGACAGCCTTAACGGAACCTTAGATGTACCGTATCCATTGCTAATGAGAAAATCAGTGCTATTAATTTTCCCTGTTCCTCCTAATGCATACCTGGCGATGGGACCGATTCGTATTTGGCCTCCATGGGTATGTCCGCTCAATATCAGGTCGATCCCGTCGTTTGGTTCTATCTGTTGATGCACCTTCGGATTGTGGGAAATTAGCAAGGTGAAATGATTGGTATCAAGCCCTTGTATCGATTTTGGGTAATCCGGAATCCCTTCCTTTATATCGTCAATACCGACAAGATTGATTAGTTGTTTTTCTTTCTTAAAAATGCAGGATTCATTACGAAGAGCAGTAATCCCGTATTTTTTAAGGACTGAAAACAGAAAGGATTGATTTACTTCATAGTCGTTATTTCCCCATACAAAAAGAGTTTTTGCCAATGAAGAGAGCTTGTTTAAATTGTCATCGATTTGTGAATCAGGCACATTTTTTTCAGCTAGATCTCCGCCGATGATTACAAGGTCTATTTTTTCTTTTCCGATGTCATTAATGAATTCATCACTGATCTCTCGTTGATGAATATCTGATATAAAAAAGATGTTTACCTGCTTCGTAAAGTCTTTTTTATGGATCTGAAAGACATTCTTAATCAATCGATTTTCTTTGGCAAGCTTAAACATCTTTCTGTATAGAAAATAACTCACTGCAATGATGATAAGTGCAATAGCCCACAGCAGCTCCATCGCGATCAAAAACATCCACTCCTGTCTTTCGTAAAACATACAGCATTCATAAAGCCTTCGATCTATTTGCTTTCAAAATACAAGTTGATATCATATGATTCCTTCATGATGCGATATACCGTTTCTCTAGTTTCCCATTTTTGCGGCAGCGGCCATAAATCCGGGCTTTTTTGAATAATTTCACATCTTAGCTTATGGTATTCGTTTTCTGCCTTATCCTCTTTCTTATGGAAGAAAAAGGATGCGCTATACGAAAAAGCGATCGCTAAGATCCAGAATATCGAAGTGCTGTCGCTAAATAAATAATAAAGGATAGATCCGGATTGGCCGGATTTCAAGTATAAGGTGATGCAAAAAATGAAAAAGCAAACGAAACAGACGATTCTCCAACGGAGGACATGTTTTTTAAATTGCTCAAATTTTTGTTTCCTTTTTATTAACGCTTCGAGCATCTTTCTTGTAGGTTCATCTACAAACTTATCCGCATCGCTAAGAATGATCGGCATATTTTCACACCTTGTCCTATAGTCTTAGTACAATGTATGAAAAGAATCGTCTATTATGCTACTCCTGAACAGGGATCTCAAGGACCTGCCCGCTGTGTATTTCATTTCCGTTAAGATGATTATGTTCACGGATCAGTTCTTCACCATTACGGCTGTTATAATATTTCATGGATATTCTGTAAAGCGTTTCTTTCCCTTTTACCGTATGTTGAATAATATTTGTTTTTTTCTCTGCTGATTTTTTATTGGCTGCTTCCTTTTTTCCTTGGGAAGAATTACCCTTTGCATTCGTCCTATTTTGCTCAACACTTCGTGATTCCTCATTTTCCGGTAAAGATGCCTGTCTCACTTCTTCCGTGTTTTCATTAGATGAATCAGGCATCTGCATCGAACTGCGATCGCCTTTTTCCTCGTACTCGTATTCATCTAATTGATTGTTCGATGCTGGACCGACTTCAAAGAAACGTAAGCCGATCCAAACAAGAACAGGTATACAAAAAAAGATGATTGCCATAGCTGTAAGCAAAGGATACGATCCTTTTTTGTTTTGTTTATTTTCACGTAAGGATTGCCTGGTTGGAAGCCCTTGTTCGGTACCTTGTTCGGCATTTACAGTTGAATTGTCGGTTGATTCCTCAGTAATGGCAGGATTTTTATTCTGTTTTTTTCTCTCCACTCTTGACATGGTTGTCATAAAGATCCCTCCTGACATATTGAAAACGTATGTACAATGCAAGAACAAAGTCGATCATAAAATGTGCAGCCACAGGGGCGAAAAGATTGTCAGTCCATTGATAAACAAGGCCCAAAAGAAAGCTGACGCCAACTACCATAATAAATAATACGGCTTTTTCCAAATATCTGAAGTGCAAGATTGCGAACAGAATACTTGAAGCCCACAGCCCAAAATTCGTTTGGATGATCCCCCTGAATAAAATTTCTTCAGTAAAGGAAATCGTAAGAGTAAGCAAAAGCAGATGCGGAACAGATCTTTTTGCAAAAACCCGTTGATTGATGCCCCCATCGTCTAACATATGTTCCGGAAAAATGCGCATAGCTGCAAAATCGATACAAATGACGAGCACTGCTGTAGCTGCCCCGTACGTAACGATTCGCATGTCGGACAAGCTCCATAACGCAAGAAAAGAATGCAGGTCTGGAAAAAGAAAGAAGCCCAAACTGCTTGCTATTACAAGCATGATCAACTGGGTCAAGTAAAGCTGTCTTAGCAGCTCCTTGTCTGACAGCCGTGTAACGAGTTCTTTTTGTTTGTTTAACATTGTATGCCACTTTTTTTATTAAAAATATGGTTCAACTCCACTTTCCAATGCTGCATTGCCTTTTCTTCCTTTTTGCTGCTGTTGTCTTGAATAAACACGCTCTCATCGAGCCCGCAGTAGGAACAGCATCCTTTACGTTCATGCTGTCTGTGCTGCGTCTCACCAAAATAGGAAAGCAAAGAGTCCCTAAAACAATTCTTTTTTTCGATCAGCCGTACAAATGCAAATAGCTTTTGTTGCTTATACTGCTGCCGTTCTTTTACCTCATTGATAATCATATGTTCTTTTTCTTCATTTACATCGTTGTACTTGCTCAAAAGATGGAACAAATAACGGACCTTCGTTTCTGATAAATCAGCTTCAAACAAGCTCTCGATCATCATATTTTTGTTGTTCCCGCTCTCATTTTGAAACTTTAGGCCTAATTTAATTTCATTTTCAGTTAAATGATCCGTTTGAATAAGATTTATCTGCTGTTCAAGATCACCCGGTGACCGAAACAAAACTGCAAGGCTTTGTTTTCCATCACGACCGGCTCTGCCAGCCTCCTGCAAATAGGCTTCTACGGTTTGGGGCAATTGAAAGTGCAGCACATACCTGACGTTTGGTTTATCAATTCCCATTCCAAATGCGTTCGTACAGCAAATAACATCCAATTGGTCTGATAAGAACTGCTGCTGGATTAAAGCCCTTGTCTCCGTTTCCATACCTCCATGATAAAAATCGACTGAACAGCCGCATTCTTCACGAATCAAATCAGCAAGGTCTTCTGCCCACTGTCTCGTCGGACAATAAACTATGCCCGGTCCCTTCAGCCGTTTTACCAGCTTTATCGTTTTCTTTATTTTATTCTCCGCATGTTCCGTTTCTTCTATTTTAAAAGAAATGTTTGGCCTGTCTGCTGAATAAATATGATAGTTCGTGTCTTTAAGCCGTAAAAGACGAGTAATATCACTTATTGTTTCCTTGGTTGCTGTAGCAGTTAATGCCAAGCATACGGGGTCTCCCAAAACCGCCTTAATTTCCCCAAGCTTTGAATAATCCGGACGGAAATCATGCCCCCATTGAGATATGCAATGAGCTTCATCCACAACAAATAAACTGATGTTTACAGTGCACAATTTAGCAATGATCGCTTTTGATTGCAAAATTTCTGGTGTTACATAAACAAATTTATATCGTTCTAAACGATTTAACGCCATTTGCTTCTCCATTGGGGTAATCGATCCATTCAAACCAATTACCCTTTTTTCGCCTTTCATTTTCAACTGGGTAATCTGGTCCTCCATTAAAGAAAGCAACGGGGAAACAATAATAACTATTCCTTCAAGAAGATATCCGGGAAGCTGATAGCATAATGATTTTCCTCCGCCTGTAGGCAGCATCGTTATCGTATTTTTTTGCTCCAGGATGCTTTGAATCGTCTCCTTCTGCCCTTTCCGAAACGACTTATAACCCGTGTGTTCCTGCAATACTCTGTATAAATTATTCATTTTGGTTCACCTTTTGCGTTAAAGCTAATCGAATCTGAAAATAACTGAATTTCCCGTTCAGACTTTCATTTATCCGCTTAAGCTTATTCGTTCGAAGCTTTTCAGCGCATGTTGTTATGATATCTAATTCGCCTTTTGAGAGAAATGGGTCAATTGAGAAAAAAGGGTCATGAATCGCAATCTCAACAACATGATCTTCGATAGTCGCAGTCTTTAAGCTTCTTGCAGCTGCAATTTCAGATATTGTAACCCCCTGCTTTAACATGAGCAACGTTTTTCTAGAAGAAGCAGTTAAAAAATTTCTCATCGAATATTCAGAGAGCATCTCGTTTAATATTGGCGTTTCACTTTTTGAAGACGTTTGAATAATATAATGTATGACATTCCAAAATAGTGCGTAAATATACCAGTAATCTTCCCTGAACCGATTTGCCAGCTGACGATGGGTCCAGCCAACACGATGAGCGGATGTTAAAGAATACACAAAAACTTCCGCTTCTTTTTCTCCTTGTTGCAGGAGGATTTCCTCCAGCTCTTTATATAAAGCTTCTGCAAAATGATCCAAACGGCCTTGATCTTTTAAATGCTTCTTCACCCACTCTCTAATCTTGTGGTCGGAGGATATGGGGATATACGAACGTCTTTCGTTCAAATAATTAGAAAGAACCTGAATCATAAGTGACAATCTGCTCCAAAAAACTCTAGCGGCTTGATGATAATGGGCACCGTGCAGAAAACGCGGCCATGGAGATTTTATAAAGCCTGTATTTACGGACTCAATACCCTCCTTAGTTAAACTGAAGGAATCGACAGCTTCATGATGTATGATAAAATCAATTCTATGCAATTTCAAAAGCCTTTCATGAAACTCTATTGGCGATATGGCAGGAAATAAACCTCTATATTTAGCTAAAGAAAACAATTTACCATCTTGTATCGTTTGCGAGGATTTTTTTCCTTTTAATAAATGATAGATGGCGCTTCCTGACCTTTCATTTTGAAAGGCGCTGATGCAGTCCATTATGAGAAGGTCAAGATAGTCAACAGACATGAAACCACCTGCCTTATTTTAGCTTATCCTGTCTATATTTTAGCAGATTTTCGTAGAAAGATAAGGTTTATTGTCTATTCGTCTGGGAAAAGGATATAGAGATAGGTGACGAAATCACTTTTCCCTTAGGAAAATGTTGAAATAAAACAATAACACCTATAGAATAAGTAATGAAGAATGGGTTTAAAATTGATAATTTTCGAATGAAACCCTTTATTTCGATATTGAACAGCTAGGGAGGTTATAAATCATGCCGAAATATACAATTGTAGATAAAGATACCTGCATTGCATGCGGAGCTTGCGGAGCGGCAGCACCTGATATCTACGACTACGATGATGAAGGAATCGCATATGTAACACTCGATGAAAATAAAGGGGTTGTAGAGGTTCCTGAAGTTTTAGAAGAAGATATGATGGATGCTTTTGAAGGATGCCCGACGGAATCAATTAAAGTCGCGGACGAACCTTTTGAAGGAGATCCGCTTAAATACGAATAAAATAAAACTTCCATACTTGGAAGTTTTATTTTTAAACATAAAGAAGCATCCTGATCTTAAAGACCAGGATGCTTCTTTATTATTTAAAAGCTTTTCGCTGATTCATAATCCAAGGGCGCATATTTGCAAAGATAATGGCAAATAGGATTGTAATAATCAGCCCCTTAATGACATTAAAAGGTAAGATACCAGCGACTATAGCAGTTCTTAATTCATCTGACGACAAGACTGGGAAATCAAAGAACCAAGTATAAGCGGGTAAAATCAAAAAGTAATTTAATACGCTCATGACAACGGTCATAATCAGCGTACCGACAGAAAGGCTGAACAAAATCCCCTTAGTGTTCTGCAGCCTTTTATATATAAATGCGACCGGCAGAATAAACAGGACTCCGGCAATAAAATTGGCTGCCTGCCCGATCGGAACCCCGGATCCTTGAAAAATGTAATGCAATATATTTTTTATCCCTTCCACCACAATACCCGCAACAGGTCCGTATAGCAAAGTAGCGAGAATTGCAGGAACATCGCTAAAATCAATTTTTAAATAGGTTGGCAATCCTGGAAAAGGAAAATTTAACATCATCAAAACAAATGCGATACTGCTCAACATACTTGTGACGACTAATTGCCTGACATTGCTCTTATTCAATTTTTTCTCTCCTTTTCGATCAATTCCTTCGAAAAGTGGAAATGTTCCATCTGACTGCGACACTAAAACCCCGTTTATTTGTAATAAACGGGGTTGAATCGACAGCAGATCAAATAAACGTCTAAAATGTTCCATTTTAAACGAATGAACCTCCATCTTCTCCCATCCAGACTATACTGTCGGCTTCGGAATTTCACCGAATCCTGCCCGAAAAAAAAGGCTCGCGGGCTTAAAGCAATATGCTTATCACCGCCGGTAGGGACTTTCACCCTGCCCCGAAGATTGATCAATATTTTTTAATATTATATACGTTTTGTGAAAATATGTACAGAATATTGTTTAATAATCGAGTATACTGTATAAGTACTATTAGAGCGCACCTCTGATTTTCGTATTTCCGAATAAAAATGATTCTGGCATTAGGAATACGTTACGAATATTTTCTTAGTTAATAAAGTCGCCCAAGAGGTTTAACGCTTTACTGCTTTACCTAAGCATTGACACTTTGAGTGTTTCTGTGATAAATTATCAATATTTATGAAGTATAATTAGGAGGAAATCTTACAATGTTTCGAGTGCTGGTCTCTGATAAAATGAGCAACGACGGGTTAAAACCCTTATTGAATTCTGAATTAATTGAAATCGTACAGAAAAACGTATCAGAAGTCGAAGATGAATTACATACATTTCATGGGCTTTTGGTAAGAAGTGCAACCAAGGTAACTGAAGATCTCTTTCAAAAGATGACTTCATTAAAAATTGTGGCACGCGCCGGGGTCGGTGTCGACAACATTGACATAGACGAAGCGACAAAGCACGGCGTAATCGTCATTAACGCTCCTAACGGCAATACCATTTCAACTGCAGAGCATACCTTTGCAATGTTTGCTTCTTTAATGAGACATATCCCCCAAGCAAATATTTCTGTGAAATCAAAAGAATGGAACCGGACAGCGTTTGTCGGTGCTGAACTTTATGGGAAGACATTAGGAATCGTCGGAATGGGAAGAATCGGAAGCGAGATCGCTTATCGGGCGAAAGCATTCGGAATGACGGTACATGTTTTCGACCCATTCCTTACCCAAGACCGCGCAGAAAAGCTAGGAGTGACTTCAAGTACATTTGATGAACTGCTGTCTGCTGCCGACATTATTACCGTCCATACCCCTTTAACAAAGGATACGAAAGGGCTTTTAAACAGAGAAACGATTGCAAAAACGAAAAAAGGCGTTCGCCTGATAAACTGTGCCCGAGGCGGGATCATTGATGAAGAGGCTCTTTATGAAGCATTGGAAAGCGGACAAGTTGCAGGTGCTGCATTAGATGTTTTTGAGGTAGAGCCTCCAGTGGACAATAAACTAGTGGATCACCCAAATGTTGTTGCTACTCCTCATCTTGGAGCATCTACAAAAGAGGCACAGTTAAATGTAGCTGCGCAGGTATCTGAAGAGGTTCTGCAATACGCTAAAGGCCAGCCAGTTCATTCGGCTATCAATTTGCCTGCCATGAGCAAAGATGCGTTCACCAAAATCCAACCGTATCATCAACTGGCTTCAAGAATCGGAAATCTTGTCTCTCAATGTATGCGGGAACCAGTTAAAGATGTTGCGATCGAATATGAAGGGTCTATTGAAGATTTAGAAACTTCCTTTATTACAAAAAGCCTTTTAGCCAGCTTTATCAGCCAACGCGTTGATTCCACTGTGAATGAAGTTAATGTTGGTATGATCGCCAGAGAACGAGGAATCAGCTTTAGCGAAAAGTTTTCAACTGCCGACAGCGGTTACGAAAACACTATTTCTGTAAAAGTAACAGGAGATTACTCTACATTTACTCTAATGGCTACACACATTCCTCACATTGGAGGACGAATCGTTTCTATAAATGGATTTACGATAGATTTCTATCCATCTGGCCACCTCATTTATATTCATCATCGTGATATGCCGGGAATTATCGGCAATGTTGGACAGATTTTGGGAGAACATGGAGTCAACATCGCTACGATGCAGGTAGGACGAAAAGAAAAAGGCGGAGAAGCAATCATGATGCTCTCGTTTGATCGCCAATTAGAAGAAGAAATTGTCGAAAAGCTGAAAAGCATATCTGACATAGTGTCTGTTCGTTCAATCGATTTGCCTAATTAATGATTCAATTTATGAGATCCTCAGCTATATGCTGAGGATCTTTTTAAATCGGATCAGTGATGACATATAGTTTTTGATTCATATGTATCACCGTAGTTTTAAGATTGTTCATGCGCTGCAATTTTTGAACGGACATTCCGTTTTTTTTCGCTACGCTAAATAACGTATCTCCTTTTTTCACCACATACATTCTCGTTGACTCGCCATGTGCCGATAGAAAAAGCTTATCACCGGGAGCGATCGCTGCAGATTTAAGCTCATTTATTTTCATTAACTCAACAACTGTTGAATGATGTTCTTTTGCAATTGACCAAAGGGTATCCCCTTTTTTCACCGTTACGTCCATCAATTTCTTATTGTTCACACTTGTTTTTGCTTGTACAGGTACAGTTTGCTCTTGAAATTGGTCTTTTTTGATCATATGTAATGGATCAACCGCAAATCGTTTGTCCGGCGTCCAGTTTCCCCGATGCACTTCAAAATGAAGGTGTGTGCCTGTCGAGATACCCGTATTTCCGATAATCCCAATGACTTCGCCCCTTTTTACCTTTTCACCTTCACGATACATGCGTTTGCTTAAATGAGCATAAACGGTTTCATAGCCGTCTTCATGCGCCAAAAAAATCACATGTCCGTATGATGAAGAGTAATATGACTTTTCTACAACCCCATCATCTACGGCACGAATTTCTTCACCTTCTGAAGCAGCGATATCAATTCCCTTATGCTTACCTTCTCTTGTCCCAAATAAATCTGTGAGCTCTCCTTTTACCGGCTGTATCCAATCCTTCCCTTTTGATTCCTCAGCTATTGCAAAAGGCGTGCGCACAACTAAACAAAGCAGAAGAATTCCAGAGATGAGAAGACTTACAGCATGACAAAATTTCAAAAAGATTCCCTCCTAATATACTCATGACAGCTTAGTATTGGGAAAATATACTTTTTTTATACATGTATTCTTTCGTTCAACGTTATTAGAGAAAAATAAAAAAGACCCTAAAAAGGGCCTTCATCAATTTATTTTAATCGGATTCGGGGCAGCTGGAACATCTATTGGCTTTGTTACATCATATGACCCGATCCTTGTTTTCGATAAATTTGTGAAAAGAACCTGTTGATAGCCGAACTCCTTCGCTGTCAGCATTATCCCCTCAAGCATCGCCAGCTCATCTGCAGGTTGTATCTGTTCTTTTGTATCAGAAAAATTTACGATAAGTTCATGTCCTTCGCTTTGAACAGATTCAATGGACAAGCCGTCCGGCATAAGCGGCTTGATTTGTTCGGCTCCGAAGGCAATTTTCATTGAATCAAATGCTTCCTCGACTGTATTAAAAGACTGCTCAGTAGGCATGAGATATCTTTCGCCTGAATCGGTTTCATACTTAAGATAAGCATTTTTTTCTTGTATTTTTTCGATTTCTTCCATTCCTCCAAGCAAGTCGCCTGCTACACTTGCATTGCCTTTAATTTGAACTCTATCATACGGGCTCCATTTCATTGTTTCTTTTAGGAGCTTTTCAAACCATTGAGATTCAGCGGAAGATGAAAGATCATCATTTTTAGATAAGAAAACTGTAACCTCTTTATTGCCGCTATCCTCTTCAATCTTCATATTATCGTAAAAAGGAGGTTTAAATAAGCCAAGATCTTTCAGCTTTAGTTTGTCATATTTCTTTATAATATCATTTATGTTTTCCGTTTCGGTCGATTTTTCGATACTTACTGGAATAACGGACGCCATAGCAGCATCCGTAAATGCAACCGTGAAATAACGCTTTGCATCCCTTGCAGGAACGATCAGTGATTTTTCATTTGTCTCTTCAGAAGACTGCTCTAGCCCAGCATCCTTTTCAATCTCTTTTTGAAAAGTTACAGCTGAATCATCAGTAGATGCTTCCTCTTTCATTTGCAAATTGCTCTCAGATGATTCGGAAGCGTTTTGATTCCCTTTAAAAAATACAGGAGCAATAAGGAAAGCGAGAAAGAGAACAGCAAATGACGCTAGAACAGGCCACACCCAATGTTTATTCTTCTTTTTCTCTTGCTTAGCCATGAGAAGCTGCTTATATACCTGTTGAGCTGAACGTTGGTCCTTAACTGTTGGAAGTTGATTTAGTAATACCTTTATCCGTTCTTCGTTCCACTCGTTCTTCTTCAAATCCCTGTTCCTCCTTCAAAAGCTCCAGATGTTTGCGAAGTGATTTTAAACCTCTATGCTGTGTTGTTTTTACTTTGCTTTCAGAGAACGTCAACGCCTCAGCCGTTTCGGATATCGAAAACCCATGGATAAATCTGAGAATAATAACCGATCTTTGGTCGATCGTACATTCATCTAATGCATTGTAAATTTCCTGCAAATTTTCATTTTGCTCAACCAATTCATCTGGAAGCTGCTGCGAGTCTTTGATTTCCTGCTTATCCCAATCGAAAGTCCCGAGCATTCGCTGCCTTAATGTTTGCTGCTTTCTAAACCAATCAATGGCGACGTGCCTTGCAATCGATAGCAGCCAGGTTTTTTCACTGCTCCTGCCTTCAAAGTTTTTATAGGATTTAAGCACTCTTATGTATACTTCTTGAACTAGATCCTCAGCTTGAGATTTATCTTTCACCATATAGAATAAAAATTGGAATATATCGTTGTGGTAGTTTTCATATATTCTTTGAAAGGTTTCTTCCAAAGGAAAAACCTCCGTTCACATTATTGTCGTATGCAACTAAAAAAAGTTACATTACAACTATATTACGCGAGTGAAAGAATTGAAAGGAAAAATCCCTTAATTTTATCTTAATATTCCAATTCCCTCCCAGGTAAAACGGTCTATGTTTCGCATGAAACAAGATTGTTCGTCAAAACTAGACAAATGAAATATCCGTGAAGCATTTTCCTTCACGGATCATCATTTGTTCTTTTCAAAACCGTAAATGCGGAAGGATAAGGTGAGGCCAATCCTAGCTTTTACAGGCAGTAGTTCTACCAATTAGACTTCTTTATTGGCCTAAATCCCACTGCCCGTTAATGCGGTATGAATAAAGTGAATTGCGTTCCTTCATTTAGCTTGCTGTGAACATGAATCGTCCCATTATGGGCATTCACGATATTTTTTACGATCGCAAGACCTAAGCCTGTTCCTGCTTCCCCTCTTGTTCTGGCTTTATCCGCTTTATAAAAGCGTTCAAAAATGTACGGTAAATCGTCTTCTGAAATTCCTAATCCTGTATCGGATATTTCAATTTTCAGGCCTTCATTCAAAGTTCGGACATTCACCGACACGCATCCGCCCTTTTCTGTATGGCGAATGGCATTATCGATTAAATTCGTCAGCACCTGTTCGATTTTATCCGGATCCATTTGGAATAACCCTTGTGATAACTCCAGATTACTAGTCAAGGAAATGTCTTTCTCCTTTGCGATCCCCTGGAACTTGCGAAGAACTTTCACAAAGAACTCTTTTAGTTCAACAGATTCATATGAAAGTGCAATATGACCGGCTTCCATTCTTGCCAGATCAAGCAAATCGTTCACGAGCCGGCCCATGCGGAGCGATTCCTCATGAATCACCTTGGCGATTTCTTTTTTCTCGTTTTCTGAGCTAGCAATATCGTCAACAATCGCTTCACTATAGCCTTGAAGCATAGAGATCGGCGTTCGCAATTCATGGCTGACATTCGCAATAAAATCTTTTCTGAGCTTTTCCAACGTTCTCTCTTCTGTCATATCGCGCAATACGGCTACAGCGCCTCTCACATCCGTCTGGTTATACAGCGGGCTCATCAGTAATACCCAGCTTCTGTTCTGGAGCGTTATTTCGACTACTTGCTCTTTTTCCGTACTGACCGCTCTCTGAAACACTTCATTTGCTTCGGGAGGCAGCTCTTCGCCTTCCTTTACGTCCATATTTCTCTCGTAATACCACGACTGCAAAAAACGTTCAGCAGGTGGGTTAGTCATTAAGATCGTTCCGTCAATATTAATTGTAATGACGCCATCGGCCATACTGCTTAATATGTTGGATAAGTGCTCTTTCTCCTGATTCAATGCCGTAATATGAAATTTCAATTGCCTTCCCATTTGGTTAAAGGCAACAGCAAGCTCGCCAATTTCATCATTTGTCAGCTTCGGAATCTTCGTATGGAATTTTCCCTTAGCGAGTTCCTGGGCGCTTTCTTTCATTTTTCTAAGTGGATAGGTGACACGGCTCGATAAAAAGAAGGCAAACACGGTTGTAAGAATAATGGCAATTCCTGCGGCCAAAACAATATATCGTGTCGTATGTGCCGTCGTATCTTTCACCGCAAGAAGAGATTGGGATAAGAAAACCATCCCTTGCTGGCTGCCGGAATCATACGGAACACCTACAATCAGCCGTTCATCCTTATCTCCGCTTTCATGGTCCTTTCGTTTGCTCACTCTTTTGTGACTGGCAAGCGCCTGCTTAAGCTCGGGATCACCGTTTATTTCCTGTAATGTAATAGAGCTCGGAAGGTCTTTTTTTCCGGGAGAATACCAATATTCTTTTTCATTTTCCACAATGGCAATGCTTGTCAGCTCGTCTGCTAATTCCCAAGCAATCGATCTTGCTTGGCTCTGGTCCTCATGATTTCCAAGGATAACCGCCACTTTGTTTGCAAGCTGTGTTAATTCATTTTCTGCCTCTTCAACATGATAGTTTTCGATAAATTCAAGCAGCAGGATAGTCAAAATGAATAATACGAAGGAGACGAGGAGAAGAATGGTAATCCAAAGCTTTCCGACAACACTCTTCCAAAATTTCATTCAGCCCCGACCTCAAATTTATACCCCACTCCCCAAACGGTCACAATCTTTTTGGCTGCTTCCGGAGAAACCTTGCTCAGTTTTTCGCGAAGTCGCTTAACGTGTGTGTCGACTGTCCGTAAATCACCAAAAAAATCATACTGCCAAACTTCTTTGAGAAGCTTTTCTCTATCAAATACCTTATCCGGTGATTTAGCTAAAAAATAGAGAAGCTCGTATTCCTTCGGAGTCAGGCTGACATCAGTTCCATCAGCAGTGACTCTGTGCGCATCATGGTCAATCGACAAATGGGGAAAGACAAGAACATCCTTGGCTGTCGTTTCCGTGGTTAAATAAGAAGTTCTTGAAGATCTTCTTAGCAATGCCTTTACTCTCAATACAACTTCTCTCGGGCTAAAAGGCTTGACAATATAGTCATCGGTTCCGACTTCAAATCCTTGAACTCGATTTGCTTCCTCCCCTTTTGCCGTCAGCATAATAATCGGGGTCGCTTTCTTATCCCGGATAACCCTGCAGACTTCTATGCCATCTGTACCTGGCATCATTAGATCAAGCAATATCAGGTCGTAGTCTGTTGACAACCCTTTTTCTATTGCTTCATCACCGTTTTCAGCCTCTTCGATTTGATAGTCTTCTCTTTCTAAATACATTTTGAGAAGGCGGCGTATTCTAGCCTCATCATCGACAACGAGTATTTTTATTTCTTCTGCTTGTTCCATATGGCCGGACCTCCAGTTTCATTTACATACGTTTAGATTATCATAAAGTTCTTTTTCGATAAAAAAAGCGGCTTTTATTACGCATAGGAATGCAGCCCGGCAATGACAAGATTGACAAAAATTAAGTTAAACATAATAATTGCAAAGCCCACAACCCCGAGCCATGCTGACTTTTCGCCATGCCAGCCCCTTGATAATCGAAGGTGAAGATAGGCAGCATAAAATAAAAAAGTAATCAGGGCCCATACCTCCTTCGGATCCCAGCCCCAAAACCGCGACCACGCGAGCTGCGCCCAAATCATTGCAAAAATCAGTGCGCCCAACGTAAAGACCGGAAACCCGATTGAGACGGCTCGATATCCGATTTCATCCATGACATCCAAGTTAACCCGATTGACAAATTTCTTTAAAAACGCGCTGATACGCATTCTTATGATCACTCGAATAACCCCATATAATACAAGCCCTAGACAAAAGGACCAAATAACGGTATTTAGTTTTCTCCCGGAAAAAAGCGGCGGCACATCGACGAGAGGCTCCATTTTCCCTTCTGTTAATAACTTTCCTTCATTCGGACCGACGATCGCAGGAAGCTCATAAACCATGTTCGCCTGTTTCCCGTTTTGATCTATCCAGTTAAACTCCGCCCGGTAATCCATGATCCGGAAGGCAGAGGTGACAGCAATATATGCAAGGGTTACGACGACAAAAAACATTATCAGTTCCAGAAAAAATGTTTTCCTGTTCGAAACAGTTTGATCCGTTGAACGAAGCAAATAAATAACGCCGCTAATAAAGCTGATCGTCAGAATTCCTTGTCCGAGAGCTGCTGTTGTCACATGAATGTAGAGCCAGTTGCTTTGCAAGGAAGGGATCAGCGGAGAGACTTCACTTGGAAACATGCTCCCGTATGCAATTAACAAGAGTGATAAGGGTAATGTAAATAAACCGAGAATATACGATTGATAAATAAAATAAATAATGATAAATGCCAAAACAATCATCATTCCGAACGCAGTCGTAAATTCAAACATGTTGCTTATCGGAGCATGCCCCGAGACAATCCAGCGGGTAATAAAATAGCTAATATGGCAAAGCAAGCCTATAATCGCAAGTGCTATCGCGACAGTACCCCACCATGTTTTCTTATTGGTTTTAGCTGATTGGCTGCGAATCGTTCCTCCAAAAAAAACGGTTCCTGCTAAATATAAAAGAAATGCTGCAAATAGAAAATTACCGCTTGAAATCATCAAATCCCTCCTCTATACAATTTTAGCAGCTTTTTTTTGCAAGTGTGATTGATCTTCAGGAGGGGCTAATTCACCGTCAATCAATTGACTGATCTCCTTTTGAAGCCCATGCCAGTTCTTGTTTGTATGTCCTGCAAGCAAAATCCCGCTCTCAGAAGACCTTATCCAAATTCGCCTATGCTGCCAGTACATGCCTTGTACTACTCCAATCATGAAGATGATGCCTCCAACCGCCAAAACAGGAAGCGTTAAATCCTTTCGAACCGTTAGACCAGATACGTTTTTTGTTTCCACTCCGTCAAACTTCATTTGAAACTCATTTTCTCCTGAGGGTTCGATCGTTTCCTGAATCGCCACAAAGCTCTTCTCGCCATCCGGATGATCCGGCGTAATCATTGTAAAGACAAAGGCCGGATTGTTTGGAACCCTCGATTTTGTATCGGGCTCACCGGAGCTATTGAAATAAAAGTCAGGCAAATAGCTTGATAGCTTCACTTTGTAACCGTTACCAAGATCGTAGTTTGCTTCAGGATTTACGAGATCGACCTTGATCCTGCCAAAGGATTTGCCGTTCGATTTTTGAATGAGCTGAAACGCCATTTGATTTAGTTCACTTTCTTTAAAATCGACTTGATATAAAGCAAAAGAATCAAATTTCAACGGTTCATTTACCTTAATTTCTTCGTCTTTAATCTTGGAAAGCTCGGGAGTTTTCCCGTGGACAATAGTGTCTTCCCGATTAAAAAGCTCCACGTTCGTTTGAAAATTCTTTGCGACACTTCCATCTCCGGCTGCATTAATCGCCTCAGAAAAAATCTCTTTTTCGTTTTGGCTGTTGTAGGTTTCACGAATAAACTGGTTATTTTTTAAGTAGTACTCGCCGTCTGTTCCGGGTATGGGAAGTGTTTCTCCTTCTCTTATCCAAAGAACCTCATCCACGTATATTCCCGGAACAAATCTCAGCATCGCTCCAACCAAAAAAATAATAAGCCCAATGTGATTCACATAAGGCCCCCACCTCGAGAATCTTCCTTTTTCGGCAAACAAATTGCCGTTTTCTTCTCTTACTCTATATCTCTTCTTTTTCATAAGCTGATATAGTTTTTGGCTTAAGTCAGCTGAAAGCTCTTTATCCGTCCGGCTGAAAATCCTCTGTCTCTCCATAAAATTTTCATTCCGCACCGTTCTTTGCTTCTTTAATGCCCGATAAAGAGGAATCACGCGGTCAAGACTGCAAATTACAAGAGAAATCCCAATGGAAGCAATGAGCAGCAAGTACCACCATGAACCATAAAGGTTATGGAACCCTAAAAAATAATAGATGTCTCCAAATAGCCCATATTGCTCTTTATAATATGTATTTGCTTGTGCATTTCTAGGCAAGAACGTTTCCTGTGGAAGAAAGGATCCTATCGCTGAAGCAACAAGGGTAATTACAATCAACCAAACTCCAACCTTTACCGAGGAGAAAAAATTCCATACCTTATCAATGCTCGTTTTTTTGTAAACCTGAGAGCGCCTTGCACTTCCATCGTAGCGCATGTCTAAAAGCTTTTTTCCGTCATCAATTAATGGCTTCCCGCAAGCCTCGCAAAGTACCGTACCAAAAGGGTTAACATGTCCGCATTCACATTTCACTTCATTCATGAGCAAGCTCCTTAATCCGGCTTAATCATATTCATATAATCATAGATCATCCGCTCTGTCATTGATCCAGTGACAACCTTTACCACCTTGCCTTCAGGACTGATCAAAAACGTTGTCGGCAAAGGATTTACATCATAAGCCTCAAGTACCTGTCTGTCTTTATCGATTACAACTGGAAAATTCACTTCATAGCTTTCACGAAAGTTATTGACCGCCAGATTCGATTCCCCTACGTTGACTGCAACCACTTCTACTCCTTGATCCTTAAATTCCCGATACTGATTTGCCATATACGGGAACTCCTTTTTGCAGGGCTCACACCACGTTCCCCAGAAGTTTAAAAAGACTCCCTTCCCTTTTAAATCGTCTAGCTCTATTTCATTTCCGTCCATCGTTTGCAAGGCAAAATTGGGAGCTTTTGATCCTTCCGAAATCTTTTCTTCAGAGGCAAATACAGCATTATAAAGCGTGTATGCAAGCGTTCCCATTAACACAAGGAGAATGCCTGTCCGAATAACTAATCGTTTTCGTCCCATTATCCGTCACTCCCATCCAACGCATATCAGCTAAATTATAGCATTTTATTAAGAATAGCGGTTTTTTCTTTTTTGAAGGTTGTGTGACATCAGAAAGTGGTTTTTCCGTGCGCTGCCATGGCCCGAAGCCTCTTTACCTCATGTGGGGTTAGCTCTCTTGCATCCCCAGTACGCAATCCGTGTAAATTTAAAAATCCGTATTCTTCCCTTTTTAATTTCAAAACTTCATGGCCAATGGCTTCTAGCATTCTGCGTACCTGCCTGTTGCGCCCCTCGTGAATCGTCAGCTGAATTATGCTCGTTTGCTTTCGTTTATCCAGCGACAGCATTTTCACTTTTGCCGGAGCGGTTTTTCCGTCCTCAAGCTGAATGCCTCTTTCCAGCTTTTTCAGCGTCTCCTTCGGCGGAATTCCTTTTACTTTTGCTACATATACTTTGTCCACTTCGTATCTTGGATGCATCAAAAGATTAGCAAATTCCCCGTCATTGGTTAACAGAAGCAGACCGCTTGTGTCATAGTCCAGCCTGCCAATCGGATAGATCCTTTGCTGAACTTCTTCGAAAAAATCGGTAACTACCTTCCGTCCTTTGTCATCCTCAGAAGCAGAGATCACTCCTCTTGGTTTATATAGCAAAAAATAAACGGGTTCTTCTCTTTCAATTTTTACCCCATTTACTTCAATTCTGTCGGTACCGGTAACCTTAACACCAAGTTCATTGATCGTCTTGCCGTTAACCGTCACCTTACCTTCTTTGATTAATTCTTCTGCTTTTCGTCTCGATGCAATTCCGGCATGAGCGATTACCTTTTGCAATCTTTCCATTTTGCTCACCTCAGGGTCTATCATACGTTTTTCTATCAAAACAAACAAGTCTGGCAAGAACAAAAAGCACCTGTCTAGGCGCTCCCGAATAATATCATGACAATTACAATCGAGGCAATAATTCCTATTAAGTCCGCAAGAAGCCCCACCTTTAAGGCGTCTCCCATTTTCTGAATGCCGACAGCGCCGAAATAAACCGTCAATATATACAGAGTCGTATCTGTTGAGCCTTGCATAACAGAAGCGAGCCTTCCAATGTAAGAATCAGGCCCGTAAGTCGCGATCAAGTCCGTTGTCATGCCAAGTGCCGCTGATCCTGAAATCGGCCGGATAAAAGCGAGAGGAACAATTTCAGTCGGCACTCCAAGGCTTGCAAAAAATGGCGCCGCTAGATTCATTAGAAATTCCATTGCCCCTGATGCCCGAAAGACAGTCACGGCGACGAGCATGCCCACCAAATACGGAATGATCGAAAACGCAATTTCAATGCCTTCCTTTCCCCCGTCAACAAATGCTTCATACGTCGGGACTTTTTTATACGTGCCGTAGAGTAATATACCTGCAATCAGGATTGGGATAATAGCCAGCGACAGCAAATTGATAAAATCCATCAAAGCCCGTCCTTTCTTTTTCTCCGATGGTAAAAATACCTGTCAATTAAAATGGCACCGATTCCCGAAATCAATGTTGCAGCGATGGTAGGTCCGACTATATCAGTGGGGGCTTTCGCATCATAGCTCATACGGACAGCAATGACAGTAGTGGGAACCAATGTAATGCAAGATGTGTTTACGGCCAGAAAGGTAATCATCGACCTGCTTGCTTCATTTTTATTGCCATTCAGCTTTTTCATTTGTTCCATAGCCTTTATGCCTAAAGGAGTTGCCGCATTTCCAAGCCCAAAAAAGTTTGCCATCAAATTGGACAGGATATATCCCATCGCCGGATGGTCACTCGGAATATCTGGAAATAATCTTGAAATAAACGGCCGGAGCATCCGGCTAAAAAAAGCGAGCAAGCCTGACTGCTCAGCAATTTTCATAAGTCCCAGCCAAAATACAAGCACACTCATAAGACCAATTGAAATCGTAATCGCTTCTTTTGCCCCATTAAAAATCGCTTCGTTCACTTCATTCATCGTTCCATTAAAAAATGCAAAAACCAGTCCGACAACGGTAAGAAAAACCCATATTATATTGACCATTTTGCACCGCCAGTCAGCTGCATAAATACAGATTGAAAAGAATCGAAGAAGCTCACTTTCGGCGGGGTGTTTCGGTCATTCGGATAATAGACAGGGACTTCAGCTATCGTTTTTCCGTCAAGCTGGACCCTCATTTGTCCGACGATTTCCGGAATTTTCTCTTGGTTTTTCTCCCACGATTTATTTGGCTTTAGCAAGCTCGTTTTGATCACAACATTCTTCTTTTCCTCCTCGGTCATTAAATAAGAGATATCCCTATTAATAAATATTTTGTTTTGATAGATTTTCTTATCTACGCCTTTAATATAGCCTTTTTTCATAATTGAATAGGTCTTGTAAGTCGAAAAAGCCTTGTTAAACATAGAGATGTGGTCATTCCAATCATCAGGTGCGTCAATTGTTACCGCGATGAGGCTTGACTTATCTTTCTCGGCGGTTGAAACGAGTGTTCGTTTTGCCAGCTTTGTATAGCCTGTTTTACCGCCCGTACTGTATTCATAGAGGCCGGTCAGCAATTTGTTCTTGTTTTTCCAATACCCTTCCATTGTTTTTGCACGATAATTTTTGGTCCCGGCAACTTTTTTATAAGTTGCATTCTGCAATGCATATTTTGTCAAAACAGCCATATCGTACGCTGTTGAAAAATGATTTTCATGGTCGTCAAGGCCGTGGGGATTTTGAAAGAGTGTATTCTTCATACCTATTTGCTCTGCTTTTTGATTCATCATATAAATGAATCCGTCCAAGCTTCCCCCCACATGCTCCGCGATAGCAACGGCCGAGTCATTTCCTGAGCGAAGCATCAGTCCGTAAACTAGATCCTCAAGCTTTATCTCTTGTCCTTTCTCTAAATAAATCCTCGAGCCTTCAGCTCTTGCCGCAAGATCGCTTACCTTAACGGTCTCATTGAGCTTGCCTGACTCAATCGCAAGTATAGCAGTCATAATTTTGGTAATGCTTGCGATCCTTCTTTTTTCATGCTCGTCCTTCGCAAATAAGACCCTTCCGGAATTGGCATCTATAAGTATCGCGCTTTTGGCGCTAATTTCAAGGGAAGCCTTTGCTTTATTAGCTAGAATAAGCGGGAGAATAATAACTGAAACAAGCAGGAGCATCATGCATTTTTGATATAGGCGCACTCTCTTCACGTCCTTGTAGTCATTTGTACAAGTCTATGCGTATGATCACTAGATATGAATAATGCCTCAAAAAAGATCTGAACACGAAAAAAGGCTCGAGAGGAAATTCGTTCCCCACAAGCCGGAATATATTATACTATCTTTTTTTAAGACGATTGCACGTTCGATTCATAGCATTGCAGATTCTCCCTTATTGGAAGAAATTCATTTTCAAGATCTTCCATCACTGTTTTTAGCGAATCGGCAACCTCTTGATAGAAATGCACTGACGTATCTCCTGTATATGCCGCTCGGCTGTCTTCATACCATGCTTCTTTTTTCGGAGAAAAAAAATTTTCAATGCATTTGTAATAGATTCGCTTTAAAGTCATTTCTGCTGCCTCTTCGGGAAAAGCAGCAGATCTCAGCAGCCTTCTGCAGGCTTCATTTCCTTCCGCACAATAGACTTCGATTTTCCGCAGGTCACTGAGAAGATCAGAGCAATACTCGTAATTCATTTCACCTTTTTCGTTTTTCACACATATGGAATCAATGGTGATATGATTTAAAAAATGGCTGAGAGCCTTTGATACCCGAGATAATGATTCACTAGTAAATTCAAGCTTAGCTCTGAGCGTTGCATACGAATTCAATATCAATATCCTTCCTTTCGCCTTCTGGATATTGGCTTTTTATATCCCCGTTCTCCATGTACATTTATTTCAAGTCTGAAAAGGCTTCGTTAAAGTTTTCATAGAATAAATCCGCTTCCTTCTGTATTGAGCTGTCATCGACGTGATCGGAAAGCGGAGGAAGCTCATCGATGGATTTCAAGCCAAACTGCTCCAAAAATACAGAGGTTGTACCATATAATATGGCACGTCCTGGACCATCGGCACGGCCAACTTCACATAAAAGAGCTTTATTGACAAGGCTGTACAGTACGCGTTCAGATTTCACCCCGCGAATTTCCTCTATTTCAGCTCTGGTAATCGGCTGTTTATAAGATACGATCGCCAATACCTCTAAAGAAGCTTGGGAAAGTCCTTTTGCCGGGACTTCAACCAAGCGTTTTAAATAGGGTGCAAATTCTTTTTTTGTCGACAGCATATAAATATCGCCGTATTCAACAAGTTCAAGACCTCTGTCTTCCTGTTGATAGTATTCTTTCATGTCGGCCATTATGCTTTCAAGTTGGGGTTGATCGATCTCAAGCACCTTAGCCAATTGCTGGCTGTTAAGCCCCTCATCTCCTGCAGCGTAAAGCAGTGCTTCTATGATGGCTTTCCAATTAACGATTTCAAGTGTCATAAATGGTATCACTCCCTGTTATAAAAATATCTGAAAAATTATGCTTTTGTTCAATTCGAATCTGTTGATTTTTCATCAATTCTAAAACAGCCAAAAAAGTGACGACCATATGATCCTTTTGTTCGTGAGGAAAGAGCTCTTCGAATTTGATTCGTTTCTTTGAAACTTTCAAAAAATCCATGATTTGGTTCATACGATCCTCTATAGGAATCTCTTGTCGCGAAATCGTTGTTTCTTCAGGCTTATTTAGCTTTTTTCGATTCATCATTTTTTGAAAAGCACCAAGCATGTCATAAACAGATACGGATAATTTCTCATTTTTCATTTCTGCTTCCTTGGCATATTCACTTAGATCACTCGGAGGCTTTGAAAATGCGTTTTGACGATCTTCTTCGCGCTCTTTTAACGATTTCGCAGCGTTTTTATATTTTTTATACTCAATCAGCTTTTCGATTAATTCTTCTCGCGGATCTTCTTCTTCAGAAAATTCATCGTCAAACAGCTCTTCTTCTTGCTTTGGCAAGAGCATTTTGCTTTTTATGCTTAAAAGGGTAGCTGCCATCACCAGATATTCGCTGGCGATGTCGAGTTCAAGCACTTGCATGGCATGGACATATAACAAATACTGCTCGGTAATTTCCGCAACGGGAATATCGTATATTTCAATTTCTAAATTATTGATTAAATGGAGCAAAAGATCCAAAGGTCCTTCAAATGCATCAATTTTCACGTGGTATTCCATTTTTTTAGCCTCACCATTTCAAAAAACATTACAGCCATTTCATCGGCTAACCTTTAGTATAATTCACCTACTTAGCCTCGTCCAATATTTCTTGAAAGGACATCGTACGTTCGATATTTTGAATTGCCTAAAAAATGGGGAATCGCCCATACCCATTTGGTCAAACACACATATGATACCAGTGTAAATGCAAAAACTGATGAAAAGGAGGCCATATCATGGGAGATAAAGGCTTTAATTACGGTGGCGGATTTTCATTAATCGTAGTGTTGTTTATTCTGCTAATTATTGTTGGCGCTGCTTGGCTGTACTAAATTTATCCCGAGCGTTCAATCCAGAACGCTCCTTGCTTCTTTCTTCCTTTTTGCTGCTTATGTTACACTTGGAATGAAAGGGGAGTAAGTAAAGATTGTACCCAGACGCTTATATTGATTATCTTTATGAATTTCATGTCACAAGAGATTATTTTGAATGCCATGAAATTCTTGAAGAATATTGGAAAGAAGACCCGCCAGAAACTCGAAAGATCTATTGGGTCGGTTTTATTCAAATGGCAGTTGCCTTTTATCATTATCGAAGAAAAAATTTCACCGGCGCCAAAAAGTTAATAGACAAAACCATTGCTGTTTTTGAAATAGAAAAAAATGCTATTTACGCGCTAGGAATCGATTGCGAGGAGCTCCTTAAGCAACTGTGTGCAGTTTCAAAGAAAATAGTTGCAAATGTCCCTTATCAAAGTATCAGCCTGCCATTCTCTGACCCTCAAATCACCAGTCTCTACCTGAGCAGAGGAGACGGCAAAAATCATGATGCGGTGACTAGTTATTTGATTCACAAGCATTTCATGAGAGATCGCTCTGACGTCATTAATGAACGAATGCTGCAGCTGGAAAAACGAAAAAAAAGCAGGGGCTGATGCGAAGCCTCTGCTTTTTTATTATGATATAAAATTTTTGATATTTATTGACAATGATTAAAAAACCCTTTTGTTAATTCATTGGGAGTCAGCGTATTCACTTGGAATTGCTGCTGGATGGCTTCGACCATTTGCTTTCCTATACCTTGATACCGGTAGGAAGGATTGACACTGATGTGCTGGATAATAATTTCTTCATCTTTTTTTCTATGCCGATCGCACCGACGATGTCTTCTCCTTCTTTCCATAAGAAAAGCTGATGGTCAGGATTCTCTTCGTAATTACGAATCGTTTGCTGCAGCTGTTTAATATCTTTTTCATTTGGCATGAATGACAACAGCCCCATCGCAATTTTAGAAAAAGATTTTTTATATCGAATTAACATAAAAACCCCTCTATATAACCAGATTGTCTTATGAAGCAAAGCTCTGAAGGCTTCATAACACATTATATACATATTCAAAACGTTTTTAAACTGTTTTAGGGGAATTAATCGAAAACACGGATCAAATTAGCCATTTCAACTGCAGAAATTGCTGCTTCAGCACCTTTATTGCCGGCTTTTGTCCCAGCCCTTTCAATTGCCTGCTCAATCGTTTCAACTGTCAGGACGCCGAATATAACAGGTATACCTGTATCTAAAGAACTTTTAGAAATTCCTTTTGCAGCTTCATTGCATACATAATCATAATGCGAGGTGGAGCCGCGAATGACTGTCCCAAGCGTGATTACAGCATCATACTTATCTGATTCTGCCATTTTTTTCGCGATCATTGGAATTTCAAAAGCGCCCGGCACCCATGCAACATCAATATCTTCTTTTTTTACACCGTGCCTAAGGAGCGTATCTTCAGCACCGCTTAATAATTTGCTGGTAATAAACTCGTTAAACCTTGCGACAACAATACCGATTTTTAAATCTGTGCCGATTAATTGACCTTGTAATGTATTCATGTTAGTTCCTCATTTCCTTTCAATTAAAAATGAAGCAAGTGCCCCATTTTTTCTACTTTTGTTTTTAGGTACGCTTCGTTATCTGACGTGCTTTTAATTTCGATCGGAACCCTCTTCTCAACAGTAATTCCGTGTTCGGTTAAGCTCTTCACTTTGTCCGGGTTATTCGTTAAGAGATTTATACGAGCCAATCCAAGATCTTTTAATACTTGAGCTCCCAACCCGTAATTTCTTTGATCAGGAAGAAATCCAAGCTCTTCATTCGCCTGAACAGTATCCAAGCCCATTTCCTGAAGCTTATAGGCTCTCATCTTATTCAAAAGACCTATGCCTCTTCCTTCCTGTCTCAAGTATAGTAGGACTCCGCTTCCTGCTTTTTGTATTTCTCTAAGCGCCGCATGAAGCTGGGGGCCGCAATCGCATCGTCCCGATAAAAATACATCACCAGTCAGGCATTCGGAATGAACACGAACTAATGGCGCCTGTTCATTTGCAGGGTCTCCAGCCACTAAAGCGATGATTTCTTTATCATCCAGAGCATTTGAATAGCCGAACGCTTTAAATGAGCCAAAATCAGTCGGCAGGTTGATCTCAACTTCCCTCGTAACAAGCTTTTCCTTTTCATAACGATAGGCAATAAAGTCCTTAATTGAGATCATTTTCAAGCCGAATTTTTTTGCAATCTCTGTCAGCTCGGGAACACGCGCCATCGTGCCGTCATCGTTCATAATCTCACAAATAAC
The DNA here is from genome assembly GCF_017832095.1 of Bacillus capparidis. NCBI lineage: Bacteria > Bacillati > Bacillota > Bacilli > Caryophanales > Bacillaceae > Bacillus > Bacillus capparidis. The sequence goes on from NZ_JAFDST010000001.1 coordinate 970,253, forward strand.
GGCGGCAGGCTGTGACCCGCAGGATTTTGCCAAATCGACAGCAGCTTCCGTATGACCGGGTCTCTCTAGTACGCCATTTTCTTTTGCAATCAGTGGAAACACGTGGCCAGGCCGGTTATAGTCTTCCGCTTTTGTACCCTCTTGAATCAATGATTGGATCGTTAATGAACGTTCATGTGCACTAATTCCTGTATGGGTATTGCGGTGGTCAATGCTGACTGTAAATGCTGTTTGGAGAGAGTCTTTGTTTTCACGTGTCATCGGATCGAGCTTCAGCTTTTCTGCGATCTGAGCGCTGACCGGAGCACAAATCAACCCTCTTCCATGGACAGCCATAAAATTTATGACCTCAGGAGTCGCAAACTCTGCGAGAGCGATAAAATCTCCTTCGTTTTCTCTATTCTCATCGTCTGTTACAATAATGATTTCGCCTTGTTTTAAGGAGGCGATAGCTTCTTCTACTGTATGAAACATCTTAACAATCCTCCCTGTCTTTAAAACCCGTATTTCCTCAGTGCTTCTTCAGTTAATGAAAATTGTCCTCTTGAATCGCTTTTTCCATGAACAAATTTGTACACATATTTCCCGATGATGTCGCATTCCAGATTCACATAATCACCCGTACTCACATTTTTTAGAGACGTATGATCCATCGTGTGCGGAATGATGCTCACTGTAACAGTTGTTTCAGAAAGCTCAAATATAGTCAAACTGATACCGTTTATTGCAATTGATCCTTTGACTATCAGACTTTGTGAAGCCTCTTTTGGTATTTCCAAGCGAATTAAAACCGATCCGTCTCTCGGTTCCGTGGCGATCACCCTGCCAATGCCATCAACGTGTCCGGATACCAAATGGCCGCCAAATCGTCCATCCGCAGGCATCGCTCTCTCAAGATTGACGAGAGAACCGTTTTTCAAAAATCCGAGTGCCGTAGACTCCATCGTCGCCTCCATAACATGCGCTGAAAAGCTGTGTCTGTCAAATTCGGTAACTGTTAAGCATACTCCGTCCACTGCGATGCTGTCGCCGAGCTGCACACCCTCTATTACCTTCTTGCATTCAATGGTTATTGTTTTCACTTTTTTTGATCCTGTGAATCGAATCACTTTCCCAACGTCTTCTACGAGTCCAGTAAACATACGCACCAGCCTTTTATTCAATTTTAGCCATTTGGGAAGTTCTCAACTGACGGCGCAGCGATTAATTTGAAATCCCTGCCTATTTTTGAAATGGAATGAATAGTTAATAAGGGGACGTCTTTCATAGATTGAAATCCAACATCAGAGAATAAACCGGGAGAGGATTTTCCTCCGATTAATTTAGGGGCGTAATAAATGATGAGCTGCTGATAAAGCTGATCTTTCAGAAAGCTGCTGTGGACTTTCGAGCCGCCTTCCACAAACACTGAGTAAATTCCTTCACTTGCCAGCGTTCTCAATACTTCGCGAACCGAAGGCTGTTGTGATGATGACTGAAATACTCGGATTCCTTCACTCTTCAAAAAATTTACCTTTTCAGCATTGGCTTGGTTTGTGGTAAAAATCCAAGTTTCGGCTTCACGATCATTAAGAACCTTTGAATGTATGGGAATCTTTAACGAACTGTCCAGCACAACTCTTACGGGCTGCTTTTGTACATTCGGCAGGCGCGCAGTTAAGCTCGGATCATCCTGAATGACCGTGTTCACTCCTACCAGAATGGATTGATGACTGCTTCTGTATAGGTGTACATCCTTCCGTGCTTCTTCACCTGTGATCCACTTACTTTCTCCGGATTCAACCGCTGTTTTACCATCTAAACTAACCGCTGATTTCAGAGTGACAAAAGGCAAGCCCGTTCGCAAGGAATGAAACAGCATCGTGTTTAATTTGTCGCATTCTTCTTTTAGAATCCCTTCTGTCACGGCAATCCCGGCGTCTTGCAGCCTTTTTATACCCTTTCCATTCACAATCGGGTTGGGATCCTTGGAACCAATTACGACTTGCTTGACCCTTGAGCTAATGATCAACTCGGTGCATGGCGGAGTTTTCCCATGATGATTGCATGGTTCAAGCGTCACATACAATGTAGAACCTTCTGCAGCAGATCCCGCCATCGTAAGGGCGTTTACCTCGGCATGCGGTTCGCCATACATGAGATGAGCGCCTAATCCAACCACTTGGTTATTTTTCACAACAACGGCTCCGACCAAAGGGTTTTTTCCAGTTTGTCCTTCGGCGGTTTTTGCTAAATCAATGGCTGTTTGCATAAATTGCTTATCCATCTTTATCCCCCTTTCTTTTGCAAATGGAAACGCAAAAAAAACCTCGAAACGCAAAAATCCCGGGGTTTTGTAAAATTAGAATGCAGAAATAAGCCATACTTTTTTCAAATTTAAAAAAGCATGGTACTTTCATCCTTCTCCCATCCAGACTTTCACTGTCGGCTCCAGCTTTTCACTGAATCAACCGTTAGCAGATGCTAACGGGTCACGGGCTCTAAAGCAATAGCTTTATTACCGTCGGTCGGGATTTTCACCCAGCCCCGAAGGATACATCATATGAATTTGTCCTTATTCGACATTCTACAGTCATTGCAGGAAAATTGCAACGAAACTGTTTAATTATTTATTTACTTTAACGATTTTGATCAATCCGTCTATCCGGTTTGACTTACTGAAATATGCTTTGACATGATCTCCTTTGGTTACAGAATCGTTTCCACTCAATTTTTCTTCGTTAAAAATAATTTTCGTTCCGTTTTTATCAACTCCATAATAGTCTGTTCCATCTTTTTTCGTAATTTCATATTCATAGATCGTATATTTTTCATCGTCTGATGACAGGGTTTGGCTCAATGCAGTCGGCACTTCCTCAATACCAATATCATTCACGTATAAATACACACTAAAAAGAATTCCGCACAAGAGAATAAGGACTGATAATTTCAAAACAATCTTGCCCATAATCAACACCTCCATCCTTAAACTTCTACTTTCATATAATTCCTTTATTCTAGCAAAATGAAACCAATCTTTTTATGTAATAGACGGAATTCGACGTTATTAGGTTTCTTTTTTAGTGCACGCTTTCACACTTCTAAATAAATGATACGCTAAAAAATTCGGATTATGGGATATACGCAGTTAAATAATCCAAATTGCCTAGATTACGTCCAACAAAGAATAAACCTGCTACAGGCAGCAGGCTCTGTCATTTGTTGTTCATATTAAGTTTACACCTTGTTAGCGATCAATAGTGACGGTCTTTCCTCATAAAACAAATGTAGATAGTGAAGAGCTCTCGTGCATCCCACATATAAGAGCTTTGTATGAAAGGAGTCTTTCGGATAGTGTTCTTGTGTTACCCCTGCAAGTAGGACCGCGTCAAATTCCAGGCCCTTTGACAAATAAATTGGTAAAACAGAGATTCCCCCTTGATATGAACGATCTTTCGCACGGATAAATGTCGCCTCAATCCCATTTTTCGTTAAGTTTTCATAGATTTTTTCACACTGTTCCTCTGTACGGCCAATAATCGACATCGTTTGCACCTGGTTTTCAGCCATCTCCTGAGTCCACTTTACGATTTCTTTGTGCTGCTCTAGAGCCTCCGTCTTTTGGGTTCTAACCTGCTCTCCGCTTCGGAACACAGGCAAGGCTACTGCCGGCCTTGGCTCTAGATGCATGAGAATGCTATTGGCAAATTCGATAATTTCCATTGTAGACCGATAGCTTTTTTCGATTTGAAAAAGAGCAGTATTATCTTCTCCTAGCACTTCTTTAAAACGCTGCCACTCTTCAATTCCTTGATTGCCGTAGATTCCTTGTGCCAAATCTCCTAATATTGTAAATGAATGTTTTCTCGTTCGAGCTTTTATAACAGCCAATTGGAACGGAGAAAAATCCTGAGCTTCATCAATAACGACGTGATCGAACCTTCCTTCCTTATCTATGCCGTTTAGATAATGTGTTATATATAGTAAAGGTGCCAAGTCCTCTTGTTCAACCTGACCCTTTTGAAGCTTGTGAAAAGAGGATTCTTCATGCCGGAATTGCTTTTTCAACACACGCCCGTAGAGACTTCGCGCGCTTGCTTTTGGCCAATCGTTCATAAACGAACGCAAACGCTGCATTGCCTTCTTTTTCACCTCTTGTCTTTCTCGCCCTCCAAACATTTTCAGCTCAATTTCGATCCAACGCTTCAGCCTTGCCTGCATTCGCGAACGCTTGATTGCGAGAGGAGAATGCTTGCCGTCAGTTTTCAACCACTCTATCAGCTTTTCCTTTTCGTATACGGCTCCTTCCCATGGAGAAAAATCTTTTTTCGGAAGACAGGAGGCTTCAAATTCTTTCAGCATTTCATCAATCTGATCCCGAAATGCCAATGAGCCCTTAAATCCGGCGATTTGATCCAACTTTCTAACGTTCTCGGATTTCTCTTCAAATCGTTTTTTCAGGGATTCTTGCTGATCTGTTAATGTTATCCTTTCTCCAATACTTATGATCGCCCAATCAGAAAAAGTCGTTTGTTTGATATGACCAACTCCCAATTCTGGAAGAACGTGAGAAATATAGTCAAGAAACATCGAGTTTGGTGCAAAAATAATCATTCGCTCCGGCTGCATTTGCTCACGATATTCATAAAGCAGGTAAGCAAGCCGATGAAGAGCAACTGTTGTTTTTCCGCTCCCCGCCACACCTTGAATAATCAAAGCTTTGTCGTTTGGATGGCGGATGATGGCATTTTGCTCTGCTTGAATCGTCGAAACAATATCTTTTAGCTTGTTATCCTTTTGTTCGCCGAGCTTGTACAAGAGAAATTCATCACCGCCATTCAATTCTTCCCCTTTGACATAGCTATCAACAACTCGGATCAGATTTTTTTGACGAATGACAATATTCCTTTTTAAATGAATCGTTCCATCCACTATTCCGTCTGGCGATTGGTAAAACACGTAATCTTCGCTGCCGGAAAACGCGTAAAAGAGGGTTGATACCGGCGCCCTCCAATCGATCACAAGCAATTTCCCTGTTTTTTCCTCTTGAACCCCGACTTTGCCAATATACGTTTCAACAGCTCCCTTGCTCCCGTCTTCCTGAAAATCGAGTCGCCCAAAATACGGTTCTTCCAATGATTTTTTTAGCTGCTCACGCTGACGTTCTCGATTGTCCTCTAGAACCTGCTCTGTAAAGTCATTTCCATAATATCGGGGAATGTTTTCGAGCCTTTCATAGTACTCTTGAATTTTCGCCAGTTTTTCTGACAACTTTTTCTCCTCTTCTTTGTATAGGTCTATTTTTTCTTCTGACAATTCAATAACCTCCTTAAATAGCAGTTTTTTCAAATGCAACTCCTATTTTGCAGGTATTTCCCAAAAAAATATAGACTTTTTCTTTTTCATTTGGTAAGCTTTATATTATACAAGTGCCAAAAAATATTTTACATAATATGGAATATTAATCACCAACAAATGTTGGTGATTTTTTAGTTTCGCGAAAAGCACCAAAAAAGACTGCCGATGATTCTCTGACAGTCTCTAGGGCAAATATGATCGTTTTTTTAAAACCAAGACTAGCGAGCGCTAGTCTTGGTTTGACTTTCTAAGAATAAAAACAGATGGTTCAGTTACAATAAAACGGACTAGCCTTCTAAAACTCTTACTTCTTTCATTACATCACCGTTTTTCATGCTTGTCGCATGTTCAAGCCCGCTGGTAACTTGTCCAAAAACGGTATGAACGCCATTTAGATGGGGTTGTGATTCATGCACGATGAAAAACTGGGAACTTCCTGTGTCTTTACCTGCGTGAGCCATAGATAATGAACCTGGAATATGAGTTCTTGGATTGTTTTCCGTTTCACATTTAATCGTGTATCCAGCTCCGCCTGTTCCGTTACCGTTAGGGTCTCCACCTTGGCTTACGAAACCTGGGATCACACGGTGAAATGTCAGACCGTCATAAAATTTGGAATTCGCTAGTTTTTCAAAGTTTGCAACAGTGTTTGGAGCATCGTTATTATATAATTCAAATTCAATTTTATTTCCATTTTCCAATAAAAAGTAGCCTGTTTTCATTTAATTATATCTCTCCTATGTAAATTTTTTATTTTACGGCTGATTTCATAACATTCAGGGCTATTATAACACACTTGCCAAAAGTCTACACAAGCGGAAGACGAAAATGAAACCTCGTTTCCCGTTTTACCGTCTATAAGGTGGAATCTATTTTTTCAGATGATCGATTCCATTGAAAAGCGGCAAGTCAAAGGGAAGCAGAAGCTGCTTTTATTTCACCCTAGGAGGTCAACGTAATGAAAAAGAGGATGGCCGGAATCATATTGGCTGTATTATTGATTGGTGTTCCACAAATCAGCATGGCTGATGCTGCTGTAGGCGATGTTACAGTCACTCTCGGCGAGGATTTAACAAAGGAGCAGCAGCAGACGATTTTAAACGAAATGAATGCACCTGAAAATGCAACCATTATTAAAGTATCCAATGAAGAAGAGCATAAATACCTCGGAGATTATATTTCAAAAGGGCAAATTGGGACAAGAGCACTTTCATCATCTTCTATTACAATCGAAAAGAGCGGATCTGGACTTGAAGTTAAAACGAAAAACATCAGCACGATAACGGATGAAATGTATTTAAACGCCCTTATGACAGCTGGCGTAAAGGATGCAACCGTTTATGTCACCGCGCCGTTTGAGGTGTCTGGAACAGCGGCTTTAACCGGATTAATAAAAGCCTATGAGCTTTCATCAGACAAAGCCATTCCAGAGGATGTAAAAAAGGTGGCCAATGAAGAGCTTGTAACGACATCAGAACTGGGTAAAAGCATTGGGGAGGAAAACGCTTCTGCTCTCATGGCAAAAATAAAAGAAGAGGTCGCGAAAAACGGGGTCCCCGAAAACGAGCAAGAGCTGCGCGATATCGTGAATCGCTCTGCGAATGAATTAGGAGTTACAATTACCGAAGAGCAAATGAATTCTCTCATTTCCCTATTCAACAACATGAAAAATGTCAACATTGATTGGAATCAAGTAGGAGATCAGCTTAACCAAGCGAAAGACAAAATTTCAAAATTTCTTGATTCAGAGGAAGGCCAAGGCATCCTTCAAAGTATAAAAGACTTTTTTGTTGCATTATGGAACGCTATCGTCTCCATTTTTACCGGTGGCGGGAGCGAAAATAATGCAGACGGTGCTCCAGCTGTCAGATATCATAAGAATGCATAGAAATAAGCTGCTGACTTTTGTCAGCAGCTTTTCTTATTCTACCCTTAAAAAAATAGATGAGATCGCGTTTATTTTTGCTCGACGATCGATTTATAAGGCAGATCTAAGTGAATAAGATCTTCAAACGTTTCTCTTTTTATGACCAGCTGATCTTTTCCATCCTCGACAAATACAACAGCAGGTCTCGGAATTCTATTATAATTATTCGCCATACTGTAGCCATAAGCGCCTGTGCAAAATACTGCAAGAAGATCGCCTGCTTCTGTTTCCGGGAGATCAATGTCCCAAATCAGCATATCTCCGCTTTCGCATAGTTTGCCTGCTACAGAGGCTTTTTTATTATGTGAAGCGTTCATTTTATTGGCAATCGCAGCCTCATATTTGGCTTGATAAAGGGCTGGCCTGATATTATCGGACATTCCTCCGTTTACAGCGACATATTCTCTTAATCCTGGGACCACCTTTTTTGATCCGATTTGGTAAAGTGTCGTACCTGCATCTCCGACTAATGACCTTCCGGGCTCAATCCATATTTCCGGAACACGGAAGCTGTAGCGATCCGCATTGGTTTTCACCGCTTGGATCATGTGCTTCACATACTCCCCTGGGGGAAGCGGCTCATCTTCTTTCGTATAACGAATGCCAAATCCTCCTCCTAAATTAAGTACTTTGGGCTCAAACCCGTAGGACTCTCTCCACTCTGCCAATTTTGCAAATATTTTATCTGCTGCAAGCACAAACCCTGTAGCATCAAATATTTGTGACCCGATATGACAATGAATGCCTAAAAGATTGAAAGCATCAGATGCCAGCACATTCTTCGCGGCTTGTTCAGCCTGTCCATTGTGCAGATCGAATCCAAACTTCGAATCCTCTTGTCCAGTCGTTATATAGTCATGCGTATGTGCTTCAACTCCAGGCGTCACCCGCAATAGGACAGAAACTGTTTTGCCGTGCTCCCGAGCCGCCTTTTCCAGCTGTGAGATTTCATGAAAATTGTCAACAACAATACAGCCTACGTCATGACTGAGCGCCATGCTTAATTCTTCATAGCTTTTGTTGTTCCCGTGGAAGTGTATGCGCTCCGACGGAAATCCTGCTGCTACAGCCGTATACAGCTCTCCGCCAGAAACAACGTCCAGGGAGAGGCCTTCTTCTTTTGCAATTTGTACCATTGCAATGGAGGAAAACGCCTTGCTGGCATAAGCTACTTGAGCTGAAATACGTGCTTCTTCGAATGCTTTTTTAAAGCTTCTTGCCCTGTCCCTGACAAGCGCAATGTCATAAATATAAAGCGGTGTGCCGTATTTTTTTGCTAATTCCGTTGTATCTATACCGCCGATTTCAAGATGTCCTAAATCGTTATGTCTGGAAGTGCCGTGTAAAAACAATGTACATTCCCTCTTTCCCTTTCATGGCAAAGGACGGCTTTCTTAGAGCCGTCCAACTCATTCAGCCTATTAGTTAAAAATACAATATCACAATCTTTCGGCTTCTTCAATTCGATTCTGAATCCGTAGGCTGCCGTGTTCGGTTTTGAGGATGTACAATACTGGGGCGGATCTTTGCACCAGGTACTGAAGTTCTGATAAAAATCTGCCATAATGCCTTCCCATTAAACGGGATTAACGGCCATAAATAAGGAGTTTGCAGAGACTTAAAGCTGGCCAAAATGATGATCGCAGCTGTAATGCCGATAATTAAGCCATTGATCCGGAAGATAGCTACCATAGCCAGAATGACTAGTCTGGCGATTTTGTTTGCCAAGCTTAGTTCATAGCTTGGAGTGGTATATGTACCGATCGTAGCAAGAGAAGCATAAAGGATAACCTCCGGTAAAAAAAGACCTACATCGATGGCGATTTGGCCGATCAACACGGCTGCGATCAAGCCCATGGCTGTAGATAACGAGGTTGGAGTATGAATCGATGCCATTCGTAGAAATTCTATACCGAATTCAGCCAGAAAAATTTGAAAAATAACAGGAATATTGGTTTCTTCATTCGGACCGATAAACTTCAAATTCTCCGGCAAAAGACCCGGCTCCAATACAAAAAGGAGCCATAAAGGCAATAGCAGCGTCGAAGCGAGAATGCCAAGGAACCTGATCCACCTTAAAAATGTACCGACAGCTGGTGTTTGTCTATATTCTTCAGCATGCTGAACGTGATGGAAAATTGTTGTCGGCGTAATGATTACGCTTGGGGAAGTATCTACAATAACAATAACATGTCCTTCCAGCAAATGTGCTGCAGCCACATCGGCACGTTCTGTATAACGAACCATCGGATAGGGATTGTATCCTTGATTAACAATAAATTCTTCAATCGTTTTATCACCCATTGATAATCCATCTATTTTAATATTCTTTATTTCTTTCATGATAATTTGGACTAAATCAGGATCCGATATATCCTCTATGTAACAAACACATACATCCGCCTTTGATCGCTCGCCTACTTTCAACATTTTATAGCGTAGACGTTCATCTCTGATTCTTCTTCTTATCAGGGAAGTGTTAACAACGATATTTTCGACAAAGCCGTCTCTTGCCCCTCGTACGACCTTTTCGGTATCAGGCTCTTCCGGAGACCGGCCCGGATAACTTCTTACATCTATAATAAAGGCAAATTCAGTTCCTTCGACGATGACCGCCACAAGACCGGACAGTACTTGGTCAACAGATTCATCAAGCGTTTTTACTTTTGATACCTGCTGATTTAGCAGGCGATTTTCTATTATACGCTCTGCTTCATCAGGGTCATGATCTTTGTCATTCAGGTTAATCAGTTCTCTCATAAGATGGATAATCGTTAGCGTATCGCATAATCCATTCACGTAGTAAAGCTGGATTTCATGACCAAGAACAGTAAATTTATGGACTCCGAGATCAAAGCTTTCCCCCATTCCTACTCGCCTTTTAAAAAACGCCTCGTTTTCCGATGGATTAGAAAAAACCCGCACCTTTTTTTCATCCTTCTTGTTCTGCATGAAATCCACTCCTTTCTAATATCAGTTCAATTGCCTTCATAGTGATTGGCGATCCTTTCTTCAAATCATCTCTCCTGCTCATTTTTCCAATATCTCCTATCCCAACGATTAGCGGCAGATCCAATTGATCCAATCCATATACTGTATCTCCGTTTAAGCGTTTAACTTCAATCTCTTTCGTCCCATCTTTATCGACTCCAAATTCGGTTAGTTCACCGTCGCCGTCGATACAAACATCGACCTTCGTCCATTCAGCCTGGTGTGTCTTTGCTGCAACGGCTAGAACACCAAGCACTTCGATTAAGGGATGCTTAGACACATACGAAAGAGCTGTTTCACCAGGACCTTCACCGACAAGCCCGGAATCGTCAAACATGATAAACACAGGTTCTCTGGGAGCTCTTAATATGAACTTAACCAGCTCCTCTCCTCTAAGAGCACTAGGATTTCCTTTCGACGCTGAAACGCAATATCCGCCTGTTTTTTCCGCAATGTATTCAATCGTTTTAGAAGCGTAATCATCTCCGTCAGTTACTAAAATTACTCTGCGTTTCTCAGACATCCTCTTTATCCTTTCGGTTTAAATATTAGAGAGACAAGGAAAGCAAACAAGATGGCAGAAGAAATTCCGGCAGAGGTCAATTCAAAAATCCCCATGCCAATCCCTATAAATCCGTGCTCATGAGCTTGATGCATTGCGCCATGCAACAATGAATGTCCAAAGCTAAGGATGGGAACCGTGGCTCCCGCTCCGGCGAATTCGATAAAATTATCATAAATATCAAAGCCATCCAATATTGAGCCTGTTACGACAAAAATAGACATCACATGGGCGGGTGTCAGCTTCACAACGTCCAGCAAAAGCTGGCCGATAATGCAGATGGCTCCGCCAACTACAAAGGCGATTACATACTCCATCCTATACACTTCCTTCCGCGCGTTCAAAAACGACTCCATGAGCAATCGTCGGTATCGTTTCTTTTTGCTGAATCATCGTTGGGCTAAGCAGCGCTCCTGTTGCAACCACCAGGATTCTGTTTAAGTTTCCGGCTTCAAGTTCTTTAAAGAGGTGCCCATACGTAACAACGGCTGAGCATGCACATCCGCTTCCGCCTGCTTGAACATTTTGATCTGGTGAATAAATCATTAGCCCGCAATCATCATGCTTGGTGCCTACCGTTATCCCGTCTTCTTTTAACAGATCCTTTAATATCGGGCTTCCGACTCCCGATAAATCCCCTGTCACAATTAAATCGTAATCATCAACCGTGCGATTCAAATCCTTTAAATGCTGTGCAATAGTATCCGCAGCTGCCGGTGCCATGGCAGAACCCATATCAAATGGATCAGAAATTCCTAAATCAGCTACCTTTCCTATCGTTGCGCTTGTGATTTTTATCTTTCCCGGATTTTGGCTGATCACAACGGCACCGGCACCAGTAGCTGTTGACGTGGCCGTACCGGGTTTTTGTCCTCCATATTCCGTCGGGTAACGAAACTGGCGTTCAGCAGTTGCATTATGGCTGCTTGTTGCAGCTATCACATGTTTCGCAAATCCCCCATCAATAAGTGCAGACCCTACAGCTACCGTTTCCATCGATGTGGAGCATGCGCCAAACATACAGATAAAAGGGATTTTAAGCTTTCTTCCCACATAGTTCGCAGTAACGTTTTGGTTCAACAAGTCTCCGGCTAGAAATAAATCGATATCATCATTTGTCAGGCTGCCTTTATTGAGAGCATTATTGATCGCATCCTCCATCAGCTGTCTCTCGGCGAGCTCCCAATTGTCTTGATTGCAATGAAGGTCATCATATGTTTTATCAAATTTATGCCCTAGCGGACCGGCTTTTTCTTTTGGCCCGACGGCAGTACCTGAGGAGTTAATAAATAATGGATTCTGGAATTTCCAGGTTTGTTTGCCGATTAGTTTCATCCCTTTACCCCCTTACATTATTTTTTCAAAAGCAAATCGAATGATTCCGACAATATAGGCGGCTACGACTCCAAATACGATCACGCTGCCTGCCAATTTAAACATGTTAGGAGAGACACCGAGAACAAAGCCTTCACTTTTATGTTCAAGCGCCGCACTTGTCATACTATTTGCAAAGCCTGTCACAGGGACTGCTGAGCCGGCTCCTGCAAATTGACCAATTCTGTCGTATATACCAAAACCGGTAAGCAATGCAGAGATCAGAATGAGTGTCGCAACAGTTGGATTACCTGCCGTTTTTTCATCGAAATCAAAAAAATACATATAAAGGTTTTGAATGACCTGCCCGACCAAGCAAATGAACCCACCGACTAGAAACGCTTTTACGCAGTTCGTAACATATGGAGGCTTCGGCTGATAAGCTTTCACTTTTGATTTATAATTTTCTTTTATACTCGACATGTAACACCCTCCAATTTAGTTAATATGGACATAGTACAACCAGTGAAATAGAGACCCTAACACTTTTCCAAACACAATTGCCATTAATAATGCAATGATTCGTTCTCCCATTCCCACACGTTTTGCCAAAATCGGCAAAACATTGATCACTTCTGTCAGTGCCGCAGCCAGCATCCCGATAAACATTCCCGAGAACAACCCGATCGGCAATAGGATGATTTCCGGTAAATAGAGACGGTAATCGTGCAGAGAGGTCCAAGCGAGGATGACTGCACCTGAAATTACAGCCAATTCATAGGAATGAATAAATTGAAACGTTTTCGTCATCTGCATAAGCCTCGGTACGATACCCAGTACTGTTAAAAAAGCTACAAAGCCTGCGCCTACCGCAAGCCCGCCTCCTAAGCCTAGAAGAAGCAAAAGAATCATTTTAATGATCATTTAGTTTTTTAATACTCTCTTTATTTTCAGTCATGCTGACATATTGATCCAAATCCAACTGGTATTTAAACATTTCTACTTCCAGAGGGCTCGGTTCTTCATTAAAGCGTTTTTTAAATATGTGGTTAAAAAAGAGAACCATTCCCAGACCTAATCCTAAGCTGTATGGCACTTGAAGAATATAAGGATATTTATTTTCCTCACCTGTTACAAGCTTGTATAGATTTTGGTGAAGAGCCTTCATGCTGACGTCTTCATGAAAATTCATGATTGCAAGTCCTGAACCAATAAAGAGAAGCAGCCATACCAGTCCGAACATGATGAGTGTAAGCTGTTTTTTTTGGTAAACAATTTCTACGATCGTTTCAGAATCACCGATTGGCTGAATATCATAATCCGGGTACTTTATTTGTATCCTTTTTAAAATGTACATTAGATCAAGCACCACAATATTTTTGTCTTCCGCCTTCACTTTATACACAGGAAGAGCAGAAACCTTTGCTTTGATCACCTCATCCCCTGATATTTGCGAAAGCTGTCCGACAGTAATTTCTTCTTCCGGATTTACTTGAATTCGATGCCTGAGCCTCAAATAGATTCTGCCTTTCATTTGCTTCACTTCCTGTTGTAAGAAGGTTATATAAGTAGTATGAGAATTTATTGATCCTTCATTCAGAACTTACTGTATGAACATTAATTACCAATTCACAATAAAAAAAGGCAGCCAACTGTCTGGCTACCCTTCGGTTAGATCCATGTGATTTTTCATCTGTTTTAATATTTTCTTTTCCAGCCTTGATACTTGTACCTGTGAGATTCCAAGTCTTTCAGCTACTTCAGATTGTGTCTGGTCTTTGTAGTATCGCAAAAAGACAATCAATTTTTCTCTTTCATCCAACTCTTTAATGGCTTCCTTTAAAGCGATTTTATCGAACCATGCTGACTCTGAAGAATCAGCAATTTGATCAAGTAGCGTTATCGGGTCTCCATCATTCTCGTAAACCGTCTCGTGAATCGATGACGGGGCACGGATTGCCTCTTGAGCCATCACGACTTCCTCCGCCGAAATATTGAGGTAGTCGGCAATCTCATTCACTGTTGGAACCTTTCCATTCGTTTTTGAAAGCTCATCTTTTGCTCTGCGAATTTTATTTCCAAGCTCTTTTAAGGAGCGGCTGACCTTTACTGTTCCATCATCACGGATGAATCGCTGGATTTCTCCTATGATCATCGGTACGGCATAGGTAGAAAATTTCACATCAAAGGAGAGGTCAAACTTATCTACGGATTTCAGCAGACCGATACACCCGATTTGAAAGAGATCGTCAGGCTCATACCCACGATTTAGAAATCTTTGAACGACCGACCATACGAGCCTCATATTTTTTTCGACCAAAAGATCTCTGGCACTCTGGTCGCCGTCTTGGCTTTTTCTAATTAGGTCTTTTACTTGATTATCATTAAGACGGGCGGACTTTGCGTCTTTTTTAACCTCCACATCCATAGCGAAACTCCTTAATTCGAAAACGCTTTGCTTTTAGTTAAGTGCTTGACCAGCCTTATAGTTGTTCCCATCTCAGGTGATGAATCGATCTTTACGTCATCCATAAAATTCTCCATAATCGTAAAACCCATTCCCGAACGTTCCATTTCCGGCTTTGTTGTAAAAAGCGGCTGCCTTGCTTCTTCCAGATCAACGATTCCTACCCCTTCATCACGAATCGTTAAGTAAACCACATGATCCTCAATTGCAACCGAAATATAGATCCAACCATTAGGTTCGTTTTCGTAGCCGTGGATGATCGCGTTTGTTACCGCTTCGGAAACGACCGTTTTTATTTCTGTCAGCTCATCCATCGTAGGATCCAGCTGGGCTATAAATGAAGCTACTGTTACACGGGCAAAGGATTCATTTTGGCTTAAGGCAGAAAATTGGAGATTCATTTCATTTTTCATGAAGCCACCCCCAATTTTTGCAGTGCCAGCTGTTCAGAAGGCTCTGAACGAATGATTTTAAATAACCCAGACATATCAAACAATCGTTTGACTGATGGGGATATCCCGCAAATCACCATTTCTCCGCCAAGCTGTTTTATCTGTTTATATCTTCCTAAAACAACCCCCAAACCGGAACTATCCATAAAGGATAGCTCCTCCAGGTTCAGCATCAGGTGCTTTACATTCGTTTTTTCCAGGTATTGATTCACTTCGTGTCGAAGCGATTCCGCAGCATGATGATCCAACTCTCCGCTTAGGCGAACACAAAGAACTGATTGTTTCACATGGATATCTATTTCCAGACTCATACCTATCCCTCCTTGATAATCTCGGATAACTAGGGATTCGATTTTTACCTTTTCGATTCCTCCATGCTGACAAAACTAGTGCAGAATCGGCATTATTCCATTATTTTTGCCCAGTGAGAAAGCGTACGCTTCGTCATCGTCCAAAAGCCTGCTTTATCCATATCGGAATCTGCTACAAGCGGACTTTCAACCAGAAGCTTGCCTTCATTTTTAACCGTAAGGGTCCCAAGCGCCTGTGCTTTTTCAACCGGTGCGGATACGTCTTTCTTTAATTTAATTTCCGCTTTTATTTTTTTTATGTCCTCGCCCTTTTTCGTTAAAACTGATATTGGTTCAGAGGTGACGAGATTTATTGTTTTTTCTTTCCCTTTATTAATTTTTAATTTCTCAACTAATTGATTTTTCTTATAGAGCGGATGCGTTTCATACTGGCTGAATGCAAAATCGAGCATCTTTGTAATCTGGCCGTTTCTTTCCTTTGGCGTGCTGGCGCCAAACACAACTGCAATGACACGCATGTTTCCTTTTTTAGCTGAAGCCGTTAAGCAGTATTTTGCTTCCTGTGTAAATCCAGTTTTTATTCCATCCACACCCGGATAAAATTTGATCAGCCGATTGGTATTGACCAGCCAAAATTTTTTATCGGTGTTTTCTCGTAAGTAATCTTCATAAGTTCCCGTGAACGAAGTGATTTTCTCATATTTCAACAGCTCTTTAGCCATAAGTGCCATATCATGCGCAGAGCTGACATGCCCTTCCTCGGGAAGCCCCGTCGGATTTTTAAAGACAGTATCTTTTAAGCCGAGCTCTTTCGCTTTTTCATTCATTTTGTTGACAAACTCTTCCTTTGAGCCCTCCAGATGCTCAGCCATCGCCATGGATGCGTCATTTCCTGAAGCAATCGCAATTCCTTTCAGCATTTCTTCAACCGTCATTTCTTCACCAGGCTCCAGGAAGATTTGTGAACCTCCCATTGATGCCGCATACTCGCTCGTTCTTACTTTATCACTCATTTTCAGCTTGCCTTGTTCCATACGTTCCATAATTAACAGCATCGTCATGATTTTTGTCATGCTCGCTGGGGGAAGCTGTTCATGGCTGTTTTTGTCATAAAGCACTTGTCCTGTATCACGTTCGATTAATACAGCTGATTTCGCTTCATGTGCGAGTTCAGCCGATTTTTTCTCATCTTTTTCTTTGGCAAATGCTTGAGGTGTTATCGAAAAAACCATCATAATTATAAGCAATATTGATAGATGACGTTTCATGCCAGAGCCCTCCATTTCTTTATCTCTTTCATTTTTTCCAGTTCGAAATGGATTTATACCCTGCCTTTTTCTAAGGAGCTATGCAATTTTAGCTCAGAATTATGCTATACCGGGACAATCGTTCGATCCGCAAGCTTGTAACTACTTACCAGTCTATATGTCAGATGCATTTCCAATTAATTATTCTGAAATAGGCGCTTGCTTATATCTTTTTTCTTGCTTCCTTAATAATTCCTTCAATAAATGGAGCTTTATGCTTTGTATAGGCTATTCTTTCATGTTTTCTTGCCAGTTGTTTTTTTTGAAGCAAATAATCATTTGCCACATCAGAATGAGTTCTTAAATAATTTCTAAAAAGAATCATGTTTACCCATTCATCACTATCTTTTTCGAACATATGTAAATGATGAGTCCCGGCGCCCCATTGTCCTCTTCTAAAAAATTTCCTCTGGGGAAAATCTTTTTTTGGAACATACTCATAACCCACACGAGTTAATTCTTCTATTACCACTTCATCAATTACTGAAAAATCATTGACGGCAATCGCAATATCAATAATAGGTTTTGCACACATCCCAGGTATGGATGTACTGCCTACGTGCTCTATCTCTAAAAACAGATTTCCTAATACGCCGTATAGTTTCATTTTATCAACATTGAACATCTCTTCCCATTCGGGATTATACGGTACTAAAGTTACAACTTGAGTCACGATACTCACCTCCAAATGTCCAAGGACAAAAAAAGACAAACCGTCTTTCCAAAGTCTTCGTTTGAAAATAGGTTTGTCTGTTGTCAAATTTTATTTGATTATTGTTTTGACATATTCTATTTTTTCCGGAGCACTGCTCTTGATCGTATAAGCTTCCGTTAATTTCTCAATGGCGCTGCTTGTTATTTCGTTCAAACTAAAAAGAGTTGCTACAGCCTCTCCCTCACGAACCGCATCGCCAATTTTTTTGTGAAGCGTGATGCCGGCGCTGTGATCGATATTGTCATCTTTCTTGGCTCTGCCTGCTCCCAAATATAATGCAGCCTGACCGACGGCTTCTGCTTCAATACCATGAATAAAGCCTTTTTTATCGAGCTTTAGATCATAGCGATGTCTTGGTTGTGGAAGGCGGTTAGGATCATCTACTACGGATGGGTCCCCTCCTTGATTGGAAATAAACTGCTTAAATTTATTTAATGCAGATCCATCCTCAATCGATTTTATCAGAGCATTTTTCGCTTCATTCTCATCTGTAAACACGCCGTTTGCGAGACACATTTGCGTTGCAATTGCTAAAGAGATCGTTAAGAGATCATCAATTTTTTCACCTTTTAAGACCTGAATAACTTCTTTGACTTCATTTGCATTGCCCACTTCATGACCCAACGGTTGATTCATATCCGTAATTACGGCAACTGTATTCTTGTTTAACGAATTTCCGATGCTCACCATCTCTTTGGCTAAATCGGTCGCATCTTCAAGATTTTTCATAAATGCCCCTGATCCCGTTTTTACGTCCAAAACGATACCATCAGCACCCATTGCAATTTTCTTGCTCATGATTGAACTTGCAATCAAAGGCAGTGAGTTGACAGTTCCCGTTACATCTCTTAAGGCATAGAGCTTTTTATCCGCAGGAGCCAAATTGCCGGTTTGTCCAATGAGAGCCAATCCGTAATCGTTGACAAGCTCAATAAATTGTTCTTTCGATAATTCAATATTGAAACCGGAAATGGATTCAAGCTTATCCAAGGTTCCTCCTGTGTGGCCCAGTCCCCTGCCGGACATTTTGGCAATAGGAACGCCTAGCGAAGAGACCATAGGGGTAACGATCAAGCTGATTTTATCCCCTACTCCGCCTGTACTATGCTTATCGATCTTTACACCTTTGATTTGTGACAGATCCAGCTTCTCTCCGGAATCTACCATCGACTGGGTAAACAGCGCTGTTTCTTTCGGAGACATACCTTTAAAATAAATGGCCATTAATAAAGCCGATGCCTGATAATCCGGGATTTCGCCATTTGTGTATCCTTGTATAAAAAAGTCTATTTGTTCGTCTGAGAGCTCTTTTCCATTTCGTTTATCTTGTATGATATCGACCATTCTCATTTGGCATTCTCCTCTCTATACTTGAGATACGATTCGTTTCACGAACGTAAGGAAGTTGGCTCTTACTTTAGTCGTTACCTCAATGACCTCATCATGTGAGAGAGGCTGATCGAGGATGCCTGATGCAAGATTCGAAATACAGGAAATGCCAAGAACTTCAATGCCTGCGTGTCTAGCAGCAATGACCTCCGGGACAGTCGACATACCGACTGCGTCAGTGCCGATTGTACGGAAGAAACGAATCTCTGCCGGTGTTTCGTAGGAAGGACCGGTTACTGCTGTATATACTCCTTCCTGAACAGAGATCGACAATGCATCTGCGCTTGTTTTCGCTAACTCTCTGAGGCGTTTGCTATAGGCCTCCGACATATCCGGAAAGCGATCGCCAATTTCAGGGCTATTCGGACCGATTAACGGATTGGTGCCCATTAGATTAATGTGGTCGCTGATAATCATTAAGTCACCAGGCTGATACGATTCATTTACTCCTCCGGCCGCATTGGTAACAATTAATGTTTCGACACCAAGCTCCTTCATCACCCTTACCGGAAAAATCACACGATCCATCGAGTGCCCTTCATAAAAATGAAAGCGTCCCTGCATAGCCACAACATTCACACCTTCAAGGCTGCCAATTACAAGCCTGCCCGCATGGCCTTCTACCGTAGATACCGGAAAATCTGGAATCTCACTGTAATCAATTGTGACTGCGTCGGTAATTTCCTCTGCTAGAACACCAAGACCTGATCCCAATATCAAGCCTATTTTCGGTTTTTGTTCTGCTTTTTTCTTAATGTAATCAGCTGCTTGCCTTGTCTCCTTCATCACTTTGTCCTCCCTGTATTTAATAATGTCATAAAGCTTGTTCCATGTTCGGGAAGCTTAATCTTAAAATTATCAGCAATCGCAGCTCCCACGTTGGCGAAGGTTTCCCCATCAGGAAGCCTTGTACCTTTTTCGATTTGTTTTGTATACACTAAAAGCGGGACATATTCTCTCGTATGATCTGTGCCGTGATGAACAGGATCATTCCCGTGATCGGCAGTAATGATTAATAAATCATCCGTTTTCAGTTTTTCAAATACTTCAGGCAGCCGTTGGTCAAACTCTTCCAGCGCTTTTCCATAGCCCTTCGGATCACGTCGATGACCAAATATTGCATCAAAATCGACAAGATTAATAAAGCTCAGTCCTGTAAAATCGTCATCCATTGATGCAATCAGCTTATCCATACCATCCATGTTTGACGTTGTTCTAATGGATTTCGTTATCCCTTCTCCATCATAGATGTCATGAATTTTTCCGATAGCTATGCTGTCAAACCCCGCGTCCTTCAGCTCATTCATCACTGTGCGGCCAAACGGCTTCAACGCATAGTCGTGGCGGTTAGGCGTTCTCTTAAATTGACCTGGTTTGCCGATAAACGGCCGTGCAATTACTCTGCCGACTTTATACTTATCCTGAAGTGTTAACTCACGGGCTATCTCACAAATTTTATATAATTCTTCAAGTGGAACAATTTCCTCATGCGCGGCTATTTGCAGGACGGAATCAGCAGAAGTATAGACAATTAACGAACCGGATTCCATATGCTCTTGTCCCAATTCATCGAGAATTTCTGTGCCGGAAGCCGGCATATTCCCGATGATTTTGCGATTTGTTTTCTCCTCTAGCTCCTTAATCAACTCATCAGGAAAGCCTTCCGGAAACACTTGAAATGGCTGTTCAATCCGGAGCCCCATGATCTCCCAATGGCCAGTCATCGTATCTTTTCCGTTCGATGCCTCTTTCATCTTTCCATAATGGGCCATAGGAACGGCAGACTTTTCAACCCCTTGAATTTCTTTAATATGGCCTAAGCCTAATTTTGCTAGATTGGGCACACGAAGACCTTCCATTTGCTCCGCAATATGTCCAAGAGTATCGGCGCCGGTATCATTAAAATCAGCGGCATCAGGAGCTTCGCCTATTCCCACAGAATCCATGACAATAAGGAATACTCGTTTATATTGATCAAAAGGCATGTGAATCCTCCTAAATATGTATAACTTTATATATTTCTCAACACCTAATTATAAAGGTTTTCGCGAAAAATTGACAACCAGGCGCGAAAAACCCGCCAATTCCAGGCGGGTGAGTCTCCACCGGGCAATTTTATGCGCGGGGATGAAATTGCTTATAGACGTCTTTAAGCCGTGTTTTCGTTACATGGGTATAGATTTGTGTCGTTGAAATATCAGCATGTCCGAGCATCTCTTGCACCGCACGTAAATCAGCGCCGTTCTCTAGTAAATGAGTGGCAAAGGAATGCCTTAACGTATGGGGAGTGAGCTTTGTCAGAATACCGGCCTCAACCGCTATTTTTTTAAGATTTTTCCAAAATCCTTGCCTGCTGATCGGATTGCCATGATGATTTAAAAACAAAAAATCTGAGGTTTTTCTTTTTAATAGCTTTCCTCTTGCCTTTGTCAAATATTGATCGAGCGCATCAGAAGCTTGCTTGCCGATTGGAACGATCCGCTCTTTCCTTCCCTTTCCGAAGCAGCGGATAAATCCCATTTTCAAATGGACATCATCCATTTTTAGATCGATCATTTCACTGACACGAATTCCTGTTGCATAAAGCAATTCAAGCATCGCTTTATCTCTATAGCCAAAGGGGTTAACGGGCTTGGGTGTATCCAACAAACGTTCTGTCTCGGACAACGAAAGCACTTTCGGAAGCATTCGTTCAGTTTTTTGCGATTCAATGTGCACGGATGGATCCTTCTTAGATGCGCCTTCACGCAGTAAAAATTGATGGAATGAGCGGATGGAGGCTAAATGCCTCGCTGCCGTCTTACTAGATTTCCCAGCTTCCTTCAAATACTTTAAGTAATGGATAATGTGTATTCTTTCAATCTTTTCTATATTATCCACTTGTTCCGTTTCTTTTAAAAACAGCATGTACCCTTTTAAATCACGCTCATAAGAGACAATGGTATTTTCAGATAGACCTCGTTCGACAGTCATAAAATGAATAAAGTCGTTTAGTTGATCCTTCAATTTCTACTCCCCATTCAAATAAAAAAACATTAACCGATCAAACCATCTGCTGTGATTCTCTTCTTCCATCGTGGTCACCTTAATAGCAGATCCTTCAGGGGGATCATAGCGATGATAGTCTCTATATTCGGAATTTATCCACATCATAGCACAATAAAAAAGAATGGTAAAACCGGAAAAAAGAATAAATACTTTAAACATATCAGCTGCTGCTTTCATTGATTTCCGCATATAAACCCTGCCCTTTCTCTACGCTTCTATATAACAATCTATGCCAATAGAGCAGGGTTTTATACATTTGAAAATAGAAACGGCCCCTTCTATTTTGGAAGAAAAGGCACCTAAGAAAGCTTATTTATCTGTTGGCTGATTGTCTTTGCATCGATGGCAAATGCCATGAAAGGTAAGTCTATGATCTTTTATTTGAAACTTCCAGTCTCTTTCAATTACTTCTTCCACTTCTTCAAGCAAATCTTCAACGATTTCATCGACAGTTCCGCATTCCATACATACGAGGTGATGGTGAAAATGAGCAGCGCCTTCTTTTCTGAGATCGTATCTTGATACACCATCGCCAAAATTTATTTTATCTACTACTTTTAATTCAGTTAATAGTTCGAGCGTACGATAAACTGTAGCAAGTCCAATTTCCGGTGACTTTTCTTTTACGAGGAGGTACACATCTTCTGCACTCAGATGGTCTTCTTCGTTCTCCAACAGCACACGAACAGTGGCTTCACGTTGTGGCGTCAGCTTATAGCTGGAAGAATGCAGCTGTTTTTTTATTCGTTCAATACGGTTTTCCATCAAAAATTCCCTCCTACGCCGCTTCTTTGATATTATATCAAATCGGCCAAGGAGAGCCAACTAAAATTATTATAATTTTGTAATTGAAATCATTTTAATATGATAATAACTAAAATGTAAATGCGGCGATTTTTTCAATTAAAAATGGAGATAAATAGGCTTCTATAAATGAGGCTGAAAAAGAAAAAATGACGATGAACAGCAAAACAAAAGCATACTTTCCAAATAACTGAGCCGGGGCATGATTCAAGCTTTTTTTCAAGAAAAGCTGCCTGACAAGCTTTAACGAAAAGGCAGTGGATAACGCTCCCGTGATGATAAATGCAGGAATTAGCAGCATATTTTGCGGCAGAACGGATACAAAGGAAAGATAAAAGCCATTCAATCCCATCTGATTGACGAGAAACCCAACCGTAAAGCCGACGACAATCCCCTTTAAAAAAACCATAATGAGAAGAATCGGCAGCCCGATGACTGATATTCCGAGAATCCACATGAGACCCAAATATTTGACGTTATGAAAAAAGCTTTGACCCAGCATTTCATTTTGGCTGAATATTTTCCCCTCCATAACTTGTCCGAAAAAGCTGTTCAAATACGTAAACAAATCTTCCTTTTGGTTAAGTGTCATACTATTAACAATTACTGCCCCAAAAACAACGCCCATAACAAACAATATACTAATGAATAGATAAATGGATGAGTAATCTTTTATATGGATCGAGACCCGCTCTTTCAAATTGTATCTGCGCATCAGTTTCCTCCTGAATTCTCTCATTACCAGATTGTATGAAAGAAACCTGATGAATTATGCTAGTTTTGTTTAAAATAAAAGAACTCTTTTGCCCTGATTCGTACCGGTCAAAAGAGTTCTTCCCTTTGTGTTTCTTATTCATTTTTTCAAGCTGTTCCTTCTTCGTCGGTGTCTTTCTCACATAGGTGCTGAAATCTGGTATTATCCCTCTATGAACCGACTTGCTGTACCCTGTATTCCGCACAAGATGCTCCCGTCTTTTGCGTGCTTTTGATTTTGACATATTGATCACTCTCCTATCATTATTATAGCTTTTCATAATAGGAATAGAAAGAAATCTTATTACATCAAATCAAAGTCCTATAAGGAAGTGGTTGTTCTGATCATATCAATATGGGGAATATTATCTTCAAGATAAACCTCTGTTACCTCCTCGAAGCTAAACGAACCGTAAAATTCGCGCAAGTAGGCCTGAGCTTGAATTTTTATGGCAGGCTCCTTCCACTCTTCCTCAAGCACTTGAACTGCTTTCGCAAAAAGCCGGAAAGCGTACCCTTTTCCTCTTTTATCTTTTTTCACAAGCACCCTGCCGATTGTGGCCTCATCATAGACGACCCCATTAGGGATCAGTCTGCAATAGGCTGCAATTTCATTTTCTTCTTCAAGAAATAAATGATAGGATTCGAAATCACGATTATCCGCATCATGGTAAGGACATTCCTGTTCAACGACAAATACATCGATTCTTGCTTTCATAATCCGGTAAAGCTCCGTTGCTGTTAATTCATGGAATGCTTTTAACTTCCAAGACAACTTACTTTCCACCACCTGACTTATGTAAGAGCTGCAAATATTGTACTGCGTAAGCCGTTTTTGCATCATAAATCTCATGGGATTCCACTAAATCCTGAGCTTCTTCCAAAGAAACAAGCATTACGTCTACGAATTCATCTTCATCCAATTGTTTTTTTTCTGCAAGAGGCTCGATGCCATCAGCAATATATAAATGAATTAATTCGTCGGCAAATCCCGGTGAGGTGTAAAAAGAGATCACCTTTTGTAACGATGGTGAGGTATACCCGGTTTCTTCCTCCAATTCTCTCAAAGCGGCTTCTTTCGGATCTTCATTTTTTTCAAGCTTGCCTGCAGGGATCTCTACAATTGTCCGCTCTAGCGCTTTTCTGTATTGTTGAACCATCACGATCTTTTCGTCTTGTGTTAAAGCAATAACCGCTACTGCCCCGGGGTGCTTGACGATTTCCCTTTTGCTTGTTTTCCCGTTCGGCAGCTCTACCTCTTCAAGATAGAGATCGATCACCTTTCCGGAATATAGCTTCTCTTTTTTCAATGTTTTTTCTTCCAGGTTGCTCACTTCACTCAACTCCTCGTTCTATCCTTCTTTCATCACCATACATATTATCATATATGGACGAGAAAGGAGCGGAACCTATGAAGATATACCGTCTTCCGAACGGAATTGTGTTAACCGGGAAAGCATGGGAAATAAGAGCGAAACTAAAGGAATACGGAAAAACATTTCGTACAATTAAAGAATGGATTCGTTCATAAAGTACATTATCATTGAAACGCCGGCTGTGTTATATTACGGTATGATTAACACATTGCTGGGAGTGATAAACGTGAAGAAAAGACGACTGGGCCATTCCGATTTATATGTGAGCGAAATGGGACTTGGGTGTATGTCGCTTGGCACCGATAAGGAAAAAGCTTTGTCGACGTTAGATGAAGCGATTGAACTGGGCGTTAATTATTTGGACACCGCAGACTTATATGATCAAGGGACAAATGAAGAAATCGTCGGCGATGCCATAAAAAACAGAAGACAAGACATCATTGTGGCAACGAAGGTTGGAAACCGATTTGAACAAGGCAAGCCGGGATGGCATTGGGATCCTTCGAAGACTTACATAAAAGAAGCAGTCAAAAAAAGCTTATCCCGACTAAAAACCGACTACATTGACCTTTATCAGCTTCACGGAGGAACGATTGACGACCCGATCGACGAAACAATTGAAGCGTTTGAAGAGCTAAAGCAGGAGGGTGTCATCAGATATTACGGCATTTCTTCTATCCGGCCAAACGTGATCAAAGATTATATCAAGAAGTCTAATATCGTTTCCATCATGATGCAATACAGCCTCTTTGACAGAAGGCCTGAAGAATGGTTTTCACTTCTTGAAGAAAACAACATTAGTGTCGTTGCCAGAGGTCCCTTGGCCAAAGGATTATTAAGCGGAAAGCCGTTCTCAGAGCTAAAAAAGAAAGCAGCTGGGGGTTACCTATCCTATCACGAAGATGAGATTGTCGCTGCCAGAGAAGCAATCTCCAATGCAGTGCCGGATCTCAGCTTGACTGAAGCATCCGTCCAATACATCCTAAAGCATAATGCAGTAGGAACAATTGCAGCTGGAGCAAGCAGCATCGAACAGATTCGGGAAAATGTGCGTGCTGCACAAAGCAGGCCACTCTCCGAACAAGAAAGAAAAGCGCTTCAGTATTATACTAAACGGAACGTGTACGAAGCCCACCGGAAATAGAATACAAATAGGCGGACTCGCGGAACGCGAAATGCGTGGAAGAGTCCGCCTTTTTTATTAACTTAAGATTGGGATTCGTATCTGATTTTGATTGCTTGCACTGATGCTGGCTGAAATTGTGTAGAAGGTCACTGAAAATGTACGGTCAGGTACGGGTATTGCACCGTTCTGTGCTGGAATTGCACCGTTCTACCTCGGAATTACGCCCTTCTGCTTCGGAATTGCACCGTTCTACCTCGGAATTACGCCCTTCTGCCTCGGAATTGCGCCCTTCTGCACCGGAATTGCACTGTCCTGCCCTGGAATTGCACCGTTCTGAACCAGAGTTGCACCGCCAGTACAAGTAATCGAACTTACTTCTCCATTTACGATTTATATTGTTTCCAATTCAGATCGCTTTCATTTAGCAGTTCTTCAAAGCTTTTGTTTTGCTCCGCTTCTTTTTTCCTCTTTATAGCCTCTTCTTTTCGTTTTTGGGCTTTTTCTTCTTCTTCACTTTTTAATTGGTTTTTCATCTCAAACAATTTCGACTTCAACTCATCATTCATAGCTTCCTTTAACTCTGGTTTTTTCTCTTTTTTCATAAATATCATCCTCTCTATGCCAGCGTTTTTCATCCATCAATGCTATGATAGAAATGAACAAAACTACAATCGGGGGAATCGAAATGAAGAAGTTGCTGATAGGAATTGGTGTGGTGTTCTCAGTTATTTTTGCTATCGGTATTTTTTTCACAAATAAAATCATGTACATAAAGAAAAAAACGGAAAAAGAAATCATCGACCGAGAAACGTTAGACGGCCATTATGTCCAAAAAACGTTCGATGAACTGCCGAAAGACGAAATAAATTTGATGAGCCCTTATGGCTATCCGATTAAAGGATATTACATTAAGCCTTATCAAACAACCAAAACGATGATTATTTGCCATGGAGTCACGATGAGCCTGTACAATTCCGTAAAATATATGAACTTATTTATAGAGCTTGGCTGGAATGTAGTCATATATGATCATAGAAAACACGGATTAAGCGGTGGCAAAACGACAAGCTATGGCTATTATGAAAAGTTTGATTTGGCAGAAGTGGTCCGCTGGGTACGAAGTCAAACCGGGGAAAAAGCGCAAATCGGGATCCACGGTGAATCAATGGGAGCAGTCACAGCCCTGCTTTATGCAGGCCACATTGAAGACGGAGCCGATTTTTATATTGCCGACTGCCCGTTTGCTGCGCTATGGGAACAATTGAATTATCGATTAAAAACAGAATTTAAGCTGTCAGGAAAACTGATTTTACCTGTTGCCAATTTTTTTCTTAAGATCCGTGACGGCTATCGTATCAAGGAGATTTCTCCATTGTCAATTATCGATCGCATTGACAATCCCGTTTTGTTTATTCACAGCAAGGACGATGATTATATTCCTTCAATGAGCAGTCAGCTTCTTTTTGAAAAAAAGAAGGGAAAGAAAAAAATCTATCTGGCCGAGTTAGGCGAACATGCGATGTCGTATACGAAAAACAACAAGGAGTACAAAAAAGCAGTGGAAGAGTTTCTTGAGGAGTTTGTCAATTAAAAAAGGAGGATGCATCCTTCCTCCCCCTTTTTCTACAGAATATCTGTAATCTCCTTTAAATGCTCGTTCACCCAGGAAAGCGCTTCGTCCAATGACGGGAATTCGCGAGCCTCAAACGTCATTTCATCCTGCAGCAGCCAGACGTCCTTTTGAATAGATTCTGTACCGCCGATGGACCAATGAAGCAAGGTGTATGGATGGTTCGCATGTAAAAAAGAGACCCATGTTTTATCCTGAGCTACGTTTTTCATCGATTGAATTTTATCGCCCAATTCGTTTTTCTCCTTATTTGCTTATCATTCTCATTCTCGGATTTAACGTTTCAGAATTGCTTTTTAATGAAAAAGTATTCGACTTTTCATTCGCGTCCATCTTCATTTGTTCATCGAAAAATACCTTTTTCACTTTTTGAATAAGAATCGGAGCTCCGTTCGTTTGAATCGATTCTGTCTCGCCGACAGGCTGATCTGTCAGCCACAGAGCCGGTACCCCGCTTACCGCGCAGCCGCATCCTTCAGAATCATAGGCAAGCTGTATATGTTTTCCCGGTGACGCCATTAACGCCTCTTTAAGCATTTTATCTGCTGTTTCAGTTAATTGGATCTGCATGTAGTTTTCCCTCCAACATTTCTTAATGCCATTGTATCACCAAATGAGTGATCTTTCGAACGGAAGAGCTTTCAACCTTTATAGTTTACATAATAAAATTACTGTAAATCAAATATTACGAACCAATATTTTCTCACCTCTATGTCCTATTCCCTTTTTTAATATGAAATCCGCTCTGTATTTTGTTGGGAGAATATTCTCTTGTAAATTCGGCCTGTTTACTTTCGTCCAAATGTTTTGTGCAAACTTGATTGCCTCATCGTCGGATAAATCCTTGTAGCGATGAAAATAGGATTCAGGGTCTTGAAATGCGGTTTCTCTCAGCTTCAAAAACCGCTCAATGTACCAAGTCGTAATCAATTTCTCTTCTGCGTCTACATAGATGGAATAATTAAAGAAATCTGACACGAAGACCCTTGGCTTATTAATGTCTTCTTCTGATGGTGGCGGGGTTTGAAGCACATTAATCCCTTCGATGATGACAACGTCAGCGTCTTCTATGGTTTCATAGGATCCAGGAACTCTGTCATAGGTAAGGTGGGAATACACAGGAGCGCGAACGATCTTCTTTCCGGCTTTTATTTCGCTTAAAAATCCAAGTAAACGTTTTACATCATAACTTTCCGGAAATCCTTTTTTCAGCATCAACCCTTTTTCTTCCAGCTGCTTGTTCGGATATAGGAAGCCGTCCGTTGTAATTAAGCTGACCTTTGGTTTCCATGGCATACGCGAGAGCAAGGTTTGCAGGATGCGTGCAGTTGTGCTTTTACCTACGGCGACGCTTCCTGCGATTCCAATGATAAATGGCTGGCGTTGATTTTGATTATTTAAGTAGGCGTGTATGCCGCGCTGTCTTTGAAAATACGACATGATATGTATATTTAATAACTGGACAAACGGAACGTAAATTTCCTTCACTTCTGAAAGAGACAGTGATACATTGACTCCTTTTAATGCATCCATTTCTTTTTCCTTTATCGGGATTGCTGAAGGCATTCCGAGCTTTCTCCAGTCCTGTCTGGAATGTGAAGTAAACAATGAAATAAGACTGCTGTTGGATTGATTCATTTTCTCCCTCGTTCCCCTTAGATGATGACAGTTTTTCGTATATAGTAAGATCCCCATTGATTGAACTTATTTTAACACAATATTCTGGTTTCGTTATTTTTTCGAAAATGCGCCACGGGCCACTCGTTCAACAAGTCCGGGAAACAGTTGATAGAGCTTGCTGCCTGCATTCATCCAAGCAGGAAGGTTAATTTCCCGTTTATTTGTCAGCATACAGGCAACTACTTTTCCGGCAACTTTATCAGCGTCAAGCATCCACTTATCAATGGTTTTTGCATAATTTCCGCTCTCATCTGCTATCGAAAAAAAGTTCGTGCGGATCGGACCAGGATTCACTGTGGTTACGTGAATACCTGTTTTCATAAGCTCCATTCTCAGGCTGTTTGAATAGGCAAGTACGGCATGCTTTGTTGCAGAGTAAAGGCTCGATTTAGGAGTTGCAATCTTTCCACCCTGTGAAGCGACATTGATTATGTGTCCGTGACCCTTATCAATCATCTTGGGGAGAGCCATTTTTGTACATGCCACAAGACCGAAGACATTGACTTCAAACATGCCTTTCATTTCTTCCAGAGTAGAATCCTCTACAGTTTTAAAAACCCCGAATCCAGCGTTATTTACCAACACGTCGATTCTGTTGATTTCGGCAAATACGTTTGACACCTTCTCAAGATCAGATACATCGAGAATGATTGGCTTGCAGCTTCCTTGTGTTTCTTGATGAATTTTAGTCCGCAGGCGTTCGAGCGGCTCCATCCTTCTCGCAGCTGCATACACATGTGCCCCTTTAAGAGCAGCTTGATACGCTATTTTCTCACCCAGTCCTCCTGACGCTCCTGTAATAAAAACGGTTTTTCCTTTAAGTCTTTCATTCATTTTTCCACCCGCTTTGCTTTGTAGTACACATGCCCGTGATGCAGAAACATTTCAACCTTCCCTCGATCTTCTAAATCGTCAAGCTGCCCGACTGTTTCACTCATTGTAAAAAACAACTCGTTTTCATATTTTTGAGGAAATAGCTTTTGGCACACTTCATAAGGGGTAAGAGCATCTTTTTGCAAAAAATGATAGACCTCTTCTGCACGTCTTTGTTGTTTTTGCAGCCGGTTATCAACAAGCTGGCGGACATTATCAATGGGTTCTCCATGTCCGGGAAGAATCGTTTTAATCTCCAGATCCGCCAATTTTTTAAGTGATTTATTATAATCAAGCAGCGGACGAGAGCGAATATCGTTGTTTTTGGGAACCTCAAGAAGCGGATTTGAAGAAGTTTGTTTTAACAGTACATCTCCGCCAAGCATAATATGTTCTCCAAGATGATAAAGAACAATGTGCGACTCTGCGTGCCCGGGTGTATAGTAAATATCCCAATCCTCTAAGTCTTCGATCCTATCGCCTTCTTTTACTGCTTGTGTTAAAGGGCGGTGACACGATAATCGATATATCTTTCTAAATTCCATTACCAATTCATTTAATTGTTCCGGAACTCCAAACGATTGAAACAATTCATAAAAATAATCGAGCTCCTTATGAATAAATTCAGGTTTTTGATTTATGTACGGTTCATTATTCGGATGACCGATAATTCTCACTCGTTCTGGAAGATCATCCAACAATCCAACATGGTCGGCGTGATGATGAGTAAGGATCACTTGGTCAATATCTAATAAAGAAATTCCGTGTCGTGATAGCGCTCCTTTTAATGCCTCATACGCTTCTTTCGTTTTCGGACCTGCATCTATCAAGGTTACGGCTTCACCTAACAAAACGTATACGATGACGTCTCCTACAGGAAATGGAGTAGGTAAAGAAATAGGAATAATTTTACGTCTCGTCCTCATAAAATAAATCAACGCCTTTTTCACTTTTATTTTATATTTTAGCTTTTTTAAAATGGAATGTCACAGCATGCAAACCAAAAACTGCTTGACACACGACAACCAGCCATTGCATAATGGCAACAAACAAATTGTACGAATACGAACGCAGCGACTAGGACTAGTAAACAGACGATGGTTTTAGAAACTGAAATCCTCCGGCTGAAAGATTTCAGACCCACTCTTCTTGTTGAACCTTCCCTAAGAGCGGTTAGGCAAACCTAAACGTTTTCCGCGTTAAAGGAAACTTAAGAGAGCATGTCTTTATATCACGTGCTAATTAAAGGTGGTACCGCGAACCCTTTCGTCCTTACGATGAAGGGGTTCTTTTTTTATCCTGCAGCAACTCCTGTATACCCTTGGCGGGGACCAGCTGACGTCCCTTCCCCACTAATTGAAGATTCACTTAATTTAAGGAGGTTTTACCTATGAATAAAATCGGCTTTATTGGAGCTGGTTCCATGGCTGAATCAATGATAAACGGAATGGTAAATAGTAAGATCATCAATCCGAAAAATATTTATGTCACCAATCATTCAAATATTGATCGGCTTCACGAGCTCAATAACACGTACGGAATTACCATTTGTACGGATAAAAAACAGCTCATGCAGGAAACAGATATTGTTGTTCTTGCAATGAAACCGAAGGATGCAGCTTCAGGAATCCAAAACATTCGTTCTTATCTGAACGATCATTTGATCATTTCCGTTCTTGCAGGTATCACGATCGACACCATTCAACTGCTTTTTAATGAGCAAGTTTCTGTGGTTCGTGCGATGCCGAATACATCCGCTTCCATTCAAAAGTCTGCCACAGCATTTACTGTATGCGAACATGTCACAGAAAAACAATTTAATCATGCCCAAGCTTTTTTGGAAACGATCGGTGAAGCGTTTTACGTCGATGAAAATGAAATGGATGCCATCACAGCCGTTTCCGGAAGCGGTCCTGCCTATATTTATCATTTTATTGAGGCATTGGAGGCCGCTGCTATTGAGGTTGGATTGTCACAGTCTACCGCAAAACATTTGATTTTCCAAACACTTTCAGGAGCAACGGAAATGCTGTTGCAAAGCGAAAAATCTCCTGGAATTTTAAAGAAAGAAATCACGAGTCCTGGGGGTACAACAGAAGCGGGATTAAAAACGCTTCAACGGTACCATTTTAGCGAAGCAGTAACAGAATGCGTAAGGAATGCAGCAAGGCGCTCAGCTGAGATAAAAGTGGAATTTTCGAAACAAGCCTTAAAAAACCAAGCCTAAATATTGCTAGGCTTGGTTTAACAGACTTTCGATCGTATACTGTAAGACCTGAGGCAGCTGTCCAAACGAATAAGGAACATGGAGCCTTTCCGTCCATTTATGGGGATCTTTTCCGAAAGGGCCTACATTGATAACAGGTACGAAGATCGTACTTTCCTTCCCTGAAGGCAAAGCGTAACCTCGATTAAACAACGGCATATTGTTTGTATACGTACTGACCGATTGCTTTTCGAGCTGTAGATAACTTAAATCAGAAAGTCCGGGAAAATATTGAACCTCTTTGAATTTAAGTCCAAATTGTTTATCAGCAAACTCCGTAACCGAGTCAATCGTTTTTCTGATTAAAGGTTCATCTTTTGATGAGACCGACGGATAAAAAGGAGGGCTGTAAAACAACACAATCATCGGGCCGTCCTCTTTGCAAAGCGAAGCCAATTCAGAAACTATTTTTGTCGTGAAATCCCGATCTCCTAATTTACCCCGGTTGGCAAACACATAATTTAGTATTCTCTCAGCTTCCGACTTACCCGCACGTTTTTCTGCAAGCTCAAGCAAGCGTTCAAACGTAAAAACTGACACCTTGTATTCTTCCTTTGAAAAAGCTTCGAATCTTTGGTAATCTAACGTTTTTTTATTTATGTTATTTTCGATGTTCAATGCGGCTTTCTTGGCGGTATCAATCAGCATTCGATGAAGCTCATCAGCAGAACGCTCCATCGTGAGAACGTTAAAAAGCGATACGGAAGCATGCGGGGTTTGCACTGAATAATTTTCCTTCAAATCCTTTTGCATCAGATTCGTTGGCGGCGGAGTAAACTCTCCGTCTACTGCTTCACAATAGCCTACATTTAATTCAAGAAGACGGTTGACCTCAGAAACCATGAGATTTGAATTTAATCCTGAAAACGGTTCCCCTACGTGGGTTTCAATTCCTTTGCAAAAGAAACCGGGCAATACTTTCCCGATGCTTCCACTGTATACATAAAGATTTGGGTCTCCAGGAAATTTTTCGAACATCGGTTCACTGTTTAAACAAGCGATATACTTAAGGTCATGTAAATCCTTCATTTCCCTTAATACTGGGACTGCTTCAATCATGCCTTGCGAGTTTACCTCTTCATCAGGTACGGTCACCAATAGCAAATTTCCGTCAAATAAACCGTTCATTGCCCTTTCCAGCATAGAGAGCTGAACCGCCAGCCCCGATTTCATGTCCATTGCTCCTCGACCAAATATCCAATCTCCGCTCTCCAAATCCCTTCTTGCCCGTTCCGGCAAAAGTTCTTTTTTCTTTGTAAATGAATTAAGCAATTCGACAGGCTTGCAAGCCATGTTTTTAAACTCGCCGTAATCGTCAACATCAACTACGTCAAAATGGCTAAGCATTACTATCGTATTTTTATTTGGTTGTTTTTTAACAAGCGCGGACAAAAAATATCTTCCGTCTTTCATAGGGTGCAAGGTTAGATGGTTCGGATTTTTTTGAAAATAGGAGCGATCTTTTAATAAGTTATACATATATTCTGCCAGCGCTACTTCTCCTGTCGTTCCGGAAATGCTGTCATATTGAATGAGTGAGATGAGCAGCGATTTAAGCTCATCCTGGGTTTGCCATTTCATCATGGGCCTGCACCTCTACCCTACTAATATTTAACTGTATCACCAATTTCAGCTGATTTATAGATAGCATATATCAGCTTTTGAATCACGACACCTTGCTCTGCAGCAGGTACAGATGCGTGGCCGGCCCGGCAAGCATCGACAAACCTCTCTACCTCTAGCTCGTGGCTTGTTTTCTCTTGAAAAATGATCGGAGTGCTGTCAATCAGCGTTTCATGCCTCTCCTGAAAAATTTTCAAGGGAAACACATCGGCGCCACCTTGATTTCCCATCAAGGAAACCTGCATCGTTTCTTCTTTTTCAATATTTGCCGCAAAAGAGGTTTCTAAAATAAGCGATGCACCATTTTTAAACGTGATCATGCTGTGAGCAAGATCCTCAATCGAAAAGTTTCGCCAATCCCATTTCCCGAAAAAGCCGACTCCCTCCCGTATGCCGAGTTTTTGGTGGGTTTTTCCAAAAACGACATCTGGTTCGGGATATCCCATAAGATAAAGGGCGGTGTCCAGCATATGAACCCCAATATCAATTAACGGCCCTCCGCCTTGCAGCTCCTTGTTTGTAAAGACTCCCCAGCCGGGAATCCCTCTTCTCCTTAAGGCATGCGCGCGAACGGCATAAATATCTCCAAGCTCACCTGCCGCAATAAATCGTTTAAGAGCTTCCACTTCAGCAGAGTGCCGGTAATGAAATCCGTACATTAAAATTTTCCCTTTTCTTTTAGCCACCTCCGCCATACCGATAGCCTCTTCCGGAGTCATAGCAGGGGGCTTTTCACATAACACATGGCATCCTGCTTCAAGGGCAGTTGTTGTTGCAGGAAAATGAAATTTGTTTGGCGTGCAGACGCTGACCGCATCGATGTCTAGCTCGCGAAACATGTCCTCGTAGCTGGTAAATGTATGTTGAATGCCGAATTCTTCAGCGCAGGACTTTGCAGCTGCTTCATTGACATCACAAACAGAGACAATCTCTATGCGATTTCCCTGCCGTAAGTAATTTGGAATATGTACGTTTCTTGCTATTCCCCCTGCACCAATGATACCTATTTTTAATTTGGGTGACATATTGCCACATCTCTCCTTTTTGCATACACCTTTAGCTGTTATTTTCCTGAAATTTTTTCAAGCGGTTCCTTGTTTCCATACGTTACCTGATCTGTTCTATCCCTGTTTGCCCACTTGACTGCATTCTTAATTACTTTTTGGATTTGCGGATGGTAATAGGAGGGATAGGTTTCATGGCCGGGCCGGAAATAAAAGATCTTTCCCCTTCCCCGTTTAAAGGTGCAGCCGCTGCGAAATACTTCTCCGCCTTCAAACCAGCTGACAAGAATGAGTTCCTCCGGTTCCGGAATGTCAAAATGCTCCCCGTACATTTCCTCTTGTTCAAGTTCAATATACTCACCAACCCCTTCCAAAATAGGATGTGTAGGATCGATTACCCATAATCGTTCCTTTTCCCCCGCTTCCCGCCATTTTAAATCGCATGACGTACCCATAAGCGCTTTGAAAGGTTTTGAAAAGTGGCCTGAATGAAGTACGATGAGTCCCATTCCTTCAAGCACTCTTTGTTTCACGCGTTCAACTATTGCATCTTCCACTTCTTCATGTGCTTTATGTCCCCACCACAATAAGACATCAGTCTCATTTAAAAGTTTCTCTGTAAGCCCATGCTCCGGCTCATCTAATACAGCAGTTCTGACTGTATAACCATCTTCCTGCAGGAACTCCTGAATCGCCCCGTGAATTCCGTTTGGATAAATGCTTTGAACTTGCAGATCGCTTTGTTCATGGCGAAATTCATTCCACACTGTAACGTTCATTTCTCCATCCCCTTTTATGATCGTCTGATATTAAAAATAATGGTTTCAAGCCTATTGTACAGAATATTTACACAGTTGAAAATGGGCAAGATAGATAACTTTATTCTTT
This sequence comes from Bacillus capparidis, assembly GCF_017832095.1. Taxonomy (NCBI): domain Bacteria; kingdom Bacillati; phylum Bacillota; class Bacilli; order Caryophanales; family Bacillaceae; genus Bacillus; species Bacillus capparidis. The sequence goes on from NZ_JAFDST010000001.1 coordinate 1,006,096, forward strand.
GTTTCTTGTGACAGGATAAACGTCAAAATCTGAGGCAACAAACGTATGCGGGAAAATTTTTTTCGCTTCACTTTCAAGCTCCCTTTTTTTCTTATCCCCTTGGTATCTTGCACTAATATGTGTAAGAATCAGCATGTTAACATTTGCTTTTTTAGCGGTGGCTGCCGCTTGTTCAGTCGTACTGTGAAAATACAAATAGGCTAGATCGTCTTCTTCTTTGCCAAATGTTGCTTCATGAATAAGTACATCGGCCTGCTTCGCTAGATCCACCAAACAGTCACACAGTCTTGTATCACCAGAATACGCGATAACTCTCCCCTTTTTTTCCAGTCCCATAAAGTCCTTTCCGTTTATGAGCTCACCTGTTTCTGTTTTGATGGTCTCCCCGTTTTTCAGCCTTTGATAGATGGGCCCCGGTTGAACTCCTTTCTTCATCAGCTCTTCAACTTGGAGCGCTCCAGGCAAATCCTTTTCCTCCACCCTGAAGCCGTATGACTCCATTCCGTGACTCACTTTTTTTGTAATGACCTTAAATTGATCATCTTCAAAAACAGTTCCTTCTTCTATTTCAATGATTTCTAAAGGATAGGACAGCTTCGTGCCTGACACGAGGAGGCTCGTTCTCACAAACGCTTCAATTCCTGCAGGACCATATATAGAAAGCTGTGACTCGCCACCTTGAAAGGCTCGGCTGCTGATCAATCCCGGAAGTCCATAAATGTGGTCTCCATGGAGATGGCTAATAAATATTTTTTCAATTTTTTTTGGTTTTAAGGAGGTGTAAAGAATTTGATGCTGGGTCGCTTCTCCGCAATCAAATAGCCATACAGCGTTCCGTTCCTCCAGTAATTTTAATGCGATCGACGTAACATTTCTTGTTTTTGCGGGTATGCCGGCACCCGTTCCTAAAAATAATAATTCCAATTGCTTTATCCTCCATAATAGGAATTAGACCTTATTCTATTAAAAGAATACATGAAACAAAAACGAATTGGAAATCTCAATTTCGAGTTTATGTTTTTGAAAGAATGTCTCAATTAGTTGCTTTCGTCCTAATTACCCTTTAAAATTAAATACTTGTAAAGCAAGTTGAAAATAAGCTTTTATAAAGTGAGGTACGTCAGTTGAAAACTCAAACAAATTATCCAAAAGCTGTTATTGTTATTTTTGGCGCAACTGGAGATTTAGCTAAACGTAAACTTTTCCCCTCTATCCATCAGCTCTATGTCAATAAACAAATTGGTGAAGAGTTTGCTGTAGTTGGAGTTGGGAGACGCGATTGGTCAAACGAAGTCTTCAGAAGCAATGTTGTTAAGTCGGTTTCATCTTCAGAAGAAAATCAAAATTTAGATGATTTCATTTCGCATTTTTACTATCATTCTTTCGATGTCAATTCTTCTGAATCATATCAGGAACTAAATAAATTGCTTGAACAACTGGAAGATACATACAACATTCCTCATAACCGAATGTTTTATCTTGCAATGGCTCCTGAATTTTTCGGTACTATCGCAACGAAATTAAAGCATGAAGGCTTAACTGCCACAGATGGTTGGTCAAGACTAATCATCGAAAAACCATTTGGCCACGATCTTCCAAGTGCAAAAGAATTGAATGATGAAATCCGCGAAGCGTTTACTGAAGATCAAATTTACAGAATTGATCATTATCTTGGTAAGCAAATGGTTCAAAATATTGAGGTAATTCGGTTTGCGAACGCGTTATTTGAACCGTTGTGGAATAACCGTTATATTTCCAACATTCAGATCACTTCGAGTGAGTTTCTCGGAGTAGAAGACCGCGGCAGATACTACGAGAAGTCCGGGGCATTGCGTGATATGGTTCAGAACCACCTTCTGCAAATGGTGGCACTACTTGCAATGGAACCGCCAATAAATTTAACTACGGATGAAATCAGAAGTGAAAAGGTAAAAGCGTTCAGAGCTCTCCGAAAAGTTACGAAGGCAGAAGTGGACGACTACTTTGTCAGAGGACAATACGATTCCGGTACAATCAATGGAAATGTTGTCCCTGCTTATAATGAGGAGCAAAATGTAGATAAGCATTCGAATACAGAAACGTTTGTTGCCGGCAAATTATTAATTGACAACTTCCGTTGGGCGGGCGTTCCTTTCTTTATCAGAACAGGTAAACGATTAGCAAAAAAATCAACGGAAATTATTGTCCAATTTAAAGATATTCCGATGAATCTTTATTATGGAAATGGCCATTCGATGCATCCGAACTTATTAGTAATTCATATTCAACCTGATGAAGGAATTACCCTTCACTTAAATGCAAGAAAAGTCGATGGATCGACCTTTACTGCACCTATCAAACTGGACTATCAAAATAACAACATTGACGGAATGAACACACCTGAGGCTTATGAAAAGCTAATCAATGATTGTCTGAATGGGGACGCAACAAACTTTACACATTGGGATGAAGTAGCGCTTTCCTGGAGCTTTGTCGACCCTATATCTGAGGCATGGGCAGAAAATAAGACGCTCAACCCGAACTATGAATCAGGTTCAATGGGTCCTAAAGAATCGGATGCCCTTCTAGAAAAAGAAGGCTTTCATTGGTGGACAAATTAACTCAAAGAAAAAAGGTAAACCATCTGCGGTTTACCTTTTTTCTTTATTCTATTACTTCATCCATTCAGTATGGAAAATTCCTTCTTTATCTACTCGCTCATACGTGTGGGCACCGAAGTAATCACGCTGTGCCTGAATGAGGTTCGCAGGCAGTGTCGCTGTACGATAGCTGTCATAATACGCAAGTGCACTTGAGAATGAAGGTACAGGAATCCCCTGTGCAACCGCAAGTGACAGTACGTTGCGAAGAGAGCCTTGATACTTTTCGACGATTTCTTTGAAATAAGTATCTAAAAGGAGATTATCAAGCTCAGGATTGCGATCATAAGCTTCCTTAATTTGCTGAAGGAATGCGGCACGGATGATACATCCGCCTCTGAATATCATCGCAATTTCTCCATATTTTAAATCCCAATTGTATTCTTCAGATGCTGCTTTCATTTGAGCAAATCCTTGTGCGTATGAGCAGATTTTACTCATGAACAACGCTTTTCTAACGTCCTCAATGATTTCCTCTTTATTTTCAATGTTTACTTCGGCTGTTGGGCCGGAAAGGATCTCAGATGCTTTCACGCGCTCATCTTTCATTGAAGAGATAAACCTAGCGAAAACTGATTCTGTGATAATCGGGAGCGGCACACCTAAATCAAGCGCGCTTTGGCTCGTCCATTTGCCTGTTCCTTTTTGGCCGGCTTTATCCAAAATCACATCAACAAGCGGCTGGTTCGTTTCTTCGTCTATCTTTGTAAAAATATCTGCTGTAATTTCAATCAGATAGCTGTCAAGCTCACCTTTATTCCATTCGGAAAAGACTTTGTGAAGCTCATCAGCCGATAAACCAAGAAGGTTTTTCAGAATAAAATAAGACTCGGAAATTAATTGCATATCTCCGTATTCGATTCCGTTATGAACCATTTTTACATAGTGCCCCGCGCCATCTGGGCCGATATAAGTTGTACATGCCTCACCATTTACTTTTGCAGAGATAGCTTCAAGAATCGGTTCGACAAGCTCGTGAGCTTCTTTTTGGCCCCCAGGCATGATGGAAGGCCCTTTTAAAGCTCCTTCTTCACCGCCGGATACCCCGGTTCCGATAAAATGGATTCCGCTTTCAGCAAGGTCTTTGTTTCTTCTTTGCGTATCTTTATAATATGTATTGCCGCCATCGATAAGGATGTCTCCTTTTTCTAAATGAGGAAGCAATGATTGAATCGTGGCATCAGTTGGTGTTCCTGCTTTTACCATAAGAAGGATTTTCCGAGGCGTTTCAAGTGATTGAACAAACTCCTCAATGCTGTATGTACCAACAACCTGCTTACCATCCGCTTCTTTGAGAAATTCCTCTGTTTTTTCACTAGATCTGTTGTAAACAGAGATAGAAAATCCCCGGCTTTCAATATTCAAGGCGAGGTTTTTTCCCATTACTGCCAGTCCTACAACTCCTATTTGCTGCTTTGGCATGATAAAACTCCCTTTCTATTCAACATTCAGTTGCATCATAAAGTAATAGCCATTATTGAAATTACCACAACTTTGTCTACAATTTCAAGCTATTCATCTTCATTATTATTCGAAAGAAAATCTTTATTAAAACTTGTGCCGCCTGAATTGCTCTCTTTTGACTTACCCTTCAATCCTTTTTTTATGGCGTCCGTACCGTATTTTTCATTTATTTTACTGACAAGTTTATATATTGGCTCTTTTTTTGCATCGTCTGTAAAAGTGAATAAATCGAGCTGTTTAAATGCTTTATCTCTTTCGATTAAGTCCATTCCAGTGATTCCTGCCAATCGAATCGGCTCGCCATTCCAATGCTTATAAAATAACGCAGAGGCCTCTTGAACAAGTTCTGTTTCTAGATCTGTCGGATTATTTAACCGTTTATGTCTCGTTACTGTCTTCCAATCCGCATAACGGATCATAATTGATAATTTGCTTGCTACAACCTCTTTTCTTTTTAGCCGTCTGCTGACAGAGGCAGACAGCTTCTGTAACAAGTTGTTTATTTCATCTTTATCCGAGCTGTCGTGCGGTAAAGTCGATGAATTTCCGATGCTTTTGAATTCGTTTATGCTGTCAGGATTGACTTCTCTTGTGTCGGTGCCAAGCGCTCTATTTTTCAGCCTGGTACCATTAACCCCTAATGCTTGTTTTAATTGAAATTCCTCTGTAAGAGCGAGATCACCGATTGTTGTAATATTTAATTTCAAAAGCTTCTCCGCCGTCTTTTCTCCAATTCCGTGCATGTTATGAATAGGCATTGGCCACAGCAGAGTCTTCAACTCCCTTTTTCGTAAAACGGTAATCCCTAACGGCTTTTTCATGTTCGATGCCATTTTCGCAAGAAACTTATTTGGTGCGATCCCGATGCTTGAAGGGAGCAGCAGCTCATCGAGAAGTCTTTGTTGTATTTCTTTTGCAGTTATCATAGCATATTCGTGAAAACGGGTATTGGTTAAATCCATATATCCTTCGTCAATGGAAACAGGCTCTACCAAATCTGTATACTCTCGAAGCAGACTGAACATTTCTTTTGAAGATGAGCGGTACCGTTCAAAATTAGGTGATCTTACAATTAAGGAAGGACATAGCTTCTTCGCTTCCCACAAAGGCATAGGCGCTTTCACCCCGTATTTACGTGCTTCATAGCTGCTCGTAACTACTATTCCTTTGCGATCTTTTGCATTCCCGGCAATTGCAAGCGGCTTTCCTTTTAGGGAAGGATCATAGGCAACCTCTACTGAAGCGTAAAAGCTATTCATATCAATATGAAATATGATTCTACCGTTACGCTGCGTCTGGCTCATATGAATCTCTCCTCATTTCTGGACTTTTTAGTCGTTCCTATAGTAAACTCAACATGAACGGATGTGAGAAAAAATGATTTTCGATTCATTAAACGAACTCTTTTTCTTCGTGGATTTTGTCACGATTATCCTGCCTGCCTTGACGGCATTCGGTACAGTATTTTTCGTAAAAAAAGGCTTGACCGGCTTCAGTTCCAATATAAGGCATACAGCTGAAGAAAGTCTTCTCCAGGCTCCCAGCTTGCAGGATGCACTGGATATTTTTCATAATCGCATGACCAAGTGGATAAGTAAAGTGATTCGTATGAAAAGATCTTCAGATGATGAAGAGTGTTTTACCTCCTTTTGACAGTGAAATAAAAAGGAGGAAAACAATTGAAACGAATGATAAATAAATTAAGCTTTATATTCACCTTTGCTTTTACAATTCTTGCTGTCAACACTGCCCAAGCGAGTACAGGAGCTGCTTCTGGCGGAACTGATGACGGGTTTATCCATCATTATTTTGTCTCGCCTTTTTCTGCATTGCTTAAAGGTGTGGCAGAGTTATTTCACGGGGATTTTGGACTTTCCATTATTTGCGTTACGATAATTATCCGATTGCTGCTTTTGCCGCTATTCGTCAACCAATATAAAAAACAGCAAATCTTTCAGCAAAAGCTTGCGGTCATAAAACCAGAGCTGGATGCGATTCAAAGCAAACTGAAAAAGACGAAAGATCCTGTAAAACAAAGAGAAATTCAGCAGGAAATGTTTGCTGTTTATCGAGAAAATAAATTAAACCCGCTTGCCATGGGATGCTTGCCGATGCTCATTCAAATTCCAATCATCTTTGGATTCTATTCGGCGATTCGTACTACACCTGAAATTGCATCACACGAATTCTTATGGTTTAATTTAGGGAATTCCGATGTCACCCTATCACTTTTGGTTGGAGTGATGTACATCATTCAGTTTCAGGTTTCCCAAAAACTCAATGTGCAGCCAAACCCAACAAATCAAGGAATGATGCAGCAGGCCAAACTAATGGCCTTTCTCTTTCCAGTGATTACAACAGTATTTTCGTTAAGTGCGCCGTCGGCCTTGCCGCTCTATTGGTTCACCAGTGCCTTGTTTATGACAGGACAAACGATAATGATAAAAATCCTTTACGGGACCAAAAGTAAAACGGAAGCAGAATCTGTTTGAATAAAAAAGCCGAACACCCGGAGTGGCGGGTAGTTCGGCTTTTTTCATTCGTTGTTTCCTTTTTTGAAGTTTTATCTACGGCCAGACTCAATTTTGTAGATATTCCCTTTTACGTAAACAGCGTTCCCCGTCAATGCCAAGTATACCCTTCCATTTTTAGGATATACTGTTTTTGACTGACCCATAATATCCGTGACCGTAAGAGAGCAATCCGTCCGGATAGTCACGTCTTGAGGAGTTTCAGACCATAATGCTCTGACTGCACTATAACCCTTCTTAAACTTGTAGCTGTGGACCCCTGCAGCGATTTCTTCTTTCTTTTCAAAGACAGCATCAGTCAGCTGACGGGTCATAGCGGAATATGCCACGTAAGCAGGTTTTGGAGTATAAGCCCCTAGAGCATCATCTCCATGACGAATGATGCCGAAGTTATCTTCAATTTTTGCTTTATCTAACCCGTCATCCATAAAGTCATACCAGTAAATTTTTTCAACACCTTCAGCGAGGGACAATACATACATTCTGACCAAATAAGCGGCTTGTGTTTTTTCATCAACTGCTTTCGTTCCGCCGGTCGTATACCCCATTTCCGTAATCCAGATTGGTTTTGTTTCTCCGCCATTATACCGCTTGACTAACTCATTCAGAGCCTTCAATTCGGCGGACATTCCTTCCGGATTTTGAGTAAGCCGGTACGGGTGAACAGATAGGACATCCATATAGTCCAAACCGCCAACTTCAAATAAATCCTCCAGCCACCCCATATGGATGGCAGAGCTTGCTCCTCCGACAACTGTCACATCCGGACGTATTTCTTTTACAGTTTCTTGGGTTTTCTTCAACAGTTTGAAGTAATAATCGGCTCTTGAGTCTGCCGGCCCGCTTCCTATATCGCCAAATGCCGGATTGTTAAATTCGTTATAGACTTCCACCCGTTTGATTTGTTCTCCGTACTGTTCCAAGATCGATCGCCCATAATTTGCAAATCCCTGTCTCCCCTCATCGGTATAAGGAGTATATCCATTATCGTAAAATGGATTCGTGTAACTGAAGATCATTAATGGATTCAGTTGATGGGCATTCGCTTCATTCATGTAATTGGTATAACGGTCCATAAAGCTGTATACCCCTTTTTGTGTCTCCACTCGATCCCAGTACATTTCATCACGGAAATTTTTTGCTCCGGCTTTTTGCAGAAGCGGCATTAAGACCGGATTCCACGCGGGTCTTAACGTTGAGCTGAAATGAGTAGACATGCCAAACTGCGAATCGGAAAATGCAGTTACATCAAATGGTGTCAACCTGGCAAAGGGCGTTTCTTTTTGGGTTAATAGCTCACCATTTTTTGTAGCTGCAAGCTTTAAAGTAAAATACCCGAGCTTATTCAGCCATAATGTCAGCTCCGCCTTACCGTCTTTTACCTCTTTCGTTCCTGATGCCACGTTGTTCCCCCAAAAATCGACTACAGTCCATGTCACTTTGTCCCCGCCGGTCCTAACGGTAAAAGCAGATGATTCATTTTTAAGAAAAATATTACCAAGCTTCTTCTGCTGAATTTCCAGATCCGGCAGTGGCTCCTCCTCACCCATTGCTTTTAGCCCGCTCATCTGCGAAAGCAATACAAGAAAAAAAATGATTAGGAGACGAAACGTTGTTCTGATCTTCATTACCCTTTTTCTCCTTTCCTACGCTTTTTATCCTGCTTTAACAGGCAGTAAAGCCGTATCAAGGCTTGTTGAATCACTTAACAATCAGAAGGGGATAAAACTCCCCCCTGATTAAAAGCACATTTTAAAACGATGGTACAGAAAGTAAGTGCGGTGTTTTCGGCTGCAATTTTAAAGTTTTTCCTCCCGAGTCGACATCGTTTATTTTATCTGTCCATTTTGAAATCCGTATACCGTTAATCGTAATATAAACATCCTTAGCTGTATCCGTATAGTTCGCGATGTTGATCAGCAGCCTGTTGTTATAGACCACGCTCCGCCATTCTACCCCGTAAACAGGCTTATTTGTTGCGGCATCCATCAACATGACTTTAATAAGTCTCATGTTGGATAACATCGGAATGACCACATTTCTTAATTCAGGAGCAGTCGGAGTTTCTGCAATTACCTTGGACCTTGAAAAAACCTTCTTACGGATATCTCCTGGCAGCGACTGATTGTGTTCATCGAATTTTAACGATTCCTGATTAAGAATAAGGATTTTCTTTCCGTAATCTCTGGAATAGACTTCAAGCTTATTCAAGGTTGATTTTTTCACATGGGTAGCCTCAGGTATGATAAGCAGCTTAATGTTGTCAAACTTGCCTTCTTGAATCTGTTTTTCAGAGATAAACCGAACCTTCTCACCGCTATAGCTAAGTGATTCGTAAGCGCTCCCAACCGCAGGAAGATATCCCGTGGAATAGACAAGCGACGGATTCGAGTACAGAATCGCAACTTCCGCTTTATCTTTCTGAAAAGCGGTAATCTCATTGGAAAGTCGGTTCAAGTCCAGATTGGTCTTGCCAACGGCCGATACAACATCTGGCCGATGCAGGAGACTGCCATAAATTACGCTGGTCGGATCGTTCGTGCGGTCCCAAACCCATAGAGCGGATGCACTTAGGCCGTGAATAGCCCCTTGCCAAACGACAGAACGAACATGCTTTGCCTGTTCCGGAGTGTAGTCATCATTTCCGTCACGAATGACATGGTGTTCTGAGTTATAGACAGGCGCTTGTCTAAAGGAATTCTGCAAATCATAAAATCTTAGTTCTTCAAGATATCCTTTTTCCCCTTCGTCGATATAGTTCCAGTTATCGTTACCATTGATGTGATTAAAGGCAGCAAACCGTTCCGGATCAATGCCTTGGGCAAGTTCAGCTTGAGTATGCAGTTTATTGCCCATTATTTTCGTTTTTACCGGCAATTCCGGTGCGAGCTCCTTAATCAAATCGGCCATCCACTTGTGCCAATCAGCGAATAACGTATTGTTAAACTCGACCCAGTCATAATAATGCGGGGTTGCTTCCAAGACGGTTGGCATTTTGACTTCTTCAAAGGACTGGTATTCTGTTCCGTAAATTCGGTTAAGTTCAGCAATACTGCCTTGGTAAAGTTCGGCCAAATAAGCATGCCATTTAGCTAGATGGTGTTCGTCGACGCTTGATTGATACGTAGGCTCATTCGTTAACGTTACACTATGCAGCGACGGATAGTCTTTTATCATTGGTATAAGTGTGCGAAGGTAATCACCGATTATTTCTTTGGCTTTTGGATGATCAAAGTTAAATCGGTAAAATCCATTATTGCTGCTTCTTAGCTCCGGCCATTTTTTCAAAGCGAAATCTGGAAAATAATGTGGTGACAGGAGCAAATTGACGCCAACATCATGATTTGCTGCGTTAGCTAATACGTTTTGAATATCATTTTCTATAGTTCTTTTTGATATGGCATATTCTTTGCCTTCTGCCGGACCGCCAGTTTCAAATCCTGGATTTTGTAAAAGATTCTGATCTGTACCTACTTCCTTCATACTTACATCATCGATCCAAACGTCGCCGATAATATTTTCAGACAGGATCACAAAGAGGAATTCTGTCTCATCTGCTCCAGTCTTATATTGCAAGGTTCGTTCCATCCAATCGTACGTTCCTCTTGGAAAGTAATGCCTTGTACCCCAGTTTTTACCACCAGGAAACCAAACGTCTTGAACCTCTCTTCCTTTTACCCATGCCTTTATTTCATATGTGGTATTCGGCTTAACCTTGATTCTTTGATTGGCATGAATATAAACATGAGGGGTCTTCGGCGTTTTATTTGTAAAATGCAGCGACGCCTGGCCGGACTTCGCAGTCGATGTATCTCTTCCGGCATCGGCATTAATGTTTCCGTTTCGGCTAATGGTCCAATAATCCAAATAAGTTGGCGGGAAGATTACCCGATTCGGACCTGTTTCGATTTGAATCATATTCGTTCCAAAGTTCTTAAACTGCGGAATATCTTTTCTTACCTGGTCAAAATGTCCGTAGCCCATAAAAAAGATTGGGCGCTTTTGTATTAAGCCTGTTTGCGAGTTAACGGTATTTCCGATAAATGAAGATTGATATATCTCAGGCTTTCCAGTTACATAGCGTGGAACACTTTTCGCTTTTTTGCTGCCATCCAAATAATCTCGCAACCGTGTTATGGCATCGTTATACTTGGCTTCCAGGTCTTCGATTACATAAACAGCGCGCTCCGGCATGTCTCGATCCACATCCTGCCGCCCATATGTGATGAAATTTTTAATAACGGTTGCATCGACTTGTTCATAATCAATCGGAATTTTCTGATTCTTCGCTTCTTGAAGCATATGCTCCAATTCAGGCAGTTTGCTTTCAATTGAAGTAAGCCTGCTGTGCATCGACTCCTTGCTCGGGTGAACTTTGACTGTTTGTGAATCCTCCCTCGTCTCACCCGTTGCCTGTTCTTCAGCTGAAATTGTCACGGATTGTGTTCCAATCTCAGGAAACGCATGATTCAGCGTTTCAGTATACGCTTGCTTTGCAGGAACCGTTATCGTTTTCTCAAGATTTGCTTCTGGTACAGAAATCTTCAGTTCGACAGGCTGGTCACTGTAATTAGGCACAAAAAAAGTATATTGGCCCGTTTCCTGCGCATATAATTCTTCTGTTCCATCCAGCCAGACATCCCATTTTTGATCAGACGCAATCAAATCGAGCTCTGCAAAATGACTGGCATCTTTTGCCATACCGATTCCGGCCGTCCATTCGATCCAGCCTCTCCTTTCCGCACCATCATTATCGTTGAAAAGGATTGAAAACGGAAACGGTCCTGTTGGTTTTTCCGCAAATATAGCATTCCACGGAATTTTCGCCTCATAAATCGTGATGTTATCGGTTTGTTCTGTAGCCATCTGTACTGACTCTTTGCCTACTAACGCTGATCCATTGCTCCACGACCATATATCCGGTTCACCATTTGCGTTTGCGAAGCCGTATTCAGGGCCAAATTGTTTGTCTTCACCGTACCCGAATGCCATTTGAAGACTGTCACCATTCCACATCTGGCTGCCTGGATAAGTCCGGTGGACATTATCCTTTACAGAGGCGGCAATATAAAGCGCTTCATCGTCATGGGCAAAATAGACTTGAGCAGATAAGTCATCTATACCTCCCCATCCGTTTATATAAACTTGTTTTTTAGGATCAGACGGCAGAACAACACTCATATAGTCGTTCCATTCATCCAATTGGCCATCTATTTCGATTCCCGTGTTGGCGAGAACCGGGGCGTACTTCCCATTCCCAAAAGAGTCTTTCAACTCCTCAAAAGGAATAAATGCTCCCTCTTCAGCTTTTCCGATGTCGATAAAGGGGGTACTGAAAACGCCTGATAGCAGAAGGCATGCGATTAAACATGTAATCCCTACCCGCTTCACCATTTTGGCAATCCTCCAATACTTTAGTTTCGAAAAAAAGTCATAAAATCCGGTCATATACAAAATTTACCATTTTACAATAGGCCTCAACCCCTTTCTCTGTCTATCAATTATTTATGCCTATTGGATATTTCATTCAAATTTTTGCAAGCTGAAACATGCGGAGACTCTACTCCACCTGATGGGAATATCCCACCATCGTTTCGCTTATAAAAGTTTAAAAATTACAAAAAAATTTTGAGCTTCTGTTTTTAATAGATGAGGTTTTATTTTGAGCTTAAGCCATTGTAGAGGCAATTTCCCTGGTGATTTCCCATTTCATTGGTCTGCCTTCGATATATCGCTTGGCTTCTTCAGCCATATATTCACCCATTCTCTCGCACTCCTTTGACAAAGAACCAGCAATATGCGGTGTAAGAATAACATTGTCTAATGAAAAAAGACGTGAATTTTGCGAAGGGGGTTCTGGTGATGTAACGTCCAGGACAGCGAATAAATCGGGGCGACTTTCAAGTACCTCGATTGCATCCGATTCCCGCACAACGGCTCCTCTTGATGTATTAATAAATGTGGCATTTTTCTTCATGGAATGTATGTGGTGTCCAGTAATCATCCCTTCCGTTTCTTTAATGAGAGGGGTGTGGATAGAAACAACGTCTGATACTTGGAACAGCTCCTCCAATGAACAAAGCTGGACATTCAGCGCTTTTGCTTCCTCCTTTGAAACGTAAGGGTCGTAAGCGATGACAGTCAGATCAAAAGGCTTTAACAGCTCGCACACTTTTCTTCCGATCATTCCGAGAGAGATAATTCCGACAATTGAATGGTAAGCTCCAGGCACTTCAAACTTTACAGGATACTTTCTTTCTTTTTTTACTTGATTGACATAGTTCCAGCCTCGTTTTAAAGAAAACAGAATCTGTGACAAAGAGAATTCAGCAACAGGTACAGCGTTTGCGGCAAATGCACTTGTAATTTGAATTTGCCTTTCCCAAAATTCTTTCGTTACGACATGCTTTATGGATCCTGCCCCGTAAAAAACAGCTTTTAAATTCGGGGCAGATTTTAAAAATTCCTGATCCATCACCGGACAGCCCCAGCCAGTAAATAAAACGTCTGCTTTCTCTAAAAGGGATGGATTTTGTATAATGGATTCTTTCGTTTGCGGCAGCTCATAAATCCGCACCATTTTTTCAATTTCTTTATAAACACTGCCGTAAACAAGTTGACAATCATCTAGTATAAATAATCCATTCAGCACTTTTTTTCCGCCTTTCATTCATCCTTAAGCATTTGTGTATTGTTCTGCAATTGATCTCATAAATTCCGCAAACTGTTTAAAAGCGATTTCCGGCTCCTCAATTTCCGGGCACCACTTTTTTTCCCATTCCAATGTATAGTAGCCGTCATAACCTTTTTCTTTTAGTAAAGAAAATATGTTCTCGAGAGGAACATCTCCTTCGCCCAGCAGGCAAAGCTGGTATCCCCGATCAGTCTCTTTTTTCACATAGGAGTCTTTCCAATGCGTGTATTTTATCCGCTCTCCAAGGATCTCCCACGTCTTTTGAGCCTGTTCGCCAAACAGCCGAAAAGGGTGGTGAACATCCCATACAACTTGAAGTTTGCTAGAATCGACATGTTTAAACAGCTCTTTCACATCGCCGCACTTGGTCCAATCGTCATGCGTTTCAAGAAGCAGGGTCACTCCATGGTTTTTAAGGACATCAAGCATAGCTTCTATGTTTCTGGCAACTGTCTGAATAGCTGCTGAGCGGGTCGCCCCCTTTATATGTCCGCCAAATACCCGAATATAAGGAGTATCAAAATAATGGCACAGCCTGATATAGTTGATAAGCTCATAAAGGTGCTGCTTCAGCTCAGCATCCGATTCAGTAAACAATGTAATTGAGCTTGAAAAACAAGGAATTTCTAAGTTCGATTCGTGAAATTTCCGTCTGGTTTCCTCTCTTTCTGTTGAAAATTCAGGAAGTTTATAAATATCAAATTCTCCTAAGTATCCACGAAAGTCTATCCCTTGATAGCCGTTTTCCAAAGCGTTTGATATCATTTCTTCTAACGTCCATTCCGGACATCCCAACGTTGTAAAAGCTAATTTCATCAGCTTCTCCTTTCCCATACATAATACAGGCAGAATCCTGTTTAGAGGATTCTGCACCTGCACATCTTATTTTTTCGTTTCAAGCCAATCTTCACTTTCTGTTTGCGCCTGTTCTAATGCCTCTTTTGCCGTCAATTCTCCAGTCAATGCTCCTTCAATCTTTGATTGGAGAATAAAACGCGGCTGCGAAGAAGCCCAAGGATATCGCGGAGCAATTGGAGTAGCCAATGTTTTGATTGCTGCTGTCGTTAATGGACTATTTTTTACGCTGTCCCATTCAAGCGACGATTTCACTACAGGAAGGACTCCGTGTTCTTCCCACATAAACTTTTGGTAAAAATCGGATGATGTGAATTTGAGAAACTCCCAGGCAAGCTCCTTGTTTTTGCTGTTTTTCGCAATTGCAAAAGGGCTTCCGGCAAACATTCCGCCAACACCTTCACTATTCTTGAATTCATCGACGATTCCAAGCCGTCCGTCTAATTTTTCCGCAAAGTCCAGCTTTCCATCTGGCCCCTGATTCAGCATAATCGCAATGTTATTATCCTTCGTCAGCCATTTTTCAGAACCTTGGGCGCTTACAAGACCTTTCGGCGCATATTGTTTCAGGTCCAAAAGCCAATTTAAGCCTTTTTCCATTTCTGGAGAATTAAACTGGAATTTCATATCTTTAAATTTGAAGCCTGATCCCCACGTTGCATTTTGTCCTTCTACCGCATTTAACAAAGTGAAAAGTGTGGAATGGTTGCCCATGAAATAGACCCCATAGTTTTCTTCCCCTGTTTTCGGGTTTTTCCCTGTCATTTTCTTCGCTTTTTCCGCTATTTCTTCCAAAGTCGGATTTTCTGATAAATATTCGACTCCCCAATCATCAAAGAGCTTTTTATCAAAATAAATAAATCGTGTATCTCCGAATACTGGCAAGCCGTAAGTTTTAAGCTCTTCATCGTCTGGCCCCATCGTTTTCCAGCCATCCATCTGATTATCAATATAAACGCCTAAATCGAATTTATCCTTTTCTATGAAAGGCTCCAGCGGTTCCAAAAGTCCTTGGGAAGCAAAGTCAGTAATACCTGGCATTTGATAAACATCAGCTTCTCCTGAACTAATCATCGCTTGTGTTTTTGGCACGTAGTTATCCCATGGAACATTTATAAATTCAATTTTAGCTTCCGGATGCTGCTTCTGAAACTCATCTCTAATCACATGCAGACCTTTTGATCTTTTACCGGTTGTCGGATTCGTGGCATCATCCAGTTTAATATCACCTAAAATTTGCACCTTCAAAGTTCCTTTCAGACCATCTCCTTCTGGTGTCTCTTTAGTAGAGCCCTCATCTGAATTACAGCCGGATAAAAACAACGCAAATACCATCAGACAGACTAGTGGAATGGACCACCATTTTTTCTTCATAATTGACCCTCCTTATTTTTCAAAACAGCCTATCATTACTCTCCCTTCAAACCACTCAGTGCAATGCTTTGAATGATATATCTTTGGAGAAAGAGAAACGCAACAATGATCGGTAATATACTTAGTGCCGCTAATCCCATTGTCAGTCCGGCATACCTCGTTCCGCTATCGAGAGAAAATCCGGCGAGAAATAGTGGAATCGTTTGCAAATTCTGATCGCTTAACGCAATGAGCGGCCAAATCAGCTCATTCCAGCTATTCATAAACGAGAGAATACACATCGTGGCTGTAATAGGACCTGTTAAGGGCAAATATACCTTGAAAAAGATTGAAAGCTCCCCTGCCCCGTCAATTTGTGCTGCTTCCCGCAGTTGAGAAGGCAATTGATCAAAATACTGCTTGCATAGAAAAATGCCAAATCCATACAAAATGGATGGTGCAATAAGCGGAGTATAGGAATTTAGCATTCCGACTTTATTAAACATCGTATACAGAGGAATCAGCCGTGCTTCTATAGGAATCATCATTGTTGCCAGTACGAGAATAAACAAAACTTTTTTACCTTTAAATTCGCCCTTTGAAAACGCGTAACCCGCAAGCAGGGATGTAAACACCTGCAAAATGACTGATGAAAATGTTACGATGCTTGAGTTTAAATAGGCGCGAAATAATTGGACATTCTCAAATATGATCTGGTAGTTTAACAGGGAAAATTGTTCAGGTATAAGTCTTGGCGGAAAAGGAATTGTTACATTTGCGTCCTGTTCAAAGCTGACGCTTACCATCCAAAGAAAAGGAATGATCATTGTGATCCCGGTTACAAGGAGAATTGCGAATTTAATCAGGTTCCATCTGTTTTTTGTCTGCTGATAGCTGATTGATCCTTTCACCCTTTTCATCCTTTCCTGCTATATTTTCAATTTGGTTAACTTCAAATTAACCAAAGTGAATATAAAGATGATCACAAATAATACATAAGTTGCAGCAGAGGCAATTCCAAATTCAAAGCCGGTAAAACCTCTTTCGTAAATATAACCTACCATTGTTTGCAGGGAACGGTTTGGACTTCCTCCAGGCCCTCCAATGACAAAGACGTCACTGAACCGCTGCATGGCACCGATCCAGCCGGTAACAATTAAAAATGCGAACGTACCGCCCATATTAGGGATTGTAATAAAGAGCCATTGCTGAAAACCGCTCGCTCCATCAATTTCTGATGCCTCATACAGCTCGCTTGAAATCGCTTGCAAATTTGCCAAGCAAATGATGACGCCAAATCCTAACCAATGCCATACGCCAAGCAAAATAACTCCCCATTTTGCGCTTGTAGGCTCTGACAACCAGGCTGAGGTAGGCAGCCCCAGTTTATCAAGGACAAAATTCAGCATACCCATCTCAGGATGAAGAACAAATGAGAATACCATTGCAGCTGCAACGATTGATGTAACATGAGGCAAAAAGAATAAGACTTTAAACAGGTTCTTCCCCCATTTAGACGTGTTAATTAAAGATGCGATTATAAACCCAAGCGGAATCGCAATCAACATTTGGAAAAAACCGATGTAAAAGGTGTTATAAAATGCATTCCAAAACGGCTTCTGTCCCAGCACACGTTCATAATTCTTAAGCCCCGCGTACGTTTCTATCGTTCCATTTGAATGAACAAAGCTGAGACGAAGGGATTCGATTACGGGATAAAGAATAAAGAGAACGATGCCTAAAACAGTCGGCAAAACAAACAGATACCAAACGTATTGATATTTCTTTCTTCTTTTTTTGATTACGGTTGCCCTCTTATTGATTACATCTGTTTGCGGGAGTTCCATTACAAACTCTCAACCTCCCTTCCTTATTTTCGCGTTTACACATGGATGAGATAGCGCTGTTTCATCTCATCTAACACTTCATCGCCCGGCCGGTTCCAAATCTCTTCATTAAAAATTTCTACCTCAATCGGGCCTTGATATCCTGCTTGTTCTACAGCTGTTCGAATTTTGTATATATCGATCACACCATCACCCATCATGCCACGGCCCATTAATAAATCAGGAGTAGGCACTATCCAATCAGAGACATGGAAGCCAAGAATCCTTCCTGAAGCCCTCCTGATTTGATGAAATAAGTCATGGTCCCACCATACATGAAAAACATCAACAACGACCCCAACTTGCTGAGGAGCATAGCATTCAGCAATGGCATTTGCTTCCGCCATCGTTACAATAACGCATCTTTCCGCTGCGTACATCGGATGAAGCGGTTCTATTCCAAGCTTTATCCCATACTCTTCAGCAAAAGGAACGAGCTTTTCAATTCCTTCAGCGACCATCTGCCGAGCACTGTCGATATCTTTGTCTGGTGAAGGTCCCGATACGAGCACCAATACGTCAGTGCCTAGCTCTGCAGCCTCTTCTACCGCCCGTTTATTATCGTCCAGCCTCTTTTGCCTTTCAGCTAAAGTGGCTGCAGGAAACATCCCTCCTCTGCACAAGCTGGAAACCTTGAGCCCGGCATCCTGAATCAGCCTTTTTGTTTCATTGAGCCCGATTTCATCCACCTTATGCCTCCATAAAGAAATCCATGGAATATCCGCTTTCACACAGCCTTCAACAGCTTCACGCACGTTCCATTTGCCGGTTGTAATTTGGTTTAAGCTTAACCGATCAATCGTTTGCATTTTCACCTTTTCGAACCCCCTATTCAATCCCTGCAAGCGCCAAGACTTTTTTCATTCTTTCAGCCGCGAGATCCGGATCTGAAAGCAGCCCGGCTTGATCCGCCAGAACATAAAGATCAGCAAGATGAACAATCGATCTGGCGCTTTCAGCTCCTCCTATCATTCGAAAATGTGATTGATGTCCGTTTAAATAGGCCATAAACACAATTCCTGTCTTATAGGAATAGGTAGGTTTCTGAAAAATATGCTTTGATAATGGCACGGTTTTTGCCATTATTTCTTCGTAACGTTTAATGTTGCCGGTATCCAGCGAATGCAAAGCGAGTGAGGCTGCCGGTGCAATGGCATCAAAGATTCCGAGAAGCGCATTGCTGTAACCGCTTTCATCACCGAGAATAAGTTCCGGGAAATGAAAATCGTCACCCGTATACATTCTTACTCCATCGGGTAGCAGCTGCCTCATTTTCACTTCTTGACTGGCATCCAAAAGGGAAATTTTAATTCCGTCTACCTTTTCCTTATGATCCCAAATAATATTCAGGCAAATCTCCATCGCTTCATTGATGTGATTATGGCCCCAATAGCCTTTCAATGCCGGATCAAACATATCTCCAAGCCAATGAAGAATGACAGGTTCAGATACTTGGTTCAAAATGCTCCCATATACCTTGTCGTAGTCTTCAGGAGCTTCTGCCGCTTGCGCCAGCGCTCTGCTTGCCATCAAGATAATTTGCCCGCCATGCTTTTCAATCAAGCTGCATTGCTCTTCATAAGCCTGTTGAATCTCTGAAAGGGTTGCTTTTGCGCCAGGCAAAAGCTGATCCGTCCCTGCACCGCATGCAATCCGGGCTCCGATCGATCGGGCTTCGGCTATGGATCGCCTGATGAGTTCCTGTGAGCTCTCCCAGCCAAGCCCCATTCCACGCTGTGCCGTATCCATGGCTTCTGCAACGGCAAATCCGTGAGACCATAGATAATGACGGTATTTTAACGTATCCTCCCAATCGATTTTAGGCTGCAAGATCGGATCTGTATCGGTAAACGGATCACATACGACATGAGCTGCAGAAAAAGCAATTCGGCTTTTAAATTTAGTTGGTGTAATGTCTGCAGCTGTTTTTTGCACCTGCTGATAAAGATATAAGGAGCCGTCAGCTCTTGGCAGCTTTAACGCTGTACTCATCCTTTTCTCCCCCAATTGTCAGGTTCGGAACATCAACCCACCGCCGTTCCTTCCAAGAAAGCAGACCGAGCTCTGAAAGCTGGCTCCCTTTTGCGCCTTCCAACAAAGACCAAGGAAACGGATCATCTAGTGCCACATGCTTAAGAAACATTTCCCATTGAAGCTTAAATGCATTTTCGTTCTTATCATTTTCCGGAACTTCCTGCCATTGGTCCATAAATTTAAATGGATTTGCTATGTCCGGGTTCCATACAGGCTTCGGCGTGTTTACCCTGTGCTGAATCTTGCAATCTCTTAATCCAGCGACAGCGCTTCCTTCCGTCCCATCAACCTGAATCGTGAGAAGGTCATCACGGTTCACTCTGACTGCCCACGAAGAATTCGCTTGAACAATAATCCCTCCTTCTAATTCAAACGTTGCATAGGCTGCATCGTCGGCTGTACAGCTGTAAGTATTTCCATCTTCATCTATTCTCTTTGGGATATGAGTCGCTCCGATACAAGAAAGCGCTTTAATATCTCCGAATAAATGATCGATCACATAGCGCCAATGGGCAAACATGTCAAGAATGATTCCCCCGCCATCTTCTTTTCGGTAATTCCAAGATGGGCGCTGGCTTTTTTGCCAATCTCCTTCAAAAACCCAATACCCAAATTCCATTCGAACGGACAGGATTTTCCCGAAAAATCCGGAATCAATCAGCCGTTTCAGCTTCAATATGCCTGGCAAAAATAATTTGTCTTGAACAACACCGTTTTTGACGCCGGCTTCATATGCGAGTCTTGCTAATACAAGAGACTCTTCTAAAGTTGTGGCTGTCGGCTTTTCGCAATAAATATGTTTTCCGGCTTGAATTGCTTTACGAATGTCTGCTGCACGCCTCACTGTTGTTTGTGAGTCAAAATAAATAGTATTATGCGAGTCGGCCAAACATTCATCTAAATTCGTACTGATACGGTCGATGTGGCAGCTGGACGCCAAGTTTTTCAGCTTGCTTTCATTTCTTCCGACTAAAACGGGATCAGGCATAATCACATCACCGTTTGAAAGGGCAATGCCACCCTCTTTTCGGATCGCTGTGATTGATCTTATTAAATGCTGATTGGTTCCCATACGGCCAGTTACGCCATTCATGATAATTCCTAAATGAATCGTAGACATAAATGCCCCCCTCTCGATTGGTTCATTAGATGCATTTAACCTAAGTATAGGGGTGCTTTTAGTAGATCGTCTTACACAAATGAGAAGTGAATTTGCAAAAACGGAACTAATTTGCCATACGAGTTTCATAAGCAATAAGCATTATCGGCTTTACAGCTCCTTCACTCTATTCATTTTTCGAAATTTATTTGGCGACATCCCCACCAAATTTCGAAATGAACGGTAAAACGTAGAAAGAGTTTCATAGCCAACTTCAAAACAGATAGAAACAATATCTTTTTCCGTTTCGGTTAATAGGCTTTTGGCCCGGTCGATTCTTACCTTTTGTAAATATTGCAACGGTGTTTCGTGGTATTTTTCTTTAAAAATATCATTAATGTATCGAGGAGAAATGTTAAAGGTTGTGGAAAGAGATTCTGCTGTAATATTTTCGAAGTAATTTGCTTCAATGTAGTTTCTCATTTGGTTCGATCGTTTGTCATTGGCATGTTCAATCTTTTTATTTTTATTAAGTCGGACGAGAATCAGCAGAAACTCGAATAAATAGACCGGAGATGAATATTTGCATAGCGGATCGTAATCGGTTTGTTCGAATAGCATTTTTCGCAATAACTGCCTGACTTCACTTGCCCTGACGAGATCTAATTGAAAATGAGATGTTTGCAGTCTAAAGGCCTGCATTAAGAGACTTTCAATATCCTGTCCCAGTATTTTCGAGAAAGCCAAAACGAGGACAGTTAGTTTGGAATGGGCTTTTATGGAGTGTACCGAATGCGGAACAATTAATACCACTTGATCTTTAGAAAATTCATACCTTTTTTTATCTACGTATAACTCCCCTTCTCCTTCGAGTGCATATAGGAGTTGAAAATGATCGTGGTAATGCTCTGAAATAAAATGGCCTTTAGGATGTTTGCTTTCATACAGATGCACACCTGAATCCGGCATGTTCAGCTTTTGAAATTTCACTTTCGAACCTCCTTTCTGCTTGCACCAGTCTTTCATTCATAGTTCATGAGACGAAAAGCACGATTAAAAGAGCATTTTCGGTCTCATGACTATATCTATTGGGCATGTAAAGCAGAAGAAATCGTTTCAATACCCTCTATACCTTGATACAGATGCTCCGGCAGAAGCTTTACGACCAGTTTCCCGTCTCTTTCAACAGCTCCTCCGAAATAATCGGCAGGGGTCGAGCGTATGGACATTGTTTTTACATCACTTGCTTCCATCTCTATGATGTCATCTGCACAAGAAACGAGGCAGCCTAACGTGCCATACGCAGAAGATAGCAACAAAAGCTTGCTTTCTTCATCCTGCACGATCGGCCGATGGGCAACAACTGTCCCTAAATCGATGACTGGGACAAGCTCCTTTCTAATTTGGGATACCCCGAGAATTTCTTCAGGAAACCCACCAATCGGAGTAATTGTGCCAGGCAATTCAATTGACTGAATTTTACTTATATCCACGAGAAATAATTCATTATGAATATGGAACAAAATTGCTTTAAACGTCCCCATTTTCTTCCCTGCCTTATCTTGGATTTACTGTGCTTTCTGCTATCGCTACCACAAGTTCAGCTGTTTTCACAAGCTCCTCGATTGGCATTTTTTCATTTTTCGTGTGAATCTCTTCATAACCGACAGCCAAATTAACAGTTGGAATGCCATGACCAGCAATTACGTTGGCGTCACTGCCTCCGCCGCTCGTCAGAAGCTCGCAGCTTCGCCCGATTTTTTCCGCTGCCTGCTTAGCTACTTCAACTACTAAGTCACCGTCCTGATATTTAAAACCTGGATACATAATGTCAATATTAACTTCAGCTCTTGCTCCCATTTCCTCTGCTGCTTGTTCGAAGGCGTTTTTCATTTTTTGAACCTGAGCTTCCATCTTTTCCGCGTCCAACGAACGAGCTTCAGCGAGAATATCCACCTGATCGCAGACGATATTTGTTTGAGTACCGCCTTCAAATCTGCCGATGTTTGCAGTCGTCTCACTATCGATTCTTCCAAGCGGCATTTTTGAGATGGCTTTCGAAGCAACTGTTATTGCAGAAATCCCTTTTTCAGGAGCCACGCCGGCATGGGCTGTTTTACCGTAAATCGTTGCTTTTACTTTTGCTTGTGTCGGTGCCGCAACGATAATATTTCCTACTTTTCCGTCTGAATCAAGAGCATAGCCATATTTTGCAATTAGTAGTGATGGGTCAAGCGCCTTTGCTCCCAATAGCCCTGATTCTTCGCCAACCGTAATGACAAATTGAATTGTTCCATGCGGAATCTGCTTTTCCTTCAGAACCCTGATTGCTTCCAACATAGCAGCAAGCCCTGCTTTGTCATCAGCACCCAAAATTGTCTTTCCGTCTGTTTTCACGTATCCTCCCTCAATGACAGGCGTCACTCCGTTTCCTGGAACGACTGTGTCCATATGAGAAGTGAAATAAATCGCATCTGCATCAGTTGTACCTTCAAGAGTACAAATAAGATTGCCTGCTCCATGGCCGGTAATTGATGTCGTATCGTCTTCAATGACGGAAAGACCAAGATCTTGAAACTTTTTCTTTAAAACTTTGCAAATTTCAGCTTCGTGCTTTGTTTCCGAGTCTATTTGAACAAGCTCTAGAAATTCTTCTATTAATCGTTTTTCATCGATCACTTTGATAACCTCCCAAATTTATAGCGGAATGTTTCCGTGTTTTTTTAAAGGTCTCATATCACATTTGTTTTTCAACATTTCCAAGGCATGAATCAGCATTTTTCTGGTTTCACTCGGCTCAATAATATCATCTATCATCCCAGCTTCTGCGGCTTTATATGGATTGGCAAATTGTTTCCGGTACTCTTGAATTTTCTGTGTCCTGGTTCCATCAGGATCATCGGATTGCTCGATTTCCTTTGCATAAATGATAGAGGCTGCTCCCTCAGGTCCCATGACTGCGATTTCGGCATTTGGCCAGGAAAATACAAAATCAGCCCCGATCGCTTTACTGTTTAATGCAACATATGCCCCTCCGTATGCTTTCCGCAAAATCACGGTGATCTTAGGGACAGTGGCTTCCGCATATGCATATATGATTTTGGCTCCATGTCTGATAATGCCTTCGTGCTCTTGCTTAATGCCCGGAAAAAAACCTGTAACATCTTCAAATGTAATCAGAGGAATGTTAAAAGAATCACAAAACCTGATAAATCGGGCAGATTTATCAGCAGCATCAATATCCAGGCTGCCTGCCAATGTTTTCGGCTGATTGGCAATGATACCTGCCGCCTCGCCATTTACTCGAGCAAAACCGATGACAATATTTTTGGCGAAGTTCTGTTGTACCTCCATAAACGAGGCTATGTCAACGATCTCTTCAATCACTCTCCTGACATCATAGGTTTTGCAGCTTTCTGTCGGTACTAGCTCGGACAGGGCTGGCCGATCATGATTTTCGTCTGGAATGATTGAAGCACTGGGAGGCTTTCTCTCAAAATGCTGCGGCAAATAAGTAAGGAGTTTTTTTACCTTTTCTAATAGCTTTTCCTCAGTTCTCTCAAAAAAATGGGCATTTCCACTAATCGAATTATGTACTTGAGCACCACCAAGACTCTCTGAGCTTATATGCTCACCAGTGACAGCTTCAATGACTTTAGGACCAGTGATAAACATATTACTCGTTTTTTCGGCCATAAAAACAAAATCAGTCATTGCCGGTGAATAAACCGCTCCGCCTGCACAAGGTCCTAGTATGACAGAGATTTGCGGAATGATACCCGAGTAAAGGACATTACGGTAAAAAACTTGTCCGTATCCATCTAATGATACCACACCCTCTTGAATTCTCGCACCACCTGAATCGTTCAAACCGATGAAGGGTGTTTTGTTCGATGCAGCAAGATCCATGACAGCCGCTATTTTCTTCGCATGTACCTCTCCAAGCGTCCCGCCGTAAACTGTGAAATCCTGAGAAAACAGATACACTGGCCTTCCGTTTATTTTCCCATAGCCTGTGACAACGCCGTCTCCGGGATAACGGGTTTTTATTCCGGGATCCCTGCTCTCCATGAATGTATACAGTTCCACGAACGAATCTGGATCTAATAAGAAATCGATTCTTTCTCTTGCCGTCAGCTTTCCTTTTTGCATCTGCCGATCAATTTTTTGTTCGCCTCCGCCGGCCTCAGCCAACCTTCTTTTTTCATACAGCTTAGTTAGATGATCGTACATATCCACTTTACCTGTCTCCTTTCCTATCGGTTTCATATAAGAACACAGCGAGTAGATCCGGGAGATATACAATATCTATAAAATTTGTTTCTTCATTCAAATCGTCTGCTTCTATAACATATGCAAACATTCACTAATATTTGTACTGATCCTGCTTTTTCATATTTTTGCTGAATCGGAATTTCTAAACACGGTTAAAATCTAAATATCCTGCCGGGCCATATTTCATCACATCTTGTCATGCTTGTCCTATGATAAAAAACAAGATAAAATAAGAGAAAGCAATTTGAACGGAGGTTGTAAAATGCAGCGAAAGGCAATAAAAATAATGGCGATCATAATGGCTGCAATCATGTTAATCAGCACGTTGTTAACCGGAGCGGCCTTATTTTTATAGAACGAAAAAGCCTGACACAGTTCTTGATGTGTCAGGCTTTTCTATTAGGCATCCTTGAGTTTTTTTGCGGGTTTTAATCCTTTAAAATAGCTTTTGATAACAAGGTACTGCTCCATCTCGCCAATAAAATGGAACAGTGCTGCCCTCACTTCAAATTCCTCTCGTGTTTTCGGAAGCGGCATGTCTTTGAATTCCTCTCGCATTTCGCACAATTCCCGCAAAAACTTATGGGCAGTATTGCCCGGATGAATATGCTCTTTTAAATCTCGGATGAACACTGCAATTTTTTTGCTTTGTTCACCCGAAATGGGAATAGAGGTTAAAATCGGTAATGAGCGTTCGATGATCTCGAACTGTTTTTCGCGCATTTTAAAATAATGGTAATATAAATTTTCATGCCGCATCATATGATTTTCAACATCTCGGAATGCTAAACTTTTTGCTTTATTGATATGGTCGTGCGTTTTATGAATTTCCTTTCCTGTCCAGTCCTGTTTTCCTGTTAAAAGATAGTTTTCAATCTTCTCGAATATTTCAGCGAAATCGTCCTCTATTTTTTGCTGATAAGCCTTTAAATCTTTTTCAAGATTAGGCATATAGAGGTTCATAACCAAGGCAAAGATGATACCGATGATAAGCAGCATCAGTTCATTTTTTATCAGCGATAACGTAATCCCGTTTGACATATATAAATGCAGAATAATGACAGAGCTAGTTACGACGCCTTCTTTTACTTTAGTATATACGGTCAACGGAATAAATAATAAGATTAAAATCCCTATAGCGAAAGGGTTATACCCGAGAAATTCAAACACAAGATAAGATAATATTATGGCAATACAACATGCGGCAAATCTTGCCCATGATGCTTGTAGTGATCGTTTTTGAGTAACTTGGATACAAAGAATCGTAATGATTCCGGCTGAAGCAAAATTGTGCAAATTCAATAATTGGGCTGTAAATATGGCCAAGGCCGTACCCAATGCAGTTTTTACCGTTCGGTAACCTATTTTAAACATTATAAACCCTTTCTGTGCTGTCAATTTAAATTTTCATTTCAAATTTGGCAAAGACTATTCTAAACGATTTTTCACAAAAAGTCTTGCTTATTTTATCCTTGCTTTAGAAAAAATTTAAGATAGTCTTAGAACAATTGTTTACCATGGTTAAACTTGTTGGGCTCAGCACAGCTGTCACGCTACTTCAAGTGGGATTGCAGCATCCATAAAAATCAATAACAAACTTTGGTTTGCAAGTGTTTTCACTATTATTATTAGCCCATTATCATTTGCAATCAAAACTTTTTTCTTTATATAATAACAAAGTTGCCGATTTTTGCTTCTAATTGGAAAAACTAAAATATCTATTTCTAGTGAGGTGTGTAAATGGAACCAAAAGTAGTAGTAAATAACGTAACAAAGGTTTTCGGCAAATCGAAGCGAAACGCCATAAAATTACTCGAGGAAGGTTATTCGAAAAATGAAATCTTAAAGGAAACGGGAGCAACGGTTGGAGTCAATAAAGCCAGCTTCGAAATCTATCCTGGTGAAATTTTTGTCGTAATGGGCCTTTCTGGAAGCGGAAAGTCAACGCTTATCCGTATGTTAAATCGATTGATCGAACCGACAATTGGCCATGTTTTGATTGATAACGAAGACAT
This sequence comes from Bacillus capparidis, assembly GCF_017832095.1. Lineage (NCBI taxonomy): Bacteria > Bacillati > Bacillota > Bacilli > Caryophanales > Bacillaceae > Bacillus > Bacillus capparidis. Next base: position 1,032,941 of record NZ_JAFDST010000001.1, read on the forward strand.
TGTAAAAATGAACGCTCAAGCTTTAAGAGACGTCCGGAGGAAAAAGATAAGCATGGTTTTTCAGAACTTTGCTTTATTTCCTCATAAAACGGTTCTAGAAAATACGGAACATGGACTTGTCATCCAGAAGGTTCCTGCTGCAGAACGAAAAGAAAAAGCCAGACAAGCATTAGAGGTCGTAGGACTTAAAGGGTACGAAGATCAATACCCTTCCCAATTAAGCGGGGGCATGCAGCAAAGGGTCGGACTTGCCCGGGCTCTTACAAGCGATACAGACATTTTATTAATGGATGAAGCGTTTAGTGCTTTGGACCCATTAATTCGCAAAGACATGCAAAGTGAGCTATTAGAGATTCAAGAAACGATGAAAAAAACAATTATTTTTATTACTCACGATCTTGATGAAGCTTTGCGAATCGGTGACAGAATTGCTTTAATGAAAGACGGCAGTGTGATTCAAATCGGAACACCTGAAGAAATCATGATGAATCCTGCAAATGAATACGTAGAACAGTTCATTGAGGATGTGGATCTCTCGAAAGTCTTAACGGCTTCTCATGTTCAAAAACAGGCGGAACGAATTACTCCTGACCGCGGTCCGAGGGTAGCACTGCAAATCATGAAGGAGCAAGGATACTCAAGCATATTCATCGTAGATCGAAAACAAAAACTGCTGGGTGCCATCACTGCTGATGACGCATCGAATGCAGTCAAAGAAAACAAATCGGTTGAAGATGTGATGCAAAAGGATATCGTTACAGTTCATGAAGATACACTGCTTGCGGATGTAATAGATGCCCTTTCGACTTCAGCGCTTCCACTTGCTGTAGTTGACGCGGAAAACCGATTAAAAGGCGTGATTATCAGAGGGGCTGTAATTGGAGCTCTCGCCGGCAATAAAGATGATTTGAACGTAAAGGAGGAGATTTAAATGGGGCTGCCAACTTTACCAGTAGCTGAATGGGTTGATGCCCTAGTGACCTGGATTGTCACGAATTTCGGTGGTTTTTTCAATTTGGTCAGTAACATAACTGAATCCTTCTTAACCAGCCTTGAAAAAGTATTGGGTTTAGGTCCGTCTTGGGTACTCATTATTTTGCTAACATTATTAGCGTTTTACACAAGCCGGTGGACAGTTGGACTCTTTACACTTATAGGGTTATTATTAATCGAAAATTTCGGATTATGGGATGCAATGGTAAGTACGCTTGCCTTAGTACTTGCGTCTGTTGTCATAACGATTATATTAGGAATCCCGCTTGGTATATGGGCTTCCCACAATGATAAAGTAAAGCAAATCGTAACACCAATACTGGATTTCATGCAGACAATGCCTGGATTCGTATATCTCATTCCAGCCATCCTCTTTTTTGGAATAGGCGTAGTACCTGGAATTATCGCTTCTGTGATTTTTGCGATACCTCCAACTATACGGTTAACGAATTTAGGTATACGAGAAGTTCCAAAAGACTTAATTGAAGCTTCGAACGCATTTGGCTCGACCTCTTGGCAAAAGCTATCGATGGTGCAGCTGCCGCTTGCTGCTCCAACCATTCTTGCAGGGGTAAACCAAAGTATCATGCTCTCATTATCCATGGTCGTAATTGCTTCATTGGTTGGTGCACCCGGATTAGGTGCGGAAGTCTATCGTGCTGTTACTCAAGTTCAGGTAGGAGAAGGCTTCGTAGCCGGATTATCAATTGTTATCATTGCAATTATTATGGACCGGATTTCTCAAAACTTACGAAAGCCAGCCTACGGGAAAGCCATTTCTAAAGCTTATGTTTACGGGTTTTTTGCCCTCGTAATCGTCGTATCGTTTATTGGTGTTTCGTTCGCCGAAGGGCAAAAAGGAAATGGACCTGCAGGATCAGCAGGTGAAGAGGTGAATTACCAGATCACTGGAATTGATCCAGGCGCCGGACTCATGAAAGCTACAGAAAAAGCGATGGCCGATTATGGTTTGGAAGGCGACTGGACATTAAAAGAAGGTTCTTCGGCTGCGATGACCGCACAACTGCAGAAGGCTTACGATCGTCAGCAGCCAATTATTGTCACAGGCTGGACCCCACACTGGATGTTTAGCAAATACAAATTGAAGTATTTGGAAGATCCAAAAGGTTCATTTGGCGAGAGTGAAGCGATCAATACAATGGTAAGAAAAGGATTGGATCAAGAAGCTCCAGGAGCATACAAAATTCTCGATCAATTCCATTGGGAAGCTTCTGACATGGAAGAAGTCATGAGGGACATTCAAGAAGGAACGAAGCCTGAAGAAGCAGCAAAAAAATGGGTGAAAGACCATCAAGACGCTGTTAAGAAATGGACAGATGGTGCTCAAAAAGGAAACGGCCAGAATATTACGTTAGTCTACGTGGCCTGGGAGTCTGAAATCGCCAGTACCAATATAATTAGTGAGGTACTAAAACAGTCTGGATATAACGCATCAATGAAACAAGTAGAGGCAGGTCCGATGTTTATCAGTGTAGCTAATGGAAGTGCAGACGCTTTAGTTGCTGCATGGCTGCCGACTACCCATGAAGATTATGTTAATAAGTATAAAAACCAATTAGTAGATCTTGGTCCAAACCTGGAAGGTACTAAGCTTGGTCTGACAGTTCCAGAATATATGGATATTGATTCAATTGAAGATCTAAAGAAATAATTAAAAAAGCGTGATGAACTTTCATTCATCACGCTTTTTCACGTTGTATCAGCTATATTTTTTGGATGATGCTGATATTCGTCAAGATTGATTGCGATCTCGCTATTAAATTCAATCCCTTCGCTTTCCAACGCTGATTTTTGGGAGAAAAAGAGTTCATCTTCTTTTATCCCTATTTCCCCTTTCGAATTGATCACGCGATGCCAGGGAAGCTTGTGTTTTTTGCTCATGGAGTGAAGTACTCGAACGACTTGTCTCGCAGCTCTTCGATTTCCAGCCAAAGCCGCAATTTGGCCGTATGTCATTACTTTTCCTGATGGAATTTGTTTAATAATTTCAACAACTCTTAATGTAAAGCCCTCCAAACGACAGACTCCTTTCAATAAAAAAACTCCCAAGCCTAATAAGCGGCCTGTGGAGCTAATAGTCAAATTTATACTTCTTCACAATGTTCTTCAAAGGCAGCTTGGAGCTTATTTACTACTTGCATCGGATCATAGCCTTCAATCTCATGTCTTTCAACCATAGTTACAAGTTTCCCGTCTTTTAATAAGGCAAATGAAGGTGAAGAAGGTGGATACCCTGTAAAATAGCCTCTTGCTTCAGCTGTCGCATCTTTATCCTGTCCTGCGAACACGGTCACCAAATGATCCGGACGTTTATCAAAATGGATTGAATGATGGGCTGCAGGCCTGGCAATCCCTCCTGCGCATCCGCACACTGAATTCACCATAACAAGCGTCGTTCCTTTTTTAGCAAAAGCTTCTTTTACTTCTTCTGGAGTTTTTAGTTCTGTATATCCGGCAGAGACAATTTCCTGTCTTGCTTGTCTGACCACGTCATTCATAAACAAATCGAAATCGATATTATTCAAGCTGACCTCTCCTATTCCATTTCTATTATCTCTCTATCATATCAGGGAACCGAATAAAATCCAAATGACTAAGCTTAGGCTATATTTGTGTTTTTTTGTATACTCCTTAAATATGCAGTTTTTCTCTAATCATGCTATTCATTCACTTGAGACAATGATCCATCATAAAAAAAAGAAGAAAATAAAACCTTATGGAGCTGCTGCATCCTTCGCAGTTGCAGATACGTCATCGTTTAGTTGATGGAATATTGGAAGACAAAAAGCTGTAACTGTTACGATTGTCATCAAACCACCAATGATGAAAAAGAGAATCGGTATACTCCAGGTTTCTGCTACGATACTTCCGAGCATGGCTCCAACAGGCATTCCTGCTTGTGCAAGAAGTATGCGGACTGCAAATACCCTGCCTCGCAAATGATCAGGAACTCTTCTTTGATACAGTGTTGTATTGTGAATATTAAAGGTGATCGCTAAGATTCCATGCAGGACAGTTACTAAAAACGAAACGATAAAATTGGTGCTTATTCCTAATATAATAAACAGGGACCCTTCAAACAGCGCGACCCCTAGCATCACGACACGCCGATTCTTTGGTTCTTTCAAGCTACCCGTTATAACAGCTCCCAGGATCATTCCTAAAGAAAACGCAGAAGTAAACAAGCCGTATTGAATTGAGTTTCCCCCTAAATAATCCGTTACATAAGGCAAAAACATTGGAATCGCTGCGCCGGTACAGAAGTTCATGACCATTAACAACAGGCCGACTCCGAGTAAAACCGGATACATTTTATAAAAGCTTAATCCTTCCTTGAACTGAGAAAACCAACTTTCCTTTTTTTCAAAGTGATGATCCGATTTTGGCAATAAGCAGAGAAAGAACCCTGCACCTGCTAACGTTAACACTAATAGTCCCAGAATAAATCCTGCTCCGGTAAACTGCAGCAGCACACCTCCCAACGCCGGACCAATCAGCATCATTAGTTGATTTGTTCCTTCCAAAAAGGAGTTCCCTTTCATCAAGCGTTCTTTTGGCAATACTTGTGCGACATACGCCATACTTGCCGGGCGGAACAGCGGCTCAGCAATTCCCATCAAAACAGCGATGGCATACATATGCCAAAGCGTAAGGAGATTAGTAAAATAAAGAAGAGCTCCGGCGAGAAAAACCCCGGCTCTCAACCATTCCGAAAATACCATCACGCTCCGGCGATCCCATCGATCAAGATAAGGTCCTGATAGCAGCTGCGTTAACAGACTTGGGATCATAAAAAACACCCAAATGCTTCCCATAGCGATTTTTGACCCAGTTAAATCGTACACAAGCCATGACATAATAAATACCGCAAATGTGCCACCCAATGCAGAAGCAGCTTGACCAAGCCAAATCCACAGAAAAGATCGAGTTTTAAACAATTCCTTCATTCTTTCATCCCCTTTTTAGACCTCTATCTTACATTTTTAATGTAATCGGATAGTAGAAGAGAAACGTCTTGAATCCTGGATTCACGCAAGCTATATCGGTCGCCGTCTTTGTTAGACGAATGCAGCCGTATCAAGCCTGCAGCACGCAGCACAACTAAATGGTGATGGACGGTGCTTTTTGCAAGTTTAGTTTGATTAACAATCTCCATAAAACTCTTTTGCTCTTCATGTACATAGCGCAGAATTTTCAGGCGGGTTTCATCCGCCAAGCACTTTGTCACTCTCATTAGTTTTCTTGAAGGTTCATTCGATTGGACTCCATCCAAATCGATCGGGTATAAAAACATTTTTAAATTTTTGAAATTTTCGTAAACATTAAATGGATTTGAATGAAATTGAGGGATGAGCACGACTTTTTTGACTTGATCATCCTCTAAACAGATACCGTTCGTCGCCTTCTCGATTAATTGAACTGAGTTCATAGAGTCCGCAAGTTCTTTCATTTTTTGTGCTTCCTGTTTTAGACTGTTAAGGATTTCGTCCTGAATCCCGCTGAAATATTCCTCATTCCATTGCTGCCATAGGTCAAGAAAATAGTCTTTTAATGCACTAAAACCATGTTCCTCAATCCAACGATAGGTATATGTTTTTTTGAATTTTTTTACGTCTTCTTCATGTTTTTGGGCGAGGATCGACAAATGGATGTCCTTAAACTCTTTTTCCTTCAGCGATGTCATCCATTTCAAAAATTCGGGAATGCTTTGTTTATTCGGAGAGCTGTACACATAAAATAAATCCATTCCATGATCTATATAAATTCGATCCTCCTTAATTTTCCGTTTCAATTCTGGTGATAATTGGTTATCTACTTTTTTGTACCAAGGCTTGCCAAGCTCAATAATTTTTTTCTCTTTTTTGCTCATGTAAATGTACAAGCTAATAGCAAGCTCGTAGACAGGTGAATAGTCGATTTCAATCTTAATGTGTTGATCCTGATTCATTAAAAGTTCGACCTCCATCGAACGAAATTATTATAGTTCGATCTTAATCGAACTCATTACATATTTCAAGTATTTTCCTTCTTTTGGCTAATGGTACCATGCCGAGTAAGTTTGACTCACTATAGAATGTAAAGTTACCATGGGATGAATTCATTTTTTATAAAGCAGGTAAAGGAGCCTTTATGATGAAAAAAAAGAAAGCTTTACTGATTTATAATGGGAATGCCGGGCAAAAAAAGATCGAAAAGACATTAGGAGCCGCCGTTCCCATTCTTTCGCAGTATGTGGACGAACTCGTAATAAAACCAACGAAAAAAGAAACAGACGCAGAAGAATTTTGCGAACAATTAGATGAAGACGTAAATTACCTGTTTATCCTTGGAGGCGACGGCACAGTCCACTCATGTATAAATGGAGTCGCCGGACTTCACAAAAAACCTGCAATCGGTATTCTGCCCGGCGGAACCTGCAATGATATTTCAAGGTCCTTACAGATTCCCCAGCAAATTGAACAAGCTGCACACGCGTTAACAGGTGGGGAGCTAGTTTCTATCGATCTTTTAAAAACGGATCAGCAATATGCGCTTAATTTTTGGGGAATCGGACTGATTACAGAAGCATCAGAAAATATCCGCGAAAACGAAAAAGCGGTGATTGGTAAATTAAGCTATTTTACAAGCGCATTGCGAACATTATCCAGAGCCGAACCCTTTGAAGTTGAAATGTTAATCGATGGAGAAAAAATAAATGATAAAGCAGTAATGCTCCTTGTATTAAATGGACATTTTATCGGTACAAACCGGATACCGCTTGCAAATCACATGATGAATGATGGATTGGCGGATATTTTGATTTGCAGAAATCCAAGTCTTTCTGCTTTTAAGGAACTTTTGGCGTTAGACGATAAATCCGCTTCAGAATTTGATAAGGATGATCTATCCTTTTACCAAGGAAAATCGATTGAAATCACGACCAAACAAGAGATGAAAGCAGATACAGATGGAGAGATTTACACAAAAACCCCTGTCAAAATTGAAGTGCTGAAAGGACACTTACAAATGATCGTCCCAGCCGACAGCGCAATAGCAAGACCGTCCTCTACTGATTGATAAAGGACGGTTTTTTTGACAATGCATTTGACCTTTGAATTTTTATGCATCGGCTGATAACATATTATTGGGCAATGCCCCTATTCTTTTACACTAAAAGGAGCTCATTACATTGATTATCCAATTCATTCGTTACAGATAGTAAAAGGTATAGACTTTTTTATACCCTGCTCATTTTTTTTAATTGTATGAGGCAGGTTTATTTGTCTATGCCTTTTTCATTTATCTAACTAACGAATGAATGAGGTGTAAAAGTTGTCTAACATGAACAAAAAAATAAAAAGGGCAAACGATATTAAGAAAGCCGAATCGATTTTTTCATGCCCGATTTGCCGATCTCAAATGAGAGTATGTGATACAAATAGTTTCGTTTGCACTAACGGCCATACGTTTAATATTGCAAAACAAGGTTATGTAAACTTTTTGGATCACCCGATAAAAACCAACTACGGAAAGGATGTATTTGAGGGAAGGAGAGCCATAATTACGCAAAGTGGCTTATTTGCTCCCCTTTATCATTCTATTGCTGACGTGATAGCCTGCCAGAAAGCTCATTCTATGAATAAAAGAACTTTGGCAATGCTAGATACCGGATGTGGAGAGGGCTCACATTTATCAAGGATATACAAGCATATTTCCTCTTTTAACGGCGATTCAGTAACTGGTGTTGGCATAGATATTTCAAAAGAAGGAATTTTGGCAGCTTCTAAAAAATACGATGAATTGATCTGGTCAGTCGCTGATCTTGCGAATACGCCATTTAACGACAGGCAATTTGATGTTCTGCTGAATATCTTATCCCCTGCAAATTATAAGGAGTTTAAGCGGCTTCTGACTGATGACGGCATCGTGATAAAGGTAGTCCCTCGACGTGATTATTTAAAAGAGGTGCGACAATTCTTTTTTGATAATAAAGAAAAACAAACCTATTCCAATGCAGATATTATTGCTCGTTTTACACATAATTTTCATCATGTAAAATACTTGAATTTACGTTATACCCAAATCCTTGCGAAAACTGAAATTCAAGCATTGGTTCAGATGACCCCTTTAACATGGGATCAATCTAAGAAAAAAATACACCAGTTCTTAGAAAAAGAGTTTATTGACCTAACTGTAGACCTGGATTTATTAATAGGAAGAAAAACCACCAAATAACCTTTTAAAACCCGCTCTTGTTCAGGCGGGTTTTAATAATAATTAAATGAATAAAAATACATTCTTGTCTCAGATCCACTTTTCCATGAATAACAATTCATCCTGCTTATACCCCAAGTTCTCATAAAATCCTTTTACCTGTTTATTGTCCATTTCAATCAGAAGGTTGAGCTTCTCACAGCCGATTTTTTTCAACCGTATTTCGAGTTCGCTGATAATTTTTTGACCTAAATTATTTCCTTGATGTTCCGGATCTACAGCTAAATGATTGATCCAGCCTCTTCTGCCATCATAGCTTCCCATCACAACACCAATGATTGTTCCATTTTCCTCTAAAACAAAAAACAGCTCTGAATCCCTTTTTAATTTTTCCTTTATTCCTTCCAAAGTGTCAGAGCGGGATAAAATCAATCCTGCCCGCTGCCATAAATCAATGACAGAGTTAAAATCGCTCACAGTAAACTGACGAAATTTCATTTATCCTCACCTCAGGTGTCTATAATAATAAAGACATGCCAGGAGCTTCCGGCTCACGTTCTGTGAACCCCAGCTTCTTATAAAAACTGTGTTTTCCTTTTGCTGAGAACAATTGAACCTTCTTCATCCCTTCGTCCTGACATTTTTTTAATAAGTTTTTCAAAATGGTTCTTCCAATGCCTTGCTTTTGATAGTCAGGATGAACCATAACATCACAAATGAATGTTTGATATACCCCGTCAGATACTACTCGCCCAAACCCGATAAGCTCGTCTTTCCGATAAATAGAAACAGAATACCAGCTGTTACAAATCGCTTTGTAAAGCTGGTCCTTTGTGTAATACCCTTCAGCATTCCACCCCGTGGTTTGATGAAGTTTATGAAAATCTTCCTGGTTAGGAAGTATATTTTTACATTCAATCTCCATAAGAATCTCCTTCAAATAAAAATGCATATTTATTAATAATATATAATAAATATGCAAGTAGATAAATAGGAAATTCTCATTTCATCTATTTTTTCTAATTCAATTTAATTGTTCGATACTCATTTTCTACAAAACTATCAATTCTTTTTAAAGCCTCTTGAACACCACCGCAAGCTTGAAAACTCTCATTAATCTTTTTGATTCCTTCTTTGTAGTAATTGTTAGAGAGCACTTCATTTACTGCAGCTGTCAAAGACTGAACATCAATGTTTTCCTTTGATAATCTGTAACCCGCTCCAAGCTCAGTTAATCTCTGTGCTACCATTGGTTGATCCTTGTCATGCGGCAGAACAACCAGGGGAACTTGAAAGTGAATCGCTTCATTGACACTGTTCATACCGCCGTGCGTAATAAAAACATCCGCTTCACTAAGTACCTCCAGTTGAGGAACATAGGAAGAAATGATGAAGTTATCAGGCGCTTGAGTAATTTTTGTGAAATCCGCTCTTTCTCCGGCTGCTATAACAACCTTCCCTTGAAAATCGGCAAAAGCTTCAATGCACGTATTGAAAAACTCTTCTGTCTGATCCAAAACAGTTCCCATCGAAATATAGAGAACTTTCTCATCCTTCAACTCTTCAAGAGGGAACTGATTATTCGACTCTTTTCTTTTTGGAAAACTTGGGCCGATAAAAATATGGCTGTCACCAAAATGATCGCTGTTAGGCTGAAAATACCTGCTTGTGTATACAATCGTTAACTCCCCGTCATTTCTCATGAATTGCAGCAGGTTCTCAGGTGAAACGCCGAACCGGTCTTTTATTTGTTCAAGTAATTTTTCAGCATCCCGATCAAGCTCGAAGGAAGCCTCAGAGTCAGGATGAAAAGGTAATTCTTTAAATACGTCATCCGGCATCTTAAATGAGGGTGATGAAGAGATTCCAGGAATATTGAAGTAATCTCTCACTAACTTTCCTGCTCCGAACATATCATACAGCACAAAATCAAAAGAAATGCTTTCTGACAATTGTTTCGTGATTTCCAGTATATCAAGCGACGATTGAATATGAATGTTTAAAAATGCTTGTAACCCTGCTGATGAAGAAGAATCAATGGAGGCTTTACTGAGCAGATCCGGATGAAGATGTACCTTTGCTCCCACTCCTTCTAGCCGTTCCTTAAACTTTTCAGTCGTAATGTAGTGTACATTGTCTCCCTGTTCTGCAAGAGCCTTCACAATTCCAAGAGTAGGATTCACATGCCCTTCCGCCGGAAAATTAATGAATAATATGTTTGCCATTCTCAAGCTCACTCCTCCAAAGTTTATTGCGAAAGATAGTTATTAATAACTAACATAAATTATAATTCCAGCACAGAAAGCCAGTCAACAAATGACACTTGTATAAGGAAAAATAGTTCTCTTCTCCCTTTTCTTTCTTTTTATATCTAGGACAAAAGTTATTCCAATTGGAATAACTTTTCCCATAATATTATTAAACCTTCTAAAAAAAGAAAGCAGACGTTTTCAGTCCGCTTTCTTTTTATTACTCTTTTATATATCAGCCCTAATAAACTGACATCGTTTCTTCATCAATGGTTTCCAGAATTTCTTTCACCCTCGCAAGAAATCTTCCGGATACAAGTCCGTCAAGTACTCTGTGATCAATGGAAAGGCAAATATTAATCATATCTCTTATCGCAATCATATTACCCTCCATAACCATCGGACGTTTCACGATTGATTCAATTTGCAGGATAGCTGCTTGCGGATGGTTTATAATACCCATCGATTGAATGGAGCCGAATGAACCAGTATTGTTCACAGTAAACGTCCCCCCGCTCATATCCTCCGCATTCAGTGTTCCTGATCTCGCTTTTTTCGCCAGATCAACAATGTCCCTTGCAATTCCTTTGATCGTTTTATCGTCCGCATGCTTAATGACAGGTACATATAAGGCATCTTCTGCAGCAACTGCGATCGAAAGGTGAATATCTTTTTTCTGAATGATGGAATCGCCCGCCCATGTGCTATTGATTTGCGGGAATTCCTTTAATGCTTTTGCAACGGCTTTTACAAAAAACGCGAAAAAGGTAAGATTAAATCCTTCTTTTTGTTTAAATTCTTCCTTGATACGATTTCGGTAAGTAACCAAATCCGTCACATCCACCTCAACCATCATCCAAGCATGGGGAATTTCAGTTTTGCTCTTAACCATATTCGCCGCGATCGTCTTTCTGACTCCGGAAACCGGAATTTCTTTGTCGCCCGACTGTGGCAATGGTTGTGCGATTTCTGCTTTTTCTTCAGCTTGCACCATGGCTGGATCTGGCTTTTCAACACCCTTGCTGGTTTCAGGAATTGTTCCTGATTCGATGATTTTTTGCAAATCCTTTCTTGTTATACGACCGCCGGCACCTGTCCCTTCTACAAGCTGAAGATTTATGCCATTCTCTTCTGCAAGACGAAGCACAGCTGGAGAATATCGGTTTCGTTTCGATTGATCTTTAGCGCGGTTCGAAGTATTTGAATGACTTTCCTCATTCGGTTCAGAGGCAGAAATTTCTTCTACTGTGGTCTTTTTTTCTGCCTCTTCTACTTCTATTTTGCATATCGATACTCCGACTTGGAGCATCTCTCCCTCTTGTGCCGTTAATTCCGTAATTTTCCCGGAATAAGAAGATGGGATTTCCGCATTCACTTTATCTGTCATTACTTCTGCGATTGGATCATATTTCGCTACATGGTCGCCTGGTTTTACGAGCCATTTGCTGATTGTGCCTTCTGTTACGCTCTCACCTAACTGCGGCATTGCCATTTGTTCAATAGGCATAGGTCGTTACCTCCTTGATCTAAAACTCAGCCAATTCTTTCATGGCTGCTTCAACCTTGTCCGGATTCACCATAAAGTACTTTTCCATCGTTGGAGCATAAGGCATGGCTGGAACATCTGGACCGGCGAGCCTTTTAATCGGGGCATCCAAATCAAATAAGCAATGCTCTGCAATAATGGCAGCCACTTCACTCATGACGCTTCCTTCCTTCGTATCCTCTGTTAATAAAAGAACTTTCCCTGTTTTAGAAGCTGCCTCGATAATCGCTTCTTGATCAAGAGGATAGACAGTTCGCAAATCCAGAACGTGAACGGATATTCCTTCAGCTGCAAGGCGATCGGCTGCTTGCAAGGCGAAATGTACACACAGTCCGTACGTAATAACCGTGAGATCTTCTCCTTCCCGTTTTACATCTGCTTTCCCAATAGGCAAAACGTAATCATCGTCTGGTACCTCGCCTTTTATCAAACGGTAAGCTCGCTTGTGCTCGAAAAACAGAACCGGGTCTTCATCTCGTATAGCCGCCTTCAATAATCCTTTGACATCATAAGGAGTCGATGGCATGACTATTTTCAGTCCCGGCTGATTGGCAAAAATCGCTTCTACGGATTGGGAATGGTAAAGCGCGCCGTGAATCCCGCCTCCATAAGGAGCACGAATTACGATCGGGCATGTCCAGTCGCTGTTTGTCCTGTAACGAATTTTAGCAGCTTCCGATACAATTTGGTTGACTGCCGGCATGATAAAATCGGCAAATTGCATCTCTGCAATCGGACGCATCCCATACATAGCAGCGCCTATTCCCACGCCGGCGATTGCAGATTCAGCAAGCGGCGAGTCGATTACCCGTTCTTCGCCGAATTGCTCATAAAGACCTGAGGTTGCTTTAAATACTCCGCCTTTTTTTCCCACATCTTCACCAAGGACAAAAACGCGGGAGTCCCGTTCCATTTCTTCTTTCATTGCCAATGTTACCGCATCAATGTAAGATATTATTGCCATTTGTTCTCCTCCTACTCTGCAAACACATGCCTTAATGCAGCTTCAGGTTCTGCGTAAGGTGCTGCTTCCGCATATTCTGTCGCTTCATTTACTTGCTTCATTACTTCTTCTAAGATAGGTTTTTTGCTTTCTTCCGTCAGCAAACCAGACTGTGTTAGATATTCTTCATATATTTTTAATGGGTCATTCTGTTTTGCTGCTGCCAGTTCTTCCTCTTCACGGTAGATGCGGTCATCATCATCGCTTGAATGGGGCGTCATTCGGTAAGAGATCGTTTCAATCAGGGTTGGTCCTTCTCCCTTCATTGCCCGTTCTCTCGCTTCTTTCACGGCTTGGTACACAGCAAGTAAGTCGTTTCCGTCAACCGTCACACCAGGCATCCCGTACCCCACGGCACGATCTGAAATACGCTCACAGGCCACTTGCTTTTCATAGGGAACTGATATTGCGAACTTGTTATTTTCACACATGAAAATGACTGGGAGCTTATGGACGGCTGCAAAGTTTGCGCCTTCGTGAAAATCCCCCTGATTGGAGGAGCCTTCCCCAAACGTCACAAGCGTGGCAAGTTTTTTATTTTCCAAGCGACTCGCAAGCGCTATTCCAACTGCGTGTGGAACTTGAGTGGTCACAGGCGATGAGCCTGTCACGATCCGATTTTTTTTCTGACCGAAATGCCCCGGCATTTGCTTGCCGCCTGAATTGGGGTCTTCCGCTTTAGCAAAGCCCGAAAGCATAAGGTCAACAGCAGTCATTCCAAAGGAAAGCACAACCCCCATATCGCGATAATAAGGAAGGACATAATCATTTTCGCGATCCATTGCAAAAGACGCACCTACCTGAGCTGCTTCTTGTCCCTGACACGAAACAACAAAAGGGATTTTTCCTGATCGATTTAACAACCACATTCTTTCATCTATCTTCCTAGCCAGTAACATCGTTTGATACATATCAATTGCTTCAGAATCCGAAATTCCCAGCTGTTTATGTTGAGAGTTTCCCATAAAGTACCTCCTAATATTAAAAGTGAATCGCCTTTCCGTATACAGCTTGAGCTGCTTCCCCGATCGCCTCAGATAACGTCGGATGGGGATGGATTGTCTGGCCGATCTCCCAAGGCGTCGCATCAAGGACTTTAGCAAGACTCGCTTCTGAAATCATATCCGTTACATGCGGACCGATCATATGGACGCCTAAAATATCATCCGATTTTTCATCGGTAACGATTTTTACAAAACCGTCTGTTTCTCCCGCCACAAGCGCTTTGCCTACTGCTTGAAAAGGGAATTTCCCTATTTTCACTTGAAATCCTTTCGCCTTTGCTTCTTCCTCAGATAAACCAATGCTTGCTGCCTCTGGGAAAGAGTAAATGCATTTCGCCACCTGTAAGGGATCCAGAGGTTTTGGCTGCTCGCCGGCAATATGTTCTACTGCAATGATCCCTTCATGTGAGGCCACATGGGCAAGCTGCAGACCACCGATACAATCGCCGATTGCATAAATATGTGATTCTTTTGTTTGCTGCAAGTCATTCGTTTTTATGTATCCTTGTTCAATGACGATATCGGTATTTTCTAGACCGATTCCTTCAATATTCGCTTGCCTTCCGACTGAAATGAGCGCTTTATCAGCAGTAAATGTGAAAATCTCTCCATCTTTTTCGGCATCAACTTTGATTCCCGGGGTCTTTATTGCGGTATGAGGCAAAATTTTCGCGCCCGTAATCAATTCAATTCCTCTGTTCTTCAGCTGTTTCGCCATTTCTTTGCTTATGCTCTCGTCCTCTGACGGAAGTATTCGATCTGCATATTCAACGACTGTCACTTTAACGCCGAAATCATTTAGCATAGAAGCCCACTCAATTCCGATCACTCCTCCGCCGATTATCAGCATAGAAGCAGGCAGCTCTTCGAGTGAAAGCGCCTGATCAGAGGAAAGAACCGTATGCTGATCAAATTCCAGCCCGTCTAACACCTTAGGCCTTGAACCTGTTGCGATCACGACATTTTTTGGAATCAGCATTTGGTTCTCCTCCCCATTCGCCAACTCAACAGAGACTGTACCAGGGATGGGTGAAAAAATTGAAGGTCCCAAAATCCTTCCGGTGCCTTCAAAAATATCGATTTTCCCTTTCTTCAGCAAGCTTTTCACACCTTGAAACAACTGGTTGACAATTGCTTGCTTTCGTTCTTGAACCTTTAAGAAGTTAAGAGTAGCGCCTGACGTATTCTCAACCCCGAAGTCGCTTGCCTGCTGCGTCGTTCTAAATACTTCGGCGCTTCTTAAAAGCGCTTTGCTCGGTATACAGCCTTTATGCAGACACGTGCCGCCAAGCTTCTCTTTTTCAACTATTGCGACTCGCAAGCCGAGCTGTGATGCACGGATCGCAGCAACATATCCGCCCGTTCCGCCGCCGATTATCACCAGATCATATTCTGTTGCCATTTGTATCCCTCTCAATCATTCGGATGATAGTGTTTTGCGTTTTCTTGTCTATTTAAAACCCGCAATGCACCTTCTGCGAGTGCTTGCAGTTCATTCTCTCCTGGTACGACGTGCACATCGGCAATCCAATCGACATACCTTCTAATGTTCTCCACGATAAGCTTGCTGTGGGCAAGACCGCCTGTTAAAATAACCGCGTCAACCGTTCCCTGTAACACAGCGGCTGCAGCTCCTATTTCTTTCGCGATTTGATACGTCATTGCTTCATAAACCAGACGCGCTTTTTCGTTCCCTTCTTCGATCATTGTTTCTACTGAATCTGCTTGGGTCGTACCTAGATAGCCCGCAAGCCCGCTCCCTCCGATCAGCATTTTTATCACTTCATCCTTGTAATATTGTCCGGAAAAACAGAGATCGACCAAGTCACCTGTCGGAACTGTACCTGCCCTCTCACGACTGAAAGGTCCTTCCCCATGCAGACCGTTATTGACATCAATCACTTTTCCATGCCGATGTACACCTATTGTAATTCCGCCTCCCATATGGGTAATGATCAAATTTAAATCCTCATACCGTTTCTGTAAGTCTGAAGCAATCTTCCGTCCCACCGCCTTCTGATTCAAGGCATGAAAAATGCTTCTTCTCTCGATCGATGGAAATCCGGAAATCTTAGCAATAGGTTCCATCTCATCAACAACGACAGGATCAACGATAAAGGCAGGAATGTTTAAGCCTGAAGCAATTTCATTCGCTAAAATGCCGCCAAGATTTGAGACGTGCTGGCCGGCATGCCCTGTCTTTAAATCTTTAAGCATTGCCTCGTTCACCTCATAGGTGCCTCCTTCAATCGGCCGAATCAGACCGCCTCTGCCGCAAACGGCATCAAGCCTTGAAAGATTGATTCCTTGATCGTGCAAGGTTTCTAGAATCACCATTTTTCGATATGGATATTGCCCATTAATGCCCCCGAGCTTTATAAGTTCTTTCTCATCATGTCGGACGATCTTTTCAAAGATTAAACGCTCATTATGGTACACACCTATTTTTGTTGAAGTAGAACCTGGATTAATCGCAAGTATGCGATGCTCTTTTCCCCGCAATGTTACTTCCTCCAATTCAAACCCTTTACCTTCTGCTTAGTATGTGATGGCCATTTCGTAAAAACTGGCTTCTTGACCGGCGCATCCTCTCAATCCGTTCTTCAGCGAGACGGTCAGCCGCTAGATATGTCGGAATTCCATCACGATTGGAGATGCTGAGAACCTGTTCAATATTGTTATAAATGCCTTCGACCTTTTTTAGTGCACGGTCTTTGTTGTACCCATATAATTCATCAGCGACATTGATCACTCCGCCAGCATTTATCACATAATCAGGAGCGTATACGATTCCTTTTTCATGAATTAAATCCCCATGCCGTGCTTCCTTCAGCTGATTGTTCGCTGCACCAGCGATTACTTTCGCTTTTAATACCGGAATGGTTTCGTCGTTAATCGTAGCTCCGAGTGCACATGGAGAGTAAATGTCACACTCCTGCGAATAAATATCTGCCGGATCCACCGCACGTGCGCCGAATTCTTGAACGACTCGTTCGACGGCATCTTTATTTATATCCGTCACAATTAGACTTGCACCTTCTTCATGTAAATGGCGGCACAGGTTATAAGCGACATTTCCAACGCCTTGGACAGCTACCACTTTTCCCTCTAGTGAATCTGTTCCGAATGCTGCTTTAGCTGCCGCCTTCATTCCGCGATACACACCGAAAGCAGTAACAGGCGATGGGTTTCCAGAGGATCCGAAAACCGGTGAAATACCTGTAACGAAATCTGTTTCATCATGGATAATGTCCATATCCTCTTCAGTTGTCCCGACATCTTCCGCTGTAATATATCTCCCGTTTAACCCTTGAATATATCTGCCAAAAGCCCGAAACATTTCTTCGTTTTTATCTTTTTTTGGATCGCCGATGATCACTGTTTTCCCTCCGCCCAAGTTCAATCCGGCGGCTGCGTTTTTATAAGTCATACCTCTTGCAAGTCTAAGCGCATCTTCAATCGCAGATTCCTCATTTTCATATGTCCACATTCTTGTTCCGCCAAGAGCGGGGCCAAGCGTCGTATCATGAATCGCAATAATCGCCTTCAATCCAGAGGCTTCATCTTGGCAAAAAACAAGCTGTTCGTAGTCATATTTTTCCATATAACGGAATATTTCCATCTGGTTTTCCTCCTAAAATGATTCATCTTTTTTCGTGCATAACGCAAGGGCAATCGAATTGAGTTTGCTTTCAAATGAATCCGACCTGCTAGTTAAAACAATGGGAGCTCTTGCACCGGCGATGATGGCGGACACTTTTGCTCCGGCAAAATAAATGAGCGATTTATACAGAATATTACCTGCTTCAATTGTCGGTACTAATAAGATGTCCGCGTTTCCCGGTACATCTCCCGTTAATTGTTTATGTTCTGCAGATAGAGCGGAGACAGCATTATCAATGGCTAAAGGTCCATCGATCAAACAATCTTTAATTTGCCCCCTTCGATTCATTTGAGCAAGAGAAGCTGCATGTATGGTTGCTTCCATTTTCGGATTGACAGTTTCAACAGCTGCTAAAGCGGCAACTTTTGGTGAATCGACACCTAAATCTCTGGCGACCTTCACTGCATTGGTAACAATCTGCTCCAATTCCGGCAAATCCGGCTTCAAATTCATTGCAGCATCCGTTACAAACAGGAGCCGATCATATCCTTTGACTTCAAAAACTGCTACATGGGACAACAAATACTTTGTACGCAACCCATACTCTTTGTTCAATACAGCGTTTAAAAGAGTAGATGTTGGCAAATTCCCTTTCATTAGTACTTCGGCATTTTGATTTCGCACCGATTTTACTGCCTGCTCCGCAGAATCTTCGGTAGTTTCTGAATGGATCACGTCGACCCAGTCACTAGATATCGAAAGCGAAAGTTGTTCAAGCATCAATTGCAGCTTGCTGTGATTCCCAAACAGGATAAAACGGGCTATTTTATGCTCCGTCGCATGTTTTACCGCCTTAAGAACTTCAATATCTTCAGCATGGGCTACCGCAATCGTTTGAATCGGTCCGTTTTTCGCTAGATCAATTAAACCTGAAAGCTTCATCCTTTTCCTCCTCTGTGACAAGCCTTTGCATATTGATTCACAGAATTGATATAGAACTATGCAAATTATTGCACGCTATCTTTTGCAAGAGAATATTTATCCATTTTATAGTACAGACTGCGTATGCTTATTCCTAGCGCCTTTGCTGTTTTTGTCCGATTGTAATGAAATTTCTCAAGCTGCTTCTGAATATAGACGGCTTCAAAATCTTCAACTGCTGAAGATAATGTAAGATCCTCATTCAAAAGAATACTCTGTTTGCTTGCATTTTGCTTAGATGAAGCTTTCAGCTCAGGAAGATGCACATGATCGATCCATTCCGTCCTTGAATCTAAAAATATCATTGCTCTGCTGAGGGCATTCTCAAGCTCACGCACGTTTCCAGGCCATTCATACATATTCAGCTTTTTCACTGCTTTCTCCGTTATTCCCTTTACATTTCTGCCATAATCCTGATTTATTTTTTCAATCAAGATTCGGCAAAGATCCATCATATCTTCTTTCCGCTGCCTTAGGGGAGGAATTGAGATAGGGTATCTGTTTAAACGATAATATAAATCTTCAAGAAACCTTCCTTCAGCTAAGGCCTTTTCAATATTCATATTTGTGGCGCCTATAATTCTGACATTGACAGGTATCGGAAATTCGCCACCAACCCTGATGATTTCTTTCTCTTTCATCACTCTTAACAGCTTAGCCTGAGTTGCAAGAGATAATTCCCCAATTTCATCCAAAAAAATGCTGCCATTATTCGCTTCTTCAAAATACCCTTTCTTTCCGCCTCTTTTAGCGCCTGAGAAAGCTTCTTCTTCATATCCGAACAGCTCTGACTCAAGCAAAGATTCCGAAATTGCCGCGCAATTTACTCTTATAAATTTGTTATATTTCTGATTGCTTTCATTATGTATTGCATGTGCAAATAGCTCTTTTCCAGTACCGGACTCTCCTCGAAGAAGGATTGTTGCCGGTGTATTTGCGCCAAGCTTTGCCTGTTCTAGTGCGACGACCATTTCTTCGCTATGCCCAATGATATCATCAAACGTATTTTTTGCTTCCAGCGTACGAATGATATGCTTCGCCGTGTTTAATTCCGAATTCAGCTCTCTCAATTTAGATTCATCTTGAAGGATCCCGACGCTTCCCTTTAAAAATCCATCAACTATAACTGGCGCGGCATTTACAATCACGTCCTTTTTGGCAGGTCCAACCTTCAATCGGGCACCTTTTACTGGACGTCTCGATTCAAGAACCTTAACATGAATGTTTTCACCCTCGGAAATATCTATATCAGCCGGTTTTCCAATCACGTCAGATTCAGACAAACCGGTCATTTTTGTATATGCTTTATTTATCAGAGTCCCTTTGCCATTTTCATCGACAACGGATATCGCTTCATTAGAGGATTGGATAATCGCCTCTAACAATGAGCTAATCTGCTTTAGATTCGTCACTTCTTCCGCCATCTGAATGACATCAGTGATATCCTTGAATAATGCTAGTGCTCCGAGAAGTGTACCGCCATCGTCTATAATTGGAAGACGGGTTGCAATAATTTGCAAATTGGAGTTCAGCAACTGTTTTTTATTAAATTCCGCTTTCCGTGTGTTTAATATCCGAGGCAATCTGGTATTAGGAACAACGTACTTTACATTTTTACCAACCGCATCATCCCGGGAAGTCCCTATTATTTCTTCAGCAGTCTGGTTAAACAGGACGATTTCTTCATTTGAATCAATGAAAATCATTCCTTCATTCATACTGTTAAAGACTCTGCCATCCCTATAGGTTTGGGACTTGAGCGTTTGAATCAATTCCTGTTTTTCTTGAAAAAGATCGGACAAGATATGCGCCATCGGGCTTGGGATCACAGTAATATGATCAAATTTATTTTCCATTAACTGTTGAAGCAGCGCTTGATTCCCGCTCACTTCAAAGATGATGTCTATGTCCTTAGTTACATGGGTTTTCCAATCATCAGCAATGGGAATGCCATGTTGTTTTGCAAGAACCATACCTTCTGCATTAAGGTGTTTATCTATTACAGCTGCAATATTAACCATTTTTGTAGTAAGAAACATTTGTAAAAGGGCTGATCCCCCTTTACCGGCACCAATCAGCAATACATTTTGCATGACTTTACCCCTTTGTATGAAATCATTTGCAGAATTCATTGATCTATTTATTGCAAAACCTTGCACTTCCATTATCATATCATGACTTCAGATATTGACAAAACATTTTTTCACAGAGAAAATAAAAATGAGACACAGGAGGGGGATGTGTGTGGGAAGGATAATTGCATTACTTATTTTGCTTATTCCGGGAATCATTGCTGGTGTAGGAATAAAGCTAATGAGGGACACATTTTTTGGCGTTTTGGTTTCTCCTTTTTCCATCCTTTGGGTTCAAGGTTTCATAGGGATGATTTGTTTTGCTTTTGGGTTATATATCGTTGCTGGCTTTATCCTTTTCCGGGATCGAAAACGAAACAATGTAAGCGCTCGCTTCAGAAAATAAAAAACTCCTGCAGTGGAGTTTAAACTAAGCCCCATTTGCAGGAAAGTTTCATTCATTTTGAGATAAACTCGTTGATTAGATAAGAAGACCAAGCTTCATGTCCTAAAGAACTAGGTTCGTTATTCCCTTTTTCTACATATTGTTTTAATTTAGGATCCTCGATTTCCGGCCAATTTTCCCAATGATCCAGATAGTAATGACCGTTCGATTCGATGGACTTTCTCATCGATTCCATGTGCTGAGGATAGTAGGTTGTATCATAAATCGGATAAGATGGCTGTAACATAACGATTGCGTCCTTATTTGCTTTTTCGATTGACGTAATAACCATTTGAGCCACGTCTTCAGCACTTTTTGTCGAGACATTCCCATTATTTTTTAATACAAATGGCTCAAACAACACCAAATCAGGTTTTAACTCTGCGACCTTCAAATAAGATTTATCGCTAGACACATCTAACGAGTCTCTGTCACCATCTTCCGCGATAATATGAATATCAAAAACATCTTCTCCGTAAGTATCAAGAAGAGCCTCCTTAAACACCTTGGACCAAGACCCATCCTTCTCCTCAACTGCAGACGATCCATAAATGACAAATTTTAACGGTTTTTTCTCCTCTATTGCTTTTTCGATTTTATTGGCGACAACTTCCGGAAGATTCTTTGTATATGTCATATTTTCTATTTCTTTCTTTGATGAATTTTCTTCGTTATTATTTGCCGCGTCACCAGCAGCAGCTGACACTTTGCTGTCATCACTTTTAGACTTATGAGTCCAGTACAAATTTCCTATAATAATAATTGTTATGCATAGTATTACTGATAAAGCCGCCATTGCTTTTTCCAAAATCGCATCCTCCATTTGCACTATATTCTCATTCAATTTAATTATAAGGAAAAAGTTCCTTGACGGTAAATAATTGTCAAATAATTTGATAGTTTGATGAAAGAATGCTTAGAAAAAGCTACATCGCTTGAGTTGTTTTTTTCAGAAGTTTTGCCCGAATAAGTCCATTTCTAACTTGAATGCCTGCAATACTTGCCAGGAACGCCTTTATCACTCCGACGACAAGAAATGGATAAACGCCGACAGCCAAAGCCTTCGTCCACGATAAATCGAGAACCAATTTTAGCTGAACCGCACCAAACGCCAGCGTCACTATCATCCCTGCCACATTTGCGACAATTGCCATTGGCAGCGTAAAAACTGTCCGTTCCAAAATCCAACCTGTCAGAAATGCTGCGGCAACAAATCCGATAATGTAACCTCCCGTCGGACCTGCAATAATTTGTGCGCCTCCTTTAAAACCGGCAAAAACCGGTGCACCGATGGCACCAATTGCAGCGTAGCAGATCATCGAAACAGATCCAAGCCTGCTTCCCAAAATAGTTGCTGTTAACCCTACCGCCAAAGTTTGCCCGCTGATCGGAACAAACGGCAGTGGAATTTCAATTTGGGCAAAAACAGCTGTAATGGCAGCAAACATCCCACAAAGGATCACCTTACGAAGCTTTGAGTTGTTATGATTCATTTGATTTTCCTGCTTTCTATGTATGTTAACTTTATTTTATTAAGGTTAACATATCATCACTTATCAGGATAGAGGATTTTTCTCAAAACCGGGTAAAGAAAAAGAGACGCTGGAATGCGCCTCTCACTAAACCATCTCTCAATCAAATTCTATCAATGCCAACGATGCGCTTTTGCATTGCTACGTAAAATGATGTTCGTCTGAGACATTTCCGTATGCCCATTCACCTGTGACTTAGCACGTTTCGGCCTTGTCCAGTTATGATGAAAAAGCTCAGAGTGTTGATCTAATTTGTCTTTATAACTCATCAAATCACCTCAGATAGAATTTTTTGATGCGATGGGATATTCAATCAGTTGAATATCAACCTTATTTTACGCAAATTCATCTATTACATACGATCCTCCTTTTTCACAGCTTCTTGTATCTCCTCCCAGTCAGAGTACAATCCGCTTCCATTGCAGCTTGGACAAACAACTGAATGTCCTTCAAACGGACTGATGAATGAAATATGCGCTGTCCCCCGGCAAGCCGGACACTTTCCTTCTGCTTTCATTTTATTTACATGTTTGGCATGTTGAGCATGGAACCAATCTGATAGAAATGTAAATAGCTTCACGATATTCACCTTTTTAAGAAGAATTAATATTATTTATATATATTCAAATGACGGGGACAAGGTGAATGGTTATTAAACAATTTACACGTGAAGAATAAGATTTAGGAAATATTGGGCAAACTACCTTTAAAAATGAAGAGGTGTCCAAAATAATGAAATATATTTGGTCTTTTATCATAAAATTAATAGCGACTTTTGCCTTGTTGTTTTTTATTCTAAACATGGGATTCGGCATATCTTTTCAAACTGTCGTATTTATTTCGCTCATTATGAGTATTGCTGGTTATCTGTTAGGTGATTTATTCATCCTTTCAAAAACGAATAACATTCTTGCTACCCTGGCAGATTTCACGCTAGCATTTGCCCTAACTTGGATCACTCTTGATATGTTCACTGATAATCCCGGAGCTATCTTTTGGGGGACTGTTTTCGCTGTCTCAGGTCTGACAATGTTCGAATACTTCTATCATAAATTTTTTGCGATCAGTGTTTTGAATAAACATCGGATACATGAAGCTAAAGAACCTGTCATCAACCCAGCCTACACTCTTCAAACAGAAGCATCAGAAGAGTTAGATCCTGAAATAACAGAGGATGGCAAGAATAATCGCAAAAAGTGATATAGTGGAAGATTTGTTTCATGGTTAGTTATGGTTTGATTGACACATAATACAGACATACTTTTAGCGCTTGACTGTTTCTCAAGCGGCTAAACAGGGACGGGCTGTTTATCTGTTCCTGTCATTTGTTGAAGGAGGTCATATAATGGACATACAGCGTGCACAAGAAATTGTCGCTTCACCAGAAATGATTAACGTAACCTATAACGGAGTATCTGTCTATATTCAAAATATAGATGAGAAGAGCGAAATGGCCAGTATCTATCCTCTGGATGAGCCGAATAAAGAGCAAGAAATACCTCTAACAAGCTTAATGGAGCAGTAACAAAGCACTTTTTGCACCGACTACTGGCTAATTTTTGAAAGATCAATAATTTTTGGTCATATGGAGGTCTTGTTCAGGATAACACCTAATTCACATCGAAAAACGCATATCAAGTAATAAACAAAAACACTCAGAGAAATATCGTTCTGAGCGTTTTTGTTTGTTACAGTTAAGCAATTAAAGCCACCTTTATTTTAATAAATTTTGAAAATTGATTGTTTATCAAATCCTTATCCATTAAACCTTCCCATCAAAATGGTATTATAATATTTCCCGTCAGATAGAATTTTGTCTTTTTTTAAAATACCTTCCACTTCAAAACCATATTTTTTATAAAGCATTATAGCTTTATTATTGGTTTCAATAACATTCAAAGTAATTTTTTTAATTCCATTTGAGTCTGCCCAATGAACAGATTCTTTTAAAAGGTTTTTTCCTATACCATATCCCCTAAATTCTTTTAATACACAGATTCCAAATTCCACTTTATGTGACGTTCTTTTCAATCTGTTGCCTTCACATCTTGAAAAACCAACAATTCTTTCATCAACTTCAGCAACTAAAAACAGGTTATTAATACTTTCTGTATCATTTTTAATTATCTTCTTGAAACCAGTTTCATCTATGTAGGCTTCGCCTTTTTCTCTGTCTAAATTTTCTGTTTCACCATCTATTTGCAGCCTTACATCAGCCAATTTTTTCGCATCTTTTTCTATTGCTGACCTTACAATATAACGTATATTATAATTATTAAATTCTTTTGGAATAACCCTTATTACAATTTCCTCCTATCAATCTTTATTGAATTATACTTATATTACCATATAATTATAATCCCCTGTTTATTCATTTAATTTAACAATCCGAATAACACGATGACAATAGTTATTGGTATATGTGTTAATTTATTTGCGATGCAATTTCTTATTTCAAATGTGAATACTGGTTGATAAAGCGGGAGTAAAAAAGACC
Source organism: Bacillus capparidis (assembly GCF_017832095.1). Taxonomy (NCBI): domain Bacteria; kingdom Bacillati; phylum Bacillota; class Bacilli; order Caryophanales; family Bacillaceae; genus Bacillus; species Bacillus capparidis. The sequence continues at coordinate 1,058,082 of NZ_JAFDST010000001.1, forward strand.
AATCAACATTTGAATTGGTCTGGTAATTAGTTTGCTATTTACTATGCTTTCTCCAAAAAACGGAACTACTTTATTTTTTTAGGAAAGCTTTTTAAACTCGTATTTAATTTCCATGTGTATTATTTAAACAATTAGTCCGTTGTAATATTAACTCTAAGATGCTTTATGTTCCAGCCGCAATTTATCAGCAACCATCGCAATGAATTCACTGTTTGTCGGTTTGGCTTTGGACATGCTGACGGTATATCCAGGCGTTATAGTAACGTTTTTCGACTATTTTACGTAATCTTTATCGGTAGTATTCGGAGAGCATCGCCTGGACTGCACGCACACTCACTCGCTTACCTAACGACGATAGGAACAATGCGGGAATGGCGTCAGCCCGTTGATCTAAGTACTGCGTGATCGCTCGTCTAGTGTCCGCAGGTATCGGCACATAACGTTCCTTGTTACCTTTAGCATGACGTACATGTAGCATGCCTTTGCGTTCGCTTACGTCTATGTCATCGCGGTCTAGCGCTACCAGCTCCGACACACGTAGGCCGCAGCCAAGCAACGTCATTATGATCGCATGGTCACGCTTGTTACGTTTGCGGTCAGTCTCCCGGATAATTCTATTACGCGTACTCTTATCGATCCATTCCGGGGCTTTACTCGTTAGCTTGGCCGGCTTAGTTACGCGAATATCAGCAACTGCGGCATCGTTACCGGACCACCGGCAATATGATCGTATTGCTGCGAGTTCTCTATTTACACCGGATGCACTGCGCTTCTCTACCGTTTCCAGGCGCTGTATGTAGAACTGTACGTCTGACCGGGCGAAGGTTGTAAGATTCGCGCCGCTTCCGTCAAGATAATCCGCAAACTGTTCGAGTGAAAGGCGATATGACTTAATCGTGTTTGGCGCCTTGCCCACTAATCCTTCCGCAATAAACTGATTAATGACCGCGTTTGTTTCCATCGTAATACCCCCGTTAAATAATTATGCGCAACTTTTTTCCGGTGTTATTCGCCGTAAATGGCGGGTATCTGCGACTGATCTTACAATTATTATACGCATAATTCTAATTATACGCAAGTATTATACGCATGTTTCAACCCTGGGATTTCGGAGGCAAGCGCACGCGGCCGGCGCAAGGCTGACAAATCGCGGAATATAGGTAAACTTCGGAAGGGAATCGGTTGACATATCGTTATCTGTGCGGAGATTCAAGCCGTTGGTCACAAGCGTATTTTCACTTGACTCGACGTCGAGTCATTCGAAAGCCTTCCGGAATTTATCGAACAAACTTACCGGCGCATTTAGGCGAGCTTTAATCGTAAACGCCGCTTTACGGAATGCTTCGTACAGATAGCCGTCCAGCTTGCGAATTTTACCGTGTTTAAGCTTTAAGACGACCGCGTGCCAAGCTTCTACGAAAGGCTCCGCATGATCTTCGAGTATAATCGCTGGATCTACGGAAGCTTTAGCGCGAAGCAATATACCGTAATACTTATAAATATCGTCTGCTTCAAAGTAGCGACTCATCGCGGAGTATATTTCGGCTGGCAGCGCATTTTTTAAGGCTTCGGACGGGATTACCGTATCTTTATATGTATTATTATTTATGTTTCTAGACGGAGCTTCTTCGGTATGACATTCCGGTGTGACATGCGCCAATATCTCGATCAAATTAGACGTCTGCCTGCGGTCGCCCGTCTGACGCATCCGTTTCGATTGACGGATGATTCCGAGCTGTTCCAGGCGATTACATACGCGAATTACTTGACGGCGTGACTTGCCGACAAGCTCTGCGATAGTTGACTTCGCAAGAAAAGACCGGCCGATTTCCTTGCAGCTATAACGCGATAATACGTCAAGGACTTCCGTCTCGGTTGCGGTTAGTTGATGATTCCGCTTGTGAGCGCGGACTGTGGCGTTTAGTTCTTCGATTGATTTCATTTCGTTCTCTCCCCGTTTAGAGAGCGCACACCCGTACATATGTTCGTTAAAAACCGCATAATGAAGAAACGTTGACTTCAACGATTTTTCGCGATAATATGTAGTTACCTAAGTAAATCTGGCGTTTGGCTGTTCCCGCAGCCGGCGCTCTTTTTTTGTTTTTTATATTTTTAGATTATTTAAAGGCGAATGTCTTTGGTATTTCTTCGCGACTTCATCGTCGGTAAAATCCAAGTATGCTTTTTGCGTTACCTCTACATTAGAATGGCCGAGTATTCGCGATAAGGTTACAAAGTCCCCGCCATTTAAGAGGTAATACTTAGCAAAGTTATTGCGCAATTGATGCGGAGTCACTTCAATACCCACAGAGTTAGTGATCTTTTTTAATCCTTTTTCAAACGCACTAACATCCTGCTTATTTCCTCTATTTGTCGGAAACAGATATGCGCTATCACTGAAGCGATCTCTATATTGCATCCATCTCCGTAAATCCGTAGACAGCTTGTCCGAAATAAACACATACCTTTGCTTCTTGTTTTTAGGATTGGTAATTAAAATCGACTTCGCTCTAAAGTCTAAATCCTCCGGCTTCAATTCCACGCATTCACCGATCCGAATGCCGGTATCTAATATCAATCGCAGAGAAATCCATATACGATAGCCGTGGAAAGTAGACGTATCTATCGCGCCAAACAATGTTTTTAGTTCTTGTGGAGAAAGAAGCCGTTTCTTTTTCCTTTGCGGCTTAATATTCGCAATCGCGCTCGCTGGGCTTTCCTTGATTTCTTTTTCGGCCTCCAAGAAATTAAAGAACACCTTTATATTGCGCAAGTAGTTCGCTATTGTCGTATCGCTGATCGGTTTCGTACGGTCGGACCGTGAATCCGGATTGTTAGACGCCTTGCTATCGTTGTTAGAAACTACGGTATATTTGCCGCGTTCCCGTAAATGTTTGATGTAATTTCGGATATGTGCTGGCTTTACCTCGCGGGGATCTTCTATCTTAAATTCATTGCGGAGGTACATCGAAAAGAGACGGAGAGTTTGATCGTAACTTTTCTTCGTCTTATCGGATAGGTTTTTTGAATCGCAGTAAATCATGAAATTATCGAACTGAAATTCGAACTCATTAAACAACAAAAACGCCCCCTTTTTCCGCGGTTACATACGGTAAAGAGGACGTAAAATATAGTCGGTAAGTTTTCGCAACATTTATCGGTGTGTTTCCGATATTTATCGGTAACTTCCGTGTGGTGTAAACCTTCACAAACGTTGATACACCGCCATTATGACGCGTTCTTCTCCAGCCGCAATTTATCAGCAACCATCGCAATGAATTCACTGTTTGTCGGTTTGGCTTTGGACATGCTGACAGTATATCCAAACAATGAGGAAATGGAATCGATGTTGCCGCGGCTCCAAGCAACCTCTATGGCGTGACGGATTGCGCGTTCTACCCTGCTTGCTGTCGTGTTGAATTTTTTTGCAATATCTGGGTATAACACTTTTGTGATGCTGCCTAAAAGTTCAATATCGTTATAGACCATGCTGATCGCTTCACGCAAATACATATACCCTTTAATATGTGCTGGTACGCCAATTTCATGAATAATGCTTGTAATGCTTGCATCAAGATTTTTCTTTTTCGGCTCCGGCTGAGGTCTGATGAAACTGCTTTGAGAAGCCGACCGGTGCATAGACGGCTGTCCGTTTCCGCTTACCTGACGAATATGCCCGACCAAATTTTCCATATCAAACGGCTTGAGAATAAAGTAAGAGGCGCCGAGTTCCACAGCCTTTTTTGTTACATCCTCTTGGCCAAAAGCTGTCAGCATAATGACGTTTGGCTGTTTATTCAGCTGGGTTGACCTTACTCTTTCAAGAACAGCAAGTCCGTCCAGATGAGGCATAATAATGTCCAGAACAAGCACATCAGGCTCTTTATCTTTAAATAAAGAAAGACAGTCCTGTCCGTTATATGCAACGCCCAGTATTTCCATATCCTCCTGGCCGTTAATGTATTCACTTAAAAGTCCTACAAGCTCACGATTGTCATCAGCTACACACACTTTAATTTTCCCCACTTTGGTTCCTCCCTGTAATGTAATTCTTCTTTATACACTTCATTCGACAAAACCAATGCATTCCCTTTAAAAAAAATTCATTTCAGCAATACTAGTGGTTTATCTTCGATATTCTCACTATTTCTTGATTATTCGACTAAAGGTGCTATTTGACAATCAGCTTAATTTCAGTTTGTCGAATTTTCTTTCTTTTCTTCTATATTACCCTACATTCATTTTAAGTAAAAGTTGATCAAGAAAAAAACTGCCGAATTTTTCCGGCAGTCAACTTGCTTTTTTTTCGCTGCTGTATATATCAATTCCAGCTTCTCTAAGCATCCATTCAATGTGGACACCGTAACCGCTTGTTGGATCGTTGACAAAAACATGGGTCACAGCACCGATAATTTTTCCATTCTGGATAATCGGGCTGCCGCTCATCCCTTGAACAATTCCGCCCGTTTTCTTTAAGAGCGCGGGATCCGTTACTTTTAGAACCATTCCCTTTGTAGCAGGGAACTTTTGAGAAGTTGTACTTACGATTTCAATATTGAATCGTTCTACCTTGTCTTTTTCAACAACCGTCAATATTTCCGCCGGTCCTTTTTTCACTTCATTCGAAAGAGCAACTGGAAGTGCTTGATCAGCGATTTGGTTTTCTAACGATTGGTTAAGCGTTCCGAATATGCCAAATGGGCTGTTTCGATTGATATCTCCAATAATTTTTTTCTCTGAAGAAAATCGTGCCAGCTTTTCTCCTGGATTTCCACCTGTTCCTTTTTCTATTGAAGTCACAGTTGATCGTACGATTTGGCCATTTTCGACGACAATCGGTTTTTTTGTATCCATGTCGGAAATGACGTGCCCTAGCGCACCGTATTTTTTCGATTTCGGTTCAAAAAAAGTCATTGTTCCTATTCCTGCTGCTGAATCACGGATATATAAGCCAATTCGATAAAGATTTTCAGATTGGTCTTTTTCTGGAATAAGCTTGGTAACCATTTTTTTATTGTCTCGTTTGATTTGCAATTGAAGAGGTTCACCGGTTTTTCCCGCTTCTTGAATGAACGGGGCAATGTCCTTCATCTTTTCTATTTTCTTTCCATTGATTTCGGTAATAATATCTCCTATATAAATCCCGGCTGTTTCACCAGGAGATTTTTTTCCGTTTATCGTATCAATTTGATGAAAGCCTACAACTAATACACCTAGAGAATGAAGCTTTACGCCAATAGACTGGCCACCGGGTACGACCCTTAAATCATTTAATACGTGTACCTTTGTTTTTTTCAACGGGAACCCTGCAAATTCGTAAATCAATTCCCCATTCCCGTTTTTTTCGCCGCTGACTTCAACTTCATTTTTCGTAAATTTTAACGAAAATGCTTCTGACGGGCTGTTTTCCGCAGGTAAAGCGGTCGAAACAGTCTGCGAGCTGTTTTCAAATATAGTTAATTGATTCGGAATTTCCATGTATTGTTTAAATGGTTTATAAAACCCCAGGCTTATCAAAGAAACAAGGAGAATTAACCCAACTGCTTTCCTGATTTTTTCTGCATCCACCTTTTCACTCTCCTCGCACCTACCACACCGTTTATTGGTGACACTAATACTTTTGCCTTCTCGGAAGGGTTTTATAACTGTCTGAAAGAGAAAAACAATGGATAAAATGATAATAAAAATAAAAAATATAGTGAATAGCTCGTGTAAGCAAAAGAAAAAGAAAAAAGCCGCAATTATGCAGCTTTTATCCTACAGTTTTTACATGATTTGCTTGATGGAGCAGCTCCTTGGCGTGCTGTTTCGTTAAGTCGGTTACTTCAACTCCCGCAATCATTCGGCCGATTTCTGCGATCTTTTCATCGTGGGAAAGCGGAGCGACCTTTGTCGTTGTTCTTCCAGCGCGTGATTTTTTGGAAATAAACAAATGGGTATCCGCCATTGCTGCAACCTGCGGTAAGTGTGTGATACACAAAACCTGAGAGCCTATGGAAACCTTTTGGATTTTTTCAGCAATCGCTTGAGCCACTCGTCCGCTTACCCCGGTATCCACCTCATCAAATATAATTGATGTGACACCCTGGTGATTGGATAGTATCCTTTTCATGGCAAGCATAATTCGAGAAAGCTCACCTCCGGATGCAACTTTTGAAAGCGATTTTAATGGCTCTCCCGTATTCGTGGATAATAGGAAACGAATGTCGTCATAGCCATACTTCGATAATTGCACAGGTACGCCATTTACCTTGGGCTGCGCTTCATCATTTGCCGATTTTAAAGTAAATTCAGTTTCAAAAACCGTTTTCTCCATATAAAGCTCTTTCAGTTCCTTATGGATTTGCTTCGCAAGCTTTTTGGCTGACTTTTTGCGAATGTCAGATACATTCTTTGCTTCAAGAACGATATCCTTGCTAAGTGATTCCAGTTCGGATTGAAGGGCGAGCAAGCGGCTGTCCCGATTTTCAATACTGTCGATTTCTTCTTCAATTTTCGCTGAATAGCTTTGAATTTCTTCGATGGTAGACCCGTATTTTCGCTTTAACTGTTTAATTTCATTCAGTCTGGCTTCGATCGTATCAAGTCGGGCCGGATCGTATTCCATTTCATCCAAAAGATTTCTCATTTGGAATGTTGATTCTTCAAGTAGATAATACGAATTTGAAATATTTTCTGATAGCGTTTTGAGTTGGTCATTGATATCTGAAATGCCTTCTAGTTGACTTGAAGCCATTCCGACCCAATCCAGTCCCCCTTGCTCATTTCTTAAAGCATGATAGGCATTTTGGACACCTTCAAAGATCTGTTCAAAATTCGAAATTTTCTCTTTTTCACCTGATAGCTGCTGGTCTTCACCAGGGGTTAAATTCGCAGATTCAATTTCGTCTAGCTGAAATTGAATAAGATCGAGGCGATGTGCCAATTCCTGTTCATTTTCTGACAGCTCGGACAATTTTTTGCGCAGCGCAGTATATTTCTCATAGCCTGACTGATATTCCTTCAGCGCTTCTTTTAATGGTTTTCCCGCAAACTCGTCAAGAACATACAAATGGTTTTCTTCTTCCATAAGCATCTGGTTGTCATGCTGTCCATGTATATCCAACAAAAGACGACCCAATTCCCTCAAGATCGAAATCGTGACAAGTTTGCCGTTAATTCGGCAGACGCTTTTTCCGCTTTGATAAATATCTCTTCGTAAAATGATCATACCATCACTCGCATCAATACCAAATTTACGGCATGCGATAAAGGCCGGATGATCTTCCTCTAAAAGAAACAACCCCTCTAGCTCAGACTTATCTTCTCCAAACCTGACAAATTCGGCGGAGCCTCTACCTCCAACCAAAAGTGAGATGGAATCGATAATAATCGATTTTCCTGCACCCGTTTCTCCTGTCAGCACAGTCAATCCTTTTTCAAAGGAGATTGTTAATTCTTCAATGATAGCAAAGTTCTTTACTGATAACTCGGCTAGCAAGCTTATCACACCTCTTCTTTAAAATTATCTGTATAAATAGGAAAGCCATGCAAAAGAGATCTATCCTTTAGTGAAGATTCACTATATTAAAGAAGCTCCAACAATCGGGCAGATATTAACTCTGTATCTTCAACGGATCTGCAAATGATTAATATCGTATCATCTCCGCAAATAGTCCCTAATACTTCAGCCCAGTCCAATTTATCCAACAATGCTCCTATCGATTGAGCATTTCCGGGCATTGTTTTTAGGACGATAAAATGGCTGGTTGAATCAATTTTTACAAATGAGTCAATAAGAGCCCGTTTCAATTTGGAAAGCGGATTAAATCGATGATCTGACGGAAGGCTATATTTATAAGCTCCTTTGCTGGTTGGAACTTTTACTAAATGGAGTTCCTTAATATCTCTTGATACCGTTGCCTGTGTGACATTAAACCCTTCATTTCTCAGAATTTCCACAAGTTCATCCTGCGTTTCAATTTCTTCATTTGTGATGATTTCCCTAATTTTTATATGCCTTTGACCTTTTGTCATCTTTGCCTCCTGATTGCTATTCCTCTTATTATGTCCATGTTAACGGATAATGGTTAAAAAGTATATCTCTATATAAAAAGGAATAATAGAAAACCTATTATTCCATAACGTCCGTTTTTTTTTGTTTTAAGCTCATATGGGCTTCCTTCACTACGGTAGATATCATTTCGTCGCTTAAATCAACACCGCCTGACTCAGGTCCTTCCCAAGAAAGATGAAGCAAAAATTCAATATTTCCATCTCCTCCTGTAATCGGAGAAAATGAAATCCCCTTGCACTGATATCCTTCGTTACTGGAAAAAGCGGATATTTCTTTAATCACTGAGGCATGAACCTCAGGATCTCTAACTATCCCCTTTTTTCCGACCAATTCTCGCCCGGCTTCAAATTGAGGCTTGATCAAGGCAATACAGTCGCTGTTTTCTGTTAAGATCTTTTTTAATACAGGCAGGATAAGCTTCAAGGAGATAAAAGAAACATCAATCGTTGCAAATTCAGGCATCCCGGAATGAAATTCCTCCGGAGTTGAGTAGCGAAAATTTGTCCTTTCCATGACGACGACACGCTCATCCTGCCTTAGCTTCCAGGCAAGCTGATTATAGCCGACATCCACAGCATAAGATAATTTTGCTCCATTTTGCAAAGCACAATCGGTAAACCCGCCTGTGGATGAGCCAATATCAATGATGATTTTATCTTTAACGTTTACTTGAAAAAGCGATAACGCTTTTTCAAGCTTAAGTCCTCCCCTGCTGACGTATTTTAAAGGATTTCCTTTTATAGTGAGGGGGGAGCTTCGGTCTATTTTTTCTCCAGGCTTGTCTAATCTCGTTTCGTTCGAAAATACAACTCCTGCCATAATAGCTCGTTTTGCTTTTTCTCGAGTTTCGATAAGCCCTCGTTCTACTAATAAAACATCCAATCGTTCTTTTTTGCCGGTCATGATCCAATTCCTTTTCGATGATTCGCGAAGGTAAGCCGGCGAATTCGATGCACGATCTGATCAACCGTTAATCCGACTTCCTCCAATAGCTTTGGCACGCTTCCGTGTTCGATGAAACGATCTGGAATCCCCATACGGTCAATTAACGGATGACGACTCGATTCATCATAGGCAAATTCAAGCACGGCGCTTCCAAAACCTCCTTGAAGAACCGCCTCCTCTATTGTCAGAATCGGCAGACCGTCTGAAAGGATTTTTTTGAGCATCTTTTCATCTAACGGCTTGATGAAACGTGCATTCACAACCCGCACAGATCGGCCTTCTTTTTGCAGCTCCTCAGCAGCTTTTAAAGCCATCTGAATCGTCGTGCCAAACGTTAAGATGACAGCGTCCGTTCCAGGCCGGAGCACTTCCCATGTTCCAATCGGAATCGTTTTTAATTCAGAATCGAGTTTTACGCCTATTCCATTGCCTCTCGGGTAACGCATAGCAATCGGTCCATCGTTATATTGTATCGCAGTATTGACCATATGCTGGCCTTCATTTTCATCCTTCGGCATCATTAGCACCATATTTGGCAGATGACGCATGAACGCTATGTCAAATACACCTTGGTGGGTTTCTCCATCTGCCCCAACAAGTCCGGCTCGATCGATACCGATAAAAACATTGAGGTTTTGTCTGCATATATCGTGGACAACTTGATCGTATGCCCGCTGCAAAAACGTAGAATAAATCGCAAGAAACGGCTTCATGTTTTGTGTTGCAAGTCCGGCCGCCATAGTGGTCGCGTGCTGTTCGGCAATTCCGACGTCAAACATCCGATCAGGGAACTCGCTTGCAAAACCTTCGAGCTTCGAACCTACAGGCATCGCAGGGGTAATTGCTACAATCCGGTCATCCTTTCTGGCTAGCTTTCGCACCGTTTCACTTACGAGAGCACTCCATGCAGGTGCAGCTGCCTTCGGCTTGACGAAATCGCCTGTATCCATTTTATAAGGACCCGGACCATGCCAAGTTCCGATTGTATCCGTTTCAGCCGGTTTATAGCCTTTTCCTTTTTTCGTAATGACGTGAAGAAGTACCGGTCCATTCGTTTTTTTGGCAGCTTGCAGATTGCTGAATAATTCTTCATAAGAATGCCCATCTACAGGTCCATAATAAGTGAAACCAAGCTCTTCAAAAAACATGCCGGAAACAAGCAGATACTTCAAGCTGTCTTTCACTCGTTCAGCAGTAGAAGCAAGCTTGCCTCCTACAGCAGGAATCCGTTTTAGCAGATATTCCAATTCATCCTTCACCCATTGATATTTTCCGGCAGTGCGAAGACGGCTTAGCATTGTATGAATGGCACCAACGTTTGGAGCTATGCTCATTTCATTGTCATTCAGGATCACGATCATATCTTTCTGTTCATGGCCAATGTGATTTAACGCTTCTAGAGCCATTCCGCCGGTTAAAGCGCCATCTCCGATAATTGGCACGATAAACTCCTTGGTACCTTTCAGATCCCGTGCTGCAGCCATACCCATTGCACCTGACAAAGAAGTGGAGCTATGGCCTGTTTCCCACACATCATGCTCACTTTCGTCTCGTTTCGGAAAGCCGCATAGTCCTTTATATTGGCGGATCGTATCAAAGTCTTTTCCTCTTCCAGTCAAAAGCTTGTGGACATAAGATTGGTGGCCGACATCCCAAAGAAATTTATCAGTTGGGCTGTTAAATTCTTTATGAAGAGCGACAGTTAGCTCCACGACACCTAAATTCGGTCCGATATGCCCTCCTGACACCGATAATGTTTCAATTAAAAAAGAACGAATGTCAGCACTAAGTTCGTATAGATCATCAATGGATAGTTTTTTTAAAAATGCCGGGTCTTTTATTGATAATAGATCCAACTGGATCAACTCACTTTCAGCTTAATTTCTCAGCAGTCTGTTACCTAATTCATTTATCTTATGCTATACAATTCAACGATAATCAGATTAAGATATTGGAAACAACTATAGAGGACTTTAGCTAATATGTCATACTGTAAACGTCCCCATATTTTAACTCCGTACATTTTATCACACTATCCCTTAACTCTCAATTCACGTTCTTGTTAATGATCCCTGTTCCCAATTAATTCACACAGTTCGGTTAACAATTCTTTTTCGAGAGAAAGCTCATATAAAAGCCCTTTAGCCGATTGGATATGATCATTTAGCTTTTCCTTTGCTCCCGTGAGAGTAAGCATTGAAGGATAGGTAGTTTTTTCATTGGCTGTATCAGAACCGATTCGTTTTCCTATTTTATCTTCCGAGCCTTCAAGATCCAAAATATCATCGCGGATTTGAAAAGCAATCCCGATATGAAATCCGAATTGACGAAGCCTTTCGATTTCCACATTTGGGGCATCGGATAAAATGGCTCCAGCTACGATACTAAAGCTTAAAAGCTTAGCTGTTTTCATCGCATGAATCGCCTCAAGCTCAGCAGGAGTTACTTTCTTTCCTTCGGCTTCCATATCCGCAACCTGCCCCCCTACCATTCCTTCAGCACCGATGGCAGCAGAAAGCTCTTTGATAAGGGCAATCCGCTTTTCTGCGGAAACCATATCAAGTGTCGCAATCACTCGAAAGGCTTCAGTTAATAAACCATCGCCGGCGAGAACAGCAGCAGCTTCGCCAAACACCTTATGATTTGTCGGCTTTCCCCTTCTTAAATCATCATCATCCATGCAAGGAAGATCATCATGGATAAGGGAGTACGTATGAATCATTTCGACTGCGCATCCGATCGGCAATCCTTGTTCTTCATTTTTTCCATACGCATGAAGCAATGCAAGAACAAGAATCGGACGCAGCCTTTTTCCTCCCGCCTCTAATGAATAAAGCATCGATTCCTTTAATATGGGTGGTGCATTTAATTGTTTTACATAAATCGGGAGATGGTGTTCGATTGTTTCTTTTCTCGTCCGAAGAAATTCCTGTAAATTAACTGCCACCTTTTTCATCCTCCTGTACATGAAAAGGTGCAAGCTCACCATCTTCCTTTAAAATGGAATCCATTTGTTTTTCGACCGTTTGCAGCTTGGTATGGCAAAGCTTCGACAGGGTCATGCCTTCCTGAAAATACTCGATCGCCTTTTCTAAGGGAACATCACCTTCTTCAAGCTTACCTACAATTTCCTCAAGCTCCTTCATTGCTTGCTCAAACGTTTTTTCCGAACTGTTTTTATCATTCGTCGCCACTCTTGACTTCCTCCTCTTTCCCTAAGACCTCACAAAGAAGGTTTCCATCGTTCATTTTTATCTTCAACCTGTCATGCAATTGGACGTTCTGCACGCTCTTTGCTATTTCCTCATCTTTATATACTAGGCTATAGCCCCTTTGCATTATGTGAAGCGGACTTAAAACCTGTAGTTTTCCTAAAACAGATTGGAACTGAGAACTGTTCTCCCTAATCACAGAAGACATCGCTCGTTTCAACGTGGCTGTCTTTTCCAGATATGCTTTTTCTGCTTGGTCCAGACGGTGTTTAGGATGATGGGACGACAGTCTATAGGATTCCCGTTCCAGCTTCATTTTTTTCCTATCAAGCAAGTCAGCTGCTTTTTTTTGCAAACGGTCAAACATGAGATCGAACTGCTGCTCCTTTTGTTCAAAAAGCCTTTTCGGATATTTAAAAGCATAAGAGGATTGCAAAGAGTGCAGGATTTCCTTTTCCCTTTTTACTTTTTGCTGGACGTCTTTTAACAACGTCGTCCGAAGCATTGCTATTCGTTCCATTAACTCAGTCGTATGCGGTACCGCAAGCTCTGCAGCACCGGTAGGCGTCGGGGCCCGAAGATCCGCAACAAAATCGCTGATCGTATAATCAGTTTCATGCCCTACGGCAGAGATGACTGGAATCTCAGAAGAAAAAATCTCCCTAGCCACAATTTCTTCATTAAATGCCCATAGCTCCTCGATGGATCCGCCGCCTCTTCCGACAATTAATACGTCACACAGCTTCGCGGCATTCGCCTTTTGGATATGGCCCGCAATCGACTGACCAGCATTTACGCCTTGCACCAAAGCAGGATAAAGGATTGTTTTTGCGAGAGGATATCTCCTTTTAATCGTGATGAGGATATCTCTTATGGCTGCACCGGTAGGAGATGTTATGATTCCTATAGTGGCGGGAAATCGTGGAATTGGCTTTTTGTGGCTTTCATCGAAAAGACCCTCTTTTGCAAGTTTATTTTTTAGTTCTTCGTATGCAAGATAAAGGGCTCCGATCCCGTCTGGCTGAATTTCTTTCGCATATAGCTGATAGTTCCCGCTCGGCTCGTATACTGAGATTCCCCCTCTGACGAGCACCTTCATACCTGATTCTGGCGTAAAGCTTAAGTCTTTATTTTGTCTCGCAAACATCACTGACTGTATACGGGCGTTCTCATCTTTCAACGTAAAATAAATGTGCCCGCGGCTATGGATTTTCACATTTGAGAGCTCGCCTTTAATCCAGATATTTTCAAGATGGGGATCTACATCAAACTTTCTTTTAATATATTTTGTCAATGCAGTGACTGTGACGTAAGCAGGTTCACTCAATAGCAGACACCCCCCTCTACTTAAGGAGCAGTCCATCTGCCGCCTGAACAGATGGACTGCATCGTATTACATTCTGTTCTTTGCTGATTTTACTGTATTATGGGCAAGCATCGTAATTGTCATTGGACCAACTCCCCCTGGTACAGGAGTAATATAGGATGCTTTTTCTTTCGCTGCTTCAAAATCTACATCTCCGACAAGCTTGCCTGAATCCAAGCGATTGACACCAACATCAATTACAATCGCGCCTTCTTTGATTTGATCAGCAGTCAGAAAATGCGCTTTGCCGACTGCTACAATCAATATATCTGCTTTTCTTGTATGGGCTCCAATGTCTTTTGTTCTGGAGTGGCAGAATGTAACCGTCGCATTTTCATTTAATAGAAGCTGACCGACCGGTTTTCCAACGATGTTGCTCCGCCCGATGACGACAACTTCCTTGCCAGATAAATCCGTGTTGGTTTTTTTCAACAATTCTACAATCCCTGCAGGAGTGCATGGCAAAAACGTCTCTTCTCCGAGAAGCATTTTTCCGATATTTAACGGATGGAAGCCATCGACATCCTTTTCAGTAGAAATACGTTCGATAACCGCCTTTTCAGATATATGTTTAGGGAGTGGCAGTTGAACAAGTATGCCGTGAAAACTGTCATCTTGATTGTACTGGTCGATTAAAGAGAGCAGCTTGTCCTCTTCAATCGTATCTTCCAAATGATCAAGCTTAAAATGCATACCCATTGTCTCTGCAGCTTTCTTTTTTCCTCTAACGTAAGAAAGAGAGGCCGGATCATCGCCGATTAAAATGACGACAAGACCTGGAGTTACTCCTTTTTCTTTTAGCCGGCTAACTTCTTCAGCCAGCTGCTGGCGCATTTCCTTTGCCGCTTCTTTTCCGTCAATAATTGTTGCAGTCATTGTGCTTTCCTCCTACTGGATTTATAGTTCTGAATGAATACTGGATAGAACACCGTTAATAAATTTGGCAGACTTGTCATCGCCAAATGATTTCGCAAGTTCAATGGCTTCATTTATCGTTACGTTGGCCGGTATATCTTCTTGATACAGCAATTCATAAACAGCTGTTCTAAGAATCACACGGTCTACATTTGCAATTCTGTCAAGCTTCCAGTTCACGAGATGCTTTGAAATCAAACGGTCTATCTCCGTTTGATTAGTTACTACACCGTGAACAAGGTTTTCAAAAAAAGCATCGCTTTCTGCACCATCCAATGCATGTATCATTGCATCTTCGGATTCAATATCGCTCAGGTCGATTTGAAATAATGCTTGTAATGCCTTTTCTCTGGCCAATCTTCTTTTCATTTCATTTCTCCTTTGATAATGCCTATCTTGTCCCATTCCATGCGATCATACAGAGATCATACCATATTTTTTTCAGCACCGCATGGAAAGATCGAACGGCATTAAACGTAAAAGCTATTATCGAAAATGTGGTAAACCAGCTTTTTACAGCCTCAGATCAACCAGCAAATAAAGAACCAAAGGGACAGACACCCCTTTGGTTTCCTTACACTTCCTGGTCTATTTCCGTTTCGCTCGTTTTGTTGTCAAATTGGATACCCACCACATGAATGTTGATTTCCTTGATGGCAAGTGCTGTCATATTTAAAAGCGCTTGTCTTATGTTATCCTGTACGGCATTCGCTACTTTAGGGATAGATACTCCAAAGATCATGACACAATACACTTCAATAATAATCCCATCTTCAGTTAAATCAACCTTTACTCCTTTGCGATGGTTCTTCTTTCCGAAGCGCTCAGCAACTCCGGCTGCGAAATTACCGCGCATTTCAGCTACTCCTTCAACCTCATAGGCGGCAATTCCGGCAATGACCTCAATCACTTCAGGAGCGATTTCCACTTTACCAAGTTGATTTTCTTCATCATTCATTTCTAACAAATTATTTTCTTTCAAGGTCTTCACCTCCGAAAATATTTCATTGATTGCCCATCACGTCATAGGTTTCTAAAAACTTGGTATTAAAGGCTCCGCTGACAAAAGTTTCATGCTCCAATAATCGTAAGTGGAACGGGATGGTTGTATGGATGCCCTCAATGACAAATTCGCTTAATGCGCGCTTCATTCTAGCAATCGCTTCTTCTCTCGTCCTGCCATACGTAATGACCTTTGCGATCATACTGTCATAATAAGGCGGAATGCTGTAACCAGGATATGCAGCTGAATCAACACGTACGCCAAAACCGCCTGGAGGCAGATACATTTTAATCTGACCTGCTGAAGGCATAAAATTTTTCTCCGGGTTTTCAGCATTAATCCTGCATTCGATTGACCAGCCATTAAAGGTGACTTCAGATTGCGAAATACCGAGCTTTTCGCCGGAAGCAACAGCAATTTGTTCTTTTATCAAGTCCACACCTGTGACTTGTTCCGTAACGGGATGTTCTACTTGAATCCGGGTGTTCATTTCCATAAAGTAGAATTTTCGCTCATTGTAATCGTAGATGAATTCAACCGTTCCTGCACCTGAGTAGTTAACCGCTTGGGCAGCTTTTACCGCAGCTGCTCCCATCTGCTCCCTGGTTTCTTCATTTAAAGCAGGTGATGGAGTCTC
Organism: Bacillus capparidis; assembly: GCF_017832095.1. Lineage (NCBI taxonomy): Bacteria > Bacillati > Bacillota > Bacilli > Caryophanales > Bacillaceae > Bacillus > Bacillus capparidis. The sequence continues at coordinate 1,074,216 of NZ_JAFDST010000001.1, forward strand.
TTCCAGAAGCTTTTGAAGCCTTCTTTGAATAGAGCAGTCGCGTTCGCCAAGATGAATCGTATTCCCGTAGTTATCGGCGAGAACCTGAATCTCAACATGTCTGAAATCCTCTATGTATTTTTCAAGATATACTCCTGGATTTCCGAACGCAGTAGCCGCTTCCTGCCTTGTAATCTTAATCCCATTAATCAGCTCTTCTTCGGTGCGGGCAATACGTATTCCTTTACCTCCCCCGCCTGCAGTTGCCTTTATAATAACAGGATACCCAATTTCACCTGCAATCGAAACCGCTTCTGCCTCATCTTTTATTATTCCTGTTGAACCAGGTACAATAGGAACGCCAGCTTCTTTCATCGTTTCCCTTGCGACGTCTTTAGTTCCCATCTTGTTAATCGCTTCTGCGGATGGACCGACAAATATGACGTTGCATTCTTCACAAAGCTCGGCAAAATCGGCATTCTCAGCTAAAAATCCATATCCTGGATGTATAGCATCTGTACCCGTCAGCTTTGCAACACTTACTATATTCGTAGGGTTTAAATAGCTGTCCTTCGAAGCAGTAGGTCCGATGCAGAATGATTCATCCGCCATTTGAACATGAAGCGCATCGTTATCCGCTTCGGAATAAACAGCAACGGTTTCAATCCCTAATTCTCTGCACGCACGAATAATTCGTACAGCAATTTCTCCTCGATTGGCAATTAATAGCTTCTTTATCATCTGACTTCTCCTTACTCTGCTTTTACAAGAAATAACGGCTGTCCGTATTCCACCAATTGGCCATTTTCAACTAAAATGTCAACAATTTCTCCTTTGACATCAGCTGTTATTTCATTAAATAGTTTCATCGCTTCAACAATACATACAATGCTCTCTTCTTCAACCTTGGATCCTTTACTCACATATGCATCGGATTCCGGATTGGAAGACGTATAAAAGGTTCCTACCATTGGAGATTTGATTTGGTGCAGGTTTTCATTTGTCTCTTTCGCTTCATTATTCACAGGTGCCTCTTGCGGGGCAGCTTGTGCTTCAGGATTGGTTTGCTGCGGGACAGGCGCATGCGTAACAGGTGCCGGAGCAGCAGTCTGGATCACTTCTGCGCCCTTTTTCCTTAGCTTTATCTTCGAACCTTCGATTTCATACGAAAATTCATCAATTGAAGATTTATCAATTAATTTTATTAATTCGCGTATTTCTTCTATTTTCAGCATTATTACAGCACTCCTTGGATTTTCCAGTCATTTTATAGTCTAGTACTAAAAGTACATACTATTATTATCTTACAGGAGAGATTATCCGAATTCAACTTCCATTAAAAAAACTCCGTGTCTTGAAAACGGAGTTCTCTTTTCCTTACTTTTCCGGTTCAAATGCGACATTTACATTCCCATCTTGTCCTGTTTCCTTTTGGACAAGGTCAACGATCTTTATTACGGCTGTTTTTGAATGTTCTTTGGCTCTTACAGTCACATTCACATCATTACCGGATGCAACAACAAAGGCATCACCGTATCCTTCCGTTTTTATTAATGTTTCAAGTGTTTCTTCCGTTATTTCTTCATCATCCAATTTCTTCATCATATCGACTGCTTCACTTTTTTCTTCTGCAGTTGCTTCATCGCTCATCGCTATTTCATTATAATCTTCTTTTTGCTTGCTTCGTTTGTCTTGTAGACTCAAGCGAAAGTTTGTAAACGCATCGTCACTTGCCTCAGTCGTAACCTCTGCACCTTCTTCACTATCCTCTTTAGACGTATCCTTGCCTTCTTTTCCTTCTTTACCTTCCTCTTCTTTCATTGGTTCTTCTTCGGTTGTTCCTTTTTGTTCATCAGTTGTTCCTTTTTCTTCTGTGTCTTGTACGTCGCCTTTATCTTCAGCCGGAGCCTTTTCCTCCATAGCCTGTTTTCCTTCTTCGACATTATCTACTGGAGCAGACAAATTATCATCTGGAGACATAATATAATAAACACTTAATACGACGACAAGACTAAGCATGGTTAACAGCCAAACCGTTTGTTTCTTTAACATCATTTATGAATCCTCCTTCATTTTTTTCGGTGCCACCTGCACTCTGTGGCTGGGAACATCCAGCACCCGAGTGACAGCATCAATGACTGTCTTCTTTATTTGAACGTTGTCCACTCCTTGAGCAACAACGAGAACACCCCTTATTTCAGGTTTTTTTGTTTGGACAACTACCGGAATTTCTTCATCGCCCTTTTTAATCATGACAATCTGTTCGTCCGCTGATTGATCTGTCACGACTCTTTTTCCGCCTTCTTTATCAGTTTCTTCTGTTGTTTGGGTTTGATTTTTTTTGTTTTTTTCATAAACTTTTAATGAGGTAGCATCGACATTGACCATGATCGAGACATCTTCTACGCCAATGACCGTTTCCAAAATCTCTTTCATTTCATTTTCATATTCTTGTTCATAGTCTTCAATTGTTTGATTCGTCTCATTTCCCTTGTCTGGTTTAAATACTTCTTTTTCCGCAGGCTTAGTATCTGATGATGCACTGGGTAGCATTGAGGATGCTTCTTGCTGTGACCCTTCTGGAGAAGAGAACATTTGATTCATGAGCATAAAGGAAATGCCGAGAATAAAAGCGATCAGGAGATAATGGTATTTTGTTAGCTTGGCCTTCTCTTCGTTTTTAGTTCGATTTGGAAAAAAAAGATGTTTGATCCGCTCGCTCCAATTCGGCTTATCCATCTTTCTTCACCTCTCCTCCTTCCAGAATGACGGTTACCTTCCCAGGATCCACTTCCCACGTTTCTGCGAGTTGATTTTTCATTGCTTCTGCTTCTTTTTTTTGAAAAGGGCTGATGCGGTTTTCGTTTCCTCCAATTTCGACTGGTGCAACTGACGGAATTGTTTCTTCTTCTGTCTCTTTTGTTAAATGAACGATAATTTGTTTAACATCTTCTGCGGAATTCAATTGGCTGCTTGTTTCAATATCTAGCTTTTCAATTGTGTAATTGCTTTCTATAAGGGGCTTTTTTGCTTCATTCTTTAATTGGACAGCCATTTGTTCTAAAATATATGCACGTGAGGCAGCTTGTATTTCTTTTTTTTCATCATTCAGCTGATTTTTTATATTTTCGGATTGAGCTTGTCCACCAGCTGTCAATTCATCGTATATTTTTTCAGGATCGGCATGAAATATAGAAAAAATCGGCTGCAGCAAGACAAGGATCAATAAAAGGCTGATAATCATCTTTACATATTTTTGCATCACGGAATTTGGAAGAAGCAGATCGATCACGATTGCAAGCAGAATAAATACAATGATATTGGTTAGCCACTCTGTTAAAAAGCTCAATTTCCAGCCCTCCTACCTGACCATCATTGTTAAATTTCCCGCAGTAATGATGACCGTTATGCATAAGAAAAACATGAGAGATACGATGGCGAGCGCCGCAAAAATATAGATCACACTTCTTGAGATTATATCCAGGCATGAAATCACCGGCCCCCCGCCAAGCGGCTGCAATATCGCGGCTGCGACTTTATAAATCAAAGCGAGGGAAAGGACTTTTATTGCAGGAAACGCAGCGATGACTACGAGAATGGCAACACCAATAATGCCGACTGTATTCTTTAATAAAACAGAAGCACTGACAACAGTGTCCGTCGCGTCAGTGAACATCCTTCCTAAAACCGGAATAAAATTCCCGGTAATAAACTTTGCTGTTCGCAAGGTAATGCCATCCGCAACTGCCGCAGAAGCCCCTTGAACGGAAATCACACCCAAGAAAACGGTGAGGAAAATGGCAAGTGATCCAATCGCGATATTTCGAAGCAGCTGAGCGAGCTGAGTGACTTTGTACTGATCGGTCATCGTACTGACAATGCTCAGGATAGCCGAAAGAAAAATCAAAGGAAGTATAATATGCTGAATAAACATCCCGCTCGTATTCATTAAAAACAGAATGACTGGATGAAAAAATGTCGCGGATGCGATTCCTCCTGAAGAAGCCATAAGCGCGAGCAATAGAGGAATAATAGCAAGAATGAACCCTGTCATCGACTCAATTGCCTGATTTGCATAGGTGATAGCGACGTGAAAGCTGTTTAACGCCAAAATAATTAAAACCATATATACGATGGCGTAAGCGACTTTGCTGACAGCACTTTGCTGAAAAGCATTTTGCAGCAGCTGAAGCAGCACACTAAAAATCGTTAGGAGGATTAAGGTTCCCAGCAACTTTCCATTTGCAATAACCTCGTGAAACAAATAAGCAAACAGTGCTTTACCCCATTCTCCCGGAGAAAATTTCTTATCCCCATTCACAAATTCGAGCAGGCTCCCTTTTTGGCTTTCGGGTAAAAATCCGCCGTACTCTGTTAATATCATGTTCCAGTACTCCCCAACGGAATCGAGATCCAAGGATTCTGATTGTTTCTTAGCAATCGCTTCGGCTGATGGCTCTTCTGCCGCCGTATCCTCTTCTTCGGGGGAATCCTTGTCCAACTCACTGCTTCCGGAGCCTTGTTCTGCATGAACTATCGGATCGAACGAAAACAGAAAGAGTGAGCTTAGTATACAAATGAAAATCAAGCATTTCTTCATACTTGTCCCCTACTCCCGGTTTAAAATGCAGGAATGAGCCCGATAACGGTTTCAATGATGACAGTCAAAATTGGTATCGCCATTGTCAAAATCAATATTTTTCCGCCAAGCTCAATCTTTGATGCGATTGCGCCTTGGCCGGCATCCTTCGTCAGCTGTGCGCCGAATTCGGCAATATAGGCGATGCCAATAATTTTTAGAATCGTTTCCATATACATCATATTGACATTTGCATTCACCGCGATTTTCTCAATCATTCGAATGAGCTCGTAAATTTGATCAACAAGATATAAAAAAATGGCGCATCCGGTAAAAACAACTATCATAAAGGCAAATGTCGGCTTTTGCTCTTTTACAATCAACGAAAGAAAGGTGGCAATCAGACCTAGCCCAACTATTTGGATGATTTCAATAGGGATGACCCCCTTAGCCCTGGAATAAAAATACGGCTCTTATCGTTCGAAACAGATCGTCCACAATCGAAGCCACCATAAACAGAATATAGATGAAACCGAGCAGCGTGACCCACTGTGCATATTCTTTTTTTCCCATCTGATCGAGTATGGTATGAAGGAATGCAACAACAATCCCTACCCCTGCAATTTGAAAAATGATATTTACATCAATCCCCATAAATATGCTTGCTCCTCCCGCATCTTACATCAAAATTAAAATTAGCAACAATCCCGTAAGAAACCCCAAGCTTCGCACCATTTTTTCATATTTTCCTTGGACTATGCCTGCTTCTTTTTCTTCGGCTTCAAGATGAGTGAGCGTCAGCCGAATATGCTTTTGCTGAGATTCTCTATCATGCAGGCCCAAAGTTTCGCCAAATTGCTTCAAAACCTCTATCTCACTTTGTTTTAAGGATGTCTTGTGTTTAATGCAGGCAAGACTTTCTTCCCATGCCTTGCTTGCCGTGTCTTCCCCCTTCATCAATCGATCTGAAAATCCGGCAAAAAGAGTTGAAACCGGGTCCGGTGTCTGGGTCGCTATTCGGGCAGAAGCTATATTTAATGGAGAGAAGCCGTACATGATTTCTGCTTCCAATGACTGGAGTGCGTACATTAACTGGCGGATTTGCTTTGTCCTTTCACTGTACGTTTTTGAATATTCATATCCCATCCATGTGGTCGATAAGACGATAAACACTGCTCCTATGAGCTTTAGCATGTCCATACACCAGGTGAGCTGGCCAGCGGCTTACCTTCCTGATTTAGTATTGAAACAACCGAACCGGGTCCGCGCTTTCTTGAAAGCTCTACAAATCGATCAAATACTCTGTTTTCCCATAATATTTTTAACGAAGGCCTCTTGATTAAATCTTGAAGGGAAAATCCATGGGCCGATACGATAATAGACACACCGGCGTGCATTGCTTCAAGAATAGCTCTCGAATCTTCAACTCTTCCAATTTCATCTATGATAATGACGTCCGGGCTCATTGAACGGATCATCATCATCAGCCCTTCCGCTTTCGGACAGGCATCTAAAACGTCCAGCCTGTTTCCGAATGTATGCTGGGGAACCCCGCTGACACACCCTGCAATTTCCGACCTCTCATCAACAATGCCGACCTTTTTAGCAGGAATCTGTCTCCTACCGGTGCTGATCAGCCTCGCTAAATCCCTGAGCAGCGTGGTTTTTCCAGTTTGCGGAGGACCTATGATCAATGTATTTAACCAGCCATTTTCAAACAAATCATTGACATAGCGTTCGGAAATCCCGAGCTTTTGCCTTGCAACACGGATGTTGAAAGAAGATATATCCCGCAATCCCTTCACGTGTCCTCCTTCTACGACGACTCTTCCTGCTAGTCCGACCCGATGCCCTCCCCGAAGTGTCACATATCCTTTTTTCAGTTCTTCCTCCAACGTATACATACTGTAATTGCTGAGTCTGCCAATGATCATTGAAGCATCCTTGATCGTTGACACATATTTTAAAAAGTACGGATCGCCATTAGAAACCAATTCAACCGGTTGATTTGACCGTATTCTGATTTCCTCGATCGCATTCAACTTGGCTTCGGGCAATTCGTTCAATTCATTTATGATGTGTTCAGGGAGTATCTCTAGTATTTCTTTCATTAGATGCCTCCTTATTTTAATAACATATGATGCCGGACACGAAATATGCCAAGCTTAATCGGCACTAGGTTATTTATAAATACCGGCAAGAATAAACAGGACGCCAATTCCTATTAATATCAGCTTTGCATAGGAAAGCTGTTCTGAGAGCTGATAGATTCCAATGCTCATTGTCACAATGAAAATCAAAGGCCCGATAATTGCAAGCATACTGTTTATGACAACCGCCTTGCGCACATCATTGACGACCAGCATACAAAGAGCAGCAGTTAATTCGATTACGGAAGAAATCACTCGCAGTACAGCCATAGAAAGAACGGTCTGATCAACTTGTCCAAGAAATAATTTTTTCATATCTACCTCCGTTTTTACTATAATCTATGCGTGTAATCGGAAAAGTAGTCTTCCTTCTTCTCTTTCAGAAACAAAGTCAAAAAAAGCCGGCTTAGCGACGAAAACGTCACTAAGCCGGCTTGGCAGGATAGCGATATTAAAATTATGCTCTTGAAACGTATGAACCGTCAGATGTGTTCACAACCAACTTATCACCTTGATTCACAAAGAATGGAACGTTGACGACAAGGCCAGTTTCTGTTGTTGCAGGCTTTGTGCCTCCTGAAGCCGTATCGCCTTTGATACCCGGTTCCGTTTCTACGACTTCAAGCTCAACCGTATTCGGCAGCTCAACTCCAAGAGTTTCACTTTCATACATCACGATTTGGACAGACATATTTTCCAGCAGAAATTTTAGCTCATATTCAATTTGCGTAGCATTAAGCTCGATTTGTTCGTAGCTCGTCGTATCCATAAATACGTGCTGGTCTGCATTTGCATATAAGTATTGCATCGTTTTTGTTTCGATTTGTGCTCTTGCTACTTTTTCTCCGGCACGAAAAGTTTTTTCCTGGATTGATCCCGTGCGGAGGTTTCGAAGCTTAGAACGGACAAAAGCCGCTCCTTTTCCCGGTTTAACGTGCTGGAAATCTACGACTCTCCAGATGCCTCCATCAACCTCTATCGTTAAACCTGTGCGAAAATCATTTACTGAAATCATTAATTATCCTCCTATATCGCTTTACATCTCTTATAAAATGATTAATTCTTTCGGGGAATGAATTAAGGACGTGTTCCCGTCTTCCGTCAATACAATATCATCTTCGATACGGACCCCGCCGAGACCGGAAAGATAAATGCCCGGTTCAACTGTGACGACCATTCCCTTTTCAAGCTCCCATTCTGACTTTATCGAAAGGGCTGGATTCTCATGGACCTCCATCCCGAGACCGTGGCCTGTAGAATGCCCAAAGTACTCTCCGTATCCCTTCTCAGCTATGATACTCCTTGCTAATGCATCTGCCTCTTTTCCGGAGATGCCCGGTTTTATATGCTTCCTGGCATGCAATTGGGCTTCCAAGACAACCTGATAAATTTCTTTCAGCTTATCTGAAGGCTTCCCAACGCTTACTGTTCTTGTAATATCTGAACAATAGCCCTTATAGTAAGCACCATAATCCAATGTTACAAAATCACCTGGTTCAATGATCTTATCACTGGCTACTCCGTGAGGAAGGGCTGACCTCGCTCCTGAAGCAACTATCGTGTCAAATGAAGACTCAGATGCTCCAAGCTTTCTCATATAAAATTCAAGCTCATTAGCAACTGAAAGCTCGGAAATTCCCGGCTTAATAAAGGTCAAAATGTGGCTGAATGCTTCGTCTGCAATCTTGGCAGCTTCCTCTAATATCTTAATCTCTTCAGGTGTCTTAATCAAGCGCAATTTCTCTACCGTTTGGGAGGTAGGAACAAAATTTGCATCAGGATATTGTTTTAAATATGCTGCATATGTACCATACGTCATTTTGTCTTGTTCGAAACCGATTGATTTGATCCCCATATCCTTCATCGTTTCAACAGCTTTTTTTGTCAGATTGCCCTTATGCTCAATAATTTCAAACCCGTCAATTTGCTCATTCGCTTGATCCATGTACCTGAAATCGGTAATAAAGGCAGCCCGGTCCTTAGAAACGACAGCTAATCCTGATGAACCTGTAAAGCCTGTCATATAACGAAGGTTGACAGCGCTTGTAATCAATATACCATCAATGTTCCAATCGTTAAAAATACTTCTTAGCTTCTTTACTTTTCCCATCAATCTTTTCCCCCCCAGTTCTCAGTTAAGTATGATAATGCGAGCTTGTAGCTGTCAAAACCAAATCCCGATATTTGCCCCTTGCAGACAGCTGCTAATACTGACTGATGCCTGAACTCTTCTCTTTGATGGATATTAGTAATATGTACTTCAATAACAGGAAGACTGGACCCTGCAATGGCATCCCGAATTGCATAGCTGTAGTGAGTAAAAGCCCCTGCGTTTAAAACCACGCCAGCGTAATGCTTTTCCGCTTCGTGAAGGGAATCAATGATATCCCCTTCATGATTGGATTGAAAAAAGGTGACTTCAAAGTTTTTCTCTTCAGCGAATCGAAACAATCCGTGCTCCAAATCGTCCAACGTCTGGTTCCCATACTTATCAGGTTCCCTTTTTCCGAGCTGATTTAAATTCGGTCCATTAATGACTAAAAAATGAGCCAACCTTTTTCTCTCCTTATATATAAAATAAAATGTCCACTTCTGTGAACATTTTATCATACTAAACTTTGTAAGAACACTATTCCGAAGATTGTCCAAGCGCCCGTTTCAGCTTCTCGGAATTGAGCTCGTTATAGTCAAACGAAATGGAGTACCCGACAAATAAACCGAAGAGAAGATATAAACAAAAGGAAGAGATGAGCGTCTCGCTTTTCAGCTCATTAATTGAAGCGAGTTCCGGAAAGAGTGGATTAAAGAGAAAAAACACGATCGCCCATAGCATTACACCGTAAATTAATCCCGCCCACATGCCTTTAATTCTTCGAAAAAATAAATAGTAAAGGAGTGCGGCACCAATCCCTAAAACCCCAATAATAATGATGCTGATGAAGGTACCCATCAGCTTGTTTTTCCAATCCCCAAGGATAAAAGGCTGCAGCAGCATATTCGGGCTGATCTCTGAAAAACGAAAAAGGGAAAAGAGATAACCAATCAAACTCAATCCTGCTCCGCCAATAAAACCTGTCAATACAACTCGGCCGAGAATGAGGTTTGGCTTCCCCCTCTGATCCTTCTCACGATTTATTGATACAGCTTTTTTTTCTTCATGATCCATGTATAACACCTCCAAAAGTAGCATGCCCTCAAACATGAGCTTTCATGATTTTTTTGTAGGATGATGTGTAAAAATTTCTGATCAGGGTACACTAAAAAAAGTACCAAAAATTATAAGGTATCAATCTAGAGGTTTCAAACCATTTCCTGTAGAATATACTCATAAGAAACACTATAAATATTCTAAATAGGTAGGTTGATGTCTAATGGCAAAAACTAACAAAAAACCTGCTTACGGCGGTCAAGCAGTCATCGAAGGAGTTATGTTTGGCGGCAGACATCACTATGTTACCGCTGTGCGCAGAACGGATCAGAGCATTGATTATTTCAAGCTCCCACGCAAGTCCAGCTCATCACTTACCGCTTTACGGCGAATTCCATTTATTCGAGGAATCGCAGCCATCATCGAAGCGAGTGCAAATGGGACGAAACACCTAAATTTTTCATCGGAAAGATATGAAGTTCATCCCGATGAGGATCAGAAAATAAATGAAGAAGAAAAAAGCTCAAAGCTTACAATGATTTTTGGCCTGGCTGTACTAGGAGTGCTATCCTTTTTATTCAGCAAATTTATTTTCGTTTTAGTTCCAGCCGCTTTGGCACATCTGACAAAGCCTATTTTTTCTTCAGATTTCTCGCAGGTTATGGTGGAATCTTTTTTGAAGTTGATGCTTTTGCTCGGCTACATTTATGTTGTCTCTATGACACCGCTCATTAAACGAGTTTTCCAATATCATGGGGCAGAGCATAAAGTCATAAACTGTTACGAGAAAAACCTCCCGATAACTGTTGAGAACGTGCAAAAGCAATCCAGGCTGCATTACAGATGCGGCAGCAGCTTTATTCTCTTCACTGTTATCGTGGGGATGTTCGTTTACCTGCTTGTTCCGACAGACCCTCTTTGGATTCGTTTACTGAGCAGGATTGCCCTGATTCCGGTCGTACTTGGAATCTCTTTTGAAGTTTTGCAGTTAACGAATAAGGTTCGGGAAGTACCTGTATTAAAGTTCCTCGGATATCCAGGACTTTGGCTGCAATTGCTCACGACAAAAGAACCTTCGGACGATCAGGTTGAAGTCGCAATCGCGAGTTTTAACGAGCTTCTTCGGATGGAAGAAGAGACAGATGCGTATAAAAAGGACATTGTGATTTAGGAAATAAGGTGCTGATTAATTAGGGAGGTGGATGAAAATGAATCGACTTATACAGCCGATTATCGGGGTTATTATTGGTTTGGGAGCGATTGGCATTATTTATTCATTGGTTACTAGTCCGGGACAGTTTGCCTGGTCGCTCTTCTATATAGCAATCGGAGCATGTATTCTGTTTTTTGTGTTGCGATATTTCTTGACTGGCCGAATGGGAACAGACGGTGCAGCTTATAAGAAAGCTGCTAAGCAATCAGCCAGGCGTTTTCAAGATAAAAAACCGAAACGATCAGCCAAAAATCGTCACTCTCACTTAAGAAGCATTCCTAATCCAAATGCAAAACCGCTTGTGATTCGCAAGAAAAGCAAAACGCAGCTCACCGTGATCGAAGGCAAGAAGAACAAAAAGAAAAAGAGAGCTTTATTTTAATAGCTCCATTGTTTTAAAAAGCTCTCTGTTTTCAATTTTCCAAGCTCAATAAGCGCTTCTTTTTTCTCATCTGTCATTGAAAAATCGGTAGCCATTACGTGATCTGCCGGAATAAAAATAATGTTTTTTTCATGTCTGGATGCGATATGCCTTGCATCATGGGCATCTCTCATCGTTTCAAAAAGAGCACCGAATAACTCAAATGCATGTTTGATTGAGTTTTTTGGTCGCTCTTTTTCATTTGCTGTTAAAGTCACCCCAATGACCGGCCTTTTTTTATGCTTAGAAAAAAGCCATATAGGAAAATTGCTCAGAACCCCGCCATCTACAACAATACTTTGCCCTTGATTCGACTGCAGTTTTACAGGTTCAAAGAAATAAGGAAGGCTGCAGCTCATCCGTATAGCCCGTGCCACTGAAAAGCTATCTGGATTTAATCCGTATGACGGCAGGTCATCCGGCAAAACCATTAGTTTTCCGTTAGTTAAATCGGAAGCAATCACTCTTAACGAATGTGGCCTTAAATCTGAAAATACAGTAACCCCTTTGTTCTTAAGCTTGACACTTAACCAGTTTTCAAATGTATCCCCTTTATATAAGCCAAGACGCCAATAGATTGATATCCATCGAAGCGCTTTAAATGGCAAGTATGGGAAAGGCTGATCCAATAAGATGTCATTATTCAATTCTTTCAGAAGCGCGATCATCTCTTTACTCGTATAGCCCGCAGCAATAAAAGCTGCGACCATTGAACCTGCACTTGTCCCCGCCACTCGAACGAAGCGAAACCCTTCGTTTTCAAGCACTTTATATGCGCCTGCTAACGCAATTCCTTTAGCTCCTCCACCAGAAAAAACGCCATCTATATACATACATGGCCCTCCCCTTTTCTTCTCCTACAATCATTTTAGGAAGGTTAAGATCAAAATAGACCAGAAAGAAAAGAGGCAAAAAGTTAAAAGAATTATAAAAAGCATGCTCATTTAAGAACATGCTTACTGGTTTTCTTGCTCGTTATTTTTCTGAACCGTTATTAATTGTTCAACTCTCTCACGGTCTTCTTCGAAATATTGGACCAAATCACCAATTCGATCGATACTGTTCCAGCTGAGATGATGTTCAATTCCTTCAACATCATGGTAGATCTTCTCTTCGTCTACACCAATGATTCGTAAAAACTGTTCTAGCAATTCATGTCTATAAACAAGCCGTTTTCCTATTTTATTGCCTTTAGGCGTAAGAACGAGGCCGCGATATTTTTCGTATACAAGATACTCATCTTTATCTAGTTTTTGAACCATTTTTGTAACAGAGGAGGGATGCACTTTCAAAGCTTCTGCTATGTCTGAAACCCGCGCATAGCCTTTTTCTTCAATTAAGATATAAATTTGTTCTATGTAATCTTCCATACTAACTGTCGGCATATTACCCCTCCATTAAGCATCGCCTGCGGTAAGAAATCATTACAAGTGTACACTATAGGTACTTAAAAAACAAGAAAATGCGATAAAGTGATCATTCATTCAGTGAGGGTTTTTATTAATCATCATACAATAGGTCACCCTCTTTCATTTTCAAGGTGACCTAATTGCGTGATAAACCTAATGGGGCTTATCTTTTGTAGTTCCATTTATCTGTTGAATATTTATCTGCTGCAATTTTTAATACTTCTTTTTCTTCTTTCTCATTCAGTTCATAAGGCTCCAGTGTCACATTCAACCCTTTTTCAAAGCCAGTTTTGAAGGCTTTCCTCGCGTCTTCGATAGTAACAGGATTTTCGATTAGCTCGTTAATGGCGACTGCTTTCTTTTTAAAGCTTTTTTGCATTCTTTCCTTTACACGCTCATTCGGGTACAAAAACAAATCAAACAGCTTATCTTCATCAAGATCAAGCAGAATCGATCCATGCTGAAGGATGACGCCCTTTTGCCTTGTTTGTGCGCTTCCTGCCACTTTTCTTCCTTCAACGACCAGCTCGTACCATGAAGGAGCGTCAAAGCAAACAGAGCTCCTTGGATTTTTCAGCTCTGCTTTTTCTTTGTCAGATCGCGGAATTGCAAAATAAGCATCAAGCCCAAGCTCACGAAATCCTTGCAGAATCCCTTCGGAAATCACCCGGTATGCTTCAGTAACGGTGGTTGGCATTTCAGGATGATCCTCTGGGACAATCACACTGTACGTGAGCTCTTGGTCATGGAGCACGCCTCTTCCTCCCGTTGGCCTTCTGACAAAACCAAGATTGTGATCTTTCACAGCATCAAAATTAATTTCCTTATGTATGTTTTGAAAATAACCAACAGAAAGCGTTGGCGGATTCCATCCGTAAAAGCGAATCGTAGGCGGAATCAGTTTTTGGCTGTTCCAATTTAATAGCGCTTCATCAAGAGCCATATTATAAGCGGGTGATTGAAAACCCGAGTCAATAAATCTCCATATTTCTTTTTCCATTGTTTCCCCTTCTTTTTAACAGACTACTTTAAGTCTATCAAATTCTCGAGCGAAACTAAAATAATTTCAACCTTTACTGGTGACAATTGTTTTATGCTTTACTATAATAGAAGTTGTCTATCTTATCTATTTTCTATAATAGGCTAAAAGCGTGTAATAAAAGGAGTATGAAACAAGCATGAATTATCTCATCCTCATCATTCTTTGTGCGGCAATTATTATTTACTCTGTCGTTACATATATTTATCAACAACGAATCATGAAAACCCTAACAGAAGAAGAATTCCGCGCAGGCTACAGGAAAGCCCAGCTGATCGACGTGCGCGAGCCGAAGGAATACGAAGGCGGACATATTCTCGGTGCAAGAAACATTCCATTATCACAGCTTAAACACAGAAAAGCAGAAATCAGACCTGACAAGCCCGTCTACATTTACTGTCAAAACAATGTCAGGAGCGGACGTGCAGCTCAAACCTTACGTAAAAACGGCTGTAGAGAAATATACAACCTTAAAGGCGGTTTTAAGCAATGGAATGGGAAAATTAAGAAAAAGGGTTGATTTTTTGTGAGTGGCTTTGTTCCCACTCTCTTTTTTGTAGTTCTCCGTAAATCATCCATTTACTCTCTTTAGTTGTACAATTCTCTCTCGGATTGGTGCAATTCTCTCACTGGTCGGTGCATTTATTCCGATAAAATTGTTTCAAATCCGCATTCCCTTAAAATGTATCTCCTAAATGTATTATTCTAATCAAATATTCACAGGATCAAACTTAATAGTCCCAAAGCAATATAAAATAGACCCCCGAAGGAGGGTCTATTTTTCATGTAATCACGATTCCTTCACGTACCTCAACACAGGTTTTCTCGCAGCCATTGTTTCATCCATTCGTTTCACGATCGTAGTGTGGGGGGCTTCTTGGACAATTTCCGGATTTTCTTCCGCTTCTTTGGCGATTTGAATCATGGCGTCAATAAAGGAATCGAGCGTTTCCTTGGACTCTGTTTCCGTCGGTTCAACCATGATGCACTCTTCCACATTAAGCGGAAAATAAATCGTTGGCGGATGGTAGCCGAAGTCTAGAAGACGTTTCGCGATATCGAGTGTACGAACGCCCAACTTTTTCTGACGTTTTCCTGACAAGACGAATTCATGCTTGCAATGCTTATCAAATGGCAAATCGTAATACGGTGCCAGGCGGCGCATCATGTAATTTGCATTTAGGACGGCATTTTCAGTTACTTCTTTTAAGCCGTCTGGACCCATGGAACGTATATACGTATAAGCTCTCACGTTAATGCCGAAATTTCCGTAGAACGGCTTCACTCTTCCGATCGCTTCCGGTCGATCATAATCAAACGTATATCGATCCTCTTTTTTGACTAACACAGGTTTTGGCAAATACGGAATGAAGTCTTTTTTCACTCCGACTGGACCTGATCCAGGGCCGCCTCCGCCATGCGGTCCGGTAAAGGTTTTATGCAAATTCAGATGAACAACGTCAAAACCCATATCCCCTGGTCTCGCCTGGCTTAATACAGCGTTAAGGTTCGCTCCGTCATAATAAAGCTTTCCGCCTGCTTCGTGAACAATCGCAGCCATTTCCAAAATGTTTTCTTCAAACAGGCCGAGTGTGTTTGGATTTGTAAGCATGAGCGCTGCAGTTTCTTCGTTTACGACCTGCTTCAAATGCTCCAGATCGACAAGTCCTTGCTCATTGGATTTAACAGTGATTGTTTCAAAGCCGGCAACAGTTGCTGAAGCGGGATTCGTTCCGTGTGCGGAATCCGGCACGATAACCTTCGTCCGCTTCACGTCTCCTCTCGCTTCATGATAAGCGCGGATCATCATCAGCCCGGTCCACTCGCCGTGGGCTCCTGCTGCAGGCTGAAGCGTTACTTCGTCCATACCAGTAATTTCTTCGAGGTGCTCGCTTAGATCATACATCAGCTCCATTGCACCTTGAACGGTTTCTTCGTCCTGTAACGGATGGATGGATGAAAAGCCGGGAATACGGGCAATTTTCTCATTGATTTTCGGATTGTATTTCATCGTGCACGATCCTAACGGATAAAAGCCGGAATCCACGCCGTGATTTCGCTTCGAAAGGGCGGTATAATGCCTCATAATATCCAGCTCTGAAACTTCAGGCAGACCAGCAGGCTCTTCTCGAATATAATCTTCTCCCACAAGCTCAGATAGGCTTGCTTCGGGAATATCAAATTCAGGCAGGCTATAGCCGATTCTCCCGGGTTTTGATACTTCAAATATTAACGATTGGTCTTGGTTAGTCACTTGATTTCCCCCAATTCCTGCAAAAATAGATCAATTTCATCCTTTGTCCGGAGCTCTGTTACAGCAACCAGCATATGGTTTTCGAGCTTTGCATCCACTTTTCCAAGATCAAACCCGCCGATAATCTCTTTTTCCAAAAGACGCTGATTTGCTTTCTTCACAGAAACATTCAATTTAATTACAAATTCATTAAATATTGGCCCATCATACAAAACCTCAAGCCCGAGAGAAATGGCTTTCTGTTTTGCATAGTTTGCTTTTTGAATGTTTTGCCAAGCGATTTCTTTTACTCCTTCTTTGCCCAATGCTGTCATTGCTACAGAAGCTGCAAGTGCATTCAGCGCCTGATTCGAACAAATATTAGAGGTAGCTTTGTCCCGGCGAATATGCTGTTCTCTCGCTTGCAAGGTTAAGACGAATCCTCGTTTTCCATTTTCATCGGTTGTCTGCCCCACTAACCGGCCGGGAACCTTTCTCATTAACTTTTTGGTCACTGCAAAATATCCGCAATGCGGTCCGCCAAACGCAGCAGGAATGCCAAACGGCTGGGCATCACCTACGACGATATCAGCGCCAAAGTGTCCAGGCGGCGTTAAAATTCCAAGCGCCAGCGGATTAGATGAAACGACGAACAGCCCTTTTCCTTTATGCGCAATTTTTTCGATTGCCTTTAACGGCTCGATTTGTCCGTAAAAATTCGGATATTGGACGAGAACCGCTGCTGTTTCATCACATACGGCTTCTTCAAGCGCCTCAAGGTCGGTTACTCCATTTTTTTCAGGAATGACGACTACCTCCAAGTACTGGCCATTCGCATATGTTGTTAACACATCTCTTGATTCCGGATGAACCGTTTCAGAAACGACAATTTTCTTCTTCTTTGTATGGCCGGCAGCAAGCATCGCTGCCTCTGCAAAAGAAGTCCCTCCGTCATACATTGACGAATTACTAATGTCCATGCCGGTTAACTCACAAATCATTGTTTGAAATTCAAAAATTGCTTGAAGCTCTCCTTGAGAAATTTCCGGTTGATACGGAGTATAAGCTGTATAGAACTCGGACCTGGAAATGACATGGTCAACGATCACAGGGGCATAATGATCATAAACACCTGCTCCAAGAAAGGAGGCGTACGTTGTTGTATCCGCATTTTTTGCTGCGAGCTTTGCTAGCTCTCTCGTAAGTTCTGTTTCGGATTTTGCTTTTTTTATGTTGTACTCTCGATTGAACCTTACTTTTTCGGGGATATCTGAAAATAAATCATCCACACTTAGAGCGCCAATCGCATCAAGCATGTCTTTTTTGTCTTGATCTGTTGCTGGTAAATAACGATGCTTCATATCCTCATTCCTTTCAATTTATTTTTGGCGTTTATAAAAAGGCGTTTTTACAACCTTTGCTTTTAAAACTCTTGATCGAACTTGTACATCAACAATCGTGCCTGGCTCGCTATGCTCCTTCGCGATTAAAGCAAGCCCGATGTTTTTTTTCAAGGTTGGCGATTGTGTTCCAGTCGTTACTTCTCCAACCAATTCACCTTGAACGAACACTTGATAACCGTGGCGCGGGATACCTTTTTCAATCATTTCAAGCCCCACCATTTTTCTCTGCACACCGTTCTCTTTCTGATCAGCCAACACAGACTTTCCGAAAAAGTCTGACTCTTTCCCCGTTTTAACGGCAAAACCTATTCCCGCTTCAATCGGAGTGATATCCTTTGTTAGTTCCTGTCCGTAAAGAGGAAGTCTCGCTTCAAAGCGCAGCGTATCTCTTGCTCCCAATCCGCATGGGATGAGACCATCTTGCTTTCCGGCTTCAAGCAAAAGCGTCCAAATCTCTTTAGCCGACCCGCTCTCACAATAAATTTCAAAGCCGTCTTCTCCGGTATAGCCTGTTCTTGATACGAGTGCCTTTTCGCTTCCAATGCTTACGTCCTCTTTAAAATAAAAAGGTTTCAACTGCGATAGGTTCTCATCTGTTACCTTTTGAAGGATACCGGCTGCAAGCGGACCTTGAATCGCAAGCAGGCAGATCTCGTCTGAACGATTAATCAAACTCACATCGCCTGTTTGATGCTTTTCCATCCAAGCGATATCTTTTTCAATATTTGAAGCATTGATCACTACGAGATAAAGATTTTCATTCCTTTTGTAGACAAGGAGATCATCGACTGTCCCGCCGTCTTCGTAGCACATAGCGCTGTAAAGAGCCTGCCCCTCTTTGAGTAATGACACGTCATTAGTAAGAAGCCGCTGCAAAAATTCAAGGCTGTCCTCACCCCTAACTTCGACTTCACCCATATGCGAGACGTCAAATAACCCAGCCTTTGACCGGACCGCTTCATGCTCTCCTTTTATTGAAGAAAATTGGACTGGAAGCTCCCAGCCTCCGAAATCAATCGTTTTTCCGCCGTAATCCTTATACAAATCGAATAATGGAGTTCTTTTTAGCACATGGTTTCCCCCTTTAGATTTTAATCAGTTTCAATTGCACGAAAAAAGGACAGAAAAACCCCATGAAACATAAAAGGGTTCTCTGTCCTTGCACCTGAAAGTTTACTTTGCCTTAATCAAAGCTTTCCTCTTTGGTGGTTTGCCATACCATCATGCCAAACTCTCTCCAGAGTTGCGTCAAGCAAGAGTTCTTTTGCCTGAGAGATTCACAAATTTGTTTGCTCCTTCGGCGCCCGGGATTGGATCCACAAAGTCTCTCCTCTTGCTATCATCCGCTCATATTTTTTGTTTTGATGGACATACTGTATGTAAATTGTTGTTGATACGTACTATCAATATCCTAACATCATAAAAAGATTTGGGCAATAGAAAATGGTTAACATTTTATTCAATACAACTTTCAAATGTTCGCTTTTCGAACAATCTTCTTGTTTCATTTCGTAATATTTTATTAAAATAGATTAATTTAGGAACATTCAGTTTGCAAAAAAGGTGGTCTGCTGTCTATGAATCCTCAAATACAAACAGAGCAGGATTGGCAAGAACAATTTCTGACTCATCTAAAAAATGACGGGCCCTGGTCGCCTTGGAGCTTATATAAGCTATCTTATGAAGTACAAGAAAGGCTTGCGATTCCCTCATTTGAAGGTTTGCTCGCCCCTAAATTTCTCCCTGATTTCACACCTCTTCCCCATCAGCTGGAGGTTGCGCAAAAGGTCGTAGAAAAAATGAATGGAAAAGCCATTCTTGCAGATGAGGTCGGTCTGGGAAAAACGGTTGAAGCCGGCTTGATAATGAAGGAATACATGATCAGGGGCCTGGCAAAAAAAATCCTCATCCTTGTTCCTGCGTCTCTGGTTTCCCAATGGGTAAAGGAGCTTCGGGAAAAATTTTTAATCCCGGCAGTTGAACAGAAAAAGAGCTACGTATGGGAGCAATGTGATGTCGTCGTTTCTTCTATCGACACAGCCAAGCGTTCGCCTCACAAAGAAATTGTTTTATCGCTTCCTTATGATCTAGTGATTATTGATGAAGCTCACAAACTGAAAAACAACAAAACGAAAAACTATGAATTTGTCCGGACGCTAAAGAAAAAATATTGCCTATTGCTAACTGCCACCCCGATTCAAAATAAAATTGAAGAGATTTTCAACCTTGTTTCCTTGTTAAAACCGGGACATCTGGGGAATGAAACAGTATTTAGCGAAGCTTATTCAAAGCAGAAATTATCAATAGAAGAGCAGGATCATTTGAAAAATTTAGTCAATAAAGTGATGATTCGCAACAGGCGCCAAAATACGGGTGTCGATTGGACAAAAAGGCTGGTTAAAACGATTTCGGTTACTTTATCGCCAACCGAAGAAGCGTTATATAAGGAAATCACAGAGCTCAGAAGGAACAAAGAAGAAGCTTCAAGCGCTTTCTCTATTATGACACTGGAACGAGAATGCTGTTCCAGCAGGGAAGCCGTTTATATGACATTAAAGAAAATGATCGACAATCAGGAGAAGCAAACCCCTGCCATTCACATGGATGCCATTGAACGATTGATGGAACAAATTAACCAAGTGACGCAAAACTCAAAAGCAATCGAGGTTGTCGAGCTAATAAAGAAAATAAATGATAAAGTTGTCATTTTCACTGAATATCGTGCCTCACAAATTTATCTGCAGTGGTTCTTACAGCAAAACGGCATCAGCTCTGTTCCATTCCGAGGAGGGTTTAAACGAGGGAAAAAAGATTGGATGAAGGAGCTTTTTCGGAATAAGGTTCAGGTATTAATAGCGACAGAAGCAGGAGGAGAGGGAATCAACCTTCAATTCTGCAGCTCCATCATTAACTACGATCTGCCTTGGAATCCAATGCGGCTTGAACAAAGAATCGGAAGGATACACCGATTCGGTCAAACGAGAGACGTACAAATCTATAATATGGCGACAAAAAACACAATTGAAGAACATATATTAAAGCTGCTTTATGAAAAAATACATCTGTTCGAGAAGGTTGTAGGCGAACTGGATGATATTTTAGCGAGGCTTGATTCCAATTCATTCGAAGAGGATATACACAATATCCTTTATACTGCCAAATCAGACGAAGAAATGCGGTTGAAAATCAACCAGCTACAAGAAACGATTTCCAATCAAGTCAATTAGCAGAATCGTGCTAAGGAGGAAATATAAAATTGAACCAACAAGAAATCCACAGCTTTCTACTCAGTTTTTTTGAAGCCAACCTTTGTACCATCACCGAGAAAAGCAACGGACACCTCAGTGTTCAGCTTACGAACGAAGTGGACAAAGAAATCATGAATCGGCCATTTTACTGGCATTGGCTTGAAAAAACGGGAGGAGAAGCAAAACCAATGCACCTTACGTTTATTACCGACTACGATAAGGCTCCTGAAGGGATTGACGGGGAGTTTATTCATTTCGGCTCTCCCCGTTTATTTCAAATGTTTCAATCTGTTAAAAAAAACGGGAAATTTATCCGATTGTATGAAGAGATAAATTCGAATGGCCAACAAGTTCCCCTTCATCCATGGTTGGGAGTAAACGTTACAATTTCATACCAATCGGATTTAAAAAAAGATAAATTATTGTCATTAGGATTGCATTTAATCAGCGGAACAATCATTGAATCGTTTCAAGAGAAAATCAATAAGCATTCCTTTACAACCCATATATCCGATTTTTGCTACTCGGTATCTCCGATTATCAAACTCGAAAGCGCTATAAAAAGGCTGGAAAAATTTATTGAGAGCTATGCAAGAACCGAACCAAACGATTGGGCTCTCGCCTCTATTGAACGATGGAATTACGACCTTGCACTTTTAGAAAAATTTTATGAAGAGATTCTTGAAAAACCGCAAGAATATGAGATTGAAAAACAGGCGCTGCAATCCCTTTACGAGCCAAAAATTGTAATAAAAATCGAAAGCGGCGGATTGTTTTATTTAAAACATGTCATCTAATTCAGCCATCAGATGAAATCGGATTATTAAAAGAAGAATTCATCATATGTTTTTTCAAACAAAAAGTCATGAATGATGTGCTATAATATCGGAAGGAAGGTGATGACATTGATTGGCCAGCGAATAAAACAGTTTCGTAAAGAAAAGGGATACTCACTCTCTGAATTAGCCGAAAAAGCAGGAGTTGCAAAATCATATCTTAGTTCCATCGAACGAAACTTACAAACAAATCCCTCTATACAATTCCTTGAAAAAATCTCAGCTGTCCTTGACGTGTCGGTTCATACTTTACTTCATGAAAATGATGAATCCGAATACACTGGTCAATTAGATAGCGAATGGGAAAAATTAGTTCAAGATGCAATGGCATCTGGTGTGTCAAAAAAAGAATTTCGAGAATTTCTTGATTTTCAAAAGTGGAAAAAAGCGCAAAATTAAAATAATCCTTTTTCAAAAATCACTTTTCTGAAAAATTCTAGATCCTAACACATACATAAGGTGATGACATGGGTTCCTTGCACATAGAGAGTGGGCATGCTTTTGTTTACTCTCTGGACACCCGCACCTCTTCCTTTCATGAAAATATTTGCTAACCCTGTATATCAAAAATGAAAATGGCAAAACTAGGGGGGAAAGGATGGGTATGACATGAAAATTGTGAAAGCCCTGTTGATTTGTATTGTCGCAATCAACATCGCCACCCCCGCACTCGCAGTTGAAAAAGCTTCAGCAGCCAATCAATCGAAGTGGGAAACCCTAGCAGTAAAGGAAGTTAAGAAGCGTTATCCGCTTGCCCAGGTTGTTGCAAAGCATAAAATCTGGGACAGAAAAAGGGAAGACGAAGCTGTCATTCAATATCATCTAACTTTAATGGAAGAAAATAAAAAAACAGGTGTATTCGTAACGATTTCCTACGAACCCTATTCGACAAAAGTAAATAAAGTTGTCGTTGTCGAAGAATATAAATCAGGCTCCTAAAGCTTTTGCGAAGGAGCCTTTATTAATGAATTTATTTAAGTTGTTTCCGATAAGTAACGGTATAAGTGATATGTAAGATTGCGAATAAAAGAAAAATAAGAATAATAGGAAAATAAGGAATGAAATGCTGCACTAGCGGATACATACTTAGTAGACCTCCAGCAATTGGTAAGGATATTGACATGACAATATATGCTTTTCTGCAGGACTTAGCTGTTATCATTTTCTCTCTCTCATCCTGTTCTTCGAATTCATTAGGGGTCAGCCTAAATAACCTTTTCATAGACCCCTCTTTCTTCAGGAAAATTAGGCCATAAATAATCACGGCAAGAATCAGAAGCGCAAGTGGAATGATATTAATCGTAATTTCAAATCCGTTTAAAAGTGCGTTTTCACTCCCATTTTCATGTTCAATTATTTTCGAAAATTCAGAATAACTATCATACAGTTCAATAAACGCCCAGCAAGCCAATACCCCCAACACGAGATTAATAATTAATTTTGTTATGATACGCAATTTATTTCTCCTCCTCTAACCAAAAAACGTCTTCCATTTTCAACTCAAATTCCTTACAAATTTTCAGACCTAACAGCAAGGATGGAATATAGTCACCCTTTTCTAATGCAGCAATCGTCTGTCTCGTCACCCCTACCCGATTTGCCAATTTTTCCTGCGACAAATCAAATCTTGCACGGAGCTCTTTTACCTTATTATTAATCATTCATAAACCAATCACCTTTCCTAATGATTACCAACATTGTATATTATACTCCACTTTTTGTAAAGTCAATTTAACATTATGTATAACTGACCTTCCTTATCAAAAAAACCTCTTCCTGTTTAGGAAAAGGTTTTTCACTGTTTATTTCTTTGAAAAAACATTTTGATCGCGATTGGGAACATACCAAACCATCTGACTGACCTCGGAGGTTTTGGACTTTTTCGTTCCTGTCTCCATTCTTTTCTTTCGTTTTCGGGCATGTCCATATATTTCACAAGCTGCTCTGTCATATATTTCACGTAATCATTCGTTTTCATTGGCGCACCTCGAATACCAGTTTTTCTAGTATGAGTGTCGACGAAATGAAAGCAATTTATTCATCAAGGCTCTTTCCATTGAATGATTTTTCGTTCGTTTGTATCAAATAAAAAAGAAGCCGATGACGTATAGCCGCTTTCAGAGAAAGCAGAGAGCTGTACGTGAGACATATCCTTTTCTTGTGTGATACTGATTTGGACTGATCCGTGCTCAAATTGATGCGTCATTACCAATCCATCGCCGTTTGTTATGCTGTGAATGGCTATTAGAGCTCCATTTTGAAGAAGATTTTGGCGGAAATAAAAATCGCGAGTCAGTTTTGAAGCTTCTAGCTCGGAAATGAATGCGCAAGAGCTATGACCTATGACCGTTAGACAAATAAGTGATAGAAAAAGTGTTGAAGGATAGATATATCCCGAAGAAGATTTCAAGGTTTATCCCCTCCGAAGGATTGATAAATTGGAAAAGATGCTTCATATACTATTTGGTTGCTGCTTATAACTTTCATGCTCACTTGTCCATCAGCTAACGAAAATGCGACATCTGCTACATGCTGAAGAACGAGAACATGTCCTTTAAGATCAACTCTTTTTCTCAGCACTTGTTGATATTTTTCATAACGAATCGTTTGCCCTTGTTGAGTTTCAAACTCAATCCCCCGCCCTGCATTTATGACTCTGACATTTCCCCCTTGCTTGATTTCTAAAAGCATTTGCTCCACCGTATTGGTCCATTCATGCTGGTAAATGGCCTCATTCCCCTCTTTTGTCATCAAATAGTGAAGGAGTGTACCAAAGGATCCCGACATAAAAATGAAAAGTGAAAGTGACAGAAGGACATTAAGAAGAGTATAACCATTCTGTTTTGTAAATGGATAAGCAATGCTTGTCTTTTTCAGATCCGCCTTCCCGCCTAATGCAAGCCTGTTCAAAATTCTCTTCATCCCTCCAATCAATTACATATGTCTCATTTCCGAGGACAAAGACTTTCTTGCGTTTTTCCCCGGTAAACATATAATGATTCAGCTCAGCATTTAATAAATGATAGCTTTGCTCTTTTTGTTGGTTCACTTCCCTCTGTATTGTAATTTGATGAAGAAAAGGAAGCAGCAAGCAAGTCATCATGGCCCAAATACTAAATGCTGACACCGTTTCAATTGTAGAAAACCCTTTATTCGATTTTTTGAACATTCATTTTTCCCTCGCCAATGTAGATGGTGATTTCATACACACTCTCTTTCGTCCGGATCACAATCTTCCCGCTTGCATTCGCGGACCCGCTGCTTGTGAAGATCAAATTTTTTGTCAGTGTCGTTTCTTCAATTTTGATTGTCGCGTTGTAGCTCCGAGTCATTACACTTTTTAATTCCAAATTCAGCGGGCGGACTGCGTAGCTTTTGTTTTGATGATCAAATATCACCCTGACCCGCTCACCTGTCGTAATTGCATACTGTTGTGCGTGGTGAAGATCACGTATAAATTGCTCTACAAATTGCATGTCAGCCTGCTTTTGAAGAGTGGGAGGCATTACGGCAAAAACAACAGTTAACATGATCGTAGCAATAGCAAGAACGGTTAAGCTTTCTAACAGCGTAAAACCACTTTCCTTATTCAACATTTACTTCCCCGGAACTGTTATCAATCGTTAAATTTTTGCCGTTCGGACAAGCGGTTCCTTCCTTTACATACTGGTCTTGCTGTAATTCTACTATCGTTGGAATTTTTCCGTCATGATCCATCTGAAATGCAGTTACCTGTGCTTGAACCATATTCACAAGTCCTTCGCAGCCCTTTGTTTGTATACTTTGGTTATGCTTTGTCACGTTTGGGATTGTGATAAGAAGCAAGATCGAAATAATTAGAAGTACTATCAGCATTTCAATCAATGTAAATCCTTTTTCGTTCATTTCTTTCACCACCTTATAATTCATTCATCATGTGATACATTGGCAAAAGCATTGACAAATAAACAACAACAATCATGAATCCGACAAATCCGTAAATAGCGGGCTGAAGAATACTGGACCATTTTTCCGCTTTCCTTTCCAGCCGCTCGAGTAAAAATTGGCTGTAGGTGAATAACTCACGATCAAGCTGGCCATTGATTTGGCCATGCTTAACTACTTTTGAGAGGTCTTTTTCATAGTACGGATGATCTTTTAGCAATTGGCCGATATCTTCTCCATGCTTTAATCTTTGAATAAACGTTTCAGCTTCTTCCTGATAAAAAGGCAAAAATGATTGATCCCGGAACGCTTTAAGGCTGTCATAAATAGATAATCCCGATTTCAGTAAGTTGCTAAGCTGGAGCGAGAAAAAATAGCTATTAAGCAGAAGGATTTGATTTCCCCAAAAAGGAAACTTAATGAGAAGGGCCATTTTTGCCGATGGTGTTCGATGACGAAAGACAAAAAAATAATAGACCACACAATATGCGATCAGAATCGTAAAAAGAAGTAATACATACTTTAAGCTGCTAAAAAATGCAAATAGAAATGTAATTCCAAATGATGCGTCCAAATTCATGGATTGATAGATGCTTGAAAACTGGGGAACAATAACTGCTTGGATGATGTATAACATGATCGCCACGACAAAAATAAGAAACAACGGGTATTTTGCCACTCTCTTAAATTTCTCAGCTTGAGATACCCTTCGATATAGAAGGTCTCCGCTTTGTTTTAACGCAAATGATAAATTTCCGTGCTGCTCGGCAAAATAATGAATGCTGATGACATCTCTTTGAAATCCAATTGTCTCTAGAACCTTGTAAAACGGGTCACCTGTCGTTAGCTGTTTAATGCCTTCGTCAATGTGCTTTTGCTGATGCGGGTTCAATTGCAGGTAGATAAACGATAATGCTTCTAATAAAGTGTATCCCTTTTCAATCATTTCCCCTGTTCGTTTTAAGAAAAAAGCCTGCTCGTTGATTGACCACTTACTATTATTCCACTTCATGAAGCACCCAGCGAAAGTACGTTTTATCAGTCAGATAGCCGAGAGCAACACCCTTTTGCATCAGCCTTTTTAAAGTGACGTAGTGATGGACTGCATGCTCCCCCTGCGCTTCTTTCATACATAAACTGAGGCTTTTCCCATACAAAAGCTCATATACGCTTGCCCTTCTCGTATTTCTTAAAAGCTTACAATAAACAGAGCACGGCTTCTCTGTACAATATGGACAACGTAAATCAACCAGGCGCTGTGCGGCAACGGCGATTAAGGTTTGTTCAATTTCCGACAGCTTAATTCCGAATTCAAGCAGCCTGTAGATGGCACCCTTTGCGTCTTTTGTATGCATTGTACTGAGGACAAGATGACCGGTTAGAGCCGCACGTATTGCTATCTTCGCCGTTTCAGCGTCTCTGATTTCGCCGAGAATAATCATATCTGGATCGTGTCTCAGAATCGCTTTTAACCCGGAAGCATAGGTAATTCCCGCCTTTTCATTTACCTGTACCTGCAGAATATCCTCACTTTTCGTTTCTACAGGATCCTCAAGTGTAATAATATTCCGGTTGAAATTCTCTTTCGCGTAACGGATTAATGAGTAAAGGGTCGTCGATTTCCCAGAGCCTGTCGGACCGGTAAATAAAAATAGTCCATGAGAATGATTTAATAATGATAAAATTTTAGCGGTCGAAGAAGAAAACAAAGACAGCTTATTGAGAGGCGGTATCCGTTCTTGAGGAAGTACGCGTATAACCAGACTCTCATCATAGACAGTAGGCAAAGTCGAGAGCCGTAAATGAACCGACGCATCCTCCCTTTTTACAGATAACGAGCCATTTTGGGGCTTCCTTCTTTCACCAATATCCATAGAAGCAAGGAACTTGAAATGGGAGATCAGCCGATGGCTCTCCTCTCGTTTCATCTTTTTCATGCGAATTAAGTCATCATCGATTCGATAATGAACTACCGCATCCTTTTCCCTCGGCACGATGTGAATATCTGAAGCTCGCAGCTTGCACGCTTCATCAATTAAGCGATCACTTAACGTTTCAATTTCATACAAAAGCACTGCCTCCTTTCTATGAGAGCAGTGTAATCCAACAGAGGTTTTCCATCAAATCAAAAAATCATCAATTTCCAGCCAAATAATAAGAAATCTCGTGTGGTAAAATGTCTGCTTTAGCAAAACCGACACAGCGTATCCAATCAAAAAATCATTTTCTATTCACGACAAAAAAGAGGATGGGTCATATCCCCATCCTCTCTCCGTCGTCTGTTATATGTTAAAACAAGAAATTAATGATCGCCCCAATTACGACAATGGCGCCAATAATCATAAGAATCGTCCGAATCATTCAATCGTCCTCCTTCAAAGGTTTACTCTTAACTTTCCCAAAAATGAAAAGTTCATAAACAAACCGATGTTTTATGAAAGTGCACATTAAATGATTTAAACCGATAAAATGCTGCTATCTAACAATTTATAAAGGATGAGTAAGCTTATAGTTGTTGAATTGTGTTACAAAAAAATTTCCAATTGAATGAACGACTAATGTGATAGGTGAAACAAACAAAATCTATAAATTGTTTCATTATAATAAAGTCGTTTAATTTAAGGTCCATGTGTGGAACAAAAGGGATTTCTTATTTGTATATCGAAGTTAATCATAGAATATAATCATCTTCAGCGATTGGGAAAAAGATTTTCTTATTTCTAAAGGAATGAGGTGAAGGGTGAAGCAATGATAATTAAAAAAATTTCATGCAAAGTTAAAGAAGATCAGATAGAGAACTTCACTAAGTATCAGAGTCAATGGCAATCTATTAATGACATTGAGGGATTCTTAGGACAAATTGGTGGTTGGGATAATAAAGAACCGTTAACAGCTTGTATCTTCTCTTTTTGGGAAAGTCTAACCGCTTATCAATTTTTTATGGATGAGATGCACGATCAAATTTTCTTAAATTCTGGACAAGAACATACCTATACTTCTATCAATGTTTCCCAGATTTGATAAAAACTGCAACACCTAAACAAGATGTTATTCAGCTTACCTGACAACAATTTAGCCCATAAAATTAACATACAGGATTTTTGAACTCACTGATGAATAATTGAAACGAATATACTATACTCATTTTAAGTTTTGCCGTTAACGGGCTCGATTGTGGATTAACATCTGGTTTTTAAATGTAGTGTAATGTTTTCAACCAAAAAAAGGCTGATTCCGATCAAAAAGTAGGAGTTTTTGGCATTTAAATGAACTTAGAGAAATTACTAAACTATTGTTGCTTATTCAAGAAAAGCATCCGTTTGTTGAGTAGAACTATTTTACTTCTAGAACGAAAGCATAGAAAGCATCACCGTTAGACACATTCGATTCTTTTTCATCCATCCACCCTACTCGATATGAATAATAATAGACACCTTTTTGCATAGGAGCCGTTATCTGATTATCTTTCACCACTACATCGGATTCTTTGTTGTCATTTATCTTTACCACATTCATTTCATTTGGTTTAGGTTCATAATTCATCATGAAAGATATTGTTTCACCAGGTTTTACCCCGATAGGCTTTTTCCCCTCCAACAGTTTAATAGGTCCGGCAGTATCAACGCAGGTACTTTTCCCAAATCCTCCCCAACAATAAGAGCCAAGTATCGTTTCATACGTTTCATTTTCAATCTCGATCAAGACTTTTGGAGGTTTTTCTCCAGACATCTCATTGTTAGAACACCCTATTAGATTACATCCAGTAAGAATGACAAAGGCAACCAACCATCTATTCATTTAGACACCCCGTTACAACTGTATTAAGTCATTTCTACAAACACCACGCTACCTCCTCGTTCAACTAAACTCCCTATCCCGTTAGTTCAATAACGCATGCCCTTACTTTTCTTCCAATTCAAAAATTTTATCCCACTCTATTCTACAAGCTGCAGCAAGTATTTTAGGATCGTATTTCTGGCCATTTTAAAAAACTGTCTTATTCATTATTATTTATCTTTCAACAATAATTTAAAGACTTAATTCAGTAGCATGTAGCTCATTAAAATAGCACATTCATTTCTTTAAGAACTACAGAAACGACTTTATTGTTGTTTATTTTCAGGAAAATAAGTATAGGATAAAGAAAATTAAAAACATCTATTTTTTGAACCGTTCCATTTCCGAGAGGTGTTATGTGTTTAGGGAATTAAGATTAAACTTCTTTATTGTATGTGAACTTAAATACCCTAAAAATCCGTGCAATATTATCGATACGGACCAATCTTTGATTTCCTCCTATTCAGTTGGATTGATCAGTCGTTTTTAGAAACTTAATTACATAGACGAATAAACATAAACTAGAGGAGTGCCTGAATGATCCGAGTCACAAGGCTAATTGCAGGATTAAAATTTAACCCATAGATAATATGAGCTGCCGTATATAACCCAAGGACAAGAATAGAAATTTGAAGAAATTTTTTCACGCTTGTAACATCCTTTTAGCTTATTTATTCGATATCTTTTCCTATATTTTTTTGAAGAAAAGAAATTGTGTCTGATGCGATCTTTTTTCTTTTAAGGACGATTCCGGCATGTCCGCAATTATAAATATATCTGGCAGGTCTGTCCCAGGACTCCCATAAATGATTAGCATCCTCAAGATGAACATATTGATCATGTTTTGCAGATATCAATAATATCTTTTCCTTCCTGATTTTCGGTATCGCTTGGCTAGGTTCAGTGATCCTCCAATATCTGATTAAATCATTATAATTTATACCATGGTGTTCTAAATCTTCACGTATATATTTTCCGGGAATCGTATTCCATATCGAATAAGAAAGACGGTTCGCGTAGAATATGGAAACTAAAGCATCGATCTCAGTCTCCAAAGTAGCTGTTAGGTTCGTAATAAAACCTCCTAAGCTAACTCCAATCAAAATGACTGGTCCCTTTTTATTCGCTTTAATCCATTGTATGAGCGCTCGCAAATCAACAACGGACTGCTTAATAGATTGAACTGTCCGATAAATATCAGCGCTTATCATATATTCTCCGCTATAAAGCGATTGACCTGGTTTTCTTTGAAAATGGTAAGGGAGTGTGAAGTAATACATATTCCATCTCATATCCCTCATTTCACTATGAAATATTTTCTTTATTCGATCCAGGGAGTCCATCCGCCAACCGTGTACAAAAATAATGTTAGGTGCAAATTCATTATTAGTTATGTATAATTCGTCTTCAATATGATCGTTAGCAGAATCACCAGATGGAACTAAAGATTCGAATGTGAATTTCCCGATTGCATAATCATTTTCTACCTCATCCATATTTAAAGAAATCTCGGTTGTGTATGCGTTGTAGAAAGATTCTCTATCCATTGTTTCAGGTATCCAGTTGGAGAGAGGGGAATACTGAAACTTTTCACTTCGAGTCTTATGTAAATGATGTAAGGCGCAGCGATCTATTATCTTTGAAAAAATCAATTTCGTGTCCCTCATTCAGATGATTTCTTTATTCAAATAAGCTTTTGAACTCGCAAGTTATTTTTTCAAACGATCAGGTCCCTAAAGCTTCCCGAGCGACCTGATCATTCCTAATTATATGAATTTTTTTTAAATAGAAATTTGCCAGTGAACGATTCTTTCACTGAAGCTACGTCATCCGGCGTATCGCTAGCAACTAGCCTTCCACCAGACGTTCCGCCGCCGGGACCCATGTCTATTACCCAATCAGCGGCAGCGATTAAGTCCGTATTATATTCGATCATGATTAACGTATTGCCTGCATCAACAAGTTTATTCAACAGCAGATGCAAATTTTGAACATCAAGTGGATGCAAACCGGCAGATGGCTCATCGAGCAGGTACAAGGTATGACCGCCGGTGGATGCACTCAGCTCTTTCGCAAGCTTTAAACGCTGTCCTTCCCCGCCGGAAAGGGTCGTCACCGACTGACCCCAATGTAAATAACCGAGTCCAACTTCACATAATAACTTTAGAAGTTTTGTTATTTTCTTTTGTTCAGTAAACATGAAAAGACTCTCTTCAATGCTTAGCTCAAGTATATCTGAAATTGTATGATCTTGATAGGTAACTTCTAAGTCTTCTTGATTAAATCTTTTGGCATGGCAATCCGGGCAGACGACGTTCAAATGAGAGAGAAAGTGCATATCCACTGCTACTTGTCCCAAACCTTCGCACCTCTTGCATCTACCTCCAGCAGTATTAAAGGAAAAGTGATTCGCCTTTAACCCTTTCTCCTTTGCTTCAGGCAATGCCGCAAATGTCTTACGTAAAAGAGTGTACAAGTTAACTTAAGTGGAGACGTTTGATCGCTGCATCGTGAAAGGGGCGATTGATTGACGGTTATCATTTTTTGAATAGCTTCAAGACCTGTGATTGAATTGATTTTGTTATATAAGCTCCTTTTTCCAGGAAAAAGACCTACTGCTTTAAGGTTTTTTTATAATGTTTTGCCTAAAGATATATGCTTTTGATATAGTAAACGAATCGATACTTAGGAGGGGGGCATGAAATGAGATACTTCAAGCCTATCGAAATTGCGAGAGAACTCCACATTAGTACGAGCGCATTACGACATTATGAATCATGGGGAGTCGTTCCTGCCCCTGCACGTGCAGCCAATGGCTACCGCCTTTATACAAAGGTACATTTGGCATATTTTCGCTGCCTGCGCACCATGTTTCAAGGGTTTGGTGTTGCGGTTACCTGCGAGGTTCTGCGAAACATTCAAAACGCTGATATAGACGCTGCATTCTGGCTTATAAACAAGGAGCAGACCAGCCTTCAGAATGAAAAAGCCGCAGCAGATAAGACGCTTGAGCTACTGAAAAACCTCAAGCTTCCGCCCTTAGCAAATAAAAAGCTTAAAAAACTCATGACGATTGGCGAAGCTGCCGCATTCACAGGTGTCACAACATCGGCTATTCGCCATTGGGAGAAAGAAGGATTGCTCATACCGGAGCGAGATCCGGAGAATGGCTATCGTCTGTTTACACCGTTGCATACTCGGAAAATTCTTCTCATTCGCACGTTGCGAAACTCCGTTTATTTTTTAAAGAATATGAAGGAAATTGTACAGGCTGTGGAACATCAAAGCATCAAGGAAGTAAAAAAAGTCACGGAAAATGCGCTCCAAATCATCCATGAGCGCAATCGTCACCAGTTTCGCGGAATACACCAGTTAATCGAGCTTTGTGAGGTACTTGAGCTTATGTAACACGTATTTTTCCATATCAAGATTTAAGAAAAATGCAAAAGTCTAATTCTATAAGCTTTTATTATTAGTTTTTAAGGATTTTCTTTTTTTATTATCAAAACCGTATTTGAAAAAAAATATCCCTGCTGATAAACAAGCTGCAAAAACGATAAAATTATACCCGTAGAAGCCATACTCCCAATTAAGAATATCCTCCCCGGCGCTGAGTGCTGACAGCAATAAAAGCATCCCTGTTAAAAAATATAAAATGGTTTTTCTAACACGACCTTACTGTATTTCATTTTCTAATTGGTGCAATAGTCATAAACTTCTATTTACCTTCGGTATGAGACACAGAGAAGTAAAAATTTATTTTTTCACATCACAAAAAAGCACCCAATGTGTAGTAAACCATGGATGCTTACTATAATCTGTGAAAGCTCTTTTCACTACTTCACCATATACAAATAAATTTTTCAATACAGCGAACCTTCATCAAACACTTTTTCCAGCGATAACTTATTATCTGCAGCAAATTCGATTGGTACAGCAGATAATATGTAACCTTCGTTTATTTCTATTAACTTTTTCTGTCTTCAAAACCAACGGTTCGTCAAACATTGTCATAATGATTTTGATCTCGATTATCAAAAAAAGAAACTGCCCTGGCAATATCAGTTATTAGCAAATGCCTTTAAATCCCCACCATCGTCAAATAAACCACCGGAAAACAGAGTTTTTGATATCCATAGTGAATAGACCGTAATCAATGACAACCATTTGATTTTCTTCAGTGAATGCGGCATTAGCTAACCTCAAATCTATTGGAATAATACCGAATTTAAGGAATTTTAATTTCAACTCAATTAGTTTCGTATAATCCGAGATTACATGCTGCATTTTAGTGTCCATCTTCTTCATAATGATCCAGCTAGGCCCAAACTCCATCACCGGACAAATATGCTTTTGTACTTCCTCATTGCAGTTATTATAAATGTAATATTCATTTGTATTGCATATTATCCCTAGATCAGACAGTGCAATTTTTAATATATAGCCATTATTAAGATCATAGACGATTCGATTATTACCATGGCCAATCATATTATACTTTAAATTTAGAATTTCTTTTGCAGCAAGCATTTTCTGTTTTGCCGTTTTAAAAAATCGGTATTTTCCCATCTGAGATATCCATGATTCAATGGCTTCTATCTCATCATGGGACAACATTGAATTTTTATTTGACAGTATTTCATTTTGATCGTTAGTTGGGGACATTCTCAAAACGTCTCCTTTTTTATAATTTGTAATTTCTATTAGTTAGAAAAACAAATGCCTAGAAGATTTAATTCGCCAAAAATTTTTCTACCCGATTATATTAGAAAGTTGAGAAATGATTATAGTGTGCCGTATCGCTTCTGTAATTTGGGGTTGAAGCCTGATTCATTTTTTTCCACGATTACCACCCAATTCTACACGCTAGTTTGGGGGGGAATCGATGGGTGTGGCTTTAATTCAGAATGAAGTGGAGTTAGGGTTTGACTGTGAAAAGCACAAGCCTCTCTTCCCAACGAAATGGTTGCCAAAATATTTAGCCAGAAGGAAAGTAAGCTTATACTAGAAGGTTTTCAAAAAATTATTTTTCAAAAAGTTAAATTCTCAATTTCTGGGTACTAATAAAGCAAAAAGAACGATGGAGAAAGCGCTTACAATAGTTTTAAGACCTACAATGTTTTCATTCCTTCACCCATTTATGCTTCTGGCTCCCAGGCTCTACTCCTAGTAACATGATATGATTTTTATATAAAATGGCTTGTATTTTGTGGATTTTTTTTACTTTTTTGATGGTTTTCACTTTCGAGGAATATTCTCAAATAGTAAAGGCAGCAGGCACCAAAGGATAGGCTAATGCTGCATGTAGGCAATTCGCGGTTTCGAAAAGCTGGTTAGCTATGTGTGGTGTTGGAGCTTTATGCAGTTGCTCCAAATGACTCTAAGTATTGTATGTACTTTCTAAAATCAAAGCACCCAAAGTCTAATAAAACCAAGGGTGCTTACAATAATCGGAGAAGGCTTTATTCACTACTCCACTCTATACAAATAAATTTTCCAATACGATGAATCTTCATCAAACACTTTTTCCAGCGATAACAGATTTTCAGCAGCATTTTCGATCGGTACAGCAGACAAAATGTACTTGCCGCCCATACCTTTCAACTTATCTGTATTCAAGTCAAGTTTTTCGATTCTTTTGTCGGAGTGCTTTGAAAACATGTAATGCTTGCCGAGCTCATCCACAAAGATGTAACACCGGCCACCCCAATAGTCATAGTATTCGGCAAGTGAACGGTTTTTTTCAAGCTCTGGTGCGATGATTTCGCGAAATTCTTGTTTATAGGAGAGTGGGTACATATTGCTATATGAGTCAAGCGTGTAAAATCCGTTATATTGCGAAATGACCGGATGAATTCCGATGCTGACGACACGGTAATCTCCAACAGGCTGCCCAATATAGTCTTTGATTTCCTCAAACTGCTTTTCAGCAAAAAATTGTCGATAGGAAGGTTCATTTTTATATGTGATCTGTTCATTAAATGGCAGTAGCACACAAACCTGTGCAATAACACATATTACAGCTAGTTTTTTCCCAAAATTGCCCCAATTCCAAACCATCCGTAGTGAAAGAGCAAACAGCGTATAAAGGATAAGCGGCCTTAAGTAGTGAAAACGGGCGAAGTTA
Source organism: Bacillus capparidis (assembly GCF_017832095.1). Taxonomy (NCBI): domain Bacteria; kingdom Bacillati; phylum Bacillota; class Bacilli; order Caryophanales; family Bacillaceae; genus Bacillus; species Bacillus capparidis. Next base: position 1,109,762 of record NZ_JAFDST010000001.1, read on the forward strand.
AAGGACCTTAAAATGCTCACCTGTTCTTTCAGTGGCTGCCAGCCTTCAAAGAACCAAAAGGCATACCAGGTTGATAAAGCAATGTTCAAAATGTGTAAGCCGATAAACAATTTATGCTTTTTCCAATTCCGTTTATATATAACCATACCCAGGCATATCAGACTTAATGGAAGAACAATCACTCCCCATACCGTCAAATCCTGATTATGCTCTATCACATAATTTTTACCTACCAGTCTCAATGTCTCGAAAAAATTCAACTTTGATTGATAAAACACCTCACGATTTGTTGTCTCATGCGGCAAGAACATAGAAGCAACCAACCGGTAGTCAAGCAGTAAATATAGGATACCCATATAGCCAATCGCAACAATCAAGCGAACATTCCATTTCTTGGATCGCAGGAGGTCAATGAGCCAAAAAACCCCCATAAAAGTGAGAAAAAACAAAAATCCTAGCACAAAGCTTGAGAAAAACGGCAGGACGGTTAACACCACATAATTTTTCCATAGTTTTTCTCCTCGCCTGATATTTAGAAATGCCCAGAGTGCGAGCGGCATACCCAAAATGCTTAGCATTCCGGATGGCCAGTATGGCGTAAGCGCAAATGTCACAGCAGCGCCAACTCGAATGATCCCTTGGTTCTCTCCCTTTATTACGTACTTTCTCAACAATAAATACATGCCTAAAAAAGCACCGAGGCGCGTAATAAGCTGGCTTGCACCGTAAGCGACCATTGGCGGGAGAAGGCTAAATAGCATAACCATCCCATTAAACTGAGAATAAAATGAATCTCTTGACAGCTCTCCATTAAAAATTTGTGGAAATGGAGCATTCAACGGACCAAACAACAGTCCGCTGTCTTTTAGAGATTTATACCAGCCCAGATTCGAATCTAAATTATCGTGTACCCTCATATGTGCGTCTTGGCCTAGAATAAAATACGGGGCAACCCAGGCTAAAACTAATAATATTGCAATCGTCACTAACATATTTTCGTTGTTTTTAACGGATGCCAATTTTTCATTTAAGTACTGTATCATATCAAAGCTCCCTATGTACCTTTTCTTTTTTTACGTGAAAGCTGCAATGGAACTCCTGCGAATACAGCAATTTCTTCACTTTATATTCGCAGGGGTTTTTGATTTTTCCAAATTGTTTATATTTTCTTCAACGATATAACGCGGGCGGCGCTTTACTTCTTCGTATATTTTTCCAACATATTCACCGATTAATCCCACGCTCATTAACAACAAACCACCAATCAACCATATTGAAATCATTAAAGATGCCCACCCTGATTGTGTTTTGCCCATCATTATCGAAATAAAAACGTAGATTCCTGCAGCTAAACTGCTTAAAGAAGCAAGAAATCCCAAAATTGTTATCAATCGAATCGGTTTGACACTAAAGGAAGTGATTCCATCGAGCGCAAAAGCAAGCATTTTGGCAATCGGATATTTTGTTTCTCCAGCTGCTCTTTCCTTCCGATCATAATACACAGTGGTCGACTTAAATCCGACCAATGGAACGATCCCCCGCAAAAATAGATTCGTTTCTTTAAAACGCAGCATTTCTTCTAACGATTTCTTGTTCATGAGGCGATAGTCCGCGTGGTTGTAAACCAACGACAAACCAAATTTTTTCATTAGCTTATAAAACCCTAATGCAGTTACCCTTTTGAAAAACGTATCCGTATCTCGTTTTTTGCGAACACCATATACAACGTCATATCCTTCTGCGTACTTGTTCACAAATTCCTTTATCACATGTACGTCATCCTGAAGGTCCGCGTCAATCGACACGATACAGTCTGAATCGTTTACGGCCTTCTCCAATCCTGCCAGCAGAGCTTTTTGATGGCCAAAATTACGCGAGAGCTTCAACCCGCTTACAGACGAATCGAGTACGCATGCCTCTGATATTTTCTCCCACGTTCGATCCGCACTGCCATCATCAACGAATAACAATTGACTATGACGATCGATGTCTCCATTCTCAATGATCTCTTCTAATACCATCTTTAATTGGGTATAAGATTTTGTAAAAACTTCTTCTTCGTTATAACAGGGGACGACTATTGTTAATATTGGCAGACTCATTTTACACGTCCTTTCTCTAATTATTATGTAATTTCAAAATTGAGCGAAACTCCAACTCTATTACACTATTTTAATCCACTCTGCAGTTTGATTCCACTCGTCCTGTTTATATGGCTGGCACTTCAAAGTACACAGCTCGTCCTAATGAGGCTGCGACTTTTCTGTATCTGTGGTTTGTATTTCATTACGAATAACTATAAACCAAGACATTCCAATTTATTATAAACGATTGACAAATGATATAAAGTTAGTAGAAGAAAAAAATTCAAGAAAATGGGGTATGATCACTTCAATAATGTTTCTGCTGTTCATACGACTTGTTGTTTCTTTTCGTAATTAAACATCAAAAAAAAGAAAGCATATGCTGCTTCCTCCTTCGAATGGTCTTATGATACTGATTGATGTAAAGCTTTTTTCTTTGACAGCTTGAGCAATTCACTCGGATTGTAGCCGACAACTAACTTTTGTCCTTCGATGAGTAATGGCCTTCTAAGTAATTTTGGTTCTTTATGCAAAATATCCAATAGTTCATTCACAGTAAGTTCGTCAAAATCCAAATCTAATTTCTTAAAGATTTGACTTCTTGTCGCCAGAATTTCATCAATTCCTTCTGTGGTGAGAGAGAGAATATGCTTTAATTCTTCTATCGTTGGCGTTTCTTTAAATAGGTGTCTTTCTGTAAAATCAATCTGGTTTGCTTTTAGCCAATGCTTTGTTTTTCGACATGAAGTACAACTTGGATATGAGTAAAAAGTAAGTTCTTCCATCTTCTTTCCTCCTCTATTAATCCTTATCCTTTGTATCTTTAGTACCCTATCTTATTTTTATGTAAACACAAATTTTTCTTTAGAATTGAAAAACATCGGGACTTTCTGTTTGCCAGCGATGGAAAAACGACAAAATGTAAGTGTTTACATAAAGGCTCTGTATCTTTATAATAAGATGCAAAGGGGAGCGTTTGGAGGGGAAATCGGATGAATCGAATGTACAGGGTGCTGGGCTTCTGGACAGGGATTTTTGCGGTCATGTTTTATTTGGGCGAAATGAAAGATGCTTCATTACTTTTTTTCGGCCAAACGGTATTTTTTGTTTTTCTTTCCTATTTGAATTTAACCGAGCGGATGTACATTTATATTTTTGGAGCATATTTAACTATTTTTATGGCAGGGTTTACATACTACTCTATTTTTATTATGGTTCCAGGTCAGGGCCATTAATGTCCATGAAAAAACCACTTCATCAAGAAGTGGTTTTTTTCTATAGCGAAAATCCATTTAAAAACGGGTTTTCATCCATCTCAGTTTGGATATCAGTTTCCGGGCCGTGCCCGCTAAGTACGATCGTCGGTTCAGGCAGTGTTAATAATTGTTCATGAATGCTTTTCAACAAAGTATCATAGCTTCCGCCTGTTAAGTCTGTCCGGCCAATGCCCTGTTTAAATAATGCGTCTCCGGATAAAACGATACCTTCGTCTTGAAAATAATAGGATACGCTTCCTGGCGAATGGCCGGGCGTATGGAAAATGTCAAATTGAAAGCTGCCGATTTTCACTTTTTGATCCTTTTCGATCAGAACGTCAGCTTGTTTCGCTGTAATACCTTGGCCAAGCAGTCTTGCAGAACCATTTAATGATGGATTCTGCAGCCAATCTTTTTCTTCCTCATGAAGATACACAGGCAGATTCCACTCTTCTCTTACCAAGTCTAATGCTCCAATATGATCGAAATGGGCATGAGTTAAAAGAATAGCAAGCGGCTTTACGTTTTTCTCTTTTATTAGCGAGATTAGCTTTTCAGCTTCTGCTCCGGGATCCACGATCAAAGCCGAACCACTATCGTCTTCCAAAATATAGGCGTTTGTCTGAATCGGTCCCAAAGGAATTCTAGTCCATTTCATATGTTACCCTCCTACTTCTGCTTCGTCTATATTATGACCCGTATTCCAGTATGATTCAACAGCTGCATCTCATACAAAAAGACTCGACATCTCATATGTAAGCGGTTAAAATTATAAGTAAGAGTTCCTATTGAACTGACAAAGGGGGATGACAAGCGTGCTGCTTATCATCATTTTTGGGCTAATCACCTTGCTTGCTGCATATGCTGTCTTTCGTACAGTAAAAGAAAAAAACATTTTGGGATTTTTATTTGCGGGAGCCGCTTTCACGGTATTTGGCTTATTCACTTTCATGACACTGTTACATAGCGGATACCCTACAGCACATTAAAAACTGCATCCGATATTCATCGGATACAGTTTTTTTATTACAAATGTCTTTTCACACTTTCAAGCTTGCCGTTCATCGTGTTTGCTTTATCACGGCGATCATCAATTCGAATGTTTGTTGCGACCCTTTTAACGCCTTCTTTAAAAGGCACCTCATGTACGGCTTGGATCGCCGTAAATAAATCAGGGATCGTTCCTTCGATCAGTGTGCTCATCGGGGTTAATTGATACGTGATTTTCCCCTCTTCTGTTAATGCTTCAAGTACCTTCTGAATATCTGCTACATAGTGGCTGACGCTAGGTGACTCTGTACCGATTGGAATGATTGTAATATCTGCAATTGCCATCTTATTCATCTCCCTCCTTCATTATTTTAACGATTTTTTTGTCGAGTATGGAAATCACTTGCTCAAACGAGTATCCATAAAGGGCATACATGCCATCAGGAGAAAGATTAATCGGCTCCATAGGAATATCTGATAAGACAATTTGATCCTCTCCACTCTCAACATTAATTTTTTTCAATTGTTTTTGATTAAATAAATAAAAACTCTTTGTCTTGCTGTCATAATCATATTCTCCCGGATCCCAAGATGAATAATTGGGAGCAAGCGGTTGTGAATACTGCGAGAGCGGGAAACCGCTATCAGCCTCCGAAAACATAAATTCTCCTTTATTACCTGCCGATGGCTTTTTCACAGCCAGCCGCACGTCAGAAAATACTGCAAATGCAACGATATCGTCATAGATTTTTTCTTTTTTGCCACTAGACAAATGATACCTATAGAGAGGTGCGGATGTTTCAGGGGCTTTGTTGTTCCATTTAAGGTATTCCAGAGTATCTTCAGATGACCAATTAGCGAACGGGATTTGTAAGGATTGTCGTTCTATTTTGTTTTGGCCGGCATGAATTAAAAACGTAGTATAGGTCCAATCCTGCTTAAAAGCAGTCAAAAATATCAAATCTGGCTGAAAAGGATTCCAAGCCGACTGAAATTCATAACCATCAAACTGATGTTTAAATAGCAGATCTCCTTCATTTGTTACTAGATTTAACTCCATCGATGCATTTTCCGCTGCAGATTGAATGAGCAATCGTTTTTTTGCTTGATTGATCTGCACATCCGAGATCTGTCCGCTCGTCTTAAAAATTGTCGTCTCTTTGCCTGTAAATAAATTGTGTGATTTCAGCATGTTGTGTGCAGAAAATACGATGGTTTCTTCATCCAGCCAACCAAACACTTTTTCAGCCGATTGATCAGCAATCGACCTTATATTTTTCTCTTGTATTGGCCCGTTATTCGGTTTCTGATTCTTTTCTTGATGCTCTGTTTTTCCTAGATCCGTCTCACCGCCGCCGGACGGCAAAACTTGTCGGGGAGCTGCGTTACAAGCAGCTAATAACACAGTTGCAGCAAGGGCCAATAGGAGTAATCTCATCCTCCTAGCATTCCTCCTATTTTCTAAATTTACCGAGAACACGTCTGAAATGAATCATTAAAATGTATCTGCCTCGGACATAAAAAGGTATTGATATTTTTTTGCAAATCTAAAAACTGATCGTATTAAGGTAGGAATTAAGCCTGCCCATACATGGTATTCAATCTTTTCATTCCTGCGCTAACCGAACTGAGAAATACCAATGCAAGCGGTCAATGTCTAAAGTTTTGCAATAGCTTCAAGATGCAGGAATCAGCAGGCTATAGCCAAAGAAAGTTCAAAAAATTATGTAAATACAGAAAAGATTCTCCGTTTTCAATCAGCAAAGGAAAGCGAAGTCCATAGGATACCTCTTGTCTTCTGAAATATCTCTTCAAATTGCGCAAAAGGCAATGGATTTTTTCCTTTTCCAAGTTCAATTGTGTAGCCTTCTTTTGAATATCGATGAACATACCAATCACGATAACCCGCATAGCTGTCAAGGTTTCTCACAGGCTTATAACCGCTCAAGCTTCCAAATAGTTCTACGGTTTTTTGTGATTGTTCAGGTTCAAAGCCTTTATATCCCCAGTAAATTTCCTCTCCCTGCGTATGGAGGGCTAGAAGTCTGTCAAACTGGCTTTTCTCAGCTAAATTGCTCATTGCAATTGCTTCCGGTTCCGTTAATGGGGCATATCCGGGATAGTCACGGTACGATGGAGATTTTGGTTTTCTTTGCTGCTCAATTTCCCAAAAAGATGGGAATTGATTATTGAGATCAACTCCGCGAATATTTGCTTTCCATTCATTAAAATCTGGCTGGTGTTCATTAATTGAAAGTAACGTATCAGTATCAAAATTGACATGGTCGGGACCATTCAAAACGAGGTCAACTCCATCAGGATTAACCAGCGGAACGAGCGATATTTTGGTTTGCTTAAATTGTTCTATAGGAAAAAGTCCAAAATGCTTTTCATTTGTACATAACGAAACTAAAAATTCTTTGCACCATTTCATTAAAACAGACGTTGTAATCCACTCATTTGCATGGAACGATGCGTTTATATGAACGCTCTTTGGCGCACCCGCGTCTCCGATTGTCAATTCATGAATCGGCTTCCCTAAAACAGAGTGTCCAATTACACGATATCTCACAAATGGAAATAGTTCAATTATTTTTTGTAAATCTTTTTCAATTATTTTGGAATTATATACATTTCTTTCACCAGCCCAATTGTCTCTTGTTTTTTCCGATTCTTTCACAAGCTCTTCCAGATGAGCGAAGCTGTCTATTCTTTCTGCGCGAAAATCACTCTCATTTAAGAAAAACCCGGGAATCAACAGCTCATCTTGAGTACAGTCTTGATTGCAAAGGTCCAATATGAAAGGATGAATATTTAACACCTCAGATACTTTTTTCACCTGCTGCTTTAATCTTGGTTGGATTTGAATAACCGGCATGAACATCTCTCCTTCCCGTAACAATATATGAGCGAAAATAAAAAGATTTTCCCCAATTATAAAAAGCTCCTGCCCATTTTTAGGGCAGAAGCTTCACTGTCCGTCCGGCTTTGAACCATCCACTATTTTGTTTTCTTTATAGAATCGCAGGAGGTCGCCGTAAACAATTTCATCAGAATAAGAAAGCTCCTGTTTCGCTTTTTCGATGAATGGCTCGCATCCTTCGGGTTCCTCGTCAATCGGCTCGCCAGTTGCTTTATCATAGCAGACTCCATCTGTGTATAGTCGATCCTTCGTGATAAAGCTGCCATCTCTTAACACGGTTAAATCTTGTTTTTCCTTAGACAACAAGTCGTTGCCGAATTGAATCTGATCTTCTGTATTAATTCCTAATAGATTCATGATCGTAGGCCGGATGTCAATTTGACCACCGACTTTTTCAATTGTTTTCGGACCTTTATCCGTAATGCCTGGAATATGAACGACAAATGGGACTTTCTGCAGCTGCGTTTCTTCAAAAGGGGTAATTTCCTTACCTAAAAACTGCCCCATTGCTTCATTATGATTCTCAGAAATTCCGTAGTGATCCCCATAGAGTACAATAATCGAATTTTCATATAAACCGTCTTCTTTCAGCTTTTCGATAAATCGTTTTAATGCTTCGTCCTGATAACGTACAGTAGGGAAATAACGATTTAATGTCCTACTGCTGGAATCATACTCATCAATCATTTTATCTTCTTCTCCGAGTTCAAATGGAAAATGATTCGTTAACGTAATCAAACGTGTATAAAACGGCTGAGGCATTTCTTTCATTAACTCAACAGATTGTTCAAAAAACTCTTTGTCTTTCAGCCCCCATCCTATCGAGTTATCTTCATTGACATTGTAGCTGTCGAGATCGAAAAATTTGTCATAGCCGAAAGAATCATAGACGAGATCCCTGTTCCAAAAGCTTTTGTTGTTGGCATGCATAACTGAAGAATAATAGCCATTCTCCTTAAATATATCAGGAGATGCCATGTACTTATTCCCCGGATTTGTAAAGAAAACAGCGCCTCTTCCTAACGGATACAATGAATTGTCTACGATAAATTCAGAATCAGACGTTTTTCCCTGGCCCGTTTGATGGTAGAAATTCGTAAAGTTGTAGCTTTCCTTTATTAAATCATTAAGATAAGGAGTGATTTCTTTGCCATTCAATTTTTTATTCACGACGAAGCTCTGAGTTGATTCAAGAGAAATCGCAATTACGTTTCTGCCTTTTGCGATTCCGGCCAACTCTTCATTTGGATCAACACGGTTTGCATCCACATAGTTTTGAATCTCAGTCAGGCTATTGCTGTCAGCCAGAGCACGTTGTGCAGATTGCTTTGATTGAAGCATGGCATCATAGAGGTGAAAATTAAAAACGCTGATGTTTTTTACAAGCATTTCCCGGTCAAAGGATCTTGTTAATAACTGCGGTCTTTCCGCTTCGGCAATTCCCAAATTAAAAAAGAAAACAGCAGCGACAAGAAGAAAATAAGCCGTCTTCTCTTTTCTAGTTGCCCTTAAATCCGTTTTAAACTTAGGGTTTGACTTGTACAGCCAAAGTAAAATCAGAAGATCCAGCACCATGAATAAATCGCTTATTTCAAACAAGCTCGTAATGCTGCTTCCCAAATCTCCCATGTTGCTAGTCTGAAACAAAACAGGAATTGTTAAAAAGTCATCGTAAAAACGATAAAATATCACATTTGCCATCAGAATGAATGTGACAAAAAAGCTTGCAGCAAGAATATACCGGTTTCTGTTCTTTTCTTTAAAAAACAACCCTATGCCAAATATAAATAGCAAAAAGCTTAACGGATTAATAAATAAAATAAACTCTTGTGTGATATTTTCAATTTTAATGTTAAAGCTTGTTTTATAAATAATATAGGTTTTAAGCCACATGAAAATAGTAGCAAGTACCAAGAAAGAAATTTTTGAAAATGATCCTCTTCGCATTCGCATGCCTCCTAATGCAACAAACAACTCGCATTTAAACGTGTGCCTCTGATTTTTAACAAAAAAACAGAAATCTAAACCAAATCTTAATCCATTTTTTACAACAAATCAACGAATTACGAGTTTTGTCACTGAACTGAAATCTTCTTGACTTGTTCCGATAGTAAGACGAGTTAAACTGGTTAAAGTTTCATGTTTTTTTCGTTAAAGGAAAATCAAATCTTTAGACCTATATTTTGAAACGCTAAACAGTGGAGGTTTTATTCAAAAGATGTTTAGCCTTTTGAAAATATTCCTCCACTGATCTCCGGTCTGATCCAATTTTAATAAGTCAGTTTATTTCCCCTGTGTATATGCAATTAACTCATTTCTCCCAAGAAAGTAACTTACTCAGCGTTCAGGCGAGAAATAACATTCAATTGTTGGTTTTGCAAATAGAGGTTTCTTGCAATCCATGCGCCCCCGATAACACCTGCGTCGTTTCCAAGTTCAGCAATAGAAATTTCTGCAGAATTGGCTGCACGAGGAAAAGCATATTTTTTATAGGCTTTTTCAAGCTTGCTGCGCAGCAGTTCTCCAGCTTTTGAAACCCCGCCGCCGATCACTATTTGAGAAGGGTTTAATGCGCTTCCAAGGTGGCCCAATACAAGTCCCAAATGTCCAGTAACATACTCTATTACTTCCATTGCCAGCTCATCTCCTGCCTTAGCAGCTTCAAACACTTCTCTGGCAGTAATAAATGAATGTTTTCTTAGCAGTGAAGGCTGATCACCGTGCTCTTTTAGTTTCTCTAACGCTATACGTACGATTCCAGTAGCAGATGCTATTGTTTCGATGCAGCCGGTTTTGCCGCAATTGCAAAGTGCTCCGCCGCTCGGCAAAGAACATATATGACCAATTTCTCCGCCAGCTCCATTTATGCCATGAACCACTTCACCATTAACGATAATTCCTCCACCAACTCCCGTACCTAAAGTGACCAAAATTAGGTCGTTGGCACCATTTCCTGCACCTTTCCACATTTCTCCCAACGCTGCGATATTGGCATCGTTTTCAACAGCAGCCGGTAAACCTGTTTCCGTATGTAAATGTTCTTGTAGCGGATAGTTTTTCCATCCAAGATTAACAGTTTCATAGATGATTCCCGAATTATAATCCACTGGACCAGGCGCACCCATCCCTAGAGCACACAGCTTTCTTTTGGACTGATTAATCTCAGAAAGTTTATCATCAATAGCCTGCGCAATATCTGCAACTATCGTTTCCCCGCTTTTATCGGTGGGGATTTCCCATTTGTATTGAATTGTACCTTCAAAGTCAACAAAAGCAATTTTTATTGTGGTGCCGCCTAAATCAACACCTACTAACCAGCTGTCATTCATTCCATATCACCTTTACCTGTTCATTTCTGAATTTTTATTTAGAGATGGCAGCGAGTTCTTTTTTCACGAGCATAGTCGCTGTTAAAAAATCCTCTCGTGTCATCATCTCATCTGCATACAGTTCAATTAGTTCTCCAAGCATAAACTCCAGCTCTGCTTTTCGGTCGCCAAAGTATACATAGGTTCCAAAGCGCCGAAGAAAAGCTTGGACATCATATAAAGTTTTCATGCTACACCATACTTTTTGAAATTACTTTATTACAGTACTAGCGTATAAACAATCTATTGATTCGTCAAGGTAAAGCTTGCCTAAGTCTTTATTCATAAAAAATCCTATGCAGGACTCTGGAAAAACTTGCTCGTTTTTTTAGTCAAAACGTCTCTCAATACGTATAGATTCCGTATAAAAATGCACCTGCACCTAAAATTACGGCGATGAGAAACGCCGCACCTTGAAGCGGCAAATTGGTTCTCTTTGGCATTCCTACTGCAGCAGCCGCAAGAAAACCGCCGATCAGTCCGCCAAAATGGCCGGCATTGTCGATATTCGGAACAAAGAAGCCGATACCTGCGTTTATTCCAATAAGAACTAATATATTCATTCCAATTGATTTAAAAAAGAGCTGTCTGTTCTGAAATACGAGGTACAGCAAAGCTCCCATGCAGCCAAAAATCGCGCCGGATGCACCGGCAGAAGGAAAAGGGCTAAAAAGAAAACTGCCAATACTTCCGAATATTCCGGCTGCCAAATATATAAACAAAAATCGTCCAGAACCATAGATTCTTTCTGCAGTTCCTCCGACAGAAATCAATGCGACGGTATTAAACAGCAGATGTGTCATGCCGATATGCAGCACAATCGGCGTAATTAATCTCCACCACTCTCCTGCGGCAAGCAGCGAGTTTTCCTTTGCCCCAAATTCAATTAGTGTCTGAGTATTGGTACTCCCCCCAGCAGCTTCCAGAAGAATAAAGAGTAAAACTTGCACGCCGGCAAAAAAGTACGTTACATATGGTTTCCCATACTGAAACATTTCTGCCTGCTTGGATCTTTCCGCTTCCTTATGCTTTGCGGTTTGCATAACTTGATTCCTTGTATCCATCACCTGATCATATGTAACAGCCTCATAAGAAGGATCAAGCGGGCCAAAGCTAATATTTAACGCAGATCCTAGTCTTTCGGCATTCTCTTGTAGTGACAATGGGTGAACTAAAAAAGTAACCACTTCCACATTCTTAGTCTCAGAAACGGAAAAAGGGATATCATTCCTATCATTTACCGGCGGTTGAGCAGTAAAATGGACATTAAGCAAACGGATGGATTTCTTATTTATCCTCATTCGCAATTGCTCCAGCTTCTGCATCTGAATCTCTGTTTCTCTTTCTACCTCTTGACTGAAATCGACATCTCTTCTGTTAAAACGAATGAAATCAAAAGAAGAATTATAAGAAGGCTGCAGCCAGATTTCTTCTGTGTCTAACGACATGCTTACTAGATCATACTGCTTCTCGATAAGCTTTAATACTAAATTCCAATACACATTCTGAAATGAATACATACGTCTAACGCTCCAAGTAAATTTTACTTCATTATACCAGTATTTCATATGATTCTCAGCTAACAGCCATTATCCTTTTCGTTCATGGGTTTTAAGTAATAAAAAAACCGCCCAGATAACCTGAGCGACTTTTAGAAACTATAGTGCCTGTTCAATAAATCGGTTTCGAATAAAAGGAATTTTCATAATTGAATGAATGAAGTAATGTCTGAGCTTGTCTTGCCCTAAAACCACATTAAGAACTCTGTAGCGGTTATCGACAAGGATTGAAAGTACAGCTGCGCATATCAGGATAAACAAAAGTTTTTTCATTTTAGAAATCCCTCCTATACGTATCCTGTCTTACTAGCCGATTATTTATTCTGCAGGGCAATGAATAATTTCTTTTTCTGTCACAATTTGCTCTACTGGGATATCATGCGGGAAATGAGGGACTTCGGGAATAACTTGAAATGAATAGGCGAGTGAAAGCGTTCTTCCGCTGAAGTTAACCAAATACCGGTCAAAATAGCCTCCTCCATACCCGATTCGAAATCCGTTTCTCCCAAAACAAATACCGGGAACAACCATCAAATCAATTGTGCTTTTTTCCATCATTTCTGTCTCATCTACTAATGGTTCATACAAATTCCCATATGTTTTTTTTACCTGGCCAAATTGTTTGATCTGCCTGAATTGCATTTCGTTTGTTCGAGGATCGCATTTCGGCACTCCTACAATTTTCCCTTCCTCCCATGCCTTCTCAATAATTAATTCCGTTGGTATCTCCCATTTAATCGAAACCGTTATTGCGATTGTTTTTGCAGCTGCCCATTCTGGGGTTTCAAAAAGGGCTTGATGAATGTTGTTGATTTGCCATTCTTTCTTCACTGCATGCATTTCACTCAGCTTTTGCAGCATTTGCCTTCTCAGTTCTTTTTTCAAGCGATTCCCCGCCTCTTTTGTTGAATAAAAAAAACAACAGGAAATCTCCTGCTGTTATTTTGTTTCACGGTGTAAAGTTGATTTTTTTTCACGTGGACAATACTTTTTAAATTCTACACGATCTGGATTGTTGCGTTTGTTCTTTTTAGAAATATAGTTACGCTCGCCGCATTCAGTGCAAGCCAGAGTTATGTTTACGCGCATTATTTTCCCTCCAAACTAATCATTCATTTTATGGAATCAGACTCTCCTATAATACCACTTACAGGCATGAAACGCCAGTTGAATTATTATAAAAGAACGATTTTTTCACAGTTGATTTCACTTTATTACATAATAAAATATTTTTCAACATTTTATCGCTTTTTTTTGCAATTTTCCTTTTGAAATGGGGGGTTTTATGGTATAAAAAATACAGACACTAATAAAAAGTGAAGGTGAAGAAAGTGGAAATTGCTATTGCCGTATTATTTATTGCCAGTATCGTGCTAATCGCACTATCATATTTTCAAAGAGACTCAATCAAGGATGTGGAGCAGGAAGTAGAAACATTACAGCTTTCAGCTATGCAGGAAATTTACAAGTTAAAGAAGAAAATGACCGTCCTTGAAGAAGAGCTGCTAGATACCAATTTCGTTGCTGGCAAAACGAACGTTAGCCACATTGATCAGCATACGGTCAAACAAATTATTTCGAAATACAACAACGGCATGTCCGTAGAAGCCATTTCAAGAGCTGAACATGTTTCAGTCGAAGATGTTCGCGCAATTATTAAAGACAATGAGAGGGTTCTCGTATGACCAAAAGAGGATTACAGGCGTTTGCTGGAGGAATGATTCTTGCTACTTCAGTGCTTGCAGGAACATTTTATTTTTCACCTGATGAAAAAGCTGATGCTTCCAAAGATGAGGCAGAGATCACAGAAAACCAAGTGAAGTCGTACTTAGAAGCCAATAAATTGGTGTCACTGAAACGGAATGACTATGAGAAGCTTCTTACTTCAAAAGAAGAGGCATTAAAGCAAGCTGATAAGGCTGAACAAGAGAAGCCTGCCGAAAAAGAAACTTCTAAAAAAGAAGGAAATTACAAGTTGACCATTCAAGACGGAATGAGTTCTGCTGACGTCTCGAATCAACTTGAAAAAGACGGACTCATCCCTTCCGCAAGAGATTTTAACGACTATGTGATCGACGGCGGCTACCATACTAAGGTACGTGCAGGTGATTTTGAATTAAAATACGGTATGGGCTTTAAACAGATAGTAAACGTTCTGACACGTTAAAAACAGGCTGAGATTCAGCCTGTTTTTTTGTACATAATATGTTAGTACGAGATTTTGACTATTTTCTAATAGAGACACTCATACTGTTTTAAGTTGAAAATAGGAATCATATAATCGCATTTAAAAAAATATATTTTTTAAATTAAAAACTTTTTTACGCTCTGTGAAAGAAGAGTAGATTGCTGTTTTAACTCTTGAATTTGCTTAAAAATATGGCCGATTTCTTGATTTTGCGTATAAATTGATGCAGCAGTTTGGTTTGTCCCAGATGAAAATTCAGCTGAGGCTGAAGCAATGTGCTGAAGCCAGCCCATAATTATTTCACTGCGCTCCGTTGTATGCTTAAGCACAGATGAGATTTCGTCAATGTGTTCTCCCATTCCTTCTGTTTCTTCTTTTATTTTTTCAAATCGGATACCAACCTCGTCCATCTGGATTGCTCCTGTACTTACTTCCTTATAGCTTGTTTGAAGCAAAGAAGATACCTTTTCGCTGTTTTCCTGAACGCTGGCTGAAATCGCTGTAATTTCTTTAACGGATTCATCGACTTTAGCCGACAGCTTTCTGACTTCATTCGCCACGACCGTAAATCCTCTGCCGCTCTCACCTGCTCTTGCCGCCTCAATCGCAGCATTTAGTGCAAGAAGATTCGTTTGTTCAGCAATCGCCTGAATGGCTCGTCCCAGCTTTGACACTTTTACCATCTCGGCATTCAAGTTGTTCACCTGGTCATGAGCCATTTTTACTGTACTGTACATTTGCTTCATTTGCTGTGAAAGAGCCGTTACAACAGAAAATCCATCCTTCGTGCTTGAAAGCATACGCACGGAAGATTGGTGTAAAGATTCTCCTGATCCGCTTACGTTTTTCACCTCTTCATTAAAAGTCGTAAATTCTTCAAGCATATTCCCTAGATAGCCGCTTTGCTGCTCCATGTTTTCAGACATCCCTTCCATGGTCTCAGAAATAACTGCGCTTGTTTTCTGGACATCTCCGGAATGTGCGGCCAGTAAGTCTGATTGGTCCGAAATCTCAGCTGAAGCAGCCGTTATTTGCAATACCATTTGTTTTAAACTTTCAGCCATCTGATTGCTGCTTGCTGCAAGCAACCCAAGTTCATCCTTCGTATGCGGGATGACCGGATCTACAGATAGATTTCCTTTTGCGACTTCATCTGACAAATGCACCATTTGTTTAAGATTCCGTTTGATTCCACTTAAAATGATCCATAGCGGCACACCGCTTAAAATAATGGCAAATATGATTGAAACGATAAGAACTGTCAATGAAGTTGCAGCTCCGCATTCTGCTTTTTCTGAAGAAATCTCTCTTTCGTTGTTTATCGATTCTCTAATCGTATGCAGCAGGTCAAGATTCTCGTCTCTGAGTTTTGCCGTTTCGTCTCTTGCTTGTGTGTAAATATCCTCATCGAGCCTTAATACTGAAGGCATGACCGTATTGACAAAGAGTTCATCCATTTTGTCATTATTTTTTATCAACTGATCGACTTGTTGTTGATAGTTTTTATCATTTTTTTTAATATCATCAAGAGATTGTTTCAGCTGATTGCGATATGTACGAAATTCCTGAACGTACTGCTCCTCTTTGAATGTAATGTAATCTGAAAGCTTTGCATCCTTGGCGCGAATCATTGACCCGATTTCAGTCACTAGGACCGATCGCTCACTGCTAATATCCATTTCTTTCACATCTTTAATTAGCTGGGACAAATATACGGCAGCAACCAATGCGGCAAATATGGTCAGGCTGATCGTAATCAAGTATGAAACAATAATTTTCTTTGTAAAGGACAACCCGCTCCATGCAGTCAATGTTGTTAAAGGATTTGTTTTTAATTTGCTCCAAATTCCGGCCATGAATAGTTCCTCCCGCTTATATATGTAATATCTACTAGGTCATATGAACTATAAACAAAGCAAAAATACAAGCCCTGAAAAGAAATTCAGGGCTTTAATTATTCAAATCATATTGGATGCCTGTATCCACAAAAATAACATGTTCGGAAATATTCGTAATGTGGTCACCGATTCTTTCAACATATCTGCAAATAAAAGAGAGCTGTAAAATCTGCGACGTATACTGCGGATGTACTGTCATTAATTTCATCAGTTCATCAATCAATTTTTTATGGTAAGCGTCCACCTTATCATCAGCTTCTGCGACGTTTCTTGCTTGAATAGTATTATTGTTTCGATAGGAAAGAATCGCATCAGTAAGCATCGATTTTACAATATCAATCATTTTCGGTATATCCACAATCGGTTTGATAAGCGTTTCCTTGTTTCCGATTCGTATGGTCGATTTTGCAATATTAACTGCAAGGTCACCGATTCTTTCGACCTCTGAAGAAATCTTGATCGCTGCAATCAACTGTCTGAGATCCGAAGCTACAGGAGCTTGCTTTGCAATCAATGTAACTGCATGGTTATTCAAATCTGTTTCTTGTTCATTGAGAAATTGATCTTTCTTCACGACCTTTTCCGCCAGCTCAATGTCTTGATTTTTTAGTGCCATTACTGATAAATCAAGCATTTCTTGGGCAAATTCAGTCATTCTAAGCAGTTCTTTTTTTAAGCTTTGAAGCTCTTCGTCAAAACTCTTTCGAACTTGCATCTACATCCCCCTTGTATGACTTATCCAAACCTGCCGGATATATAGTCCTCTGTTTTTTGATCCTCTGGATTTGAGAAGATTTTATCGGTTTGATTGATTTCAACTAATTCTCCCATTAAAAAAAATGCGGTACGGTCAGAAACCCTTGCTGCCTGCTGCATGTTGTGTGTTACAACTGCAATCGTGTACTTTTTCTTCAGATCAAGTATAAGCTCTTCAATTTTCAGTGTGGAAATGGGATCCAACGCAGAAGTCGGTTCATCCATTAGCACTACTTCAGGAGTAGTCGCCAGAGCCCGAGCGATGCAAAGCCTTTGCTGCTGTCCTCCGGAAAGACCAAGCGCAGGAGCATCCAAACGGTCTTTCACTTCATCCCACAGAGCAACGTCAATCAATGACTTCTCAACAAGCTCTTTTAGCTTAGACTTGCTTTTAATTCCATGGATGCGAGGGCCATACGCAACATTGTCAAAAATTGACTGGGGGAAAGGGTTACCTTTTTGAAACACCATGCCTACATTTTTTCTAAGTTCCACCAAATCAATTTTAGATTGTAAAATGTTATTTCCCTGGTAAACAATTTCACCGGACATTCTAACCCCCGGCACCATGTTAATCATAAGGTTTAATGTCTTAATAAACGTAGATTTCCCGCAGCCTGAAGGCCCGATAATTGCGGTTACTTCATTTTTGCGGATAGAAAAGTTTATGTTTTTTAATGCGTGATTATCACCGTACCATAAATTCAAGTCGTTCATTTGAAAGACTTCCTGAGTTTGTATCCCTTCAGCTACCGCACTCATTCTCTTTCCTCCTATCCAAATCTGCCAGTAATATATTCTTCTGTTTTCTTCTCGGCCGGATTAGTAAATATTTTCTCTGTGTTTGCATATTCTACTAAATCACCGTTTAGGAAAAAGGCAGTTTTATCAGAAATCCTTGAAGCCTGCTGCATATTATGCGTCACGATGACAATCGAATAATCCTTTTTCAGCTCAATCAAAAGATCCTCAATTTTACTATTAGAAATCGGGTCAAGGGCAGAAGCGGGTTCATCAAGAAGCATGACTGTCGGCTTCATTGCTAATGTACGGGCAATGCATAGACGCTGCTGCTGTCCGCCTGAAAGGGAAAGCGCAGATTCTTTGAGACGATCCTTAACTTCATTCCATAATGCAGCTTTTGTTAAGCTTTCTTCAACGATGTCATCCAAAACAGATTTCTTGCGAATGCCTGAATATTTCAATCCGTGCGTAATGTTGTTGTATATTGATTTTGGAAATGGATTTGGCTTTTGAAAAACCATGCCGATTTCTCTTCTTAAATTGACGACATTAATTTTACTGTCAAGAATGTTAATTCCTTCATAAATAATTTGACCATCGAACCTAGAGCCGGGGATGAGGTCGTTCATTCGGTTAACGCTTCTAAGAAACGTAGATTTTCCACATCCGGAAGGTCCAATCAAAGCAGTAATGGCGTTTTTCTCTATATCAAAAGAAATACTATTTACTGCCCGTTTTTCCCCATAATATATATCTAAATCTTTTACTTGTAATACATGTTCTTTCACAGCGTTTTCAGGTTCTGCTTCAGATTCCTTTATCCTGTTTAATGCAGATATTTGAGCCATTTATGGATTCACCTATCCTTTCTATTTCGTTGCCGTTAATTTCTTATGGATATACGATCCAAGCCATCTGGCTGCGAGATTAAAAATCAATACAGAAATAACAAGCACAGCTGCTGCGCCATTTGAAATGGCTTCTGCATCTGGGATGATCCCTTGCGTATTGACATTCCAAATGTGTACTGCTAACGTTTCAGCCGGTCTGAAAATGTTAAGCGGCGATGTGTAGGAAAAAGGGTTCCAGTTTTCAAAATTCAGTCTAGGTGTCGTCAAACCAGCTGTGAAAAGCAAGGCTGCCGCTTCTCCAAATACTCTCCCCGAAGCTAAGATTGCACCGGTGATAATAGAAGGAATCGCGCCAGGAATCAATACGGTTTTGATCGTGTGCCATTTTGATACACCGAGCGCAAGTGAAGCTTCCTTTTGGTCCTTTGGAACCGAACGAATCGCATCCTCTGTTACACGAACCATAACTGGCAGGTTAAATACGGTTAAAGCGAGTGCCCCCCCTATTATCGTATATCCCCATCCAGTTAAATTTACAAACATAAGCAAACCGAACATGCCAATAACAATCGAGGGCAATGAAGCCAGCACTTCTATACACGTGCGGACAAAATCAGTCAGTTTATTTGCAGGTGCATATTCTGCCATATAGACGCCTCCGCCTACTCCAAGCGGTATCGTAATGATCATGGTGATCAACAGAATATAAAACGAGTTAAACAGCTGATCCCGAATTCCTCCGCCTGATGCAACTGCACTTGATCTGGTTGTCAAAAAGTCTAAAGATATATGAGTAATACCATTAAAAATGATATAAGAAAATAAGCCAATTAAAAGAGCAACAATAATTCCGGCAATAACACCAAAGACACCTGTTGCAATCCGGTCGGTTACTTTGCTGTTCATTAGATTTTCCTCCTAGCTGACAGATAACGAATAAAGAGAATAAATAGGAAGGACATAATTAACAGAACAAGCCCCATGGACCAGAGCGTATTGTTTTCTACGCTTCCGTATGTGGTATGCCCCATATTCAATGTAATAATAGTCGTTAATGTAGCTGCCGTATCGAGCAAGCTTTCCGGTAGATTTCTTGAATTTCCGATAACCATTTGCACTGCTAGTGCCTCGCCAAATGCTCTGGCCATACCAAGTACGACTGCAGTAAGCAAGGTAGGAAGCGCTGCTGGAATCAATACCTTGCGAATCGTTTGCCATCGTGTTGCCCCTAGCGCGTAAGAGCCCTCACGCAAGCTTTTCGGCAAGGAAGAGATGGCGTCGGTCGAAATAGACGTAATGGTCGGCAGGATCATTACGGAAAGAACGATCGTTCCAGCAAGCAAGCTATGTCCCGGCCCCGATTTGTATTGAGCGATAAACGGCACCAATACGGTAAGCCCGATGAACCCGTAAACAACCGAAGGGATACCGACAAGCAGTTCAATAACCGGCTGCAGAATCTTTTTTCCCCAAGACGGAGCGATCTCTGTCATGAATATTGCCCCGCCGATTCCAAGAGGTGCAGCAACAAGTGCAGAAAGAATAGTTACTGCAAAAGAGCCAAAGATAAACGGGAATGCTCCGTACTCAGGGCTTTCATTTACAGGATTCCATTGTAAGCTAGTTAAAAATTCCCCAACGCTAACACCATTTACAAGAAAAGATTGCAAACCCTTCGTTCCGAGAAAGATTGTTATTGCGATTGTGGCTGATATCATTATAAGAGCGCACGCAGTAACGAGAATCCTTCCCCGAACCTCATCCATTTTTCGATTTTGTTTAGAATGTATTAATCTTTCTCTAGCAGAAAGTTCTTCTAATTTTTTTGCCATTTTTTACACTCCTATAACATCGTAATAGGGAAAGCGTCAGGTGACCACTTTCCCTACAATTTATCAGAGGCAATTATTTATCTGTTTGCTTGCCTTCTGCATCACGTTGAACTTCCATTTTTGTGGCTGGAATATATCCTTGGTCAGTAACGATAGAATTTTGAATTTCATCACTTTGTAAATATTCAAGGAACGTTTTCGCTAATCCGTCAGGCTCGCCTTTCGTATATGAATGCTGGTAAGCCCAGATTGGGAAGTCGCCTTTTTGTACATTTTCAACAGTTGGTTCAACGCCGTCAATTGAAAGAGATGTAACTTTATCATCTGTTAAGTAAGAGAAAGCAAGATATCCGATCGCGCCATCAGTTTCTCCGATAAGCTTTTTAACAGTGTTTGAAGAATCCTCAGTGATTCCTTCTGCAGGTGTTGCTCCGCCAAGTGCATATTTAACAAAAGTAGCACGAGTACCAGAAGAATCAGGACGGTTGACAAGAACGATTTTTTGATCTTTTCCGCCAAGCTCTTTCCAGTTTTTAATTTCACCTGTAAAAACTTTTTTAAGGTTGTCCAAAGAAATATCTTTAATGCCAACTTCAGGGTTAACTGCAGCGGTCATTCCTACAACTGCTACTTGATGATCCTTTAGTTCGTTTGCAGGAACTCCTTCTTTTTCTTCAGCGAAAACGTCAGAGTTTCCAATTTGTACTGAACCTTCTGCGACTTGTGAAAGACCTGTTCCAGAACCGCCAGCTTGTACTTGAATATCAGCTTCCGGATTTTCTTCCATGAACTTTTCAGCGGCAGCCAGTACTAATGGTTGCATAGCAGATGAGCCGGAAATTGAAAGAGATCCTGAAGCTTCTCCAGAAGTTTCATTTCCGCTTCCGCTATCTTCAGCATTTCCACCTTCATTTGAGTTTCCGCATGCCGCTGCAAATACTAGGATTGCAGACATGAGAAACAGTAGTGCTATACCCTTGAAGTTCTTCATTTCCATAATTCCCCCTACATGATTTGTGAAATTTGTCCTACAGGGAATAGGGTAACTTTTCATTATTAAGCCTGTTTGAACCAATTGTTAAGGTTTTGTAAATCCACGTCGAATTTTGCATTTTATTGGGATAGTATTTACAAAAAAGCGCCCTGTCATTCCAGGGCGCTTCCTTCTTTATTCGTTTAATTGAGTGTTTGCTTCATCTTCAATTTTATCCAAATTTTTATTTGCCGTATTTTCTTTACTTTGTTTCGATTTTAATTCGAAATATTTATCAAGAATTCGTTCGCCAATATTATTTGTGATTGAATGCTTGTCTGAATAATCCTCATAAGCCCATGGAACCACGACTGAAAATGCGACTTCCGGATTATCAGCCGGAGCATAGCCAACGAGAGTTGTGTTGTAAGTCGGAGTTAAAAATTTATCTTTATTCGGGCCATCGTAAAATGCTTGGGCAGTTCCCGTTTTTCCGGCAGGATTATAGCTCTTTGATGAAAATTGAGAGCTTGCAGTGCCGTTTGGCCCCTGCATGACAAGCTTGAATCCTTGCTGAACCCGTTTGATTTCGCTGTCGCTCATATCGATTCTGTTTAATGTTTTTGGGTCAACTGAATCAATAACGCTTCCGATCCCTTTATCTGGATTAGGCTCCCGTATTTCTTTTACAAGATGGGGCTGCATTCGATACCCTCCATTTGCAATCGTAGACACATATTGTGCCATTTGCAGCGGTGTATACGTATCATACTGCCCGATCGATAAGTCAAGCAGGAACCCGGGGTCCGTTTTAGCCCCTTTTAGCCCTGCAGCTTCGTTCGGAAGATCGATTCCAGTTTTTACGCCGAGGCCAAACTGGTTAAAATAATACCTGAACGTGTTAAACGCTTTTGGATCGATCGAGAGCGGTTCACTTCTTTTATACGTACCATTTCCTATCTCTATCGCAGTCTTGAACATGTATACATTTGATGATCTCATAAGTGCGGTTAAATCATTTACCGGACCCATTGTCGTTACCGATTTTTTCGGAGGCGACCCTTTAATATAGAGTGGTTCATCCGTTTGAATTGTCCCTGGTTGAATGGCGCCTGTTTCATAACCCGTTAGAACCGTCGCTCCTTTAACGGATGATCCCATGGCGTATGATGAAGTCATCGCACCAAGAGCATAATCATCGAAAGCAAGCTTGCCGTTTTTATTCTTTACTTGTTTGCCGGCAATGGATATCAAGTCTCCATTTTTCGGATCCGTCATGACGACAAACGCCCGGTCTAATAAGGCAGTACCCGGCTTTTGCTTTGCTTTCCTGAGCTCATCTTCAATAATCGCTTCCACTTCTTTTTGCATATCAATGTCAATCGTTAAGATAAGATCCTTGCCTGCTTTTCCTTGATTGATAACTTGGGAATCAACCACATTTCCCGAACGATCTGTTACATTTTTTATTTTTTCTTTTTGTCCTTGAAGAACATTTTCATATTGCAATTCGAGATAGCTTTTCCCAACCCTGTCATTTCTGCTGTAGCCCAGAGAAAGGTAGTGATCAAGCAGGCTTTGCGGAAGGCCTTCATTGGTCTTTGACACTTGTCCAAGAAGAGATCTAAGCAGATCCTTGTTTGGATATTCCCGGTCCCAATCCTTCGTTACGTTTACTCCGGGAAGCTCATCTAAATGTTCGCTGACGTATGCCAGCTCCTCTGTTGTCACATCTTTATTTTTTATAAACTGCGGATTCAAAGGATATCCTTGATCCATTTGTCTTTTGATCGCAAGAACCTTCAAGTCCTCATCTGTCAGTTCACTTAATTTTTCTTCGGTTATGCGTTCCAGCTGAAGCTGATACAGGTCTTCTTCAGCGATCTTTCCGTCCTCTAGCTTTTGCCGGTCTTCACTCGTAATAAGTGATTTCGCTTTCTCCGAGTTAGTCAAAATCCAATAGTCCTTTTTATCCCGTTCTGTTATTTTATCGGTACCGAGTTTAATCATTTTTGACAGCTTTTTTGCAACTTCCAACCGCTCTTCCTGTGTCGTACTGGCACTTCTCGTGTATGTAATCGCATTAAGTGGAGAATTTCCGACCATCGTATTAAAATTCCGGTCATAGATTTTTCCTCTTGGGACTGAATTGCTTACATCGACGTCTTCTTGCTTTTCTACTTCGTTGGTATAGTCTTGACCATAAACGATTTGTACAATTCCCAGCCTGATAATCACACCAGTAAAAATGATAAAGGCAAAAAGAAATAACAAATGCAAACGAATCGGCATTATTTTTTTATACGTTTTCTTATTCATATCTTCCATCACCTAGTCTATATTTAACTTCAATACATGCGTAAGAAAAGACACCTTATCTGATTAATAATAAAGTGCCTTTAGACATTATTCTACAATATTCACGAATTGTCATAAAAATGTAACTTACCTCTCACCTTTTATAAGGTTCGTTTCAGAAGCTTGTTTCTGTCCGTCTTCTGCTATACTTTCCTCACCATGCTCTTCAAGCTGAATATCCTTTACATAGTAATATATAGCAGCATAACCTGTTCCAAGAATGACTAGTGATACCGGGATGCCGATCTCCTCATTTAGCAGCAAAACGAGTAAAAGAAAAATTAATATGGAACAGATCCTTCCAAAATTTAAAAACAGCTCTCGAATCACAATATATTCAATTCTTGCCTTTCGTGCGTTTCTCGCTTTGCCAATCACATCATATGTCATTGAAATATACGGCACAAGCACAAGAGGATAGCCGATTGAGATCGCGATTCCGTATAAAATAAGTGTCGGATAGGACATGGTGAACAGAATAAGGAACAACGAACTATAAAGAAGCATCCCGCCAAAAAAAATCGCTTTTTTTCTCGTGTGTTTTTTGATCATCCTTGCTGCCAAATAATATGCAACAAAAGATACAGCTGAATTCACTAGTCCAAAGGTGCCTAGCGCAAGCTCGCTTCCAGTCGATATGAATACAAAAACGCTTATAATAAAGACGTATATTCCCTCTCTGACCCCTTGGAAAAAATGGGCGTTGGTAATTCTTCCCCAATCCTTATCATGATTTCGCTCTTCCCAGATTTTTTTAAACAAAAATCTTCCGTGAGCTTCTCTTCTTTTTAAAAAAAAGCTCATAATAACAGCCAATAAAAATAAACCTAACGAAAGACTGAAAATCAAATTATACCCATTGTTATCCTGAAGCCTGGAAATCACAAAACCTGCGACAACCGGTCCGATCATTCCCGCGAATGAGGCCAGTACTCCTAAAAAGCCATTGAAAAAATCTCTTGTCTCAGGTTCAGTCACTTCAAATGTTAATACATTATATGCCAGCCAATAAAAGCCAGAGCCAATCCCCAATACGCTGCCAAGCATGACGAGATTCGCCGATGCTACTTCGCCTGCACCAAGTACAATCAAATAAAAAGCAGCTAAAAACACAATGCCCAGCCGCAGGATAATCACCCTGTCGATCCTTTTCGCCCACCAGCCAGCCAGCGAAAAGGCAATCGGCTCAAATATCACCGAAGATAGGTTGTAGATGGCCAAATCAACAAATTGCCCCGATTGCTTCCACAAATAAATATTTACAAATGTATTTGATAATGCGATGGATAATGAGTAAAGGCCTCCTACTGACAGAAGCAGCAGCAGATCTTGATTGATTTCCACGTCCCCTACCATTTTTTTTAGTCTGCTCATCAATGACTCCCCTTTACTGTAGTCATTAGTTTGTCTAATCGATTTGCAGATATGTAAAAAAAGCAGAAAAAAACAAGGATCGAAAGAATCGATCCTTGTTCTCATATACGTGATTATTTTGCTGCTGTGTAAAGATCGTTTACTGCAGACCAGTTTACAACATTCCAAAATGCGGCGATATAATCAGGACGCTTGTTTTGGTATTTTAGGTAGTATGCATGCTCCCATACGTCTAAACCAAGAATTGGCGTTTTGCCTTCTGATAAAGGAGAGTCTTGATTTGGTGTGCTTGTAATTTCCAATTTGCCGTTGTTAAGGACTAACCATGCCCAGCCAGAACCAAAACGTCCTGCCGCAGCTGCTGCGAAGTCTTCTTTGAATTTATCAAAGCTGCCAAATTCAGCTGAAATCGCATCAGCAAGTTCGCCGGTTGGAGTACCGCCGCCATCTGGAGAAAGTGTTTTCCAGAAGAACGAATGGTTGGCATGACCGCCTCCGTTATTGCGCACAGCAGTACGAATATCTTCAGGTACAGCATCAAGATTTGCAACAAGATCTTCTACTGATTTGCTTTCCAAATCTGACTTTCCTGCGACTGCGTCATTTAATTTTGTTACGTATGTGTTGTGATGCTTCGTATGGTGAATGTTCATCGTTTCTTTGTCGATGTGAGGTTCCAATGCATCATAAGCATAAGGTAGTTCTGGTAATTCAAATGCCATTAATAATTCCTCCCTAAATTTGTTATGTAATCGGGCCTGAAAGCAAGCCTTTTCAATTTTCAGAGTATCAAAAATATAAGCCTGTTTCAATACAAATGCTCATGTCTGTATCGGTGTGACCCGAGTCTATAATACAATTTCCGATCCTCCGCAGTTTTAAACATGTGATCACGATTTGCTTATGCGTAAGTTTCTTGTGTTCACATTCGGCTTACTGTTACAATGAAGAGCGGGTATTATGATTATATAATTGGACGTGATGAGGATTTTTAGACAATTTTTTAAAAGTATTTACTCCCCGCAGGCGATTGCCCGGACTCGTTTTCAAAAAATAGGCATCGCCATTTTGTATGTGTTTCTTTTGTCGTTTCTAGCAGCGCTGCCATCTGCATTCAATATGGGAACGACGATCTACCAGGCATCTTATGATTTCAAAGATATTCTTGAAAGGGATATACCTGATTTCAGTATCAAAGATGGCCAATTATCAACTGCGGAAAAAGCCCCTGTAGAAGGGCAGGCCGGACAGTTTATGGTCGTTCTGGATCCTGCAAGCGCATATGATACGGAACAAATTGAAGCGAAACAAAACGCCGCTGCGTTTTTAAAAGATAAGTTCGTCATTGCAACAGACGGGCAGGCGATGGAATTTGAATATACTATGTTCCCTTCTGATATTTCCAAAAATGAAATTTTAGACCTGTCTGGTCAATTACAATCTTTCTTTGTTCCTGTACTAATTGTACTTATCTTCTTTTTTTCTGCCGCAAGCAAATTTATCGAAGTATCACTTTTGGCTGTACTGGGGATCTTGATCAAAAATATGCAAGGAAAAAGCAGCATGCTGCCCTATAAACAGCTTTGGACCATGGCTGCATACTCTGCCACCTTGGCAACCGTCTTTTTTGCTATCATGACAGCTTTACATACTGAAGTTCCAAGTCCAATGCTGCTAAATTGGTTTGTGCATTTCATGATTCTATTTCTCGCAGTTAAAGAAATTCCTACAAAAAGAACATAACGATTCTTGCCGCCAATATAATTTGGCGGTTTTTTCATTTATAAAACAAATGGGATTGTGGATAACTTGGCGGTTGTGTCCGCCCTCAGCGCTTAGCTCTTGTGAGAAATAACCTCATGCATCTAAAAGTAAAAAGCACTTTTTGAGTCAAGTGAACTCAAGGCGCTTGCGCTTTTGTTCTATCCTCTTTAGGACAAGCATATAATGATAAAAACTGTCGGGAGGAAACTAGGTTGAAACGGTTCATTATTGTTGTTTCTTTAGTATTTCTTTCCTTTATTGTGTACTATGATTTAAGCTGGGGAACTAATCCCATTCCGCAAGAGAAGCAGCAAGAGGAGCCTAAAATTCAGCCGGTTTCTTCCCAAGCTGAAGAAGGGAGTGTTTTCCAAGCCCATACGGTTAAAAAGGGAGAAACGGTTTTTTCCATCGTTGATCAAAAAAGCGGCGGCTCTCCTCCTATATCAGCTGAGCAAATTGTCGAGGATTTCGAACGTTTAAATCCCGAAACGAAAGCAAACCTCATTCAGTCGGGGAAAGTTTATAAATTCCCTGTATACAATAAATCTTCTTAATTCCTTGTCAGCTTGACTGACGGACTGATACAATATGACATGTAACTAAAACGACAAAGGCAGCATGAAGATGCTAAACAAACGTTAAGGAGCGGTTGAAAGTGAGTGAAATCACACATCGTACAAAAACTCGCCCAGTCAAAGTAGGTCCTTTAACAATAGGCGGAAGTAATGAATTATTTATACAAAGCATGACAACAACAAAAACTCATGACGTGGAAGCGACAGTAGCTGAAATCAATCGGCTGGCGGAAGCGGGATGCCAAATTGTTCGTGTAGCCTGTCCGGATGAAAGAGCTGCCGACGCAATTGCGGAAATAAAAAAACGAATTACGATACCTTTGGTTGTAGATATACATTTTGACTATAAATTAGCATTGAAAGCAATTGAAGGCGGAGCCGATAAAATTAGGATAAACCCTGGAAATATCGGGCGCCGTGAAAAAGTGGAGGCTGTTGTGAAAGCAGCCAAAGAAAAAGGCATACCGATTCGAATCGGTGTAAACGCGGGTTCGTTGGAAAAACGAATTCTTGATAAATACGGATACCCGACAGCAGATGGCATGGTCGAAAGTGCGCTTCATCATATAAAAATTCTTGAAGACCTTGACTTTCACGATATCATTGTCAGTATGAAGGCATCAGACGTTCAGCTTGCAATTGAAGCTTATAGAAAAGCTTCTGAAGCCTTTGACTACCCTCTTCATCTCGGAATTACCGAATCCGGAACATTATTTGCCGGTACTGTGAAAAGCTCTGCGGGGCTTGGAGCGATTTTAAGCCTTGGAATCGGAAATACATTGCGCATTTCCTTAAGCGCTGACCCGGTTGAAGAGGTTAAAGTTGCAAGAGAGTTGTTAAAATCGTTTGGCCTTGCCTCTAATGCGGCAACATTGATTTCCTGTCCAACGTGCGGGCGAATTGAAATTGACTTAATTAGCATTGCAAATGAAGTCGAAGAATATATTTCAAAAATAAAAGCTCCGATTAAGGTTGCTGTTCTCGGCTGTGCTGTAAATGGTCCTGGCGAAGCACGTGAAGCCGATATCGGCATTGCCGGTGCCCGAGGTGAAGGCCTTCTGTTCCGCAAAGGAAAAACAGTAAGAAAAGTTCCTGAAGAAACAATGGTCGAGGAATTAAAAAAAGAAATCGATAAGCTTGCCGAAGAGCATTATGCGAAAGAAGCAGCTGAAAAAGAAAAAATTAAAGCCTAAATAAAAAAGCTTGGCGGGAATTCCGCCAAGCTTTTTTGTACCTAGAAAAATGGGGTGATAAATATTCCAATGAGCAAAGAAACAACACCGATTCCAATTGCCCAAGCCCCTAATGCTCCTGCTCCTCTTCTTCTTGCAATAAAGCCGACGATAATACCGACAATCCCTAATAGAACAGGGAATATAAACAAGGAAATGATCGATATTGCCAAAGCAGCATAACCGATCCATCCGGCATTATCTCTGTTTGCGTCCTCGACATCGTTACGCCTGTCTGAATCATTTTTTGCTCGATATGGTTCTGTGAGCTCTGCAGCCGTTTCTTCGTCAAAATTACGTCTATTGACATCCGGCTCATCCCGGTTTTCAAATCGATTGTGATTTTTTTCTTGATCCATTGTCAGCCCTCACTTTCATGATAAAGGAGCA
Organism: Bacillus capparidis; assembly: GCF_017832095.1. Lineage (NCBI taxonomy): Bacteria > Bacillati > Bacillota > Bacilli > Caryophanales > Bacillaceae > Bacillus > Bacillus capparidis. Next base: position 1,138,877 of record NZ_JAFDST010000001.1, read on the forward strand.
TTTATAGTTTAATCAGTTTTGTATTGGTTTATGTATTTCAAAACAAAAAAGCGGTTTAAACTACCCGCTTATTTATTGACTGTATTCTCCACTTTGCTGCTCACTTTCAGCGGAAAACGAAACCCCAATTGATTGCAGTGAGGCTTTCGCTTGATTTAAAGAGGTTTCTGCTTGTTCTTGCCATTTGATAATTACTTTAATAAAGGGTTTATACTCGGGAATTGCATTTTCCTCCATCGTTTTTAACCCTTCACGTACTTTTTTATCTTGGCTTTCAGCATTTAAGATACAAGCCGTCATAGTCTCTACAATCGAATTCTGTTTCTCGCCGTTTTTTAGCCTTTGGGCAGACCCTGCAGCCGTCACACGATGATAAGAAGCTGGAACCAGATGACTGTGCATTTCTCGATTTCCTTTTAAATCTTTTGTTTTTGGGATATGGAAAAGCTCACTGCTCATTGCACACACCATTTCTTCAGCATATAAGCTTTGACGCAGCAAATATAAAACATGGTCCCATTTATTTACTCGAATTGGATAATATGGACACATAAAAATCATCCCCTTTTTAAAAGAACTCTCATGCTAAATAGGTATGATTAAGTAACCGAAGTATGATTTATCCAAGGGAATTTACGAAAATAAAAAAATCCTGTATAGAAACAGGATTAAACATGGAGAATCTTATATCAGAAATTAGTTTTTTATTTTAGATTGATACGGTTTTATTTGACCGCGAATCTCTCCGTCCGGATTTTGCACGGTATGAGCATTGACATATGTTCTTCCATCTCTAATAAGCTTTATTAATGCCGAAAGCGGCTTTCCGCTAAGGGGCCCTACGAGATCATTCTTGGTAATGGTACCTTCGATGACACCTTGAGTTACACTGATACTAGGATCAACCGGACCGAAGAGAAAAACAACTACAGGACCATTCTCCCCTCTTTCACCGATATGAATATGTGCCTGAGTAAAATTGCGAAGATTATTTACCTCTAATTGATATCGAATGCTTTTTTCATCGCTGCTTATTTGAAACTGTGCAAATCCGCTTGCATTGGTACGAACTGGCGGAACCTCTTCTGAACCCCTTAACCTTGCAATAAAAAAGTCACTCTTATGATGATGTTTATTCATTTTTTCACCCTCCTAACACTTTTGGCATAATATAAAGTATTTTGCAGAAGGATGAATTGCTTGTACTAACATCTAATGTGTATTAAAAATGGTTTATTGACAGTCAGGGCACGTTCCGTATACTTCAAATTTATGCCCGCTGATTTCGTATCCTTTAAAATTTTCATTTACGGCATCCATCGGACAAGCATCAATTTCCTTTGTTCTGCCGCAAGCGAGACAGATGAAGTGATGATGGTGATGGCTGAATGAACACACAAATCGAAACAGCTTTTCACCGGAAAGCTCAGTCGTTTCTAAAATCCCCAAATCAGCATAAAGCGAAAGGTTTCTATAAATGGTATCAAAACTAAGTCCGGGATAGTCAACACTAAGATCTGAAAGCACATCCTTGGCTGATAAATATTTATCGGAACGGGCAAACAACTGCAGCATGTCTTCTCTTTTACTTGTATATTTGTATCCATTTTCCTTCAATAAATCAAGCGCCTCTTGAACGTTCATGTAGAAATCTCCTTTTAAATTTGTTCAAGCCCAGTGTCAGCAATAGAATGATAACAGAAGTCACTACGACGGTTCCTCCTGGTGCAAGATCCAGCTGAAAACCTGATATTAATCCAATGATAACAGATATTTCTCCAAATAGAACAGAATAAAAGATCGCCTGCTTAAATCCTTTTGCGATCCTGATACTAGCCGCAACAGGTAATGTCATTAGAGAAGAGACAAGCAAAATGCCGACAATTCTCATCGACGCAGCAATAACCAAGGCAACGATTACGATAAAAATAAAATGAAGCCATTTTGCCGGTATACCAGATGAGCGAGCATGTTCTTCGTCAAAAGAAAGCATGAACAACTCTTTGTAAAGAGCAAAAACCAAGAGCAGAACAATAACCGTTACACCTACGATAATAAAAAGATCCGTTCTTGAGACTGCGCTGACGCTTCCAAATAAATAACTGAACAAATCGGTATTAAAACCGTCTGCAAGAGAAATAAAAATGACAGAAACGCCAATACCTCCGGAAAGAATGATCGGAATGGACAGCTCCTGAAAATGCTTGTATACACTTCTAAGCCTTTCTATGAGGAGTGACCCGAATATAGAAAAAAACATTCCCAAATACAAAGGGCTTACGCCAGCCATAAACGCAAAGCGCTTTTCAAGATAAAGGCTTGCTGCAATGCCTGCCAAGGTCACATGGCTTAGTGCATCAGCAATTAAAGACATTCTTCGGACAACAATAAATACACCGAGTATAGGGGCAATAAGTCCGATTAGCAGACCTGAAATAAGTGCATTTTGTAAAAAATCATATTGAAAAAAAGGTGCTAGCATTATAGGTACCCTCCGTGATGATCATGGCTGATCGTTTGTACATCATGACCGTAAAAAGATGACAACGTACGATCTGATACCGATTCAAATTGTGAGGGGCTGCCATGAAAATGCAGCGTCTTATTTAAGCAGGCGACGTGTGTAACTTTATCGGAGATTGTACCTACATCATGTGTGACAAGTATCAGTGTCATGCCTCGTTCTTTATTTAATTTTTGAAGAAGGTGATAAAAACCTTCTACGTTTTTTTGATCCACACCGACTGTGGGTTCGTCAAGAATCAATAGCTTCGGATCGCTGACAAGAGCTCTGGCAATAAACGTCCGTTGCTGCTGCCCACCAGATAGCTCGCCAATGTTGCGATGTGTAAGAGAAGTAATTCCTACAGCTTCTATTGCATCTTCAACCGCACGCTTGCTTTTTTTATCCATTTTCTTAAAAAGCCCGAGCCGCGCTGTTAATCCACTCGCGACGACTTCAAATACGGAGGCGGGAAACCCTGTATTGAAGCTGTTTGCTTTTTGCGAAACGAACCCGATTTGTCCCCAATTTTTATACTTTTTATAGGATTCGCCAAACAGCTTTAACTCACCCGATTGTGGCTTTATTAAACCAAGAATGCACTTTAACAGAGTTGTTTTCCCCGATCCGTTCGGGCCGACCAAGCCGAGAAAAGTTCCTTCTTCTATTGTAAATGTGATATCCTCAATTGCATTTTCGTGCTCATAAGCGTAAGAAACATGCTTCAATTCAAGTGCTGGAGATACCATCTTGCTTCTCACCTTCAATTTATTTTTCTGAACCATTACGATTTACAATCAAAAAGAAAATGGCTGCTATTATAGCAAACCACTTCAAACCAGTTCGATCATAAATTATACCGTTTATCAGATAAAAAGTAAAATATATCGTTTAATGAATAGCAGTTTTGAATTTTCCTCCTCTTGTTTCATGAGTGTTCATAATTGTAATAAATGCCTGTTCATCAATTTCGAACACGATTGATTTTAGCTTTGTTATTTCTAAACGTGTGACTACCGCATAGATCACTTCTGTCTCGAGATCTGAATAGCCGCCTTTTCCTTTCAGCTTTGTTGTGCCGCGGCCCAATCGGTCCAATATAGCATCAGATATTTCCTCATAGTTATCGGATACGATAATGACCGCTTTCGTTTCATCCAGCCCCTGGATCACAACATCAATTGTTTTAAAAGCAATGAAATAGGTCATTACCGAATACATGGCTTGCTCCGGACCGAATACAAAGCCCGCCCAAGTAAAAATAAAAACGTTAAAAAACATGACAAACTCACCAACTGAAAACGGGAGCTTTTTTGTAAAAAGGATACCGAGAATTTCTGATCCGTCCATGGAACCTCCGTTTCGAATCACTATCCCGACGCCTAATCCGAGGAGCAGTCCGCCAAATACCGTCGCTAGAACCGGCTCTGTGGTGAAGGCATGAATGTGATGAAGAGAGCTCTCTACGACGGACAACCCTACAATCCCAATGATCGTAGAGACCAGAAAGGTTTTCCCGATGTGCTTGTAGCCAAATAGCATAAATGGTGCATTCAGGACAACGACAAGGACGGCGAAGTTGATAAAAGGATTGTCTTTAAATATGTAATCCAAAATAAGAGAAATACCTATAATTCCGCCATCAATAATATTATTTGGAACTAAGAACAATTCAATGCTCACCGCAGCACATGCTGCTCCAATTAATATCATAAATAGCCGAAAGATAAATCGGGTTTTTGATTCTTTTTTATGCTGTTTTTTTGGTGCTGACATACTTTCTCCTTTCTTTCATAACGAACTGGTTTTTTCCTACTACTATCATACCATTAAATACAATGTTGACTAAATTTAACTCCAATTGAATGAAAAAATTGGAACGATATGAGTCATTCACCCATACAATTAGATTTGAGGGGAGGAACGAACGTTGTATTTCATGCAAAAGATTATTTTACAGAGGTTAAATCGAGCAACAGCAAAGGATATTCTCAGCTATGCCAATCAGTATGGAATTTCGTTAACTGCCAAACAGGCTGCTGATGTTGCGGCTCTGTTACACGGAAAAAATGTCAATATTTTCGATGAAAAGGAAAGAGCAAGCCTGATTACAAAAGTAGAGAGCATTACATCCAAGAGCACTGCCAAAAAGGTGAATGAATTATTAAACCAATTTATCAGGTGAAAAAGAAACTTCTCGTACCCTTTGATACGAGAAGTTTCTCATTTTCATTACTGGGCTAAAATCTTTTCAAGTACGCTCTCTTCAAACTGCCGATTCCGGAGCATATCGATTTCAAATTTGTAAGGAGGTTTTTTGTTCTTCTTATCCTCTCCAACGTATGGGGTTTCAAGAATCTTCGGAATGTCTTGCAGCTGATCATGATGAACTATATAATTGAGAGCTTTAAAACCGATATGGCCAAAGCCAATATTTTCATGACGATCCTTTCTTGCTCCGCATACATTTTTGCTGTCATTAATATGAAGAACCTTAAGCCTGTCCAGCCCGATAATTTTATCAAATTCATTTAAAGTCCCATCGAAATCTTCGACGATATTATAGCCTGCATCATGCGTATGACACGTATCGAAGCAAACAGAGAGATGCTCATTGTGGGTCACACCGCTGATAATCTCCGCAAGCTCTTCAAAGCTCCTCCCGCATTCAGATCCTTTTCCTGCCATCGTTTCAAGGGCGATTTGCACCGATTGGCCAGGTTCAATAACTTCATTTAATCCTTCTATAATCTTTTTGATCCCGACTTCAGCTCCTGCACCAACGTGCGCACCGGGATGCAGGACAATTTGTTTAGCGCCGATAGCAGCTGTTCTCTCAATTTCTGAACGGAGAAAAGTAACACCCAGCTCAAAGGTTGCTGGATTCGCCGTATTTCCGATATTAATAATGTAGGGGGCATGTACAACAATATCCTCGATGCCGTTTTCTTTCATATGGGCAGTGCCGGCTTCTATATTTAAATCTTCAATTTTTTTACGCCTCGTATTTTGCGGAGCTCCCGTATAAACCATAAATGCGTTTGCTCCATAAGACTGTGCTTCTTCACTTGCTCCCTGCAGCATTTTTTTGCCGCTCATGCTTACATGTGACCCTATCTTTACCAAACCGTTTCCCCTACTTTCCTTTTCTCGAATTTAATTTTCTTTGCCGCTTTTTGATTTTTTCTAATTCTGCGGTCATTTTTTTCTTATATCCTGGCTTTACTTTTTTCGGTTTTTTAACAAAATGCTTTGCCTTTTCATCAATTTCATCAGCCACACGTTTACGTTTCTTTCTACGCTGCCGATCTTCAAGGGCTACCCATTCTCCCTTAACAATTTCCTTGTTTTCAAACACGATGCCCATATTCTCAAGTCTTGCTAAGCCATCTTCATCGGATGTATCATATATTGTCATGGCGATACCAGTTGATCCGGCCCGGGCTGTTCTGCCGACACGGTGAATGTAAAAGTCCAGATCATCCGGGAGCTCATAATTGATAACGTGGCTGATACCCTTAATATCGATCCCTCGTGCTGCTAAATCAGTCGCGATAACAAAAGCATATTCTAATTCATTGATTTGCTTCATTACCTTTTTGCGTTCTCGCGGTGTCAGGCCTCCATGTAAAATTCCAGCTTTTACCCCGTGATCTCTGAGATACTCAAAGACATGATCAGCTGCTTGTTTCGTATTTGTGAAAATAATGGCTAAATACGGGTTAATGTGGGTTACCATGGTTAATAAAAGCTTGTCCTTGTCTCTATGCCTCGATGGGATTAGCACGTGCTCAATATTTTCTGCCGCAATTTGCTTCGGCTCGACATGTGCATATTTTGGATTTTTCATATATTTTTTCAAGAAAGGCTTCAGCTTTTCCGGAATTGTTGCTGAGAAAACGAGCATTTGAAGCTGCTCCGGCATATTGGAGCCAATAAAATCGACATCCTCTAAAAATCCCATATCCAACATGAGGTCTGCCTCATCAATGACAAAGCTTTTCGCCGTAAAGACGTTAAGAGCTTTTTCTTTAATCAAATCTGCAATCCTACCCGGAGTTCCAACGACAAGATGCGGCTGTCTCTTAAGCTTTTCGATGGTTTTCTTTTTATCTGTTCCGCCAATGTAGCATTTTGAGATAATTTCTTCATCAGCTTCCGTGTACTTCGTAATTTTTAATACTTCCTGATAAATTTGATTGGCAAGCTCTCTTGTAGGTGCTGTAATCACAACCTGTACTTCTTCTTGATCAGGATGGATGCTATGTATTAACGGCAGCAAATACGCATGCGTTTTTCCTGTTCCTGTCTGAGATTGGCCAATGGCGCTCTCGCCTTTTAAAGCAGCAGGAATCAGCCTCCTTTGAATATCAGTCGGTTCATAAAATCCCATTTTCTCAACTGCTTCTATGATAAAGGGTTTTAAATTGTATTCAGTAAATTTTGTTTGTCCCATGTTTTCAGCTCCTTAAACACTAAATTAGTGTCCATCAAAAACCCATTATAACTGATTCGTTCCTAAAAAACCATTAGCCGACGGAAAGAAGATGAATAGACAAATTTTGTTCTTTATGCATATCCTATCGTGCAAGATGTTTTTCGAAAGGAGGTAATCAATTGTTTCCACAACGACAAATACGAAACGGTCCACAGCAGATGGGCAGACCAAGAATGCCAAGAGCTCTTCGGCAACAGCAAGCTGCAAATTTCCAAATGAATCGATTTCAACAGCCGCAGCCTCCAATTCAACAGCCATTTCAACAGATGGGCCAATTTTTCCCTCAGCCGCCAGGGGCAGGTGCAGGGAATGACGCAGGGGCAGGAGGAATCAGAGGACTTCTCTCCAAATTCTTACCAGGCGCAGGCGGCTTGCCAGGAGCAGGTACAGGTTCTGGTCTGCAAAGCCTACAAGGACTACAGAATCTTGCAAATCCAGCCAATATTTCCGGAATGCTCGGTAATGTCCAAAAAATGCTCGGAATGGCTCAGCAAATTACACCGATGGTCCAGCAATACGGACCTCTGGTCAGAAATATTCCTTCCATGATAAAGTTATACAGCCAGCTAAACAAAGCTGACGATGCAAACAGCAAAGAAGACAAATCTTCAGCTGAAAATTCAAATGAAACAATGCAAGCAAGCTCTCAGCAAAAAAAGAAAAAAAAGACGGCAGCAGATAGCGGACAGCCCGCTTCAAAGCCTTCTAGCAACCAGCCTTCCGGAAGCTCAAGACCTAGGCTGTATGTATAAGAATCTTTGATATCCAATGTGAGATCAGCTATAATAGAAGAAAGAGAACCTGAGAGTATAAAGCCGTTTACAACGGCTTTTTATTTTGTGACGTCTCTTAAGCTTCGATTGTAGGAGGAACAAGAATGAATGTAATTAAAATATCTCCGCGCGGCTATTGCTATGGAGTTGTTGACGCAATGGTTATTGCAAAAAATGCGGCTCTTGATAAATCTCTTCCTCGACCGATCTATATCCTTGGAATGATTGTTCATAATAAGCACGTGACAGATGCCTTTGAAGAGGACGGCATCATTACGCTGGATGGCACAAACCGTTTGGAAATTATTAAAAATGTAGATAAAGGGACGATCATCTTTACGGCTCACGGTGTGTCACCTGAAGTACGGAAAATTGCTGAAGATAAAGGGCTGGTTGCAATTGACGCGACTTGTCCGGATGTAACAAAAACCCATAATCTAATTTTGGATATGAAAGAAAAAGGATATCACGTTATCTATATCGGCAAGAAAGGACATCCGGAACCAGAGGGCGCTGTAGGTGTAGCACCTGATATCGTTCATTTAGTAGAAACAGAAGAAGACGTCGCTAACCTTAACATACAGAATGACAAAATTATAGTTACAAACCAAACCACTATGTCGCAATGGGATGTTCACGATATCATGGAGCAAGTAAAAGAAAAATATCCTCATGTTGAATTTCACCAGGAGATTTGTTTGGCAACTCAAGTCAGACAAGAGGCCGTGTCTGAACAAGCGAAACAAGCTGATTTAACGATTGTTGTTGGAGATCCAAAAAGCAATAACTCCAACCGGCTCGCACAGGTCTCTGAAGAAATTGCCGGTACAAAAGCTTACCGTATCGGTGATATTAGCGAACTAAAGCTTGAGTGGCTAAAGAATGTAGAAACTGTAGCAATCACAGCAGGGGCGTCTACACCGACTCCTATTACAAAGGAAGTTATTCGGTTTTTGGAAGGCTTCAATTGGGAAGATGAATCGACCTGGACGATAAAGCATGACATTCCACTGAAAAAAATACTGCCAAAGGTTAAAGCAAAATAAGAGGCTGGTTCGCCAGCCTCTTATTTATCGTTTGCATGCAATTTAATTATCACCGCACCATATCTTATAGAAATACGAAGGGATTGGTATCTGTACTAGAAGCAGCAAATGATATCTCCATTTTGCATTTAGCTTCCAATAAATCAGCAAGCCCCTGCTTCATTATTTTTTCTGCATAATGCCCCGGATCCACGAGATTTAATCCTTCGGCAACGGCATCCTGAGCTACATGAAAATAAATATCACCTGTTACGAATACATCAGCGCCCATCTTTTTTGCGTTGCTCATAAACTTGTTCCCGTCTCCACCTAGGACTGCCACCTTTTTGACTAAGGCTTGCGGGTTCCCAGACATACGAACTCCGCCCACTTGAAGTTTGTCCTTTACATACAGGGCGAAATCGTGCAGCGTCATTTCTTGCTCGATTGTCCCAATTCTTCCTAATCCTTTTTTAATTGAAGCTTGCTCGACTGGATAAATATCGTAAGCTACTTCTTCATACGGATGAGCCTCCAGCATTGCAGCAAGCACCTGTTTTTTTATTCGTGATGGAAAAATCGTCTCCAGCCTGACTTCATGGACAAGCTCCAGCTCACCCACGGTTCCGATAAAAGGATCTGACCCCTCGAGCGGACGGAAGCTGCCTATCCCTTCTGTGGAAAAAGCGCAGTGGCTATAGTCGCCAATGTGCCCTGCTCCAGCATTACCGACAGCTCTCCTAACGTTTTCTTCATGCTCCTTTGGTACAAATACGACTAATTTATTCATCGGATCTGAAAAAGTCGGTACAAGCACCTCCGTATTTTTCAGCATCAGTGCTTCAGCCAGCATGTCATTGACACCGCCATCTGTAACATCCAAATTCGTATGTGCCGCGTAAACGGCAATATCATGCTTCACACATAGCTCGATGACCTTGCCGCTCGGGTGATTCGTTTCAACCTTTTTTAATGGCCGAAAAATGGGTGGATGGTGGGCAATGATTAGATCAGCTTGTTCTTTTATCGCTTCTTTTACAACATCCTCAGAGACATCGAGCGTAATCATCACTTTCTTCACTTCTTTATGTAACGTTCCGATTTGAAGTCCGATTGGATCCCCTTCAACCGCATAAGAAGGCGGGCAAAAGTCTTCAAACCATTTGATAAAATCGGTACCGCTTTGCTTAGACATGTGACAGAACCTCCTCAATTAGATTGATTTGCGTAAGTATTTCTTTCATCTTTTCTCTGTTTGTTTCTGAATCTGCTGCTTTTTTGACTGAGGTATAGATGGTGTTTAAGTGCTCAAGTTCAAAAGACCATTTTTTTCGAAAAACATCATTCTTTTCCTTTGCCAATAACGGACCTGTTAAAATCCCCGCTTCAAACATAATGGATTGGTAAGGACGGTCTCTATCCCCTTTTTCCGCAGCAATAACCTCATAAATTTTATCATCTTCTTCAAGAATCGTTTCTTGCAGAATCTCGTAATGTTCTTTATACAGCCACGTTCTCACGTGATGAGAATGAATGTTGGGCTGAAGTACGAGCCGTTCCGATCCTGTCAGCTTATCTTTTCCATTTTCTAAAATTTGGGCGATTAATGAGCCTCCCATACCTGCAATTGTCACACATTGAACTTCTCCGGGCGTTAATATTTCAAGGCCGTTTCCTTTTCTTACGGAAATTTTTGAATCCAGCTTAGATTTTATCACTTGAGAGACTGCCGATTGATAAGGGCCCTCTGATATCTCACCAGCTATAGCCTTTAAAGCTATGCCGTTCAACACAGCGTAGCAAGGTAAATACGCATGATCGGAGCCGATATCGGCAAATGTACAGCCTTCATTGAGCATTAACGCCACCGTTTCAAGCCTTTTCGATAATTTCGTTTCATTCATGTCATCACTTCTTTACTAATAAAATAATTATGGAATGCACTATATATATTAAAAAAAAGTCCTCTCAAATGCAAAGGACTTTTTTACATGCATTACTTGATCTCTGAAACCCATTTTGCCATTTCATCCAGCTTTTCTTCCGGAACCAGTCCAGCCGGCATGCCGCCTCCGCCATTTTGTATCTTTTCTTTGATACCTCCAACGTCCCTTTTCTCGCCGACACCCTTCAAGCTGGGGCCAGATACCCCTTCATAATTTTCCCCGTGGCAGCTGACGCAGCTTTGCTTGTATATTTCTTCAGGTGAAGCGTTTGCATTTTCCTCTTTTGCAGGCTCCTTCCCTCCACTTGCTATTTCTCTTTCATCTCCTAACCCCTTAATTGATAAAACGAAAACTAAGCCAATTCCTATCAAGGCAATAAATAAAAATGGTATCAACGGATTGCGTTTCATTCGGCACATCCCCCTTTGTGATAACCCCGATCCACATATGTAAGCACTTTCTCTTTTTATTTTACAAAATGGAAAGAAAATATGATAGGAAAAAACTCTGTTGTTCACAGTTTAGACATATATTTAGCTTAATCGGGTATTCCCTGACTTTAAATTATTTCTCCGAAAATAAAAATTCAACCGATAGAGGGTTTGCAAAACCGGAGAAAATTAAGTAAAATGAAGTAAAGTAATAAATACAGCGTTTTCATAAAATTTGTGATAAAAAAGAGAACGGTTTTTCATTCCGTTCTCACACAACTCTATTCTAAAAAGTCTTTCAATCGTTTGCTTCTGCTTGGATGTCTAAGCTTACGAAGAGCTTTGGCTTCAATTTGGCGAATCCGTTCTCTTGTAACGCCAAATACCTTGCCAACTTCTTCAAGCGTGCGTGTTCTTCCATCATCAAGGCCAAAACGCAGGCGAAGAACGTTTTCTTCCCGGTCGGTCAATGTGTCTAAAACATCTTCAAGCTGTTCTTTCAACAGCTCGTAAGCTGCATGATCAGATGGAGAAGTCGCTTCTTGGTCTTCAATAAAATCGCCTAAATGAGAGTCGTCTTCTTCGCCAATTGGAGTTTCCAACGAAACTGGCTCTTGAGCAATTTTTAAGATCTCACGAACTTTTTCAGGCGTAAGATCCATGTCTTCTGCAATTTCTTCTGGGAAAGGCTCACGTCCAAGATCTTGAAGAAGCTGTCTTTGTACACGTATCAGCTTATTAATCGTTTCTACCATATGGACAGGAATCCGAATCGTTCTGGCTTGATCAGCAATCGCTCTTGTAATTGCCTGCCTGATCCACCATGTCGCATACGTACTGAACTTGTAGCCTTTACGGTAATCGAATTTTTCAACGGCTTTCATTAAGCCCATGTTTCCTTCTTGGATGAGATCCAAGAAGAGCATGCCTCGGCCAACGTATCGCTTTGCAATACTTACAACCAATCTCAGGTTCGCTTCTGCCAGGCGTCGTTTTGATTCTTCATCGCCCTCTTCTATTTTTTTGGCATAGGTAATTTCTTCTTTTGCAGATAACAAATTTACCCGGCCAATTTCTTTCAAATACATACGGACTGGATCATTTATTTTGACTCCCGGAGGAACGCTTAGATCATTTAAGTCAAACTCTTCTTCTTTGGCAAGCTGTTGGACGTCAGGATCTTGAGTCTCCTCATTCTCGCTTATTAATTCAACACCTTGCTCACCTAAAAATTCATAATATTCATCCATTTGGTCTGATTCAATTTCGAAACTTGACATACGCTCGGCAATTTCCTCATATGTCAAAACTCCACGTTTTTTCCCCACCTCTGTCAACTGATCTCTTATCTGCTCAAACGTGAATTCAGTTTCAGTTTCGTGCGTTTGTTTATCAGCCATTCATGGATACCTCCTTCCAAAAACCAAATATTCTAAAGCATACTCTCTGGTATATCGAAAACGTCTTGAAAATAAACAAGAATCGTACAGATTGCTCCTCCGTAAGGATTCATTGCAATCGATTTAATTTATCCTGCATTCACAGGGTGTAAGCCTCCACCTTAGAGAAGTTTTACTTTATTTTAAAGACCGAGTAAGCTTCACAATTTCTTGGGCTAAAGCAGCTGCCGCTAAAAAATCTTTTTTCCGTTCGGCTTCCTGTCTTTTTTCTTCTTTTTCCCGGATCACTGACTTGTTTCGGTAATTGAGGATTTTCCTCGTATAATCCGACAGTTCTTCTTCCGATATTTCACGATCGTTATGCCCCATCACAATTTCCGATAAAATCTGGTTAAGAGCCTGATCATTCATTTTACCCATCAATTTGCTAATGGAAACATCTAAACCTTCTTCGTACATCGCATAAATATAAGCGGCTATTGCCCTGTGTTCATCGAGGTTAAAATCAAGCCCGATCCGATCAAGTACTTTTCTTATCATCTCCGGGTCATGAACCATGTGCGCCAAGAGAGTCCGCTCCGCATTTTCATAGGCAGGACGAATCCTCCAAGGCTTAGCTTTTGTTTGGGTAACAGCAGGCTTCGGAGCTGCCTCCTTTTTTTGAGCCTGTTGAGTATTATGATCATAAACAGATAATTGCTCTTGTAAAGAATCATATGAAAGCGAAAATTCATCTGAAAGCTGTTTGATATACACTTCTTTTTCAAGAGCCGTCGGCAGCCTGCTAATTTCCTTCAATACATTCTCTATATAGGAAATTCGTTCTCCCTCATCAGAGAGATTTTTCCCCTTTTTAAAGTATTGAAGCTTAAATGCCATAAACGAAACGCTTGCCCCTATTACATCAGTTTTAAATTTGTCGCCGCCAAATTTTCTGATGTAGTCATCAGGATCAAGATGATCAGGCATCATTGCAATTCTGACCTTGCAGTCTTTCTTTATTAATAGTTCAGCTGCTTTTTGCGCGGCCTCGAAACCTGCTCGATCTGAATCGTAACAAATGATGACTTCATTCGTATTCCTGCGTATCAACCGCGCATGCTCATCTGTGAGTGACGTTCCCATTGTAGCAATAGCTTCATTCACTCCGGATTTGACTGCGGATATGACATCTGCAAACCCTTCAAATAAAACAGCCCTTTCCTGTTTTCTGATATGTACTCGGGATTGATGAAAGTGATACAAAAGCTTGCTTTTATGAAATAAAGGAGACTCAGGACTGTTCATATACTTCGGCTGCTGATTATCCGCAAGTGACCTGCCGGAAAACGCCACTGTTTTTCCGTGATGGTCATGGATCGGAAATATGATTCGGTTCCTGAACCTGTCAAAGTAGCCGTCTCCTGACTCTTTTTTCACAAGCAATCCTGCTTTTGCCATCATTTCCGGGTCAAACCCCCGTTTTTCAAGGAACTTTGTCATGAAATCCCACGAGTTTAAAGAATACCCAATCTCAAACTTTTCGATATCTTCATTCGAAAAACCTCTGTCCTGAAGATAATCCAATGCTTCTTGGCCTTCCTTTGTATTCACCAGCAAATGATGGTAAAATTTCTTAGAAAGCTCGTGGGCTTCAATCATTTTCAGATTATCTGAACCTTCTTCTGATGTTGGGACGGCTGCGTGTGACACATCATCAGGAATATCAATGTGGTACTTTTCAGCAAGAACCAAAACAGCTTGCGGAAAGGAATACCCTTCCAGCTGCTTTAAAAATGAGAAAACATCACCACCCGCACCACAGCCAAAGCAATGAAAGATTTGCTTATCAGCTGAAACGGAAAAGGACGGGGTATTTTCTCCATGAAAAGGACACAGTCCAAAGTAATTCCGGCCCTGCTTTTTCAATTGCACATATTCACCAATCACTTCAACAATATCAGCTGACTTTTGGACACTGTTTATCGTTTCTTCAGGAATCATATTTGCCATTTAAAAACACTCCGTCGTACATAATTCGATATGAATTAAATAATTCCTTCATTATTCGACAAGATTTTTTGCAATCGGGCAGAAAAACGTTCACGATCCTCTTTAACAAGCTTTTTAGGGCCTTTCATGTGTACGCCCCGCCTGCGCTCCTTTTGAGAAAGATATCGTCTTTCTAATGCAAGGTCAATTGTTGATTCGTGATATAAACGGCCTCTTTCAGAAATAACTGTCGCATGTTTTCCCAGAAGCAAGGACGCGAGTCCGATATCTTGTGTGACCGCGATATCACCTGCACGTATATGGTTCAGGATAAATAGGTCAACAGCTTCTTTTTGAGGATCTACATATTTCCAGTTTTCATTTTCTGATGTTTGCTGATAATGAACATATGAAGCAACAAAGAGAATATTCGTGTGAAAGTTTGAGGCAACGAGCCGAATCTCATCTTTCACAGGACACGCATCTGCGTCCACAAAAATTGTCCTTTTCGCTTCATCAAGAAATTTAATTCTCCATCCCTCCATCAATCTCCTGCATTTCTCGTTATGCTTTTTGCAGACCGAAAAAAATCCTCCCATGTCGAAAGGTTTTATAAAGAGACTTCTTGACACGTTTTCCATACTAGTTTATTCGTTCATTGTCAAGCTTAAACCTAAATTCAATAATTTTATCACAATTTTTTATTATAATACAAAAGTTGATATTATGCTACATTTTTAACTCTTCCCTTTTTGCACAAATGAAAAACCCAGGTGGAAGCTCCTGAGCCTTTACGGATTTTTCTTCATCATACCTGCAATGATATTTGCCGTTTCTTCTACCGCCTTGTAAGAAACATCTACGACCTCACAGCCGATTCTCGTCACAATTTTTTCAAAATACTCTAATTCATCTTTGATTCTGTTCATATTCGCATAGATTGCTTTATCATTGAGCCCGAGAGATTTTAAACGTTCCCTGCGTATATTATTTAGCTTATCAGGGCTGATTTTTAAACCGATACATTTCGAAGGATCAACTTTATACAATTCTTCAGGGGGATCCACTTCCGGCACAATAGGAACGTTCGCTACTTTTATTCGCTTGTGTGCCAAATATTGCGATAAAGGGGTTTTAGATGTTCTCGATACACCTATTAAAACGATATCTGCTTTTAAAATGCCCCTCGGATCACGTCCATCATCGTATTTCACTGCAAATTCAATGGCTTCAACCTTTTTGAAATAGTCTTCATCCAATTGGCGGACTCTTCCTGGTTCATATTTAGCAGCGAGCCCGTAAGAGGATTCCATTTTATCAATTAACGGACCGATAATATCGTAATAAACGACATTTTCTTTTTCCGCTTCCGTGATTAAATACTCGCGCAGTTCAGGGACAACGAGAGTAAAGCATAGTATGCCCTTATCTGCTTTTGCAAGTGAAATAACTTCATTAATTGTCCCTTTGTCCTCAACATACGGAATTCTTCGAATATTTGTGTGATCAGATGATCCGTTGAACTGGCTTGCCGCAGCTTTGACAACCAATTCGGCAGTTTCCCCTACAGAGTCAGATACAACATAAATAATATGATTGCTCAATTCCCTTCCCCCTTGTTTCTACAGAATTTCATTTTCAGATAGGCTGACGAGCAATTTCGTCATATTGGTCTTCGTCACTCTGCCAATTACCTCTAATCCATTTTCTGTTTTCTTTACTACAGGCAGAGCGTCAATTTGTTTTTCGATCAAATTCTTGGCCACATCCATGATGAGATCTTCACGCTCACAGACGGTAATATTCGGCATTCTGGTCATAATAATGTGGACCGGGATCGCAGAAAGTTCCTGCTTCCCCATACTGGCTCTTAGCAAATCCTTGCGCGATAGGATACCGACAAGCGCAGCGCTTTTATTAACAACGAATAGGGTCCCGACATCTTCAAGAAACATCGTACAGATGGCGTCATAAACCGACACATTTTCATGAATGACGACAGGAATGGATTGAAATTCCTTCACCTTAAGTTTATTTAATTTATCGGCTAACAGCTGCACACCAGTTTTTCCTGTATAAAAATACCCTACCCTCGGCCTGGCTTCCAAAAAACCAGACATTGTAAGGATGGCAAGATCCGGCCGCAGGGTTGCCCGAGTTAAATGAAGCATGTCGGCAATATGCTCACCGGTTATCGGTCCATGCTCCTTTACGATCTGCAAAATATGTTCCTGTCTTTTATTTAATTCGATCGTTTTCACCGCCTTTTGCCACAGGGTCGACCCAGCATCTAAGTTCATTTTATCGCTCAGTAACAGGCAGCCTTGATTGAGAAGCCCGTAATAAAAAGAGTAGCAATCAGTCGGGGCAATTCAAACCCTATGATTGAAGGATCATTATATGATTTTCAAAAAAAATATGCCAGGCGATCTGAAGAAAGAAGATCGCCCGTTTCATACCGTTAAATGAAGTTCGCTCCGATCTATTTTACTATATTTTGATTCAAATTGGCAAAATACTTGTTCAATTTTTGCAAGATACGACTTTTTTTGAGGTTTCAAGACAAAAAGCTCCCGTCCCATTGTTTCAAAAAAACATTAGGACGGGAGCTTCCCTCAGTTTGATGAGCCAATTGCTATCACCAAACAGAAGTGTCCGCTTTTTGCGAGAGTCAATTATTGTTATCATTAAGCAATTTTTTCATTTCTCCCATTTGATCAATGAATCGTTTGGATTTGAAGAAAATGCCGGTGTATTCCTCATAATACAAGTCCAACACCGTTTTTAGCTCTTTTTTAGTCTCCGGCTTTAAAGAGATTTCTCCTAAACGCTCCAGATCAAAATAATAAAATAATCGCAAAAGCCTTGCCGTTGCTTGGGAAATAGGTACGTTGTATGAGTCTTTATGAAAACAACGATGACAAATAAAACCATTATCCCTTATCGAAAAATGAAAGGTTCCTTCTTTGCTCTTGCAATGAACACATTGATTGAGCTCCGGATACAAGCCCATAACACTCAGCATTTTCATTTCGACAATGTGGGTAATGATATCAGGATCATACTCATCATTTACTTTTTTTAAGCATTGCAAAAGAAGCTCGAATTGATAAGGATTTGGTTTTTTTTCTTCTGTACCTTTGTCCATCAGCTCAGAAATATAAGAGGCATACGCCGTTTTAAACAAGTCTTCACGTATACCTCTCATGCTATCAATCATTTCCGCCTGCTGAAGCATTCCCATTCCCGAGCTTTTTTGAAATAAAAAGTTAGCATAAATAAATGGCTGTGAAATGGAGGAAAGCCTGCTATTTGATTTTTTCGCTCCTCTAGCCATGACTGCAACCTTTCCAAGCTCTCTGGTCAGCAAGGTCACAATTTTGTTGGACTCACCATAATCATTTGATCGAATAACAATACCTTCACACTTTACAAGCATTTACGCGCACCTTCCAAAAGTGGGCGATCAAGATGTTATATCGGATAGTCAATTTCGGCCAGCTTATTATCAAGTCTTTCGGGCACTTCGGTTTTCTCCTTCTCCAGTTCTTTAAAAAGGAGATAGGTATCGACGTTACCTGTTTGCGAAAAAACAGTCCAGGTAAAATTCAACATTTTAACCCCGCCTTTCTTTTATTTAAACCAGCTTGATAGTCCAAAATCTTAATCTTATCTTGACCACACTTCCTTCAATTCATGTGAAACAATTATTGTTAAAAGAGCCTATTGCTGTCCAAGAAAAACATCTTAATACTCATCCTCATTAAAGCCAAAATCACGAAGCTGCGACATTTTGTTTCTCCAGTCCTTCTGTACCTTTACCCACAATTCAAGAAATACTTGTGAACCAAGCAGAAGCTCAATGTCTTTCCTTGCCCGTTTTCCAACTTCTTTCAGCAAAGCACCTCTTTTGCCAATAACAATTCCCTTTTGGGAGTCTCTTTCCACAACGATCGTGGCTTCAACATATACAGAACCGTTCTCTCTTCTTTTAATCAAATCAATAGCTACCGCTATGCTGTGTGGAATTTCTTCACGTGTAAGATGAAGCACTTTTTCACGGATCAATTCAGCAATAATAAATCGTTCCGGATGATCTGTGACCTGATCAGAAGGGTAATATTGGGGTCCTTCCGGCAGGGAGTCTTCAATCTGTTT
The DNA here is from genome assembly GCF_017832095.1 of Bacillus capparidis. Classification (NCBI taxonomy): domain Bacteria; kingdom Bacillati; phylum Bacillota; class Bacilli; order Caryophanales; family Bacillaceae; genus Bacillus; species Bacillus capparidis. The sequence continues at coordinate 1,157,582 of NZ_JAFDST010000001.1, forward strand.
CAGAAGAGTATCTACGTTGTTGCCTTCAAGCGCCGAGATTGGCACCACTTCTTTAAACGGATAGAGCCCGCGGTATTCATCAATAAGAGGAAGCAGCTGATCAGGGTGGACTCTGTCAATTTTATTAACAATTAAAAAAACAGGAGTCTTCGTGCGCTTCAGCCTCTCGATAATGAATTCATCTCCGCGTCCGTACCCTTCTTCCGCGTTTATCACGAATAAAATCAAGTCAACTTCTTTTAATGTATTCTCTGCCACTTTCATCATAAAGTCGCCCAGCTTATGTTTGGGCTTGTGTATACCTGGAGTGTCAATAAAAATGATTTGGGAATCTGCGGTTGTTCGAACACCCTGCACTTTATTTCTAGTCGTTTGCGGCTTATCACTCATAATCGCTATTTTTTGGCCAATTGCCTGGTTGATAAAGGTTGATTTTCCAACATTGGGTCTACCAATGATGGAAACAAATCCTGATTTATACTGAATGTCCATTTAAATCTCCCTGAGAAAATGCCCCTGGCAATAATTCTTGCACAGTCATTTCACTTCTATCACCATTTAAATTAGCCAATACGACTTTCATATCCGGCGGACAAAGCTCGGATATCACTTGCCTGCATGCTCCGCAGGGCGGGACAGGGCGAGCGGTGTCCGCGATTACCGCAAGCATTTGAAAAGATGTGTCCCCTTCTGAATAAGCTTTAAAAAGGGCTGTTCGTTCAGCGCAGTTGCATACTCCATACGCTGCATTTTCTATATTGCATCCTCTGTATACTTTTCCGTCATTTGTTAAAATAGCAGCTCCAACCTTGAATTTGGAGTATGGGACATAAGCGAATTGTCTTGCTTTTTCCGCTTCTAAAATTAAATCGTTAATGATCATCTTGCGACTCCCTTATACTAATGTAACACCGTTACACCTTTATTTTACAGGATAACGGTAATTTTTTCACGCCCATTTCAATAATTGCAAAGCATTTGTAAGAATTTTCTCACAAAAAGATTTTTGGTATGAAAATGAGTAAACCTATCATACACGATATAATTGCAAATACGCAAACTGCAGCGGCTGATGCATCTTTGGCCGCCTTGGCCAGCGGATGATGCTTTGGACTAACCATATCAACAATATGTTCAACAGCCGTATTCATTAATTCCAAAGCCAGCATTCCGCCAATCAAAATGAGTACAATAAGCCACTCATGAAAGGATATCTGATAAACAGCAGCAAAAATGATGACCACGCATGCTGCAACGGTATGGATTTGAAAATTCCTTTCAGATAATAACGTTTGGCGAATTCCTTCAAAGGCATATTTAAAACTATTCATAAGGCGGGTCCACTCATTATTATTCCTAGGTTCTTTTAAGCCCATATCTGTTTAACAATTCCTTTTGTTTTGTAAACATTTCCTCCTCTTGCTCTTTAGTCATGTGATCATATCCTAGCAAGTGAAGAAATCCGTGAATCGCTAAAAACCCTAATTCCCTTTCCACAGAATGCCCGTATTCTTCTGCCTGTTCATTAGCTTTTTCAATGCTGATAATAATATCTCCCAGCACCGGAGGCGTATCAGCACCGACAATCTTTATTTCTCCTTCACCTTCTTCTTCCATGGCAAAAGAGATAACGTCTGTCGGACTGTCTTTACTCCTGTACTGTTTGTTGATCTGCTGAATCTCTTCGTTTGTCATAATCGTAATGGAAACCTCCGATTCCGGTTCGGTACCTTCTTCCTCTGCGGCAAATTCAAGCAGCTTTTCAATGGCTTCAAGCTGGCCATCGCTTAAACGGCCGGTCGTGTCGGTTAAATCAATTATTAATGTCATGCTTGCTTCACCTTCTGTTTGACTGACTCCGGATATTCAATCCGGGAGTGGAATATTCCCTGTAACGTTTCACATAGCGTTTTCGCAATATTGTTAAGCTCTTTAAATGTTAAATCGCATTCGCTAAACTGATTATCCTGCAGTTTATCTGAGATAATCGCCCTGACCAGTTTTTCAATCCTGTCAGGGTTCGGATTGTGCATTGAGCGGACAGCCGCTTCTACGCTATCGGCAATCGAAATAATGGCAGCTTCCTTCGATTGCGGCTTAGGGCCTGGATAACGAAATTCTTCCTCCGTAATACGGTCACCTTTTTCTTTCGCTTTGTAAAAAAAGAACTTAAGCAGTGACGTTCCGTGATGCTGCTCGGCAATATCGACTAATTCTTTTGGCATTTTATGGTTCCTCAGCATATTTGCCCCGTCTACCGCATGGGAAATGATAATGTTTTTGCTAAGCTGTGGTGATAGTTTATCATGCGGATTATCGATGTTCATTTGATTTTCAATAAAATACTGAGGGCGTTTCGTTTTCCCGATATCATGGTAATACGCTCCCACTCTTGCAAGGAGACCGTTTGCCCCGACTGCTTCACACGCCGCCTCCGACAAATTGGCTACCATTACACTGTGGTGGTAGGTTCCAGGCGTTTCGGTAAGTATTTTCCGCAGCAAAGGGTGATTCGGATTGGAAAGTTCAATCAGCCTTATCGTTGAAAGCAAACCAAACCCTGTTTCAAAAAACGGCGTTAAACCAATCGCTAATACAGAAGAAGCAACACCTGAAAAGATACACATCACCGCATTTGTCCCAATTTCCCAGCCAGGCTGGGTCGTATTTTGAATAAACAAGAGGGCCGACATTACAAGAATATTAATAATCGAAACATATAAGCCGGTTTGCAATATTTTTGCTCTCGCATTATGCTTTCCTAAAAAGAGCACACCAGAAATCGAACTGATCAACAAGTAAATGCCTGCGACAAAGTTAAACACACCAGTAACCTCATCGTTAAACATAATGCTTCCGCAAATTGCAAAGATGATACTTGATAAAATCGCAATCTTCTCATCAAGCAAAAGTTTAATCAGCACACCACCCATTGCCACCGGCACGAGATAGGCGGTATTTCGGTAATCCATCTGTTGAAATAAACTGATTACTTCCATCAATAAAATCGTAATGACAAAGATTAATGAATATAATAATAAAGATTTATTTTTCTCAGTAATCGGTTTGTCCTGTTTTTGAAAATAGTACGCCATTACAGCAATGAATAAGCCAATCAGCAGCAATAGTCCAGTAACTGGCCTGTACAAATCAGATCCGTCCAAAAGACCGGCCAGCTGCAGCTTTCGATAGACTTCCCTGTCGATCAACTGGTTCTCTTCAACGAGAATCTGGCCTTGTTTGATTTGTACCGGTTGAACATTGTCAGCCGCGTCCTGCCTTTTTTGTTCCGTCCCTTTTGGATCGTATACATGGTTTGGAATAATGGCATACCTGCCGACAGTCACCGCAGCGTTCTGCAGCTCAGATGGAATAGAATAATTTTTTAATTCTTTGTTGACACTATTTTTGGCTTCTTCAATTTCCTCAATCGAAATTTCATTGCCCATGATCGAATTTACTGTCGTGATCACGTAATCCTTTACATTTTCCAGTTCCTCGTTGCTCGTATTGAGTAGCGACAATATGATATCGTCGGATAATGCATCATTAACATCCTTCGTCAGTTGCTTTTTAACCGAGTCAATAAGCGTTTTATCGTCTGGCGGAGAACCTTCGTTTTTACTCTTTTCATCACGCTCCGCCTTCACTTCGGCTATGCTTGAAAAAATAGAAGCTACCAGATCTACTTGGTTATCTGAGAAGTCTTTTCTCATCACATACTGATCTTTAACTTCATCAACTGCTTCCCTTTTTCTGTTTTCTGTAGCCTGCTCGTCTTCAACTGTTGATGGTGAGTATATCGTTTGGTCACTGACAGAAAAAAGATCCAGATCAAGGGTTTCTGGCCTTATATGGAAAAATAAAAGAAAAAACAACAAAGCTGCCAAAAAACCATACAGGATGTAATGCAAAAAACGAAAGTGTTTCATCCTGTTCAGCCTGCTGCTTTCCTTATTTTCATTTTTTTTCAAAAAAAGCACCTCCCTTTTTTGAAACTATCTTTACATTATGTAGGAAAAGACCCGATAAGCGGCAAATCGGGTCACTAGTTATTCTTCGTTTCATATGCTTCGATAATTTTCGCAACTAACGGATGTCTAACGACGTCGGTTGGGTCCAATTCCACAAATGGAATATCAGGAATATGCTTAAGCATTTCTCTCGCGACTTGAAGGCCGGATTTGATCCCTTTAGGTAAATCAACCTGGGTGATGTCGCCGGTAATGACCATTTTGGACTTAAAGCCCAAACGGGTTAAAAACATTTTCATTTGGGCTGGAGTCGTATTTTGCGCCTCGTCCAAAATGACAAAGGAATCATCAAGCGTTCTTCCCCTCATATACGCAAGAGGAGCAATTTCAATAACTCCCCTCTCCATCAGCCGTTCGGTATGGTCTGAGCCTAACACATCATGCAAAGCGTCGTACAGCGGCCTGAGATACGGATCCACTTTTTCCTTTAAATCTCCCGGTAAAAAGCCTAAGCTTTCACCGGCTTCTACAGCAGGCCTGGTTAAAATGATTCGTTTTACATGTCCATTCTTTAATTCATGAACAGCTTTTACTACTGCAAGATACGTCTTTCCCGTTCCGGCCGGCCCAATGCCGAATACCATATCATGCTCCTTCATCGCAGCAGCATACTTCCTCTGTCCGAGTGTTTTTACACGAATGCTTTTTCCTTTTGCATTTTTCGTAATTTCATCATCATACAAGCTTTCGAAATACGTAAGCTGGTCTGTTTTTGCCATTTTCATTGCATACACGATATCACGCTCTGAAAGATCGATGCCTTTTCGGATCAAGCGCAATAACGAGGATAACAGCCGGTCAACTATGACAGCTTGCTTCTCGGATCCGGAGACATAGACAGTTTCCCCTCTCGTAATGATGGAAACTCCCATTCCCTCCTCCATCAGCTTCAAGTATACGTCTTGATTGCCGAACAGAGCCATGGCTTCTTCCGTATTATCTAATTGCTCATTCATTTGAAGTAAGTGTTCTGTCATTCTTTAATCTCCCTGAACGATAGGTGTAGTTTTTACAATGTTTTCAATTACCTGGTACAGAATAATCAATTTTACTTTACCATTCTCGCTCGTTTGGTGCAAAACTTTTTCATCTATTACTTTACCATCAATTCCAATTTTTTTCTCAACATCTTTTTTTCCCATCTTTATTCCTTCTTCGATTGCTTGCTTCTCCGTATACGATCGCTTAGATGTTTCCGTTTCTCTAATCAGTTCTTTTTCATAGGACAACGGTAATTTGAATTGCAAAAAGTGCAGGGGATAGGTAAGTTTTTCGGTTTTTGATGCTCCCATTTCCTCGTCCGACAATGAAAAGCCCCAAAATGGAATCGATTGCGAGCCTGCGGCCAGCTTGTGCATCGTTTTTACTTTTCCCGTGTACACTTGAAAAGTTGTTTCAAGCGGGACAGTCACAGTAGATTTATACCACGTTTCTCCCAATATCTCTCCTTTTGCAGCAACCTTTTGTTTATTATCTTCGTAGCCAATAATTCCAGAGACAAGCTTTTGCCCCTTCCTGACGTGTTCATTCACCGTAACAAGCGGCACTCCCTTTTCGACGAACATATTGGTAATGACCGCCTTCTTTTTGGCTACTAAGTCTTGAGGGCTTACGTATTCCGGTTTCTCCGGTTCGTTTTTTTCAACGACCTTCATCTGTAAATCCGTACCATTTAACTCGACGCCAATCCATGTAATATTGCTGACGCGGTCAGTCAGCTCTTTTTGAATAATTTCCGGTGTAGGGGTCACAAATTGAAGTCTCCCGATTTTTATCCCAATCTCATTCAACTGCTTCCTGATCTCGTGTTCAGTTTCCGGCTTCGCTCCGGTGATGTGGATGCTCCATACCATGTTTGAAAGCAGAAACAGGATGAGAAAAAAACCAAAAAAACCAATGGCAAATCCGCTGTTGCGCATCGACTTCCGTATAAGAAAAGGAAGTCCTTTCCGTTTCGTAAAGCTGCATTTGCATTCAAAATTCCTAATGGCTCTCCTTAGGGCATATACATCAGAAAGCCTGATAAAAAACAGAACATGTCCATTTTTTCTCCGCACTTGATATAAAGGTATTTTTTTTCTCATACATTCATTTATAAACCTTTCAATCCCTGGACCTTTTACTTCCACTTGAACCGTCCCGGAAAAAAAAGAAAACCATTTATTCTTCATTGTTTTCCCCCCTCATCAGGATTCAATGTATTTGACTTGATCAATTTTGCCTTCAAGCAGAATCTCTTCAGGCAATATCGCTTTGATCACAAAATTCTTGCCATGAATAATACACTGTCCCTGCTTAAGCATAAGCCTGACTTCTTCCTCACTGAATAACAATAGCCCGCGATGGTTCTCTATGTATATATGAAGCCGTCCAATCATGGTGATTCTGGGCAGATCCATCATGACATCGGGGGGCATTTCTAACGTTTTGGTGATCCATGATCTCATTCGTTTATGCCATTTTTGCGCCATAAAAAAGAACCCCCTTTCAACTCATATGTATGACTTGAAAAGAGGTTCTAATACTTAATTTTTCTTACGGCTCTTCATTGTGTAGTGAGGATTTTTCGACCGGGGAGGCCCGAATGCTTCCCCGAGGATGAACCCTTGCACAACTGTATCCTTGTTCAATTGTAGTGCCTTACGAGCTACATTATCTGCTTTTGCCGCAGGCTGACGCTTGTGAGGTGACATGTCATTTCTAGTTTTGGTCAACCTGTCTTGGATTTCTTCTTTTTGCTTTTCATATTGATTTTGAATCGTAACAAGGTCTGCTGAATTATCTAATTCCTCTGGCAATGAAGCTTCACTTGAGTTCTCCCGATTTTCAGATGGCTGTTTCGGAGAAGGAGCCTGCTTGTTTGAATCTTTTTTGTTCTCTTTAAAAATCGCGTTGAATGCAGTCGTAATAATCCCGATAATTATGGCAATGACCAGCGGATTTGTAAGAAGTTCTCCGATCAAAGGTTTCACTCCTTTGTATTTGGGACATTATGATTTAGGATTGTCTTCTGAAGGATCATTAGTTATTTTCCCGAAAGAACCGCGCATTTCCGTGTCCGATTCAATATTTTTTAAATTCATATAATCCATAACGCCGATATTTCCTTCACGAAGTGCTTCTGACATGGCAAGCGGCACCTCAGCTTCTGCTTCCACGACTTTAGCACGCATTTCTTCAACACGGGCACGCATCTCTTGTTCTTGCGCAACAGCCATGGCCCGGCGTTCTTCCGCTTTTGCCTGGGCAATATTTTTGTCGGCTTCCGCTTGATCAGTTTGTAAAATAGCGCCGATGTTTTTGCCGATATCCACGTCCGCAATATCAATCGATAGAATTTCAAACGCCGTTCCTGAATCAAGCCCTTTCCCTAAAACGGTTTGCGAAATCATATCGGGATTTTCCAGCACTTTTTTATGGTCTACAGCTGAACCAATGGTTGATACAATGCCTTCACCAACCCGGGCGATAATCGTTTCTTCACCAGCTCCCCCGACGAGGCGGTCAATATTCGCCCGAACGGTAATTCTTGCTTTCGCTTTTACTTCGATCCCATTCATCGCTACCCCGGAAATAAACGGCGTTTCAATAACTTTCGGGTTAACGCTCATTTGCACTGCTTCAAGCACGTTTCTCCCGGCTAAATCAATCGCTGCGCATCTTGTAAACGATAGTTCAATATTTGCGCGTTGTGCTGCAATTAATGCATTTACAACTCGATCAACATTTCCGCCGGCCAAATAGTGGCTCTCGAGTTGGTTAGTTGTCACATCAACCCCGGCTTTATGCGCTTTGATTAAAGGGTTGACAACCCTGCCAGGTATGACGCGGCGAAGCCTCATTCCAACAAGTGTAAAGATACTGATCTTCACTCCGGCTGCCATTGCAGATATCCAGAGCATAACAGGCACAAACGTAAAGAAAATAGCTAAAACGATTATTCCTGCTGCTATTAATGCTAAAAATAATAAAGCTTGTGGATCCATTCTGTGGTCCTCCTTGTATGAATTAGATTTCTCTGACTACAATCCTCGAACCTTCTGTCTTCACAATTTTTACTTGTTTGTCTTTTGCGATAAAAGTACCTTCGCTAACGACATCAATTCTTTCATCATTCAAGACGATCGTTCCGGAAGGCCGGAGCGGGGTCAACGTAACACCAACTTTTCCAATCAGTTCGAGTCGGTTCTCATTAGAAATATAACCGCTTTCTGTATTAGTAGAGTCATTTAACACTAGCTTTTTAAAAAATTTCATATTTTTCCCCAACACCTTCGTAAATAGAATAGATGCTGCTGCGGCAACTGTGATCGCAATTGTTAAAGAAATCGACATGACCGCAATATTTCCTGATGCTAAAAACAAACTGATGATAACAGCACAAATTCCAAGTACACCAACTATTCCTCCTGGGACGATAAACTCTAATAAGATCATCACAATTCCCGCTATAAAAAGAAGAATCGTTTCTGTACCTGCCAGCCCCGCAATAAAATGACCGAAAAAAAACAGTACAAGAGAAGTGATCCCCAAGATTCCAGGAATCCCAAATCCGGGAGAAAATAACTCCATGATCAACCCGAGGCTGCCAATCGATAATAATATAGGAATAACTACCGGATGAGTCACGATTCTGGCAACACTCTCTGCAAAGCTCACCTTAATATCAGTTACCTTCGCATTTTCAAGATTAAGTTTCATCAAAAGCTCATCCAGATTGGCAGTGATTCCTTCTGTATATCCAACCTCCAATGCACGTTCAGAATTTAATGTCAGCAACTCTCCAGCTGGAGCCCCAACTTCGCTGGCATCAACATCCATATCAGCCATTGCCAGAGCATATTTAGGATCACGGCTGTTTTTTGAGGCTGCTTCCTCCATCTCGCTTAACCACAGTGACTCTACTTTTTTATCTGCAGCATTTCCTTCCATGTCAATCACAGCTGCGGCACCTATCATACCACCAGGTGCCATATAAAGATCATCAGCATTAAGCGCTAGATAAGCACCGGCAGAAAGTGCCCGCTTATTGACAAAAGCGGTTACAGGAATGTCGGTTGAATTGATAGTATCGGCCATTTCCAATGCTGCATCAACTGCGCCACCTGGAGTATTTATGTTCAGAATGATATGTGCTGCATTGTTTTCTTCCGCTTCTTTGAAGGATCTTTTGAGAAATTGAGAGAGGCCTTTCTCTACTGTATCTTCGATTGGAATGACATACACATTTTCAGAGGTGGATTTTGCGGTCACATGAACTCCTATACTTAAGACTAATACAAAACCATAGATAAGAGCAAGAGCAATCTTTTTTTTAACCATGTCCTAATATTACATCCTCCTCTCTTGCTGATATATCTGTATTACGGAAATAACAAACAATATGTTTCATTTTTTTATAATATGTAGTGCTGTAATTTTTCATTAAAAAAACATCTCCATAGGAGGAGATGCTTTTTTTGGCATTTGTTAAGAAAGCTGCTGCGATACGAGCTTGTTTACAAGCCCTCCATCAGCTTTTCCTTTCACCTTTGGCATAATGGCAGACATCACTTTGCCCATTTCTGCCTTCGAGCTTGCCCCGGTTTCAGAAATCGTTTCATTTACGATGCTAAGCAGCTCATCTTCAGAAAGCTGCTTTGGTAAATAAGCTTCTAAAATATCCAATTCATTTTGAACTTTATCTACTAAATCTGAACGATTTGCGTTTGAAAATTCTTGGAGGGAGTCTTTACGTTGCTTTACTTCACGAGAAAGGACGGTGAGTTCCTCTTCTTCAGATAACCCGTCTTTCTTAAGCTTAATTGCCTCATTTTGCAAGGAAGCCTTAACCATTCGAATGACAGAAAGTTTGTCTTTTTCACGGTTTCTCATATACAGCTTCATATCTTGATTTAATCGCTCAAGAAGAGACATAAATACACCCTCTTTTAGAATTTGCGTTTTCTTGCCGCTTCTGATTTTTTCTTGCGTTTTACGCTAGGTTTTTCATAGAATTCACGCTTTCTTGCTTCTTGCAATGTACCTGTCTTTGATACACTGCGTTTGAAGCGACGAAGAGCATCTTCAAGCGATTCGTTTTTTCTAACGACCGTTTTTGACATTCTCTTTCCCTCCCTCCGAATACACCAATCGACTGCTATAAAATTATACATGCAATCACGTACCTTGACATTATAATATATGCTACCTCCTTGGTCAACTGAGTGAGCTTTACTCATTTTTTTGGTCTAAAAAGTTAGGACGTGTTTGTATAGTAATGGTGGGAGGTTTTAGACAACCAATGATGCTTATAGTATTTTTTATTTCACTGATTGTTTTGTTCTTATGGGGAATGTACTTAATTCGAAAGGGGCTTGCAGCGCTTACCTCTGAAAAAATTGAGAAGAGCCTGCTGCTATTTACTGACCACCCATTAAAAGCATTTTTAATAAGTATCTTATTTACCGGAGTACTGCAAAGCAGCTCAGCATTTATGGTTATCGCAATAGGGTTAGTGAGTGCTGGTGCGCTAACGTTTAAGCAGGCCATTCCGATGGTACTGGGGACAAATGTCGGCTCTACTTTTACGACACAATTTTTAGCCGTCCGGCTGGAATATTTGATTCTTCCGTTGATTCTTTTTGGGGTATTGCTTGTGATCACCGGCAACCAAAAGTTTAAATCCTTAGGAACGAGTTTTCTTGGCTTAGGACTTATTTTTTTATGCATTGACAGCTTCTCTGCTCTCGCAGGACCGATTTCAAAAAACGAGCTCGGGGCTCTGATGATTCAGATTTCCAATGAAAGCATTTGGCATTCATTTTTTTTCGGAGCGATTTTCACGGCCATTATTCATTCCAGCTCTGTCTGTATCAGTGTCATTATGGGACTCATGAATGGAGGTGTTTTCCAGTTGATTAACGCTTTTGCCGTCGTACTTGGCTCAAACGTCGGCACATGCATCACAGCCGTAATGGCATCAGCGCGAGGAGGGCAAGCAGCGCGGCAAACATCGCTTACCCATGTACTGTTTAACGTTGCCGGTGTATTGCTCGCTTTTCCATTTTTGCCGCAATTCCTTCAATCCATTTATTTCCTCTCATCAAATCCAGCCCAGCAGATCGCCCATTTCAGCTTATTGTTTAATCTGTTTACTGCTTTGATAGTCTTGCCATTTACAGGGTATATCCATCGGGTCGTGGCATTTATTGTAAAATGAAGTTTTTTTGCGGGGGCTTACAGCGCAAACACATTCTTAATAATGATAACTCAGGAATACAATTTAATTTGGTTGAAAGATTTTTTTTGAGGTTTATTTTTTAATGACGTGATTCTGCATCTTTTCCGGCGATCTTTTCATTATTTCGGCTATCCCGCGACGATTTTTCAAAAAAGCCGCCCTCCATTTTGGAGCGGGCGGCTTCCATCTTAATAATCTGTTTCTGCGAGCTCGTCATTGACGATTGAAACGCCAGCGCTTGCTCCGATTCGTGTCGCCCCAGCAGAGATCATCAGAACAGCACCTTCTTTATCCCTTACTCCTCCAGATGCTTTCACACCGATTTCTGGTCCTACTGTTTGGCGCATCAGCTTAATATCTTCTTCTGTAGCCCCTCCAGTGGAAAAACCGGTTGACGTTTTTACAAAATCAGCACCGGCGCGAACGGCAAGCTCGCAGGCCAGCTTTTTCTCTTCATCGGTCAAAAGGCTTGTTTCTATAATAACCTTTATAAGCGCTTTTCCTTTTGCTGCTTCGACCACAGCTTTAATGTCTTGCTCAACAAGCTCCGTGTTGCTGTCTTTTAATGCGCCGATATTAATGACCATATCGACTTCATCGGCGCCATTTTTGATCGCATCCGACGTTTCAAAAGCCTTTACAGCGCTTGTTGTTGCGCCGAGCGGAAAGCCAATTACCGTACAAACCTTTGCTTCAGAGTTTTTTAATAATTCACTTGCATAGGATACCCACGTTGGATTTACGCAAACTGAAGCAAAATTATATTCACTCGCCTCTTGGCAGAGTTTTTCAATTTGCTGCTTTGATGTATCAGGCTTCAATGCCGTATGATCGATCATATAAGCGATTTCTGTTGACATTAGAGTTTCCCTCCTGCTTTTTCCGCACAAAAGTGAGTTCGTAATCTAAACGAATTGTCTTGAATATTTAAGACGACAGGCGTACATTATCAAGTGCTTCATTCTTAATCGTCGTAACGAACTGGCCTTGATTATACGGATATCCAGCCTTGAGTATTTTTACTTTCACCAATTCTCCAATAAGATTTTCATTGCCTTCGAAAACTACTTTCATGTAATTGTCTGTGTACCCAACATAAAGATTTTCAGTTTCCGATTCTTTAAACCGTTCTTCTGGGATCACTTCCAATACTTCTCCTTCATATCGAGAGGCATACTGTTTCGCCAATTGGTCAGAAAGCTCGATTAATCGATGAACCCGTTCGTTTTTCACTTGTTCATCTACTTGGTTTTCCATTCTAGCGGCAGGAGTGCCTGTGCGTTTGCTGTACGGAAAAACATGAAGCTCAGAAAATTGATGATCCTTCACAAATTGATAGGTTTCTATAAATTCTTCCTCTGTTTCACCAGGAAATCCTACGATGACGTCAGATGTCACAGCAAGCCCAGGCAATGCTGCTTTCAATTTAACCAAACGTTCAGCAAAAAATTCCATCGTGTATTTTCTTCTCATACGTTTTAGTACACTATTTGATCCAGATTGCAGCGGAATGTGTAAATGTCTAACGATTTTATCAGATTGATCCAGAACCTCGATGACTTCATCCGTAATCTGGCTGGCTTCAATTGATGAAATTCGAATCCGTTTTAAGCCGGTCACACGCGTGTCTAGTTCTTTGAGAAGCTTTGCAAAATTATAATCCTTCATGTCTTCTCCGTATCCACCGGTGTGAATACCAGTCAGAACGATTTCTTTATAGCCCGCATCGACAAGCTGCTGTGCTTGGCGAATGACCTCTTCCGGGTCGCGTGATCGAAGAAGGCCGCGTGCCCATGGGATAATACAGAAAGTACAGAAATTATTACAGCCTTCCTGGATTTTCAATGATGCACGAGTGCGATCTGTAAAAGCAGGCACCTCTAGCTCTTCATAAACTCTTGTTCTCATGATGTTAGTAACGCCGTTTATCGGTTGTCTTTCTTCACGATACTGCTTAATATAATCAAGCATTTTTTTCCTGTCTTGCGTACCGACTACGATATCTACGCCAGGAATTGCCATGATTTCAGCAGGAGACGTTTGCGCGTAACAGCCTGTTACACAAATAACGGCGTCAGGGTTTTTTCGGATCGCTCTTCTAATAACCTGCCGGCTTTTTTTATCTCCCGTATTCGTCACTGTGCAAGTATTAATCACGTACACATCTGCCGTTTGTTCATATTCTTTACGTTCGTACCCGGCTTCTTTAAAAAGCTGCCATATGGCTTCTGTTTCATAATGGTTGACTTTACAGCCAAGGGTATGAAATGCAACTGTTGACATTATTGTTCACCTCTAGCTAACTCAGTATGGTAGGATATGGCAGATAAAGCGTAAAGCGGTGCCGTCTCTGCTCGTAAAATTCTTGGTCCAAGACCGCAGACAACAGCTCCTTTTTCTTTAAGCGCTTTGATTTCTTCCGAATCAAATCCGCCTTCCGGACCAAAAAGAAATAAAATCGAAGAATCTGATGACGAGCGTTTTAATACTTGATAAAATTCGCTTGCCTCTCCTTCTTTGGAAGACTCTTCATATGCAACGATACAAGTATCAAACTCATCCATCCTGTTCAACAGGACGTTAAATGAAAGTAAAGGCTCCACATGAGGAATGAGGCTGCGATAGGATTGTTCAGCTGCCTCTTTCACTATTTTTTTCCATCGCTCGAGCTTTTTAACAGCTTTTTTTTCATCCAGCTTCACTATAGATCTCTTTGATTGAAAAGAGAGAAAAGAACAAGCGCCTAGCTCAGTGCCTTTTTGCAGCACTAATTCATACTTATCGCCCTTCAAAAGGCCGCTGGCAATATTTACACGCAGCGGGAGCTCTCTCGACTTTCCGGTCCATTCCTCGACTTTGCAATCTATTCTCTCATGGAATATGGCTTCAATCAAACAGACCGCCTCGAAACCATCTTTTGTCATGCAGATCACATGATCCCCCGGCTGCATTCTCATAACATGCGATATGTGATGGACGTCCTCGCCTGTTATCGAAATTAGCTCTGCAGAATTTACCTGTTCCTTTTTCTGTTCAATAAAATACCGCTGCATACGTAAGCGACTTCCTTTTTTATTTTTTTGCAATGATACTGATCCAATCTTCCATTGCCAAGGTTTCAACAATGTCAAAGCCAGCCTGGATTAACGCATCTCTTACTTCTTGTTTCTTGTGGTTAATGATGCCCGAAGTAATAAATATTCCATCTTTCTTTAACAGCTTATAGGCATCGTCTGTAAAACGCAAAATAACTTCAGCCAAAATATTTGCGATGATAACATCATTTTCTTCTGGCATATTATCAAGAAGGTTGTTTTGCTTCACTGTGATTTGCCCGCTTACTTTATTAAGCTTTACATTCAGCCGGGCACTTTCTACTGCTACAGGGTCAAGGTCTGTCGCAAGAATAGATTCTGCCCCAAGCTGAGCCGCCGCAATACTTAATATGCCGCTGCCTGTTCCTACGTCAATAACGTGATCCCCTTTATGGAGGTACCTTTCAAGCGCCTGGATACAAAGAACGGTCGTAGGGTGCGTTCCGGTTCCGAAAGCCATTCCCGGATCCAGCTCAATAATGAGCTCATCGGTATTTACCGGCGTATATTCCTCCCAGGTTGGCACAATCGTAACTTTTTCTGATATTTTTACGGGATGATAATATTTCTTCCAAGAAGTTGCCCATTCTTCTTCGTGCATTTCACTAATTGTAATTTTATTAGTTCCGATATCAATATTGTAAAGAAGCAAGTTGTTAATCGATTCTTTAATGCCATCAACAGTTTCTCCAAGAAAGCTGTTGATTTGCAAATACGCTTTAACAACCACCCCTTCATCAGGATAATCATCAGGGTTGAGTTGGTAGATTTCCCCATATTTATTTTCCCGATCTTTTATGAGGTCAAGCTGATCCTCAATCACAACTCCGCTCGCTCCCGCTTCGTGCAAAATATTCGATATCGGCTCAACGGCTTCATGTGTTGTGTGGATACTAATTTCAGACCATTTCAAATCTACCAACTCCTCTTAATTACTCTCCCTTAAACGCTCGTTTTACTTTATCAAAAAAGCTCATTTCGTGTTCATCGGGACGATTGCCTGATACTTCTGCAAATTCTCTGATAATGTCTTTTTGGTTTTCTGTTAAATTGGTTGGAGTGACAACACGGACAACGATGTGCTGATCTCCCTGTCCGTATCCGCGAACATTGGCAACACCTTTTCCTTTTAAACGGAATTTCGTGCCTGTTTGTGTTCCAGCCGGTACCTTGAGCTTTACTTTTCCGTGCAGCGTCGGTACTTCTATTTCATCTCCAAGAGCGGCTTGGGCAAAGGTCAATGGCATCTCGCAATAGATATCGTCACCATCTCGTTCAAAAAATTCATGGCTTCTTACATGGAAGACGACGAATAGGTCTCCTGGAGGACCTCCATTTACACCTGGTTCACCCTGTCCGGACACTCGCATTTGCTGGCCGTCATCGACACCGGCAGGGATATTCACCTTAATGGTTTTGCGTTTGTTTACTTTGCCACTTCCGCCGCAAGTCGAACATTTATGCTTGATCTGTTTCCCAGTTCCACTGCAGTAATGACAAACTCGACGGTTGACAATTTTTCCAAATGGGGTATTTTGCTCCACATTTAATTGACCCGCGCCGCCGCAATGACTGCAGGTTTCTGGTTTAGTACCCGGTTTTGCCCCAGAGCCTTTACACGTATCGCACGTTTCTTCACGTGGAATTTCAATTGATGTATCTTTTCCGAAAACAGCTTCTTCAAAGGAAAGAGTCATCGTATACTGCAAATCAGCACCTTGGCGAGGCGCATTTGGATCACGTCTTCTTCCGCCGCCGCCAAAAATGCTTGAAAAGATATCGTCAAACCCGCCAAATCCGCCAAAATCGCCGCCGCCGAAGCCTCCAGCGCCTTGATTTGGATCGGTATGGCCAAATTGGTCGTACTGGGCGCGTTTCTGTTCATCAGACAAATTCTCGTAGGCTTCCTTCGCCTCTTTAAACTTCTCGTCAGCCCCCGGCTCTTTATTAATATCTGGATGGTATTTTTTTGAAAGCTTACGGTAAGCCTTTTTGATTTCATCTTTTGAGGCGTTTTTACCGACGCCCAACACTTCGTAGTAATCACGCTTACTCATTGCTTCACACTCCCGATTTTCTCACATAAATAAGATTGTATCATTTCTTTTCAGATTTTATCAATTCTTTTCTAGCTTCAAGCGAAAAAAGTCAAAGCCAAGAGATGCCTGACTTTGACTTTTTTTCATTTTGTTCTTTTTTCAATCAGAAGCTTTATTTTTTCTCCTGATCATCATTTACTTCTTCATATTCAGCATCGACGACATTGTCATCGTCTTTTTTGCCGCCTGCTTCACCTTGTTCAGCTTGTGCTTTTTGTGCTGCTTCTTCGTAAAGCTTCATGCTAAGCTCTTGAACAATTGTTTGCAGCGCGTCTTTTTTCTCTTTAATTTCTTCTAGTTCGCCTTTTTCAATCGCTGCTTTTAACGCGTCTTTTGCTTCATTGGCTTTTGTTACTTCTGATTCGTCAACCTTGCCTTCAAGGTCTTTTAACGTTTTTTCAGTCGTGAACACTAGCTGGTCCGCTTCGTTGCGAAGCTCAATTTCTTCTTTTTTCTTCGCATCAGAATCCGCATTTTCTTCTGCTTCTTTTACCATCCGATCGATCTCATCATCAGATAGGCCTGAAGAAGATTTGATTGTAATGTTTTGTTCTTTACCAGTACCCATATCCTTCGCTCTTACGTTTACGATACCGTTTTTATCGATGTCAAATGACACTTCGATTTGCGGAACGCCGCGCGGAGCCGGAGGAATATCGGACAATTGGAAACGGCCGAGTGTTTTATTGTCTGCAGACATAGGGCGTTCCCCTTGCAAGACATGGATATCAACGGCAGTTTGATTATCTGCTGCTGTTGAGAACACCTGCGACTTGCTGGTTGGAATCGTCGTGTTACGTTCGATCAGCTTGGTGAATACGCCACCCATTGTCTCAATTCCAAGTGACAACGGAGTGACATCAAGAAGAACAACGTCTTTTACGTCACCAGTGATAACTCCGCCTTGAATCGCTGCTCCAAGAGCAACCACTTCATCAGGGTTAACTCCTTTATGAGGATCTTTTCCAGTTTCTTTTTTGATTGCTTCCTGTACTGCTGGGATACGGGTAGATCCACCGACTAGGATAACCTTGTCGATTTCGCTGCTTGACAGATCTGCATCTTGAAGCGCTTGGCGTACAGGACCCATAGTGCGCTCTACAAGACCGGCAGAAAGCTCTTCAAATTTTGCTTTTGTTAAGGTTAATTCCAAATGAAGCGGGCCTGCTTCACCGGCAGTGATAAACGGTAAAGAAATTTGTGTTGATGATACACCGGACAAATCTTTTTTCGCTTTTTCAGCTGCATCTTTTAAACGCTGAAGGGCCATTTTGTCTTTGGAAAGGTCGATGCCGTTATCTTTTTTGAATTCAGCTACTAAGTGGTCAATGATGACTTGGTCAAAATCATCTCCGCCCAGTCTGTTATCACCAGCAGTGGAACGTACTTCAAATACGCCGTCTCCAAGCTCAAGTACGGAAACGTCAAAAGTACCGCCGCCAAGGTCGTAAACAAGGATCGTTTGGTCTTCATCTGTTTTGTCCAAGCCGTATGCCAAAGCAGCTGCAGTCGGCTCATTGATGATACGTTCTACTTCAAGGCCGGCAATTTTACCAGCATCTTTTGTCGCTTGGCGCTCTGCATCATTAAAGTAAGCAGGAACTGTGATTACTGCTTTTTCAACCGTTTCGCCAAGATAGCTTTCTGCATACGATTTAAGGTGTTGAAGGATAATAGCAGACACTTCTTGAGGAGTGTAGTTTTTCCCTTCCACTTCTACCTTGTAATCTGTACCCATGTGTCTTTTAATTGAAATAATTGTGTTGGGATTTGTAATCGCTTGGCGCTTTGCCACCTCTCCCACTTGGCGTTCTCCATTTTTAAACGCCACGACAGAAGGAGTTGTGCGGTTGCCTTCTGCGTTTGCAATTACTTTTGGTTCTCCGCCTTCTAAAACGGCAACACAAGAGTTAGTTGTACCTAAGTCAATACCTATTACTTTACTCACTTTTATAACCTCCTGCTATGTAGTTATTGGTTTACTTTTACCATAGATGGACGAATGACACGGTCCTTAAGCTTGTAGCCTTTTTGCAATTCTTCGACCACAACGTTCGAATCATAACTTTCATCTTCTACCTGCATGACAGCTTGGTGAAGGGTTGGGTCAAATTCCTCTCCAACTGCAGGAATAATTTCAACACCTTCTTTTGTCAAAGCCTCAACGAGCTGGCGCTGCACCATTTGCATGCCTTGCAATAAACTCTCTGTCTGATCGTTTTCGGGGTTTATTTGCAGCGCTCTTTCAAAGCTGTCTAACGCTGGAAGGATTTCTGTTACGATATTTTGAGAACGGTATTTTTGGATTGTTTCCTGTTCCGTCCGAGTACGGCGTTTATAATTTTCAAAATCCGCCTGAACACGCAGGATTTTGTTTTCTTTTTCGTCTAGAAGCTCTTGTAATTTTGCTACTTCATTTTGAAGAACTTGAGTATCGTTTGCAGACTCTTCCTGAACATCTGCCTCTTCATTAGCAGAGTCAGCAGCTTCATTGGAAAATCCCCCAGCTTCCTGTTGTTCTTCCTCTGTTTCAACGTGCTCTGCTGTATTCTTTTTCTCTGTCAACTGTGTTCACCTCCCTCAAAGGCTTCGGTACGGATATATTTTATTCAAATCCCTTTGCCTTTGTCACTTTACTCATCATACAGACTCGTCAGTGCATTTGACAAGTCTGAACTAACCTGATTCAACAAACTCACAACCCTTGAATAATCCATACGGATCGGGCCGATAATTGCGATCGAGCCAATTTGTTTAGAACCGACTGAATAGTTGGCGGTTAGCAGGCTGCAAAACTCCATCGCTTCGTTATCATTTTCCTTACCGATTTTTATCGATATTCCATGGTGATTATTTTCGAACAAGCGTATAACATCCTGCTTTTCTTCAATCATGGACAACAGCGACCTCACACGGTCAATATCGTGGAATTCCGGCTGATTCAGCATATTGATCTTGCCGCCATAATAAAGCTGTCCGTCATCAATAGATGAATGGAAAGCTGCGGATAAACCGCTGAACACATGGTCATAGTTTTCAATATGGGATTTTAAAAAGATTACAATCTCTTTAAAAATCCGATCCTTCAGCTCAGACATTGGCACACCCGAGAGGCGCTCATTCAGAATATTGATTAGCTTTTCGAGATCTGACAAATTAACTTTCCCCGGGAAATTAATCAGCTTGTGTTCTACATGTCCAGTATTCGTAACAAGAATCGCTACCGCTTTATCAGGTTGAATAGGAACAATTTGAATTTGCTTCAAGTGATTCTCGCTGATTCTCGGCCCCAACACAATTGATGTATAGTTAGTCAAATCTGATAAAACTTGGGCTGACTTTTGAACAATTCTTTCAAGCTCAACTATTTTCGCTTTAAAAACAGACTGAATTAAGGTTAAATCTGTTTTTGTCAGCATTCGCGGGGATAATAAATGATCCACATAATATCGATACCCTCTTTCAGAAGGAACCCTTCCGGAGGAAGTATGAGTTTTTTCAATGAAACCGAGCTCTTCAAGATCAGCCATTTCATTCCGGATCGTCGCCGAGCTGAATTGGATTTCACCTTTTTTGGACAACGTTCTTGATCCGACCGGCTGCGCATTCTGGATGAAATCATTGATTATTACTTGCAGAATTAAAAGCTGACGATCTGTTAACACCATCATCACCCCTGTTAGCACTCTGTATGAATGAGTGCTAATTCTATAACAAAATTATCAAACCCATTTTAAAATGTCAATTCATTCACTTCAGAAACGACTGAAAAACTTCATTTCCCAACAGCTTTCCTTTATGAGTAAGGGAAATGTTCGTGGTACCATTAAGAAGCAGGCCTTGTTTTTCAAGCTTCTGAACAGTTTCGGCAAAAAATGCTTCCACAGGCTGGCCGAACTTCTCTTGAAATACATGCTTATTAACGCCCGCCGTTTTTCTCAGGCCTAAAAACATTTCTTCCTCAATCTTCTCTTTAAAAGAAACATCGCTCTCTTCCGTATAAGGAAATCCCTTTTCATCAACAAGAGCCATGTATTTTTTCAATGGGCCTGCATTGACGGTTCGTTTCCCATTGACGTATCCGTGGGCGCCTGCGCCAAATCCATAGTAATGCTCATTGTTCCAGTATGTGAGATTGTGCCGGCTTTCAAAACCGGGTTTCGAAAAATTGCTGATTTCGTATTGCTTCACACCGTGATGATCCATGTTCTCCATAACTAATTCGTACATTTCCGCTTCTGTTTCTTGTGCAGGAAGATGGAGTCTTCCTTTTTGCATCAAATTATAGAAAATCGTTTTTGGTTCGACAATCAGCGAATACACCGAATAGTGCTCCGCGTCAAGAGAAAGGGCGGTTTGAAGAGACCTTTCTAGATGCAGGGTAGTCTGTCCGGGCAAGCCGAACATCAAATCAAGACTGATATTTTGAAACCCTGCCTTTCTAGCTTGTTCAACCGCAATAAAAACATCCTTCGTTTCATGGACTCTGCCAATTTTTTTGAGAAGCTCGTCTTCAAACGTCTGAACTCCAAGGCTTAGACGGTTTACTCCTGCTTCTTTTAAAAAGGAAAGTTTTTCTGCATTAAGGTCATCAGGATTCGCTTCAACTGAAAACTCAATGATTTGGCCGGAGGGCTCTAATACTTTATGGATTGAATTCATCAGGTGCTCCAGCTGGCGGACCGAAAGAGAAGTTGGTGTTCCGCCCCCGATAAATATTGTATCTACTCTGCTTTTTCCTTCTCGTTCGATTGTGTTTTTCATTTCTGCTTCTAACGACACTAAATAATCGTCAACAGGCTGGTTTTGAATAAAAAATTTATTAAAGTCGCAGTAATGGCATATGTGTTCGCAAAACGGAATGTGAATGTAAGCAGACTTCATCGTTAGCACCTTCTTTATATAGAAAACCGCAGTATAACCACTGCGGCTGTTTTGACATCTTTATTTGTTTTGGCTGTCATCCATTTTTAAGACGGCCATAAATGCTTCTTGGGGCACCTCTACAGATCCTACTGTTTTCATCCGCTTTTTGCCTTCTTTTTGTTTTTCAAGAAGCTTTCTTTTTCTTGAAATATCGCCGCCGTAGCATTTCGCCAATACGTTTTTACGCATCGCTTTAATGGTAGACCTTGCCACAATTTTCTGGCCGATTGCCGCTTGAACAGGCACTTCAAATTGCTGGCGTGGAATAAGCTCTTTCAGCTTTTCAACGATGATTTTTCCTCGTTCGTATGCATAGTCACGATGAACAATGAAGGAGAGGGCATCGATTTTTTCACCGTTCAGCATGATATCCATTTTCACAAGTTGCGACGGCCTATAGCCAATCATTTCATAATCAAACGACGCGTATCCTTTTGTATTCGATTTTAATTGGTCAAAGAATTCATATACAATTTCGGCAAGCGGGATTTCATAAACGATATTTACCCGGTTGGCATCCATATATTGCATGTCGATAAAGTTTCCTCTTTTGCCCTGGCATAATTCCATAACCGCCCCGACAAAATCGTTTGGAACCATCATTGTCGCTTTGACAAACGGCTCTTCTATTCGGTCAATCTTTTGCGGATCAGGCATGTTTGACGGATTGTCAACGATAAGGCTTTCCCCATCCGACATAAATACTTCATAAATAACACTTGGTGCCGTCGTAATTAAGTCAATTTTAAATTCTCTTTCAATTCTTTCCTGGATGATTTCCATATGAAGCATGCCAAGAAAGCCGCAGCGGAACCCAAAGCCCAACGCTTGTGAAGTTTCCGGTTCATATTGAAGGGCGGAATCATTCAGTTCCAGCTTTTCCAGAGCCTCTCTTAAGTCATTGTACTTCGCTGTGTCAATGGGATAAAGTCCGCAATATACCATCGGATTCATTTTTCTGTATCCTGGAAGGGCTTCGCTTGCCTGATTCTTGGCGTGCGTAATCGTATCACCCACCCGGGAATCGCCGACATTTTTGATCGCAGCAGTTAAAAAGCCGACATCTCCAACCGTAAGCTCTTCGGTCGGCGTTGCTTTCGGGGTGAAAACCCCTACCTCTATGACCTCGAATTCTTTGCCCGTTGCCATCATCTTTATCTTCTGCCCGGGCTTAACCGTTCCATTAATGACTCTGATATAAGCGATAACTCCCCGATATGCGTCATAAAGCGAGTCGAAAATTAACGCCTGAAGCGGCGCATCCGGATCACCGGACGGAGCAGGCACTTTTTCGACAATTTGTTCCAGAATTTCTTCGATTCCAATCCCTGCTTTTGCAGAAGCAAGTACAGCTTCTGAAGCATCAAGGCCGATTACATCCTCAATTTCTTGACGGACGCGATCCGGTTCAGCACTCGGCAAGTCAATTTTGTTAATTATCGGAAGAATCTCTAAATCGTTATCCAGAGCCAAATAAACGTTTGCCAATGTCTGCGCCTCTATGCCCTGCGCTGCATCAACGACTAAAATCGCCCCTTCACAGGCAGCTAAGCTTCTTGAAACCTCGTAAGAAAAGTCGACGTGTCCGGGAGTATCGATTAAATGAAAAATATATTCTTCCCCGTCTTTCGCCGCATATTTTAACTGAACCGAATTCAGCTTAATCGTAATTCCGCGTTCTCTTTCCAAATCCATTGAATCCAAAAGCTGCTCTTTCATTTCCCTTTGCGTGATCGCAGCTGTTTTTTCTAATATTCGATCCGCCAGTGTTGATTTTCCATGATCAATATGGGCGATGATCGAAAAATTACGGATTCTTGATTGCCTTTTTAAGCGATTTTCTTTATCCGTCACTTCTATCACTCCTACTGTAAAACGCCGTTAGCGCTAGGTTTGATTATATCAATACACTTGTAAAGATTCAATTAGAAATCCATTTGTACCGGTTTGTGAAATGTTATATTATCTGTAGGAGAGGTGAAAAAATGATGTTATCCGCAAAAAGAATTACACTTCGTCCAGTAATAGAGGATGATTGGGAAATGCGTTATAGATGGCTATCTGATCCTGATATAAACAAATGCCCCCCTTCTGGCACTGGTATTCCGCTAACCCCTGCCACTGTTAGAGAAAGGACCCTGATCTATGCAAAAAGCGATCCATCCAGAGTGGATTTTACTGTTCTTCAAGAGGATGGAACAGCAATTGGCAATGCTCATCTATTCAACGTTAACCCATGGTCACGGAAAGCAGAGTTTGGCGTTTGGCTTGGGGAAAAATCAGTTTGGGGGCAGGGATATGGAACGGAAGTAACCCGGGTACTTGCTGAGTTTGCTTTTATGAGGCTAAATCTTCACAAAGTATATCTATCAGTTGATGCCGACAATTTTGGTGGGATTCGCTGTTATGAAAAGGCTGGTTTTAAGAAAGATGGGGTTCTGCGTGATGATGTTTTTAAGAACGGACAATATGTAGATCGAATCATAATGAGCCTTCTCAAAAAAGAATTTGCCTTTTAAAGGTCCTTCTTTAAGAAGGCTGACAACCTACTCGCCTTCTATTCTTTTAGCCGCCCAATCGTAAAGTGATTGGGCAGAATTTGTAATTCCATCAGCTAAAGCTTTTCCCGTTCTTGAAAAAATGTTAAAGGCTTCAACCTCTTCAAGCTCTTTTTGTTTTTCTTCTAAATCGGTTGTACTTACTTCATGACCGAGGACAGAAGCCTCTCTCTCTTCCCCTTCTCCGCCTTGAAGCGCAAAGGCATTTTTCAGATCCGGATCTTCATAGCCCTTCATGTGCTTCATCCCGTCATTTGCTTGCTGCATTCCGAGCAATACACCGAACAACAAGATGACGACTAAGAAGAAAAATCTCATTGTGAAAGCCGCCATTTCGGTCAACTCCTTTACTGTTTTACTTTCTCATTTGCTTTTGTATTTACCTTATCGGCATCCCAATACATCTCGCTAAAAACGTCTGCAATAGCGTCAGCAGAGTTTCTCAGCTGCTCTAAATTGTTGTCAACACCGCCGAATTCAATCAACAAGGCATTTTGCGATAAATCTTGATTGTAGACGCCATTATTGCGGCTGCCTCCCTGTTTAAATACGCCTCTGCTTACACCTTTGTACTTCTTTTCAAGAAGTTTATGGAGTTCAGTTGCCACTTGATGGTTTTTGGAAAATGATGAATTATTTGTTCCTACGATAAAAGCAACTTTTGCATATTTTTTTCCGTTAATTTCTTTTAACGTACCATTCAGCCTTTTCACGTCGCGGTGAATATCGATCGTGTATGCAAACTCCTTATTTGCTGCCAAAGCCTCTCGAACCGCAGAACGTGACTCTTCATATGAACGTGTGTAATTCCAGCCTTTTTTGTTCAGGCTCGCCTGGAAATCTTTTTTTTCAACTTCGCTGCCGAGCCCTTCGGCTTTTAACGATTTTCCAAGCATGTCACTGACCAAGGTGACATTTGCTTTTGAATGAAAAGCCCGATTTGGATCCGTTTCTCCTTTTAATAGAGGCAGATATGATTCTGTATTATGTGTGTTGTAAATATAAACGACTTTTCTATCACCCGTCGTTTGTTTTGGCGTCTCTTTCGGAGATTCTTCCTTTTTCTCCGGATTGATTTGTTCCAATTCTGCTAAATTAGCTTCTTTTTCTTTTTCAAGCACATCGGCAGGAGGAGCAGATTCATAGGGCATATTTGTGTAGTCGGTTCCTTCCCCCGCAACAAGGATTTCCGTATCAAATTGAGAGAATCCGGGAAGCTCGCGGCCGAGGAAGCTTCTCGGATCCTCTAAATTAATGCTTGTCGCAAGCTTAAGCATAATGGAGGACAAATGAAAGTTAATCTCTTGATCCTTTGCACCAGCTGCAAAATACTTATTTTCAGAAGCTAATAACAGCAAAAAAGAGGATCCGGGAATCTCTGCCGCCACTCCATTGATTGAAGAAGAGGATAGCCTAAGCTCCGGCCTTAAGGAAGTAAGCGCACCTGTAATAATAAAAATCAGCAAAAGCCCTGAAATGAATGCAAAGCCCGATTTAATAAATGTTCCCGCATGAACTGCTACGACCAAATGTCGATTCTTTTTTCTTCTCTTCATCGGTTCTCCCCTTTCACTGCTTGTCTATTAAATACTCTATGAACAAGCTAGAAAGAGTAGAACCGTGAAAGTTAGTGGTTGTAGGAGCCTTTATTATCCTGGGAAACAAGCTGATGAAGAGAGGTATTTAAGCCGTTCGCAATGACATTTGCCATATCGCCAATAAAGGAATCCACTTCTTTCGGGGTCACCATTAAATTATGTCCCAAAGGCGCCAGCACTTCATATATTAGCTGTCTTTTCTCTTCTTCTTCTAACGTTCCAACGATGCCGAGAAATGATTGTCGCTGCTCTTTTTCCGGAAGATCCTCCTCCGTCAGCTTTTTCTTCTTGCCAAAGCTCATTCCCGCCGGAACCAGTGACTTGGAGGGGCTGTTATCATTCATCTCTTGGCCGAAGTGCTTTAAAATATAGTCAATCGTATCGCTCGTAATCGTCACGGCATCAATTACAGTAGGAACACCAATCGCGATCACTGGGATACCTAATGTATCTTTACTTAGCTCTTTCCGTTTGTTACCAACACCTGATCCAGGATGAATGCCGGTATCTGAAATTTGAATCGTCGTATTAACTCTTTCAATCGCCCTCGCAGCTAAAGCATCAACTGCTATGACAAAATCCGGCTTTGATTCGCTGATTACTCCCTGAATGATATCGCTCGTTTCAATCCCCGTGAGTCCCATAACCCCTGGGGTAAGGCTGCTGACCGGACGATAGCCCTCTTGGACTTGTTCCGGCTGGAGTTTAAACAGATGCCGGGTGACCAAAAGGTTTTTTACCACGGTAGGACCTAGTGCATCCGGAGTTACGTTCCAATTGCCAAGCCCCACGACTAAACAGCTCGCATTCTGATCGATGGATAAATTCTCTAAAAACGATGAAAAGGCCTTGGCAAAAACCTCGACAACCGTTTCCTCCATCTCGGAATCCTGCTCCTTGATTCCCTCTACCTGCAGGGTCAGATAGTTTCCTTTCTTTTTGCCGGATAGCTTTTCACCCTCTTCAGTAATTTCAACAGTAGTTATTTTTACACCGTTTTCTTCGTGTTCCTTGACGACAAATCCACTAGCATCTTTCGTATTAGGTTGATTTTCAGTCATCATCTCTTTTACTTCAACTGCTAAATCTGTACGGACGGTGTATTTGCTTAGATCAAGCTTCTTTTGCTCCATATGTTTTTAACCTCCACCATGTATGAATATGGATAGTTTCTCCACACCAGCAAAAAATCATTCGTTTTGTGAGAATATCCTTGCCTAATATGATTGCAATCTTATGGGGCGTCTGATAGAATACAATTTGTTCTATGTTAGAGATGACCTCATTTCCTAGAGGTTGATCTTGGGAGGTGAATCAAATGCCAAATATTAAATCAGCGATTAAACGCACTAAAACAAACAACGAACGACGTGCTCATAATGCGACGATTAAATCTGCTATGCGTACTGCAATGAAGCAAGTAGAAGCTCACATCAACAACAATGATGCTGAGAAAGCAGCTGCAGCTCTTTCTGAAGCTTCTAAAAAAATTGATAAAGCAGTTAAAACAGGCCTTGTACAGAAAAACGCTGCTGCAAGATATAAATCAAGTCTAGCGAAAAAAGTAAACGGTCTTTCTGCATAAGAAAATGATCCTCGAACATGAGGATCATTTTTTTTCGGTTTAACTCTTTAAAACATTTAGGAGAAACAGCTCCAAAATCAACTGTTTATCTCTCTTCCCCGACTTCATTTCATAGTCCATTTCCGCCAAGGTCTTACTAATCTCCGTTAGCTCATGCTCAGAAAACAGCCGAGCTTGATCAAGAGCAAGCTTTACGCGAAACGGGTGAATTTTTATATTGGAGGCAATGTGTTTTTGACCGTAGCCTTGTTTTTGAAAGTATTTTACGTGATGGATCAGCCTGAATTGATTCATAATTAAAGCCAGCATTTTGATCGGTTCTTCTTTTTGTTTTATTAAATCATAGAAAATTTGCAAGGCTTCTGTTCTTTTTTTACTTACGATTTTGTTAATAAGCTCAAAGATATTTTGCTCAAGGTTTCTGGCCACAAGCGTATTCACATCATCCACCGTGATGTCTTCCTGATTGATTTTGTAGGTGCACAGCTTCTTTACTTCCTGGGCAATTGCAGATAAATTCCCTGATGTAAGCATGAGGAGCTCCTGAGCCGCCTCAGGCTGCATAGTTTTGTTCTCAGCAGCAACGAGATTCAATGTGAACTCTGTTAAATCGGAGCCGCTTAGCTCCTTTGCTTCAACCATGCTTGCTTCCTTTTTCAGGAGTTTCGTCACTTTTTTTCTTTCATCCAGCTTTTCATAAGGGGCGTACAAAATAAATACGGTATACGGCGCCGGAGTTTTTATGTAGGTTTCTAAACGATCAAGCGGGTGATCGATCTTATCTTTTTTCTTTTCCGTTGATAAAAAGGAAGGATTTTTTGCGATAACGAGCCGCTTATCTCCCATAAACGGAAATGTCTCAGCGTCTTCTATGGCATATTCAATCGATTCTTCTTCCAAATCAAAGACAGAGAAATTGAAATCCTTCGTCCCTTCTTCAACGACAGCTTTTTTCAATAAGGAAACCGTTTCTTGTATGAGGTATAGTTCTTTTCCATATATACAATAAACGGGCTCTATCTTTCCTTTTTTAATATCTTTCCAAACTTGTAATACCATCCATATTCAACCTTTCTGCTGCCTGCTGTTCGCATATCTCTATCCTAAACCGGAGCAGAGGAATTAGTAAAGAGAGAAGCAACAAATTGCCTCTCTCATCTATAGTAAACGTCTTTGCAAGGGTCCGGAACTCCTTGCAAAAACGGAATACCATACAAACGGTATATGAAAATGAAAACGTTTCCGATAATGATGGATTTTTCCTTTATTCTCCTCTATACTGAAGTCACGGGGAGGGGTCAAAATGAATGAGTTTGAAAAAAATGTGCAGAGCAAGCGGAATGATGCTGTTGATTCAGCAGTCGGATTTATCGTATCTTTCGGTTTCTTTTCCGTTCTGTTTATTATCGGTACAGTAATTCATTTAATCGGCTCGTAAGACTTCTTCGATTCTCTTTACTGTCAGCCCGCTAAGCTGACGGTTTTTTATTAACGGTCAGTTAGATCCCCGTCGAGGCGGGGGACGGGCTGCCTATAAAAGCGGCGAACTGTTTGAAGGTTCACCTTATTTTGATTTCGGTACTGTATCATATGGAGGGTGGAGCTGAATGGTTCCTTTCTTGTTATCATATACATACTGAATCGAGCCATGCTTATCTGTACGATAAGTATGCACTTGAAAGTCAGATAATATATTCAGCACTTCTTGATGCGGATGCTGGTAACGATTATTTTCCCCTACTGAAATAAAGGCTGCTTTCGGATGGAGTTGTTTAATAAACTCGCTCCCGCTTGAGCCTTTGCTGCCGTGATGTCCCACTTTAAGGATGTCCGCCATTAAAGAAGGATATTTCTTCAATAAACTGAGCTCTCCTTCCTTTTCAAGATCTCCAGTAAGCAGCCAGCTGATATCATTTGCCCGAAACCATAATACGAGCGAGCTGTTATTTTTACTCTCTTTATCAATTTCTTCAGGAGCCAGCACTCGAAAAGTTAAATCATTGATTTCTAAAACATCCCCGCTTTGAACAACCTCTACAGGAATTCCATTTTCCATAGCCTGCGTAATCAGAGATTCATCACTCCTTTCCCGTATAAAACCTATAGGTACAATCAATTTTTTTACTTTCTTTTGAGTGATTAAAACATCCGCTTCGCCAATATGGTCTTGGTCCGCATGTGTTAATACGAGAGCATCAAGCTGCCGAATGCCTTTTGCTGTCAGGAATGGGATAAGGATATTCTTCCCGATGGAAAACTGTGATTTTCTCTTTCGCCATTCTTCCTTTGGAAAGGATACGATTCCTCCCGTGTCTACCAATACATTGCCCTTTGACCGAGGAGCAGAAATAAACATGCTGTCTCCCTGGCCAATATCAAGCATCACAACCTCTCCTTTTGCTAAGAAAGAAGGAGTCAATAGATGAAGGACTACAGCAGCAACTAAAAGGAGCGAAGAAACAAATGAAGCTTTACCCGGACCAGACGTTTCCAGCTTATATAATAAAAGAACAGCGCTCATCACATAGAAAAGAAGCTGAAAAAGACCCGGTTTTACTGTGATGATTTGCACAGGATCAATAGCAGCCATGGTAACCGCGATTTGATGGCTCCACTGCATCAGGAAGTCAAGAAATCGAAAAAAGAAAGCGCCGAGTGAAGGAAAAGCTAGCATAAGGATAAAATTGATTAACGCAAACGGAAGAATAAGCAACGTATAAAAAGGAACAAAGAGAATATTCATTACCAAGCCTAAAAGAGAAACTGATTGAAAGTGGTAAAGAAGGATCGGCAATGAACCTAGCTGTGCAATCAAGGAGACCATGATAAGCTGGCCTATTCGAGAGGCGATTTGCTGAATAATCGATTTTGACATGAGAAGAAAAAAGGTAACAGCAAATGAAAGCTGAAATCCGACTTGAAATAATTGATAGGGATCAATCAGGAGAAGCCCTAAAAATACGAGACATAAAGCATCTGCCGTTTTCAGGCGGACATTGATCAACGAAAACAACAGGAATGCCATTGTCATAAATGCCGCTCTTAACACTGACGGAGATGCACCAGTTATGATCGAATACAGAGGCAGGACAGCTATGAGAAGAAGCTTTGCTGATTCTCTTGTCATTCCAAGACGAAGCAAGACATGATAGAGGGCGGCAGTTAAGATTCCAACATGGAGGCCGGAAATTGCAAGGATATGGATAATTCCGAGCTGCTGATAAGCATCAATGACTTCGGGATCTATATTTTGCTGATCGCCAAATATCAACGCCTGTACAATGCCGGCTGAAGTTTCCGGTACATGCTCTTTAATAAAATCCAATCCAGCTTTTCTGATTTTCTTAAGCGGGAAATTCCCGGTCATCCTGCAATCCTCAATAGAATTTACACGATAGATCCAATGAATCTTTTTATCATGCAAATATTGCTTATAATTAAATGTTCCTGGAACAGTTGCATTTTTCGGTGGTTTCAATTCGCCATTCATCACGCATACATTCCCTGGCTCAAGTTGTGAAAGCTTTGATATTTCGGATGGCTCATTCAAATAATAAACAGCAGAAAAGATTTCTCCTTCCCTCGTCTTAACGTTTGCGGAAAAACGATCTCCGTCTAGTTTTGGAATATCAATAAGTGAAGCCTCCGTACGCAGAGATCCTTCTTCGAAGCGGGTAATATTTATATGGTCTATTAATTTGAAATTGAAGAAAAAGAGAAAAATAAAAAACAGGCATAGAAAAAACAGCTCGATTCGTCTTTGGTAGAGACAATAGATAAAGAGGCAGATAATGACTGGAAGAAAGAAGAGGTTAGAAGAAGATGCAATGGCAATTCCAGCTGCAGATGAAATTGCCAGCAGAAAAAAACGCAGACTCATGAAGAAACATTCGAAGCAAAAAGCCGGTTCGCTTCCTCAAACAGTTTCTTTCTTTCTTCCTCCTCAATACCAGTTGAAGACAGCTTATCAATCAAGCCTTCAACAAAAACTTGTTTTTCTCTGTTTTTTCCGTCTATCATTCTATGATCTACATCTACTTGCTCGACTTTTACATTTGCCTGTTGAAATAATTCCACTGCATATTGATGATTTTTATAATTTTTTGCGTAATACAAACGTCGAATACCTGCTTGAATAATCGATTTACAGCATGGCAAACACGGAAAATGCGTAACGTACATTTCCGCCCCTTCTGTCGGAACGCCGAATTTCGCACATTGCAGGATTGCATTCATTTCCGCATGAATCGTTCGTACACAATGAGAGTCAATGACGTAACATCCCTCATCTATACAGTGCACTCCCCCTGCGATCGAGCCGTTATAGCCCCCGGCAATAATACGCTTGTCCCTGACAATTGTTGCACCAACCTCAAGTCTTGTACATGTGCTTCTCAGTGCGAGCAGATGGCTTTGGGCCATAAAATATTGATCCCAAGAAATTCGTTCTTCCAACCTGGTTCCTCCTTACTCTATTAACCTGTGTTTTAGTTTACATTCCTTGCTCTTTAGAAGTCAATTTACTTTACGGTAATTGAAGGCTTCAATTTTTCAAAAGACTTTTCACCGATTCCGCTGACGTTCATCATGTCTTCAATTGTTTTGAATCCGCCGTTTTCTTCCCGATAAGCAATAATGGTCTCTGCCCTGGACGGCCCTATGCCTGGGAGGGTCTGTAGCTCTTCGGAAGTGGCCGTGTTAATATTCACAGTTTTTGCAGAACCATTTTGCTCCGTGCTTTCAACATTGCTTTGCCCTTCAGGAGCTGCTCCTGAAGCCGCCCCTTCTTCTCCTTTCTTTGGCACATAAATGACCATCCCATCCTGTAATAGCAGGGCAAGATTTAACTGATTTTGATCTGCTCCATCCAATACCCCTCCAGCTTTTTGAATAACATGATGTACCCTGTCACCTGACTGCATATCATAAACACCGGGTTTTTTTACTGCTCCTTTGACATCAATGACTATAGACTGAGGTTGTTCGGGTGGTGTTTCCTCCTGAGGTTTCTCAATAGCTTCTGCAGACACTTCTTTTGGAAGCACTTCATGGTCTTCTTTCTTATTGAGTTCAGCAAAAATATATAGACCAGCACAGATGCAAAACGCTGCTCCTGCAGCTGCCCATTTGTATTTCTTTATCCATTCCACATTCAAGCACCCACTTTCATTCATATTTGACGGTTATTGCACATATCGTTTAGAAGATAAATGGCCTAAGGGGGGATAAGGTTTGAATATCGGCTTTATTGGCACAGGGAATATGGGGACGATATTAATTGAAGCTCTTATCGAATCAAAAGCTGTCAATCCCTCATTTCTTTCGATTACCAACCGCACCTTGGAAAAAGCGAAAACGTTAAAAAACAAATATCCGGAAATTCAATTGGCTGAAACACCAGAGGATGTCATTTTACAAAGCGAACTAATTTTTTTGTGTGTGAAACCTTTAGATATTTACCCTTTTCTCAGCAAGCACAGCCGCTTATTTACTGAAAAACAGTGTTTAATTACCATTACAAGTCCCATTCGAGTTGATCAAATTGAACAGATTGTGCCATGCCAAACCGCTCGAATTATCCCGAGCATAACGAATAGAGCATTCGCAGGAATCTCTCTTATTACGTACGGAAGCAGCTGTACGGACAAGACGAAAACGAACATCTTACAGCTTTTAAAAGGAATATCTCTTCCTGTTCAAATTGAAGAAAGAATTACAAGAGTCGCCTCAGATATTGTAAGCTGCGGCCCGGCTTTTTTCAGCTATTTAGTCCAACGATTCATCGACGCAGCAGTTGCAGAGACAAATATCTCTCATGCTGAAGCGACAGTTCTTTCTAAAGAAATGCTGGTAGGCCTAGGCAAGCTACTTGAAAAAGAGCATTATACACTTCCGTCGCTGCAAGAAAAGGTTTGTGTAAAAGGCGGAGTGACTGGAGAAGGAATTAAAGCATTGGATGAAGGGATTGGGGATATGTTTCACCGCCTGTTCCGATCCACTCATACGAAATTCGAAGAAGACCTTTCTTTAATCAAAAAGCAATTCCCCGCTTCTTCATAATTCTTTCATATCGTTTCAAGAGACGCAAAGAGCGGAAAAGGCATTTTTAAAACCATCGTACCTTTAAACGATGGTTTTTTACTCTTTCTTGGCGACGAAAAAAAGCCGCTCAGACGTATCAGTTGGACTTTTATCTGTAAAGTCAGCGGTCAAACTTTGCAGAGTAAAGCCCGATTTCTCAAGGTATTGAATATATCTGTTGATCGGAAGTGTCTTCTGAAGATGGGTTTCATCGTATCGGACGTATGTATTGTCCCCTTGGTTCACAAAAAAAGTCATATCGTGGAAAACGGAATTTTCAGCATCTCCCATAAAACTTTTCCAAATGACTGAGATCTCATCATCATCATCAGCGTAAGTATGTCCGGGAAACAACTCATTCATTTTATAGTTCGAATGAACGTCAAAGAGCAGCAGACCGGAAGAAGATAGCGTGTGGTAAACTTCCTGGAAGGTCCTTAGCACATCTTCTTCTTCAGTTAAGTAATTTAACGAATCACAGCAAATAACGACTGCGTCAAAACGATTTTCATGCCCGGCTATATCACGCATATCCTGGTTATAAAAATCAATGGATAATTTCTCTGCCAGTGCTTTTTGAATTGCTACAGAGAGCATTTCCTCACTAATATCAATCCCTGTTACTTCGAAGCCATTCTTTGCAAGCCGAAGCGTGAGTTCACCTGTCCCGCAAGCAAGATCCAAAACGCTTCCTTTTTCCTTTCCTGCGGCCTTTATTGACTCGTCAATCCACTTCAGCCATTCATCATACGGTGCATGGGACATCAATTCGTCGTAAACACTCGCAAAGTCCCGGTAAATCATAGAGGCAAATCTTCTTGCGGAGCATCTCCCCACAGCTTTTCCAGGTTGTAGTACCCTCTTTCTTCTTTATGGAATACATGTGCCACCACATCGCCTAGATCAATCAGGATCCACCTTGCTTCATCAAACCCTTCCATTCGTTTGACATGAATCCCGTGCTCCTCTGCCTGATCTTTTACCTCCCTGGCAATGGCTTGAACCTGTTTATCAGAATTGCCGTGGCAAATCAAAAAGTAATCAGCTACCAATGAAATCCCCTGCATATTCAGTGCGATTATTTCTTCGGCGCGCTTGTCATCACAAGCTTCTGCTGCTACTTTTAAAATTGAAGCTTCGTTCATCTAATCTTTCCTCCTAGTTTGAATCAAAAAATTGTAGGTTTCCATCGTCTCAGGATATACGGGCTGATTTTTTTTCAATAAAAAGATAACGGTGTTTTTAACAGCTTGAATGAGTGCCAAATCAAGGCTGTCTTTTGCGAGATCCCGTACCTCGTCCACCCCGGGAAACCTGCGTCCGGGCTCAATATAATCTGCTACATAAACGACCTTCTCAAGGAGAGTCATATCGGCTCTTCCTGACGTATGAAACTTAATTGCTGATAACACATCACGATCTGATATTCCGACTTCTTTTTCGACTAAAAAGGCCCCAACCGGAGCGTGCCAAAGCTCTGGCGAATACTCCAACAGCATCGGTGGCATCTTTTCCCTCAATATGATCTCTTTCATTTCCTCTAATGGACGGAATTTTGCGTAGTCGTGAAAGATTGCTGCGAGCTCTGCTTTTTCCACATCCGCTCCATAGGTTTCAGCAAGACTTATAGAGGTTTCCATCACTCCGATCGTATGAGTATATCGATGCTCTGTCAGCTGAGTTTTTACGCATTCAAGTGCTTGTTCTCGATTCATATAAACCATTCTCCTCTATATAACGCCTAACCTTCTCCGAAATCAAGTAATTAATCGGTTCATTTTTGTCTACACGATCACGAATCATCGTGGAAGAGACTTCAAATTCGGGAACGTCAACAAATCGTACAGGATAAGGAGTGTCCATGTGAAAACCGATTCGTTTTACCCCTGTGAACTGGACAATTTCCAACAGCTCATCAATCTTATGCCACTTAGGCAAATACTCTACCATATCAGCGCCAATAATAAAATAAAATTGATAATCAGGATATTTTTCTTTCAGCAAAACCATTGTATCATACGTATAAGATGGGCCCGGCCGCTCCATTTCGATCAGCTGGAGCTTAAAAGACGGGTTTGACTCGATGGCAAGCTTGAGCATTTCAATCCTGTGCCCGCTGTCAGAAAACTTCTCTTCCTGTTTATGGGGCGGAATTTGATTTGGCAAAAACCAGACTTCATCCAGACATAACCGATGCAATACTTCATTGGCCATTAGCAAATGACCATTATGAGGAGGATCAAACGTCCCGCCAAAAATTCCTATTTTCTTCATCATACCCACCTCAGGCCTCAATTATGGAAGCGTAATTTGCTTGTTCTCTTTAGACTCTTTATACAAAACGATGGTCTTGCCGATCGTTTGGGCGATGTCTGCCCCTGTTCCTTCAGCAATCATTTCAGCGACAGTTGATGTGTCTTCTTCACAATTTTGCAATACACTGATTTTTAACAGCTCTCTCGCTTCCAGCGCATCATTTAATTGTTTGATCATATTTTCATTCACGCCTGCTTTGCCCACTTGAAAAATTGGCGACAAGTGATGGGCCTTTGCACGCAAGAAACGTTTTTGCTTACCTGTTAACATGTTCTCCTCCTAATTTTCCGACAATAATTTCTGCCATTTTTTCAGTATTTGGTTTCATGCCTGTCCAAATGTGAAAAGAAAGGGCAGCCTGCTCAACAAGCATTCCGACTCCATTTAATGTTTGCAATCCTTTGGCTTCTGCTTCTTTTAGCAATGCCGTTTTTAACGGATTGTAAATAATATCACATACGAGACTATTATCTTTGGCCATCTTAAGCGATATAGGCTTTTCAGCTGTGTCTGGATGCATTCCGATTGTAGTCGTTTGAATAATAACATCATATTCAGAAAGATTGCTTTCGGCTTCTTGTATGGTCAAAGCTTCGCCTCTTTGACCTGCCCCAAAATGCTCAATCAAATATACAGCTTTTTCAAGTGTCCGATTGCAAATATCAATCTTTTCGGGAGCGAACTTTGAAAGTGTATAATAAATCGCTCTTGCCGCTCCACCCGCGCCTATGACAAGAATTGAATTTTTCTCAAGCGGCTTGGAAAGAGACGGTTTTATAGACTGTAAGAAACCATTTCCATCTGTGTTATACCCGATTAATTTTCCATTCTCATGCAAAACGGTATTCACTGCTCCAAGCTGCTTGGCACTCTCATCCACATCATCAAGATACTCCATGATAGATACTTTATGAGGGACGGTTACATTAAACCCTTTAATGCCAAGCGACTTGATACCTTTTATTGCATCCGCCAAGTCAGAGTTTTCTACATGAAACGCTTGATAATAGTAATTCAAATTCAAATCTTGAAATGCCGAATTATGAATATCCGGTGACATGGAATGAGAAACTGGATTCCCGATTAGTCCGTATAGATGCTTCATTTCCTCTTACTCCCCTCTATATAAATGATCTTCGCAAAAAGACATGGACACCCTTTGGTGCATAGGCAGCAATGGTTTGGTTCGCGCTTTGCAAAGTTACCCACCCAAGTCCCGAAAAAACAATGTCCGTTTTTGCTTGCTTGATCTGAAAAGTGTGCTTAACGAGTTCCGGAAATTCAGAGACATCTTCAGGGCCAGGCGGCTGAAGCATATCGCCAACATGCTTCTCATACAGCCGATCAGCATTTTCAAGCTTCGTCCGATGGATTTCTATTGCATTTGGTACAAAACAGACGAATGACGAACGATCTCCAGACACAAAGTCCAATCTTGCTAATCCGCCAAAAAACAGCGTTTGTTGTTCGTTCAATTGGTAAATTTTCGGCTTTAGTTCTTTTTTTGGTGTAAGCACCTTTAAGTCTTTTGCATTGATGTAATGAGCCATTTGATGATGGTTAATGATTCCTGGCGTATCATACAAGGAGGTTCCGTCATCAAGAGGTATTTCGATTAGATCGAGCGTTGTACCCGGATAATGGGACGTTGTAATAACCTGATCCTCACCTGATACTTCTTTTATTACCCTATTGATAAAAGTTGATTTGCCTACGTTTGTACAACCTACTACATAGACATCCTTTCCTTGCCGATAAGATTCGATCGCCTGAATCAGTTCTTTTATGCCCTGGCCGCGGTCTGCGCTGATTAGGAAGACATCCAGTGTTTGCAGCCCATTTTCCTTTGCTTCTCTTCTCATCCAATTGATCAAGCGGTCTTTCTTCAAGGATTTAGGCAGGATATCGGCTTTATTCCCTACAAGCAATACAGGATTTTTTCCGACAAATCGGTTTAAACCATTGATCCAGCTCCCGTTAAAATCAAATATGTCAACAATTTTTACAATCAATGAATCCGTCTCGCCGATGGAATGAAGAATTTTTAAAAAGTCGCTGTCATCAAGCGAGACATCCTGTATCTCATTGTAATTTTTTAATCGAAAGCAGCGTTGGCAGATCACTTCATTTTTTAAGAGCGCCGCCTCTGGAGTATAGCCCGGTTCTTCTTTGTTATCGGTTTGGATAGGAACTCCGCAGCCGATACATACTACTTTTTCCATTGTCTGTTATTCCTCCCACTGAATGTGGCCTCTGCGTCTCAAGGCGCTTAAGATCCTTCGTTCAATCTGGCGGTTAAATTTTGTGAAAAAACCATCCGAAGAGGCGACTGGCACAACCAGGATCGTATGGTAGCCGTGCCGATTGCCGCCGAGTACATCTGTCATCAGCTGATCGCCAATCACAACCACATCGTCTTTATTTAATTCCATGTTTTTGACAGCCTTTCGAAAAGCTCTGCCCATTGGCTTTCTTGCTTTATAAATAAAGGGGATCCCAAGCGGTTCTGAAAAAATCTTTACTCGCTTTTCATTATTATTCGAGACGACCGTTACTTTAATCCCATTCTCTTTCATCTCAGCAAACCATTCAATCAACCGCGGTGTGGCACTCGGGCGATCCCATTCCACCAATGTATTATCTAAATCGGTGATGATCCCTTTGACATTTCGTTCACGTAATTTGTCTGGAGTGATGTCGAAAATATCTTTTACAAATTCATCGGGTAAAAAAAACTTTTTCAGCACAGGGCAGCACCTACACCTTTCGTGAAAATTTCATTATGTCGAACACAATCACATTCTGTCAAATTCAAAGAATATTCTAAAAAGTTTTCGACATTTCTTGGTGTTTTCCTACAGTGTGGATTAAATTACACACATTCTCCACACTTAATTTATCTGATATTGGCTAATTTATAAACATGATACCCACAAGTTATCCACTTTTCCATGTGGATAAGAGAACGGTTGTTCTTGTCCATTTTTCATGTTAGATTAATCATACATTAAAACCTAACAGTTTATGTTTCTTCATCAAACAATAGAACCCTAAAATCGGAGGTGCAATTCCCATTAAATGGGTATCAAGTATGAGAAAGCTGTCTGATGAATTACTTATCGAATCTTACTACAAAGCAAATGAAATGAATTTAAACAAAGAGTTTATTGAGCTCATTGAAATTGAAATCAAACGAAGATCACTTAGCCATGTTTTATCCCGTTCTTCATAAATGAAAACATCATTCCTTCTGATCCAAAGAGATATTATATCATTTGCATCTTTACCTTACTACTCCAATCAAAAAAAACACCTCAATGAAAGAGGTGCTATTTATACCCATAAAACCAAAATCCGCCGCCAATAACAAGCAAAACCACCAATAATACGACTATTAGAGCATACCCGTATCCTGTATCACGGGGATAGGCGGGATACGGGTATAGCCAATAATCGTTAGGCAAGCCGTACAGAACGTCCACATCCCTTCTAACCTTTTTATAGTACATTATGAACAAATTTCAGGATGTGATTAGGCGTTTGTCCTTTAGTGTTCTTGAATATACCCATGATCGTTTATCTCATGATAAACCAATCTTGCACCTTTAGGGGTCATATGATTGCCGGAAGGATCTATGAGTCCTGATTCAATTAATTTCTTGTCTGTATCGCCGCCAGCTTCCTTAACGAATGCCTTCCAATTATCGATAAGCGGCACGTTGGTTTCTTTTGCTGTTTCTCTGACAATTTCATTATAGGAATTATGCCAAGCCCTCGCGCCTCCAACTTGTTCAAATGCTTTCGGATCATATATCGAATAATAAAATAATGAATGGTTTGTCCCTTCTATCAGCGGAAGACATGTCATCAGCACTGGCTGGATTCCTCGATCTTTGCTGGACTCCACAAAGTACAAAAGATTTTCTTTAAACCTCTCTTTTGAAACCCTGGGAACATTTCCGGTAAAGATTGCTGCGTCATTCGTACCGAACATTATAAACAGGTAATTGGGTTTATTATCTAGTACATTCTTTTCAAATCTATACCTTGCGTCTTCGGTGGTTTCTCCTGCAATTCCCGCATTGATGATATTATATTCCCCTCTAAGTGAATTACCGAGCAAGTTCACCCATTTTTCTGAAGTCGCATAATGATGAAGGCTCCAATTCGCTCCTTGTGTGTTACTATCTCCAAACGCGACAATTTTTTCTTTCTGGTTGCCTCCACAGCCTGCTGCCAATAAAAGCAGTAGAAGTATTAATGCTTTTTTCAATCATTATCCCTCCATTGCGATTACGTATATGGTAACCTATATACTGATTTGTTTCAAAAGTAAGGGAAATAAAGAAACCTCTCTTATTAGTTGAGAGGTTCAAAGCATTCGGTTTGTTTACTCATCAACATTATTATGAAATAAGCTTTAAGCCGATAACAGAGGCGAGAATCACTCCAATACAAAACAACCTTTTTACATCCTTTGATTCTCCATAAAACAGGATACCTACCAATGCTCCACCTACTGTACCGATTCCCGTCCATACGGCGTATGCTGTTCCCATCGTAATTGTTTCCATTGATTTTGAAAGCAAAAGGAAGCTAAAGGTAAAAGTAACCAGAAGCAGCAAGCCATCCCACCATTTTTTGCTTCGGCTTAATTTATTTAAAAACAATACCCCAAACACTTCAGAAATTCCTGCCAACATAAGAAAAAGCCATTCCATTTAAGAATCAGCTCCTTTCTTTTCCCGGTTTACTGAGATGAGCTTTAGTCCTAAAACCCCGCTCAATAATGTAGTTATAAGAATTAATTTCATCCACTGAAAGGATTCACCAAAAAACAAAATGCCGGTGAGAGTTGTTCCTGCAGTTCCCATTCCGACAAAAACCGCATAGGCCGTTCCAGCTGGGATATTTTTCACTGCTTTTATAACCAAATAAAAGCTTAAAACGAGCAAGCCTGCTGTTGTTGCCCATTCCCATAGATGATCGGCATATTTTAATCCAGTTACCCAGAGAATTTCGATTAATCCTGCTAAATAAATATAAATCCAGCTTTTATTCATTGATTATTGCTCCTTACGTAATTCCCGACCAAAAAATTTGCCAGGAAGCATTGATTCGTTTTTCTGTTCTTTTGTCTCCGCCGTAAATCATTTCGATCGATACGGCATCTAATACTCCCATAAAAGCATTGACGAGCACTTCATTGTTCACATTTTTTCGAATAATATCGTCACTTTTCGCCTGTTCAAACAATGGAAGAAACAGAGCTTCAATTTCATCTAAATACCTGTAGACATCAGCCATCACCTCTTCATATAGATGATTTGGCGGAAAAAAAGACATTCTTAGAAAAAATTTCGCCTTCATATCGTCTTCATACCTTTGTTTATGCTGGTTCAAATATTCGAATAAACAGCTTTCCAGGCCGAGTGAGTATTGATTTTCTAAATATGCTTTTGTGAATGCGATCTCATGATCCAGCGCAAGCTTAAACACCTCAAGAAAAAGCTCATCCTTTCCATTAAAATGAGCGTAGATTGAAGGCTTTTTTATTCCAACAGCGTTCGCAATAGCTGATAATGATGCACCCGCAAATCCGTTTTGCGCAAAGCATGTCAGGGCGGCTTCTTTTATTTTTTCTGTCATTAATGAAATCACCTACCTACCGTTCGTTAGGTTAAGTGTAGCACATTTTTTGTCATGCAAATTAATTTCTTTTTTTCATCAACAGTATAGAAAAGTTAATTGATAACTATAAAGAAAAGCTGACCTCAGAAAGTCACCTATAATGACCTTACTTAGTCAGCCTCCCCATATTCGATTACTCCTATTTTCATTAAATAATTTTACTTTTGAAAGTTCCTTTATTTTTTCTTCAGGTTTTTTATAACGACGTGTCACCTTTTCTAGTTCCTTAATTGCTGTTTCAAATTCTTGTCGAGATAATTGTTTATTAGCGAAGGATAAACATAGTAACGAGAGTGCAATTGGCATTGTATCCACTTGAATATTTACATTGACATCAACATCTGAATTCCCGCTGCGATTAACAGATGAAGAAAGGTTAGATTGAATTTCATTAATAGATCTTTCCTTTATTGATCCATCAAATTGCTGCAAGGAACGATTTTGGATCTGGTGATTTTCCATATAGTGTCCTCTTTTCAAAACTAGTACATCCAAAGGAGCATTCATAAATCTAATGAATACCCCTTTAAATGAATCATATTAATCTAATGCTTGTAATTGCGATATTGTTTTAACTTTTGTTTTTGATCTTGGTCTTGACCTTGTTTTTGATCTTGATCTTGTTTTTGATCCTGATCTTGATCTGCTTCAGCTTTTGAACGAACTTTTGATTTAGAATCAGAATCTACATCTATTTTAAGGTCAACTTTGGAGTTTCCGCTGTTAATAATTTTGGCATTTGCTTCATTGATATTCTTATCTGTGTTTTTTAATTTGTTTTGACTGTCTACATCTGTATCTATATCGTTTTTAAAATCAAATTCGACATCTGACTTCGATTTTGAATCACTGTCTGACTTTGCATGGCTTTGGTTTTTGTTTTTACCATCATTCTTATTCGAAAACCATGGGTTGCTCATGAGTTTTCCCCCTTTCATGAGTATATTATATTCACATTTGCCAAAGTTAATTGGACAAGATAAATAGGTACTATGCGGATTTTAATAACATATATTAATTGTTGCGCTCCACGCATGCTGCATCATCACTTTTTGAATTGCTCGTTTAAAAATAAATTCATCTCCTCTTTCTAAAGCTATTTCAGGTGGTACAGACACAAACAAACTCCCTTCCACATATAGTACGAATAGGCAAGTGCCTAGATCTTTTGTGGAGGTGAAGAATTATGTCAAGTATTCTAGCAACGCTCGGGATTGTGATTAAGGAGCTTGTTTTCTTAGTATCATACGTGAAAAATAATGCCTTTCCACAACCGCTCTCAAGCGGAGATGAAAAGAAATACTTAGAATCAATGGCAAATGGGGATGAGCATGCCCGAAACATGCTGATTGAACATAACCTTCGATTGGTCGCCCACATCGTTAAAAAATTTGAAAACACTGGAGAAGATGCGGAGGATTTAATTTCCATCGGTACGATTGGTCTTATAAAGGCGATCGAAAGCTACTCGTCCGGTAAAGGAACGAAGCTGGCCACCTATGCTGCACGCTGTATAGAAAATGAGATATTTATAACAATAGGGTACAGCATTGCATGCTGTACCCTAAAAAGTGATGATATCCACTGTTTCTGAATCTTTTATAATGACCTGCTTTACAAGCAATCTAATTAGATCCCTCTGATCATCTAATGTCATGTTCTTACCTTTAAAAGTTCGATAATAATCAATTGCAGATTTAAGAGCTATTTGACTGACT
Source organism: Bacillus capparidis (assembly GCF_017832095.1). Lineage (NCBI taxonomy): Bacteria > Bacillati > Bacillota > Bacilli > Caryophanales > Bacillaceae > Bacillus > Bacillus capparidis. Next base: position 1,200,505 of record NZ_JAFDST010000001.1, read on the forward strand.
GAATGTTCCTTATCACCTTTTATTTCTTCTTCCATCTGTGTATACTGTTCTTTAAGATTATTCTCTTTTTGTTGCAATTCCACCATTTGTTCTTTAATTTCTTCTATATCAATATCATCATCACTTAGGCTGATCAACTTGATTAATCGCTGACGGCCTTTTTTTGCTTTTTCAATTTCTAACTTCATCATCTCTAATTCTTCTTTTTGGTACGTTTCTTTTTTCTTTTCTTGATGGACAGAAATTTTATCCGGATTATTTATAAATTCCTGAACGCCTTCCCATACCCACCGATTTAATTTATTTTCGCTCATAGATTTGCCGCAGCCTTTATACTTTGCACCCGCATAATTTTTTCGACACTCGTAAATAAAAAAATCTTTCCCGTGAGATTTCCTTTTTCGCCCAGTCATGGTGCCATTACATATGCCACACCTAACCAAACCTGATAATAAATAATCATGTTTTCCGTAATTAGTTGACCTTCTTCGTCCTTGACCTAATAGATCCTGAGCATAGTTAAACTGTTCTTCCGATATAATTGAAGGAATCTTCATATATACCCATTCTTCTTCAGGCTTAATTTTTTGAATGGATTTATTCCCCGATTGTTTGCTTACATATGAGCCAACAGTATCCCACCTGTTCTGCACATAATCCCCTGTATAAGCTCTATTCATGAGGATTTGCCTTACAACCTGACGATGCCAAACCTTTGCTTTATTTTTGGTTTTAACTCCAATCTCGGATAAATGTAGAGCAATTCCATTAATTCCTTTGAATCTGCTTTTGGGATCCGTATAGTAATCAAAAATCATGCGAACGATTTTTGCTTCTTCTTCATTAATCTCATAGGTTTCTTTTTCTTTATTGTAGTCATAGCCGAAGAGATTTGAATTTTTCACCACTTTCCCCTTTTTAGCCTTTGATAGCCGGCCAGAAGACGTTCTTTCTTTAATTTTCGCTTTTTCAAATTCTGAAATTGCACCACGTAAAGAGAAAAAGAGCTGCCCTTCTGGACTGTTTGCATATTCACCATTGACGAAAACCATCGTAATTTTCTGTTTCCGCAGCTCGTCATCAAGAATTAACTGGTTCATTAGTTTCCTTGATAACCGGTCAGGATCATAACATATTAACTTGTCAATCAACCCTTTTTTCGCATCTTCACGCAGTCGATTTAATCCCGGACGCTCCATTAGTTCTCCTGAAAACCCCTCATCCGCGTACTTTAATACATCATGGGTTCCTGCTTTTTTCATGCAAGCTTCTATTTGATTCTCTATGCTGTATCCCCTGGTCGCTTGTTCCTCGGTCGATACCCTTACGTAAATCGCTATCACGTTGGCGCTCCATCTCCTTTCGGTAGAGATTTATTAAATAATCATAGCAAGCATGAACGCATTTGTCAGCATGTGGTCCTTCAATAATCCTCACCTTCATGATGAACACCCCCATACTCATGGATATGTTCACTGGAGTTGTACAAATGGCTGTTTTCTCCATGAGAAAGAGGATAAAAAAAGAAGCCCTAACCTATGAGCCTGCTTCCTTTTGAATTATAAAAGTCCGCTTTTTATCCCGAAAAAGGCTTTTTAACAAATCACTGAATTATTTAGGGAAAACCGATTCTTCATTTATACGTGACCCTACAAGTAATGCTCCTTAAACTTAAGATATAAATATTTATATGCGGTATATCCCATACCAGCTCCTAGGGTGTTTAAGAGAATATCATCTATATCAACACTTCTATATGTAATGCCTATTAACTGAGATATTCCAAATTGAAGTAATTCTATTAATAGTGCAACTAGGAAACCTAACAACAAAATTTTCTTTAGTGTGTTAAATTTCGATAACAATGGCATCAAACACCCTAAAGGGAATAAAAGGATTAAGTTACCACCAAGTTGGGTAAGAATAATGGATTCAAACCCAGTATTTAAAATCCCAATTATTGAGTAAAGTGGGATAAAATTATGTGGCTCCTCGTAACCACCTGAGATACTATCTGCTATTAATCTAGCGTCCACAGGAATCGGAAAAAGTGTAACGGATACTACCCCACTTAAGTAAATAAATGTTGCAAAAATAAAGATACTTCTTTCTAAAGAATAACGAGCTTTCTTTAAAAAAATCACTTTGTAAACCCTTACCATAATAAAAACAATGTAAACGCTTAATCCGATTGCGTAAGGTAAGGTTTCGTTTATCATTTAATCACCCTTTTTCAAGAAATATCCTATAATTAGAATTCTATAAAGAGCTACTTGTTCCTTCTTTATCTTAGGATCGTTACATTTTCACATTTAATTTTTTAAAATTTTCCTTCCCCTTTTCTGTTAACAAAAGAGACCGATTTTCATGATTTCTTTCTACCCATTTATTCTCTATAAAATGGTCAGTTGCAGCAGCCCCTAAAGCACCTGCTAGATGATAACGACGTTCACTCCAATCAAGGCATTTTCGAGCAAACGCTCTTTTCTTCTTTTGAAGTTGGTCAATATTTATCCCTAAACTCTGAAAAAAAGCAGTACCTGTCTGAGTTAAAACATAGTCTCTTTCCTTTTCGATAATAAAACTGTTATCAAGTAGATATTGTGTCCAATTTACACCTAGAGTACCTGCCAAATGGTCATAACAAGTGCGAGCATAATGAATGGAATCCTTAGTTCTGCTCTCTTTTAAAGATTGAACTTTGGGTGTTGGTGCAAAAGAGGATAACATTTCAATCATCTCAGCTACTTCAACACTTGCCAATCGGTAATAGCGATAACGACCATGTTTTTCTACTGCCAATAAATTTCCTTCAACTAATTTTGCTAAATGAGAACTTGCGGTTTGAATTGTGATCTTTGTCTGAGTGGCTAACTCACTAGCAGTAAAGGATTTTCCGTTCATTAAGGATTCTAAGATTGAAGCTCTGGATTTATCAGCTATCAAAGCTGCAACAACAGAAACACTTGGCTCTACACTCACTCTATCACCTCTAAATATTTCATACTTCGATCGTCGTCTAAGTCATTATATTCTATAATTATAACTAAAAATAAGAGTGGCTGTTATTTTTTGTATGAATTCAATATAGAAGGAGTGCGATACCAAGTGAAATTGAAAAGGACATTTCGTTCCTTAAGCATCCGTAATTATAGGTTATATTTTTTTGCACAAATCATTTCTACATCAGGATTATGGATACAACTTGTCGCTGAAAACTGGCTAGTGGTTCAGTTAGGTGGTTCTGGTCTAATGCTTGGAATTACAACTGCTATTCAATTTACACCTTTGCTATTTCTAAGTGTTTATGGTGGTGTTTTGGTGGATAGATGGAACAAGCATACCCTTTTAATGTTTACTCAGATTTCATCAAGTATTTTAGCGCTCCTTCTTGGAATACTGGCTCTTACAGGAAGTGTACAAATATGGATGATATGGATTATCGCATTCTTATTGGGATGTGTGAATGCATTGGATACACCTGGTCGTCAAGTATTCACAAGAGAATTAGTGGGGCCAAAACATTTAACAAATGCAGTAGCTTTAAATAATACGATTAGCACTAGCGGGAGAGTGATTGGCCCTGTAATTGGAGCAATCCTGATTTCTATTTCAGAAGTAGGTGTTTGCTTTTTAATAAATGCAGCTTCATATATTGCAGTTATTATCGCTTTACTAAAGATAAATAAAAGTCAGCTACAAGTAGAGTCTGTAGTAACTCGCAAACATGGTCAGGTGAAGGAAGGATTGATTCATATTTGGAATCATCCTAAATTGAGGACAACTTTACTTATTATGTTTATTACAGCTACTTTTGGCTTGAACTTTCAAGTGTTGCTTCCTTTATTTACTTCCCAAACATTTCAACAAAGTGGTGAATGGTATGGATTACTTATGTCTAGTCTTGGTATCGGATCAGTCATAGGGTCACTTTTGATAGCAAGTTGGAAAGACCCTACTGTAAAACGGGTAGCTCTTCTTTCCACTGTATTCGGAATCACTATAGTTGCAGTAGCATTGTCCCCCACACTGCCAGTTGCCTTCATAACAGTTGGATTAATGGGGGTAGGAAGTAGTTTGTTCTTAACAGCTTGTTCGGGGTGTCTTCAATTAAATGCAGGAGATGGTATGAGTGGAAGAGTGATGGCGATGTATTATGTTGCCTTTTTAGGAACTGCACCTATAGGAGGAACAGCAGTTGGATGGATTGCTGAAATTTGGGGACCTAGATCAGCATTTGCTTTAAGTGCAATTGCATGTATGGCAGCTAGTGGGTTTGCCTTTTTTGGACCTAATAAGTACAAAACAAATATGAAAAAAACAGAAACACGTGCATAAAAATCTTCAAGCGAGAAGTTAGCGTTACATAAATATCCTTCCTAATTAAAGAAGCCTACCTCATTGGTGGGCTTCTTCTCGTATATTGGTATTCGGTACTACCCATCCTTTTCGAGAAAAAAGAGGTGATAATCCCAGGAGAGATTCGAACTCCCGACCGACGGCTTAGAAGGCCGTTGCTCTATCCTGCTGAGCTACTGGGACAAAAAAGAGCTTGATATATTAAGGTTTATGGACTATCCTTTGTCCTGTTTTTGTTCTTTAGTCCGACGGCTACTCTTCGGATATGTCCTGAATTTCTCCCTTATTTTATCACATACTTATTTCCTACTACAATCACTGTTCTTACTATCTGTTGCATATTCAATATTCTTTGGGTGTTACATTCCCGCAATTTTGAGGACTTTTTGAATTTCATAGGATAAGAGAAATTGATGAGTGCAAATGGAAATATCAATATAGCTAACTAAGTGATTTCCCACATAATAGTTATAATTCTATTCCCATAAAATTCCCAACAAATTACCTATTTTTTCTAACCTGTTTGTTATGCTAAAATTATAAGTGAGGGGTGATAAAGTGATCAATAAAAAGAAACTTACAGTTGAGAAAGCCAAAAAGAACTTTAAGTGGTATAGAAAGTACCTTCCCTTAATTGGTGTTTTATGTTGGGTCGCCATGACTGTAACGGAGTATTTAATTGGGACTTTTAAAGGAACTGATATGATGACGAATGATTTTCTTATTTATTCAGTATTGAAATTGTTGGTTATAATCGTATTAGTATACTTAATTAAATGGAAATATGATGCGATAGCAAGTATTTGGGAGGACAATAAAAAATAGTGTAAAAAATTACGTAACTACGTAATTTTTAATAAAAAAACAGGGGTGACAAATTTGAAGCAAAAGAGTTTATTAGTGTTGCTGTCGTTTTTGATAGTCATAATGCCTTTTAACTCATTAGCACAAGAACCCCAAGAATCTACACAACAATCACAGAAATGCAGTAAATGCTCAAAGGATACTTCATTAGATGAATTAAAAGTAAAACTAAAGAACGAAATGGGGATTGAAACGAAGTACTTGTCAAATGATGGCGTTGCTAAAATAGAAAATAAAGCGCTTTCTAAAAACAATGACTTTAAAAAGTTATTGAAAAAATTGAAAAAAGAAGGATATAAGGAAGTTAACTTGGATGGAAAAAGTTTGCTTTTTGAAAACGCTACAATCGATAAAGGTCTTACTAAATCAGATTTGTCATTTGTATACGGCGGGCTAAAAGATAAGGCAGGGAATGTGGTTATATATACACTTGGATACAGTTCAGCAACAGATGAATTTTTCCAGTTCACAGTTGAGAAGATCCCTCCTAAAGCTGAAGCCAAAGATGATATTGATGTTTTGATTCAAAATAATAATAATGACTTTATGGTATATGGCAAAGATTATAATAATACTGAAGGCGATGTGTCGACCCAAGGATTCACTTGGAATGGAAAAGCATTTGCTTGCGGAATGGCTGGAGTGGTCGCTTGTATTCAATTCTGTCTGGTTTATACTTTATTGAATCCTATAGCGGGTACGGTTTGCGATGTCGCTTGTGCAGTTGCTATGACGGCTGTATGTAGTGTTAATGGTGATTAAAATAAAAGCAACCCTTCCATTTGGAAGGGTTTTATTATCCTTTAATTAACAATTATTTTTATTTGTCTTTTCAGCTTTGTTTTTTATTATGATATTTCAGTAAGTAAAAAAGATAATAGGAACTTTCATCTTAGTACTTATCCATAAATGAAAAGGAAAAGGAACGATAAAATGCTAAACGTTAATGAGATTAAAGAAAGAAAGAAAATAAGATTAGAAATTTTAGAACAGCTTTATGACCTTTATTTTCATCCACCTACTCAAAATCAAGCTTTATTCACCAAAAGAAAAGAGTTAATCGGGGAAAGGAATAGCGAAAAACATTTAGCATATCATTATCTACTTACATCTGGATATATTCATATGGATGTTGATGAAAATGATAGAGCTAAGGTGATGATTAAAAATAAAGGCATTGATTATGTTGAGGCTTTTTATGAAGAGAAAGAAAATGATAAATTAAAATAACGGGAACGTTTGTTAAACAAGATTGGGAAAACCATAAAAATTGGGTTTCCTTTAGATTTATCAAATTATCAACGTTAAAATTTAACAGAGCCAAAAAGAAAAGCAGTAAGAAAAATAATCAGTTTTTCTTTAGCTGCTTTTTCGTCTGATGTTGTTTTATGAAAGTAGTGAGGTTAAATGGCTACTCTTTCGTTTGTGTGGCTAATATCATAATCCCAATCTAGCACTTCGTATTCTTCATTATGTTGATTTCACAACTATTTCAAATTAAACTTTTGCTACACAATCATATAGATCTTTAAAGAAGTAGAAAAAACATATAAAACCCTGGACTTTTTATATTAAACAGATTATACTAAATTAAAGTACGAATATGTTGAGCCAATTTGCCCCATTGCTGAAGCTAATGTATTTCTTAACGCAGTAGGTGATGCTGAAGAAAAGTTCTTTCCGAAAATCTCTTTAATCGAATTTGCTATGGAAGGCACTGTTGGTTTACCCCAATAGTTTCCTCCTGTTAAGTTTTGAACCCTTTTAACACAGGTACTCGATGGTTTAATGTCATTTCCCCCATCCGAGCTAGTTGGCACAGTAACAAAGGAATAAGTAAATCGATGAATATCTTTAATAGAATAGGCAGAAGAACCCACTGTTATTCTATGTCCTTCGAAACCAGTTGATGAATAAATCATATCCCAAAGCATTGGTATTTGAGCGTTATCATTCCAATTTGTTTTACACTGAATTATCCCAATTTCCAATTCATTAAAATCCCTATCAGTTAATGAGTCTATAATATTAGAGTAATTAAATTTCCCACCTCTGGTAGCAGGAGGAATTAAATCACCTTGAGTGTCCCTAGTCTGAATAGCAAACTTATCCATTGTAGTATATTCTTCTTTATTCGGAAAGGTTATTGCTATTAAATCTGATTCTGTGTTAGATGGAAAAGTACCATAACGAACAGTTATCGCCTCCCTAACAGGTTTGGGAATTAATGATTTTTTAAATTTTATAACGACTGTTCTTGTTTCCAATAGACACAGATTCAGATACCAACATACAAGTGCTTCCCAACCTGTACCTCCACCCGAAATAGATGCTTGTGACCTTCCTGAAGAAGATGTAGATCTAAATACCTCGGACAAATGGTCTCCTAAATTTATTATATTTAATGGAGCATTTAAATTACCAATACGATTGGTAATTTCTTGACGCCAAGTTGGCCAAGCCTTTTTAACAGTGGTTAATTCAAATAATCCTTTTATAGCCTCCTCCCTCAAATATTCACAAATGTTTTGACTCATTAAATATTCCCCCGATTTTCATTAATTTTGAATACAAACATAATTTTACAAAAAAATATTAAAAAAAACCAGATTAAGTGTAATCTGGTGTCTAAAAATAACGATCTAAGTCTATCATACTATAATAAACTCATTTTCAAGTGTGTCAGTATTATTTTCCGTATTTAATGCTTCTTTTATTTTCAATCCAATGGCTTTGGAAAGCAAAGGAGGGACAGCATTTCCAACCTGTGTATACTGCGGGACTTCGACTCTCCTTCTAACTCCTCCCGTTGTTCTTTTACCCCGAAATTCAAAACTATCATCAAATGATTGTAGTCTTGCTAATTCCCTAACAGTAGGAATCCGATTTTCAAAAGGGACAATAAAATCATCCGGTAATGTAACTACTGTAGGAGCAGGCTGATTTCTATTATATCTTAATCTATTCCCCTTTTTAGACAAAAATTTCTTAACAATATCTTCTCCAGCAGACCCATCCTCTAATGCATCTGCCAAGCTAACTAAGTCATTATATTCATCCTGTTTATTAAAACATTCTATAAGAAGATCTGGGTAATTAAACAGAACATTCTCCAATCCATTGTTTAAGATTCGATTTAAAACTGTCGACGTATTCTCACCTTCACGATACAAGCTAAAACGTTGAATTACAGCTTCACTATGTCTTGACAAATCATGGTTTTGAATTGGCCCACGGTGTGCTATCGGATCACCAAATTCAATGCCATGCCGATTAGCATTTAAAATTCTTGGAGTCCTACCTAAATTAGACCTTACTTGATAATTGGTTAAACTGTCATTATTGATTGTGTGGGCATTATCAATAATTAAATCAGAAATAGCATCTTGTACCGTAACAATTTCCTGATTTTCATTTACTTCAGGATATTGAGGAGGAGCTTGATCATGTCGGAAAGCAATAAAAATAGCCCTTCTACGTTTTTGCGGAACTCCATAATTAGAAGCATCTAATAATCTAGGTGTTAATACCCTATATCCTATTGCGTTCAACTCATTTGCTAACAATTCAGTTACCAATGTATCATCTGGATAGTTTATTCCAGTTACCCCTATAAAATTATCTAATTTGGTGAAAAGAAAACCCTCAACATTTTCCATCACCACATACTTTGGCTGTACTTCGCTTATCACTCTAATATATTCCCTAAACAGCATATTTCGGGGATCATTTTTCTTTCTTCTCCCAGCAAGACTAAATCCTTGACAGGGCGGACCTCCAAATATCGCATCAATTTCAGGTATTTCATGTCCTTGGAAAATCTCTAGGGAGTGTATGCTTTGAAAAATAAAATCGCCATTTAATTGGGAAATATCTGCTCGATGAAAGTAAGTATTTTGCCCTTGATGAAGGCCCAATTGTTCATGTCTATGTGTGTAAGTTCTTTCAACATCCTCGCTTATATCACTTGAAAATAGGATATGATATCCCGCTTGGATCAAACCCTCACTCATACCACCTGCGCCACAGAATAAATCTATTGCATATGGCATTCTATCCTCTCCTTGGTGATTAGTATACACATATTATATAGGAAATCTTCGAAAAGTCCAGGGTTTTCATAGATTATATCAATGTCTAAATTTTTATTATACATGAATTTGGCATGAATTTGTGATTACTTTCGAAAAGTCTTATTTTCTTACTCTGCCTTTTTCTAAAAAGTGTTTCTTTGCATTATTAATAAAAACCACTGTATCACTGATTACCTTATCAAAATCTTCTTGGATTTCATGTTCCCAGATCCTTTTTATATTCCAACCTCTACTTTCATAATAATCAGTCACCACTTCATCCCTCTTTTTGTTACGAAGAAGTTTTTCCTTCCAAAATTCTGGATTACTCTTAGGGAAATGCCCATGCAATTTACAGAGGTGCCAAAAACATGAATCAATGAATATGACGATTTTGTATTTTTTAATGGTAATATCGGGTTTCCCAAATAACTTCTTATCATTTTTCCTAAATCTGATACCATACTTCCATAACTCTTTTGAAACCCTATCTTCCAATTTTGATCTGGACTTAACTGACCTCATAATATTTTTTCTGCCTTCTTCAGAAAATTCCACAACCTCACCTCTATTCACTAAGTTTTATATATATACCCTTTAATCAAAAAATAAGACAAGAAAGCCAAGCTATACAATTCTGATAGCATTGGATCATCAACAACTCGCATATTTTCTCTAGACAAGCATAAGACTTTTCCTTACCTAAACTATTCTATGTAAAGACGCATCTATTAGGAATAGTCTGTCTATGTAAACAACCCATTTCAAAGAAGACGGTAAGCTCTTCCCAATAAAATCGATATTTTATTATCTGATCGACAGAGTGAAATAATTGTGACGTGTGCTTACCAACTATCTCCCTATTCAAATAAATACCGGCTGTAAAATGTGAAAAATAGCCCCCTGTAAGCGCTTGGCGAAATTGAACACTTTTTGCTAAACATGAGTGAACACTTTTCTGGAAATTAGCGTGTGCCTATAATTGCTTGACATGGAGCCTCTGCGTGCAAGATTTCCAAGCGAAGCCGCATCACAATAGAAGTTCGCATAGCCACCAAGGCTATCATGCACACTTCTCCATGTAAAGCAGATGCTTCGAATTGGTAAAAAGTGTTCAGTCTTATCTAGCAGAAACTGTTCAACTCCTACTTAGCGGTTACACCCCCCTATATTTTTGCTATTCTTAATCTTTAACTCTTATCGGTTTATACCTTTTTGTGTTACAACTTTTCGTTCTATTCAACTATTTCATTTCCAACCAACTCAAAAAGACAGCGAGATATTATTACCGCTGTCTTTTCTGAATAATTCCATGAATTATTATTGTATCTCTTTTATTGTAATGTTATCTTAATCTTTAAGTTAGCTTCTAATTCTTCAATTTTATAAGCAGCCTTTACATCTATTAAAGTTTTTTCAACGGAATAAAGTATTTCATCCATATAAAGTTCTTCTGTTCTTTCAATGATAACTTCACCCTGCTCTTGTAAAGAGATTAATGTTTTCCCTATTGCTCCTAAGATCCCTTGCATTTTATCATCTCCTATTTGTTCGCAATATTATTTCAATTAGTTAAATCATATACATTCTCATTCATTATTAATTATAACATTTTCGTAAGCTAAACTAATAACTATATAAGGCTTGTTTTCTTAATCTAGGCTCTTTGCTTTGTACTCATTCTTTCTTCTGATAAGTGTTCTTTTACCTATGCCTGTCATCTCTTCAACTTCTTTGTATGAATGAGTCTCTAGAAGCTTCAAAGCTTGTTTTACTTGTTTCTTAGTATGTTTTCTTGGCCTTCCTTCCCGAAAATCATCTCGTAGCTTTGCAATTGCTTTACCTTCTTGTGTACGTTCCACTATCATATCTCTTTCAAATTGTGCAAAAGCACTCATAACAGTAAATATAAGGTTTCCTGTAGGTGTATTCTCTACTAACCCAATATTTAAAATATGAACCTTTACACCTTTTTCAAATAGTGATTTTACAGTTTCAATACCATCTATTGTTGATCTTGCAAAACGATCCAACTTAGTAACAATCAAAGTATCGCCTTCAATTAGTAAAGATAGCAATTCTTTAAATTTAGGTCTATCTGTCTTTGTTCCCGTGAAAGCTTCTTGATAGATTATTTCACAACCTTCATTCTCCAACTTACTAACTTGTTCTTCTAATGAATTCCCATTTGCAGCTTGTCCTCTAGTACTAACCCTTGCATATCCATATTTCATTATCTAAACGCCTCTTTTCTCGCTTCATTTACGTCACTATGTTTTGTCACTTATTGATACCTTGATAATATTACATTACAAAAACAGTGTCAATACTTTTAAGTTTTGTCACCTAATATACATTTTTAAGTGCAGCACTTTTAAATTTCATATTATTAAATAAAGGGGATTAGGTGCAGCACTTTCTAAATAGTATGTTTTTTCAGAAAAATCACTTGTTTTTTATAAGCTGCTGTTTTAAACTACACTCATACCAAATATATCTAGGAGTGATTAATAATGGCAACCATAAGCAAAAAACTTTTAAAAGCAATATCATTTAATCCAACAAAGAGGTCTTATCAGATAACAATAAAAAACCTATGTGAAAGAATTGAAAGTAAACAAATTGTACTGCCACTTTATCAATCTGGAATACGTTGGACATTACAAAAAAATATTGATTTATTAAATTTTCAGTTACTAGGTAAAGCCCCTGTCTCACCAATTTCAATTAATGAAATCTTAGACACTAGTATTGCTGTAGAACAGGTCACATTTATTGACAGAAAGCTAATTGATGGAAATGTTCAAGGTAAGCACTCAATTACAGATGGGCAACAACGCCTAACATGCAACTTCAAAGCTTATAGCGATGACGATTCTTTTAGAAGTGTTGTTTTAGATATCGGGAGAGGGTATTTTTATGAAGTGAGTGGAGAAATACAAAATCATCAAATACCTGTTGGGAAATTGTTGAACAAAGATATTAGCGAATTTTTCAAATACACAAACAGCAATAACTTTTTAATGAAACAAGAAGTAAAAGATGTCCTTATGTCAGTAAGAAGTAAGTTATTTGATTACAACTATACAGTGAATATTGCAGAAGATTTAACCGAAGCAGAACAAGTACATTGGTTTGAAGTACTTAACAATGCAGGAAGTCGTGTATCGAGCGTACAGCTTAAATTTGCAAAATTACTGGCTAGAGGTATGGATATTTATTCTGATTATACTGACGTATTTGTCTCAAAAATGAAGGCAAATGGTTATGATTCTCTTTTTGTCCAAAAAAATACCGAAGTATCAATCCCTATAGCAACATTAAACACTGCCTATGAAGTTGTAACACAAAGAGAGAATCATGTACGCAACTTCACCCCTATGGCCTCAGACACAAAAGAAAACCAGCTATGCTCATTAGAAACCGATAAATTGAAACAATGCTTCGACCTTACTTTAGATGGTTTAGAGAAGACGTTTAAGTTTATTGACGATAACGAGCTTGTCCCTCCAAGACGCATAGATTATATAACATATATTGCCGGGTTATACGTTTACAATCAAAATAATGAGTTCAATGAGAAACAAAAAGCAGCATTAATAAGCTGGTATGAAAACACCGATTTCACAAATAAATCTAATGATGATAGGAGAGATATGTTTAAAGAAATACTAGAAATTAGATATATAACTGACAAAGATATCACTCAAATGGAATTAATATAATGACTCTATCGTTAGCATAATGTATCATACAATCTTCAGTTTTAAGAGCTTTAAGAGCGGAACGGCTTGGCAGCCCGTCCAAATGGTTAATCTCTGTAGCCCTAATTTGTGGGTTACGTTACACCCAAGGAGTGCAGTGCAGGCTAAATTTGTAATTTAAAATTTGGCCTGCACTAATTCACATTAAGGTTCAACCAATTCAAGTCATAATGTATTTGATAGCAGAATAATAAATAAGACGAGTTTTATTAAGCTGCTTGAATTCCAGACCACAATCAATATTCCGTTCCAACAAGTGAAAAGGAGAGCCTGTATTCGAATGCCACCCTATTGTCGTTTCCTGATATCCTATATTTGTAAATTACTCCACTATCGGTATATGATAGAGCATAACCGCTAATTTAACTTCCCTATTTGGGTCGCCATTGATATGAAAACGGTAATTCAACCATGTTTCATCATCTTTATTCACATAACCTAAATAGTTTGCGTGATTCGGCGTCTCCTTCTCTACAATATCAATGACAGATGAGAACTCCTTATTTCTTACAAACATAATAACAGCGGCTTTTGAATCTCTCCATGTCAGATATGACAATAGTTGGTCTATCGTTTTTATGTAACTACCTTTACCTTTCCAAAACTTACATTCTGCGATAAAAACATTATTGTTTTCATGTCTTAAAAGAATGTCCGTTTTCCCCTTTTTGTTAAAGGTTTCTCCTGTAGCAGAACCCTCAAAGTTTGGCTCTAGTAGCATTAGGAAATGGTCACGAAGCTGTTCTTCCCCCTTGTCAGAATAAACTGAAGGTTTCCTTTCAAATTCCTTCCCCATCCCATTAATTATCTTAAGTATTTCCTTATAAGTTTCCATGTCTAGACTTGGTTCTGGCTTAAATCCAACATCTGTTACAACTGGCTTTACTGTAATTTTCTTTCTTATTTTTGGTGAAGGAATAGAAAAGGTGTTTGAGACACTTTCCGACTTTTTGATTGGAACTTTTAAACCAGCTAATAAATTTCGTCTCTTTAACATTTCTTCTTTTCTTGTATTAAAAGCATTCTGAATCTTTCTCCTTAAAGAATTATTAAAATTCAGAACGTCATTATTTACATATTCCTGCATTGTTCTTAAGCTTCTTGTAACACTTTCAAATTCCCTATTTAATTCTTCAACATCATCTCTGAATTGGATTTTTTTAAAAACCAATTCTTTATCCAATAATTGCATTTCTTGTGTCCACACAAGTCTGGTACTGGGGGTATACCTTATTAAGTCTACATTACCTTCAATCGGAAGATGAAAATATACTACCATTCTTGGATAAGACTTTCCCCCAATAACGTAAAAATCTCTAGGATAATTTTCTGCCCTAATCATTTCTTCTTTTTGATTGGCATATGCATTATCAAACTGAATATTTAATGGTTCAACTTTGAGTTGATTTTCCCAATAGCTGATATACTCCTCCTCATTTACGTTGAGAATATAATCCTCTTTCTCATTCCTAATGGAGTCTACTACACTTTGCTCAAGCTGAGTTAAATAAGAAGATAAATCTCCACTTTGATAAAAAACTTTTATATTTGTTGAATAACCGTACCTCATTTAGTTCCCTCGTTTCCAACAATACTGTTTTCTATTTCTTATCAAATTATATCAAACGATTGTTCTATCGGAAAAGAGAATAGATTACTCGTTTCTATCCTAATAGTTGTTTTTAACGATGAGATAATTGTTTACATAACTCTTCATAAAATCACAGTTTTATTAGTCTGTAAAAATATCTTCAAGTCCTAACTATTTGTACAATTAACCACCAATATAAAAAATGAGATAACTCAAATGTGAGTCATCCCTAATCTACACTTTTATAATACCTCTCCCAATAGTGCTTTCATATCATTAGAGAATGTATTATTCTCCTTCTTTTGTTTACGCCTCAATTCTGCTTTATAGTCAAAAAATGGTGTAATCTGTTCATTCATAAATCTCTCTTGCCTTTCTTTCTCATTCCTTAATTGAAGCTTCGCATCCTCTAGGTTTTTCTCATTCAATCTGCTTAGTATAAGACCTGTTGTACCTTGAGGTAGAGTGTCAATATTTACACCATTCATTGCATTATGAATAGTTTTTACAACCGTTTCAGAGCCATACTTCTCAGCTAATTCGTTTAGCTTCTTAGCAGAGTTATTATTATGTTCACCTTGATAATGAGTAAACCATTTCTCGATCTCAGCATCAGCAATGAACACCTTTTGTTTTGTCTCTTTAGGTTTTTCTTTTGAATCTGTTGTTTTTGGTTTAGCAATCTTAACCGACGTAGTCATATTCGTATCAGCAGTGAAATAGACCTTCAACACCTCAGTGTTAAGATAGTAATGGTTTACATTTTTCTCCTTACCGCCTTCTTTGTACGACCTTTTAACCGTCATTAACCTTTTTTCCTCTAACACTTGAATATGACTCTTAACACTTCTTTCTGATTGTCCTGTAATATTTGCAATACTTGAGATAGGCGGATATGCGTATACTTGACCTTGTTCATCTTTTGTATTGGATTGAATACTCATATGTCTAAACGATACCAACGCACCGTATACAAGCGTTTCTCCCATCTTTAACCTATAATCGTTCATTAAACTTGAATTAAACTTGATAAATCCTACTTTACTTTCTTTCATTGTTATATCCTCAATTCTTTTTATTTTTAATGAGTCATAACGAATGCCTTCATTTTATCCCATGTTTGCAATAGAGAGATAACAAAGAAATAGAATAGAAAGGAGCGGAGCGACTAGGAGCGTAAGCGACCCTATTTATTTATTCTCTTATTTATTCCTCTAATAGTTCCTCTTATATCGGGCAAATTTCGCACTACCCTTTTACATTTTTTGCACTACCCCCTAGTGCAATACTTTCACTAGAGTAGTGTAAATTTTTCACATCCCCATGTGTTAATGCAGTTTTTTTGAATCAACTAACTTTCTGACTCATACTTTTTTTACTACTCGCCCCCCTTTCTATAATTTGATTTATTTTCGCTGCACCTTAGACACGCAAAAAAAGAGCGAATCTACACACAACCTATCTCAATTGAAAGCACACTCGTCCCTGTCCAATATAGGCATAAAATTTTAGCCTATCCCTATGAGTACGTCATAGGCATGCAGAAACAGTGTACCTCCTTATGAGGCGGGTTGCATGTAAATTCCACTCCTTTATAGTTTATTAGTTTGATGCTTTATTCAATTTTCAATTATAGTGTATATATTATAATACTATTATTATAGTAATGCAATAGATTAGTCTATTGTTTTTCTTAGAATTATTTTGAATGCTCCTATGAATATTGAAAAGGAATAATGTTTACACGTTTCGAAGTTTACTTTAGAAACACTTATTGTTTTTGTGTTTTTATTAAATGAAAAGCCGCAAAAAACCGTCTCGTATCGGATTTTTTTACAACCATGTTGTGTGAATTGAGGTGCTTTCAACTACAACATTACTTGTTGCTTTTTAGGCTTTTAAAATGTTGCTTCAGTATTTCATTTTCAATGTTTCCAAGTATAATACCAATATTACTTCGATTTAAAAAATCTAATACATAATCATTACCTTTAGTCCTATTACAACTTATACAGGAACAAACGCAATTGCTGAATATAGATAGTCCTCCTTGTGATTTAGGAATGATATGATCTATTGTATCTCCATAGCTTCTGCAATAGGCACATATACTTTTATCTCTAATCAAAATCATTTTACGAAATAATTGCCTGTTATAAATAAGATGAATTTCAGTTTCTTTTTTTATCCCTGCTACTCCTTCTGCTACCATTAAAACTGCTTGTTCATATGAAATCTTGTAATAAATTCTTTTCTTTGACGACAAACTGAAGCAAACTTTTATATCTGTCCTTTTCAGTATACTGATGTCAAAGGTATACCCAGCAAACGGGTTTCTCTGTTCACGTTTTTTCCATTTGCATCCTTTGCAATACGACTTCCTTTTCCCTCTGCCTTTTGATACGAATTGTTGATATCCTTTGGTTTGACCGCAAATCCGACAAGTCTTGTATATAAGACATGAACTACCTTCCATAAGGGTTAACTCCTTTTATCTAGCCTAGTTGAGAATGTATTTCCATTCTTAATATTAAAGACTCAAGAAAGCTGTTCGAGCAACTTTTCTAGCAGTTTCTCTTCTTCAATCCCTCTAAAATACACACCGTATTCGTTTAAATTTGAAATTTTTGAATACAACTCTCTTTTAACCTTTACCAGTTCTTCAATAACATCAGATTTCTGTTTTAAAGAAATTTCTTCTATTAATGTAATATCCCATTCTAACATCTTTATCTCAAAATCTTCTTTGCTTCTCCATCCCTCAATAAATGGGTCAATATTATAACAATAATTTTCGCCAAAAAAATCTTCCCCAATGATAGCCTTTACAGCATTAGCACAATTAAAGTCAAACACTTCAAAAAACTCAATTCCTGTATTCTTGCATAATTCAGAACCATATAAATAAAAGATTTGTTCTTCTAATAATATTTTTACAATAATATCAATTTTCCTCACTATAACTATTCCTTTCCTCTTCGATTCTATCCGCAATTGAGTTCACGTTTTTACCCCTTGGTCATTCTCGCATTAATTCTGAGTGCAAAAAAACTGAATATTCCGAACAAAAGTATTGCAGAATCCAGTACTCAGTGGATAGTAGTTATTTTTTTGTCCCTTTAAGGATAACTAAACAATATTATTGCAATTTTTTATAGAATTAACCTTCTCCTTAAATTACTCTCTTTCCTTATGCCCTCCTCAATTCAAATACAAGAGAATATTATTATTTGTTGAATGGATTCCTTCGTAGTCCTTCAAGGAAATGCGGATAAGTAGATTGAGGAAATTGTACGTAAAAAGTACCAACTATTAGGTAAATGAAATAACAGAACCATCTTTTCTTTTAAATACCCAGCTATTCAGATGCTTTTCTCTTAAAAACTTCTGTTAAAAATTCCTCAAAATCACTATCCTCTACATAGAATAAATCTGCCAAAAGAAACCGTGATTCTCCACCAAATTCATCACTATCGACTAAGTCTCTTTTAATTACTCCCTTCCCACTTTGCTTTGTGTATTCACTCTCTAGCCAACTCACAATTTGAAAAAATCTCATGTCTGGATATTTTACCCACAATTTCTCAATTAAAGTTAGTATTCTGTTAATCCGTTCTTTTTCTCTCATTTTCTCTCCTCATAAGTTTTTAAACATCTTCTCGGGATTATTAAATGTTAACTCTTTAAATTTAGTTTAGATAAATTCCGTTATTATTGCAATAACTTTTTTAGGATTTTTTTCCACTGGAATACTTATAAAGTATACCAGTAAACAATGTTTATGGCGATAATTTCTCTGTTTTTAATTATATTTATATAATTATTTTTTTAGGTATTAACATTACTTTTATTATCATATTCAACACGTCAATTCATATCATAAATGCCTCAAAGATTGGAAGGAACTGTTCAACGGACAATGCTTTACAAAAGCCTTCACGACTCGTATGAATATTATTATCCGTTTCGTGTGGATTGACCTACTCCCTTACATTCATAATATTGATGGCAAAAAAAATGTGGAAATAACCCCCCCACACTCTTCTAATAAAAAAGAGCAGCCGGAATGGCCACTCCTTAGCTCACCTTTTATCCAAGTATTTCCTTACAGGCGAGTATTTATTATGCTGTTGATTAATATGTTCTTTCTCCATTTGCAAGTAATTTCGTGTTGTTTTGATGTCTGCATGATCTACAATCTTTTGAAGTGTAAATATATCTCCACCGTTTAAGATAAAGTTCCTACAAAACGTATGCCGAAACATGTGCGGATGAAGCTTTTTAAAGCCAATTCTTTTCTTTATGCGGTTGAGCCGGCGTCTAAAAGCTTCTGCAGTAAACACTTCACCATACGCATTGTAAAATACATAATCGCATTCATGAAAATAATTAGATGTTTCATTGTGAAGTTCCTGCAACAGCTTAGCCACTTCTCTCGTAATTGGAACATCTCTTCCCTTCCTATTCTTCGAAATCTCGGAAGGAATGTGAATCGTTAGTAATTTAAAATCAATGTGTACAAGTTTCAGATTGACGGCTTCATTAATCCGCATTCCTGTATCTAGCAGAAGAAGAATCAACACTTTATCTCTCCATTGAGCGTATTCTCTTGTATTAAAGTAGCCTAACAGCTTATTCAATTCCTCATCGTTCAAGCCTTGCACTTCTGTATGTTCATCATCTTTAACCTGTTTAATATTGCTGATGGGATTAGTCCCAATTATTTGTTCCCTGAACCAGAAGTTACACATTGTCTTTAATGTCCGCAAGCGGATATTAATTGTGTTCACTGAAAGTCCTGCAACTTCTTTTTCACGGTTTTCAATACCTTTGTACGCCATTTTCGTTTGTTTCATGTAAATGATGTATTCCCGTATCACCTTAGCTGTAAGCTCATTGATATCGCTAATATCGTAGTTACATTCTTTGAGGAACATCTTTAAATACTGAATGTGTTTGCGATAATCATGAATCGTTCTAGGGCGGACACCTTCTGCTTCTTTTGCTTTGATAAAGGCTTCTAATGCTTCGTCTAACGTGTAGCGTTCCATTCCAACTCTTGTTCTATTACTCTGTGCCGATCCGTTCAATCTGGTACCTATAAATGCTCTTGCCATATCATTAACCTCCTTGTAATGGAGGACACTTGAAAGGAAGCCATATGTCCCAAAAACGTCCAAAGTCCTGTCCGACGGCTCAACCCAAAAATCACACAAAAAAGGCTGATATACGTCGGACACTCTCGATTAATTCTAATCTTGAGAACCTTGATATATCAGCCTTTTTTCGATATGTACGTCCCAGGAGAGATTCGAACTCCCGACCGACGGCTTAGAAGGCCGTTGATCTTTTTGCAGTGGTTGGATAAATACTGATAACAAAGCCTTTTGTATCAACGTTCTTTAACCTTAAATGACAAGAAATTCACCTCAAATAAATGAATATTACTCGATTCCTGCCCCATTTCTGCCCCATCTGCCCCAATATAAGAAGATGAGATAAGAAAGTCCATGAACAATAAATTAAGAAGCTCTACTTAATTGGTTGGCTTCTGTTGATGCAATTTCGAGATCTAATCTTTATCAGGATCATTTTGTTTATTGTCTTCGACCTAGCGTTCCATTTACTTGCGATAGAGTTTTAATAGATAAGACATAGATCTTAAGACATCTTTGAAAGAACGACTAGCAATAAATAGATAATAAGTAAAACCACTCTATTCTTTGTAGAGAGTTTATCCTTTTTTTGATTGGAATATTGCTGAATTAAAGGTTTTGCATATTGAATAAGCAGACTATGAAATTCTTGTTGGGATTGAGAAGCACTCAATGTTTTTTTGGGGATAGTGATCGCTTTTAAGTCTTCGACATATAAGAAATAGTATGATTTGTCGTCAATTACTCGAACTAATTCATTCCACCTATAGAAAGATGTTTCTTTTCCACGATCGAACATAATCCCATTTTCATTCATGGAGATTTTTCTTTCATCCAAAACCCCAGGTTCTTTAAGGGATAATTTGAACCTAAGATAATATACGAATTGTTCAAGTAGAGGGAAGATAACAACAGACCATAAGAAGGTATGGAATAGAACACGGGCAATTTTTAAATAGATTGGAGCCTCAACACTCCATACATCTAGTGTGTACATTATAAATGCAAGTATTGGAACGAGTAAATAGATTAAACGAAGCCTGTTTCTTAATCTTCTAGAAGAAGTGCGTGCTTTTTTTCGATAAGCCCATATATCATTTGGTTCTAGCTGATAATGAAGCTCCATATCAACATCATCCTTAATTTCTTTAAATTTTCTTCTTACCAATCAGTTATATGAAACACCCTATATTCTGATTTAAAATTATTCTTTAAAGAGCTAATACTTCCTTCCTAACCTGAATGCACATTAAGAAAAAAGGCGATGCTATCTTCAAACATCGCACAGGTTAGTTGAAGAACTATAAAATTATTATTTTGTTCAATTTTTTCTTGCTGTCCAAATAGTCCATCTATCTTTTTCAATAATTTGTTCCCCATTCTCTGTTTTTAATTGTTGTTTAATATAATCTACAAGATTTTGTAATTGATTATCTGTTAACTCATGAAGAATAGAACGCCCTGTACGACTTAACAAATCATTGGATAATTGATCTACTTCATTATAAATTGATCTTGTTTCCCATAACTTGTATTCTTTAATCTTTTGAAAACCTGCATTTAGTAACGCTTGATGTACTTCTTCACTTGAATATCTTCGTGAAATTTCTTTTTCTTTTAAATTAGGATATTTTGAAAAAAAATAACCCCTTATATGTGTCGAACTTCCTTTTAACAAACAATCTTCAGGTGTTCTATCTTGAATAATGCATGAACCACCCTTCTTAAGTAGGCGGAAAGTTTCTTTAAAACATGAAGATAAATCTGTTATATGGTGTATCACGGCTCTTTCTAGAACAACATCATATTGTTCGCCTGGCAGTTTTGTATCCAATGCATTACCAACTTTGAAATCTATATTATTGTGATCCTTACAATTATCCTTTGCAGATATAAGCATTTGTTCGGAAAAATCTAATCCTGTTACATAAGAAGCTCCCATTTCTGAAAGTGCTTTTGTGTAAATCCCTCCACCACAACCTATATCTAGAGCTTTTTTTCCTTTAACATCGTAAATTTCTCTTATTTTATTTATCCAAGTTGAATTGGCTAACCGTTTAGAGTATGTGAAACGATTTTTTTCATTATGAAAATCAATTGGCAAAGAATCTCCCCCTTCAAAGATATATCTATACCAATTTTAACCAAAGATTACGATAAGTAAATTTGATTATTTTTATAAAAGTGAATAACTTTTACTTATTAAATTATTTATATAATTCAGTTTTCTCTTCCTATCCTGGTCCGTAAGTCAATATAAAAAAAGAAGTGTTGAATCCCAGGAGGGTTCGAACTCCCGACCAACGACTTAGAAGGCCGGTGATCTTTTTGCCGTGGTTTGTTAAATGCTGATAACAAAGCCTTTTGTATCAAGGTTCTTTAACCTTAAATGACATGAAATTCACCTAAAATAAATGAAAATTACTCGATTCATGCCCCATTTCTGCCCCAATATATGAAGATGAGATAAAGAAAGTACCTGAACAATAAATTAAGAAGCCATACATAATTAGTAGGCATCTGTTTTCATGCAATTTCGAGATCTAATCTTTATCAGGATCATTTTGATTTTCGTCTTCGACCTGGCGCTCCATCACTTTTTGATAGAGTTTTAATATATAATTGTAGCAAGCATTGATACATTTGTCACATGTGGTCCTTCAATAATCCGTATCTTCATGATGAACACCCCCATACTCATGGATATGTTCACTGGAGTTGTACAAATGGCTGTTTTCTTCATGAGAAAGGGATAAAAAAAGAATGCCTATCCTGATAAAACGTACCCTATAGACTAGACACTTTAAAAAAAGGTCTATCTATAAGGTACATTTTAATTTTAAGATTACACCTTTAAAGTGTTCAAGGGCTTGTGGAGTACATAAACACACAAACAAAACAGCAGTATGTTGTGGATAGTGAAGGAGAGGAGATACAAATCTAGTCAAATTTATGGATATTGTGAATGTTAAGAGGAAATAAAAAAAGCTCACCGTTGTCCGGTGGGCATATTATCCTGAGATGGAGTACCATTAATCAATTCTTACTCTTGAATTTTTGCACTTTTTGCAAACATCTTAACTAAATTTCTTAACTGAATTCAGATGAAAAGCTAATAGCCATAAAGCGGTTAAATTTGACATTGACACAAGTCAATACAAAATTGGCCCATTCAGGAACATTAAAATATAAGACTAAATTACAAATATAAATGCTATTTAGGTTGCAGTTATAAATAACATAAACATCCCCAATAATACTTGAGTTCTTGCATTAGGTCCGTAGTCTATTCATTCTAGCCTAAAAAAGAAAATCAAAAAATGCTGCACCAAAAAACATTAAAAGTACTATTACAAAATTTATATTGAAAGTAGTAACAAGACACCTAAAATTGAAAATAGAAATCATAACCAGTAAACAATTTAAACAATTACTTACAATTGAATATTAGTCCCTACCTTATTTTCAATAGCTTTCTTGTAAAAATATTTAGCTACAACAATATCCACAACAGCTAGTCCAACTGATTTAAACACGGTGATCCTGATCACTAACTTTGCCCATATATTCTCTGTTTACGATGTTCCCAAGCTCTCCAAACAGCTGTTGATTCCGTATTAACATGGCCAAGAATTTCTGATATAGCAGGGAGTGGTGTATCTTTTTCAAGTAGCATACTTGCCAAAGTGCGACGAAGGGAGTGCAAGACGTCTAATAAAGATATATGAACTATCAACCTTCGATGCTATTATTCGATTCGTCTAATTTCTGATTTCTGCGATCCTTTACTGCCCAAATCGCAACTAGGGACAGGACAGCTGCAAAAATAATATAAATGGCGACAGGAACATAAGAGTTATTAAACCTACTAAGTAAAGCCGTTGCAATTAACGGCGCTGTTCCTCCAGCCAGAGCTGCTCCGATTTGATATCCAAGCGTAATACCGGTATAACGTATTTTTGCATCAAAAATTTCCGAGAACATCGTTCCAAGAACAGCTGTGATTGGAGCCCAAATAATCCCTAAACCTATCACTGTTGCAACGATTAAAAACAGTACCGATTGTTGCTGAAGCATCAAGAAGTATGGGAACGCAAACAGAGCCATACCAATCGTTCCGCCTATGAACAGTTTTTTGCGGCCAATTTTATCAGATAAGTTACCCATGATTGGTATTAAAAACGTTGTTATAACCGTTGCAATTATGACTGCATTTAATGTATCTGTCTGTGAGAAACCTAGGTTTGAAGGAGCGTATGATACGACAAACGTGCTAAAAATATAAAATGGGGCTGTTTCTACAACTTTGGCTCCAACGGCAATAATCACCTCACGCCAATAATTCTTAAAAGTTTCTACAATTGGTAGCTTTGGAACTTCTCCGGATTCCTGCACTTTTTTGAAAGATGGTGTTTCATCAATTCCTTTACGAATCCATAGGCCAAAAAATACAAGCAAAGCACTAAATATAAATGGTACACGCCACCCCCAAGTCATGAATTCGGTTTGAGGAAGCAGTGTCATAATTGATAAAGCAATGGTTCCGAGCAACATCCCTATTGTAACACCCATCTGAGGAATAGCACCGAACAAGCCCCGTTTTTCAGCGGGAGCATATTCAACGGCTAATAACAGCGCTCCTCCCCATTCACCACCAATACCTAGACCTTGAATCAAACGCAGAGTAATTAATAAAATCGGCGCCCAAATACCAACGGCTTGATACGTCGGAAGAAGCCCCATCCCAAATGTTGCAACCCCCATTAAACTAAGTGTTAAAACAAGTGTTTTCTTTCTCCCGATGCGGTCGCCAATATGGCTAAAGATCACCCCACCAAAAGGGCGGATAAAGAATGCTAACGCAAAAGATGCATAGGACAACAACAGTCCTATTGTCGGATCCTCATTTACGAAGAATAACTGGTTAAACACGAGTGCAGCAATAGTCCCATATAAAAAATAGTCAAACCACTCAATCGAACTCCCTACTAAACTTGCAACTAATACTCGCCGCATTTGTTTCTTTTCCATCTTGAATTACTCCCTTCAAATTTAAGTGATACATTTTCTGATGATTATCAATTTTCTGTCAATATTCTTGATAATTTATTGACGATGGAACATTCAATAAAATTTGTCATGTATAAAATGTAGCTAGGTACTATTTATCGTTGAAGAGAGAGAAATTAAAATATTAAATCATTTTTCAAGATAGATAAATATCTGTAACTTAAAATAGAATACTAGTTCCTACCTTATTTTCAATAGCTTTTTTGTAAAAATATTGGGCTACAACAATATCCACAACAGCTAGTCCAACTGATTTAAACACGGAAATTTCTTGATCGCTGACTCTGCCTTTATATTCTCCGTTTACGATTTTCCCAAGCTCTCCATAGATGTCGCTTGGCTTAAATATGCCCTCATTTATCGGAACTTGTAAATCACCAGTCTCTTCTAAAGCTGCTTCTCTTGATTCCACTACTACTTTGTCAGCTTGAGAAATTACATGAGATGGTAACTCTTGCATTGTTGGTCTAAATGAACCAACTGCATTCACATGAACACCTCGTTTTAATGACTCTGAAAAAACAGGTGTTGAAGAGTTTGTTGTAGTAACAATAATATCAGCTTCACATACTGCTTCGTTTGAGTCTGAATATACTCGGACACGTTTATTAAATTTCTTTCTAATATATTCAGCAAATTCATGTGCTTTCTGTTCCGTTCTGTTATAAAGGAAAATCTCTTCAATCTCTCGAACAGCTAGCACAGCTTCAACCAGACCTTTTGCTTGTTCACCAGTACCGATAATACATAATTTTTTTGAATCTTGACGGGATAAATATTTCGTTGCTACCCCTGATAAAGCGCCTGTTCTAATCATTGTTAAATAAGAGCCTTCTAAAAGAGCGAGTGGTTCTCCTGTTTTGAAGTCTGATAACATCACAATACCATTTATTGTTTTCTTCCCTAATTTCTTGTTATTTGGAACTACGGTTACTACTTTTAATCCAATGCTCCCGAGTTCTTCAGCCACGGAAGGCATTACTAATGCAGTATTTTGACCACCATCAAAGGGTAAGGCGGCACGAATAGGCGTAACTGTTCTTTCTTCTGAAAATTCCTTTAATGCGACAGCTGCGCATTCAATGATCTCATTCATATCTACTAAACTTTTTTGTACATCAGTATTTAAGGCTAACATACTATTTCATCCTTTCTTGCTGATATCATACCCGTGTATTTTTCACTTTAAAAATCAGAAGCCTATACCGTTGACCCTGAAAACCAATTAACTCTCCTCACAACAGTTATTTTTTTCTCGCAATTTTCCTAATATTTTTTCAATTCATTCGGATCACTGCTTTACGTTAACATTGAACCGGTCATAACGAAGTGGTTCAATTGGAATCGATGTTTCATTTTGATTGATCATTTCTTCGATTACTTTACCTGTAATCGCAGCTAAGCTTATGCCATCCCCTTCATGTCCTGCTGCAATATATAACCCCGGTACCTTTTCAACATGTGAAATGATTGGAAGATGGTCAGCTGTCCATGGTCGTAATCCTGCATATGTTCTTATAACAGTCATATCCGCTATTTTAGGGTAAAAACGAACAGCTCTTTTTGCGATATATTTTATTACTTCATGATCCACTTTTGTGTCATATCCATTAAATTGACGACTACTACCAATTAAAAAGTTTTGACTTTCGGTAGGCTCGAAAACTAATGCAATGCCATATTTCTCAGTGAATGGATCTACTTTCCTCTCCCCACCAAATTTTGAAATGAGGTAGCCAAATTCCATTACATTTCTTAATCCAACAGGATGTTGTCTAGAAGCAACAATGACCTGACCTTTACGCGGTTTTATTGGAATGTCTATATCTAACATCTCTCCAATAAACGGAGCCCATACACCACATGCATTGACAACCTTATTAGCCGTAAAGGTTTCATTATTTGTCTCAATTACAAATTGATTCACTTGATTTTTATAAAGATTTTTCACTTCCGTATTCGTATGTATTTTCGCACCGAATTGTTTGGCACGATGAATCAGCGAATATGTTAACATATAAGGATTTACTCTAGAATCAGTCCTGCACTCAAGCCCACCAAGGATGTCGTCTGCAAAGTAATCAGATTCATTGCGTAGATCTTCCCGATCCAACATTCGAAAATCTAGCCCCGCATCTTGTTGTTGCTGCACCCATTTTTGTGCAGCCTCCATTTCCGTATCATTTTCACAAACTAAAACACTACCAGGGTTCCTATATTCAAATGGGATTTCAAGCTCATTATTTAATTCATATACCAATTGTTGGCTTTTTAGAGCCATTTGACTATCAAATCCTGGATCTTTATCCACTGCTAAAATATTTCCATCGCATTTAGAGGTTGTTTCACTTGCCAATTCATTCTTTTCAAGAACCGTTATATCTAAACCGGATTTTGAGCAATAGTAAGCGATCGATGAACCAATAATTCCCCCTCCGATTACAAGGACATCGCAATGTAATGTATTAGTCATGTTATTCCTCCCTATACATTAGTAACAACCTGGCTTTTTTTATTAGATTGATAAGCTTCCCATTGCTGCAAGATTTTCTTTCTTCCTACTTCTATTTCCGGATGAAATTGTATATGTGCATTATTCCTAGTCTGTTCAGTCATTTCAATAGAATCTTTAATATTTATATCTAATCTTTTCATTCCAGAACGGTGTGCAATTGATAAACCTGCTGTTCTCCCCTGTGCAGCAGCAACCTTTGCTCCTTCAATACCAGTAATGTTTCCTGCAACATATAGTCCTTCTAGAGGGGTTTCCATCCGTTCATTATGTAAAGGAACATAGCCTCCCAATTCCTCCACTAAATAAAATGGACAACCTGCAACTGCTGCTAATTCAGCTAATGGGTATAAACCTCCGGCAATACAAACAAAATCTACTTGAATATGTTCCTCACTACCAGAAACTACTTCCCCATCAGCATTAATTGTTGCTAATGTTACTCTTTCGACTTCATTTTCACCATAAATTTCAGTTACGGCTTTTCGAAGTTGAATTGGAATCCCCCACATTTTCACTCCTTTTTTAGGGTAGAAATTAACGCCCAACTTTTTCATAAAGTCATTCTTCATTAACTTGCTGCCATATCGAACGAATGGTGACGGAGCCATATGGGATACGTGAAGAAGTGAATCTAGTACTTTTTTTGGTTGACCCGCATCCTTTGTTATACGGTTCATTTTCGGTAAAGTAAGACAAGCTACTTCTACGCCAGCTAGTTGTAATTCCATCGCAATAGCAGCTGAGAGAACATTCACACCGATAATAACTCCACGCTCCCCGGGTTTGACTCGATGAACATTTGTCATCACCTGAGCGGCACCAACAGACATAACTCCGGGTAATGTCCAACCCGGTACAGGTACAGGAGATTCTGCTGCCCCAGTTGCTAATAACAGATTATCCGTGTGAAATGTTTCTTTTTCTGTATAAACAACCCATAACCCATTTAATTTTTCAATGTTATTTACAGCTGTATTTAAATGAAACTTCACTCCAAGATTAACTGCTTTTTTATATAATTTAGTTGATTCTTTAATCCCATTCCACCAGGACCCATTCGGTTCTTCATAAAGCTGTCCAAGTAACCTACCACCAGCTATCATATATTCATCAATTACAACAACATCTACTCCATTTTCTGCACAAGTAACTGCCGCTGTTAAACCTGCAGGTCCAGATCCTATAATGATAGCATTATCCATTTTCCAGTCCCCCATCATCTTTATAGGATGTTTGTATTTGGCCACTACTTTCTACAATCATTCCTTCTTTAATGGGTGTAAGACATGCCCGAATACCCTGTTGACCATCTACCGAAACTCTACATTCATAACAATGGCCAATATTACAATAGAAACCTCTTGGTGATCCGCTCTCTTCATGGTGTCGAAGTGTGCGAATTCCATTGGCTAAAAGAGCGGCAGCCAAAGATTCATTTTCCAGCCCTTTATAGACCTTATGATTAAATGTGAAGGAAACATAATTATTATCTTCAATTTTTCCGAGTATAGGGTGGTCTAAGATTCTTTGCGTCATTTATCTATCCTCCTTAAATTTTCAAAGCTAATCGGGCGTATTGGTGGCTGATATTTCAATGACACACATGTTCGATTTTTATCATTTGATGATATAGCAGCTATTTTATCTACCATAGTCCGACATGTTCTTCCACCACAATAACCCATGCCAGCTCTAGTACGAAGCTTTAATTCCCTAGCCGAACATTTATACTTGGCAGCTGTAGTCTCCAACTCCTCGTAACTTACTTCTTCACATCTGCATATGATCATTTCATCTTCTTTCACTTGAAACACCTCAATTTATACTTTATTAATGAAGAATGAAACTGAAAAGTAGATAGCCCCTGCAATTATTCATTATTACGTCATGAAACCTCTTCCCCCCCTATATCAAGCTTTCTTTCTTCGGATTTGTTCAAAGTAGCTACAATAATACCAATAACAGTTCCAATCAGTCCCGTAATAATCCATCCTGCCCCGACACTAAACAGTGGAATGAAAGAAAACGTTTGATTAATAAAATCCACAAAAACATTTGCTTCTTTTAAAGCATCTAATAGTGCAACAAATCCACTACCAATAATTGAACCTACATATACGGATTGATAACCTTTAAAAAGATTATTGGTAAAGGAAAGAATAATTAATGTAATCGCTATTGGATATAAAAGAAGCAAAATTGGTGAAGCCGTATCTAGTATTTTATCCAATCCAAAATTTGTAATTATTAAACTAACAATAGCCAATAATACTACCCATTTTTTATAAGAAATATTCGGATAGATTCGATTAAAATATTCTGCTACTGCTGATAAGCACGCTATATTTGTTGTTATTCCAGTTAAAAATACAACAGTACCTATTAAGAATATTCCGACATATCCAAATAAATGGATTGCACTGTTTGCTAACACTTCTCCACCATTGCTGGCATATCCAATGGCATCTATACTCGATGCTCCTATCCAAGCTAAAGATAACTGCAAAAGCGCCAAACCAATTACAGTTATAACTCCTGCTTTAATAAAAACAAGGGATGTTGCTTTTTTCCCTATAACTCCTAAATTCTTAATTGACTTAATAAAAATTCCCCCAAATATAAACGCGGCAAGAACATCCATTGTATAATAACCTTCAACAAATCCTTTTAAAAATGTATCTTGTATATACGGCTCTTTGGGTTCACCAAAACTTCCCATGGGGGTAACGAATGACTTAACTATTAATATGATTAAAAGAGTAGCAAATACAGGTGTTATCACTTTGCCTAATCTATCCACAAACTTGCTTGGGTTAAGAGAAAGTAAGACAGTCATTAGAATAAAAAGAAAAGAAAACAGAAATAAGAATAAATTATTTGACTGAACCATATCAGTGATTACAGGAAATACCGATATTTCATATACGACTGACGTAGTTCTTGGAATTACGTATATTGGCCCTAGAGTTAAAAATAAGGCTATTGAAAATATCATACCGAACTTTGGATGTACTCTTGCAGCAAGGTTCTCTACTGTACCTCCTGATATAGCTAATGCTATAATTGCTAATAAGACAAGGCCGACACCTGTGATTAAAAACCCTGACATCGCAATCCACGTGTTCGTTCCTGCAAGTTGACCTACCATTGGTGCAAATATTATGTTACCAGCCCCAAGAAACATCGCAAATAACATTAGCCCGACGGCAATAAGTTGTCCTGTCGACAAAGTACTTTTCATTTAAAGTCCCCCAATAGTTTAATAGAAACCTTCTTTATACTCTTCGTTCTCCCAAATGTAAATTTATTAACGTTTTTAAAAACAAAAAACTTAGCGTCAGCCATAATGCTTTCCTAGTGACACTATATCTACGGCAATACAGCATTTGTTAATTTTTGTAAGGTTATTGAGATAAGAAGACTTAACTCTCCAATCAATTTAATTAACACTTCAATAAATATTTATAAATTAAGTAGTGTTTAAATTTTTTCTTAAGAGAGCTTTAAATTTCCTAGATGTCGATCCATTCCCTCAGATTAAGATTAGTGTCATGAGTTTATAAACAATACTCAGGTTCTCATGCAAACTAGCCAAGAAAGTACGTGAAGGTCTATAGACCACATTTTAGAATGAGGAAAGTCAAATTGTTATTCTACATTTTAGGATCATTGAGTAAAATAGTCTTCCATTAATCAGAAGTCCACATATTTGTTATATCAACAAGAACATTTAATAGAGCTAAAAATAAAAGGTAGTTTAATTTTTCAAACTAAGTGCTTATACCCATCCGCGAAAACGAGCAGCTTCTGCCATTCTTCTTATTCCAACCATATATGCAGCTAAACGCATATCTATTTGATGTTGTTGCGCTGTGGAAAAAACATTTTCAAAAGAATCGACTATTTTGTGGCGTAACTTTTGAGAGACTTCTTCTTCTGTCCAATAGTAACCTTGGTTATTTTGCACCCATTCAAAATAAGAAACAGTAACACCACCTGAACTAGCAAGAACATCTGGTACAAGTAACACGTTACGTGCAGCTAATATGGTTGTGGCTTCTAAAGTTGTGGGTCCATTCGCAGCTTCCACAACAATTTCAGCTTGAATATGTCCTGCATTTTCACTTGTAATTTGATTGGAAATTGCAGCTGGAACAAGGATATCACATTCTTGTTCGAGTAGTTCCTGATTTGTAATAGTGTTTATAAATAAGCTTGTTACTGTCCCAAAGCTATCACGTCGATTAAGTAAATAATCAATATCTAACCCTTCCGGATCATAAAGCGCACCATATGCATCAGAAATGCCAACCACTTTTGCGCCTGCATCTTGCATAAACTTGGCAATATAACTTCCTGCATTCCCAAATCCTTGGATAATAACGCGTGCCTCTTTTATTTGAATTCCTTTTCGCTTTGCTGCCTCTTCGATACAAATTGTGACTCCTCTTGCTGTTGCTGTTTCACGTCCTTGTGAACCTCCTAGGACAAGCGGTTTGCCAGTAATAAATCCCGGCGAATCAAATTCTTGGATACGGCTGTACTCGTCCATCATCCATGCCATAACTTGTGGATTTGTAAATACATCTGGTGCAGGTATATCTTTTGTTGGGCCAACCACTTGACTAATCGCACGAACATATCCTCGACTTAAACGTTCTAATTCACTGAAGGACATGTTGCGAGGATCGCATACAATTCCGCCTTTCCCTCCACCGTAAGGAAGATTGAAAATACCGCATTTTAAACTCATCCACATTGACAATGCTGTTACTTCCTCTTCATTTACTTCCGGGTGAAAACGCACTCCACCTTTTGTAGGTCCAACTGCATCGTTATGTTGAGAACGATAGCCGGTGAAAATCTTCATTGAACCGTCATCCATTCGAACCGGAATTCGTACTTTGATGATTCTAAGAGGTTCTTTTAATAATTCATACATATCTTCTTTATATCCTAATCTTTGAACTGCTTCTTTTACGATGAACTGAGTTGAACTTAATAAATCTAACCTCTCATTTTGCTTGTTGCCATGCTGAACAGAATTACTATCAACCGTAATTGTCCCTTTCATTGTTTACACCTCTTATGTTATATGTTGTTTACACTTGAAATATTTTTATAACTATAAAACTAAACTTTTAAGATGATTTATTTTTACGGAATACATGTTGGACGTATAGTTGATCAAGTGCGACAAATGTTGATAGTGTAATGGATAGAATATTCACTATTTTTTAAACCCTCGACAATAATCTTCATAAATCCTTCCATTGATGATAGCCTTGTGATACACGATTGAAAAATTCATTTTTTCCAAATGAGAAAAGAATTCCCTATGGCCCATTAATCACTTAGAAAACAATCCTTTAAGAGCAAAAGAGACATTTTGAGGTCTTTCTGCCAGCCGACGCATAAAATAACCGAACCAGTCACTACCGAAAGGAATATAAACACGCATTTTATATCCTTCTTGAACTAAACTTTGCTGCATTTTTGTTCTAAAACCATACAGCATTTGAAATTCAAATTGATCACGTGGTATGTTATTTTCTTTCACAAATTCTTTTACTTTGGAAATGATAGTGTGATCATGAGAAGCAATCGCCGTATAGCTGCCGCTCAATAAATGCAATTTAATAATGTTCATATAATTTTCATCTACATCTTTTTTCACTTGATATGCTACTGCCGGAGACTCTTTATAAGCCCCCTTAACTAAACGAAGGGAAATTCCTTTTAAACTTCTTACGTCCTGTTCGGCTCTATGTAAATAAGATTGAATCACTGTACCCACATTATCATAGGTTTCACGCAGTTCCCTTAGGATATCTAGCGTCATTTGGCAATGGGTGTAATCTTCCATATCAATTCTTACAAAGTTATTTGTTTTTTTCGCTGTCTCAAGAATTCGACACATGTTTTCGATGCAAAAATCCCGATCAATATCCAAACCAAGCTGGGTCATTTTAACAGACAAATTACTATTAACTCCATATTCAGCAATGGATTCAAGAGTTTTTACGTTATACTCTGTTGCTTCAAGAGCCTTTCTTTTGCTTAAAACGAATTCCCCTAAATGATCAAGTGTACAGCTCAATCCTTTTTCATTTAATTCATGCACTTTCTTAATGGCACTTTCAATCGTATCCCCGGCAATAACTTGAGAGGCTCCAAATTTAAGACCCCATTTCTTCGCAGCTTTGTTTAGCGCTTTGTTTTGGGCAGCATAGAGAAAAACGTTTTTCGAAACTACATCTAACATAATTTATTCCCCCAGATTATATTATTCTTGTTAGAAGATTTAGTATTGGGCAGCTTTTGAAAAGCCGCCCTATCCTTATTTAAATTGTTGTGCTAGTTGTTTTTGCCTGCATGTGCATAATCAGGTAATCAGGACCCCCTGCTTTTGAATCTGTTCCTGACATGTTAAATCCTCCAAACGGATGGTATCCAACAATAGCACCTGTACATCCTCGGTTGAAGTAAAGATTACCCACATGAAACTCTTCTTTTGCACGCTCAATATGTTCAGGGGTGTTAGAAAGCAGCGCACCGGTTAAGCCATATTCGGTATTATTAGCGATTTCCATCATGTGGTCAAAGTCACGTGCCTTGCAGAAGGCGACAACGGGACCAAATATTTCTTCCTGCATAAGGCGTGCTTTTTCGTTCACATCAGCAATGATCGTCGGTTGAATGAAATACCCTTCGGAATCATCCCCCTCTCCACCAGTCATCAATTTGCCTTCTTCCATACCAATTTCGATATACTTCATTATCTTGTTGTATGAGGCTTGTCCGATTACTGGACCCATATAGGTGTTCACGTCTTCAGGACTACCGACCGTTAATGTCTTCGTTAAAGCCACCGCTTTTTCAAGCACTTCGTTATAAACATCTTGATGTATCACCGCACGAGAACCGGCTGAACATTTTTGTCCGGAAAATCCAAATGCAGAGTAAACAATTGATGATGCCGCTACATCTAAATCTGCATCCTTATCTACGACTACTGTATCTTTTCCGCCCATTTCAGCGATCACACGTTTTAACCAAATTTGGCCAGGTTGCACTTTCGCTGCACGTTCATAAATCCGGCAGCCAACTTCACGAGAACCTGTGAAGGAGATAAATCGTGTTTTCGGATGATCGACAAGGTAATCCCCTATCTCCTCTCCGTCACCCGGTATATAGTTAAATACACCTTGAGGAAGACCCGCTTCTTCCATAACTTCAACGAACTTTGCCGCAACTACCGGTGTATTGTCAGAAGGTTTAAGAAGAACCGTGTTTCCTGTTACAATAGCTGCAGCAACCGTCCCTGCCATAATTGCTAATGGGAAGTTAAATGGTGAAATAATGATACCTACGCCAAGTGGTATGTAATTAAACTTGTTAATTTCCCCCTCACGACTTTCTACCGGTGATCCGTCTTTTAATTTCATCATTTGGCGTGCATAGTATTCAAGGAAGTCAACTGCTTCTGCTGTGTCTGCATCAGCTTCTTTCCACGGCTTCCCAGCTTCTTTAACGAGGTAACCTGAAAATTCATGTTTACGACGACGGATGATATCTGCCGCACAGAATAAAATGTTTGCACGTACTTCTGGATCTTCTTTTTTCCATGTATTGAATGTAGATAGTGCTGTTTGCATCGCTTTCTCAGCTAATTCTTTATTGGCCTTGGAAACTCGGCCAATTACTTCTTTCTTATTCGCTGGATTAACTGATATAATTTGTTCCTTGGTTGTAATAAATTCCTCTCCAATGACAAGTGGATAATCTTTTCCTAGCTCAGATTGCACGACTTCTAATGCTTTTTTAAATTCACTTCTATTTTCTTCAAGTGTAAAATCTGTGAATGGTTCGTGTTTATATGAGTTGATATCCGTATTAGTTGTTGTAATCATGTGATCCACTCCTTTTATATTCAACATAATCTTTGCCGTTATCTCCTAGAGACACTCGCTTTGGCGACAGCATTTTAGAACTCTTGTCTAGAAGTTTTTTCTTCTACTAATTAATTTAATTAATACTTTATTAATAAGTATTTACAACCATAAATTTTAAATATCACTTAAATTATTGTGTAAAAAAATGATCTTAACTCAAATATAGTATTAATAATTTGATAACTTCACCTCCTTAAGTTAATATGTTAAAATTAAATTCATAAAATTTAAGTGATAATAAAATTTTTAAGTGATGCTTAAATTCTAAAATGAAACTAATCAAGTCATCAATTGCTTTGTCAGATCATATCACACATGATTTTATTTGAAATTCTAAGCTCTTATCTAAAATGGTATTTAAGAAGCCCTGTTTAATATGAAATTCATTTAACCTAGATCTTCTCTAACATGAAAACCAGCGTTTTTTATTTTTGACACTAATCTATATTTGGGGGTATAAAATGAATTCAAATTTAGGGGATTTAATAAGAAGACTCCGTAAAGAGAAAAAAATGACATTGAAGGAAGTCTCCGAAAAAACGGATTTATCTATAAGCTTCTTATCCCAAGTAGAACGTTCTCTCTGTTCCATTACGTTACTCTCCCTGCGAAAAATATCTGAAGCTCTTGGTGTTAGTCCAAGTTATTTCTTTCCTGACACAATACAAACTGATAAAAATATGATCAGACGAGCAACTGATAAACAAGTAAAACATAAGTCATCCTTTACTTATTCAGATCTATCTGGTGATGTATCAAATCCCTTGTTTGTGCCAATTCTAGTTACCTTATTACCCGGAGATAAAAAAGGCACACCTTTTTCTCATGATGGCCAAGAATTTATTTATGTTGTCGATGGCACCATGACTATCATTTTTGATGATATTGAATACGACCTTTACCCCGGGGATAGCATTCATATAGATTCAACCAGACCTCACAACTGGTTTAACAACACGGACAAACCTGCTAACTTTATATATGTTAGTGCAGCTGCCTCTCGTGATTGATTTTTAGACCGCCTTTTTGATGCTAATTTGACGCGGGTAACTATTGTTGAGTTTGAAGACTGGGAAAATGGACATCCAAAGAAAAGCCAACAACTAAGTTCACTTCGGGTAGATCATTGACTCCTAGTGAGTTTTTTAATTAATATAAGTATTCTGTGCAATTGTCATATGACACTTGGTTACAAGGAAAAACTATTTTAGTAACATTGACAAACGAGTGAGATGCTTATACAAGCATCGATGTTAAGGGGAATTTAAGAAATTAAACTATTTTCATAAAAGTTTTGTCTTAGAAATTTTTTTGTTTGAACCATTCAATTTCTGAGGCGTTTTTCAT
This sequence comes from Bacillus capparidis, assembly GCF_017832095.1. Lineage (NCBI taxonomy): Bacteria > Bacillati > Bacillota > Bacilli > Caryophanales > Bacillaceae > Bacillus > Bacillus capparidis. The sequence goes on from NZ_JAFDST010000001.1 coordinate 1,237,199, forward strand.
TTTAATCGGCGAGATGACTGTAGAGGAGGGATCAAATGAAAGCAATTATTAAAGATGTACTTTGCATTATAATAGGAGCCTTTTTTGTTGCTGCATCGATTCATTTCTTTGTGATACCAAATAAATTAGGAGACGGAAGTACGATTGGTATCGCTTTGGTTTTATATTATTTATTTCATATTCCTGCGAGTATCAGCACATTTGTCATTAATCTTATTTTTATTGCCCTGGCCTGCAAATTTTTAAGTAAACGGAAGATTCTTTATACGATACTGGGCACGGTAATGACCTCTGTTTTCCTTAGTGTCGTAAGTTTTATTCCGTTTGCCGTTCACGACATGATTTTAGGAATTGTGTTTGGTGCTGTGTTAATGGGAGCAGGATTAGCTCTTATTTTCATTGCTGATGGATCAGCTGGCGGAACGACCCTTTTGGCTTATTTATTAAATTATACAAAAGGCTACAACATCTCAAAAAGCATGTTCTATATGGACAGCGTCATTATTTTCGCTGCCGTATTTGCCATTGGTATCAATAACATGTTGTATACGTTTATCTTTGTGTTTTTGTGTGCCAAAATAGTTGATTTAGTCATTGAGGGTTTCCACAATAAGAAAGCACTCACCATAATGTCTGATAAATATGAAGAAATTGCCCAAGTCATTACTCGGAAATACGGAAATGCCGCTACCATTTTTTACGGCTACGGATACTATGTTAATAAAGACAAACGAATTATCTACGTTGTAATTAAAAAGAACGAGCTGTTGAAAATCAAAAAGCATATACAACAAATCGATCCCAAATCTTTTATTGTCATCCACGAGGTAAAAGAAGCGGTAGGAGGGAAATTCGGTTTTTCGGGTTTGCCTTCTGTTAGTAATGAGAGGTAGAAGAAATTGTTTAAAGGGGCTGTCCAGAAAGTCATCTTGATTGACTTTCTGGAGCCCTTCTTTATTTTTATATAATAAAACAAAAAATCGTCTCTTTCTGTAAAATGAAGTTAATAAAAAAGACAGCCTGAACCCGGACCGCAAATTACACAATATAGAAGACTATTGGATTAGATAAATACTACACATGCAATTTTCATCTTAAAACATTACATTCCAAGTATCCGGTCCGACAATACCATCAGCAGCTAAACTATGCCGTTTTTGATAAGCTTTAACTGCACGTTCGGTTGCAGGACCGTAAATACCGTCTGCTACAACACCTACAGCTCGCTGGATCCGTTCCATATCTTTGCCGCAGAAACCACGTTTAATAAGGTGCCCAGGGTAAGGAACGACTGAGGATCGGGAAGTTTTCTTTTTCACAGACTTTTTGTAGTTTTCGAGCTTGCTATCAGTAACAGGTCCATAAATGCCGTCAGCAGTGATACCTACGGCTTTCTGGAATACTTTAACGGTATCAACCACTTCATTTCCATAGTCACCATCAGCTCCGTATTTAGGCAATTTGAAACCTGCCGCAATTAGTTTTTTCTGCAATTCTTTGACTGCTGCACCTTTAGAGCTTTTTCTTAGCACTTTTTCAGGATTAGAAGTTGCGGCATCTTTAACTCCGGTTTTAGGAGCTTCGACTTTCACGCTGCCGCCAGTCCACGCATTATATACCTTTTTGACATCAGAAATGAATCTTTCCCATGATATCCCGTGGGGCTGTAACCAACTCTGTGGATCATAACGCCTTTTCGGATCCAATACTTTATGAGAAACTATGTCCTTTTTAGGATTTAAACCGAATTTTCGGCATAGATATGCAAAATACCATATATAGCGATCATACGCCTTGGCAAAGCTTCCAGTACGGCATAACTCTACACCGATAGCCCTTGTGTTGGCATCAGCTCCAAACATAATATTATCCATTGGTTTCTGGAACTGGACATGAAATGCTTGCTCATTTAGTGGTATGATCTCAAGTATTTTTGTATCATCGATGAACGCATGGGCAGATGAAGCAATCACATGACGGTTAAAATAGGTAAAATGATCGTCAGCATCTGCTGAGTTATTTCCAGTTTCATGAGCAACGATAAACAAAACTTTGCCTGTTAACGGTAAACCAGAACGTGATTTTCCTTTTGCAATGATTCTGTGTTCGATTGAATATTTCGTTGAAATAGCCATAATGACACTCTCCTTTTTATTTAGTCTCCGTCAAAGAATGTTTTTGATTTTGTTTTTAAACTAACGGGCGAGTTATTCTCTATGTGTTAAAATATGGTTAGATAATTTAGGAAAAGGAAGGTGTATCTATTGAAGAAGCTTGTCTTACTCCTATTACTATTGATTAATGTTTTTTACATAGTTAATTACCTAATCAATTTTGAATTTATTTCATTAAGTTATTTTTGGTTAGTTTCATTTATCATCAGTTTGGTTCTATCCACTCTTTATTTATTTCGTTCGAGGAAGCAATCCGGTTATAATCCTTATTTATCAGTTGCAGTTTTAGTTGCTAGTATTAGTTCAATAGGAGCCTATGGTTTTAAATACTTTATTGCAAACCTTATGGGATAACAGGATTCTACGAACGGGCACCTTAATCAAATAAAGATTCAAAAAAGGACCCGTTTGAGGTCCTTTTTTGGTGGATCAACATTATGTTTAACATAGCCTTTAAATATAAAAGTCACCCTGTGGCAGTTTATTTCCCGATTTTATCTTTTTCTTCTTCATTGTCATCTTTCAATTGACTGAATCGATCCGAAAGGAATTTAGGGACTTTGATGTCCAATCGACCAAGGTTTTCAATCAAAGAAATGCCTTCTGTTCCTATTAAAAACATCAAAATAGCATATCTAACGAACTTTCCTTCATTGCCTAAAATAATGTCTAACTGCGTGGCCACGATGACCAAGGAAAACATTGCTCCTTTTTTCATCAATCCTTTGAAAGCTGATTTTGAAGAAACCTTTTTGTCGTAGAATGCTGCAGTCACACCTGTTACATAGTCCAATGTCAAAATGATCACAAAAGCAATTAGCAAATTATCAATGCCCCCAAGCAAATAGGCGATGGAAGAAACTCCACCGCCCGTAATAGCAACCCATAATGTATCTGTGTTATGTTTCATTTTCTCTCACCTTTCGTTTGTTTAGTTGTGCCCCTTTTTTGATCCGCCTCCTTAAAGGCAAAATAAAAAAGCACTTATTCAGCGCTTTTTGCTTCATCCTTATTCAATTCTTCGATTTCCTTTTTCAGTGTTTCGATTTCCTGCTTTAATTGCTTGTTTTCAACCTCTTTATTGGTTGCTATCGCTCTATAGGTTGCACGATCTCCGCTGAGATTCATGATTTGAAGCTTTAAATCATCAATCATCAAATCAACTGTACTTTTTTGCGACATTTTTATCCTCCTTATGGTTTCATCATGATTACATCTACAAACACATACTCACTTGAGCTGAAATTTCTTTTTCCGGCAACTACAATATCAAATGATGTATCGCTGACATTTTCTGTGTAAACTAAATTTATGTCGTTGACCGATACGCTGCCAGTTTGCCAACGGATGACCGGAATAACTCTTGGCGTGTATCCTAAATTATGATTAATTTTTCTTCTCATACGGTTAATTGCTGGATTCAAGCCATATATGGTGTATTGCGCAGGTCTGGCTGTATTTGCTGTATGAACAGGAGATCCATTAGATTCAATACTACCGTTTACATCAAGGTATCCGTTAACCCATAAAGGAGATTGAATATGAACATATCCTAGTTCTGTTCCGTCACCGTTTCTACCTTCAATGGATAAAACTCCTTCGGATGAAGTTAATGCTATGTTCCCATTGATATAGTAACTCTCCCCACCTTGTGTAGCCCATCCAGAAGGGAATAAAATAGAACTACCTGACAACGGATGATATTCTTCGGGTTCTAATATCAAATCAGATGAAGTTATTTTTCCATTGAACGTTCCTGTAGCACCTTCTAAGTTACCTTTAAAAGTAACATTACCATTAACATCAACAATAAAATTATTATTAACATTTAGACCATTAAGAGACTTAATGTGTTTTGCTTCCACATAGCCATTGAGAGCAATTTTCTCCGCTTGAATTTGGACTTGTTCAGCCGTTTGATTGATTGACGAAATAACGTTGTTTTTCTCGACTCTTTGTTGGATTTGATCTGCATGAATCGTAATGCTTGATTCAGCGCTACTCATCCGACTGGTTAAATCATCCATGTCTACATCATAATCAGATTGCTTTACTCGTAGACTCACTTCATTATCCAATTCTGTGATATTGGATTCTGCTATGGATAAACGATTGTCTATTCCATTTACAGAATTAACGCTTGGCGTGAATTGTTCCCATGCTGATCCTGTCCAACGGAAGAATGTGAAATCGGTTGTTCGTATCCACAATTGACCAACAACAAACCCGCCGCCGGAAGGTTCTTGATCTTGCCTAAATATCGATAACTCCCTTTGGGAAATGGCTTCTTCTACCTGTTCAACCTGTCCATTCGTATAGTCAATTGCATTATTTTCTGCATCGATCGCTCGTTGGTCATCTGTATATTTTGCTGCCTTCACCCAATCTGCAGCAGCGTAAGACTCACCTTCTTGTTTAGCCGTCTGACAACTCAAAATGTCCCCATTGGTGCCTTGTGTCCATATGTCACCTGGCTCATAAGGTGGTGATGGCTGATTGACAAATACTCGCCTTTTGGAGTCGGCCGTATCTTGTGCTTTCGACGCATCCGAAAGAGCCTTCGTTACATCCGTATCTGTAATTCGTATCCATTGATAAACGCTGTTATTTAATGCGAAACGATAGGTATATCCTGACGACGTATTGTAGAAAAGGTCGCCTAAATGGTTATTCTTTTCCTCATCCGTTGACCACAGATTGGCAGGTTCATTTGACATGGATGGGTCATAATCATAAAACCATGTCGTGATACTGCCATCGATTTGGTTTTGAATGGCTGACATGTCCTGATTATAGATGACGGTTTGCACATAATTTTCTAACTGAGAGTTGGTATATTGATTCGCTTCATCTCTTGCATTGTTAGCCTTATCTTGTGCGCCTCCTGGCGTTTCCGCGTTAATATCCTTGGCTTCGAGTGGAGAAAAAGGGATCCAGCCGCTGCCGTCCCAGCTGTGTGGAACATCAATAGGGCCACCTGTTTTAATCCAGATGATCGTTGGTTTTCCGGCCGGAGGATTTGGGCTTTTAACAACCCTCGTTGCATAGAGAGATTGAAGGTCCTTCCACAGCCGCATGACATCCTCTTTTTCGTACTCGATGACTTCGCCAAGGGCATACGTTTTTTTCGATTTATCAAAAATAGATCGGTCGATTTGGATGACTCTCGAATCCAGGTACATTTCAGGCTCAAAAGATTCATCTTTAATTTTTACCGTATCTCCGATTCTTGTTAATTCATGTTCGTAGCCCAAAATATGTTCAAGTGAAGCCCCTTCCACCTCATAATTCACAGCTGCCGCAATCCGTTTGTTTAACTCCGTTTCTCCCAGTTGGGTTAGCCGTTCAAGCGTCATATCTTGATCGTTTGACTCGGGCTCATATATCTCAATGAGATGCTGCCCTTTTCGATTCCAATTCTGGAAAGCTTCGTTGTTTGTAACCGTGACGGTTAGCCGCGTTCCATCTTCTTTTTCGGGACCGATACAGTAGAGAGCTGTAACCACCCGGCTGGGATCAATGGTACGTTTAATCTCGATTAAATCTTTGCCAAATGTTATTTCTTTCCCGCGATTCATTCCTTGTTTTTTCAAAAAATCAACATAACGGCCAGTCACTTTATCACCGTCCGTTGTCACTCGGAAGACCAATTCGACATCAAATAACGATGCAATAACTCTTAATGCCTCGTATGCACTCAAATGCTTTTCAATCATCCATTTCCGGATGCCGGAATATTCGACGATTCCTACTTGCCATTCAAGTCCTTCGAGTACAAAATCTGCTGCACTTTCTAACGTTTGTCCGTCCCGTTCTGCAGGAGCAATGACTTTCGATTTTTGCAAATCTGTGTAGGAAGCAATCGAATAGATTTCTGTTTGCTTGCTTACACGACTTTCATAAATCTTATCAACGATAAATTCCCTGTAGTCACCTTCTTCTGCTGGTATCAGAATCCGAGAACGTCCCTGAACCTTGTCTATTCCGTCAGCATCACTAGGAGCGATGAAATCGAATGTTTCTTCATTGAGAGAACGTGAATGATTATCTTCCAAGACTAGATCGACCCATCCGACAAGGTCATCCGTTTGATGATGTAATACATGTATCATTTAAAACGATCCCTCCACCTGACTTTCACATGATCAATTGCCTCAGTCGGATTGAAAATCAATGTATTCATCCCTTTTGCCAATTCAAAAAAGCGAGCGCCAAAGTCTTTTCTCATAAACAACTCCCCATTTTTATAGATTCGTGAGGCTTTGTGGTCAAATGTAAAAGTGTCTCCGGCTCCCCCGATGTATTCGACACCATTTTCTTGTTGATTGACGGTAGATACTTCTGCCCCCCGAAATCGAGCGATACCGGGAGTATTTGTATTATTGGCTCCGATGTGTAATCCAACAGCAGCTAAATCTTCTTGAAATTCATTATTTAAATCATTAAATGAGAAAGCGTATTTTTCACTTGTATAGATCTTTCCATCTTCCCCTATTCTTTGCTGTGCTACATGTGCGACAAAGCTTTGTCCCACTTTTTCTATGTCGATATATCCTAAGAAACTTCGGAACTTCCATTTTTGATTGACGAAATAGGTTGATTTGCCACCGCTTCTAATATTGACCTCGACTTCGACTTCTGAGGAAGCATGCCTCACTAGTGCCACAAGCTTTCCAATCGGTTGCCCGGATGTATTGAGCAGATAAGCTTCGCATCTTGTGAGTTGCCCATGATTTGAACTCACATTGAAATAAACACGAAAATAATAATCGGATAGCACCGACCCGATGGATTGCATGACAGCCGGACCATGCCATGCAATCCCCGTTCCATAATCAGTTGCGACGAAATCACCATTTTGGACGGTCATTGTTCCTGTCTTTATGCCGCCATCTGGAACATATGAGGCAGATGCCCACCCGGTCATGGTTGGAGTAGATTCCCACACTTTTTGATATTTATCATACGGTGTATCTTCTGTTGATTCGGACGTACCTACACGCATGTAATCATTCTCACCAGCGATATCCAAATAGGTTACTTTGTCTTTAAGAGTAACTTCAAATGTTGGTGGTGTCGCTGCAGCTCCGGAATTTTTAAGTACGATTCCACTTTGTAATGTCTCCTGATTATAGTAGCCAACCGCTTCTGTTGCTCTGTACTTGTAGGGATCAGGGCAAACAAAATTCAGTTCTGCTTGATAAGTACCTTTATTTTCATATCCTTCAGATACATTTTGAAAAATTGCATAATAGATCCGATCTGGCTCGTCTGAAAAAATAAGAGGAGCTGGCTCCTCTGTGTGTAAAATTACGTTCAGTTCTTCTAGTTTTTTTCGTAGTTCAAATTCATCTGCAAAACTAAAAAAACAATCAATATTGATCGGACGTACAGGAGTGTTTGTTTTCCTTAGATATCCCCCAGCTCGTCCAGGAACAGAAAGCATATCAATTTCACGGCCAAATATACCTCTTCCACTGTCTGTTTTCACATAAAAATATTGTGTGATCTCAATATCGTTAAACCATACTTTAAACGTATTAGGTAACATTTCTTGTGTGATCATCTAAATGTTACCCTCCTTTGTTCGTCAACATTTTGAAATTCTGTTACGTGATTCTTAACGCCTCGGCCTACTTCTCTTCCATCCATTTCAACAATGATCGGTTGGTCAGGAAGTTCAAATTTTTCTACCTCTGCATTGATATCATTACTGATTTTTCCTAAATCACCGCTGTTTAGTTGTGAATTAATTGATGTATCATAGGCAAATTGAGTGCGTTGAGGTTCGATCATAACGGCCTGTGCCATTTTATTCGCGGTTTTAGTAACAGGATTCATCATGTAGTTGAGACCCTTTATTGCTCCTTTTCCGACCATTTTCATAGCCCAAATTGTGAATTTTGAAGGAGAATGGATGTCTAGAGCTCCTGTTATAGCGTTTTTAATTCCTCCAGCGATACCCTGTGCTTTTTGCCAAACAGAATTGGCCATGCTTCCTATACCTTTAATTAAGCCGTTGATAATGTCCTTACCAATCTGCACAAGGTCGATACCAGTAAGGAAATCCACGGCTGTGTTCCAAATTTTTCGGATGGTACTAAGCGTTTTTTCCATCGCTCCCTGTACCGCACTTTTTGCTTTGTTAAATTTATCTTTTATCCAGCTGTAGACCTTTCCAGCGGACTGTGATGTCCATTTTGTGACCATCCGCCAACAAGACTGTATGGCAAGCCAGATACCCGTCCAGATTTGCACTGTCCATTTTTTCACTGTTTCCCAGTTGGCAATGATTAAAATAACGAGTGCAACCACTGTTGCAATGACCCATCCAATCGGTCCCATTGCGATAAACCACGCCGCTGCAACTCTTGCAGCGTGTAACAAGGCTTGTACACCTACCCAAGCCCATCTCGCAACAAATACAGCTGCTGTTTTGATCATGTTTGCGGTCATTTTGCCCATGGATACTATGACACTCCAAGTAGCCGCTGCCGCCTTAACCGCAAAATTCTTGATCGAGGTACCCATTAACGTAAATGCTGTTCTTGTGGTCATTCCTGCAGGTAAAAAAGCGCCAATAATCATTGAACTGATCTTTACAACAGTTCCTCCTAATCCAGTAAATAAGGAGGTTGCCGCAATAATCGAAGGTGCCAGTGCAGTTAAGACACCGCCTAATGTAATAAGCACGGCAATAATATTCCCGATAAGTGGGTGCGCCTCCATCATACTGTTCATCCAGCTTAAAAACGGCGTAAGGACACCAAGAATAGCTTGGCCAACAGGAGCTAAACCAATTGATAGATTCAAAATGAGTCTTGTGATCTCGCCAATTAGGGCGATAACAGTTGGGGCATTATCTTTTACATAGCCAATAAACTCCTGAAATTGTTGATTCGAGGATAGGGTTTCACCCCATTCTCGGAATCTAGCAGTTAGGTTTTGAATACCGGTCATCATGTCAGCTGATAAAGGAGCAAATGCCGTGAACATGCCAATAAAACCCATGCTGAGGTCACCTACAATTGATAAAAGCTTAGGACCGTTCGTTGTTACATAGTTAATAAAGTCCTGAAACCCTTTTGATTTCCCAATCCCGGATGTCCATTCAGCAAACCTCTCCGTCATGCCGAGCAAACCGTTTTGCATGTTGGTTGATAATGGACCAAACGCGACCATAAGGTTCATAAACCCACGCATAACGTTCATTCCGGCTTTTCCTAGCGACTCCATGGCAGGACCTACTGATTTTCCCATCCAGTCAAAGAAATTACGTATATCGTCTGTGTTGAGTGTCTGATTCAATGAATCTACCAAGTTATCGACTGCGCTTGTGGCAGCTGTGAATGTAGGTTTAAGATAATTTAGGATAGTTGATAGAGCGTCAAGGGATTTGGCGAAAATATCGACGGTTTTTGCTTCAAGTGGCTTTGTGATCCCCTGCCAGACACTTTTAAGATTCTGCATAGACTTATAAGCTCTTACTTGCTCTTTATTCATGTTCGCCATAATGGCCGCTTGTTCTTGTAAGAGTTTCGCACGCTTTTTCGCGTCATTCTCTAAAGAAAGCTTTTCTTGAATTTTTTGAATGTCCTCTGAGGCCTTGAATACATCTTGTAAATTTGTAACAGCTACGGCTCCAAAGGCTGCTGCGCCGACACCTGCTAACCCGAAAGATGTTCCTAACCCTGCTGCACCGCCGGCGACAACACCGAGCATCGGTCCAAGTGAACCAATAGCGCCTGCTAATGATGCCACGGCAGGAACGGCTGCCGAACTTATGGATATTGCTATGCCTTGGAAGGTATTTCGTCCGATCGTGTCAAAGGTTCGTATCATATTGGCTAGTCGATCCATACGCCGAGTAAACTTCTCTGTCCTGGCTTCTACGTTTACAACAACATTCGTCGCAGTTCGCCTCATTGTCCGATGAACTTCAGCCATTCTACGCCTAAATTCACTGATTCTAGCACCTACAAACGCCTGAAGTCTTTCGTTCATTTGATCAACCTCCTTTCTAAGAGGATGAGAGTTTCTTGCTATATTCTTTTAAGGCAGCTTTAGCCTTTCTGTATTTCTCAAGTGATACAACCGGCTCCCTTGCTTCTTTCCAGTTTTTCATGTCTTTTTCAATTCGGTTATGAGCACGATCCACATCAAACATTTTTCTTTCTGAGGCCTGTTTCGCATTTTGTGCATAGCGATTGAACATGGCAGCTTTTGCAAGCATTTCAATCTCATCAGCTTGTCGATGCCTGGAGCCACGCAAAAAAGCCCAGAACTCATTAGGTGTCCAGGACAGGATTAATTCTGTATCATAAACCTGTAAATACCGTGCTGCATCTGCAAAAATATCGTTGTAATTTATTCGAGTAGCTCTTTTCTTCTTTCTGTGTACATTTCCTTGGCTGCTTTCGCTTGCTTGATCTCTTTCTCGTCGTTTTCGTCCGCCATTTTCTCGATCATATCGATGTTCTTCCAGTACTCTTTCAACTGGAGTTTGAAAAAACCCGAACTATCCAACGCCTTGAAAGCTTCTTTGAATAGCCGTTCATCCGCTCCATCCTCATGTTCCATGATCTCTTCTAAAGCTTCTGTTATGAGATCAACGCTTGGTTGCTCTTTTTTGCTGTAATGAGCCGTTGCACAATCCCAGAAGGCTAGCAGGCCGCTAGGTTTATAGCTCATAAGCTTTTGATAGATGCTTTCTAAGCCTGTTAATTCATTTTCACCGCCATACTTTTTATCAGCGATCATTTCAAATTTAAATGTTGCTTTCGCCTCATATTGATTATCTCCAATTGTTAAAAATGCCATTATGGTTTCCTCCTGATATTTTGAATTAGAAAAAAGACTAGCAAGCGCTAGCCTTTTAAGGTGTGGTTGGTTTTCCTGTCTCGCCCGGTGTTTCAAAGTCGTATTGAGCCATTTCGAGTACTTCTGAAGGAAGAGGATCAATTTCCCCTTTTTGTGATACATTTTGAATTTGTAAGGTAGTAGACATCTCTACAAAACCATCTGTCGGTTCGCTCATTTCAATACTTTCAATTACCGCATAACTGAATCTAGCCTCATGTTTTCCGTTTGCATTAAGCTTTGTATTAACACGCCATACCTTGATATCTTGATCATTGTCATAAGAATCATCGATGGCATTTTGTCCAGCATCTCCATTTTCGAAGAATAATGTTAAATCAATGTTTTCACTCTTACTACCGGGTGCAACGGCTCGTCCTGACTTCGTTTGCTCATCGATCAATTCTTTTTCTCGGTTCCATGTGCCTTCTGTCTGAAAAGCTGGCAATAAAGCATCAGAACCAACCGTTGCATTGATGGGCTGAACAAGATAAATAATATCTTTCCCTCTTTGTGGCATTGTCTTCACTCCTTAATTATTGATATAAAAGCGCAATTCCAAAATCCCGTGTTTCGTCTTCCCATCAATGTCGATAATCACGTTCATTTGCTCACGCCTGAAATCTTGCAATTTAAAACCGCCCCCAATTTGAAGAGGCGGTCCGCTAAGTGATTCAAGTATTAAATTAAGTATTTCGAAAGCTTCCTTTTTCCCCTGATAAGCACTCCAACAATGGATTGACAGGACGATATTTTCTCCGAATGATGACTTTGTATCAAAGACTCTCATCGTTGGTTCGCCTATTGATAAATAGGGAAATGGAGTATTTTCCGGGACAGCGTCATAAATACGGTTGCCAACCTTAGACGACAAGGCAGCATCATTCGAAAGTCGCTGAAATAAAGCTTTCTGAAGCTCAAATAAGGCTGTTCTCATATCTCTTACCCCAACCTTCTCATTTCTCGTTCAAAGTGATCTCTTCCTTGTTCAAGAGCTGGTCTCCAGAAAGGTTGAGCAGGCATGCCTCGAGTAAAAGTCCACTGTTGTGTTTTCTCGTTAAAATACACCCATGGATCAGTACGTCCGCCTCCTGGACCAGTAGCATATACGCCTGTACCAAACTCTACCCACAAACTATAATCTGCCCCAGATATTATCTCTGCTGTCAGTCCGCTATTATAGTACTTTACTTCAATTGAACTTCTAAGGTTTCCGCCATCTATTTCAGCAACTGGTGCCAAAGCCTTGGCTTGTGAGACAATAATCTCAGAAGTCTCCGCGACAATCCGTTTCACCTCACGTATGACGTACCTCTCAAACCGACTAATAGCCCGTTCAAAGCCCCTGTCACCATAACCGGTGATCCCGATTCTAACCATTCGCATCACCAAAGGTGCATTCGATCATCATTACCTCGTGTTCACCGCCTTGATCCATGGGACGCGTCTTGATGGCTAGTGTCTCACCTTCGTCTTCGTAAATAACGCGCATTTCCGGCTTAATATCTGTTCGATACGGATAATAAACCTCATACTCGATAGGATTTCTTGTCTGAGACGACTGACCGAATTCTCGGCTTGAGATAGGCGTAACAAGTGCCTCACTAGTGTCATAGGTGTCCCAACCAGTTTCCCAACCTCCTGCGCCGTCTAAGACATTTGTTTGATGTACGAATGTGATAGTATGTGGAAATTGTTCATAAGCCTCAATCATACGAATCTCAGCCTTTTATATGGCCTCAGAAGCTTTATCACGCTCTCAGGTAACTCGGTATTGTATGAATAAGACACGTTACCCGTTGTCCGGCTTCTGATCGTGCTTGAGCCCATATTAAACTCACATGCTTTAGCAATAAACAAAATAATTCCTGCAGGCATATTGTACTCTAGTGAAAATTCTTGATTACATTTATCACTAACGAATTCTGTTAGCAATGGAATCATAGTTTTTAAATATTCATCATGCTTATCCGTTTTCGGTTGTAGAATCTCCTTAACCTTTGCTAGCATCTCCTGTTCCGTCAATTGGATCACCTACTGTAGCTTTAAAATAAAGTTTGATTTAAAAAATAAAAAAAATTCATTTTGATTTGAAAAACAATTGATCAAAATGAATTCTTTCTTGGTCATTTATTATTGTGCTTCTTTAAAAAGTACTCCGTTTGTCAAAACTAAAGATATGATAGTTGTAAGCCTACTCCAACTTCTTGTATGGCTGCAACTGTTGAAAGAGCTAATTTAGAGTTTAAATCTGTACAATGGCAAGCATGAAGTTTAGTAGGTTTAAGTTCATTTATATATTGGACTGTTTTTTCTAATTGCTTTTTTGTTGGGTTTAAAAGGTGAAATCCTCCAATAATATCAACTACTCTTTCTTCCTGACATACTTCTTTAGCATAATCAATAATGTTACATATCCCAGAATGTGCACACCCTACGATAATAACTAGCCCTTCTGAAGATTTATAAACTATTGCTGTATCATCCTTAATGTAGTCATTAATTTCCCCTTGATCTGTAACAACTTTTCCTATAAAATCATTTCCTTCAAAATCAAATATTCTTTTAATTTCACCTAGAAATACTAATCGATCAGTCAGCCATAATGGATCCTTAGTTAAACGAATTGGAAAGTGTTTACTTAACTTTTCATGGGATATGATACTTCCTATCTCTCCTACAGGATCAACTAGTTTTGTATTAAAAATCAACGGATGCCCAATAACTGTAGGAGTGTTGTACATCATTTTCTCATTTTTAGCTTCCATGTGGAGTCTAATTAAATGAGTTAATCCCCATGTATGATCTACATGTCCGTGTGATAATGCGACATAATCGAGGTCTCTTAAATCAATGTTCATTTTTTCTGCATTCTTTATAAAAACTTCAGAATATCCGGTATCAAAAAGAATACGCTTGTCATCTTCTTCAATAAAAAAAGATAATGCTGGTTCCCCTAAAAAATATCGATCAATAAAAGTATTATTATCTACTAAAACGGATAATTTCATATAACACCCACCTTATTTTATTTATTATAACAAAGTAAAGCGAGATGAGTTTTATATAGTTAACCGTTATTCAAGATGATTTTATTCATTCGACGACACCAGCATCTCTAAATGCATCTTCCTTACTTTTCTCTAGTGACAGGGAATCCCCTTTCTTAAAGCGTTCCCCATTCAAATTGACATTCTTTAATAAAGTAACTTTCACCTTTCTTGTTCTAGATTCTTTATTTTCTTCTGCCATAATCATAACCTCCTAGATTAATTGACTTGAGCAATAAAGATGTTATCGATAGATTCAAAGGATGGTAGGACAATCTCAGAGACGATCGTATTCACGTTTACTGGATGTGGTTCTTTGACAGATGTAATGGCTACACCAGTATTAACAATGCGGACATTAGCATCTGTGTTGCCTGCCATAAGATCAGATTCCTCTGGAGTTGTACCAAAGTACGTGTTTCCTAAAGCACCATCAGGAATTAATGTAAAGAAATCATCTGGGAAGAAACCTTTCGTCGTTTTATCCTCTGTGATAAATTTCTTGTTATAAATAGCGAATGTCACATCAACTTTCGAACTGAAATATTGCTTTAACATGGCATCTGTCATGATGATGTTTTGTCCACCTGTTGGATTCATGTCTAAGCGAATACTTTTATTTTGCATGAGATAGCCCCACGTTTTTCGAGTAAGAATAGCTCGTGTTGGACGTGTTCCTGTGTCTTCTTCTACTTTATCCTGCCAAGCGATAATATCTTCAACAGGACGAGAATTTTCGGTATCAGACCATCTGGCACCGTCTAGCAACTGTTCTTTGTGTTCATCGGACATTTTGTAGTCATATGTGTAATTTACACGATTAGCAACAATATCAATTTTACCCGATGATAAAAGTTGCATAATCATACGTTCAGGTTGAACAGCTGCTCCGTTCACAAGGCCTGAGACATCATCATATATACGATTTACAATCGTTTTCGCCATGTCATTCATGTTTGATGCAGCGAGTGTATTCAATTGTTGACGATCACGTTCACCGATTCGCATAGATTCACGGAAAAACGGCATTTCTGTTTGGACATCTGTAAATCCAATCCGATCACGAAGAGTCGCTTTGGAATCAAATTCAGATGGCATCAAAGCAACTGGTAAACCGTTTGCCCCTTTTATCCAGCTTAAATCTAAGCCAAGTTGTTTCTTTGCCGGGAATAGTGTTGCTCCAAGGTATGGGATGCGGTTTGATGCCTTCTCACTGTAGTAAGAGGCAATATAATCAGCGCTAACAAGATCGAAAATGTTCATATTCTATCAATCCTTTCTTATTTCAAAAATGTAATTTGTTTTAGTGCTGCTTTTTCTTCGGCTGTTGGTTCGGCTGGAATTTTAGTAGAATCGATAAAGCCGTGAATCAATGCTGCTCCAGGTGCAGGACCATGAGTCACATCGACATCATTAAAAAGAACACCTTCTGCATTAGAAACAGCTGGTGTTCCGCTGGTTGTTGCTTTAACAGCTTGTGTTGATGGATTAGCTGAAAAACCTCCACCAATGATTGTTCCGGCAGGGACAATTTTCTTTCCGTCTGCATTAGCTTCAATCCCTGCATCACTCATGGTCACCGCCACGTTAACGTAATGATCAGGAAATTTAAGAATCTCAGTTTTGTTGGTAAACGTTCTTTCAACGAATTTCATCTATTAATTCCTCCTTATTCAAAATAAGATTTTTGAGCATCTTCAAGCCCTTTGTTGTTTTCTGCAAAATCCTTAGCTAGTTGTTTCCCGTAATCGGCACCTTCACCCGAACCACTTTGACCTGGTAATTGGCGACCTGAATCCTTGAATTTTTTATCAACGGCAGCTTGTACACCTTTGCTATACACCTCTTCAAACTTTGCAAGGTTAGCCGTTGTCGTTTCCTCATCATCACCAATAAAAAAGTCAATAATGCCGTCTGGAAGGTTCTTTTCTTTTGCAACCTTCAAGGCTTTATTGACTAATGATTCACGGTTACGTGCTTTTTCAGCGTCTTCAATTTGTTTACGGAGTTTTTCAATTTCTTTTTGTTCTTGTGATTTCTCTGGATTACGCTTTTTTACTTCTTCCTCGATCAACGATTCCAGGTTGTTTTGCTTCCACGTTTCAAGCCCCTTCGTAAAATAGCTATCTAAACGTGGTTGAATGAGTCGTTTTCCATCGGCAGTATCCAAGAAACCTTTCACCTTATCAGCTGATACGGCAGAAAGTTCTCCAAGATACGCTTTGACATCGTCTTGATCTTTATTTTCAGCAAGAAACTTCTTAACATCTTCTAATTTCATTTATTTTCCTCCTTTGCCCTCTACAGTTCTCGCCTGTTATGAGTGCATAAAAAATAAGCCTTTTTACGCCATGCTTAGGGCAAGTTAAAAAATGAATCAACTTATCTTTTTTCAAACCCATTTAGGTGATAAATACAACCCTTTTTATGTTAGTGGTTGAATACTTGATATTGAGATATACCTATCAGGAATAGTTATTCCCCTATTTCTTCTTAATACTTGAACAACTGGGGCTAAATGTCCTCCTATGTAGTCCTTTATTGGAATGTAAGAGTTGACGTAGGCTTGGGTAGCTTCATAACCATTTTGGCAATGATACCCCAACCCTAAAGGTTGTTTTCCTGTTATTCTCCAGTATTTACACTCTATTACATGTGCGTAATCTGCTATATAAATACCTGGATAATCAAAGGGAACTTCAATTCGCAAAAGTACATTACCAATATAATTCTGAACTGACTCAATACCAAGATTGCCAAAATAAATGTTTTGTTTTAGCCACTTAGGAAAAGGCTCAAGGAACCCTTCTACAAGATAACAGTGCTCAAATTCTTGGGGTGGTTTTGGGCAAGCAACTGGTCTATAAGAGTAAAGACCATTACTAAAAATACTTTCTAGCTTATCTTCTTTAGTAAAATGATAAAAAACAATATTACTATTGGGTAAAGTCTCTACTAACTGTGTGTCCGTTTGGAACCCTTTTTCTCCTAACGTCATGCCCTTATTCGTTAAGAATTCATCAGCTAAACGTTCCTTTTGACCCAATTCAATCACCCTATCTATAATTCCTTTTCTTCATTAAGTAAGCCTCATCTTACAACTATAAATTATAGACTAAATTCAGTAGCATGTAGTCCATTAATATGCTTCGGTCATATCTTTAAGCACTAAAGAAACAACTTAATTGTTATAACAAGAACCTGTTATCAAGCCATGCTTCATAAGACATCCAAGGAACCTTCATACTTGGAGGACTGATTTCTTTTGTAGCAAGCTTTTCGGCCTGTTTCTCAGTAAATCCATCAGCTAACAATCGATCCATTCTATCAGCTATTTTCTGCTGATACTTGGGATCTTCATAGTTACGAGCACGTCTTACCTCCGGAAACTTGCCATTCACAAGGAAAATAACAGCACATCTGCAGTTGATATCCTCTGAAGCAACACCGAATAGATGCGGTCCCTTTGTCTTTAATCCCCGGATATGAAAATAACCCTCATCATCAGCCTTTTGTCCATCTAAGCTTCTGTGAGAGCTTCTTGTATGAGAATCTAAGGTAGAATTCCACGCCTTTTCCAAGTCAGCATACTTAGAAGCTTGGTCTGCACTATCTAAACGGCTGACGGTTTGCACCCTTCCCCCTTCGGTAACAGCGACGTTCCTGGCTTTGTTCCGGCTAAAATTGACGGTGTTTTCAATTCTCCTTGCCATTCTTGAATAATCTTCACCAGCAAGCAATCCCTGTGTGATTTCAATACCTATTCTTCTTACAATCTCGTTCCGATGTGTTTCCATCAACTTCGGCAATGTGAGCTTGGGAATCGGATTTCGAATAGCTGTTTTAAGCAATTGTGCTGAAGGAATCGAGTAATTCATCAACTGCTGGCTTTCAAACTCATAGAGAAAAGCAGAACGAAGATAGTTTTCCAAGTAGGTTTTCTCCATCAATTCTTGCATAGATTGGAGCAAATACTTGTAATGCTCCGTCATCTGTTCGGAAATGAGAGCCATTTCCTTCTGATAACGATTGAATTTATTTAAGGCAGTTATCGTAAGTTCTCCACCTTCCGAATACTTTCGATACATCTCGGCTATTTGAGCCAGAATGTCCTTCAATCGCTTGGCAAACGCCTTGTCAATGTCCTTTTCAGCCGTTTGAATCATTTGGTCTAATAGTTTATCGATCTCCTGCTGGTTCCTGGTCACTGTCATCTTCACCGCCTAACGGTTGCAAATGACGGGCGTATTCATCTTGTTCCTCTTCCATTTTCCTTATCTCAAATTGTACGTCATCGACAAATGAGAGCTTGCTCAAACGAGTTTCTTCACTCACTTGTCCCCTAAGTGCAGCTGTTGCCTGTGCTTCTTCAAGGACGTTTTCAGGAAGGTTTCTCTTAAAGCTAAACCAAACTTTCAAATAATCTTCTTGTGCCACCCCATTCCGTTTACTCCATGCTGAAAATAAGACTTTAAATTGATACCTTAGCGTTGAAGTCATCTTTCTCTCTAAGGTGATACATTTATTTTCTAATGCTTGCAACTTGTATTTAATAGCAACACCTGAACTATTACCAGAAAAGCTTTCGTCATCAAAATTTACTGACTTTGAAAGACGGATGATGTTCTTCTCTAACCGATCTAAATGGTGCTCGATCAATGCATCGTTGATATCTTTCGTCAAATACGAAACATCATCTTTTTCATCAAATAATTCGATGATTCCTGACTTCTTCATACGCTCAAGCGTATCTTCATCGGCTCCCATTCCCTTTAAAATGAGATAAGCCAAACGATATTGTTCTATCTCATTACTTGCATCTGACAATGTTCGATTGTAGGCATCAATCAGAGTTAGAACACGTTCTGCATCCCCCATTAATTCTTTGTTGTTGGCAAGGCCGAATAGAGGATTGAAGTCAAACATATGCGCTTTTTGCTCACTAAGCTGCAGTTCTCCACTTTCATTAGATCGAAAGAAATAAACCGTCGAATCATCGTAAAATTCCGCAGCTTGAAACCCATTGGCATCCTTGTAATACCAAAGCGAATAGGTAGGCTCGCTTATGTTGTCGCCTAGAAAAATAACCTGCCAAGGATCGATATTCTTGATTCGCTCATTGCCTTCGGTATCGATGTAGATTAGCCTTGCTGCCTTACCACAAATTGCGGCCATCTTTCCAAGTTCTGAGTCCTCATCCTCCACATGATTGCGCACATTAAACGAATCGATCATGTCATTGATCGGTGAAGTAGTTCCCGGTTCCCTTTTATCATCAAACTCATATGTGATCGGATGGCCAAACATGTAACCAATCTTTGTATCGACAATTTCGGCATCAAAAGCATTTGCTAACCGATTATTAACCTTATCGTCTATCCTTTGAATTTTTTCTTTTTCCGACAAGTCCATTTTAAAAGGCGTCCGTTCTAAGATCGGTACGCCTTCTGGTTCTGATTTATATCGTTCATAGAGTTTTTTAATTCGATCGTGATCTTTTTTATCTGCTGAGATCAATTCCATAACAATCTCTTTTGTGATCCCTGTGTTTTTGATCTTGTCAATGTACCGATTTAGGTTCATTAGTCTCCCCTCCTTCGTGATGGTCTATTGTGTGTGTAAATGGCATAACGGATGGAGTCTAATACGTCATCCCATAACTTCACAGGTTCACCAGTCGTTTCATTCCAGACATATAAAAAGATCTCTTTTTTGAAGAGATCCACTTTATCTTTCACGATATATAATTTGTTTAATTTTAAGAGCCTCGCCACTTCTTCGATTCCTGAAATAATAGATTTATCAGCGTTGAATGCTCTAATATGTTCACGTCTAAAACGTTTCACATGTTCAGGACGTGCTGAATCACAATAAAAATTAATATTTCCATAGCGTTCTTTAATACCTTTAGCGATTTTAACCCAATAATCAATCTCTTCATGCTGTTTGGCGTGTTCTTCTAGTACGTAAAAGTCACCTTGATCATCCTCACCAATGACAACAATGGAACCAGGATGTTCGTAACCCCAGTCAACACCAGCAAAATGTTTAACAAATCGTTTATTCTCAATCTCTTTTGATGATACATAATGAATCTTCTGATAAAAATCCTTATAAATAACACCTTCTGCTGCGACCCATTGACCAAATATGTCACGGTCTGTAAACATTCCTGTGGGTGTTGATGCAACAATGCTTTCCACATATTCAGGATCCAAAAAAATATTGTCGTAGAGAGTGAAGTGAAATGCTCTGATATTTAAATGGCCACTGGCTAGTGTTTGCCCATCTTTATCGATGTAATCTTCTTTAACAGAATGCGCCGGGTTCTCAGGGTTGGTATCCATAATGATTCTTGCACCTTTATAAGAGCAACGAGAAATAACCTCTTTCACGAAGGAATCATGTAAGGCTGTACCTTCGTTCATTAAAGCACCTGCTGCTGTAAAGCCCCTTGCTTTTTTCCATGAATCTGATTTCGATCCATCAAACACATAGATTTTATTACCAAACAATTCAAAGGCATTTGTCTTATCAAGCTTAATATCTTTGCCGATGATACCTTCCATGTCGTTTAGGATGTTACGCCAAATACTAGAATAAGTCGCGCCACCAATGATGAATGATAATCCCTTCGCCTCAAATTTAGCCACAAGAGCCAAAAACAAGAGGATAGCAACATAAGTCTTTCCAGCACGCTTTGCGCCACTGAGAATGAGTATTTTTGGATCTTCAACACGAACACTCTCGACAACATCAATCTGCTTTGGAGTTAATTCCATTGACTAACCCCCTTAAAGCAGCAGCAACATCCTTTTGGGTTTCTTCGTCACCTTCTGATTTGTTGAGTTTGTTGATTTCAGCTTTCGTTTTCTCGATACCAAGTCTCATTTGTTCCAGCTTCAATCTTCTTTCATCATCCTCATGTGCTAGCTCATTAAACTGCTTGATCAAACTTCTAAGTTCGCTCATCGCCCGTGATTGGGCATTTAGGAAAGTAGCATGACGATCCCAGGCAAATTGAATCTCATATTCTTCTTCAGATGCCATATCAGACTCTTTCGTTTTCTTGAGCTCTTTTGTTAGTTCATCTTTATCCTGCACAAACATAATTTGCTGTGCCCGAATGATGGCAGCATACTGAATCTGTATCTGATCCCAAATTAAATCAGCTGCCGAACGCTCATCCATGCTTTCTATGATCTCAAGCGTGTCCTCTGGTAGATACTTTGAGAACATGCCGTGAGTTTTAGCAAAGCTGTTGCGTTTTGGGAATTTGTTTGACGGATTAGGATTTCCACTCCGATTTACTTGTTTTTTACGTTTTTTAGGAGTTGCATCCCTAATCTGATTGGTTGCATCCTTTTTGGTTGAGGTTGCATTTCTCGACCATCCTTCACGGCTCTTTCTGCTTTTTAGAGTACCAAGTTTAACACCGTATTTTTCAGCTAGAGCCTTTAATGTGATGGATGAATTCTCATATTCTTCTCTAATCTGCTGCCAGTTCATCTACATTCACCTGCCGCCTCCTTCTTAATTAAGTTTGTTTTAGAAAGGATATTCCCTCTAATCTGATCCATACTCAAGCCGAAGCCGCCAAATGTCTATCCTAAGATTTACCGGAATATATAAAAAAGCACCCATGAGAACTCAGGATGCTTTTATCTTTCATTACTATTTGATAAATCTTGTCTTAGCTGTTCACGCCTTTCTTCATCACCTATCCTGTTGCTCTCCGGACGTAAACTTACGTCGTCTTCATTAGCTATAAAAAAAACAGCCATCAGGAGTTTAACAATTCGATAAGTTGATATAACAAAAAACAAGACAAAGAAAAACCAACTATAGAATAAAATCTTCGCACAAATTGTTTTTTCATCTAAAAAGATTTGCATTACACATGATAGGGCTACCACCAGCAGTCCAACTGCAAACGATTCATTAAAGTAATATTTTAAGATTGACGATCCTTTTCGATTAAAAATAGCCTTAACTATGGCACTGTCTTTTATGCTCAATAAAATACCTAATAGCGCTCCCAAAAAACCAAGTAAAATTGCACTGAAATTCACAGTGCCTTCTAGTACTTTATCTAAATTTTTAATATTATTGTCCACGCCGAGCATATATAAAATAAATACTGCTATAGCACATATAACTACAGGAATAATTAAATGGGCAACATTTATTTTAATATTTTCATT
The DNA here is from genome assembly GCF_017832095.1 of Bacillus capparidis. Taxonomy (NCBI): domain Bacteria; kingdom Bacillati; phylum Bacillota; class Bacilli; order Caryophanales; family Bacillaceae; genus Bacillus; species Bacillus capparidis. The sequence goes on from NZ_JAFDST010000001.1 coordinate 1,259,486, forward strand.
GTTACCGGCCATGTACATTCTCCCAATCTATTAATTTCTTAAATAGGAACTAATAACTCTTTGCCTATTTTTACACTCTTCGTTAGCGCTATATATAATCCACATTTCTTTTGCTATAGCATGATGACTCAAGTGCTCTCGCCTCTCCATTCTAAAAGTACAAAAATCATGTGCTTTATGAGCAAAGAGATCAATTAATTCAACCCTTGTATCATCATCCTCTGGTCTTCTAACTAATTCTGCTCTTGAAAAGTATTCACTATTTTCCTCAATATCTGACAGAGTATCTGAAATAGTATCTGTATTTAAAGAGCTTTTTGTATTCCCTACAGTAATTGTGACTTGCGCATTTACTCCATCAAATTTCTCAAAATTCGAGAGAATTGATCCAAGAGGTGATTTAAATTTATCGATTAGCCGTTGTGAACTTTCGACTGTTTTCAAATCAGCAAATCTCAAATTAATTTTTCTGTACTCTGATGACTTTTTAGCCATCTCAAAAACATTCGGAGGACAAATTGGTCTCAAATATATCGTTTCGTCTTCTGAATCCCAAAGTATATTTAGATATTCTTCAATGCCTTCTGGACCAAGACTGTACTTATTCCTTTGTAACATTAAAACATGATTAACTTCATCATATAGTGCAGTAGCTTCTTCTCCGATAAACTCATCATCTTCTAGCTCTAAGGGTTCAACTTTGGTTGTGACCGTTGCTGTTGCTGGAATAGTATCCCTAAGTCTTAGAAAATGCAAAAAATAAAATTTTAATTCGTCATCCCAATACGTATCATCTAGTCTAGCTTTTTCCTGACGATAATTAAACGTTCTTGCTTCTAATGATTTTTGTTTGGCTTTCCTCATCCACTGAGATAAGTCAAAAAGTCTATCCCTCTGTGCTTGTCTGTCATCTTTTTTTCTAAAAACTACATGATAATATTCAAATCTTATTTTTTTCTGGTTCATTTTACACCCCCGCCTAATTATCAGCTAAAATTGGAGTAAATGGAACTATTTTCGACATTTGTCGAACGATTTTCATGAGTGATATGACCTGCAATATGTTCTTAGCCAGCCGCAAGGTTGGCTCTTTTTTCGCACAAATAAACAGGGAAGCAGGAATAACCTGCCTCCCCGAACCCGCCTTTCATTTTACACTGCCTGGTGATGATGCCGCAATTTTGTCCCTTCTGTCCCATTTGTAACATTTGGAACATATTCTGTTAGCTGATCGACAATTGAATCTTTCAATCTGCCAATATGTGAATGTGATAACCCCATATGCATAGCAATCCACCTATAACTTTTCCCCTCAAGCAACCAGTGCAGCACCTCGATTTCCCGTTCTTCTTTAATGGCCGGCAGACGGTCCTGAATCACTTTCACCTTCTCCTCATACTGGGCTACTTTCTTGAACCGTTTTTCACGCCTGACGACCTCTCTAAAGACAGGATCGCTTGTGGTACCCTGTGGCTTAGGCTGTCCTGATTCTATGCCATATTGAGCCGTTAAGCCCTCTCCTGCGTCATTCATGGAGTCTCTTAATATCTTAATGCTGTTGATCATCCAGCTGTAATCTTTTAATATCTTCTCGATTTGTTGTCTATTCATGACTCTGCCCCCTATTATCGTTATTTTACCCTGTAAGCTCCTCCACGCTTTCGAGAAAGTATTTGTCTATCAACGCCCATCAAATCCCTGAGATCACGTTCAGAAAGATTCTCATCACGTTTTTTCGATACTTCTCGTTTCTTCACTGGCTTTTGCCTATTCGCCATCTGATATTTTTCTAATTCCTCCTGCAGCGTCCCCATAATTAACCCCCGATCAAATAAAAAAAGGACACCAATCCAAGCACTAAAAGTGCAAAGATCAGTGTCCTCCAGTTAGCTGGTAGAACTTTATGTTTTTTATTTTTGTTTCTGATTGCGGCGTAATTTTAAACCAGTACTAAAAACTACACTAAAACCTATAGAATAGATTAAACTTTTAACAATATCATCACTTTCCAGACTCCCATCAAAAATATAAAAGAAGAGCATTGAAATTATAAAAATACCAACAAGTAAAACCATTCCTAATTTTATATAACTATTCATTTGCTTCTCCTTTCTAGCAGGAATAAAAAGCTATCAGTTTATTTTACTGATAGCCTTTTAAAAAGTCATGGGCAAATTCGATCAGTAGCTTCGATACATCCTACTGCAAATATCAATGAACACATAAAATTACATCCGAGTTCTGGCATTTCAAAATTCTTTATTGCATCCCAAACGCAAACATAATAGCAAGCCCAAAAACCTGTTGCACCACACAGTAAACCGACACCAACCTCACAACTTCCATAGCCTTGTGTGCTTACATCTCCATTACTTTTTGATTCTTCTAATTGCTTTGTGAATTCTTTACTAGTTACTTTTTCACCAGTGGAAGTTGTAATCATATGATCACGATCGACAACGAAATCAGTAAGGGTTTTTCCATTAGCAACAATTTTCAGATTCTTTTTATCATTATCATGAGCAACATAAATCTTCTTTTCTAGTTTGATTTCCTTTGTTTTTAAATCAACACCATATTGAACTACAGCTAGATTCTTATTTGATTCCCTTGAAGGAATGTTTACAATTCCCGTACCATCTTCAAGAATTTCAACTCTAATCAATTTTTGATTAACTTTTTGAATTTCATTTTTTTTGGTTGCTTTAAATTGTTTAGAAGAGAATACAATCTGTTTGGCTTTAGAGATATCCTCCTTTGAACCTTTTGAATCAGGTAAATCTTCTCCATTAGGCAAAGCTTTTCCGCAGGTTGGACAATTGGCAGATTCATCAACTTTGGAACTCTCAGCTTGAACACTTAAGCTCGGCATTACTGAAACTAGTAATGCCATAAATGACAGAGCTACAATCTTCATTCTTTTTCTGAATATTGACATATCCTCAACCTCCTTTTTTTATACATTTTTCATGTTAACATACAAAAAAAGGTAAAAAAAGAAATGATGTGTTCATTATATGATTGGATTTATTTCATATTCCACCTTAAATTATTTTAGGTGGAATATGAAATAAAATTAAAACTCTTCCCCTTCGTCAAACTTAACGCGTTTCACCTTACCCTGGTGAGTAATGATCTTCGTCTCACCATGTGGGGGAAGCTTGGTCATTTTTGCGGTTCCTTTGCATACAACAATTGCAAAGTTTCCCTGCTCTTCCATCATATCAACTTCTAGTTTCATTGTACTAGGATCAATTTTCAATTCTTTCAGTCTCATAATGTTCCCCTCCTAATAAATGGCCAAAAGTCGATACTCATGCTGGTTTCAATAGCCCCCAACGTATCTGTTCTTCCACATCACCGGTCGATCACATCATTGATTCGAATAACCATTTTATATCTCTCTTGCTTGTCCATACCCCCTGACTCCTTTATTTTTTTACGGAATTTTTCGTATATAAAACCTCTCCTTAGTCAAAGCTTAATTTAGATAATACGAGGAGCATTTTAAAGATGAACAATTTATTGGATAAATTAGATTTAACTTCAAAAGGACTATGGTTTCCTATCGTTGTAACCATTTTGTTATTTATAACTGTTTTAATCGTTCCTAAAAAACATATTACCTGGAGAGAAGTATACATCACGTTTGGTATTTTGGGGTTTGCTACCTGGCTAAGTGATACTTTAGTTGCTAGAGTATTTGACCTTATCCATTTAGGTAATCCAAAGGAAGCTGGAATAGGCGATATACTATCCTACACCTTTATACCAACTTCACTGGGTGTATTGTTTTTTAATTTCTTTACTAAGAAAAACAAATGGAAATTGACAATATTTTTTACAGTACTCTCCCTATTAGTTGATATTGGAATGCAATTATCCGGGTATATGGCGTACAACGGCTGGAATTTAATTTATTCAATTATATTTTATCTCTTTGCCTTTAGATTTCTATTACCATTTCACATTAGACTTATTAGAGGAAACTGAAGTACTTTCATCCAATCAACCCCGGCAGCAAAACAACAATCCCAAATAGCAAAACGACCCCAGCCCCAGCGAATGCTGCCGTCAAAGCCTTTTCCCGTTTCGCCATTACCACACCATTAGTCACAACGAAATCTTTGTTTCGTTCAGCTAGAGCCACGATATATTCAGCTGGCACCTTATATTTCTTAGCCAGATAATCCACCGTCAGCACCTGATTTTTCGATGCCAGGACACTATGCAGAATTTGCGTTTGCAAAGACATCATTCGGGATCACCTGCCAGTGCTTTTAGTGCAACTTTGTACATTTGATCTGCACTATGGATCGATGGATTTGTTGTAATGTCAATCAAAGCTTTATAATAGCGTTCATTTTCTACGTTAACAGTCTTTTCAGCTTGCTCTATGAGATAATCAAATGACTCCTTCCTTATTTCCACGATGTACGTATCCTCAAATATCGTTGTACGTATGCTGGCTTCATTCACAATTTCCTGTAATTTATCCTCCATAAGTACCTCCAAATTGGATCAGAACCCTGTTACAATGAACTTCCTACCCGCTATAGTCCGGGCTCTGCTCGGGCTTTTTTATTTTTTTGACCAAATTTTTTGCTCAATCATGTCTAACGGCTTCGGCTTTTCCTCTGGAATTATCGGATGCTTGGCTATGTACGCCAGCCGTTCCTTTTCACTCATTTTCCATGTAATAACCTCGCCCGGAAGCTGATCATTTCTATTTTTTGTACTCATGCCGCAACCTCCTTCACTAAGACTTCAATACCAGGTGATTCCGCATAAACCTTGTAAACTGTCATACTGGCAACCTGGTTATCATCTGTCCAGATCAATTGATTAAGAGAGTCAAACAAACCCTTGGTTAAATTATCAATATCAGGCTTTTTACAATGACGAGTGCCGACGGCTTCTGCTTTCTTTTTGCCGCTCCAACTAGCCGGGATTGGCATGTTAAACCATATTTCCACATGAACCGGACCCGTAAAGAGCTTGTGCCCTTTCAGTTGCTGTTTCAACTGCCACTGGATAGCGCTTTTGTAAGCTAAGTACCTTTGAGCATTTTTATCTTTGAATTTGCCTTTATGTGTCATGCGAACGGCTCCCATCGGCACGATTGGAATGGTGAATTTGTTCACTCCACCGCCTCCTGTAGATATCCAAAAATGCTGCCTTTTCTTCCTGATAATTTTCCTGTATCCAGCCTGTCATAGATCAAGATGAATACATCCCTCGTCGATCTGCCCATTAACTTGGCAATCGTGTCGAGTGGTGCCCCATCTTTCCAAAGCTTATCGACCTCTTTGACCTGTTCCTCTCTCCACGCAAAATCCGCGTTTTCTAAGGCGATATAGAGCATTAAGCACTTTCCTTTCTCGCTGATTCAATTTCATCTATTTTCGCTTTCAACTGGTCAATGATTGGCTGCAGGTCCGTTTCTGTTGAGCAATTGGGGCAAGGAATAAACCGAACCCCAAAAGACAGCTGCTCGATAATTTTCTTTTCTCCGTTGCATAGTTCACACACTCTCTTTCCCCTCCTTCAAAAAGTGTCGTTTTCGGTAATCAGATCCGTTCATAATAACCGGCGTCGTGTTCTCCATGATCCTTGAGAATAGCCTCGCTCTATCTCTAGTTGCTTCGAAATCATCAGATTGCAAATTCGTGGTGAACACATTGTGTTTTCCAGAGCGTTGGTCCAGCAGTTCAAAGAGCTTTTGCGCTGACCATCCGTTTAAATCTCCTTCAGCTCCGATATCATCAAAAACAACCAAATCAGCAGCATACAGGGCTTTTACGAGTTGCTCTTCCGTTACCTCTGAATGATTGTTATATGTTCCCCTGATCTTTGTCAGAAGCTTCGGAATGGAGATGAAAATGGAACTATACCCCCGAGCCACCAGTGCTTTTGAAATCGATATGGACAGGTGGCTTTTCCCGGTTCCGAAAGTTCCTTGGAAAAAGAGGTTGGACGGCTGTTTAAGATCAAACTCTTTTACAAAATCCACTGCTGTTTTGAATGCCTCTGGAAACTTTAATTGGTCGAATGTCTTGAAATTTGCTTGTTCCAGTGATTTATTCACTAAGCTGTAATCCTTAAAAATCCGTTTCATCCTGGCTTGATCAGCTTCTTTTTGCTCTTGCTTCACTATTTCATATACCGGGCAATCGCAGCCAATCTTACTGGACACCGTTTTTCCTTTGCTTGGCCCTATCGCAATGACCGTTGTAAATTCCTTTACGATTTCACCACACCCCGGACATTTATACTGATTAGTGATCTTAGAATCCGTATTCGTATTTGCTCCCTTCTTGAGAGCTTCCCGGAAGCTTTTCAAATGTGCCGCCTCCTTTGTTTTTCAGTTTCATCAAGCCTCGCCGCGCTTCATGTTCATTCGTATTTCGCATGATGCCGAGAGTATAGCTTTCTTTTTTGTCATCGTGCTGCTCAACATGCTTCCACATGGCGTAATGAATCTGGTTGGCCGAGTATTTGTGAATCTTCTCAATGAATTTCACCAAGATGTTGGCCGATACCGTGCAAGTTGATCTGGTCAGTCGAATGCAATCAAAATATGAAACTATAATCTTTAAATTGGCCCCCTGTGGCAGAGCGTTGGTTTGCGAAGCAAAATCAACAAAGGTTTTAATATCCTCGATCGAGCTCAAATTTTTGTTTTTCACTGGAGCATCGACGATATATTCTTTTAATGTTTTATTGATGTTTATAATGCTGTTTATAAATGCTGTTATACTAATAAGATGTCCTTTCTCATGTCCCTCCTCTTGTCCCTTCTCATGTCCCTTGTTAATTTTCACATCATCTTCAACACTTGTTATATCAATGATCTCTGGAATATCCTCATGTCCATTGCCATTGTTTTTCATATCATCCTCATGTCCCTTCTCTTGTCCCTTAATTGAATCTTTTTTCTTGTAAAAAGTTAGGTTTTGAAGATTTTCGTAATCAACAATTGTGATCAAGGTTCCTCGTTTCTGAAGCAATGTTTCCTTGGTGATGTATTCTTCTTTCTCCAATCTTTTTAAAGAGAATGAAATCTCTTTTCTCGTCCAACCAAGTTCTTCTGATAAGTGAGTAATTTTGATTATCGTTTTCCCTTTTGATAATTCCGCCTTATCCCTGTATTCAGCCCTTGACAATAGGTACTGGTAAAGCATTTGATCCCTAACATATTTGAAGCGTAATCGGGGCTGGATCACGAACCCCGACGCCTGTATTCCACTTTCCATGCCCCGATCTCTCCTCATTTCTTTTTACAAATCGCCGTCATGCCCTCAATTCGTACCAGCTGCAGACCGGGCTCATTCTTGTTGAGATAACCTTGTATGTACGCCCGGAATAGCTTTTTCCTTTCGTGATAACCTTCAGTTAGCCAAACGTAACAGTATGGGATTGGGACTGTTTCTAGTTCTTCTTTCATCCGATCAACTCAGTAAAATGAATAATTCCATCCAGCTGCTTTGTCCTACGGCAATACCTGCATTTTTCACAACGCTCTGGCTTTTGGCCGCCATGTTTGACTTGGAGAATACGATCCATTTTCTTTTCGATATCCTCAAGCTCCACGGCCATTCGACTTTCATCGATATTGATCACTGCATTATCCGGTGGATCTTCTTTAGAGACTCCGACAATCAAAGGTTCCAACCACTCAGACCGTCCAGTCATTCTCTTTTCAATCTCCGCATATAGCGCCATTTGACCGATATAGCCGTATGCTTCAACAAAAGAACAGTAACCCAACTCGTTGTCCCAAATCTTGCCCCGTAAGGCTCTAGTAGTCTTTAAATCAGCGAATCTTCCAGCGTCCGGATCATATACATCAATCTTTCCTTTCCAAGGGACACCGAACAGATCAGCTGTAATGATTTCCTCTTTTCTTCCTGTGAGAACAAACATACAAAGTGGATCATTTTGAATCGTTTCGATCATGATGTCTGCCAGCTGATATTGCTTATAAAGCTGACCTTTATTCGTGAATAAAGCTGGCGTATTCTGTTTAAACTCGTCAAACGCTTCTGGACCTTCTAACCAGGCATGAACATAAGACCCGAAGAGAAGGGCCTCACTGGAAGGCTCCGTGTACTCTCCGTTGATCTTCGCCATTGTGGCTGCTTCACATTCAAGGAAGCTCTTAAACTGTGAATTGGACATGTATTGCTGATCAATCTCGCGACTATAGTAATTTTTCTTGTTCAAATGCAGAAGGCTTTGCATCCTTAGCACCCTCTTTCGGCTTATCCTCTGCTTTCTTCTCAGCTTTTGATGACTCTTTTTTCTCAGGTTCAGGAGAAGATTGTTTCTGCTTAAAGGCTTCCTCTGTTTTTGATTTCGTAGCTGTACTTACTTTCGTATTGAAATAATCCTCTTTCTTGGCCATCCCATCACGTAGGGAAGTGTAAATCCTTCTGATCTTCAAGAAATCTTGCTCAGTAAAGGCATCAGCATTGCTACCGATATATTCCTCGATCATTTCCTTGGTCACGCCATATTCGGATTTAAAGGCGCTAAATGCTTTTCGTAAACGATCTTCCAAAGGCTCCGTATGTCCACTCATTAATGTCTTTTGGCACATATCAACGGCAGCATCTACAATGTCTCCTGGGATAACACCAAGGATGCAGGCTCTTACCCTTCTTGCACCTTGGTTCGCAACCATTTCGTAAATGTCTCTTGGATCCGTTAGTTTGCTAATATTGCCCCTTGCTTTCCTTTCGTGCTTGACCGTAAAAATCTTAGTTTGACGGGTATTTGTTTCAAGATCCCAAGCATAGGCCATAACTGAGGATTCACCATTTTTCTGTTCTAACTCCATGATTCCGTAATCGAGGTTTCCCCAGTTTTGAGCAAGTGCTTCAGCAAGTCGTATAGATGGACCAGAAACCTTCTGATTCCCTCTTGGATATTCGTACACTGCGCTCTCGGCCAATAGCTTACGGCCACAAGCCGTTTTGATCCGTTCGAAGGCTTGATACGTATCACGTGGGAACTTCTTCGCAATCACCATGGCAGCTTGTACCTCTTGAGCCTGTCTGCTCACCATAGCCTCTGTCGTTACACTGGAAGCTTGCTGCTGAGGTGGCATGTAGTCTGAATAATCAACGGTAGATAATCCGTTCACGCTAAACCCACCTTTCTTTTATATGCCTCTGCACCGAGGCTCAAATACTCGTCATATTGCGCCTTGCTAGGGAATTGGAATACTGGTTTTCCTTTGCGGTAGCCGATTGATCCCCCTGCCAGTGTTAAACGTTGTTGAGCTTCCAAACGTCCGTCGAATGCAGTTGTGATTGATTTAGCCATGCTTTACCTCCTTGTGTTTTTCAAGGCAATACCGTACAATGGAAGTACGAATACAGTAACGGCATCACCTTCCTAGCTCGCATCTCCCCATGCGGGCTTTTATAATGTCTGAAACTTAAACCCATACTTCTCAGACAAAAACTTCTCTAAATCATCCTTTAAGACCATTTCGCCGTCTTCATCGATTACGACATCATCACCAATTAAAATCTCATTACCGAAATAATCAATGCCTTGATGTTCTTCCTGAGCTACCATATCGGCGTATCCAGTACGATTGATACTAGAGATTGCAGGATGTTCAATATTCACGTTTTCACCTTCTTTCTGATGCTTGAGTGCATCGCCGGACCAGCAAAGGTTTAAGTGAGGGGGATAAGTCCTTCACTGATCCGACGACAAACACAAGCTTGTCGCGCTCTACTGTGTGCGATATAATAGAGCTATCAATTATTCAAATTCTTTAACTTTATTGGCATTGAGTTGGCGCTCAGTGCTTTTTTTCTACCATTTCCACGTGTTCTCTGATTAATATGCAGGTTCGTTCGATCCCTAATGCATACCAGTATTGGTTTTCATCGATATTTGATCTGGATTTTTCGTCTTGAGCGTAAATTTCAAGCGTGTCAGCCAGCCAAAGCATTTCTTCTTTTAATGTCCTTTTCATTAATCGATCCCCCTTTTCAAGACAACTTCTACATCAATACCTCTTGCTTTAAGTACATATAAGGTGGACCTCAAGGCATCGTTGTTTTTCTTTATTTCTTGTAATCTTTTGATCTCTCGAATGCTGTTAGCCATGTCCTTACGGCACCTATCCATTTCTTCAATACTTCCCTCGAATAACTGTTGTTCCATTCTTAAAATCAATTCGTGTAAACATTTTTGATGCTGTGCTGCTTTTACATAATGTTTGGGTAAAAAGTCTTTTGCATTCATATCATGGCTGCTTCCTTTCTCTCTTGTTTTTGTGGCATTGCTACGTGTTGTACAATGGCTTTTCTTGTCCACTGATCAGCAACCTCAACCATATTGAGATCAAATTCTCTACTTGCTGCATAAAAGAATGTTTTCAATGCGTCATCAATATCGCTTACTTCTCCAAAATCGGCTATCGGTAATTCCGATCGTTTGCCGGGACGTTGATCTAACATCCAATCCTCAATGTTTTCTAAGGCCTGTAAGGCTTGCCTCATTTGAATTTTCAGATTGGTTATGGCCCTAGCAGGCTTATTGTTCAATTCCGGATTAACCGGTGCTGTTGCCATAGGATGAAGTTTGAAAAGATAATGAACAAGATCAATATGTTCGTATGCGTCCAATACGGTAAACCATTTGATTGCCATATCTGGCGTCACCCGGATAAGTCCATTTTCGATATTTGAAATCTCCCGCTGATCACGGCGCATCAGTTGTCCTTGTTGATACTGGGATAACCCTCTGTCTTTTCTGACATGCCGCATAATCAAAGGTAGATTTTTGAGATTATACGGATTGTTCGTCATGTGTTCGCCCCCTGATATACATCGTTTTTGGTGATATTCTTTTATTAAGGAAGGAATTAACGATCAATTGCCCCTATCATTGAGTTTTAAGTTTTTCGATAAAATTTAGTCGATTTGTCATCCAACCTCCTTCTTTTTTGGTACATCTGAATACTTTTCAGCAAGCAATTTCGCTAGATGACGGTATGCTAGTTCCTGGACCTGTTCGAAACGAGGACCTTTTATTACGTTTACTTTCAAAGTACTCACCTCCTTAAGCAGTTGTTTTCCGTAACTTTTTGTTGCTATCGATTTCAAAAAAAATAGTCCAATGAACTCCAAGTACAGGTGCAAATTTTTTTGCAAGAGCAACAGATGGTTGTCTTTCAGTTTTTTCGATCATGCCGTAATATTGTCTTGTAATACCAGTTCCAGATTTATCAACTACATCCTGCTGTGAAAAATGAAGCTTTTTTCGCGAATTCTTCAAAAGTTCACTCAACTCATTTTCTGTCATGATGTCACCTCCTGATATCATTAAGGGAACTTTTTGTTGCCTTTGCAATTTTAATTATACGCAATTTTTAGTTACTGTCAACCGTTGTTTGCAACTTTTTATTGCGGGTCTTTTATGTAAACATTTTGTTGCGTATAATAGTAATTGGAAGGTGATTGATATGCCCGATAAAAAGCTTGGGGATAGGCTGAAAGAGCTAAGAATCGAAGCAAAGAAGACACAAGAATATATGGCTAAGTTTCTTGGATTGACAAGGCAAGGATATGCAAAGTATGAAAAAAATGAATCAGAGCCAGATTTAGAATCCCTTGAAAAATTAAGTGATTTCTTTGATGTTTCAATTGATTATTTAGTTCGTGGAGAAAGCTATCGCCAAACAGCTGAAAGAATTGTTGACGATCCTGAGGTTCGAGTTGCAGCAAGCGACGGAGAATTTACTAAGGAAGAGAAAATCAAGATGTTAGAATGGTTGCTCGAAGCCGAGAGAGGTAGAAAACCCGGCGATCAACAACCCAACAAACGAAACAAATAATGACATAAAGCCATTTTTAGTGTTTTTCTCAAAACAAAAGAACTGCTCGATATTGGTAATATTACTAATGAAGAGTTTTATACCAAGAAACAAATTCTTGGCTTATAAAAAGTTCTTTTTTTTAGCCATATAATAGGTCTTTTTGCATAGGTGATAATCACCAGTCCCGAATGGGGTTCCAAGCCCTTCCAACCTATCAGTCTAAGATAGACCGCGATAAAGGTAATTAAGTATGTGAATGATAAATTTTTAAAAGAGATAGCCCTATTACGGGCTTTTCTTTCCAGCTTAAAAAGAACGTACGTTCTCTTCTAATTAATCAATAAATTTATTTGGATTAGTTTGAATCTGATTACCGCTAATTCTGTAGTATAAGTTTTATCTTAGGGGGTTTTACGAGTGAAGCACTATACTTACAGTCATTTGGAAGATTGGATAGCAAATTTTTATAAGAAACTTAATATTTGCTTTCCAGAAGATTTGGATTTTGAAAACATCGCAAGAAAACTTGGAATCTGGATTCATTACAAGGATGTAAAAAGCCAGTTTATCGAAATAAATGGATTGTATAGTATTATCCTAGATAGCCGATTGCCAACAGCTCAGCAACGTATAGATTTTAGCCATGAAGTGTGCCACATTTTTAGACATGAAGGCGATCAATCTGAAATGCATGAAGAATGGATAAAATACCAAGAAAAACAAGCGCGTTATTTTGCATTTCATTTTTGCATCCCCACATTCATGCTTAAAGGGTTGGATTTACCTAAAAATCAACTTCATGCATCGCAACAGGTAGCTGACACGTTTGAAACAACTTGCACTTTTGCAAAAAAACGTTTGGGTATGTATTACAACAAGCTTTATTTTTATAATATTAGTACTGTACCATAACCAATACGCGCCCCCCTATAGTAATAAAACTTGAGATATTAATGCATCTTCGCGCCTTGAAAAAAACGAAAAAAGACGTCTCCCTGCATGATCCGATCGGCCAAGATAAAGAGGGGAATGAAATTTCCCTCATCGATGTCCTTAAATCAGAAAGCGAAGATGTGATCGATACGATTCAACTCAATATGGAGCTTGAGAAAGTCAAAAAATATATCGACATTTTGGATACCCGCGAAAAAGAAGTCATCGTCGGTCGTTTCGGACTTGATTTAAGGAAAGAAAAAACGCAGCGCGAAATCGCAAAGGAGCTGGGGATTTCGCGAAGCTACGTCTCCCGGATTGAAAAGCGGGCTCTGATGAAGATGTTTCATGAGTTTTATCGAGCGGAGAAAGAAAAGCGGAAAAAGGCTAAGGGGAAATGATTGTAAGGAGGCCGAAGCAAGAGCGCCTCTTGGGTTTGTCAAATAAAAATCCAATAAAGTACCCTATAACTGAATAACAGTATCTCTATTTGCAAAATCACCACAACCTCATAAAGAAGGCAGCCAATGAGGCTGCCTAATATCAAAAGATGGTTTGAATTTTTAAAAAGAAGGGGCTTACCCGTCAGTCAAATGACATTTGGGTCTGCCCCTATAAATTAATAATGAGATCTCATTTCGTTTGTGATGTATTACTTGTTCTGAATTTGTTTCATCCGGCAGAAAATTCAAAATAAAATATAGCCAGATTATGAAAAGTCTCCTTAAAGATTTATAAAACTTCAATAGCTTTAGATAGATGAAATGCAGACTATTAAATCTTTCTGCTTTAGCAAATGAATGGAGGAAAGAAGGGAGTTTAAGGCCAAGAATGATTACTTAAAGGGCGTTGCTGTACTTTTTATATACATAAGGGGAAGTCATTATGGAAAGTAGTGCACCATAGTTAAGGTTGAAAGTTACTTCGTCTCCTACTGCTAAGTTGCTTTTTTTGGCATCGAGCACGGTGTGATCGCTGCTTGAACCAAGAATTTCAATATCCAACGTTGGTATTAGTCCTGCTACCAGTACGTCTTGATTCCCCACTCCAAGAATAGCTCTACTTATTTGTCCACGATCTTGAAATTGCGGAAAGACTCCAAAAGCATTCTGACCTATTTCTCCGTAAGGTATAGATGGTTTTGTTTTCGATTCAATAACTTCTGTAACGAGAGTAAACGCATCAGTATATAATTCTGGAATTGCCATTCGGTTTAAGGTTTCACGTCCCAAATAAATAGATTCTCCCAACCGTAAGTTGTTAACTTTACCAACACTATCAGCTGTCATAAACCAATTATAATTGGCCGAGTTTCCACCTGATACATATGAAAGAGGAAGCAGAAATTTCGTTTCAACTGCGTTGGCCAGTATAGATAAATCATTCATTTTTTGTTCGTTTGGTTTGACTCCTCCAAAACAAGCAAAGTTTACACCTATCCCTACAATTTTAATCCCTTGGAGTTTCAAGACCTCTTGAATAAAAGTCTCAAGATTTACGGGCATTATCCCTTCTCTTAAATCTCCCATTTCAATCATTAGAATAATCTTCTGCACAGTGTTATATGCCAAAGCGGATTCGGATAATTTTTTAATAACGGAAAGTTCGGTATTAATGCTAATATCTGCATTTTTAATAACCGAATCAATTTCACTTAAAGCAGGTGATCTTAATAAAACAAAGTTTGCCTTAATTCCTGCATCACGCATTTTTTGGAGATTTACCAATTTCGAATCTGCGAGCATGTGAATACCTTGGTCCAATAATATCTTTGCTATTTCTGGAGCTCCGCAAACCGTTTTTGTAACCCCCATTATCCCGATATTTTTAGAGCCATATATTTCGACTAGCTTCGCTGCATTATGTGCAATTTTTGCAAGGTTGATTTCGACACGTGGTGTAAAAGGTATGGTCAATTAAATAATACGTTTTTCTGTTTACTTTTTAAGTTTGGGTAAGCATCAAAGATACATGCAATCAGTTTGTTGCACCCAAATTTGAGAACATCCGTCGTTGGAAGTTTAAGATCATCTTCATATTCCGATATTATTATACCCAGCTCTTCATCAGACATGTTTTCATGGTTGATGGTCACAGCGATCACTTTTGACTTTGAAAAGTTTTCAATGAGGTCAATCTCACTTTTTATCGTTGGCATTTTCATATAGCTGAAATCACCTAAATGTTCTCGTTTGGGCGCATGTTGAATGATGACTGCCCCAGGTCTTGAGCCTCTTAAAATCCCACACGAACTTATATATGCAGGATGGCTTAACGCCCCTTGGCCTTCAACGATGATAATATCGGGATTATCATTTTCATAAGCTTTCATGATCTGGTTTTCAATTTCACCTGTCATAAACTGAGAAGGAATAGCATCAATCGCAACACCGTATTTTGCGCCTTGTATTAAACCTGTTTGACCAGTTGCAATAAAAGCGACATTTAAGCCCTTTTCAAGTAAGGCATCTTCGAGAAGAACCGACGTTGTTCGCTTGCCTATTGCGCTATCCGTGCCAAGTATCGCTACGATGGGTGTATTAATGTTTAAAATCCGCCCTGAAAAAAGATGCATGTCCTTTTTTTGCGCAGGCTTTCTTACGTCATGGATTGTGATATCAAACTGTTTAGAATGATTGATAAATTCTTCATCATCCGTAAAAAATTCATGAAGAGGGTTAACGATATTCATTCCATGTTCCATTGCTTTAAAAAGGATATTTCTCTCATCCTTTTTCAAAAATGCCTCAGAAGGAGCTATTCCGTAAATGAATTGATCAGGAACACTCTGTAAATTTTTAAGAGCATGATTAAGGTTCTTGAATATAGTAATTCCATTTTTCTCTCCTAAAAGGTATTCACCGGCGTCCATACCAACCTTTGTACTATCAATAACTCCGACAATCTCATATTTCCTTGAGCTTCTAGTCAGTCCATTAGCTGTCTTTCCATCCATTGTACCAAATTTATTTTCACAATATACTATTGCTGTTTCTTTCATAAGGCTTTTCCTCCCCAAATCTATTTTTACTTCCGTCTTTACGCGTAAAAGAGATTTTACATTTTT
This sequence comes from Bacillus capparidis, assembly GCF_017832095.1. NCBI lineage: Bacteria > Bacillati > Bacillota > Bacilli > Caryophanales > Bacillaceae > Bacillus > Bacillus capparidis. The sequence goes on from NZ_JAFDST010000001.1 coordinate 1,275,331, forward strand.
GGTTAAGGAAAAAACACCTGTCCCATATAGAAAAGAAGCCTATAAGTTAGAAAATGTAATTTTTTTCAGAATATACAATATTCTACGCATGGTACAAGTATAGCATAGTTAAAAAATAAAGGTTTATATTGTTTTATTCCAAAGACTTGTGATAAAAATCAAGGATTACATCAAAAGGCAGGTTTGCATCAGCTTTTTATTAAGGATATAGGTACGAATGGTGGAGTAACTTCCTTTTATTCAGAACCGCAGACATTAGTGTAACTTTATCTTGCGTCATACCAAAAACTTATGACAAAATCATATTGAAAACCTAATGATTACAGAAGAATAGAAAAGATTTCAAAAGACAAATAACAAACACCTTTCATTGGTAGGAGGTGTTTTAGATTTGACCATGAATTCTTCTTCAACCTTTCTCGCCCGTTCACGTACAATCCTTCACAATCTCATCTATATTTTAAAATAAATACCCAGTTTTCTTTAAAGGTGTTGTTCAACAATCTGGTCTTAAAACAGAAATAAGCGCTGACCCTTGTTACAGGAAAGCGCCCTATTGTTGAATAAAAAAGAAAACTCTTTTCACATCCATTATATTGATAAATTACAGTATAGATTTCTTCTTTTATTAAACAATAATTGTAAATAATATATTTCTTTTCTATAACAATTTACTAAAGTAAACAATAAATGTATTATTAACTTGTTCAATTAAAAGTTGAGGTACAATTAGATAGAAAACATAAAAGATGAGTAGGTGACTTAATTTGATTGAGGTAAAAGCCTCTACACTAAGTAATGGAGAATTTAATAGAGGGGTATTCGCTACATGCGATATAGAAAAAGGGGAACTTATACATGAAGCACCTGTCATTCCTTATCCTAACGACCAGCATAAATACATTGAACAAACAATACTCACTGATTACGTTTTTGAGTATGGAATAAACCACACTGCAGTCGTTCTTGGTTATGGAATGCTGTTTAACCATTCATATGAACCCAATGCAACTTATGATATTAATTTTACAAATCACACGTTTGTATACTATGCTTTTACAGATATAAAAGCAGGAGAAGAAATTCTAATAAACTATAATGGCGATGTTGATGACAATGACCCACTTTGGTTTAATAAGGTTTAAAATAAAAAAATAATCAAGCGCATCCTCTCTTAAAGAAAGCGCCCAATCGTAATATAAGGTTAGCCAGTTTTATTAATGTACAAATCAGATAAATTACCAATTAATGGTTTATAATAAAGCTTGTACAAGATTTTTAGATAAAGACTTTTATAAAGCATTGTTGTTAATTTCTTTATTGTCATAATTGATCATGTGTTGCTTTAGAATAATGTTTGATCAATTTGATACTAATAACCTTGATAAACGAACAAAAAGAAAGAGCGTGTTTTGAAAAAAAATTGATCAAAACACGCTCTTTCTTTTATTTAGGCTAAACAACATATCGCATGCCTCAGAACCCTTTTTATAAAAATCACAATATACGTAATGGTTTCCCTTTTGATATGAAAAATATCATATAGAAATAAAGGGTTCTTATAGAGTTTTGATGAAATTTGTTATTTTTGACTTAAAAAAAGGAAAGTAATATTTATAGAAAATTTTTAAGGATAAAAATGAATGTAGAAATAGAATGACTATCAATGATAAGAAAAGAGGGAACTTATATATGCTAACAAATGATTTAGATTTCCGATTAGAACCACGTTTAAAAGAACTGTATGAACAACATAAAATAAGAGCGCAAAAGATAGACTGGGGTTATCATGAGTTTTTACCTTGGGATAAGGGAATGGACTTTAAAAGAGTTCCTTGGGACGAAAGTCAAGTTACTCTTCCTTCTGGTGTAATTACAGCCATTGAAACAGCTTTATTAACAGAAGTGAATTTGCCATGGTTTACAACTTATTTATCTGCGACTTTTAAAGGGTCCCTTTCTGTTATTACAGACTTTATTCATACTTGGACTTCAGAAGAGGATCAACATTCGAATTTATTGGAGACATATTTACTACTCACTCGGAGTGTGAATCCTAAACGATTACATGAATTAAGAAAGTCAGTCGTTGAGGGTGGATTTGAGCCTGATTTTCATACGCCAATCGAAGCGATGACATATACGACGCTACAAGAACTTGCAACGATGGTGTTTTACAATAATGTAGCCAAGGTTTCAAGTGAGCATGATCCAGATCTTGCTACATTATTACGCCGTCTTGCCAAAGATGAGACTCTTCATTATGCATTTTACCGGGATGTCATTCGAATACATTTGGAATTGGAACCTAATTATTGCTATCATATTGCCAATGTGATTATGAATTTTAAAATGCCAGGTGCTGTTATGCCTGATTTTGAAAATCGAATGGCTGTGATTGCAAAAGAAGCTAACTATGGGCCACTGCAATATTTTGATCAAGTACTTGATGTAGTAGTTGATTATTGGGGGTTAAAAAACTTAAGACCAATTGCACCTCTAGCTGAAAAAGCAAGAATTGAGATTTTGGAGTACCACGCAAGGTTGAAAAAAATACGGGATCGATTTGGTCGTTTTCAAGGAAAAACTGATCTATGTTAATTAGCCGAGGTTTCAGGATATACACGGAACAATTGACCTTCCCTTTTATTGGGAATCCGACACGTTCCCTATTCTTTTGATATTGTTTTTGCTTGATCTGATTTTCAAAGAAAAAGTTATTGACACCAAAGATAAACGCATGATAATATTAAATATTTGATAAAAAAACACATATGTGGTAACCTTAAAAAGGATCATATATGGAGGTGGATTATGTTTCAAATTGGCGATAACATTGTTTATCCAATGCACGGAGTAGGTATAATTGAAGCCATAGAAGAAAAAGAATTCTCAGGGGAAAAACAACAGTATTATGTCATAAAAATGTCAATCAGTAATATGCAAGTTATGATTCCAACGCGTAAAATATTGAGTTCAAGTATACGACCAGTTACTGATATACTTGCATTAAAACACATCATACACATTTTTCAGCATGGAGAATCAGATAGATTTCTACCGTGGAAACAAAGGTATAAAGTAAACACGGACAAAATAAAAACGGGTGAACTACAGGAAGGTGCTGAAGTTGTACGTGATTTAATGCGCATGAAGAAAGAAAAAGCACTTAATGCAAGCGAAAAAAAAATGTTGGATAATGCATATGAATTTTTGATTAGTGAACTGGAAGTAATTAAAGGAATTACTGAAAAACAAATAAAAAGTTTCTGTTAAGGTTAATTATAGATAATGTATTCATCCCAACAAATATTCTGAATTTTTCGGTAATATTATGATTAAAAGTAAATCATTTCAAAACATTCAACTTCTTCAACTTACTTTTAGAACATTACCTCTTTTGTTATTTCTACAATCTAATCCATTTTTATTATTTAAACTTCTTCTACGAACATTTGAAGTTTTATCAAAAAACTCGATAAAATAATCACTTGATATTTGTAATACCGATTCACACTGGCACGGACAAGGAGCCGTAAGGATGGAAGAGAGGTAGGGCTTTCATTGTTTTAGGTATATCTAAGTGATTATTTCTAGAAGAAAAAAACAATCAATCTCACCTCTATCTTTAAGAATTTCTTACATCCACTGTGACAGTGAATAGCACGCGAGTTGGCAACATCTAAATATATGGTCAACGATAAAAAATGACGGAATTTCTAGAACTAGAAACCATTTATCCATTTTAAAAGTCCCTCCAAACGGAAGGGCTTTTTTGATTACTCTTTTGTAATATACGAAGAAATGCCTTACTTTTTAAGTTCCTTGGTTAGTTTTTCTGCATTTTCTTTATCTTTAAATGCACCCGTTTGAACCTTATACAATTCCTCTTTATTATCGTCTTTCTTTGGTGGTCTTAACTCATGAACAGACTTGCCAGTGGTTGCTTTTACAATCGCATTAGCAATATCGTTCATTTTTGTATTTAGGATTTTCATATCGTTTTGCTATCAATAAAACATACCTCGATCAAAATGGCAGGAGCTGATGTATGGCAAATGTAAAATGTCGACTTTAGGAAAGCGTATAAGAGCGCTTAGAAATGATAAAAAATAACTCAAAAAGAGTTAGGTAAAATTTTAAAAGCTTCGGAAAGCACTATAGGCATGTACGAAAGAGATAAAAGAAAACCAGACTATGATACATTATTGAAAATCGCGGATTTCTTCGAGGTATCAACTGATTACCTTATAAGAGGCGAAAGTTATCGTCAAACTGCAGAAAGAATAGTCGACAATCCTGAAGTAAAAGTGGCAGCAAGCGATGGAGAATTTACTAAGGAAGAGAAAATCAAGATGCTAGAATGGTTGCTCGAAGCTGAAAGAGGACGTAAGCCTGGGGATGAACAGAAAAAGAAATAATGCAAAAATCCCTGGGCTTCAGTTCACCCAGCATATAGATGATACATAACTAAGTGAATTTTTTTATTTAAAAAATAGGGTTTTTGACCCAGATATATTAACCTACACATTTGAAAATTATGGGTGTTCAACTCCATTTATTTATAGCAAGCTCCCATCCAGCGTATCACTCTAAATGGATCTTGATAAAGATAATTATGCTTGTGAACGATAAACTGATTTAAAAAAGAGCCCGAATTAGGGCTTTTCAATTTATTTGCAATCTCTTAGAATAATACTTACGAATACTTTTTTGTTAGCCCCATCACTCTAATGTGGTAGGGCTGTTCTCTTTAATCAAACATCTGATTCAAGCGCTTATTCCCTTTTTCAGCACCGGTCACTATCTCATCAATCAATTCTTTTACAGTTGGAATATCGTTGATCAGGCCGATGACTTGTCCTGCCCATCCGAATCCTTCTTTTTCGTTTCCTTCGTAAATGTAGCTGCAATTAGCTTTTCCGCTGATTACCTCTCTTAAATCTTCGTAGGTTTCACCGGCTTTTTCCCGGGCAATTATTTGCTCAGTGTAATCTGACCTCAGAACGCGACCCGGTGATCGCAAGCTCTTTTTGATGATTACAGTATCCGTTTCATTAGCTTCAATAATCGCGTTTTTGTACACATCCCCAGCATGAACGCATTCTTTCGTGGCGATAAAGCGGGTTCCCATTTCGATTCCTTCTGCTCCGAGTGAAAGTGCTGCTAAGAATCCTCTTGCATCTCCAATTCCTCCGCTTGCCAGCACAGGGATGGATACTGACTCAACGACTCGCGGTATGAGAACCATTGTTCCAACTTCATCCAATCCTAAATGGCCGCCTCCTTCATTCCCTACAGCCATTACGGCATCTGCGCCAAGTTTTTCAGCTTTTTGCGCTTGTCTAGTGTTTGCAACCAAAACGAGTGTACGGATGTTTTCATCTTTCAGCCGTTCAAAAATCGGTGTCGGGTTTGCCCCGGTGATCTAGATAACAGGTACCTTCTCTTCAATGGCAACCTCGAGAAGGTCGGCGTAAGATTCCTCATACTGTCTGCCAATGGCGAAGTTGACACCAAACGGTTTATTGGTCAATGTTCGTATTTTTCTTATTTCATTTCGAAGCTTTTCCGGGTCTTTTAGAGACATCGCTGTAATTTGTCCGAGCCCTCCAGCATTAGAAACCGCAGCTGCAAGGTCGGCATAGGCTAAATAAGCGAGACCTCCTTGTACGATCGGATATTGAATTCCCAATATTTTCGTCACTCGTGTTTTCAATTGCTGACACTCCCTTAATTATTTGCTAAAAAATAATCTACACCTGTTCAAAAGGTAAGCTCACACTAACCTTGATTAATCAAATCTTCATAAAAAAACAATTATATCTACTAATCTCTTGAATCTGTGGTGGATATTTTATCTCTTATAGACCGCCAAATATGTATGATAGTGCATTTGATTTTATAAGTATAAACTCTATGAGTAATACCGAAGTAATGACTCGCAACCATTGTTTCTTATTCATTTTTAAAACTAGAAATAATATGATTACTGCCAAGATATCAAACCCAAGAGTGATTACAAACATATAAAAAAACGGATAGCCCTCTGAAACTAACAAACTAATAGGCAGTGCGGCACATAACGCTGCAATCCATCCGTTTCCTCTGCTAAACCATACGATATAGGCTCCTATTGGCGATGCTAACGCAATTAGACCCCAACGGATAAAGTAATAGGTTGGGAAAAAACCAAATAACCACATTGAAAAAATATAATATATCAACAGCATTCCGACAAAGAATACAAAAACTTTTAACGCTCCAATTCTCGGATTCCTGCTCCATACAGCAATAATTGTAGCCAACAGAATCCATATACCTAATCTGGTGGTTATATCACTGATAACACACCATACATTTCCAATTATCCCGTTTGACGGAATCGTATCGCTATATTTGGCTTTAAAGCCAAGAAGCATGCCTAAAGCAAATAATGACAGCAATTGTAAAGTCTTTTACTGTATTGTTGCTGAAGCCAATTGCTCTCCCCTTATTTTGTTCAAAGTTTCTTTTTTAAACAAATACAAAGACCTCCTCGTCCACGATTACACAATATTCACCAAAGCAAATGAAAGGTGTATGTGTAGTTATTGTTATTAATACTATGATAAATACAAATCTTCTTTATGATTGCAAAATGAATTATTCTAAATATAACAAAGATTCAAAAGGAGGAGAATAAATGGAAAACGTAAAAGTACTAAATAATGATGTAGTTATCCCTTCAACAGGAATCGGTTTATGGCAGGTCAGGAACAAAGATCAAGTAGAAACGACTCTCTCTCACGCTTATGAGACAGGTTACAGGTTAATCGATACCGCAGCAGCATACGGGAATGAAAAGGAAGTCGGGAAAACAATTAAGAATCTCGTCCTGCCGAGAGAAGAACTATTTATAACTACTAAACTATGGAATTCAGATCAAGGATATCAATCTACATTGCAGGCGTTTAAGAAAAGCATGAAGCTCCTTCAGCTTGATTATTTGGATCTATACTTAATTCATTGGGCTGTTCAAGATAAATTTTTAGATAGCTGGAGAGCGATGGAGAAATTATATGAAGAAGGATATATCAGAGCCATCGGTGTATGTAATTTCCAAATCAGCCATTTGGATCAACTGATTTCCAATTGTAATGTGCTGCCTGTGATCAACCAAATTGAATATCATCCTTATTTAGTCCAAAATAATTTACACGATTATTGTCTAAACAAAAACATACAAGTAGAAGCATGGAGTCCATTAGGGCAAGGCAGTCTTGTACACGATCGTTCTCTTTTGGCTATAGCTGAAAAATACAATAAATCAGTTGCACAAGTTATCCTTAAGTGGCATATGCACAAAGGAATCATTCCTATACCTAAATCTTCAAACCCTAAAAGAATCAAGGAAAATTTTAATATTTTTGACTTCTCACTTAATAATGAAGATATTGTTTCAATTAACAAATTAAACGAAAATCGCCGGTTTGGACCGCATCCTGATCACTTTCATTTAGTATTTGGATAAGTGGAGAATGATTTCATTCGCATTATTAAGCATTTTATCATTCATTTTTGAAACACCGCTGGATTGAACAAATAAATCTAAAATAGCTAAAAATGAAAAAGCTGCCTGTCTCACAGGCAGCTCCCACTTATCATGATGGGCTGAGATTTTGATAAATGATATCTGTGTTGAAAAGTTCATAGATATAGAACCAGCATGAATTGTTTTTCACGATCTTGTATTTTTTCAAAGGAGATCTCTTGCCGATCGTAAATCCAAATGATTTGATTTGTTGCGGACTAATCCATCCGCTAAACAAAATGTCTCTTCGATACTCTGTACTTTTAATTAACTTTCCAATAGGTACTTCACCATTATTTAAGTCAATCGATAAACCGTTTGAGAAAAGAGACAAATCATAATATACGATGTTTTCAGAGATCATCTCATTACCGATCATTAAACTGGTTCTTCTTTTGATAAACGGTCCATTACCGGTAAATGCTATTTTCACCTCTGGAGGCAATTGTTCTTCCGGAACGACCGTATGGCTGATTAATTGCAGCTCCAGTTCAGATTGAGTCATGCTTTCCAACGCTAATGTTGTCGAACCGTCAATTTTTAAAAGCACATTTAAAAGAGGTTCAAGCAGAACGCTTTGTTCTTTTTGTGTCGTGCTCATGCCGTGCCCTCCTTTATGATGTTACAGCGGCAACGCTTGCTGTTTCATTTTTCAGGATTTGCGCAAGATATTTTTTATAGGTTCCATTAGGCATGGCGGAAATATTTTTCGTTAACGTATCTATTGAGATATAACCCATTTTATACGCAATTTCCTCCAAGCAGGCAATTTTGTTTCCTTGTCTTTTTTCCAACGTTCCGACAAAATTGCTTGCATCTAACAAGCTATCGGGCGTTCCTGTATCAAGCCAGGCACTTCCGCGGCCAAATAACTTTACCTTCAGCTGACCTCTTTGCAAATAATACAAGTTGACATCGGTGATTTCCAGCTCGCCTCTAGCGGAAGGAGTCAGTCCTTTGGCAATGTCAACGATTTTATTGTCATAAAAATACACACCAGGGATGGCATAATTAGATTTAGGGACTTGAGGTTTTTCTTCGATATCAATTACATTGCCTGCCTGATCAAAGCTTACGACTCCATATCGCTCAGGGTCATTCACTTGATAGCCGAACACGATGCCCCCCTCTTCTAATTCTGTGCAATCCTTCAACAATTTAGAGAAACCGTCCCCGTAAAAAATATTGTCGCCTAATGTAAGGCATACAGAATCTCTGTTAATAAAGTCTTCAGCAAGAGTGAAGGCTTGAGCAATTCCCTCTGGTTTTTCTTGTTCGATATAAGTGATTGAAAGTCCCAGATGTTCACCGCTTCCGAGCAATTGTTTATAGGACGGTAAATCTTTTGGTGATGATATTAAAGCGATCTCCCGAATGCCAGCCAGCATTAACGTAGATAACGGATAAAAAATCATTGGCTTGTCATAAATGCTCATTAAATGTTTATTCGTCACTCTTGTTAGAGGGTAAAGACGGGTGCCATTCCCTCCTGCTAATAAAATTCCTTTCATCGATTGCCCACCTCTCTATTAGAATAATTAAGCTTGATCCAGCCTTGATAATCGCCAGAGCTGACTTTTTCTATCCAATCTTGATGGTCCAAATACCATTTAACGGTTTTCTTCATTCCGGATTCAATCGTTTCTTCCGGAGACCAGCCTAATGTATTTTTGATTTTGCTTGCATCAATCGCATATCTGAAATCATGTCCAGGCCTGTCTTTCACATAAGTTATTTGTTCTAAATATCTTGATGAGTCAACCCCTGTGAATGCTGAAAGATTATCGGCAATCACACGGACGACTTCAAGATTCGTCAATTCGTTGTTGCCACCAACATTATAAGTTTCTCCGACCTCACTATTGTGAATGATGTGCCATATCGCTTGACAATGATCCTCCACGTACAGCCAATCTCTAATATTTTGCCCGTTTCCATATATAGGTATAGGTTTTCCGTTTAGAAAATTGGAAAGTGTCATCGGAATGAGCTTCTCAGGAAATTGATAGGGACCATAATTGTTTGAGCAATTTGAAATTGTCACCGGCAAATCATACGTATGAAAATAAGCACGCACTAAGTGATCACTGCTTGCTTTTGAAGCAGAGTAAGGACTGTTGGGATGATAAGGAGTTGTTTCAGTAAAATACCCTGATTCTTTCAAACTCCCATATACTTCATCCGTGCTTACATGATGAAAAAGGCAGTGTTCTTTATCTTTCCAAAAATTCCTTGCCAGCTCCAGCAAATTGAATGTGCCAAGAATATTTGTCTTCATAAAATGAAGAGGGCTTAGAATGCTTCTGTCAACGTGGCTTTCAGCTGCAAAATGAATGATGACATCAGGGTTCCATTCACTGAATACTTGTTTCAAGCCATTATAATCTTGAATATCGACATTTCTAAAATGATAATTTTCGTGGCTTTCTATGTTTTCAACATTGAGTAAATTCCCGGAATAGCCAAGATTATCTATATTTATAAAGATGTCATCTTTTTGCTTGGGGACAATATAATTTAAAAAATTTGCTCCGATAAAGCCCGCCCCGCCAGTTACTAAATAAATCACTATAATTCCTCCTTTTGGAATTCGTATGTGCAGTTTGATTTATTACGTAATGATCGCAACCCAATAAGGATTTAGATTTCTTTCAAGCATATAAGAGGCTTGCAAACAGATAAATCCTTCATCTGTCGTATCAGACGGTGCGTTAATCGCTCTTGAAAATCCGCCGTCTTTAGACTGGTGCTGACTGAGCCAGGTTTTACATTCTTCCAATTTCTTTGGCAATTCTCCCAATAGGTAAAGGGCGGCTATCGCGTGATAGCTTCCAACAAAACTTTCGACCGATCCCGGCTTGTACATAAATCCTCCAGTATCTGTCTGACAGCTTTGCAGCCATTGGATGGTCTTGTTTAATTCAGCTGGTTGATGTTCTAAAACCAGGATGGTGTCGACTGCACGAAAAACTGAAAAGGTATCTGAAGGTGCATTCGGCCTTACACCATAACCTCCGTCATCGTTTTGGCAGGAAGCACAAAAAACTAAACATTCCGCTTCATCTAATGGCTTCGTTCCTAGTGCGTGTAAAGCTAATACCGCTAAATTTGTATGCCACACGTCACTTGGATAACCTTTCGAATTTCCAAATCCACCATCAGAATTTTGGCAATTTTGAATAAATTGTATGCATTTTTCTTTATTCGGTACACTTGATCCTAAGATGAAAGCAGTCAAGACGACACAATAAGTGGTGAACACCTCACTCAAATGGCCCGCTTGCTCTGCAAAGCCCCCATCTTGATTTTGGCAATCAAACATTCCTTTCAGAATCGATTCTCTGTCTTGTTCTGTGATCTCTTCACCCATTACTGTAAGATCTGAAACAACATGCAAGGCTGAAAAGTTTTGTGGAGAAGTATCAGAACGAAAGCCCAAAGGTGACCGGTAAGGCGTGAGTCCGAATCCTGAACCTGATCTTGTCTTACTCAGCCAAGATAAATATAGAGCTTTATCAATTTGCAAATTCATTTCTTTTCCATATGAAACCTTTGTTAAATCAAAATCCAATTGCTTTACATCAAGAGGTGATTTTTTCTTATACTCTGTTGTGGTGTTGCGTCCTGGGACGATAGATTGACTCAGACTGTAACAAAGCAAGGTGAGAGCTTGGGTTTTCGTGTGCTTTTCGTGGAGCGGAAGGTAACCCGTATTGCCAGCGTAGAACGCCCCGGCTGTATGATGCGGTACCATAAAATGACGAATGAGAGGGACTGTCGGGTCTACTGGTGTAGAAAACCAATTGCCCTGACCGATGAATACGCCGCCGGACTCATCAATAAACCGGCTGACTTCCGAAGCCAACTCCTGAGTCAGCATCTGAAAAGATTCATTAGGATATAACTGATGCAATTGATCGGCGCATAATAGTAACAACGTCTGATCCATAGTTAATTTCACTGGAAACGGAGATTCTTCATTTCCGTAATACGATTGAAGCGGGTCGACCTTCACTTTTCCTGATACATCGCTTTTATTCCAATACCCGCCCAAAAACGGATGCTTAAAACGGTCAGTGATATACATAAAATACTGCTTCGCTTTTTCAAATAACTCTTCATTTTCTAATAAACGCCCAGCTTTGATGAATGCTAATGCCGCAGCTGCATGGGAAAATGCTTTTTTGCCCTTGTTTTTCATCGGTGTTTGATCAATTAGCAAATTTTCGTACAATCCTCCGAAATCTTGATCTTCAAAGTATGCCAAGTTTTTCACAAAGATGTTCAAAAGATTTTTATACTCTTGATCTTCTGTGATCTGAAAGGCCTTTTCTGCAGCGAACATCCCGTAAATAAAACTTAAAACCGATTTGTCATAACTAATAGGTTCATTTAATTGCTCATTCAAAATCGAAGGCGCGTTCTTAGATAGAACTTTTTCATTGATAAGCTGAAAGAGCGATAGGCCTTTTTGGATCAGCATTTCATCCTCTACATATTCACCTAATCTCAACAAACCATAGGATGCCAACAGTTGAATATGCGTGTGCCTAACTCTTCCTACACTATGCACAATACCAAATCTATCAATCATTTCATGAAAAGACCCCGTCGAATCATCATAAAACTTATTTAAAATGCTCACCATCTCTTGCAATGAATCTTTTTCTGCTCCTGCTTCGGCAAGCGCAATGAGAGCAAAGATTTGATCTTCCAAACGCTTATCATCACAGACAATATTATCTTCGCCTTCGATTGCTGTATAGAACCCGTTCCATTGTTTGTCATACAGACGCTTGATTAAGAATTCTTTTATTGGATCTGCTGTCAGTACTGTCGACATGTTTCACACCTCAATTTAAAATTTTTTGGTTTTCTTGAAGAGCAACACTTAATATATAGTCAGAAGCTTTTGAAGCTCCATTTGAATCTTCATATACATTTTTATAAATCGATGTGACCAGATCTTTATTGTTTATCGTACTATCAACTTTTTCAACCAATGAATCGAGGTCAAATCCGTAATGTGTTTGATAGCCCAGTTTGTCGAGGCGAAGATAAGCTTCTGCTTCATGGTATTCTTTGAATGATGCTAAGCAGAAAATTGCCGGTATCCCCATAGCTGAGATTTCAGTAACAGTGATCCATCCAGGATGAGAAAGTAAAACATTGCTCTTTTTCAGGAGTGGAATCCAGTTACTTATATAAGGCAAGGATAAAATACCTTCAGGAACCACTAAATTTTCTCTGGCCAACAATACCATTTGAGCTTGCGGATAATCTTTTTTAATTTTCTGAAACATATCAATGTATAAATCTAGTAATTTTTTCTTGTTTTCTTTGAACATTGTAGTACCACTTACAGTAGCAGTGATTAACGGGAATGCTTCCTCGTTTATGCCTAAAGATGAGAGAAATGATGGATCTTCTTTTTGTTCGATCGATCTGATCATAGGACCGACAAAATGGGCTTTACCCTCATCAAAAAATGTCTTGATTAATGAATTACGATCCATTTCTTCTACATATGGTTTATCAGTAAGTATAAGCTCAGTGTTATTTCCTAACCATTTAAACAACTCGTTCATTGACGTTCTGGCGGAATCGAGCTCAGCCTCATTTAAACGGAAGCCGCCTTTTTTTAATAATTCATTAGAAACATCAACCAACGTAAAATTAAATCTTTCAGTGACAAAAACATGTTTAATGTTAAGCATACAAGCAGCAATGCTGGCATTAATATTGTAATCGCTAACGACTACATCAGGTTTGTTCTCAGAAAATAAGGACATGTATTTCAAAATGACAGACCCGTTAAAAAAGGTATCTGAAAAATATTGATTAATCATTGTTTGCCACGTAAGCTCTTCTTCCAGATGCGATTTTTTCGAATAATTTACGACTCTTTCAGGATTAAAATTGATCACTTGTGCTCCGATGTTCTCAATTAATGGCGTAAACGTGTCTTGAAGAGAGCTAAGCACGATTGTTACATCTGCGTCTTTATTCTCTGTCAGCTTACAGGCTATCGAATACATCCTCATATTGTGGCCGGTTCCTGTAGGATTCGGAACCATAAAAATTTTAGTCATATCCTCTCTCCTTTCAAACACTTTTATTGATTAAGCTGTTTGCTTTTATGCGCGTTCCGCTTTTGATTGACACCCCGCCAAAAATAATAGCCTGGTCTTCAATTACGACATTGTCTCCGATTAAAACCGGTTTTGTCACCATTGGCAGAGACAGTTTCTTGTAATCATGGGAGGTCGAAAGAATATGGACTCCCTTACCAATTACAGTATTGTCACCTATAGTAACCCTTCCTCCACCTTCAATGATTGAATCGTCACCGACAACTGCCTGGTTGCCGATTGTGATCCCTCCATCTGTAATCAAGGTACCAGAGGCGCTGTAGATGCGTTTTCCGATCATGATTACATTTTCACCGATTATTTGTGTTCCTTTTACATTCAGATCTGCATCTATAAATTGATTACGTCCGTCTTTAAGTTGACTATCGCCATATTGCTTATTTTTTAATAGTTTTTGCTGACTCGTTAAAAAAGATCTAAATTCAGGCGCCCCGTCTTTCTCAACTTTTCTTTCCTTTAAGAACCGAGCCGGATTACCGACAACTATACTGTATGGCGGTACATCTTCATATACAGCACTGCCCGCACCCACAATAGCTCCCTCTCCAATTGTAATGCCTCCATCAATATAAACGCCTGCTCCAATCCACGCATACTTCTCAATTGTGGTCTGCCTATGTCCATTTCCAACACTTACTTTAGAAGCAATTTGTACGGCTTGACCGACTTTTGCATTTTCAAAGGAGCACCGAAATCCGATAAAAACATCTTTTCCAATCGTTGTGTTGATTAAGGTTGTTTCACGCCTGATCCACGAATAGTGGTCAACAGTAGAACTAAACAACTTTACTCCAGGTTCAATAAGGGGATAAGCTTCATTAGCAATAAAATCATTCATTCGATTTAACTCGCTTTCATATACGTCCAGTATTTGCTTCACCTCCTTTAACTTGAGAATACCATTTAATAGAATTCCCAACTTCTAATAAACATTAAGATTCAGCATTAATTTTTTTATAGATTGCTTTCTTGAAGCACATGTTTTTCTTTGCTTTTTAATAGATATCCCTTTCCTCTTTCGTTAATTAAAATTTTGGGCTGGCACGGATTTTCCTCAATTTTTTCTCTGATTTTTTTGATGTATACGTATAATACCGCTGGACCCGTAGTATCAAGGTAGTCGATTAATTCATCAGATGTTAGGGGTTTTTTTGATGTCACTAAGCAATAAAGAAGTTTAAATTCGATGGTGGAGAGAGAAATTCTATCGTTGCCGTTCTGAATACAATGGTTCGCTATGTCGAATATCAAGCCTTGTCTAAGGATAAACGCCGTTTGATGTTCTACCGTTATCTCGTCTTTGAGTTGGCCGACTCCATTTTTCAAGGCGTTTACTGTATCGGAGATATTTTGCTGCTTAGTAGAATCAATCAGCATGACAGGACAGCTCGTGATTTTCAGTATATTGTGTATCGAATTAGAATCTTGATGGGCAGAAGGAAAATCAAATATTAATAGTCGGGGAGAAATTTTGTTAATCAAGGGAAGATCGTGTGTATTAAATATTTTAAATTTAAACGCAGACAATGAGATTTCGAGAATCCATACTAAATATTCATTTTCTGTAATAACAATCGCTTCATACATTTCCTTATTCCTCCAATTTCATCATTACTTCTTATGATAAACAAATCCTCAATCATTCTCTTAGATTGATTTTTTGTGTTATTAATAGATTTTCATTTGAACATGCTCTTGTCCCTTTAACCTCTCTTTTTCAAGCAATTAAATGGGATCAGGGCCATAAAGCACTACAAAGCGATAATAATGAAGTAAGATAAGAAAATAGTTTTGGTCTAACGATTGACAATATGGAATCCAGACTGTGGTTCAGTAATCTTCATTCTAAGGCTGCTTGTTCTGCACATTCGCTTGTGAAGGCGCCGCAAAAGGAATACTGAGCAACTTAGCCTTTGTTCACTCATCTTATTTTAGGTAAACCCACTCTAGCTCTTGGGCAATAGATCCCCCACCCAGGATCCCTGCGGCAGGGGACTTACTTCCCAAATAAGATTTATTAAAAAAATAAAATTTGATATAAATAGGCATATTGTCCCAATCTATTTACGATTGATTGAAGCTGTATATTCCCGCAAAGAAAGCGTGCCATTAAATGGCACGCTTTAATGTACAGATAGTAGCTGATTGAGTTTAGAAATCGTATTCTCTTTTTCCAAAGGTCTGTAAATGGTCAGTTTTAAATCGGGAGAATCGTATATTTGGAGCGTTGCATGCTCCATAAACATAGTACCGACAACCGGGTGATGTATTTCTTTTTCACCGATAGGGGTACCTAATATTTCATGATGATTCCACCATTGGCGAAACTCGGCACTTTTTTCTGTCAATTCATCGATCAGTTCTTTGATCCACTCTTCTCCGATGAATCGGGTTGCTGTTGATCGAAATTGAGCAAGCAGTTTTTTTGCGTGGCCTTCCCAATCTGCAAGAAGGTTTTGATATTCCTCAGAACAAAAACAGCGCCAAATCGCGTTCTTTTCCTTCTTATTCATGCGTTTAAAATCTCCGAAAACCACACATGCAGCTTCATTCCAAGAAATAATATCCCATTTCTCATCCGTCACGTAAACAGGACAATCTTTTAAATGATGGATAAAGTTTTGCACGACTGGGTGTAAGGTTTGTTTTGAGCTATTATGATCATCCAGAGGAATATGCTGCCCTGCTAAAAGAAAAACATGCCTCTTTTCCTCATAGTTCAATCTGAGCACTCGTGATATGCTTTCCAAAACCTGTGTCGATACCTGAATATCTCTTCCTTGTTCCAGCCATGTATACCAGGTTAGCCCGATTCCAGAAAGCTGAGCCATTTCTTCTCTTCTGAGACCCTTTGTTTTTCTTCTCGTGCCTAACGGTAACCCATATTCTTGAGGAGATAATTTAGACCTTCTTAATTTCAAGAAGTCACCGAGTTCTTTTCTTTTTTCTTTTTTTCCATCCAATACAATCACTCCTCCTAATTGATGAGAATAATTAATATAATGAATTTCCTTATATTATTCTACATGAAAAAGGAGCAGAATGAATTTGATTATGACATTTTTTCACAATACAGAAAAAGATTATGTTTAACTTGGCGACGGAACAGTAATGTTCAACAAGTCAGCGATCGTTTCCCCTAATACTCTTCTTTCTATATCTTTGCTGGGTGCGTATCTTTTTACAGCTTCAATAGCGAGATACGGGTCCCCGTAAGGGTAATCAGAGCTGAACATCGTTCTGTCTGGTACTTCCTTCATCGCCAATGACAAAGCAAACGTCGTATAAAAAGCAGAAATGTCCAGGTACCCGTTTGGTATGTCTTTAACCATCTGGATCGTTTCCAGCCAATTTAACCCACCAAGATGACCAAAAACGACCGGAACCTTTGAAAACTGTTTCGTTAATTCGACGAGTTCCTTAATATCGTTAATGCTAAGCGGAGAAAATGTATGAATCCAAATCGGAAGGCCATTTAACTCATTTGCCGATTCGAAAACTGGCTGCAGCAGTTTAATTGAATTGGGGCCAAGCGTAAACTCACCCAAACCTTTGAGATTATTCTTTACAATTTTCGACTCGATCCATTCACCAGTATCTTGCGCCGACATGCCGACAGGAACCGGGCCAAAGCCAATAAAACGTTCAGGGAACCGATTAACTGTATCCACCAATTCTTGTAATGACCGTTCTCTTGCTTCTTTTCCGTTGATCTGATTATTTAATATTTTCTGCAGCATTCCCATTTCTTCAATGAACTCATCGTAAGACTCGCTTTTTTCAGGATGAATAAGTGTAGAAAAAAGAATCGTCATGTCAACATTTGCGTCTTTCATTATTTCAATGTGTTTGTTATTTGGAATGATTACGTGTGAATGGCTGTCGATTATCATAATTTACCTCCGCTTTTGTTAAATTTTATTTTACTGCCTGTTTTTCATTTCTTTCCGCAAACACTTCTGAGGCAACTGTTAAAATTGTATTTAAGCCGTTAGGAAATCCTGAGTAAATAATCATCTGCATCATGACTTCGATGATTTCTTCTTGTGTCCATCCTACATTTAATGCTCCGTTAATATAAAATTTTAACTGTTCTGTATTTCCAAGCGCTGTTAATCCTGCTACTGTAGCTAACAGCCTGGATTTCAAATCAAGGCCTGGTCTTGAAAAAATCTGGCCGTAATTAAACTCCACTGCCAATGTTCCTAGATCAGGAGCAACCGATTCTTTGAAGCTGTTTACAATTGCTTCATAATTATCCTTATCAATTTGCTCTAACACTTCTAACCCTTTTTTATAATTTTCACTAGTTTGCATGATTCATCAATCTCCCTTTTTATGATTTTGCATTCATTTCTTGCGCTGGGCTCATAGAGGTAATCAGTGAGGTGAAGGCTATGCCAATCATGATAATACCGAGTACACAAACGCCAATCCAATGAAAGTTGGTCCAAGCTAATACTCCTAAATACGAGCCTAACGCTCCGCCCAAGAAAGTCGAAACCATATAGATCCCGTTGAGCCGGCTGCGCATTTCAGCTGATAACTGAAAGATGATTGCCTGGCATGCCACCTGATTGGCTTGTGTTCCCATCGTAACCAATAAGGCGCCTATAATGATTGCAATTAAAAACGATTGACCTGCCAAGAACAGAACAAAAGCAAGTAATGAAAGTGACATGCAAAGCGTATTAGCAAAACTAGCCCCTTTGCTGTCGATAATACGTCCTATGATAGGTGTGGCAAACGCTCCCCCGATTCCGACAAGTCCAATCATGCCGGCTACTTGGCTTCCATAAGAATAAGGAGGATCGCTTAACAAAAATACCAAAGTCGTCCAAAATAAACTGAAGGCACCAAACATTAATCCTTGGCTCAAACAAGCTTTTCTTAATACTTTTTCTTGTAAAAACAGGGGTCCCAGAGAAGAAAGAAGCTTTCCATAGTTAACAGTGTTCGCGCCCTTGCTTTTGGGAAGATAAAAACGGATTAATACCATGATAATGATGGTGGCAGCACACGTTATCCAGTACATCGTTCTCCAGCCATACTGTGTATCTACTATTCCGCTTATTAACCTTGCTCCCAATATTCCGCACACCAATCCGATTGCAACATTCCCTAGCACCTTCCCTCTTTCTTTTTCGCTAGAAAGCCCCGCTGCAAAAGGAACGATAATCTGAGGAATAATGGTGAAGAAGCCCAATAATAAATTTGCAATCACCAGCCATGGAAAATTCACAGCAAGTGCTGCAGCGGCTGAGCATAAACATACTAAGAGCAGCAAATTCAGAATTAAACGACGTCTCTCAAAAATGTCGCCAAGAGGAACTAGCATTAAATTCCCTGCTGCATACCCTACTTGAGCTAATGTAGCAATAATACCTGCCTGTGCAGCTGTAACATGAAAAGTATTTCCCATGCTTACCAGCAGCGTTTGATTCAAATAGACATTGGCTACAGTAAACCCGCAGGTGACTGCCATAAGAAAGACCAATCCTCTTGAAATGCCAGATGACTTTGCTCCATTGACGTTATCCATATTGTCACCCCCTTACGCTATCTGAATCATAATCCATGCCGAATACAGAGTAATAGGAGTGTATTTATCCCAGTATTATTAATACCATTATTGAGAGTAATTATATAAAAAAACTTAAAATTTGTAGGAAAAAACAACCAAAATTAGATGTTTTTCTGAACGATTGATTTTGTGGATTGAATTACATTATTTTCAAATATGCTTAAGTGATGAAAGACCTTGTTGTTTTAATAATGACAGCGGATAACTTTTTTGTGGATGGAAAAATAAAATCATTATACTCCTCAAATTTATTTAGCAGATGGCCACTTAAAATAATTGGTAAATAATTACACTCGGGATTAATGTACGATTTTCTTGTTCTTTAAATTCATTCTTTCGTACTATTATTCTCATAGATGTAATAAACAAAAGAACGGCTACTATAAGCAGCCGCTCTTTTCACTTCTGACACTAATCGAACATTAATGGCCTGGCAATTTTATTAATTGCTGCCCCGTCGACCATTAATGTTTGGCCGCTAACATAGGCAGCTTCATTTGATACCATAAATAAGCAGGCATTTGCAATGTCTTCAACGGTACCGATACGTCCAAAAGGCTGGAATTCAAGAGTTTGCCGGAATCCTTCCTCTGGATCCTCAAGGCTTGCAAAGGTTTGCCGCAATAGCGGAGTATCGACAGTGCTCGGACAAACCGCATTAACTCGAATGTTTAATGGCCCGCAATCTAAAGCCATTTGTCTCGTTAATGCTGTTAATCCACCCTTTGATGCAGCATATGCAGCCAGTCGGGTAATCGTTTTTTCTGCATGCCACGAGGCAATATTGACAATGGCGCCGCCGCCTCGCTTTTCTATTTCAGGAATTGAGTATTTGGAACATAGGAATGCTCCGGTTAAATTCACGCCAATTACCTTCTGCCACTCAGCAAACGTCGTATCAACCGCGGACTTTCTCACCGTGACAGCTGCGTTATTAATTAATATATCAATCCCGCCAAACTCTTCAATTGCCGTTTGAATCAAATCCTGCACCTGGTTTTCGTCACTTACATCTGTTTTCACAAAGATTGCTTCTACTCCGGCCGTTTTCAGTTCATCAGTTTTTTGGCGGCCTGTTTCTTCATTAACATCAGCAAGTACAATTTTGGCTCCTTCTTTACCAAATATTTCAGCAATACCAGCTCCAATGCCCTGGCCTCCACCTGTTACGATTGCCACTTTCTCTTTCAGTCGCATCCATTGTCCCTCCTAAAAAAGTTTCTAGCTAAAAGTATATACGTTTTACTAGATAATTCGTTAACACTTACTCCTCCATTTGCCATCCTTTTTTCTCAGCTCTCTATATTGGACATGAAGCCTGTTTGCTGGATTCTTATCGACTGCATATATTACGAGAAGGAAGAGCCATTAGAATGGCTTCATGAAAAGATAGTTGATATCAGCCGACCACTTCGAATGAATGTGCCTGCCTATAGGGTAGCCGCAACCATTTGAGTACTTCACCAATGCGTACGAAAAAAATCGGCTGCAATCTGTTGGCCGATTTCTTCGCTTGCATTACAAGTCGCCCTTTTCACTTTTATTTAGAGACCCTAACTAAAAATTAATTTACATTCCCTCTCATTTCAACTATAATTTGGTCTAAATCGATAAAAGCAATGATGAGAAAAAGTAAAATGAAGTATTTTTTCACAGAGAGCTTCGGCCAGCTGAAAAGAAGCAAAAATACTCATTTGAAAAATGGCCTCTGAGCTTCGTACTGAACGTACCTTAGGTGGGTGTTAGTAGGATACGGCAAGTGTGGTACTTGTTATCAAAACCACAGTATAAGAGTAATTTTTTTACTCCGTACTTGTAAGAGGCTGATGGCGTGAGCTGTTAGTAAATAAAGGTGGTACCACGGGAATAAAACCTCGTCCTTATTCATTATAAGGATGGGGTTTTTTTATTTTTACATTCAAGGAGGAAAAGGATATGAATATTTTTATTGGGGGAGCTTGGCCGTATGCAAACGGTTCTTTGCATCTGGGACACATCGCCAGTTTATTGCCGGGAGATATTCTCGCACGTTATTATCGCTTAAAAGGGGAGAACGTCTTGTACGCTTCCGGGAGTGATTGTAACGGAACTCCCATAGCGATTCGGGCAAAACAAGAAGGAGTCAGTCCAAAAGCGATTATTGACCAATATCATCAAGAGTTCAGCCGATGTTTTGCAAAATTGGGTTTTTCTTATGACTGTTATACAAGAACAGACACGAGGCATCATCACACAATCGTCCAGCAGATTTTTTTGGAATTGCTTAAAAAAGGCTTCATTTATAAAAAAGAGATTGAACAAACCTTTTGTGAATCGTGCAATCAATTTTTGCCTGACAGATATGTGGAAGGGATTTGTCCTAATTGCAGGCAGTCTTCCCGAGGAGATCAGTGCGATTATTGTTCGGCCATTTTAGATCCGATCGATTTATTAGAAAAAACGTGCAAGCTATGCGGCAGTTCTCCTGCAATTAAAGTCACCGAACATTTTTATTTTTCATTGAGTGCTTTCCAGATAGAGCTTGAAAACTTTATCGCAGATGCAAAAAAACATAAAAAATGGCGTGATAATGCCATTCAGCTTTCTGAAAGGTATATAAGCGAGGGATTGCAAGACCGTGCTGTCTCACGGGATTTACCTATTGGGGTCAGCGTTCCCGTTTCTGGATACGAAGAAAAAAAAGTGTATGTATGGATAGAGGCTGTGGCTGGCTATTACTCTGCTAGCAAGCAATGGGCGAGAGAAAACAACAGGGATGATTCGCTCTTTTGGAATGAACAGACAAAAACATACTATGTACACGGAAAAGATAATATCCCTTTCCATACAATCATCTGGCCGGCCATTTTATTAGGAATTGGGAATAAAGCCCTACCTCAGCATGTTGTTTCCAATGAATACTTGACGGTCGAAAAAAAGAAGTTATCAACGAGTAAGAATTGGGCGGTCTGGGTGCCGGATCTTGTTGAACGATACCATCCAGACTCTATCCGGTATTTTCTCGTAAGTAACGCTCCTGAAAATCGGGATACAGATTTTTCTTGGCGGGAATTTATCTATAGCCATAACAGTGAACTGTTAGGAGCTTACGGAAATTTTGTCAACCGATCCTTAAAGTTTATTGAGAAATATTATGATGGATTCATTCCTGAAGGACATGTTAACCCATCTGTTCAAACAAAGGTTCGAACTCTTTATGAACAAATCGGCCGTCTTATCGAAGAAGCTCATTTCAAACTCGCTTTAGAAAACATATTTGAATTCATCCGATATTCCAATAAATATTTTGATGAAGAACAACCTTGGAAGCAAATCAAAGAAAATAAAAATACCTGTGATCATACGATAATAACCTGTCTTTACATTGTTACGAATTCTGCCCAGCTATTGAATCCTTTTCTGCCTTTTTCAAGCAGACAGGTAAAGGAAATGCTCGGAATTAACGAGTTTGTTTGGAAAGAGATCGCTCCTGCGGAAAAGCTTTCTTACGTAAAACCGCTTTTTGAAAGAATTGATGTTAAACGCATCGATGATGAGCTTGAACGGTTAAAAACCGAAGCTTTCTAGTCCGAATGGTTAATGCTGAAGCTTTAATCCTTTTTTTATAGCCAGGATCGCGCCAGTATGCAGCCCCTCGTGGAAGATGGTCCGGGTCAATACTTGTTCAATCGTGTGCATTCCCATTTCAGTCGGCGGGAATTGTTCTTCCAATCGATCTTTATATCTCCCCTTGATTTCATCCGGCTGCTGTGTTAGAAGTTTGATTAGTTCTTGAAAAGTAGGCGTTTCATGAGTAAACTGCTTCGGGCTCGTTCCGAAACCGAACCAACCGTTAAAGCACATTGAAACAGGCACTTCCTCCTTTGTTAACGTGTGAATCCATAAATACTGGTCAAGATAAATGTGCCCTAAATTCCAGCGGATATTGTTGTTCCATCCATGTGGGATCATGTTCGCAGCCTCATCAGACACATCTTCAACCAATTGAAGCAATTCATCTCTGTATGTATAAAGCTGTTCAAAAAGAACTTTTTGTCTTTTGTTCATTTGTTGTCCTCCCATCGTTTTCCCTTTATCAATTGGACACATACACACTGAATTCCTAGGCGTTTTCATTAATTTACAGGTAATTTCTTTCGTTTTCGTGTTAGCCGCATAGAATATAGGGACATTCGTAAAAGGTGGTGTGTATGGTGAAAGGTTACGGTTATCCAAGCAATGTCTCGCCTGCGTTTGCTGGTGGTTATCCTGGAGGTTATTCTGGTGGTTATCCAGGGTACGGCGCCGGATTTGTGCTTGTGGTCGTGTTGTTTATTCTTCTAATCATTATTGGTGCTTGTTACGTTAGTTAGGTAGATAGAAAAAGCGGGGGATCAATCCCCCACATTTCTCTTTTGTTCGACATACCAAACAGACTTTGAAGGCGGAGTAGAAACGATCAGACGGCCATTTTTAAACACATATCGGGATTTGAGCTGCCGGCTGAATAAATCCATGATATCATCAGCTGGAACGGTGATGAAGCTTGCCGAGTTTCCTTCCTCTATTCCATAGTCTGAAGCGATGCCAAAAGCTTTTGCACCGTTTTCAGTGATCATCTGTATAATATCTAGGACTTCTTTTTCGCCAGTCATGTGAGCTAAATGGCTAGCCATATGCGCCGCTTGAAGAATATTTCCGTTTCCAAAGGGATAAAACGGGGATCGAATATCGTCATGAGCAATACATACAGACACTCCCGATTCGTGAAGTTCTTTTACACGCGTGATCCCTCTGCCTTTTGGCGAAGAATCAAATCTCCCTTGGGTAACTGAACTAATCAAGGGGCACGACACAATCGTCAGCTTAGCTTTGTTAATGAGCGAAAAAATCTTTTGCGAATACGCATCTGAATAATACGCCATGGCATTTGCGTGGCTCGCAGTGACTAACCCCTCCATGCTGTATTTAATTGTTAAATCAGCAACTGCCTCTATAAATCTCGAATGTCCGTCATCAACTTCGTCGCAAAATACATGAACAAACTTCTGATGAACTTTGGCAAGAGAAAAGCAATAATCGAGGGAAGCAATCCCGTTCTCTCTCGTTGTCTCCAAATGCGGAACTGCACTTGCTGCATCAGCGCCCATCAATAGTGCTTTTTCCAATCGTTCACGGTTTTCCGGGCAGCTGATCAAGCCATCCTGGGGAAAGGCAATAATTTGCAAGTCGATCAGATCTTTAAATGATTCACGTACCTTTAATAAGGCCTTTAAAGAATCCAAGGTTGGCTGGGAAATATCCACTGCCGCCCTCACATGCAATACCCATGCTCAATGAGCATACGCAAGGCTATTGTCGCTCGGCTAATCACGTCTTCTTCAGTCACCAGTTTTTTTCGTTCCTGCCAGATCTGGATGCCTTCAAATAACGTTCCTGATTGACTGAATGCCGGATCGCCTGCTGTCAAAGCGGTATCCAGATGGGTGTGCATTTCAACAAAAGCAGGCAAAATGAAATCTCCCTCTGCATCATAATTCTGGATACCATTTATATTTTCTTTTGTGATCACAGAGATCTTGCCGTCAATCATTCCGATCGAATAGCGGTTTTTATCTTCTAAGAAGCGGACATTGGTTAGTACCGAATCATACATCTAATCACCTTCACCCTATTCGAATGTAAGTTGTTCTGTGAATCATTCAAAATCATTGTTTTCCCGGCAAAAATTCAGTCGTATACGCCTTAGAGACATCTTCTTCGTTTTTGATAATTTTAAGATCCAAGAGTTGATCACGCAGCTTTGTCCATCTTTCTTCACTCATATATCCAAAGCCGTTCTCTTGTGCATCACCGCCGAATATAAGTTCCTTTTGCGCCTTAGCTCCGTATTTCATCGCTTCCACATCCAAATCCGGGTTTTTCTCTTGCAGAAATGGATTGATTTCATCTGAATGATCCTTGTAATAATCCCAGCCCTTCACGGTCGCGTTCATAAAGGCTTGAACTAACTCCGGGTTATCTTTAATTGTATCTTCTGTCGTGAAGATCACGTTTCCATAAGGCTGGAAACCAGAATCATGAATCAGCAGTGTGCTGTTTTTCACTCCTTGCTGATCAAGCGCAAATGGTTCACTTGTAATATAGCCCTGTGTTACAGCTTTGGGATCATCAATGAACGTATTCAGCTGTCCTGTGTAAGAAAGCTCTTTTGCATCTTCCAGTTTGTATTTCTTCTTAATGTATTCCCAATAACCAACTCCTGGAGCTGTGAATACAT
The DNA here is from genome assembly GCF_017832095.1 of Bacillus capparidis. Lineage (NCBI taxonomy): Bacteria > Bacillati > Bacillota > Bacilli > Caryophanales > Bacillaceae > Bacillus > Bacillus capparidis. Next base: position 1,300,899 of record NZ_JAFDST010000001.1, read on the forward strand.
TTTTCCCATTTAAGTCGGAAAAATCTTTCACTCCAGATTCTTCATGAGAAATAAACACATACGGGCTTTTTTGAAAAATGGCGCCAATAACTACGAGAGGAATCCCTTTGTCTCTGGCAATTAAAATATCTTCTGCCTGTGAATAGCCGAACTGGGCTTTTCCTGAAGCAACAATTTGTGTGGAAGAGATTTTCGGGCCGCCTGGTTCAACTGTTACATCTATTCCTTCATCCTTATAAAAATCCTTTTTCAACGCAGCATAATTCCCGCCATGCTCAGGCTGGGCAAACCAGTTTGTGATCAAGGTGGCTTTTTTGGCCTTGTTTCCGTCTCCCTCTCCGGAAGCTCCTTCACTGCCGCCGCAAGCCGAGAGGATCGTTAGTAATAAAATAGAAATAAAGATACCTGTATACTTTATTTTTTTCATTGGTGTCCCTCCAAATTAATTTTCATTTTTCATTTCCGATTCGTGCCACGAGCCTAGCAGCCATTTTGAAAAGAGCTGGACTAGAAGAAAGAAAACAATGCCGAGAATTGAAGCAGAAATTCCGCACGCAAATAGATAAGGCGTCTCCAGTCTTGAGGAAGCGACTGTAATTGCATAGCCAAGCCCGCCTTCTCCTCCGCCGATCCCGGCAATATATTCTCCGACAATGGCTCCAACAACTGCAAGTGTACATGATATTTTCAAGCCCGCTGCAATATAAGGAAGCGCCGAAGGAATCCGTACTTTCCACATGATTTGCCACTTCGAAGCTTTGTACAAATGAAGAAGGTTGATCATCCCCCTGTCTGTTGCGTTTAATCCAATCAGAGTATTGGACAGCATCGGAAAAAATCCGATCGTAAAAGCAATGATCACAATTGCATTCATTCCTGAGCCAAACCAAATCACGATGATTGGCGCAATGGCTACGATTGGAATCGTCTGTAGAATAATGGCATACGGATACAGGCTTCGTTCTAGTATTTTCGAAGAAGCCATGACGATTGCACCGGCAACTCCGCCAATGACACTTAATATAAATCCGAAAACTGATTCAGAAATTGTGCGTATCGCAGAGCTCTTCAGGTTCTCCCAATTTTCTATTGATGCTTGAAAGATATCTGCAGGTGTTGGAAGCAGGTAACTCTTGATATTAAGCAACGGAGGTCCGAACTGCCAGCAAAGAATAAATAAAAGAAAGACAACAAGCGGCGGAATCCAAGCATTAGATTGTTTATTGTTTTTTTTCATGGGCTTTGAGCTTACTTTTTGAATGGCGCCTTCTGATTGTAATTGATTCATTCTTATTCTCCTTTGCTTCTTTGAAAGCTTATATTTTGTTCGGAAGAGGGATTTTCCCTTTGTTGAGCAAATGATACGGGTCATTTTCTTCTTTTATCTTCATAATCTCTTCCATTCTGAGGTTATAGCCGCCGAATCCGAGTAAATATGTATGCGGGTTATTGATGGCCACGCCAATCGACTCGAAGAAATTAATAATTTCATATAGACGTTTCTTCGAGCGGTATTGAATGATCGGCAAAGATGAAGGAATCACTTCTCCTTTGCTTTTGATATATTCAAAATGGAATTGAACCTCGTATCCAAACGCTTCCCGAATCCTATCCATTTGTTGAAAAATAAGCTCTGACGTAAATCTCGCTTGCAGATAGGTGAGATTTTCTCCATGCTTGTGTGCCCACAACGTCGCATGATTCCAAGTAAAATCGGAAAGCTTCAATCCTTTTTGATAGCTGCTTGCCGGTATTTCAAATCCAATGTCGCCCGAGAATTCTGCAGCCAATCGTTTAAGCTTGCCAGCTGCCTCTTCTTCCACTTCGAGCATAACGATCGACTTTCCATCGCGTATATATTTTTTCAGAGGCTGGAAATGCTTCGGAATGGGCCATTCACAAACAGAAATAAGGCGTTTTATTATGGAATCATCTCGTGCCAGCTTATCACTGAAGGACACTGCCTCTTTAAAGGAAGGAAAGTAAGCGATATACTGGCCCCATTCCTGTTTCAGTTCGATGGGCAAAATGGCTTCAGTTACGATGCCTGTTGTCCCGTAATTATGGATATAATTTTGAATCTCTTCTCCTTTAATCGTTAAAAGCTTTGGTTTTTCTTCAATCGTCATCACCGTCACACCAAGGACATTTCCGTCCCAAAGGCCGCCCCATCTAATACTGCCAATACCTCCGGAGCCACCGCATAAAAATCCTCCGACTGTGGCTGTTGCATAGGTGCTTGGGAAAATGCGCAGCTCCTTGCCTTGCCGGCGAAGCTCTTTTTCCAGGATTCCCAGCTTTGTTCCCGCCTGCGCTTTGACACTAGTCTCTGATACTTCTATCATTTGATTTAATTTTGTTAAATCGATAATGATTCCACCGTGCAATGGAATAGCCTGTCCGTAATTGCCGGTGCCTGCGCCTCTTGCAGTCAGTGGTATTTTATGTTTTACAGCAAAAGAGACAACGGTTTTCAGCTCATCCACTGTATCCGGAGCTACAGCGCAATCAGCAACTTTCTCTTTCAAAGCTTCGAATAATACAGGTGAGTACCAATAATAATCTTTTGATAGGCGATTAAGCGTCGTCTCTTTTACAATCACTTTCCTTTCACCAAGTAATGAGTTAAGCTCATTGATCCACATAACCTTCACCTCACAGTTGATTTTAAATGGCGTGAAACCTTGGCAACCATATCACTAAAGGCATGGGTGGAACGGGTTTCATCTTCTCTCGGAAACGGAATTGGTACATCAAAGACAGATTCTATCTTCCCCGGACTTCCTGTCATCACGGCAACCTTTGTTGATAAATACACCGATTCAAACACATTATGGGTGATAAACAGTACCGTCATTTTTTCTGATTCCCAAATGCGCAGCAATTCGCTTTGCAGATTTTGGCGGGTGATTTCGTCCAACGCTCCGAATGGCTCGTCCATTAACAGGAGTTTCGGCTTGGCTACAAGGGCCCTGGCAATCGAAACCCTCATTCGCATACCGCCGGACAGCTCCCTTGGCAATGATTTTCCGTAATCCTTTAAACCGACGAGCTCAAGTGCTTCGTATGCTTTCTCTTGCTTTTCCGATTTATTTATAGGGAAAAATTCGAGAGGGAGCATGACATTTTGAAGCACCGTTCGCCATGGCAAAAGTGTCGCGTCCTGAAAGACAAAGCCAATGTCAGAAGTATTCTGCCCTTTTTCTTCTCCGAAGATTTTCAGAGATCCGTTTGTCGGTTCGATCAAGCCGGCAATCATTTTAAAGATCGTCGATTTTCCACAGCCAGATGGACCGACAAATGATATAAATTCATTTTCTTTAATCGTTAAATTTACGTTTTGTACCGCAGTTTTTCCGGAAGCATAAATTTTAGAGACATGGTTCAGTTCGACTAAAGCTGATGTAAGATTACTCTCTTTCGTTTCCTCGATCTGTTGACTCATGATCCCATTCCCTTCTTTTTATTTACTGATTGATACGGCAAAGGTCAAAATGGCTCATTTCGAGCAAAACTTTCGCAATTTTTATGCCTAGCTTTTCATTGAATTGCTCTCCCTTCTGTTTCGTACCTAAGCTTGCATCACCGGCAATACCTGACTCGGATATGTCCTTTGTAAGCCATGCAAAGTAGCATCCGCCCTTTAAGTAAATGTTGCTATCCTCATCGAGCTTGGGAAATTCCCGGGTGCTGTACTTCATTTGAACCCAGCTTTCCTTCAAATCAAGCACCATTGATGTCTCGACCTCCCCGCCGTGAATACCAAATTTCTGCTCTTTTTCGGAAATGACTTCAGATGTTACATCAAATGCGGTGGAATTAAGTCGGAAAACCATCAAGCCTGTTTCAATTCTGATTTCTCTTGCCATCATATTGAGAAGATCGTGATTTCCTCCATGGGAATTAAACAACACAATTTTCTTAAATCCACTTTCACTCACACTTTTTGCAATATCCATGACGACAGCTTGAAGAGTTGCTGCTGATAAGGTTATTGTTCCGGCAAGACCAAAATGCTCGTTGCTTTTGCCGTATGGAATTGGAGGAAGCAGCCAAACATTTTCGTTTTCCAAATGAGTAAATGCCAGGTTGAGCAGACCCTCGCCTAAAAGTGTATCTGTATAGACTGGCAAATGAGGGCCATGCTGCTCAGTCGCTCCTATTGGCAATACAAGCAGGGCATCCTCTTTTGGCATTTCTTTTATTTGCATAGTTGTCAATCGCGGGAGAAATCGTTTTTCAAATGCAATCCCTTGGTAACGGCTGTGAATCATTTGTCTTGCCTCCTCATATTAGAATGTCAAGATCACTGGCAGGAATGATTACAGCGTAATATAGTCTTACTATTCAGACATATTGTTCGTAAGATTTCCTTTCAATAAATGGCTATATTTGTATAGTTGTACAAAAAGATATCTATGATTTAGAGAAAATAACAATTGAGAATGAAAAAAAAAAGAACAACTCGCAGTCGGTCTCTTTAAAGAGACTGCAGCTACTCTTTTTTTCGTCGTTAATACCAATATGGCGGTATAATATTTGCCCTCTCTATAGCCTGAAGCCTTTTTAATCTATATGGATTGCCATACCCATGCTTAAATGAATGCGGCATAGAGGCATATCCGTGTCCGATTGAAGCTATCCGTTTATTAGGTCCGTTCCCATACATCAATGAATCACCCGCATCTTTCATTTTTACTATCCTATGCAATAATGAGAAATGCGGGAATGGCTTTTGACCGATTATTCGCTAAACCTGGTCCTTCTCCATAGTATAACTTGCTAGTAGCTCCATTTTAATGACCTGCATAATATCCTCTCCTTCTTAATATTTTGCCCTCTTTGGCATTTATCGGATGTTGTAGTAATTCATGTTGCGAATTTGTTTGTCTTTCATTTCCTCATAAATTCGTTGAACTTCCAATTCTCGTTCGTACTCTTCGGCACTTTTAAATCGCCTGTGAATCGTTAATGTTAAAAAAAATAGGTTAATTGTCATATCGCTCACCTCCCTTCAAGTAAATCAAACAGCCCGCTCCTGAGTTTCTTCCTGCGGGCATAAAAAATCCGCAGGAGAAGTTCTATCGGCCTGCGGAGGAGTTTTTCGCGAATGTTTTCAATCTTATTAAACGCAAGTGTGCCTTTCATTAGCCTCGGTTAAGGAAGGGCACCAATTCTCCCGCAGGTTGAATAAAAACGTATTTAATTGGGTATGTTTTACAAATTTAATCTTCTTCATTTTCATCAACCTCCTTAGCTAATTTTTTTCTTACTTAGTAAGTATATCCAACAGTTTCCTTTTTGTAAACGTGATTTTTAAAAAATAGACACATTTGTGCTCTTGACACAAAAAACCGGCTTCAATGAGATTTTTTCTCATGAAAGCCGGATGAATTCATTCATCTTCTGCTTTTTCTAATTGTTTCTTATAATGCAAGGATCTCTTTACGCATAAAAAAGAGGCAGCAATAAACAAACAATCAACAAATAGTAAAAGATTTTTTTTCTCTATGTTTAATTCCTGATTCGGAAGAACGGATCCAATATATAAAAACGCGCTGATCGCAAGCAAAGTAAACGCAAATTGCTTGTAATCCTCCGCGAGTGACTTCAGTTGTTTTGCATTCAAGCTTCCTCACCTGCCAATCATAAGTTTTATACAGGTAAGAGTAACATAGATTTAAAGGATGAAAGACTAGAAAATTCAGCCAATCGCTTTAAATGCCTGATCGAGGTCTTCAAGGAGATCCGACGAGTCTTCGATTCCAGCAGATATACGGATTAAACCTTCAGTAATTCCCAATTCAAGCCGCCGTTCAATTGGGATGGAAGCATGAGTCATTCTAGACGGAACAGAAATAAGGCTTTCAACTGCACCTAAACTTTCTGCAACGACAAAAAAGGTCAGCTTCGATAAAAAAGAATCTACTTTTTCTTCATCAATTTCAAATGATATCATCCCTCCAAACCCACTGCTTTGAGTCTTTGCCAGCTCGTGACCGGTATGAGTTGCAAGCCCGGGATAATAAACTTGCTTGACCTGTGGATGATCGATTAGGTACGCTGCAATTTTCTCAGCGTTCTTTTCATGCGCTTCCATCCTTAGACCCAATGTTTTAATTCCTCTAAGCAAAAGCCATGAATCTTGCGGCCCAAGAATTCCTCCCGTTGAGTTTTGAATAAAATGAAGCTTTTCCCCTAGCTCTTTATTGGCTGCTACCACGAGTCCGCCTACAACATCACTGTGGCCGCCAATATATTTCGTCGCACTGTGAAGTACGAGATCAGCCCCAAGCTGGATAGGGTTTTGGAAATACGGCGTATAAAATGTATTATCAACGATAAACAAGAGGTGATTTTGTACGGAAATTTGGGATACTCTTTGTAAATCAGTAATTTTAAGGAGTGGATTGGTCGGCGTTTCAATGAAGATCGCTTTCGTATTTGGTTGTATCGCTGCCTCCACTTTTTCCGGATCGCTCGTGTCTACAAAAGTGGCTTCAATACCAATTCGTTGTAATACTTTACTTGCCAGCCTGTACGTGCCTCCGTATACATCATCGGTAAAAAGAATATGATCCCCTCTATCGAACAAGAGCATCACAGCTGTTATCGCGGCCATACCTGAACCGAATGCAAAGCCGGAATGTCCGCCTTCAAGCTCGGCAATCATCGTTTCTAAAGCCGCCCTGGTAGGGTTTCCTGTACGGGAATACTCATATCCGGAGTGCTGCCCCGCCTTCTGCTGCTTGTATGTGCTTACTTGATAAACAGGGACAGAAACGGCTCCTGTGCGGTCGTCCCCCGTGATGCCCCCATGTATGACCTTTGTTTTTTTCTTCATCGCTATATCCCGCCTTCGTATATGGATTTACTTAAATAACGTTCACTGCTGTCCGGGAAAATGGTGACAATGTTAGTTCCTGGCTGTGCGGCTTCCGCTTCTTTCAATCCGGCATATAAGCTTGCGCCTGAAGAGCTTCCAATGAGTAATCCTTCCTTTATTGCCGCTTCTTTAACGAGCCGAAAAGCATCCTTATCATTGACAGTATAGATCTTATCAAAGTGATTGGGATTCATGTATTCAGGGATAAATTCCATTCCGATTCCTTCTGTTTTATGCGGACCCGCAATTCCCCCATTTAAAATCGATCCTTCAGGTTCAACGATCACTGTTTTAATCTGATTGTTTTTCTCCTTTAAATATTGGGCTGTTCCTGTGAATGTTCCGCCTGTTCCTGAACCCGCAACAAAAATGTCGATTCGACCGTGCAGGTCCTCCCATATTTCCGGGGCAATTGTATCATAGTATGTCGATGGATTCACTCGGTTTTTAAACTGACTGACACAATAGGAACCGTTGATTTCACGTTCCAGCTCTAATGCCTTGTCTATTGCTCCCTTCATACCTTCAGATCTTGGTGTATAAATAATCTGTGCGCCGAGAGCTTTCATCAGACTTATCTTTTCTTGACTAAAGTGCTCTGGCACGCATAATAAGACGTTGATTCCAAATTTTCTCGCACAAAGCGCAAGTCCTATCCCCGTATTTCCAGCCGTTGCTTCGATTAGAGTGCCTCCTTCGGCCAGCTTTCCCGAAGTAAATGCGTCTTGGATAAGCTTCTTTCCCAATCTATCCTTGATGCTTCCTCCCGGGTTTCTCATTTCCAGCTTTGCGTATAGATTTACCCCTTTAGGCAATGGGAAGTTTGTTACATGGAACAATGGCGTTCTTCCAATTAACTCAGTAATGTCCGAGATCACGGCCACCTGCATCTCCTCCTTCACAAATTAACAGGGAGAAAAGAGGAAGCCCTCCCTCTCCTTATAATTGCTCAAGCATTCTTTTTACGAGCTGAGTAGAATTTGCTGCGGCGGTTTCTAAAAATTGTTCGAATGAAATTTCCGATTCTTTCCCGGCGATATCAGATAACGACCGAATAACGACAAATGGCGTTTTAAATTGGCAGCACACCTGTGCAACAGCAGCCGCTTCCATCTCTACAGCATACAAATCTGGGAATTTGCTGCGAATAAAGTTTACACGTTCAGGATCATTCATAAATGAATCGCCTGTCGCAATTGTACCTTTAACCACTTGTAACGGCTTTAGTGTTTCTGCTCCTTTTTCCGCCAACATAATAAGCCGGTCATCTGCTGCAAAAGCTGCCGGCATCCCGGGAACCTGGCCGTACTCATAGTTAAACACAGTGACATCCACGTCATGATGCCGCACATCACTTGAAATAATAACGTCCCCTACATTCAGTGTATGGTGAAACCCTCCGGCTGAGCCTGTGTTAATAACAAAATCCGGCTGATAATGATCAAGCAAAAGTGTAGTGCTCACTGCCGCATTCACCTTACCGATACCAGATTTTAACAGGACAACCTCTTTATCTTGGTAACGCCCGCTCGTAAACTCATATCCTGTTAACACTTCCTGCTTCGTGAATTTAAGACTGTCTCTAAGAATAGAAACCTCTTCCTCCATTGCTCCAATAACCGCTATTTTCATATATTTCATCCTTTCTTGGCATACATTACTAGTTTATTTACGACATCTTTTTCTATATGTACGGAAAAAACCGATGCGTTTCGCATCAGTTTTTTAAGATTTTAATTTTTCAACCTTAGTCGGCTTCCATCCATTCCCGTCTTCCCATGTGATTTCAACCTTATATTTTTCTCCACTTTCTTTATCTTTAATTGTTCCTTTTGCGTCCTGAGGTCCGCCGTTATTCCCTAGCCATACAACGGTCATTTTATCCTCAGATACTCCTGTTGCATACGACATCGCTTTCAGCATTTCTGCCCAATCCTTTGAACTATCGTCATACGTTGCTACGTGATCGCCAGTCTGCTCGGTCCCTACCGCTTTCCACTCCGGATTCACGATCGTCTGCTCAACATCAGAAGAAGATCCGCCTTCGGTAACTTTTGCTCCGGCAAACGGGTCATCACTGTCTGATTTATCGCTGTTGCCTTCATCGTTATCTTTATCAGCTTGATCATCTTGATCATTTGCTGTCTCGTTTGAATCATCGTTTGAGCCTGGATCTTCTCCGCCAGACTGATTCTTATCATCCGATGCAGGTGCACTTGATTCATTTTCTTGATTGGTGGTTGCCTGCTCATTTGAAGGTGGATTCCTTAAAAGCTGTGAAGCAACCAAAACAATTAATATCGCAACAATTCCAATTAATATGTTAAGGACAAAATTTGCTTTTCTCCGCTTATCTTGTTTCTCATAGCGGGATGAACGATTTTCTTCCAATTTCGTATACACTCCTTTTCCCTCTTGCCTTACACCTTATTCTATCATTTATAAACAAGTAGTTCTATTTCTGCCCATTTTCAATTTCATAAACCTTTTTAACATAGTCATAGTACACAGGGTTAGTTGCCGCTTGTTCACTTGTAGTATCCATATGAACGACAACTAGGGCATATTTGGGCTGGTCGGCAGGAAAATAGCCGGCAAACCACTTATGGTATAACTTTTTCCCCTGATCATTCTTCAAGCCGGTTTCAGCGGTACCCGATTTTCCGGCAACCTGATACGGAAGATCTTGAAACCTTCTACCCGTGCCATTTTCTGAAGTAACCACCTGCCTAAGGAGCTTTTGCATTTTTTGGACGGTGTAACGATCGAGCTGTTTCCCCGGCATTTTTTGCTCCTTGAATGTATACATCGTCGTATTATTTTTATAGTTTATTTTCTCAACTAGGCGAATTTGTTCTTTTTCCCCGCCTCTTGCAATCGTTGCCATCATATTTGCCGCTTGAAGAGGTGTGATTTTGACATCCTTTTGGCCAATAGCCGTTTGATCAATGGCTTTTTTAATTCGTTTGTCATTTTCGTCTTTCCAAATCATGCTTTTCGGCTCGTTGTACAATTGCCTGAAATTTTCCTGATGATAAAGAGTTCCTTCCCATCCAACATTTTGTGTCAGTGTCAGCTTTTCCGCCATATCCTCAATCGCATCCTGATTGCGGGTTGTCATTTCTTCAGCAAGCTGTGTAAACGTATAATTACAGCTCTCGGCAAAGCTTTCTTCAAAGGAGAGCCTTCCTTTATCGTCGCCTTGCTCTCCGTACAGGTTCAAATTGCAATCGTACGTCTTTGATGGCTGATCGAGCCCGTTTTCAATAGCTGCAGCGGCAATCACTGTTTTAAATACAGAGCCGGGATAAACAGGGGAGAGCATAAGATTTTGCATTGTCATTTGATCAGACATGTTCACATCCGGCTTACTGGCCATTGCCGCGATACTGCTATTTTCAATATCAACCAGGACTGCGCCCCCTTTCGTCAATTGATAGTCTCTTAGTACTGCTTCCAGTGATTCCTGCAGCTTTTTATTCAGTGTCGTCTGAATTTTCAGCGGATAAAAGGCATTGGCTTCCGCACTATATTTGACGTCCATACCGAACAAAGGGTTTCCTTTTCCGTCAACATGATATAAAAGCTTCGTTTCGGTTTCAGGGAGCAAAAATTCGTCAAATGTCCGTTCCAAGCCGCTAGTACCTACTTCCGTTCGAATGGACAAATCTTTTTTGTCCGGGTATTTAGCCCTCAGCAGTCCAGGATCTTCATTTGTGACTCCTAATGCATGCATCGCAAGCCTTTCGTTTATTTTTTCTTCCATATATACACCATATATGCCGACAGCCTTTAAGTTATTTATATCTTTAATGGACTGATCGGTAATCTTTTCTTCTAGAACGACAGGCTTTTTTGCATCTGACAACAGGTCATTCAGCCTGTTTTCATCGATGTGAAGAATCTCAGAAGCTTGCCGGATCAGGTCGGGCTGATCTTTGATAAAAGGAAAAGCTATGACAGCAGGCTTTTCTTTTATAGATAGAGATTCACCATTTCTATCTATAAAGGATCCCCTTCCGTCTGAAATTACGACTTCTTCTGTTCGCTGCCTGACGCTTTCCTGCAACAAATTCACCTTCAGCTTGGAAAAGGATTCAGTCGAAATTAACTGGATATCGATCAATCTATAGATAAGAATGAGAAAGAACAATATGAAAACAATCAAAACCAGCTTTACTCGATTAAACGATTTCATACAAAAACACCTCATCCACATTGTGGACGAGGCTAAGCGATCATAAACCCTTTAAGAGATTTTTATGATTTTAACAAACATTTCTCCGCCTGGAGTTTGAACCGTCACCTGATCGCTCACTTGCTTTCCGAGCAGGCTTTTGGCAATTGGTGAATCGTTCGAGATTTTGCCCTCAAACGGATCTGCTTCCGCACTTCCTACGATGGTATACGATTCTTCTTCTCCATCCGGTAATTCTACGAATGTTACCGTTTTACCGAGACCGACTATATTTGAATTTGTCACATCATCCTCAATGATTCTCGCATTGCGGATCATGTTTTCCAAAGTAGTAATTCGTCCTTCTACAAATGCTTGTTCTTCTTTTGCGGAATCGTACTCAGAGTTTTCGGAAAGGTCTCCAAAGCTCCGTGCTACTTTTATTCGTTCCACAACTTCTTTACGTTTCACTGTTTTTAAATATTCAAGCTCTTGTTCGAGCTTTTGTTTTCCTTCTTCTGTCATAGGATATTCTTTCTCTTGTGCCATTTTCCTTCACTCCTTCTGGTTGGTCGCTCATCACTTGTATTATGTATGAGAGCACAGCCTTAAATATACAAGAATGAGGACACCAATGTCCTCGTTCTTCTCTCCCATATTAATGAATTTTATGTTAGCTTAAATTGTTAAATCATGCAATTAAAAAAACATCCTTGAAAGATATTTTTTCATACCTTTCCAACCTATACATAATATGGACTTTTGCAGAGATTGTATATGCTATTGTTTCACAAAATTTCTTTTCGTTCAAGGATTGTCTGGATTTTTGTCACCATTAAATCGATCGCTACGTGATTTTGGCCACCTTCGGGAATAATGATATCGGCATATCTTTTCGTCGGTTCAACAAACTGGTTGTGCATTGGTCGGACTACGGTGACATATTGTTCGATGACAGAATCAATCGATCTGCCTCTTTCCTTTATGTCACGAAGCATCCTTCTTATGATTCGCAAATCGGCATCTGTATCAACATACAGCTTAATGTCCATCAAGTCGCGAAGCCGCTCGTCCTCAAGGATAAGGATACCTTCCAAAATGATGACATCCTTTGGCTCTACTCGCACCACCTCATCTGAACGAGTATAAAGCTTGTAGTTGTATACGGGCTTATCAATCGGTTCATAATTCAATAGTTGCTGAATATGCTCAATCAAATAATCATTATCAAATGCCAGAGGGTGATCATAGTTTGTGTTTAGCCGTTCTTCGAATGGAAGATGACTTTGATCTTTGTAATAAAAATCCTGCTCGATCATGAGTATGGAGTGTCCTTTGAAATGTTCATAAATAGCTTTTGTGACACTAGTCTTACCTGAACCGGACCCTCCTGCTACTCCAATTATTATAGGCTTTTTCCCCATTTTTCTCTATTTCCCCTTTCTCATCATGTTGCTCGGAAAAAGCTTTCTGCCGATTTTGAACTTGACGATTTGAAGGGGATGGCGGGCTGCATCCAAAGGGTTTCCGTCCTCATCCCAAATTGCATCAATTACATGAGTGAAATTTGAAATTTCCGGACCAAAAAATTCCACTTCATCACCAACTTTAAAGAAATTGCGCTGCTGGAGAGTCACTAGCTCCGTCTCTTCATCATAGTCAAGAATAAGACCAGCAAAATCAAAAGTTGTCTTTTTGCCGTGCTGGCCAAACATCTGCTCACTGACACCCGGAACGCCTTCAAAAAATGCGGGGGCGGTATCACGATTCGCGCATTTATCAAGCTCCTTGAGCCATTCTTCCTGAATCTCAAAATGATCAGGATCTGCTGAGTATGCATCAATAACCTTACGGTAGACGCTGACTACGGTTGCGATATAGTGAATCGATTTCATTCGGCCCTCAATTTTCAAACTGTCGATTCCCATTTCAATCATTTGCGGAATCGATTCAATCAGCTTCAAATCTTTTGGGCTCATCGCAAATGGCGCATCCTCTTCATTATAGAGGGCCACTGCGTCTGTACCATTCTGTTGATAGAGATCGTAATCCCAGCGGCAAGACTGGCAGCAGCCCCCACGGTTGGAGTCTCTTGCCGTCATATGATTGCTTAGCACGCAGCGGCCGGAGTAAGCAATACACATTGCTCCATGAATAAAGGTTTCGATTTCAATGTCAACCTTTTCTTTCATTTCCCTAATTTCCATCGCACTCGTTTCCCGCGCCAGGACGACACGATGAAGGCCCTCTTCCTTCCAGAACTGAACTGCCTTCCAGTTGGACAGCGATTGCTGTGTGCTTAAATGTATTTCCAGCTTTGGAGCTGCCGTTTTGCACGTTTCTATAATTAACGGATCAGCGACAATAATCCCGGTTATTCCCGCTTTTTCAAGGTCTTTCAAATAGTCTTCAAGACCGTCTATATTCTCCTCATGAGCAAAAATATTCGTTGTAACATAAATTTTTGCGCCGTATGCTTTTGCAAATTTCACACCTTCTGCCATCTCTTCGATTGAAAAGTTGTCAGCGTTGGAGCGGAGACCATACTCACGACCACCAATAAAAACAGCATCTGCCCCGTAATGGACGGCAATTTTTAATTTTTCCAGGTTGCCGGCAGGCGCAAGAAGCTCTGGCTTTTTTGTTATGACTCTTTTTCCATTAACGACAGAAGAAATTTGATCCTTCACTGCTGTCATTTTATCCCCTCCTTCGTTTAATATACGGTTTCCTTAAAGAAAAATCCTGTATCTATATTTCTGTTTACTGGTTGAATCGATTCGATTTTTTCGACCCAAGCATCTTTTCGATTCTCATATTCATCAGGATCGGCCATGTATAGGTCGATTGCTTCGCGATACATGCGGGTAACCTCAAGCAGATAGTCATGTGATTTTAAAATCCCGTCGATTTTAAAGGAGTCGATTCCCGCATCGATAAAGTCCCCGAGTTCGTCAATCATGCACACATCATTCGGACTCATAATATGTGTGCCATTAACATCCTCAAAAATCGGGTATTTGTAATTCCGTTCTTTATCGTGAAGGAACATTCCAGATTCCTTTTTATCGCCTTCGATATTCATTGTTTTTCCTTGATATTCAAAATAGTTTCCAATTAGGGAGCGTTTTGACTGAAACATGCATGTCATACCGTGTACTTGAATTTCGATTTCCACTTCTGCCTTTTCTTTGATTTCCAAAACACTGTCCAGGCTGAGTTCTTTCGCTAGAACAGCCCTCTTAGCCCCTTTTTTCCCCCAATAATTGCAAGAAAAATGATTGGTTCCCGTTGTTTCTGTGCTCCAATGAAGCGGCATATCAGGAGCTGACTCTCTCGCCTCCATAAGAACAGCAGGATCGCCAAAAACAACCGCATCTACACCGGCTTCCTTTAAAAAAGAAAGGTAGCTGCCAAGCTCCGGTACCATGTCATTATGGAATATCGCATTCATGGCCGCGAAAATTTTTGCTCCGCCTTGGTGTGCAAGCTGCACTGCTTTCGTTATTTCTTCTTTTGGAAATTCTCCTGCTAAACGCAGTCCAAACTTTTGTTCACCGATTAAAAATGCGGTCGCCCCTGCTTTTATAAGGGAAGAAATTTGTTCTGCTTTCGCAGGTGTCACCAAAAGCTCTGGAGTCGTTTTCATAACTGTTCACCTCTTTTTGTGCTGACGGCAATTCCATCTCCTGCAGGAATAATCGTCGTATGATAGGATGTATTTTGCATAAGCCATTCATTATAGCCATCGATTTTTGATACGAGATTCCGCTTTCTTTTATCTTCAAGCTCCTCGTAATTTGTAGCGACAAGCCCCTTAAACAAAACGTTATCGGTAATGATCAGACCATCGTCTGCAAGCATCGGTTCAAATGTTTCAAAAAATTTCTTGTACTGTCCTTTGGCAGCGTCGATAAAGATAGCATCGTATGGGGCAACCGTACGAACAGCATCAGCTGATTCCAAGGCGTCTCCATAGAAAACATGAATTCGTTCATTGAGTTGAAATTCTTTTATATTTTTGATCGCTTCGTTATAGCGTTCTTGATTCCGTTCGACAGTAAAGACATTTGCTTCCGGCAGAGCAGTGGCGATACGGATTGCTGAATACCCGACACCTGTACCAATTTCGAGCACTCGTTTTACTTTTTTTATTGTTAATAGCTGAAGCAAAACTTCAATTCCGGTGCTTTCCATAATCGGTACATGATTTATTTTTGCTTTAGCCTCCAACTTTGCCAGTTCAAGAGATGTTGGCTGGATAAACTTTTCGATATATTTGTTGATTTGATCCTGCATAATATTCACAAGCAGGCCCCTCCTTTTGCACAATCGGCTATGAAGCCCGAGCCTGTTTTTGAATCTGGCACATGCTTATAAACCGAAAAGCGTGTCTCTCAAAAAAAGAGCCTCATTCTAAAAAGACTGAGCACTCAGGAATTGTTCTCTCGTAGGTACATGTAAATAACCCGATATATTTTACCATAATTCATAGAGAAAAGCGAATAAGGAGAGCACGCTTACTCTCCTCTTAATCATTCGCCTTCTGGATTAATAATAAACTTTTCTTTTGCAGCATTATGTTCTTCCAATGTTTTTGTAAAAACAACCTCACCGTCTTTTTTGGCAAGAAAATAAACAAATTCAGTATTCTCTGGGTTAAGTGCTGCTTCCCACGAGGTTGTCCCTGCATTTGCAATCGGTCCCGGTGTCAGTCCTTTGTTTTTATAAGTGTTAAAAGGAGAATTGACCTCGAGATCTTTATAAACAACCCTGTCTTTATGCTCTCCAAGAGCGTAAAGGACAGTCGGATCCGTCTGCAGCGGCATATCTTTCTTTAATCGATTATGAAAAACGCTTGAAATCTTATGCCGATCCACTTTAGCCGTTGCTTCTTCTTCAATCAGCGAAGCCATCGTCAATGTTTTATGGACAGACATATTTCGTTCGTCCATCGTCGATTTATATTTTTTCACTTGTTTATCCGTTTCCTCAACCATCCGGATAACAATTTCTTTCAAAGAGGTTTGCGGATTGTAAAACGGATATGTCGCCGGATAAAGATATCCTTCTAAAGGGTGCTTAATGTTTTTATTGAAAATTTCATCGGTGATCGTTTCCGGATATTTTTCTTTTAATTCATTTATGAATTTCCGATCATCAAGGGTTTTCATTACTTCTTCACTTGAGTAGCTTGTATTTTCAGCAATGGTATCAGCAATTTGATCAATCTTTCTTCCTTCAGGGACAATCAGTTGAAAGGCAACCTCATTTTCCCCCTTAGTCAGTTTCTCAATTATTTCAGATGTACCCATGCTTTTCTTCAAATTAAAATCTCCTGCTTGAAATCCCGAAACATTTTCAAATCTGACATAGTATCTAAAAATCCTGCTATCTTTAATTAACTCATTTGATTCTAAAATTCCAGCAATATCGGAAACAGATGATCCGCTTGGTATATTGATGTGGATGGACTCATTATTTGTTGAATCAGTTGGTTCAAGCGCGGATTTTATGTAAAAATAAGCTCCTCCGGCAGAAACGGCAATTACCACCACGATAGCAGCAATAATGGAAAAAACAATTTTCCGTACTTTTTTCGCTTGGATCCGCTTTTCCTGGAGCTTTTTTTCAAATGATTTGTTTGAAAATTTAGTAGGCATCTTATTCCTCCCTTCTCTCTGCTACTATACTACATGATTCGATTTAGTTCGGCAATTGAAATAGGAATGAGATATATGGTATGTTTTCTGACACCTTTTTTTACTTCTCCAAACAACAAAAAAGCCGCCTATGTAAGGCAGCTTCTTCTTATTATTCGTCCTCTTCAGCAAGGAAGGTGTTTAGCGTTTCTTCGATCATATCCCATTCTTCTTCCGTTTCTATTGGCAATAGTTCACCATCTGTTCCATCTTCATTCGGAGTAAAGCTGGATGCGTGAATTTCGATCTCTTCTTCCCCCTCGGCTTCGACCGGGTAATATAGAACGTAAGATTTGCCAAATTCTTCGTTTTCAAACGTAAAAAGAACCTCACAAAGCTGTTCATTTCCATTGTCATCTACAATCGTGATGTTTTTCTCACCATGTTCCATTATAATCACTCCAATTTTCAATTCAGGCTGTCTAAATAGCCTTGAAGAATCATGACTGCAGCCATTTTATCAATTACTTTTTTGCGCTTTTTTCTGCTGACATCAGCTGAAATCAACATTTTTTCCGCTGCCATTGTCGTAAGCCGCTCATCCCATAAAACGACTGGAATCCCGTATGCTTCCTCAAGAACTTCAGCAAATTTTTGGCTTGCCTCTCCCCTGGGCCCTACCGTACCATTCATGTTTTTCGGAAAACCGAGCACAATTTTTTCGACAGAGTAGCCATTTAGCAATTCCGACAGTCTGATTAGGCCATAGTCTCCTATTGCCTCATTTATTTGGATTGTTTCTATTCCTTGTGCTGTCCAACCCATCTCGTCGCTGAGTGCAACTCCGAGTGTTTTGGAGCCTAAATCTAAACCAATAATCCGCATGTATTTTTTATGCCTCTTTATTCTGTTGTAAGTACGATTTCACAAGCTCTTCAATCAGTTCATCTCTTTCAAGCTTACGAATCAGGTTTCTGGCGTCTCGGTGCCTTGGGATATACGCAGGGTCCCCTGATAATAAGTATCCCACAATTTGGTTGATCGGATTGTACCCTTTTTCTTGAAGGGCATCATAAACGGTGAGCAGCACCTCGTCCACGTGGGTTTCAGCCGAATCGTCAGAAAAGTTAAATTTCATCGTCTTATCATACGAGCTCAAAAGTAATGCACCTCTTTTCCAGATTCCCGCAAGCTAGTGAAGCTGGCGTGTCCTTGTCTTACACCCATTCTACACTATATTGAATAATTATAAAACGGATTTCACCCATTCTTCTGCAGAAGTTAATGCTTCTGCAAGCTTATCCGGGTTCTTGCCGCCTGCTTGGGCCATATCCGGACGGCCTCCGCCACCACCTCCGCAGATCTCAGCCGCTGCTTTTACGAGTTTTCCTGCGTGCAAGCCTTTACTTGTTAAATCCTTTGTAACAGCTGCAATCAAATTAACTTTTTCACCGTTTACAGCGCCAAGGATAATAACTCCTGAGCCCAGCTTGTTTTTCAGCTCATCAGCCATTGTACGAAGATGATTCATGTCTTTAGCGTTTACTTGTTCGGCAAGCAGCTTAACGGCTCCAGTTACTTCTTTAACTTTGGACAGGATAGCGCCAGCTTCCGCATTCCCTATTTTTGCAAGCAATGATTCATTTTCTTTATGCAGCTCTTTCAAATCAGCATAGAGGCTTTCAACTCTTTTTGGCACTTCATTTACATTTGCTTTTAACAAGGATGCTGTCTCTTGCAAAAGCGCGACCTGCCCGTTCATTTCTTCATAAGCCCCTTTGCCGGTCACAGCTTCAATTCTTCGGGTTCCCGCTCCGATTCCGGATTCAGAAACAATCTTGAACATGCCGATTTCAGCCGTATTCCCAACATGGCAGCCTCCGCACAGCTCCAAGCTGTAGTCGCCTATTTGAACAACTCGGACAACATCGCCGTACTTCTCACCGAACAAAGCCATGGCACCCATTGCCTTCGCTTCATCAATAGGTTTCCGTTCGATTTGTACAGGGAGTGTGCCCCATATTTTTTCATTTACAATACTTTCAATTTCCTTAAGCTCGTCCTTTGTCACCTGACCGAAGTGGGAGAAATCAAAGCGAAGCCTGTTTTCTGATACGAGAGATCCAGCCTGATTGACATGCGGTCCCAATACATCCTTTAACGCTTGATGCAGCAGGTGGGTAGCCGTATGGTTTTTCACAATTTGGCTTCTCATTCTATTTTCAACCTTTGCTTCTAATTTCATTCCTTTTTCCGCTAAGCCTTTTTCTACAATTCCTTTGTGGAGATGCTGGCCGTTTGGAGCCTTCTGTACATCTGAAATACGTATCACTGTTTCGGCGTTAGCAAGATACCCTTTATCACCAATCTGGCCGCCGCTTTCCGCATAGAATGGCGTTTGGTCCAGAATGAGCTGTACAGACTCCCCTTCTTGAACAGATGAAACTAGCTCTCCTTCTTTCAGCAATTCAAGGACTTCTGCTTCATTTATCAAAGTTGTATAGCCGACGAATTCACTTTGAACTTTGATATTCCCAAGGTCCCCTGTTTGGATTTGCATGCTTCCTGATTCATTCCGTGCACTTCTCGCACGCTCACGTTGCTTTTCCATTTCCGTTTGGAAGCCGTCATGGTCAATTGTCATTTGATCATCTTCTGCGTATTCTTCAGTAAGCTCGACGGGAAATCCGTATGTGTCATACAATTTAAACACATCAATGCCTTTAATTACGCTGCTTCCGTTGTCTTTTTCTTTCTTAATGATCTCTGACAAAATTGCGAGACCTTCATTTAACGTTTCATGGAACCGTTCTTCTTCTGTTTTGATTACTTTGGAAATGAACTCGAGCTTTTGTTTGACTTCAGGGTAAAAGGCTACCATGATTTCAGCAACAACCGGCACTAGTTCATGCATAAACGGACGGTTTATATCCAATGCTTTTGCATAACGGACAGCTCTGCGTATCAGCCTGCGAAGTACGTATCCACGGCCTTCGTTCGAAGGAAGAGCTCCATCCCCAACGGCAAATGACACGGTCCGCATATGGTCGGCAATGACTTTAAAAGCAACATCTTGTTCTACCGTTTCACCGTACGTCTTGCCTGAAATCGATTCCGTTGCTTCGATAATCGGAACAAACAAATCAGTATCGTAATTGGTCGGGACGTCTTGGATAACCGAAACCATCCGTTCCAGGCCCATCCCGGTATCGATATTTTGCTTCGGAAGTGGAGTATAGCTTCCATCTGGATTGTGATTAAATTCTGAGAACACGAGGTTCCAAATTTCTAAATACCTTTCATTTTCACCGCCAGGGTAGAGTTCCGGATCGTTAGGGTCGTTCCCATAGCTTTCTCCTCGGTCGTAAAAAATTTCTGAGTTAGGACCGCTTGGACCTTCACCTATATCCCAAAAGTTCCCCTCCAGACGAATGATCCGTTCAGTAGGAATTCCGATTTTATCTTCCCAAAACGAATACGCTTCATGATCCTCCGGATGAACCGTCACGGAAAGCAGCTCTGGATCAAAGCCTATCCATTTTTCACTCGTGAGAAATTCCCAAGCCCAGACAATTGCTTCTTCTTTAAAATACTCACCGATTGAAAAATTACCGAGCATTTCAAAGAATGTATGGTGTCTTGCTGTTTTCCCCACATTTTCTATGTCATTTGTCCGAATCGATTTTTGCGCATTGCATATCCTTGGATTTTCAGGGACAATTCTGCCGTCAAAATATTTTTTTAACGTAGCTACTCCGCTGTTTATCCATAATAGAGACGGATCCTCGTGAGGCACAAGCGACGCACTCGGCTCAACATCATGGCCCTTCTCTTTAAAAAAATCCAAAAACATTTGTCTCAATTGAGCAGATGTTAATTTCTTCATTTTCCTTTCCTCCTTTAACGATTAAAAAAGCTCCCGTCCTTGTATAAACAACGTTTATACAGGGACGAGAGCTTACTCGCGGTACCACCCTGATTATGGGTTTATTCACCCATCACCTTAATTTCCATTAACGCTGGAATGCTCGGCAGGCTTTTCCTGCTCTTTAGGATTAGCTTCAACTGCCCTTCTGCTAAAGCTCCTTTCAGCGAACAGAGCTTCTCTCTTTGAACAGGACATCAGTTTACTCAGATCCTTCAACGAATTATCGATATTCATTCTAACGAAATTATAGACAGTCCATTGCTTGTTGTCAATGCTCTGCGCGAATCGAAATCATATGAGTGAACATAATTTTGAGAATAGATGCCGCAGGGACAGCAATAATCATGCCGACTATCCCCCCCAGCTCTCCTCCTGCCAAAAGAGCGAGCATAATAGCAACCGGATGCATATTCAAGCTTCTCCCTACAATAAGAGGACCGAGAATATTCCCTTCAATAAATTGAAGAATTGCTATCGTTGCCAATACAACAATAACAGCTTTCGACGATACAGCTGCTGCTATTAAAAGTGCTGGAATAGCTCCGATAAACGGTCCGAAATACGGAATGATGTTTGTTAGAGCGATCACCAGTCCGAGAATAAGCGGGTATGGAATATGAAAGAGCCAAAACGTCAGCCCTGCACAAGTACCTATAATGACGCACACAAACAGCTGACCCCTGATATACCCGCCGAGAGAATCATCGACGTCTTTAAGAAATCTCCATCCTCGCTTCCTCCAAGATGACGGGGTAAAATACCATACTGTTTTTTTCATTAGACTAATATCTTTTACTAAGTAAAAAACTAAAAAAGGGATTAGAGCGCCAATTAAAAGATAATCAAACAATATCCGCATGCTTCTTATCGCTTTTTCTACAGCATTAGCGACAAACCCTTCCGTTTGGCTAATCACCAGATCGATCCTTTCGTGCATCCCATCCGGCCATTGATCTGTATGGTTGTGAATTTTCTTCAGCATCACATTATAGGTTTCTGCAAACATAGGGATGTTCTCAGATAAATCGTATAGCTGATTTAGCAATATCGGGATGCCTTTGTATAAACCATAGCCGGCGCTGCCAAAAAACAAGAGATATATGATTAGCAAGCTTAATGTTCTCGGCAGCCCTGTTTCATGCAGCTTTTCGATAATCGGCAAAAGCAAATAGGTTATGAATATGGAGATGCCTAGTGGTATAAGGATTGCTTTTGAAATAGCGAACAATGGATACCATAATATTTTCAGCTTGATTGCCACATATATTGATAGCAGGAAAAGCAGGAGGATGGTAATCCATATAAGCAGCTGCATCGGTTTTTTCAGCAACAGCATCATCTCCATGTCAATTGAGATTTACAGATCATATTCATACATTAAAAAAGGTGTTTTCAACTTTTAAGAGAATATATAGAAAATACTGCTTACCTTTTTCGTTCTACCTAGTTTTCCTGATTTCTCCACCATTATGTATCTTAATATAATCTTATTCGAAATAATGTTGCGATTTTTCAAAACTTTTGAAAAGATTTGACTCCAATTATAGGATAAAGGTATAATATCTTCGATGTTAGAAAATCTAGTCTTTCATGTAAGGAATTATTACATAGTTTTTCTAATAGGTTAATTTTGGATTAGCGAGGGGGAACACCATGATTTCATTCGAAAATGTCAACAAGCATTACGGTGATTTTCATGTTTTAAAAGATATTAATCTACAAATAAAAAAAGGTGAAGTTGTCGTAATCATTGGTCCTTCCGGTTCAGGCAAAAGCACAATGCTGCGCTGCATCAATCGGCTTGAGACAGTAAATGAAGGAAAGTTAAAGGTTAATGAAACAGTCATAAACGATAAAAAAACCGATATTAATAAAGTTCGGAGAAATATTGGCATGGTGTTTCAGCATTTTCATCTTTATCCGCACAAAACAGTCATTGAGAACATCATGCTGGCTCCTGTAAAAGTGTTGGGAGTTTCAAAAAGCGAGGCACGGAAAACAGCTGAGTACTATTTGGAAAAAGTCGGGATCCCCGATAAAGCAAATTCCTACCCAAGCCAACTTTCCGGAGGACAACAGCAAAGAGTCGCGATTGCAAGAGGACTTGCGATGAAGCCTGAGGTTATGTTATTTGATGAACCGACCTCCGCGCTAGACCCGGAGATGATCGGCGAAGTGCTGGATGTAATGAAGGCTCTGGCTAAAGAAGGCATGACCATGGTCGTTGTTACCCATGAAATGGGCTTTGCCAGAGAAGTCGCTGACCGTATTGTTTTTATTGATGAAGGCAGAATTTTAGAAGAAGCAACACCGGCTGAATTTTATGCGAATCCAAAAGAAGAACGGGCTCGCTTATTTCTTAGCCGTATATTAAATCATTAAGAAAGATATAGGGGGAAAAAAATGAAAACTTCAAAGAAATTTCTATCACTTTCAATTGTCACAATTTTAGCAATGCTTCTGCTTGCAGCCTGCGGAAGCGGAGGCAGCGGCGGAAACGCTGACAGCGGCAAAAACGCATTGGACACGATTAAAGAAAATGACAAAATCGTCTTCGGAGTGAAAAACGACACTCGGTTATTTGGCTTAAAAAATCCAAGCTCTGGCGAAATTGAAGGTTTTGATATTGATATTTCAAAAGCAATTGCAAAAGAAATTCTTGGCGACGAAAACAAAGCTGAATTCAAAGAAGTGACTTCCAAAACAAGAATTCCTTTATTGAATAAAGGTGACATCGATGCTGTTGTCGCAACAATGACAATTACTGAAGAACGTAAAAAAGAAGTGGATTTTTCAGATGTCTATTTTGATGCCGGCCAGTCACTGTTAGTGAAAAAAGACAGCCCGATCAAAGGCATCGAGGATTTAGACAACAGCAAAACGGTTCTTGCCGTTAAAGGTTCCACATCTTCTCAAAACATTCGCAAAGAAGCCCCCGATGCTAAGGTAAATGAGTTTGAAAACTACTCAGAAGCTTTTTCGGCATTAAAAGCCGGCCAAGGCGATGCGTTAACAACTGATGATGCGATTCTTTACGGAATGGCGGATGAAGATCCTAGCTTCCACCTTGTCGGAAAAACATTCAGTGAAGAGCCATACGGAATTGCTGTAAAAAAAGGAAATTCAGAGCTTGTTGATGCAATTAACGAAACGTTGAAAAAACTAAAAGACAACGGCGAATACGATAAAATTAAAAACAAGTGGATTAAAGAAGAACCAGCAAGTTAAATAATCGTATAGAAACAAATTCGGGATGAGCGGGCTTTTCGCTCATCCCAATTAGCTAAAGGAGTGATTTTTTTGCTCGATTTCTCCATACTTACCAACAACATGGACATGTATCTTGAAGGATTCAAGTTCACAGTGCTTTCAAGTATCATTGCACTTATATCAAGCTTTATTTTAGGTACTCTTATCGCCGTATTTCGAATAGCTCCTTTCAAAATACTTAACTGGATTGGTACGGTCTACGTTGAAATTTTGCGTAATATCCCCGTCCTATTGATTGCTTTTTTCATCTTTATCGGTCTTCCTGCTATCGGTATTCGGTTTGACGGGTTTACAGCAGGTACAATCGCATTATCAATCTATACTTCAGCATTTATTGCCGAAGCGATCCGTGCAGGAATTTCATCCGTTCCAAAAGGACAGATGGAAGCAGCAAGAGCTACCGGACTTACGTATACAGAAAGCATGAGGTATATTATTCTTCCACAAGCCATCAAAATTGTTATCCCGCCACTCGGCAACCAATTTATTAATCTGGTAAAAAACTCCTCTATCCTCGGTTTGCTCGCCGGTTGGGATTTGATGTACCACGGAGATTTAGTCTCAAGCAATACATATGTCGTTTTTGATGTGTACATATTCGTCGCTATGTTTTACTTACTGTTAACCATCCCGCTCAGCTTAGGAGTCGGATATATAGAAAAAAGACTTTCTCGCAGCAACTAGCGTAAAAGGAGGACAGTATTTATGGATTTTAAAGGAGCCTATTCTCCTGATAATTTAAAATTTTTGTTTGATGGCTTTATTCTAACATTGGAAGTTGCCGCCATTTCGATTGTATTAAGCTTTATCATCGGAATATTGGTAGGAACTCTGCGATATACCCGAATGCCCGTCGTGTCGCATGTCCTTGCCCTATTGGTAGAGATCATTCGAAATCTCCCCTTGTTGCTGATCATTTTCTTTACTTTTTTCGCATTGCCTGAAGTAGGAATTGATTTTGGAATTAAGGGATCTGCAATTGTGGCATTAACCATTTTCGAAGCGGCGATGATTTCGGAAATCGTCCGAAGCGGTTTAAATTCGATTGATAAAGGGCAAATCGAAGCGGCAAGATCGTCAGGTCTCACTTATGTTCAGACGCTGATTCAAATCACTTTGCCACAAGCCCTCAGAAGAATGATTCCTCCGCTCGTCAGCCAATTCATTTCCTTACTTAAGGACACATCATTGGCTACCGTGATCTCGCTTCCTGAGTTAATGCATAATGCGAATGTTGTGAAAGGACAGTCGATTAATTTCACGATACCGATCTTCTTGGCCGCAGCTGTGATGTACTTTGTTGTTAACTACATTTTGTCCATCATCGCCCGGCGATTAGAGGCGAGACAGGCATAAATAGTAAAGAGAACCGGACAATAATCATCCGGTTCTCTTTTTATTTAGCCTATATCATTTTCATGATTCTTTTTCTGATTCTTTTCATGCTCTTTTTCGTCGGCATGTTGTATTGTCTGGCTAAATGGTATACGAATGCTCCTGCACCCATTGAAAGAAAGGAAGTCATTGTCCGATTCATAGGAATCCTCCAATTTTAAAGGTTCATTGTACGTTCTTCATCAGTGAATAAATCATCAAGACTGCTTAACGTCCCGTCCTCTTCCACTTGATGTGTCGATATCTTTCCTTTTGATAGGGTCAATTCAATGTAACATCCCCAGCAGTAATACTGGTTCACACCTATTTTTCCAATGTTTTTCCCTTTACAATTCGGGCAAATTAACAATCGTAACACCTCATTGCTCGGCCAGCATGATGGTATCATTATTCAATGTCATCGCAGTATTCATTGAAGGAACGTGTCTTCGTTCTCCTTGCAAATCTGCAAAAAAGCCGTCCGAGATTTCATATGCTACCATTGTGCCCGCTTGAAAGGAAATATATACATCTTCCAAAATTCCGAGCTGTTTTTTTTCCTGATTGACAATCATTTTTTGCTTCAGTTGATTATAACGTAAATATTTTTCTGGTTGATCTGCTGAACTTATGAGATGCGTACCAGTATATATCCCGGCTGCATCAGCCTGTACAATTTGTTCAGCTGGAAGGAACACTTTTTTATGCATGAATGGAATTTTTTGTTCATCAATCAGCAGCCCGATACATCTCCCATCATAAGAAAAACAAATATCCGACACGCAGCCAAGGACACGCGAGGCACAACGGACAGGCATTCCGATTAATTCATTACATGTTCTCAAAGTGTGATCTCCACCTTTATTTGAACACTTTTATTTTCCCTTTCCAATCCTTTCTCCATGCAATGAAATTGCTCCCAGTGTCCATAAGAAAAAACACCAAGTGGATAATCACTTGGTGTTTAGCTTGTCATGAAATCGAAAGGTGTTACTCCTTCCATTCCGATATTCGCATCGTGCACGCTAAATGGAAGCTGGCTTTGAAGCTCTCGAAGTTCAGTATCTTCTTCAGATAAAGCTTCATTTAATCTGGTACGTAATGATGTTTGTCTTTCCGCCAATTCTTTGTTACGTACTCCCCATTCCAATGCTTCGATTTCACCGCACAGAATTAAAAACTTTTTGCTTCTTGTAATTGCTGTATATAATAAGTTTTTTCTCAGCATCCTGTAATAGCTTCTAACGACCGGGAGGATTACGATCGGAAATTCACTGCCTTGGGATTTATGAATAGAACAGCAATAGGCGTGGGTGAACTGTACAAAATCCTTTTTTACAAATGTGATTTCATTCCCATCAAACGAAACAATGATCATATCCTCTTTTTCTGTATTCTCTTTCGCATAAAATATTGAAGTGATTTCACCCATATCACCATTAAAAACATTTTGTTCGGGTTGATTGACAAGCTGCAATATTTTATCCCCTGTACGGTAAGTCACATCGCCAAATTTCATTTCCCGTTTTTTCGAAGAGGCTGGATTCAAAATTTGCTGAAGGAGGGCATTAAGCTCATTTATGCCTGCCGCTCCTTTGTACATAGGCGCCAGCACTTGCAGATCCTTAGCTGAAAACCCCTTCTTTAATGCGTTATTAACAACCTTTTCAACGACCTCTTTGATTTGGTTCTGGTTACAGCGAATAAACGAGCGATCCTTTGTCGGCACTGTAAGATTATTCGGCAGCTCGCCTTTTTTCATTTCATGAGCAAGCTCAATAATAGAGGAGCCTTCAGCTTGTCGATAGATATCCGTTAATTTAACTGTTTCGATCACACGAGAAGCGAGTAAATCTTTTAGCACTTGTCCGGGACCGACAGAAGGAAGTTGATCCTCGTCTCCCACCATAATAATCTGGACATTTTTTGGAATAGCCTTGAACAGATGGTTGGCAATAAAGATGTCCAGCATACTGGTTTCATCAATAATAACAAGTTTTCCGTCAATCGGATTATCTTCTGTGTGTGTAAACCCTTCAGCACCATTCCAGCCAAGCAGCCTGTGAATGGTGACAGCAGGAAGACCAGTCGATTCGCTCATGCGTTTTGCAGCTCTGCCTGTAGGCGCTGTTAAAACAAACGGAAACGGTTCATCCTTTTTATAATCGCCAGGTTCCAGTGAAACTCCGTGCAATTCGCTATAAAGCTCGACTATTCCGCGGATTACTGTCGTTTTTCCTGTTCCCGGCCCCCCAGTCAGCAGCATGATTGGCGACATGAGAGCTTTTTGAATGGCATCCTTTTGACTTTCAGCAAACTGAACATTAATTCTCTCTTCCAATTCACCAAGGGCAAGCAAAAACTCAGATTCAGGAAATTGATCTTCATAATCTGTCTGTTCTGCAATCGTTTTTAGATTTTTTGCGAAATTTCTTTCTGCATAAAATAATGACGGATAGTAGCAGCGGTCCTCTTCAACAATCACCTGGTTCAGCTTGCCCAGCTCAACAATTTGATCTGCAATGTCTACTTCATTGACGACATCATCTGCAGTTGAGGATTGATTTAACAGCTTCAGCGTATCAACAATGAGCTGCTTCGTGTACATATAAGTGTGTCCATCCTGCAGGCAGGATGCTTCAACTGTGTAAAGAATTGCCGCTTTAATCCGTTCGGGATGATTACCGGATAAACCGATCTGTCCCCCAAGCTCGTCAGCTCGGGCAAAACCGATTCCTTCAACGTCCTTGACCAACTGATAGGGATTTGACTGAATTTTATCCAATGTTTCTGATTGATACACCTGGTAAATTTTCATCGATAGCTGTGGGCCAAATCCATAATTGTTCAAAGCAATCATAACGCTCTCCAAGCCTTGATGCTCCTGAAGAGAAGCGGCCAGCTTATCCGCTTTTTTCTTTGATAGCTTTGCTACGTCGTAAAGGACAGCAGGGTCAGCTAATATCTTGTTGATGGCCCCTTCACCCAGTTTTTTTACGATTTCTTGGGCTGTTTTTTTTCCAATGCCCTCAAACAAGTCACTGGAAAGGTAATGGACAATGCCTTCCTTTGTCGTTGGGATCTCTTTTCGAAATCGCTCAGCCTGAAACTGAAGTCCGAATTTCGGATGTGTTTTACTTTCTCCATAAAACGTATATGTATCTTCTTCCTGAAGGGTAGGAAAATAACCGGTAACTGATACCGAAGAATCTTCAAACGCTTCACTTGTTTTTTCTACTTTTACCTTTAAAACGCTGTAATGATTGGATTCATTATGATAAATGACAGCGAGGATTTTGCCTTTGACAAACGATTCTTGGGCGATTTCAGGTTCCGTATGGTGATGTATGGTCATAAGGCTTCCTCCCTTCATTTTATCCCGCATTAATGCGCAGTGAGCCTTTACTGTTGTTCGATTAACGATTTTGCATGAAGTGCAAGCATATGCTCAGGATTTACTTCGATCGCTTGATTAAGCATTTCAAGCGCTTTTTCTTTATTTTCCTGATAAGCGTATGCGACTCCTAAATTATAATAAGCATCCGAATGGCTTGGATCGAGTTCGATGACTTTAGTAAATTGGCTAACAGCTTCATTAAGCAGCTGCTCATTTGCTAAGCAAAGGCCGTACTGAAACAGAACTTCAGGATCATCCTCCAGCAGCTCAGAAGCCCTCTGCAAATACGGCATAGCAAGCCTTGGCTGTTCCAGCTGGATAAGCGAAGTTCCGAGCATATAATATAAATCGCCGTTTTCCATTCCTAATCGCAGCGCTTTTTCAAACATATCTTTTGCTTCACTATAAGATTCTTTCATCACAAATAAATTTCCTGCTCCATAATACGCAGAAGCCGCGCCCTCGTCCAACGAAATCGCTTTTTCATAAAAAATTTGAGCACGGTCCAGTTCATTCACTGAAGCAAGCAGATTTGCAAAGTTTATATAAGGGATGGCATTTGTATGATCCTCTTCAATTGCTTGGGTAAAAGCATTCGCGGCCGCTTCGTAATCGCCCTTTTGCATTGCTTCGATGCCGATTTTGTTGTAATCCATTGTCTCCTCCTTCAATTCTAGGTGTTCTTGTAAAAAACCTCAACACGAGTGGTTGAGGTTTTTTTACTTAAACATACCAAAGTTTTTCATTATTTTTATAAACATGATCGATCGTTCCTCCGCCAAGACATTCGTTTCCTTGGTAGAATACAACAGCCTGCCCCGGCGTCACTGCTCTTACCGGTTCATCAAAGATGACTTCAACTTTTGTTTCATCAATCATTTTCACTGTTACCCCGCTGTCTTTTTGGCGGTAACGAAACTTGGCAGTGCACTTAAGAGACTCATTCGGTTTCAAATCTGGACGCACCCAGCTGACCTGATCCGCAATGATTTTGTCAGAATACAAAAGCTCGTCATGGAAGCCTTGGGCAACATACAAGATGTTTTTTTCCAAATTTTTACCCGCTACAAACCAAGGATCTCCGCTTCCGCCAATTCCGAGACCGTGCCGTTGGCCGATCGTATAATACATAAGCCCGTCATGCTCGCCTTTCACTTCTCCATCCATCGTTTGCATTTCGCCAGGCTGTGCAGGAAGATACTGGCTTAGGAATGTTTTGAAGTTTCTTTCTCCGATAAAACAAATTCCCGTACTGTCTTTTTTAGCAGCAGTTGCCAGCCCGTGTTTTTTCGCAATTTCTCTGACTTCGCTTTTTTCAAGATTGCCAATCGGAAAAAGAACCTTGTTTAGCTGCTCTTCTGTTAGTTGGTTTAAGAAATACGTTTGATCTTTATTTTCATCAATCCCTCGGAGCATTTTCACACCTTCCGGGTTATGCTCTACCCTTGCATAGTGCCCCGTTGCCAGATAGTCCGCCCCAAGAGACAGCGCATGCTCCAAAAAGGCTTTAAACTTAATTTCTTTATTGCACATGACGTCAGGGTTCGGGGTTCTGCCTGCTTTATACTCATCCAAGAAATATTGAAAAACCTTTTCCCAATATTGCTTTTCAAAATTAACCGCGTAGTAAGGAATCCCGATTTGATTACATACGCGAATCACATCCTCGTAATCCTCAGTTGCCGTACAGAACCCGTTTTCATCCGTATCGTCCCAGTTTTTCATAAAAATACCGATGACATCATACCCTTGTTGTTTTAACAAAAGAGCGGCTACAGATGAATCGACTCCTCCCGACATACCGACAACAACTCTTGTGTTTTCGGGTGCTTTCTTCATAGCCGCTTCAACTCCTTACATTAATCTTCTTACAACTTCTGCGAGCTTCTCTGAAGCACGCTTGATTTTCTCTTTGGTATGCTCAGGCCCGAAACTGATTCTGACTGATGAACGCAGCTGCGGCGCGTCTTCGCCATACATAGCTTTGAGCACATGGGAAGGCAGAAGCGATCCTGCAGTACAAGCAGACCCGCTTGATACCGCAATCCCTTCAAGGTCCAAATTCACTAGCAAAGCCTCGACCTGGACACCTGGAAAATATAGATTTAAGACGTGTGGCAGGCTTTCATTTATGTCGCCATTGATTTGAACATTCACTTCTTTTTCCTTCAGCGATTGAATCATAATCGTTTTAAACTCACGATATAATTGGCTTTTTGCTTCTCGTTTTTCAACTGATAAACGAACCGCTTCATTTAAACCGACGATTCCTGGTACATTTTCCGTTCCCGCACGCTGTTTGCGCTCCTGTTCTCCTCCAAGCATTTGCGGAGAGAGCTTAGCGTCTTGGCTGACATATAAAAAGCCTGTCCCCTTCGGCCCGTTTAGCTTATGGCCGGATACAGACATTAGATCAATATTCTCGCTTTTTACTTGAATCGGCAAATATCCGAACGCTTGTACAGCATCCGTATGAAAATAGGCTGTATGGTTCTTAACCAGCTCTCCAATGTCTTTGATTGGCTGAACCGATCCAACCTCATTGTTTCCATACATAATCGTCACGAGAATTGTATCCTCACGAAGAGCATTGCGAACTTGCCCGGCACTGACTTTACCATCCTGGTCAGGCTTCAAATACGTCACCTGAAACCCCATCTCTTCCAGCCGTTCACACGGATGGAGAACGGCGTGATGTTCAATTTCAGTTGTGATGATATGATTTCCCTTGTGCTTACGGGATAGAGCTGCCCCGATTATGGCAAGGTTATTCGCTTCCGTTCCGCCGCTCGTAAAGACAATTTCATTTTGGGATGCGCCAATAAGATTGGCAATCGAGCCCCTAGCTTCATCCAGCCATTTTCTGCTTTCTCTTCCAAACGAGTGAATGCTGGAAGGATTGCCAAACGTTTCTGTGAAGTAGGGCATCATTTTTTCTACCACTTTTGGATCGGTTGGAGACGTTGCCGCATGATCCAAATAAATTCGATTCATTTGTAACACCTCGGGTCGTTAAATATAAAACATATACGCTTCTTGTTCGCCTTCGGTGTAGTTTGCCAAATCTTCAAGTGTTGTACTATCAAGCACTTCTTTGACAGCGTCCCGAATGCGAATCCAGAGCTCCCGCTTGGCAGGCTCTTCGTTTTCCAGCACTTCTACCGGGCTGATCGGCCCTTCAAGTACACGTATGATGTCACCCGCTGTAATGTCAGACGGATCGTGACCTAAAATGTACCCTCCGTACGCCCCGCGAATGCTTTTTACCAGTCCGGCGTTTCTTAATGGAGACACAAGCTGCTCTAAATAATGCTCGGACAAATCATTCGTTTGAGCAATACTTTTTAAAGAAGTGGGGCCTTCACCCTGCTTTTTAGCGAGCTCAATCATAATCGTTAAACCGTATCTTCCTTTTGTTGATATCTTCAAAATAACACACCTCTGCAAAATAGTTACTCTATCGTAATAATCATTATATACAAATTAGTATAGACCAAATGCAATTATAGCACACTTTAATCATAGTTACATTTTAATGCTCTTATATTCGGATGTCTTTCGTTATTTATCATGATTTTGGTATTCTATAGTCAGACATGAAATCGGGAGAGATGAATATGAAGCCACTGGCATTCAGAATGCGGCCAACGAAAATCGAAGAAATTCTCGGCCAGGAGCATCTCGTTGCAGATGAGCAAATCATAGCACGGATGGTAAAAGCGAAGCATCTATCTTCAATGATCCTTTACGGGCCACCAGGCATTGGAAAAACTTCAATCGCCACAGCTATTGCAGGAAGCACCAGCATTGCTTTTCGTTCGTTAAATGCTGTCATCAATAATAAAAAAGATATGGAAATTGTAGTGGAAGAAGCCAAGATGTCGGGGCAAATCATCTTAATTTTAGATGAGGTACATCGATTGGATAAAGCAAAGCAGGATTTTTTGCTTCCCTATTTAGAAAATGGCATGATTATTCTCATTGGTGCCACTACCGCCAATCCTTACCATGCGATTAACCCTGCGATCAGAAGCCGGACGCAAATCTTTGAATTACATCCGTTAACACCAGAGCTTATCAAAAAAGCTCTGTTAAGGGCAATCGCTGATGAACATAGAGGGCTAGGCGGCTATTCGCTAGATTGCTCTGAAGAAGCACTGAACCATTTTGCCACTGCCTGCGGGGGTGATGTCCGGTCGGCATTAAACGCACTCGAACTAGCTGTTCTTTCAACAAATGAAAATGAAGACGGAATTATTCCAATTACGCTTGAAATCGCTGAAGAATGTCTTCAAAAGAAAAGCTTTGCCCATGATAAGAATGGGGATGCCCATTATGACGTGTTGTCAGCCTTTCAAAAATCAATCAGAGGGTCAGACGCGAACGCCGCAATGCACTACTTTGCGCGGCTGGTAGAAGCCGGCGATCTTGAAAGCATTGCCAGGCGGTTGCTTGTGATCGCCTATGAAGACGTCGGGCTGGCGAATCCGCAAGCAGGCCCAAGAGCGCTCGCCGCAGTACAAACGGCTGAAAGAATCGGCTTTCCTGAAGCGAGGATCCCGCTTGCCAACGCCGTCATCGAGCTTTGCTTATCTCCCAAATCTAACTCAGCCATCATGGCAATCGATCAAGCTCTCGCGGATATTCGCAGCGGAAAAATCGGCGAGGTGCCAAAGCACTTAAAGGATGCTCACTACAAGGGTGCTGCTAAACTTGGCAGAGGACTTGATTATCTGTACCCGCACAATTATGAAAACGGCTGGGTCAAACAGCAGTATTTGCCCGATCCGCTGAAAAACAAGAAGTATTATCAGCCAAAGCAAACCGGGAAATTTGAAGCCGCATTGAAGCAGGTGTATGAGAAAATAAATGATAATAGCAAATAGGGAACCCGGGAATTGTGCATTTTCAGGGTATTTCTGTGCGATTCTCTAATGTTGTCTACTATACAGGTACATTAACAGGCGGTCTGTGCAATTATTCCGGGTTTTTGTGCAATTAACTGTGGTAACCGTGCAATTGTGCCACAGTTCTGTGCAATTAACTGTAGTAACCGTGCAATTACACCGTTGTCCTTGAAGTTTTTGCTCCAGAACCCTTATTACCTTATGTTGATAAAGCTTATCCCTTGCTTCAAAGAGAGAGAACCTTGTTTAAAACCTTAAATAAAGGACCTGTTAAAAAGTCTCTAATTTTACTAGACTTTTTAACAGGTCACTTAATAAGTCAATTTAGATTTTCATAATACCACCAGTGCTAGCGGATGTTACAAGCTTAGAGTAACGAGCCAAATAGCCTGTTTTAACTTTTGGTTCAAAGCCTTTCCAGTTTGCTTTTCGCTGCTCCCATTCTTCCTCAGGAACTAGAACATCTATTGTGCGCTTTTCAATGTCAATGACAATATGATCACCATTTTGAACAAATGCAAGCGGTCCGCCTTCTGCTGCTTCTGGTGAAGCATGACCGATAGATAGACCGCGGGAAGCACCTGAAAAACGTCCGTCTGTTACAAGGGCTACTTTTGCTCCTAAACCCATACCGACAATTTGGGAAGTTGGTGCTAACATTTCCGGCATACCCGGTCCGCCTTTTGGTCCCTCATAACGAATGATGACAACATGTCCTTCTTTGACTTGTCCCCCGGCAATACCTTCTAAAGCCTCATCTTGTGAGTCAAAGACAATCGCTGGTCCCTCGTGGGAAGTAATTCCGCCTTGGACACCACCTGTTTTGATAATTGCACCATCTGGAGCAAGGTTACCAAATAATACCGCAAGTCCACCCTTTTCTGAGAACGGATTATCGATTGAATGAATAACATTGTTGTCTTTCACATCACAACCGGCGATGTTTTCCCCAAGGGTTTTTCCTGTTACTGTTATGACGTCAAGGTGAAGTGCATCCTCTTTTTTGGATAATTCATTTAATGCAGCGGATACTCCACCTGCTTCATGCAAATCTTCAATATGAACGTCTGATGCTGGCGCAAGCTTTGAAAGATGCGGCACACGCGCTGCTACTTCATTGATTCGTTCAAGCGGATAGTCTATACCTGCTTCGTTTGCAAGGGCAAGCGTGTGTAAAACCGTATTCGTTGATCCACCGAGTGCCATATCAAGAGCAAATGCGTTA
This sequence comes from Bacillus capparidis, assembly GCF_017832095.1. Lineage (NCBI taxonomy): Bacteria > Bacillati > Bacillota > Bacilli > Caryophanales > Bacillaceae > Bacillus > Bacillus capparidis. The sequence goes on from NZ_JAFDST010000001.1 coordinate 1,335,705, forward strand.
TCAATTGCTTTTTCTGTCACGATATCACGCGGCTTTAAATCCAAATCAATTAAATTCATTAACTGACTAGCTGAGCGTTTAACAAATTCTTTTCGCTCTGGTGCAACTGCTAAAATCGTTCCGTTTCCTGGTAGAGCTAGTCCAAGTGCCTCTGCCAAGCAGTTCATAGAGTTAGCAGTGAACATTCCGGAACAAGAGCCACATGTTGGACATCCAAACTGCTCAAGCTCTAGAAGACCTTTTCCATCAAGGTTCCCAGCCTGATAAGCACCCACTCCTTCAAATACTGAAGAAAGTGAAATTTTCCGGCCATCACTTGTACGACCGGCTGCCATTGGACCGCCACTAACAAAAATCGTCGGAATATTTAAGCGCATAGCAGCCATCATCATACCTGGTGTAATTTTGTCACAGTTTGGAATACAGACCATGCCATCAAACCAGTGTGCTGATACAACCGTTTCTACGGAATCAGCAATAATTTCACGACTTGGTAATGAGTAGCGCATCCCGATATGCCCCATTGCAATACCATCATCTACACCGATTGTGTTCATTTCAAACGGAACACCACCTGCTTCGCGAATCGCTTCTTTTACAATTTTCCCAAATTCCTGTAAATGTACATGTCCAGGAACAATATCAATATATGAGTTGACAACCGCGATGAACGGTTTATTAAAATCCTCTTCTTTTACACCAGCAGCACGAAGCAAGCTTCTATGCGGTGCTCGGTCAAATCCTTTTTTAATCATATTACTGCGTAGTTCTCCCAAAATAAATCCCTCCATATAAGTCTCACTATGTTATCTGTAAATTTTAACTATTCGATATTATAACACTATTTTTAATATACTTATAGCCTTAAAAATATCTGCAAGTAATCTCCAAAACTTGGGCATATTGATACTATTCCTTGCATTTGTATGTTCTTCCTTTTCTGTATTAACAAATCCTCTAAATGAGTAAATGATTCGTCCTCCATTACCAAAAGCATTTCCTGAATCGTAAAACCAAATCCCCTTAACTTAACCAGAAGGATTGCAAGAAAGCAGCTTCCGTCATCGTAATAGTGATAATTGTTACGTGGATCTATATAAGCTGGTTCGAGGAATTTAACTTCTGCATAATATCTCAAAGCTTCTTTGCTTAAGCCTGTCAATTCAGCGAACTCACTAATCTTGTACATTCTTCCCCTCGCTGCTATAAATAGTAAACCTTGGGGTGCATCACATGGTCAATAATATTTTTGCTTCTGTATTCAGAGAGTGCACGTCTTGCCAGACAAAAAAATAGACCTCCCCTTAAAAGGGATAGGTCTATTTTAAATGGTTTGTGTCAGCTTTTAGTAATGTTTGATTGGATTGGTTGAGAACAACATTCATCTCAACTTACCATTCCGCAACGCTGCCGTCTTTGTGTCGCCACACTGGATTATGCCAATTGTGGCTGATGTCAGCCATTTTTCTGACGTGGCTCTCATTGATCTCAATGCCGAGACCAGGGCCGTTCGGAATTTTTACATAGCCGTCTTTATAGGTGAACACATTTTTCTCCATTATATAATCAAGCAGATCGGATCCTTGGTTGTAATGGATGTCGAGACTCTGCTCCTGGATAAAGGCGTTGTGGCAGGTCGCGTCCACCTGTAAGCATGCTGCGAGAGCAATCGGGCCCAGTGGACAGTGCGGTGCCGCAGCTACATCAAAGGCTTCTGCCATTGATAAAATCTTTTTGCATTCGGTTATTCCGCCTGCGTGAGACAAGTCGGGCTGTATAATATCCACATAGCCATCGACGAGAAGCCGTTTAAAATCCCATTTTGAATACATGCGTTCACCTGTCGCGATCGGTGTGCTGACAAGACTTGCGATTTCTCTTAACGCTTCATTATTTTCCGGAAGAACCGGCTCTTCAATAAACATCGGCCGAAACGATTCAATTTCCTTTGCCAATATTTTCGCCATCGGCTTATGCACTCTGCCGTGAAAATCGATTCCAATGCCTACATATGGACAGACAGCCTCGCGAACGGCTGCCACACGTTCGATGACCTGCTCGACTTTTTCATGAGAATCGACATATTGCAGTTCTTCTGTCCCATTCATTTTTACGGCTTTGAATCCTCTTTCAACGACTTCCTTTGCGTTATTTCCAACATCATATGGACGGTCACCGCCAATCCAGGAATAAACTTTTATTGATTCCCTCGCTTTCCCCCCTAAAAGCTGGTGAACCGGCTGCCCGTAATACTTTCCTTTAATGTCCCAAAGCGCTTGATCGATACCGGAAATTGCGCTCATTAAGATCGGGCCGCCGCGATAAAAACCGCTTCTGTACATCACATTCCAATGATCTTCAATCGATAATGGATCTTTATCGATCAGATACTCCATTAATTCTTCAACCGCAGTCTTGACCGTCGCCGCTCGCCCTTCCACGACTGGCTCGCCCCAGCCGGTGATTCCTTCGTCTGTATCTATTTTTAAAAACAGCCACCTTGGCGGAATTTGAAAAAGTTCATAGTTTGTGATTTTCACGTGGTTACTCTCCCTTTAATTGATCGCTTCTAGAAATTCTCTCGATTTCGCTGTTAACTGCCTTAAATAGATATCACTAACTGCTTTCTTCGTATCGACTAAAGCGCTTCCAAGTCCGACGCCGATTGAACCCGCTCTCATAAATTCCGCTATATTTTCCAGGTTGACTCCTCCGGTCGGCAAGAGTGGAATTTGTTTGAGCGGTCCTAAAATATCCTTAATATATCCGGGCCCCGAAGAAGCAGGAAACACTTTAATGATGTCTCCTCCATGTTCAAAAGCAGTTAATATTTCACTAGGGCTGAACGCGCCTGGAATACTTACGGCGCCATGCCGTTTCGTAAGCTTGATCGTATCGACATTGACAGTCGGGGATAAAATGAATTCAGCTCCTGCTGCTAAAGCTGCTTGTGCAGATTCGGGATCCAGTACAGTTCCCGCTCCTATCAGCATTTCGTTTCCATACTTTGTTTTCACGTTTTTAATCACTTCGAATGCATTCGGCGAATTCAAAGTAATTTCAAGCAATCGAATACCGCCTTCGTATAAAGCATCTGCAATTTGAAGGACATCAGATGCTTCTGCTCCCCTAACAATCGCAATCACTTTGTTATCTTTTATAAAATCTAATGCAGACATCCAACCTCTCCTTTAATAAACTATCGGTCTACATCCTCAGAGCTCTTATGGACAAAATGCCGAAGAATTTCTTTATCGGGAAGTCCTTCTATATCTCCGTTAACCATCGTAACGATCGCCCCGATTGCACAGCCTCTTTGAACCGCTTTTTCAATACCGGCATTTTCAATAAGACCCGAAATAACACCTGCAGCAAAGCCATCTCCTGCTCCAACAGGATCAACGACCCGATCTACTTTGTACCCGCTTACATAACCGTGCTGATTATGACTTTCATAGTAAGCTCCGGAGGCACCCATTTTGACGACAGCTAATTCACTGCCCATATCTAATACTTTTTTTACGATTTCCTTTTCGTCCTTTGTCCCGAATAAAAATTCACCTTCGCTCGTTCCCGGCAGTATAATGTCGGCTAATTTAGCCATCTCCAGCAACGTAGCTTTTGCTTTTTCTTCAGACCAAAGCTTCTTACGGACATTTGGGTCAAAAACAATTTTTTGTGATGTTTCTTTGCAAGCTGCATCGCGTAAAAGACAGCTTCAAGTGAGCTTTCGCTTAGAGCCGGAGTGATCCCGGTGACATACAGGTATGAGCTTCGAGAAATGTAACCGCTATCAATATCATGCTTTGTAATCGTGCTTGCTGCTGAACCCTTGCGATAATACATGATTTTCATATTGGACTCATTTGTTTTTTCTTTAAAGAAAATTCCGGTAGGGTGCTTATTATCAGAGATCACCTGGCTTGTATCGATACCTTCGCCTCGAATCTGAGAGAGAATCAACCTTCCGAATTCATCACTGCCAACCTTGCTTATCCATCCAGTTTTTATCCCTAAGCGGGTAAGGCCTATAAGTGTGTTCGTTTCCGCGCCGGCAATTTTGGCGGAAAAATTCCGATTGTACCTCAATAGCCCGTCTTCTTGAGGAGTAAATAAAACCATTGTTTCTCCTATACTAATGACATCCATTTTAGATCACCCCCTTTTTGTAACCCATTTGAATCGAAAGTTTCGCAGCAGCTTCTGTTAGTTTTCGGGCAATCTCTTCCTTTCTTTTACTCATTCTTTCTTTCGGACCGGCCACACTAATGGCAGCCTCGACTATATTGCCTCCGCCATAAATAGGTGCGGCTACACAGAATAACCCCTCTTCATTTTCCTCATCATCAATCGAGTAGCCCAGGGTTTTATAGAGCTCAAGACATTCTTCAAGCTTCGACCGATCGGTAATCGTACGAGGAGTCACCGGCTGAAGAGCGATTGTACTTATCAGCTTCTCTCTCTTTTCGACAGGCAGAAAGGCTAGAAACGTTTTGCCAAGACCGGTACAGTGCAGCGGTTTTTGGTATCCCGGCTGAGCAGTTGTTTTTATGGATCGGTTACTGTCGATTTTCAGTACATACACTAATCGCTCTTCTGATAAAACCGCCATAAAGACCGTTTCTTGGACATCCTCCATCAGCTTAGATAGTACCGGCTTTCCAATTGAAGCGATATCAAGCGATTCCATGGCATTGTTTCCAATTTGAATAAGTTTTGGCCCGAGCTTATACCTTTTTGCATGGTCCTGTAATAAATACCCTTCGTTAAACAATGTCGAAATTAAATGAAACGTGCTACTTTGCGGTAGTCCCAATTCGTCGCTTATGTCTTTGACAGTAAGACCATTCCGCTTCATTGCCAGGAGCTCAAACACTTTTAAAACACGTACGGCTGACTTTACCACATGGCTCCTCCTTTCAAATCATATATGTGATTTGAAATTCTATTTAGAATTTTCATTAATTTTATTCTAGCACGTTATGCCGTATCGTCAATAAGGAAATAAAAGCGCAAACAAAAAATGATAAAAGCTGATTAATGTAAAGAGAAAACCGTCAATGTAAAGGATCTAAGATGCCTCAAAGTACCTGTGTAGTGCTTTGACGCTTCCGGACTTCAGAAACGATGTGAAGGACTTTTCTCTGGATCTATTCCCTCTTTTCGTCCTTCAGCTCCCCTTTGAAAGACTTTTACTCTGGTTTTTCTTCTCCTTTTTGTCCTTCAAAACCCCTGTGAAGGACTTTTCTCTGGATCTATTCCCTCTTTTCGTCCTTCAGCTCCCCTGTGAAGGACTTTTCTCTGGATCTATTCCCTCTTTTCGTCCTTCAGCTCCCCTGTGAAGGACTTTTCCTTGGTTCTACTACTCCTTTTTGTCCTTCAGAACCCTTTCGAAGAACTTTTATCTGGCTCTTTTCCTTCTTTTTGTCCTTCAAAACCCCTATGAAGGACTTTTTCCTGGTTCTTTATCTCCTTTTTATCCTTCTGAACACGTAAGATACTTCCGATTCCAAAATCACCCAAAACATAGTCGTTAACGAGATTTAAACAACTTCTGATCATTTCTATTTGAATACGATTAAATGAGTAACAGCGTGAAGAATTCACTTCCTGAGTTTCCTAACAACAAAAAAACAGTGTGCAAAGCCAGCTCTTTGCACACTGCGTTCAGTTACTATCTATCTTTCACTCGCTCAATCGGAATATCCTTAATTAAGTCCATGACAACATGCCCGCCCATGATCAAACCTACGACTGATGGAACAAAAGCGTTTGAGGATGGCGGCATTTTTGCCTTTCTGATTTTTGCATCGTCTTTCCCGACCTCTTGGCGAACGTCTTCACGAATTACAATCGGGCTCTCATCGGAAAAAACAACAGGCACCCCTTTGTGAATTCCTTCTTTTCTGAGCCTTGTCCGAATGACTTTCGCAATCGGATCTGTATGAGTCTTTGATATGTCATCGATCCGGAATCTAGTAGGATCTGTTTTATTCGCTGCGCCCATACTTGAAATGATTTTTATGTTTCGTCTTAGGCACTCCTTCATCAGATGAATCTTATAATGGATCGTATCAGATGCATCGATAACAAAATCGAGTCCATGTTCAAAAAAAGTCTCATAGGTTTCTTCGGTATAGAACATTTTTAAAGAGGTCACTTCACAATCCGGATTGATATCGGCAATCCGGGCTTTCATGACATCTGCTTTCGGTTTTCCGACCGTAGACAATAGAGCGGGAAGCTGGCGATTAACATTCGTAATATCAATATCATCCTTATCGACCAAAACGATGTGGCCGACTCCCGATCTAGCCAAAGCTTCAGCGGCAAACGAACCGACTCCGCCTATGCCGAGAACAGCGACTCTGCTGTTTTTTAATATATGTAAACCTTCTTTACCAATGGCTAATTCATTTCTTGAAAATTGATGCAGCACATCTCTCACTCCATATTCAAATGTACTTATTTACAGCATAAAAAAAGTCCCGATTGTGCCGTTGTCAATTTCCTTCGTTTTGATCCCGCTCACAGCAGGTGGGTGTCTTATCTCAAATGTTATAAGTCCTCTTTGACCGATAGAAAAAGAGGCATGTACTCCATTTGAAAACGCAGACTCCCGAATAAATAAATGTTCGGTCAAAACTAGGTATACAACAAACACATCAGGACCTATTTTCTTTGAAAAAAAGAATACCACACGATTGGGTTCATATCAAGCAGCCAATATGCCCCGCATGAACGGTTATTTTTTCAGCGCTTTTTCTTTCAATTGTAAATTCAACTCATCAAGCTGATCTTTGCTAACCTCACCCGGCGCTTCCGTCAGCAGGTCACTTGCACTTGCTGTTTTTGGAAAAGCAATTGTGTCTCGCAAATTCGACCTTCCAGCAAGCAGCATAACGAGCCTATCCAAACCAAGTGCAATACCGCCATGAGGAGGAGTGCCATATTCAAACGCTTGAAGAAGAAATCCAAATTGCTCTTCTGCTTCTTCCTTTGAAAAGCCAAGCAAAGTAAACATTTTTTCCTGGATCTCCTTTTCAAAAATACGGACTGATCCGCCTCCGAGTTCGTATCCGTTCAATACGAGGTCATATGCCTGAGCCTTCATAGCTGCAGGGTTTGTTTCAATCAGGTCCAAGTCCTCTCTTGCCGGCATGGTAAATGGATGGTGTGCTGCGTAATAACGCCCTTCTTCTTCATCATACTCCAACAGCGGCCAATCAACGACCCAAAGGAAATTATATTTACTTTCATCAATCAGCTGCAGCTCTTTTCCAAGCTTTAGTCGTAAAGCACCTAATGCATCATTTGCTACTTCTTTTTTATCAGCAACAAACAAGAAAAGATCCCCGGCTTCTGCATGAAGTGTACTAGTCAAAGAGCTTTGAGCCTCAGAATTGAAGAATTTTGCAATCGGGCCTTTTAATTCACCCTCTTCTACCTTAAGCCACGCAAGGCCTTTTGCTCCAAAGTTGCCGACATAATTACCGAGCGCATCAATATCCTTTCTCGAATATTTGTCAGCGGCAGCCTTTACGTTGATCGCCTTGACGACTCCCCCGCTTTGAACTGCACCAGAAAATACTTTAAAATCTGAGTCGCGAACGAGGCTGGACACATCAGTAAGCAGCATGTCAAAGCGAACATCCGGTTTATCCGAGCCATACGAATTCATCGCCTCATCATAAGACATTCTTGGCAGCGGAAGGTTCAGCTCAATACCTTTCGTTTCACGCATGATTTTCGCCATCATTTGTTCCGACAGAGCCATAATCTCTTCTTGGCTCATGAACGACATTTCGATATCGATCTGGGTAAATTCCGGCTGGCGGTCAGCGCGCAAATCTTCATCACGGAAGCATCGGGCAATCTGGTAATAACGATCAAAGCCGGATACCATCAATAGCTGCTTAAACAGCTGAGGCGATTGAGGGAGTGCATAGAATTGGCCCTCATGTACACGGCTTGGCACCAAGTAATCTCTGGCTCCTTCCGGCGTGCTTTTTGTCAGAATCGGCGTCTCCACATCCAAGAAACCATGATCGTCTAGAAAATTCCGGATCGATTTTGTTACATTATGCCTCATTTTAAAAGTATCAAACATTGCCGGCCTTCTAAGATCCAAATACCTATGTTTCAAGCGGACATCCTCAGCCACTTCGTCAGTTTGGTCAGAAATCATAAAAGGAGGAGTTTTGCTGCTGCTTAAGATTTCAATCCGTTCCGCATGAATTTCAATTTTCCCTGTTTTTATATTCGGGTTGACAGTTCCGCTATCTCTTTCGACTACAGTCCCTGAAATATCCAGAACAAATTCGCTTCTTACACCTTCGGCAATTCTCAATGCTTCTTCAGAAAAATCCGGGTTGAACACGACTTGCACAATGCCGGAACGGTCTCTTAGATCGATGAAGATTAATCCGCCTAAATCGCGTCTCTTTTGTACCCAGCCTTTTAGTATGATATTTTCGCCAATTGATTTTTCAGTGATTTCTCCGCAGTAATATGTTCTTCCAAACAACGTAACTCTCTCCTTTTTATGCCCCTGTAATGTTAGCTTTCATAAACCGTACGAATTCATCCAGCTTGATTTCCAGCTGCTCTCCGGTTTCCGTATCCTTGACATTGATTTTTTGTTCATTCAGCTCATTTTCGCCTAAGATCGCGATAAATTTGGCACTGCGCCGTTCCGCTGCTTTGAATTGGCCCTTTAGTTTTTTATTTTCATAGTCTATCTCACTTGAAATTCCTTCTGCCCGAAGCTGTGCAAGTAAACGAACAGCTGCATCTCTGGCCTTATCGCCTAGTGCAGCGATAAAACAATCGGTTTCATTTGTAACCGGAGGCTCTATTTGTTCTGCATCAAGTGCAGCTAGCAGCCTTTCAATGCTCATCGCAAAACCGATCCCCGGTGCTTCCGGGCCGCCGACTTCTTCCACCAATCCGTTATATCTGCCGCCGCCGGCTAAAGTCGTAATCGCGCCAAAGCCTTCCGCGTCGCTCATAATTTCGAAAGCCGTATGATTATAATAGTCCAATCCTCTTACCAGATTCGGATCAACCGTATAAGGAATATCCAAATCGGATAAATACGTGAGCAGCTTGTTAAAATACTCTTTCGATTCTTCGTTCAGGTAATCCTGGATCGAAGGAGCTGTTCCCATTAGCTCATGATCCCTGTCCTGTTTGCAGTCAAGGATCCGAAGCGGATTTGTATGCAGTCGTTTTTGGCAATCTCCGCAAAATTCATCAATTCGCGGCTCAAAATGGCGAATCAATGCTTCCTTATGCGCCGCTCTGCTGTCTTTATCGCCAAGACTGTTGATAACAAGCTTAATGTTTTTCAATCCGGCTTTTTTATAAATGCTTAATGCAAGTGAAATCACTTCCGCATCAATCGCCGGGTCATTAATTCCGATCGCTTCGATGCCAAATTGATAAAATTGGCGGTATCTTCCAGTTTGCGGACGTTCATATCGGAACATCGGTCCAATGTAATAAAGCTTTGTCGGCTGAACGGGATTTGCGTACAGCTTGTTTTCCACAAATGCTCTCGCAACAGAAGCCGTTCCCTCCGGCCGTAAAGTCAAACTTCTACCTTTTCTGTCATCAAACGTGTACATTTCCTTTTGGACTATATCAGTAGATTCTCCTACGCCTCTTGTGAACAGATCGGTGTGCTCAAACATCGGTGTGCGAATTTCCCGATATTGATAGGCCTTGCACGTTTCTTTCGCAATTGTTTCAATCCACTGCCATTTTTCTGAATCGCCGGGCAGAATATCCTGCGTTCCCCGCGGAATCTTATAAGCCATTTTCAATCCTCCAATTTTTAACGTAAATAAAAAACTCCCGCCTCTACTAAGTTCATTTAGTAGGGACGAGAGTTATACCCGTGGTGCCACCCTAGTTGAAGCAAAATTCATTTGCTTCCGCTCTAGTCCGTTAACGCAGGTTCACGTTCATCTCCTAATGACTTTTACTTAGCGTTCAGAGAGAAACCTAAAGAGTGTCGTTCGTATAAGGGTCATGCGGATTTGCTTACAGCCAAATGGCAAATCCTCTCTTTTCATGCCTTCTTATCTACTTGTCTCTATCATCAGTTCATTATAAATAAATGCTATCTAGTTCCTATAATATAAAGGGCTGAACGCTTGCTGTCAACCCCTGTTTTGCTTCTTTTTATAGACTTGTGCTTCCTTGGCTGACATCCCGTATTCGGCGTGTTCAAATTCAAGGTGAACCGAGAATTCATTTTCTCCTTGATCTCTAAACTGCATGCTTCCTTCCTTATGGTGGATTGCTCTTCCCATTTTGCCATTATATCTCATAAAAACACCCTTAATGACCTATTTGGATCTAGTATAAACAAATTAATTCTTTTTTATTTCAAAATTAGAAAGGAATTTACGATATAAAGAAAGAAATCTTGTTACAGGTTTTTTTTAAGGAGGCATTATGCAAAAAAAATTAACAGCAATCAGTATTATTTTTCTTTTAATTACTGCGGTCATTCCAGTCGATATGGCTGCATCAGCCGAGGGTCAGGCGAGGATTCTCACAGATGAGATGAACGTCAGAGGCGGCCCGGGGCTTAGTTACCCTATTGTCGGTACTGCAACGAGGGATCAAACCTATCCGATTGTAAGCGAGAAGGATGACTGGGTGGAAATTCAATTTTCCCCCACCGTCAAGGGCTGGGTTGCTTCCTGGCTGGTTGATAAAAATCAAGCGGAGCAATCGGTCAATAATAATGAAGTAACGTCAAACGCCACCAACTTGAGAATTCGATCAGGTCCAAGCACCTCCCATGAGATTTTGGGAGCATTTCCTAATGGCCAGAAAGCGAAGGCACTTGAAAGAAACGGAGACTGGGTAAAAATTTCTTATGAAAATGTAACAGGATGGGTGTCAACACAATTTGTAACGGAAGCACCTTCTAAAGAAGCTCAGCCGCAAAAGCTTAAGAAACAGGCTGATCAATCGGCAGCTTCCGGCTCGGTAGGTGTTTCATCGTTAAATGTCAGAAAAAACCCTGAGGCCAATTCCGAGGTTGTTGCCACGCTAAACCGGAACACGAACGTTTCAATCACCGACGAAAAATACGGGTGGTATGAAATCAATTTCAACGGCATGAGCGGCTGGGTCGCGAGCCATTATATCGTGAAAGATCAATCAGGAAGACAACCTGCTAAAAACAGCAGCTCTTCTGAGAATCCAGACAACGGTACTTCGAATAATACAAGCGGGGAATACGCAATCATAGTCTATGACGGGACAAATATCAGAACCACTCCTTCCACCTCTTCAAGTATCATCCAAAGAGCCGCGAAAGGTGAATCTTTTTCGATAACGTCCAGCTCAAATGATTGGTATGAGGTTACACTGGAAAACGGTGATAAAGGATATCTTGCCAGCTGGGTCGTTCAAGTTTCCAATGATCCTGCCGAAGAAGCAGACTTGCCGCAAGCTCCGAAACAATCGAATGGCACAGGCTCGATAAAAAATAAAACGATTGTTCTAGATCCCGGACATGGCGGACGTGACAGCGGGACAATCGGCTATACAGGCTCTCTAGAAAAGAAGCTGACGTGGAATACAACACAGCTTTTGTATCGAAAACTGCAATCATACGGAGCGAATGTCTATTTAACTAGACATAGCGATTCCTTTGTGAGCCTTCAATCTCGGGTATCCGTATCACATTATCGAAATGCGGATGCCTTCGTCAGCGTTCACTATGACGCCCACGAGGATAGATCCATCCACGGATCAACTGCTTACTATTACAGTGAAACCAAGGACAAGCAATTGGCATCAGATGTTCAGGCAGAAATTGCGAATCGGTCTTCACTTGATAATCGCGGAGTCTTATTTGGTGATTTTTATGTGATAAGAGAAAATCAACAGCCTTCTATTCTTCTGGAGCTTGGGTATTTAAGCAATCCTCAGGAAGAAGTGGTCATTTCCAGCAGGAGCTACCAGGAAAAGGTGACCGATGGCATTGCGAACGGGTTGGAAGATTATTTTGAATAAAAAAAAGCTGCCTAGCGCAGCTTTTTTTCATCCTTTGAATCGATAATGAATGTCACTGGACCAGAATTTACGAGGCTGACATCCATCATTTCTCCAAACTTTCCATCTTTTACGACTATTCCTTTGCCTTTCACTGTCTCAAGCCACAAATCATAGATTTTTTTCGCGGTGTCCGGCTTGGCAGCATCCATAAAGTTCGGTCTTCGCCCTTTTCTCGTATCTCCATAGAGTGTAAACTGTGATACGGATAAAACGGCACCGCCTATATCTGCCAATGACAGATTCATTCTCTCGGAATCATCTTCAAATATTCGCAGGTGGACCAGCTTTTCTGCTAAATATTCCACATCTTTTGCTGAATCCTCATGAGTAATTCCGACGAGTACCATCAGTCCCTTGCCAATTTCGCCAACTGTTTCACCATTGACCTGGACTCTCGCCTCAGTAACTCTTTGAACTACAAGCTTCATTTTTTACCAACCTTCCTAGTTCATCACCCGGCGTACGGAATAAATGTCGCGAATTTGTTTGATACGTTCGACAACTTTATGCAAATGATTGATGTTTTGAATAAAAATTGACATATTTATGGTCGCCACTTTGTTTCGGTCCGATTTTCCCGAAACAGAAGAAATGTTTGTTTTCGCTTCGTTAACGGCTTGCAGAACTTCATTTAACAACCCGCGGCGGTCATAACCTAAAATCTCAATTTCAACATTGTATTCTTTTCTTTGCACCCTTTCTGCTTCGTGCTCCCATTCCACTGGTATCAAACGCTCCTGCGCGTCTGAAGTGAGTACATTGGGGCAATCGTCACGGTGGACAGAAACTCCGCGCCCTTTTGTAATAAAACCAACGATACTGTCTCCCGGCACCGGATTGCAGCATTTAGACAGCCGGACAAGAAGGTTGTCGATCCCTTTCACCCGGACTCCAGAATCCCGCTTTCTGCCTTGCAGCGGCTTTGGAGCTGTGGATACTTCCTGAACGATTTTCTCCTGTTCTTCCTGGTCTCTCTGCTTTCTCTCTTTTTCAGTCAAACGGTTTGCTACTTGAAGAGCGGTGATGCCATTATATCCGACCGCCGCATACATATCTTCATCATTTGAAAAATTGAACTTGTCAGCTACTTTTTTCAAATTTTCCGGCGTCATGACTTCTTTTACGTCAAACTCAAGGTTTTTTATTTCTTTCTCTACGAGCTCCCGGCCTTTTTCAACATTTTCTTCACGTCGCTGCTTCTTGAAAAATTGCCGGATTTTATTTTTCGCCTGAGATGTTTGGGCTAGCTTAATCCAATCCTGGCTTGGACCATACGAATGCTTCGATGTGAGAATTTCGACAATATCTCCCGTTCGCAGCTTATGGTCAAGTGTTACCATTTTCCCGTTCACTTTCGCTCCGATCGTCTTATTGCCGATTTCCGAGTGAATTCGATAAGAAAAATCAATCGGCACAGAGCCCGAAGGTAATTCTATAACGTCCCCTTTTGGTGTGAAAACAAAAACCATATCTGAGAACAAGTCGATTTTTAACGATTCCATAAATTCTTCCGCATCCGTAGAATCGTTTTGGAATTCCAATATTTCCCGGAACCATGACATTTTTTTATCAAATGACGCCTGCTCTGTAACTTCTTTGCCTTCTTTGTATGCCCAGTGAGCGGCGATCCCATATTCAGCAATTTCATGCATTTCAAAAGTCCGAATCTGTACCTCTAACGGATCTCCTTTAGGGCCGATAACCGTTGTATGGAGAGATTGGTACATATTCGGCTTAGGCATTGCAATATAGTCTTTAAATCTTCCAGGCATAGGCTTCCAGCATGTATGAATAATGCCAAGCACGGCATAGCAGTCCTTAATGCTGTTGACCAGAATGCGTACTGCAAGCAAATCATATATTTCATTAAATTGCTTGTTTTGCAGGACCATTTTTCGATAAATGCTGTAAATGTGCTTCGGCCTTCCGGAAAAATCGGCTTTAATATTCACTTCCTGCACCCGGCTTTTCACTTCATCGACGACTGCATCGACATACTGTACACGTTCTGCCCGCTTTTTCTTCATGAGATTTACGATTCGGTAATATTGCTGCGGATTCAAATAGCGCAGAGCCGTATCCTCAAGCTCCCATTTAATTTTGTTGATTCCAAGCCTGTGGGCAAGCGGTGCAAATATTTCTAATGTTTCATTCGATATCCGTCTTTGCTTTTCTTGAGGTAGGTGCTTTAACGTTCTCATGTTATGAAGTCTGTCTGCAAGTTTAATTAAAATCACACGGATATCCTGTGCCATAGCGATAAACATTTTTCTATGATTTTCGGCTTGCTGCTCTTCTTGTGATTTATATTTAATCTTACCAAGCTTAGTAACACCGTCAACCAGCATGGCAACCTCTTCATTAAATGCTTCTTTAATATCTTCAAGTGTTACATTCGTATCCTCCACTACATCGTGCAAAAAGCCGCCCGCAATGGTTGAAGGATCCATTTCCAGGTCAATGAGTATGCCGGCCACTTGGATCGGATGAATGATATACGGTTCTCCCGATTTCCGATATTGCTCCTTATGGGATTCCTCCGCAAATAAGTATGCTTTTTTTACAAAAGCTATATGCTCATCGGAAAGGTAGCTTTCAGCCTTTTCGATCACTTGTTCTGCAGTTAATACTTGTTCGTTCGCCATGCAATCACCTTTTTTGTAATGAAAACTTTATTGTACCTATTATCATGAAAAAATGTTCATCTGTAAAGAGCAGACTAGTCAGATCCACCTATTTTCTATCTTAAGTTATAAAAAAGCACTCTTTTTCAGAGTGCGTTTTTACAAATTTAATACTTCATTAACGTAAGAATTTCTTGATTTTCCAGTTTATCTCTTCCGTTAAGATAGGTTAGTTCAATAAGAAATGCGATACCGGCAACGATTCCGCCCAATTGTTCAACTAGCTTCACTGTCGCTTCAATCGTGCCGCCTGTTGCTAATAGATCGTCAGTAATTAAGACTCTTTGCCCCGGTTTAATCGCGTCTTTATGAATGGTAAGGACATCCTTTCCGTACTCCAAACCGTAGTCAACCTTTATCACTTCACGGGGAAGCTTGCCCTCTTTTCGGACGGGGGCAAACCCCACACCTAAAGCGTAGGCAACGGGACAGCCGATAATAAAACCTCTTGCCTCAGGACCGACGACAAGATCAATTTGCTTTTCTTTTGCATATTCAACGATTTGATCTGTAGCATAGCGGTAGACATCGCCTTTGTCCATCAGTGTCGTTATATCTTTAAATCGTATTCCTTCTTTCGGGTAATCCTCTACAATTGTAACATATTTCTTTAAATCCACGTTCATATCCTCCTAGAGAACGGTTAATGGGCTGCAGACGATACCTTCATCCGCTCATCCATCCAGCTCTTTAATTCCTCAGTCGTTGAATAATTCAAGAGCTGATCCAATTCTATTTCATTTTTTCTCGTTTGATAAGTGGCAGAATCAGTTAAATCTCTTTTTTTCACACCATTAACAATTGTAATAAGTCCGTTCTTAATTGTAACAAATCCTAAGTCAAAAAACACCTGTGACATAAATTCTACTGATTCAGAAGTCCAGCCTTTATGCTTGGCCAGCTCCGGTCCGTGTTTGGTCAAATCAAATGTCGATCGTTTCAATAATAATGCGTAATAATATTTGAAATGCTCCCTAGTAGGAAAGGTAGTAAAGAAAAGATCGTTTGATTGATGAAAAATAGCATACAGCCTTTCAATTTTCATCGTGGCAATTACTGATTCGAATAATTCCAAGGAAGGCGGCATATCGATGAGGGCAATATGAAATGCTTGTCCCCCCAATAAAGAAGCATCCTCTTTTTCTCTGATCAGAATAGTATCTTCTTCAAGCTCAGTTCCTTTAAATTTCATCTGCGTCTCTTCATTGAAGCAAATGATCCTTCTCTTTTCCTTCTCTATCGTTTTCAGAAGCTCAGACCACGACTTTTTTCCTCTAAGATCAAATAACTGCCATTCCTTTACTGCTGCATCCTTAAGCATGAGCTGGGGTTTTTTGCTGTTATTCCATTCATTTATAGAAATTTCCCCCATAACGGAAATCTTGGAACCAATCACGATGTTTTCTTCAAGCCCGCCCATAAAAAAACCGATACAATCCAGGGAAATTCCGTGTTCTTTAATGGCCATTTTCAAGTGATTTTTATTCGACCCGATTTTTCGCAGCTGATCCACATTAGCATCTTCAACTACAACCAAAGGTTTTGGGTTTTTCATTCCGAATGGAGCCAGCTTCCCAATATCCTCAATATTGGAAATGCTTAATTCTTCAATTCTGCAAATCAGGTCAACCTCTTGGACAGGAATAAAGTCTTCCTCATTCAGCTGATCTTTTGCCTGAGTATTTAAACGGTCTCGCAATTCCGAAATGTCATTTTGATCGAGTGTCATCCCGGCTGCCATCGGATGGCCTCCGAAATGAGGAAGAATATCACGGCATTGGGATAGGTTGTTAAATAAGTGAAAGGCACGAATGCTTCTGGCAGAGCCTTTTGCTGTTCCTTTTTCCTCATCAATCGCCAGTACGATTGAAGGCCTGTAGTAACGTTCGGTCAGTTTCGACGCTACAATACCGGCAATACCAGGATTCCAGTTTTCAGAAGCGACAACGATCACATGATCATCACGCCAATGCTGCTCAACCATGGAAACGGCTTCATCCGTCATCTGCGCTACCAGCTTTTGCCTTTCCTTGTTTAACTGGTTAATTTGAGTTGCAAGCTCAACTGCTTCTTCCTGATTATCACTCAGAAGCAAATGTACTGCAGGATCAGCTTGTTCCATTCTGCCCACCGCATTTAGTCTCGGGGCAATCTGAAAGCCGATCGTTTCTTCATCAACTTCCGATTGTTCCGTACCCGCTACACGGATTAGCGCTCGAATCCCCGGAGTTGATGAATGTTTGATATGTGACAAGCCCTGTTTGGCAAGCTGTCGGTTCTCCCCATGCAATGGTACGAGATCGGCGATCGTCCCAATAGCCGCAAGCTCTGTCAAATGTTCGGGAACTCTGCCTAGTAAGGCGTGTGCCAATTTGAAGGCCACTCCTACCCCGGCGAGATCCTTAAACGGATAGGTACAGCCGGGCTGATTCGGATGAATAATCGAAAAGGCATTTGGAAGCTCAGGTCCGGGCTCGTGATGATCAGTAATTATCAAATCCATTCCCAGCTCTTTAGCTACTTCTGCTTCATGAACTCCCGCGATCCCTGTATCAACAGTAATGATAAGATTACAGCCAAGAGCATGGATCGCCCGAAATGCTTCTTCATTCGGTCCATAGCCTTCTTTAAATCGATCTGGTATATAGAAGTCCGCTTCCGCACCAAGCTCTTTTAATGTATGTAAAATGACAGTCGTGCTTGTTACGCCGTCTGCGTCATAATCTCCATAAACACATATTTTCTCTTTCTGGTCAATTGCCTTTTTTATTCGTTCAACGGATGTATCCATCCCTTTTAATAGGAAAGGATCATGATAAGAGTTCGTTTCATATAGGAATGCCCTTGCTTCATCTTCTGTCTCTATACCTCGATTGACAAGCAGAGCCGCAACCAGTGATGAAACATCCAATTGAGCTATAAGTGATTGAACGATTTGTTCGTCAGGTTTTTTTGCCTCCCAACGATTTTTTGCCGCTAACATAAATTCACCCCTCAGACAAACTATTATACTAGACTCGCCTAAGAGGTTTCAATTTTATTTTGTCTCTCATTAAAGAGAACAGCTTATCTCGATGGATGTGTGATCCTATTGCTTCTTTCGCTTTTCTTGTTTTCCTCATCCTCTGTTAGGACACTTGAGGTTTGTGTTTGTTTCAATTTCGCAGAAAGTACTTTTATTTCCTTCTTTAGTTTGGCAATTTGTATAATTCCTACTGCAGCCATAATGACAGCACCCATTAGCACCGATACCAAAATCACAAGTATCAGCGGCCATTCCGATGTTCCAAACAGATAATCCACCTGAACTGGCTCCACATTTATGACTGCAAAAATAGCAACTAGTAAAGTGAAAATCAAAGCTAAAATAATTGCCCATTGTCTGTTCATATGTATACCCTCCTTTGAACCTGTATACCGGCTATATTCCCTCATACAACTCCATTTTAAACTTTTTTGAAAAAAGAAACCCCTTCTATAGAGCCAGAAGGGGGTTCGATTATTAATTGGTCAGTTTTTCACGAATCAGCTTTTTCAATTCTTTTCGTTCTCCGGAGATGACAAGAGTATCTCCTTCGTTAATGACTGTTTCAGGACCTGGACTCAGAATTTTTTTCTGGTCTTTTTTGACGATAGCGATAATTGTCACTCCATAGTTCTGTCTGACATCTAGATCTCCGATTGTTTTATGAACAGCATCCGACTGCTTCTCTACTTTAAACCATTCAATAATCAGCTCATCAATCGCAACTTCGACTTGTTCCAGTGCTTTAGGCTTATATACAAGACCGCCAAGAATCGCCGATATTTGTCTAGCTTCGGTATCATTAAACGTTACAGTAGACGTGCATTCTTCGCGATCTTCATCATTGAAATGATAGATTTCTCTTCTGCCATCATCATGAATTACGATAGCAATTTTATCATCGCTTCTTGTTTCTATTTCAATTTTTTGGCCAATTCCCGGAAGTTCAGATTCTCTGACTTTCATTGCTAAATACCTCCTGACCCAACAAGGATCTATAGTTACATACTTTCTTACAGTTATATTACAGTGATCAAACGTAGACATTATAGCAAATGAACTATTCCAGTTCAATTATAACCGTGAAATTTTTTATCCTAGTAAAATCATACGTCACTCACTCTCTTTTGATACACTTTATGTACACCTAGTTGTCAAAATATACGTATGTTTGCGCTTTCATTAAGAGTTTATAGAAAGACTGCCCGAATATCTTGAGGCAGTCTTTCATACATTCTTTTACACTTCTTCTGCTTTCGGCTCTTTACTATTTACATTTTTCAATTCTTTACCTTTCCAAACGAGCCATAGCTGTGCAGCAATATACAGGGAAGAATATACCCCGGTTAAGAGCCCGATCAGTAACGCAAGTGAGAAATTCAAGATTGATGCGGAACCGAAAATAATCATCGCAATTACAACAATAATGACTGTCAACACGGTATTAATTGACCGTGTAAATGTTTGTTGAATACTAAGATTAACAATATACGCTAATTCATCAAATGTTTTCGGCTTCCGCTTTCTCATATGCTCCCGGATACGGTCAAAAGTAACGATCGTATCATTTATCGAATATCCGACCACAGTCAATATTGCTGCGATAAAGTTGATATCTACTTCCAGCCGGGTGAAGCTAAACAGTGCAATCATGATAAATACATCGTGAAGCATCGCGACAATAGTCGCTATTCCCATTTTATATTCAAATCGAAATGAGACGTACAAGATAATTCCCAATGCAGCAATGCCGACCGCATACAATGCGTTTCTCGCCAGCTCGTTCCCGACAGTAGGAGAAACTGTGCTAATACTCGGATCGACCCCGTATTTATCGCTGAAATAATCTTTAATCTCAGCTATTTTTTGTTGATCCGGAACGCCGACAAAACGGGCGACACCTGTCTCTTTCCGATCTCCGGACAACACGATCGATTCCGGATCCATATCTACGTTCGTAAAATCTTCCTCCAGCTGTTCAACAGTTAATGGTTGTTTTCCCTGGACTTCTATTCTCGCTCCGCTGGAAAAATCGATTCCCAAATTCAATCGGAATACTGAGAGAATGACGATTCCTGCGGCAAACAAAAGGACCGACAAGGTGAAAAACCACTTTCGCTTGCTGATGAAGTCCCATTTTTCAAACGGAGTTTTCGGTTCTGTCTGTTCATTTGTCTGGCGTATATCCAAGATGTCTTTTTTCCTTACGCCAAACCAGCCCTTCTTGCGATCAAGCCATCTGCTTTCTACTAATAAAGATAAGAGAAACCTGGACAGAAATACAGCTGTGATAAAGCTTGTCAGAATGGATAAGATCAGCATGGTCGCAAAGCCTTTGACAGAGCTTGTACCAAATATAAACAGAACCATTCCGGCAATAATTGTGGTGATATTCGCATCAAAAATCGTTGCAAATGATCGCCTGTTCCCCGATCTGAATGCCGAACGCACCGATTTACCAAGCTTCAGCTCTTCTTTTATCCGTTCATAGGTGATGATATTGGCATCGACTGCCATCCCGACTCCGAGAATAAGTGCCGCAATTCCCGGCAAGGTCAAAACAGCATTCATCCAATCGAAAACCTGTAAAGTGATATAAATATAAGTAATTAACGTTATGATCGCAATAATGCCTGGCAGCCGATAATAGAACAGCATAAAGATAAAAATAGCGGCAATCCCGACGATCCCTGCAAATACTGTTTCATTAAGGGCCTGTTCGCCAAATTGAGCTCCAACCGAGGTTGAATATACTTCGTTTAATTTCACAGGAAGCGCCCCGGCATTTAATACATTTGCAAGGTCCTTCGCTTCTTGAATCGTAAAGTTTCCTTCAATTGTCACGTCTGTCGTATTAAGAACTTGATTGACATTAGGGGAAGAAATAAATTTAGGCTCTGCTTTTTTTGCTTCCTCTTCAAATGAGTCGCCTTCTTTGTAATCCAGCCAAATGACGAGTTGATTATTCGGCTTCATATCAAGGACATTTTTTGTAACTTCAGCAAATTTAGAAGCATCTTTCAGCTTAATACTTACAATCGGTTCGTTTGTGTTCGGCTGAAATGTCTGCTTTGCCCCGTTTTCAACAAGATCTGATCCGTCTAACAGCGATTTGTTCTTCGTATCTCGAAAAGAAAGCTGCGCCTGGGTGGATAAAATTTCACGCGCCCTGTTTTGATTATCAACACCCGCCAGCTGAACACGGATTCGGTTGTTTCCTTCAATTTGAATATTTGGCTCACTGACACCTAATGCATTTGCCCGCCTGTTTAGCGCTTCAACTGTACTGACTAAAGCCTCATGGTTAATTTTTGATCCTTCATTCGCCGGCTGTACATCATACAGCACTTCAAATCCGCCTTGTAAATCTAATCCCAGTGTAATGTTATCTGAAGCAGGCTTGGTGAAGTATCCAACACAGCTTCCAATTACTAGTACTGCCAGAAAAAACGCAAGTAAGCGCCCTTTTTTCATTATGTATTTCCTCCTTAGTGCCTTTTAAGGGAACTATACGCCTACTTTAAAAGATCCTCTAATACTTGTGAACCTTCTTCACTCTCAAACCAATTTGACGTTTTAAAAGATTCTACTGTCGCATAGTTCATATATTCGCCGATTTTTACTGACAAAATGGAGTCGGCGAGAGCATGAATTTGTGGTTCCTGCATTTTTCTCCACTTTTTCTCAATTAAGTATGACCATAGACTTCCCAGTTCTACATCATCGTAGCCCAGAATTTTAAATTCTTCAAGCTTGCTGTACAGAAAAGGCCTGAGATGATCTTTATAGAGTTCAGCCGGATGCTTATCTATCGCTTCCACTCTCCTTCCTTTTCTAAAAGAGACTTGTCATGCTTGGACACTAATAGCGCATATCCTATTGTATATGATTAATTGTCGTTTGAGAAGGCAGGGGGATGAAATTAATGGTAAGGCAAACATTTTTAAAAGGGACAATTATACTGATTGCAGCTGGTTTGATTACGAGAGTTCTCGGATTTTTAAATCGGCTCGTAATGGCCAGGTTTATTGGTGAGGAGGGTGTTGGGTTGTTTATGATGGCTGCCCCGACGTTATTTTTGGCAGCCACCATTACGCAATTCGGACTTCCTGTCGCCATTAGCAAAATGGTAGCTGAATCAGAAGCAAAAGGCGATCATAAAAAAACACGAAATATATTGGTAATTTCACTAAGTGTGACTGGAATATTAAGTCTTATATTCACACCTTTGCTTTTGTTTTTTGCCCCCCTTATGGCTGAAACCTTATTCACAGACCGAAGGACACTTTATCCACTGCTCGCTGTCACCCCTGTTGTCCCGATTATTGCGATTTCCGCTGTTCTCAGAGGCTATTTTCAAGGGAAACAGAATATGAGCCCACTTGCCATCTCCCAAGTCCTTGAACAAATCGTGAGAATATCGCTCGTTGCGGTTTGTACGGCAGCGTTTCTCCCGTATGGCATTGAATACGCCGCCGCAGGAGCGATGATATCGGCTGTTTTAGGAGAGTTCGTATCACTTGGCTATTTGCTGATTGCTTTTAAGTGGAATCAAACAATCCGGGTACGAAAAAAATTTTTCAAAACAGTAATAGAAGCAAGAGGTTCTTTAAAGCCGTTGATGTCTATCGCTGTTCCGACAACAGGGAGCAGATTTATCGGGAACTTATCGTGGTTTTTTGAGCCGATTGTCGTAGCACAAAGCCTCGCCCTCGCAGGAGTTGCCACTGCAAGCGCCACCGCACAGTACGGTGAGCTTGCGGGTTATGCTTTGCCCCTGCTCGCGCTTCCTAGCTTTATTACGTATTCTCTTTCAACAGCTTTAGTTCCGGCAATCAGTGAAGGTATGGCACAAAAAAAACTTCAAGTGGTTGATTACCGTCTGAGCCAAGCATTCCGGCTATGCTTATTAAGCGGGGGATTGTCCGTTATTATTCTGTTTTGCTTTGCTGAACCCTTGCTTACAATTATGTACGGATCGGATCGCGCCGCCATATATGTCAAAGTAATGGCACCTTTTTTTCTCCTATACTATTTTCAAGGTCCTCTTCAGGCTGTCTTGCAAGCTCTCAACCTGGCAGGAGCCGCAATGATCAACAGCCTTATAGGAGCTTTCGTCAAAACCGGACTCATATTTGTCCTCGCTGCCCGGCCGTCACTGGGAATTATGGGCGCCGCACTTGCCATTGTAATCGGCATGACTCTTGTTACATTTTTGCATATTGCAACCGTATTTAAAGTACTTCCAATCAGCATAAATGTGAAAGAATATGTACTATGTTTTTTCACGATTGCTCTTACGGGAGTGTCAGCCAAGTTGATGATGGAACGATTGCACCCGTTTTCGTCTCCCACAGAAAACTTATTGCTTTGGATCATCCTGACAACGTTCATTTACTTTGTTTTCTTGCTGCTGTTTCAACTCGTAAAAAAAGAAGAGCTAAAACGCATCCCTATGATTGGAAGATGGGTATCCTGATACTCCCACAGCTAAAGCAGTGGGGTTCTGATTCCATTGCCTTTCATATAACCTATCTTCCATCTTTTTCGTCAATGTATAACTCCCCGCCTTGATAGCTGCAAAAAGAAATCTGCGAAGGAGTTGTATACCCTTTTTCCATTAATTTATCTCTCAACCACCCTTCATCTTTGCCAATTTGCTGTAAGTGATTCGTTTGAATAATGCCATCGATCACTAGAGGCACTTCTATTATATTGTTTTCTCCGTCTTTCCCTTTTTTTAAAACCGTTAGCTTTCCTGACGGTTCCAATATGGCATAGGAAACGTCTGATACCTTTTCGACTTCATTTTCCCTTAATTGAATCATTAAATCATCAAAATTATACCGCTGCTTTCTCATCGCATGCTCGTCGATTTCACCTCGATCAATGATGATCGTTGGCTTGCCATCCAATACTTGCCGTAGCTTTTGGCTTTTCAGAGATAAATAAGCAAGTGAAATCTGTATTGCCATTAAAAGGACAATAGGTACAATGGTTTGTAGTATATTAGCTTTTAGATCCTCAATTCCTAATACAGCAATTTCTGCGATCATTATAAATACGACTAAATCTAATATGCTTAATTCACCTATTTCTCTTTTGCCCATCAAACGAAAAACAATCAATATGACAATATATAGCAATACCGTCCGAAAGGCTACCAACAAAATCTCATGCATACTTGTCTAGTCCTCCCCGTCATGCTCGTCCCCTTAGATTACTCATTTTCTTGAATTTTTATGTGAAGTCCATGAAAACTTCTTCTATTTAAGGTGGACAAAGAATACATATGGAAAGAAGGACAACATTTATATCAACGCCTGACAAGTACGGGTTAAGGAGTGAAAAAAATGACAGAAACTAAGCAGGTGGGAAGAGGGATTGTTTACGGCCTCATCACCATTTTTGCGCTCATGTTGATTTCAAGCCTCATTCTATCTTTGTTGCTAACCTTTACGTCTTTGAGAGAGCCGTCCATGAATTGGATCGTCACCGCTCTTTCTTTTATTACTATATTTATCGGGGGCATTGTTTCAGCAGGGAAAGCAAAGGAACGAGGATGGCTCATAGGGGCAATCACTGCTATTTCCTATACGTTAATTCTTTTGCTTTTTCAATATTTAGGGTTTGGAAAAGGAATTTCGTTAGAGCAAGGCTATTACCATGCCGGATTTCTTTTGACTTGTATGCTCGGAGGGATTTTCGGAGTCAATTTATTTGGCAGCCGATCCAAATAATTATAGTAACCAAGCTATTACTTGCAGGGCAGCTTATTCGCATTAAAAAAGGAGAGCACGCATGCTCTCCTTTTTAGCTATAGCTATGTATCCGAAACTCCCGCGGTTATTCAGCAGGAGCTTCCTTGATAGCGCGTCGGTCAAATGTAAGGCGTGTATTTTCATTCACTTTAATGACAACCTTGCTCTCATCAAGTGAATCAACGACGCCGTGCAAACCTCCAATAGTTACTACTTTATCTCCTTTTTTCAATTCCTCCTGCATTTGTCGTACAGCCTTCTGCTGTTTTTGCTGAGGACGAATTAAAAGAAAATAAAGAACAGCAAACATAAGGACTATCGGTAGTATTGTTGTTAAGATATTTCCGTCCACGAATTTCACCCCTTTCTAATCTCTATTTTCGCTCATCTTCTACCTCTATTGTTAGAAGCTTTTGGCATTCGGAAGATTAAAGCCGTAGCTTTCGAAAAATTCTCCTCGGAAATCCTGTAAGCGATCTTGGCGTATGGCTTCTCGAACCTGCCCCATTAATTCTAACAGAAAATGCAGATTATGATAAGAAGTTAATCGTATTCCAAACGTTTCGTTGCAGCGAAGCAAATGGCGGACATATGCTCTAGAATAATTTCTGCAAGTATAGCAGCCGCATTCTTCGTCAATCGGGCGAAAATCCCGTTCATACTTGGCGTTTTTCACGACCAAACGCCCTTTGCTCGTCATTAAGGTTCCATTTCTGGCAATCCGTGTCGGCAGTACACAATCAAACATGTCTACGCCGCGGATCGCACCGTCAATCAGGGAATCAGGAGATCCTACTCCCATGAGGTAGCGCGGCTTATGATCTGGAAGAAGCGGAACAGTAAAATCAAGCACCCTGTTCATGACATCCTTCGGTTCGCCAACAGAGAGCCCGCCTATGGCATATCCAGGAAAGTCTAAAGAAATTAAATCACTAGCACTTTGCTTTCTGAGATCTTCATACTCTCCGCCTTGAACAATCCCAAATAATCCTTGCTCATCAGGCCTTTGATGAGCAGCGAGGCACCTTTCTGCCCAACGGCTCGTTCGTTCTACCGATCTTTTCATATATTTGTGCTCAGCAGGATACGGAGGGCATTCATCAAATGCCATCATTATATCGGAACCAAGCGCATTTTGAATGTCCATTGCTTTCTCAGGTGATAAAAAGAGCTTGTCTCCGTTTAAATGATTTCTAAAATGGACACCTTCTTCTTCGATTTTCCGGAATTCGCTCAGAGAAAAAACCTGAAATCCGCCTGAATCCGTAAGAATCGCCCTGTCCCAGTTCATAAACTTGTGAAGGCCGCCTGCTTCTTTTACGATGTCATGGCCTGGACGTAACCATAAATGGTACGTGTTGCTTAAAATGATGCCTGCTCCCATTTCTTTCAAATCTTCAGGAGCCATGGTTTTTACAGTGGCAAGCGTTCCAACCGGCATAAATGCAGGCGTATCAAATGATCCATGGGGAGTATGGACCTTTCCGAGCCTGGCACCGGTTTGTTTGCATGTTTTTATCAATTCATAACGTATGGGCAGCGTCAATTTGGCGTGCCTCCTTCTATCTTATTTAATCAGCATTGCATCTCCAAAGCTAAAGAAACGATATTCATTTCGAACTGCTTCTTCGTACGCATGCAAGATGTTTTCTCTAGTTGCTAATGCACTTACCAACATGATCAATGAAGATTTTGGCAAATGGAAATTTGTAATCATAGCATCGATTGCCTGAAAAGTATAACCGGGATAAATGAAAATAGATGTCCACCCACTGGATGCCTCAAATCGGCCATCATAGTTTTGGGCGATCGTTTCCATTGTCCGTGTAGAGGTCGTCCCTACTGCAACGATCCGCCCCCCCTCTTTTTTCACGCGATTTAAGAGTTCTGCGGTTTCTGTATTCATTTCGTAAAATTCTGCGTGCATTTCGTGCGCTTCAATGTCATCTGCATTGACAGGCCTAAACGTTCCTAAACCGACGTGAAGCGTAATATACGCAACGTAAACTCCCTTTTCTTCCAGATCTGTTAAAATTTCTTCAGTAAAATGCAGGCCTGCAGTCGGTGCGGCTGCGGAACCAGCTTCCTTTGAATAAACGGTCTGATACCGTTCCTTATCGCCAAGCTGCTCTTTAATGTATGGCGGAAGCGGCATTTCCCCAAGTGATTCCAGCACCTCATAAAAAATCCCTTGATAGCTGAATCGCAAAATCCTTCCGCCGTGATCCTTTTCACCGATACATTCAGCCGTCAATCTTCCGTCACCGAAGGATAATTTCGTTCCTATTTTCACCCGCCTTGCCGGCTTAGCCAGCGTTTCCCACGTATCATTTTCTTCCTGTTTTAATAGAAGAACTTCAACATTTCCGCCTGTTTCCGGCTTATGCCCATGCAGTCTTGCTGGAAGCACCCTTGTGTTATTTAATACGAGACAATCCCCCGGCTTAAAGAAGCTTGTGATTTCTTTAAATGCAGAGTGAGTGATTTCTCCTGTTTTTTTATCAAGGACCATCAATCGTGAAGCGTCCCTTTCTTGCAGGGGCACTTGTGCGATTAAATGCTCCGGAAGGTCAAAATCAAATAAATTTACTTTCATACGTCCACCTTATTCTTTATTTAAATCTGCCGAAAATCGAAAAGATAATCGTTAAGAGAATACTAATCACTATACAGGTGACAACTGGAAAAAAGAAGGTGAAATTCCCCCGTTTCACCAAAATATCTCCGGGAAGCTTGCCAATGAATTGCATAAAAAAACCGATAGCCAAAAGAACTGCACCAAGAATCATTAAAATCTTAGGAAATTCAGTCATACTTAGGGACCTCCATTTGAAAATGCTCATACACAAGCGGAGTAATCACCCGTCCCCGGGGAGTTCGCTGAATAAACCCTATCTGCAGCAAATATGGCTCGTATACATCTTCAATCGTATGCGATTCTTCACCGATTGTTGCAGAAATGGTATCAATGCCAACCGGTCCGCCTCTAAATTTTTCAATCATCGCTAATAGAAGCTTATGGTCTACATCATCTAGTCCGAGCCTGTCTACCTGAAGCCGTTCTAAGGCATCTTTGGCAATTTCTTCGCTAATGCAGCTGTTTCCCAGCACCTGGGCAAAATCCCGCACTCTTTTAAGCAAACGATTTGCGATTCGCGGGGTTCCTCTTGATCTTCTGGCAATTTCAAAAGCTGCTGATTTCTCAATCGTAATTTCAAACAAATCAGAAGTTCTCATGACTATATCGGAAAGATCTCCCTGATTATAATACTCAAGCCGCGATAAAACACCAAATCTGTCTCGCAAAGGAGCTGTTAATAACCCCACCCTCGTCGTTGCACCGACAAGAGTGAACGGGGGAAGATCCAATCTTACAGATCTGGCAGACGGGCCCTTTCCTATGACAATATCGAGACAAAAATCTTCCATTGCGGGATACAGCACCTCTTCGATTGAACGATGGAGGCGGTGAATTTCATCAATAAACAGAACATCCCCAGGCTCAAGAGCTGTTAGAATCGCTGCTAAATCTCCCGGCCTTTCGATTGCAGGTCCTGAAGTTGTCCGAATTTCGACGCCCATTTCATTGGCGACAATCGCAGCTAGCGTCGTCTTTCCCAATCCGGGCGGACCGTAGAGAAGGACGTGATCGAGCGCTTCTTCACGCATCTTTGCTGCATCAATAAAAATACGGAGGTTGTCTTTTACTTTTTCCTGACCTATGTATTGATTAAGATTACGGGGTCTTAAGCTTTGTTCAAAAACGGATTCATGGCTGTCTGCTTCACTTGATACTAGACGTTCATCCATGATATCACCCTATTTCAATAGTTTTTTTAGCGCTATTTTAACGTACTGATCGGTGCTCAATGCGGCTTCTTCCTTTAAATGAGGGAGAACTTTATGAATCTCTCGATCTGCATATCCGAGTACCCTCAGCGCCTCCAAAGCTTCATCTATGGAAGCTTCACTCTGAGCTTGCTTCTCGTGCTCCTCATGGGTAAACAAATCAGTTGATATAGCAGGAGCAACGTCTGACAGCTTCCCTTTTAAATCAAGAATGATTTGTCTGGCTGTTTTTTTTCCGACTCCGGGAAACTTGACTAAAAATGCTTCATCTTCATTTTCAATTGCTGAAACAACCGCGTCCGGATCCCCGCTTGCCAGGATTGCTAATGCTCCTTTTGGTCCAATTCCTGTGACATTCAAAAGCTTGGTAAAAAGAATTTTCTCTTCCCTCATTTGAAAGCCGTACAGGGCAAATACATCCTCACGGACATGGTGGTACGTATAAATCGTGACCTGCATTTCCTTCTTATAAATAAACGGATTGGGTGTATAGATTTGATACCCGATTCCGCCGTTATCAATCACAACATACTGCGGCGATACAAAATCAATTGTACCTCTGACAAATTCAATCACTCGTTCATTCACCTCTTTGACTGTTCTCCATTGTACCATAAAACCAGTCTAAATGAATGAAAAGTTAACATATGTTCGTAGTTCCATTGAACCTAGCTTGCGTAAAGCTTATACTGATTCATGACCTGCAGAAATTCTTTTTTCGAACGAAATGGGATTCCCATTTTCAGCTTATTCTCGATATGGCTTTCCAGTCTTCCAGTGTCCACTTGAAAAAACAGCTGAATCGGTATTTTTACAGAATCTGGACGTCCGTGAAACGTTGATATAATCCCGTCACCAGTCAAGCCAATATAGCCATTCAGTTTGCTTAAAGGGGAAATATCATCGATCTGTTTACGAAAAATAACGAAACCTTCCCGCTGTTCTGCCAATGAATATCCTTCATATTCCGCCCAAAAATCTTCCATTGCCCAAATGGTTTCTTTGTACTTTTCTATGTTGACGTCCCCATCCAAATATACATTCTCCACTTGTACAGTTATCGTTAAAGGCTTTGTTCTGTTTAAAATTTGAGTGTTGCCGGTTGTTGCAAGTCCAGCTTCAGAAAAAAATCCAAAAATGGCTAAGCAAAATATTGCTGCAGCGCATCTTATTACGATCGTTTTCACCATCTACACCTCTTTTATTCTTAACTTACTTGTAGTTTGACCTACAAAAGGATAGAATAATCCTCCTCAGAGCTTTATTTTGTGCATCACAGGTGAGATTCTGATACACTTTAAGTCACAAAAACTGTAGATTGTATGTGTTTTCATAGACATCATGGCTTCGTTCCCACATATACTAGGCAGTGAGACAAGTAAAGTAGGTGAAATGTTTGACGGCCGCAAAAAAACTTTCTTCCTTGGTTGAATACAACACTAAAAAACGAAAAAACAAGCTCGTTTCAATGCCCCCTGAACTCGTATTGGCGGGCAAGGGCAGAAGCGCTTATGTTTTTAAATATAATGAAGCATCTGAAGTAAAAGCTTTGAAAGTATTTTTTCCTGAATATGAGGAAATTGCCAAAAGGGAAGCAAGCATATATCAATTGCTTTCCGGATCGAAGTATTATCCAAAGCTGTATGAATCAGGTCCTTCCTACCTGGTGATTGATTATATTGAAGGGCATACTTTTTTTGAATGCCTCTTAAAAGGGGTGCCGATTAGCGATGAAATGATCAATGAAGTAGACGCAGCTCTTCAAGAAGCAAGAAAAACAGGATTGAACCCTTCTGACATTCACTTGCGAAATTTAATTGTAACGAAAGACAAGGAAATAAAAGTAATTGATGTTGCAAGATTTACGCAAACCAAATCAGATACACAATGGGAGGACTTAAAGAAGGCCTATTACAGTTTGTATAAACACCCGCTATTCCCCAAAAAAATATCAAGAATCTGGCTTGAAATCATTGCTTACCTCTATAAAAAAAAATGGATTCAGTTTAATAGGAAGAAGAAAAAAAGGATTACGAATGAATAGACAGAGGTTAACCGTTTGGATTATTTCTTTTTTAGCATCCGTTAAATAAAGTGAAACTTCAATCAGTGAGGGTTTCGACTGCTAGTGAAGACGCCCGCACAGGACGCCTGAGCTTTTAGCCTTCGTACATTCGTCCCCCACTGATTGTTAGTTGAACGGGCAGTTATTCCCCACCTAGAATTGCTCGTTTACACTTAAAAACCTTAAGGTGGGGGTCTTACTTGCCGTTAATACGGGATAAAAAAGCAGTGAATTTCCCAACTGAAACTTCACTGCTTTTTTACATGCTGTTTTGTCCCAAGCTTAATTTTCCATATTGTGATACACTTCTTGAACATCATCGTCGTCTTCAAGAACATCGATCAGTTTTTCCACTTTTTCTGAATCTGCTTCATCGACTTCAGTGTAGGTTTGCGGGATCATTGTGATTTCTGCTGAGTCAAGAGAATACTCGTTTTTTTCCAGTGTGTGTTTTACTTGCTCAAATTGCTCCGCCTCGGTATATATTTCAAAGGATTCGTCACTCGTTTCCAGCTCTTCGGCTCCTGCTTCAATCACTTCAAGCATCAATTCATCCTCGTCAACATTAAGCCCTTTTCGTTCAATCGCCAAATATCCTTTCCGTTCAAACATGTAAGCGACACAGCCGCTTTCGCCAAGACTGCCGCCATTCTTATTAAATGCCGTTCGGACATTGGTTGCTGTTCGATTTTTATTGTCAGTTAAGCACTTTACCATAACTGCTACACCTGACGGGCCATAACCCTCGTAGGTTATTTCTTCATAGCTGTTATTGTCCTTACTTCCATCGGCTTTTTTGATCGCTCTTTCTATATTGTCATTCGGCATATTAGACTGTTTTGCTTTATCTATCACTAAGCGAAGGCTTGCATTGGACTCCGGATCTGTACCGGCTGTTTTTGCCGCAACATAAATTTCCTTGGCAAGCTTCATAAAGATTTTCCCACGCTTGCTATCTTGAGCATTTTTTCGCTTCTGAATATTCTTCCACTTGGAATGCCCAGCCATAAGTACTCAACTCCTTTAATCTAATTGCTGTACAATGATAACATATGTAATGAATTTCATCGTCAATTTTGATAAAGGTAAGTGGTTCATCATTATTTCCTCGGGTATCTTAATTGGATAACTAGAGAGAAGATAATCATTTGAAGGAAAGGTAGAGATTGGACTGGGACCAAATCTTTTTGTTTTGATTAAACTTTTAATAACCGGTGTAAACGTTATGAAAACTGCCTATTAAAGGCAGTTTTCATGTTTTATCGCGAGCTGGCGTTGTCGCCATTGATGTTTCGCATTCTTGTAAAGGTACCAGGGTCATTGTTGATTTGAACGGTTCGATTATCAGCATATTTGCTAACGATTTGCTCGATTTGGTTTTTTCTTGCTTGTGTTAATGCTTCATCGGTACGGACAGACACAAAAATCGTTGCATCAGTTACCAAGACTGCTGCGTTGTCAATATTGTTCTTCCGGTTGAGCTCATCCGTTATTTTACCGGATAGTTCTTTATTTTCTTTTTTTTCGCCACCGTAGCCTGTATTCATTATATGATTATGATAATTCATGTCTCCTCTGCTGTATTCCCCACGATTATCATTCACGCCGATCGGCTGTTCTCTAATATTTCCGGTTCGTTCATCAACATTCCTCGCACCGCCATTTGTCATTCCATCTATCAATTCTGCAAATGGACCCTGATTATCCATACCGTCGCGATTGTTATTGGCGTCATTTGAATAATACCCCACCCGCTGTGTACCATTGTCGTACGCGTTGTTTAAGCCATTGTCTTGGGCTCCGCATGCGCTTAACGTCGTTAGGGAAAAAACGAGGCCTGTCAGCTTGAAAAATTTATGCTCCAAATGAGATCCCTCCGGAAACAATAAATTGTTTGAGCAAACTGCTCAAAAATTAGGTTTCCCGAAGCCGGTATCTTTACCCTTGTCATATACCGGGAAATATACTTTTGTGCTATAGATTATGGGGCAAACCAAACGGTCAACAAAAAAAGGCGACATTTATCGCCCTTTGCTTTTAGCTGTCATCTTCTTCCGGACGGTTAAACATTTCATTGGACTGAGGCTGATACTGTTCCGGTGAAACTCCCGGCTGATTCGGATAGTTCGCTGGTGAGACTCCGTATGGAGCATTTTGAGGTCCTGCCGGCCAGCCAAAATGAGGCTGCACGCCCGGATATCCAAATGGTGGATGTTTAGGACCACATCCGCAATCATCGTCTTCTACTCCGCCAACAAAAGGCTCATTAGGCATATTTTCTCCTGCCGGCATATTTGCTTGTGCTCCCATCACCTGTGGATGGAATCCGCTTCCCGGCAATACAGGTGAAACTGGGTAATAGCAAGGAAAACATGGGACTGGCGGATAAGGGGCTGCAAAAGCTGGTGCCGTAAATTGAGGTGCATGCGGCACATTTGGATAAGCAGCGTTTTCTACGTTTTCATGAGGGATATTATCGTATTCATCATCCTCGTATTCCGGTGACACAAATCCGGGATGCGGTTGATTTGGATCAAAGCCGTACGGAAATACCGGATAGTGAGGATATGGGCATGGCAATCCTGAGCCTGGTAATACCGGGCTTATTGGGACAAAGTGTTGAGGCTGGTACGCACCTGCTACGTTCGGCTGTCCGTGATATGGATTTTCTGATGCACCTGCTACGTTCGGCTGTCCGTGATATGGATTTTCTGATGCACCTGCTACGTTCGGCTGTCCGTGATATGGATTTTCTGATGCACCTGCTAC